>NZ_KN214135.1:337459-417613 GCF_000763055.1 Collinsella sp. 4_8_47FAA | reverse complement strand
CTCGATGGCTGTGCGGCGTCTCCCCCGATCCCCCGCGTCGAGCGGGAAGACGGAGCGGCACAGGCTCAACCGCGGCGGCAACCGGCAGGCGAACTGGGCGCTCTACGAGATCGCGATCAAGCGCATGGCATACGACGAGAGGACGAAGAGGTACGTGGCGAAGCGAACCTCCGAGGGGAAGTCCCGGAGGGAGGCGATCCGCTGCCTGAAGCGCTACATAGCGCGGGAGGTGTACCGCGTGCTCATGGACCCGAACCCCGACGGCGCCGCGCCGGAAGGCCCCGAGCTCGCGAAGATGCGCAAGGCGATGCGGGTGACCCAGAAGCAGGCCGCCGCGGGGCTCGGCATGTCCGCGGCCTCACTCGGTCACCTGGAACATGGGAGACGGCGGTCGACGAAACTGGAGAGGAGGTATTACGAGCTCCTGTGCGAATTGAAGGGAGCGCTCCCGCAAACTGCCTATTGACAACTTATAGGAGCGTCGGTTTTGTTGTAAAAAAGCCGGTCTGGTCGGCGAAACCCGATTTTTCCCCGCACTTCCGAAAACAGCGGTTCAGCAGCGCCAAAAAATGCCCTCAAAATCGAGAGTTAATGAACAGGTGTAGCCGTTCGCCGCAAATTACCGTCCGTTTATAGAACCCACCCCCAGCGCGCGTCCTCCTTACGGTTGAATAAATACACATCTATGGAATTACGTAAGAGAGGACCGTCCCATGAGCTACAAGACCGTTTGTGTTGCCGGCGGCGGCGTGTTGGGAAGCCAGATTGCCTTTCAGGCTGCCTACTGCGGCTTTGATGTAACGATTTGGCTGCGCAGCGAGGGCAGCATCGGCCGCACCCAGCCCAAGATCGATCATGTGCGCGAGGAGTACATCGCTGCTATCGAGGGCATGGCGGACGGTACTGGCGAGTGGTGCGCCGGTATCGCCGATAGCGACCAGCCCTTCGACAAGGAAGCGGCACTCGCCGCCGTTGAGCGTGCCTACTCCACACTCAAGCTGGAGCTCGACCTCGCCAAGGCCGTTGCCGACGCCGACTTGGTCATCGAGTCTATGGCCGAGGACACACAGGCAAAGATCGACTTCTACAAGAAGCTCGCCCCGGTTCTGCCGCAAAAGACCGTGATCGTGACGAACTCCTCTACGCTGCTGCCGAGCACCTTTGCCAAGTACACCGGCCGCCCCGAGAAGTACCTGTCGCTGCACTTTGCCAACTCCATCTGGAAGAACAACATGACCGAGGTCATGGCACAGGACCAAACCGACAAGCGCTATTTCGATGAGCTTGTCGGTTTTGCCAACGACATCCGTATGCTTGCCCTGCCCGTCAACAAGGAAAAGAACGGCTACTTGCTCAACTCCATGCTGGTGCCGTGGCTGCTTTCGGGTCTTGACCTGTACGTCTCGGGTGTGAGCGACCCCAAGAGCATCGACCTCGCATGGACGCGTGGTACCGGCGCCCCCAAGGGCCCGTTCCGCGTATTCGATACGGTGGGTATCCAGACGGCGTACAACATCGTCATGCAGTATCAGAAGGTCCCGGGCCTGGTAAGTCCGCTGCTCAAAAAGATGATGATGCCCTACAACTTCAAAGCCATGGCATCCGTCCTCAAGAAAATGCTCGACGAAGGCAAGCTGGGCGAAAGCTCGGGCGAGGGCTTCTTCAAGTACTAAAAAATAATCCGTCGGGGACGGAGGTAAACGGATCATTTTCGGCCGTCAACAGTGAGAAGATGGACCCAGAAATAGAAAGGAGTGGCAATGGGCCGGCTCGGGCTTTGAGGACAAGTTACTGCAGGCCCAGGGCGATTTTTGCTCAATGCGGGCCAGTATAGCGTGACGTATCTGCCAAACGACGAGACGATTGCGACTGGTCGCTACCAGGTGCTGCTGTACGACAACAACTTTGGTGCGGCCGAAAGCTATCCCAAGTTCGACTGGGGTCAGCTGGGCGCCGCGGTGGTGACCGACTACAGCCGCGGCACGCATTCGTTTGGGTGCATCTTTACAGTGGACGAGACGGCGCGCACCTACGAGCTCGAAGACCAGATCGCGGTGCCGTTCTCGGGCTACGTCAGCAGTGCGCAGCGCGTCGGCAATTCGAACAGCATGCTCGTGGCATCGGGCATGGCCAAGACCTTTATCGAGTACGACCGCTACGGACTGCCCATCGCCACCTACGAGATGGAAGCCGAAAAGTACATCTACCGCGTGTACAAGTGCGACCTGTAGGGCCGCGCTTAGGGTTGACCAATGGAGTATGAAAACACGCCGTTCACCGATGCCCCCTCCGCGAGTGACAGCCATATGGTTTGATGTCAGAAGCATATAGTTGTCACCAGCCTGCTGGCGACGTTCCCCCTGATATCGGAGGTTCCAGGTATGTTTCGCGCTCCGTTAAACAACTATCGGTTGGTCTAACATGGGTCGCCGTGCTACTTCGATAACCCTTGCAGTGGTCTGCCTGGCTGTGCTCCTGGGCGCTACAGGGCTGTTTGCTATAAGCCGGGAAACGTCCTATATGCAGGAATGCGCTTCCGAAGGGTTTGCCATTGACGGTTACTATCGGGACGACAAGACGAGTCTGGAAACCCTGGCCTTTCTTGAAGAGGATAACCATCGGTGGCAACTGGTCGACAAAGACGGCAGCTGCGTTGACGGGCAGTTTAAGCGTACGGATGCCCCCAACATCCTGATATTAAAGAAGGAAAACGGCGAAGAATTCGGCACGGTTCACGTTGCGTATATATCGCGCCGACGCAATCAGGGGCAGATTTACCTAATTAGAAATACTGAGGTGACCCGATTTTATCTTGTGAGCACCGATCCGGCGTTTACGGTGGAGTCTGGCGATGTCGATGCGGACGTCTGATTCACGGCAATAAAACAGCGAGCGGGGCGCGGGTATGAACTGCACCCCGCTATTTGCTCGTGTCCGTATTGCGTCTGCGCCTCGTCATAACTTGCGTCTGTGTGAGCATTCATCCCGTGCCGGCATCACTTCACATCGAACTCCACGCGATCGAGCTCGGGCACATTGAGGTCGATGAGCTTGCGGGCGATGTGACGGTCGTGTGCCCCAAGCGTCTCGCCTGTCGTCACATGGGCGACAATCTCGCGCTCGACGATGCCTTCCTCATCGCCTTCGGTGGCCGAGGTTTCGACGGCGACGGTGTAATCCTTAAAGCCTGGCAGCACCGCCGCAAGCTCGCGCGTGGTTTCGGTGACGCCGTAGCCGTCCTGCACGCCGGACTGCGCCGAGCCAATAGACCCCGCCGTCATGACGATGCAGGGGATGGCAAAGACTACCGTGCCCACAATGATGCGGCGGCGCACCTTGCGTGATAGCTCGTCGACCTCGGCATCTTCCTCGGCAGTCACAATGCCGTCGCCGTTGAGGTCGCGCTTGAGCGGCACGCGCAATAGAAGCAGCACGGCTTCGGCAGCCAGCGCGATAAAGACCACGTTGATGCCAAATTCATAAAGCGCCGAGAGAAACAATGACCCGCTTGCGATGGCGATGCCATAGCCCGCCGCGCACAGGGGCGGCATGAGTGCGGTCGCCACAGCCACCCCGGCGATGAGCGTGGCGGGTTCCTGGTCGCGCGAGTTGCCCAGGCCGCCCGCAAAGCCGCCCGCGAGCGCGACGGCAAGGTCCCACACGGTCGGTGTCGAATTGTCGATGATGGCGGCCGTGGTGGTGCCAAGGGGCGAGAGCTTAAAGTACAACGTGGACGTGACCAGGCAAAAGACCATCTGCAGCGCGAGGCCGGCGACGGCCTCAAGGGTGATCTCGCGGTCGAGCGTGGCGATGCCGTATGCCATGGCAAGGACCGAGCCCATGAGCGGGCAGATGAGCATGGCGCCTACAATGGCGATATCCGAGTCGATATCGAGGCCGATGCTCGCGATCAACATGGCAATGATCAAGATGCATAAGTGTGAGCCAGTCAGGCGCGCCCCGTTTACAAAGCGCTTGCGAATCACGTGATAGGGCGCGCGTCCCTCGCGAATGTTGAATGCCCGCTTTAGAAAGCGGCTTGCGTTCTCCATGGCCTCGCTGTGGGCGGGGCGGATGCCATGGCGCCGATGATGGCGCTCGCGCAGTCGCTTGAGCTGTTGTTTATCGAGTTCCATGTCCACCTCGTATTGCCGTAGGAACGCGGGTGCGTTCGCAGCATGTACTCTACACCGTGACGGGCGGGGCGGTCATCTTGACATGGAACTTAGGCGAGCAGGCAAAGGAAGACACGCCACATACAAGTACTGCCGAGGGTTTCGGCAGATACAAAAAGCGCGGGGCCGGATGGTCTCCGACCCCGCGCTCTGCACGGGTGCGTTGTTGTTTGGTTTAGCCCAGCAGGCTCAGGCCAACAGAGACAAACGCCAGGATAACGCCGACGATGGACTCGCCACCGAGCAGGCCGCTGGCGACAACCAGGCCCTGCTCCTGGAAGGCGGCATCCTTGGCGGTCTTCTCCTCGTCCGAAAGACCGGCGTTGGCATCGCGGTGGGCTGCCCACTTGTCGTAGGCGAGCTTGACGCAGGAGCCCAGGAAGGCCGTGAGCGACATGTAGAACGGCAGGTACACGCCCAGGCCGATCATCATGGCCGGAATGCCGAGCCAGTACATGACGATGCCGGCGATAAAGCCGCCCGCAAACCACGGCACGCTCGGGATGCCCGAGACCATGGTGGCGACCACGCTTGCCTGTGCGGCCACAAAACTCTTGTCGGGGCCAAAGGCGTCCGGACCATAGGCGGTGACGAGCGCGACCATGACGGCGGCGGCGACCAGGGCGCCCACGATGCCGCCAATGGCCTGGCCGACCCACTGCGCGCGCGGGTTGGTGCCCAGCACGGCGCCGGCCTTGAAGTCGTTCATGACGTCGCCCGCAAGGCCGCACGCCACGGCCACGATGCCGGCGATAAAGAACAGCTTGACCTGAGCGAGCTGCGCGAAGGCGGCAACGATGAGCATGACGATGAGGCCGAAGATCTCCATGGGGTCGATGCCCGTCTGGCCGCAGCTCTGCGCGCTCATGATGGTGGTGACAAAGGTGAACAGCGTGACGATGACGGCCGGAACGGGGCCAAGGTCGAGCACGATGGCGATGATCACGGCGATGGCGGCAGCGCCCAGGCCGATGATACCGGCGTCGAGTTTAAGGGAGCCCGAGATGAGCGACTGCTCGTCGGTGTCGGTGGAGCTGTCGGCGGCGAGGCCGCGGACGATACCGGCGACCTGCGGAAGGATGTCCTTGAGGACGACGGCGACGCCAAAGCCCATCATGAGGCCCATACCCAGGGACTTGACGATGCCCTGTGCGGTCATAACGTCAAACAGACCGGCAGCGGTGCCGCCGACGATGATGCCAAAATTGCCCAGCAGCGCGCCGGCAAACCAGAACGCGACGGGGGCGAAGCCCACCAAAAAGCCGATGGACAGCAACATGGGCGAGTTGTAGATGGCAAAGGTCACGCCGGGGATATTGAGCGTGCACAGCATGCTGGGCACCACGCCCAGAGCGTCGCGAAGCACGCTGTAGATGCCTGCGATGGCCATGGAGCCAAAGAGCTGCTTGCCGGTCTTGCCGCCGGCCTCGGTGGCGCGCAGGGTCTGAGCTGCGGCGTTGCCGGTGGGGAACTCCAGTGCGGCGTCCACGATAAAGTGACGGTGGATGAGTGCCGTGGCCAGCAGGCCCAGGATAGTGCCGGCGAGTGCCACGATAAACATGTCGAGCCAGCTGATCTGATCGGCATAGCCCAGCATCCAGGCGCCCGGGATGGTAAACGCCAGACCGCCGGCGACCATGGCGCCCGCGGACATGATGGTGTGGGTGACGTTGGCCTCGTTGAGGTTGGCGTTGCCCATGAGCTTCAGGAAGAACAGCGAGATGACGGCAGCGAAAATGATCGGCCAGGGGAGGGCGCCCATCTTGAGGGCGGTATAGGCCGAGCTTGCCGTGATGATCACGCAGCCAAGGACGCCGATGACGACGCCGCGCAGCGTGAGTTGCCCGCGCATCGAAGCACGGTTCGAGGGATTGCTCATATAGAACTCCTTTGCGTATATCCGCTTCCCCCGGGAGCGCCGTTACGGATACGGCGCGGGAAGTCGGGTTACCAAGGGCCGCCGCGTGAGCTCGCAAACGACCGCGCACCAGTATAGCGGCAAGCTAGTTATTTTGGGATGGCTGGTTTAGGTAGGCGATATACTGCTGGGCAGACGAAAGGAGCGCCGACGATGCTTGATGGGTGCGCATATATATTGACGGTCGACGTGGGCAACACGTTCATTCGCTTTGGCCTGTTTGCAGAGGATTCGGCCGCGGCGCAGGAATGTCCGCTTGCGACGTGCGAGATCACCACGCCGTCGAGCATCACAGCAGACGAGGCGCGCATGCGTCTCGTGCAGGTCATGGCCGCACTGGCGGCCGATGCGGGCATGCCGGGTGCGCTTGTGCCCGCGGCTGCTGTGCTGAGCTGCGTGGTCCCGGCGCTCGAGCGCCCGTGGAAGGCGGCACTTTCCCGTACCTGCTCGGGGCGCGTGCTCACGGTGGGGCCGGGCCTCAAGACTGGCATGCCCGTGCACTACGATGACCCGGCCGAGATCGGTCCCGACCGCATCGCCGACGCCGTGGCGGCCCGCGCCGTCTACGGCTCGCCGTGCATCGTGATCGACCTGGGCACGACGACCAATATCGAGGTCATCGACGCGCACGGTACCTTTGTCGGCGGCGTTATCGCGCCAGGCCTGGCCCTCGGCGCCCGTTCGCTTTCGGCGGCAGCAGCGCGCCTGCCTCAGGTTGAGCCCTCGGCGCCGACACACGTCATCGGCCGCAACACGCGTGAAGCCATGCGCTCGGGCGTGGTTCTGGGCGAGGTGGCCCGCATCGACGGCATGCTCGACATGGTGCTCGCCGAGATGCGCGCGACCAAGGCCGCGGGGGAGGGCGATGTGCCCATCGTCATTACCGGCGACGATGCCGAGGCACTTGCGGCCCTTGTCGGTCATAGCCTGACGGTTGATGACGCGTTGACGCTGCGGGGTCTCGCCGAGCTCTACCACATCAATCAAAAGCCCCGTCGCGCGTAGCGATGGGGCGGTGGGACAAAAACGTCTCCACCCTCCACCTGCTACAATGGGTCAAAATGTTGCGATTACGGAGGTGTCTGGCATGTCGGACGATCTTCATCAAACTGCGTCGGGCAAGCGCCGCGACGTTATTAGCTGGGATGAGTTCTTTATGAGCGTGGCCATCGCCGCGCAGCGCCGCAGTAAGGACCCCAACACGCAGGTGGGCGCGTGCATCGCCAACACCAACCACCGCATCCTTTCGGTGGGCTACAACGGTACGCCCTCGGCACTCAACGATGACTTTTTCCCGTGGGGCACGAGCGATGACCCGTTGCAGGACAAGCACAACTACGTAGTCCATGCCGAGGCAAACGCCGTGCTCAACTACCGCGGCTCGCTCAAAGACCTTGAGGGTTCCACGGTCTACGTCACGCTGTTCCCGTGCCACGACTGCGCCAAGATCCTGGCGCAGGTAGGTGTAGGCGAGGTCGTCTACCTGGACAACAAGTATGCCGATACCGACGACGGCCGTATCAGCCGCCGCATTCTCGACTCCTGCGGCATCAGTTACCGCCAGGTCATCGTCGATGTCCAGATTGGTACCGGGGGACAGGCTCAGCAGTAGCGCGTGCCAACGCAGCTGGCGTCAAAACAGCCAAAAGAGCCCCGTCCCAAATTGACTACTCGTGAAAGTCGCGTCTGCGCGCATGGACGGCTCGTGAGCGGGTACACGGCTGTAGTAACATAGCTTCTGTCCGCGGGCGTGCCCGCGTTATTGTGAGAAAGGAGCCCCTGTGGCTGTTAACGAAGAGCTGCTTAAGAAGGTTCTTGAAGAGATTCGCCCCAACCTGCAGGCCGACGGCGGCGATATGGAGTATGTGGGCGTCGACGACGAGGGCGTCGTTAAGCTGGAACTGCAGGGCGCTTGCGCCGGCTGTCCCATGAGCTCGCTGACCCTTTCCATGGGTATCGAGCGCATCCTGAAGGAGCACGTGCCCGGCGTTACCCGCGTCGAGCAGGTCAATGCTTCCGGCGAGGCCGAGGACCTGTACGACGAGTACGCGCCGTTCTAAGATGCGAAAGCTGCGGACGGTACGCTCCGCATAGACGTTACGTCCAAATATGCGGCTGCGAGCGCAAGGCCCGCGGCCGCATTTGTATGTAGGAAGCAGGGGGATCGATATGCTCAACGACCTCTACCATATGCTTGACCCCGTTGCGATCTCGGCGGGCCCCATCACGATCTACTGGTACGGTCTGGCCTATGTGGTCGGCGCCCTGCTCACGGCGGTCGTTATGTACCGCACGCAGCGTCGTTGGGGCTTCGACATCACGATCGATGACCTGACGAGCGTCGTGGTCGGTGCGGTCTTTGGCCTTATTATCGGCGCGCGCCTGTTTTACGTCGTCTTTTACGGCGATGGCTACTATTGGACCCACCCGCTCGAGATCTTTGCCACCAACGAGGGAGGCATGAGCTTCCACGGCGGCTTGGTGGGCGGCATCTTGGGCGGCATCATCGTGTGCCGCATGTATAAGCTCGACGCCTGGACCGTCGCCGACCTTGCCGTGATCGGCGCCCCGCTGGCGCTGTGCCTGGGCCGTTGCGCCAACTTCGTCAACGGTGAGCTGTGGGGCAAACCGACCGATCTGCCTTGGGGCGTGGTCTTTGGCGGCACCGCGGGCGATATGCCGCGTCATCCTTCCCAGCTCTACGAGGCGTTTCTTGAGGGCGTCGTGCTCTTCTGTATTTTGCAGGTACTCAGCCGCAAAAAGCCGCTACTGCCCCAAGGCACGTTTATGGGCGTCTTTGTGATGGGCTACGGCATCGTTCGCTTTCTCGTTGAGTTCGTGCGCGTGCCCGATGCCCAGCTGGGTTATCTGCTGGGCGGCGTCATCACCATGGGTCAGCTGCTGAGTTTGCCGCTCGTGATCGCCGGCCTGGCACTCATCATCTTCGCCCGTCGCCGCAACCAGCCCCAGCGCGTCTACCTGGACGCCTAACCAAGACCACCACAAAGGGGACAGGCACTTTTGTGGTGGTCTTGCCGAGCAACGATGACAGAACCGTAACGTTTCCCAGATAAAACCTGCCAAAATAAACCTGTCCCTTTTTGGCAGGTTTCTAGAAAGGCTTTCGGACTGTGAAGGATTCCGACCTCTCCACAACGGCTGCGCGCGACGCTGCCCGCATCGTCTGGTTTAAGCGCTACCCCGCCAAGCAGACGCTCATTGCATTTTTGCTCGCGCTGTTGGCGACCACGGCGTTTTCCATCGATCCCGCCCCGGTGTCGAGCAACGCGGTCTTGGCGATTGACCCCAAAGCCTCGGGCATGCTGTACGTGTGCTACGAGGTGCTCCTCTCGTTTGCCGGCCACACCGACGCGGTCATGCTGCTCGCGCTTGCCTGCCTGCTCACGCTGCCGTTTCGCTACGTTTTCTTTGGCCGCGGCGACGCTTGGCGTCCCTCGGTAGTCCTTCCGTCGCTGCTCTTTGCCGTCTGCATGGTGTTTGGCCGCAGCTACGACCTCACCGATTCGGCCGAGATCGTGCTCGGCGACAAGGCCCGCATCATCTGCGCCTGGATAGGCGGTGTGGGCTGGATGCTCTTGGCGGTCGTTGCCTTCTACCTTACCTTTGAGTGTCTAGATTGGCTGAGCTCTCGGCGCATTCCGTTTTCTGAAGCGCACTTTGGCCGCGTATGGCGTGTGGCTCACGCCGTGCTCTCGGTCCATCCCTTTGCCGGGCCCTTCCTGGTGCTTATGGTCGCCTGGGCGCCCACGCTCATCGCTTCGCTGCCCGGCCTTTTTATGGGAGATACGGGTGCGCAGATTCGCCAGTGGTTCAACTACCCCAACGGCACGAGTGACTACCTGCGTCTGCTCAATCCCAATGTGCTGCTCAACGGACATCACCCCGTGGTGCATACGGCTATCATCGGTTCGTGCGTCCAGCTGGGGCTTTCACTGTTCAACAGCGCCAACGCAGGTCTTGCCATCTACACCTGCGCTCAGTTCGTCATTACGGCCGCCTGCATGGCCTATTCCATCTCGTCGCTGCGCAAGCTGGGCGTGAGCCTGCCGGTCCGCGGCGTAATCCTGCTGTTCTTTGTGTTTATGCCCATGTTC
The DNA here is from genome assembly GCF_000763055.1 of Collinsella sp. 4_8_47FAA. Lineage (GTDB taxonomy): Bacteria > Actinomycetota > Coriobacteriia > Coriobacteriales > Coriobacteriaceae > Collinsella. Next base: position 407,405 of record NZ_KN214135.1, on the reverse strand, counting down.
TCCAACTACGCGGCCTTGCTTACCAAAGACGTGCTGTTTGCCGACGCGTTTTTGGTGCTGTTGGTGCAGACCGTGAAGCTCGTGGCCTGCGGCCCGCCCCGTCGCGATGCCAATGTCGAGCGTGCAGGCGAACAGAGGCCTGTGCTCTTTGCGCGCCACGACTGGCTGCTGCTCGCTCTGGGCGCCATGGGTTCCACGTTTCTGCGCAATGGCGGCCTGGTGTTTCCCCTGGCGGCATGCGTGATCGCGGCGGCGTTTTGCGCGTGGGACGCGCATGTGGCTCGTCGTGCGGCCAAACAGGCTGGTGCTGAGCCTTCGGGCGCCATCCCGCGTTTCCGCTGGGTGGGCGTTCTTGCGGTGCTTGCGCTCTGTCTTGCCTCCAATATGTACTTCACCAAGGTCTTTATGCCGGCGCACGACATCACGCCTGGTTCCAAGCGCGAAATCCTCTCGATTCCGTTCCAGCAGACGGCTCGTTTCGTCCAAAAGCACGACGGCCTCAACTCGGGTGTCAACCCCACGGTTAAGGAGGACGGCACCATCGTGGAGGCTCCTTGCGACGGCTTGGTGACCGACGAAGAGCGTGCCGTGATCGACCGTGTGCTCAAGTACGAGAATCTGGGCCGCCGTTACAACCCGGATAAGTCGGACGCTGTCAAAAATTGCTTCAACGAGTACGCCTCGCAGGAGGACATCAAGGCCTATTTTGAGGTGTGGGCCCAGATGTTCAAAAAGGATCCCGAGTGCTATATCTCGGCGCTCATCAATAACTACTACGGCTACTTTTATCCGAGTGCCCGCGATGCGTGGGTCTACAGCACGGTGCGCAGTGCCGAGATTATGGCAAAGCCCGATAACCTCAAGTACTTCGACTTCCATCCGGTCGATAGCAAGGTTGTGCGCTGGTGCGACCACCTGATCAACCTGTATCGCGTGGCGGTGCAGCGCATCCCGTTTATCTCGCTCACCATGAGCTCGGCCACCTATGTGTGGATCATGATCGCCGTGGTGGTCTATCTGCTACGTCGTCATTCGTGGCGCGGGCTGGCCATTTGGGTGCCGCTGCTGGGCGTGCTCGCCGTGTGCCTGATCGGTCCCTGCAACGGCTCGACCTACATGCGCTACCTGTATCCGGTCATCGCCTGCATGCCCTTTGCCATCGGCGCCACCATCACCCGCAGCGACCTCCTCTGGTCCTAATTTGGTGCAAAGGGGACAGGTTACTTTGCACCAAGGGGCTGTATCATCACGACGCCTTCATTTTGGGGTTTATCTCGCAGGCCAGTAGGTATATCATAACGACGTTTGTTTATATTGCCCGAGCATCTGCGCTGGGCTTTAGGTCGAAACCGATAGGAGACACGTATGTCCGGACACTCTAAGTGGGCCACAACCAAGCATCGTAAGGGCGCGCAGGACGCCAAGCGTTCCGCCCTCTTCTCCAAGCTGAGCCGCAACATCACCGTTGCTGCCCGTCTCGGCGGCGACCCGCTGCCTGAGAACAACGCCAGCCTCGCTGCTGCTGTTGCTAAGGCCAAGGCTCAGTCCATGCCCAAGGACAAGATCAAGTCCGCTATCGACAAGGCCTTCGGTTCGGGTGCCGACGCCGCTGTCTACGAGAACATCGTGTACGAGGGCTACGGTCCCGCCGGTGTCGCCGTCTACGTCGACTGCCTGACCGACAACCGCAACCGTACCGCCGCTGATGTCCGTTCCGCCTTCTCCCACGCTGGTGGTAACCTGGGCACCTCGGGCTCCGTCGCCTTCCAGTTTGAGCGCAAGGGCCAGATCGTCGTCGCCAAGGAGATCCTGGACGAGAACGCCAAGAAGGAGACCATGATCGCCAACGGTCCTGCCGGTGACGAGGATGAGTTCATGATGGCCATCGCCGAGGCCGGTGGCGAGGACTACGAGGACGCCGGCGAGGAGTGGATCGTCTGGACCGCTGCTAACGATGTCATGGCTGTCTCCAAGGCGCTCGAGGAGCAGGGCGTCCAGGTCAAGGGCTCCGAGACCACTATGGTCCCGACCACCCCGACCGAGGTTTCCGGTACCGACGCCAAGAAGGTCCAGCGCCTTATCGACCGTCTTGAGGAGCTCGACGACGTCCAGGACGTCTACAGCACCATGGATATGACCGACGAGGTCATCGCTGCCCTCGAGGAGGAGTAGCGCCCACACGGGTTAAGCCGTGCATATCTGGGCATAATGAAGCGAGCATGCAAGCCTCGTGGAATAGATGAGCCGGATCCGCGTGCGTACAGCACCGGACCCGGCTCTTTTATAATGATGCGAACCGTTTTGCATTCTGTGGACCGAAACCTGAAGGGAGCGCGCGTGCGCGTACTCAAACGAGCCCTAGCGATCGTGTATCTTGCCGCCGCCATCGTGGCGCTGGGTACGCTTGTCTGCCAGTTCTGGGGACCGTATACGTATCGCTTTATGCTGCTGCTGCGTGACGCCATGCCTCGCGTCGTCGTTACGGGGTGTGCCGCTATCGTGGCGCTTGGCGTGCTCATCGGTTTTTTCCGCCTGATGTTCGCGCGTCGCGAGCCGTCCTGTGTGCATCCGGCGGGGGAGCGCAATATCGAGGTCACGCTCGCAGCGCTTTCCTCGTGCGCCCGTGCCGCGGCAGAGTGCGATGATCGCGTGATGGTTGAGCATATCGAGGCACGCGTTCAAGGCTCCGACGAGTCGCGCGTTCGTTTTAAGGTCGAGGCCATCGCGCTCGATGACAAGGACGTTGCCGCTCTTGCCACCTCGATGCAGCAGCGCATCGAGAAGGCCTGCGACACCATGCTCGGCACGCCGGGCACGACCACGCGCGTCCGTTTTTTGCCGTCCAAGACTACCGTCCAGACCGTGGAGGTTTCCGGTGAGTGATACCAACCAAGACAAGACCGCCCGCACGCCGCGCCTGACGATCGACCAGAGCGCTACGCCGGCAGGCGAGTCCGCCGACGCCAAGCCCGAGGCCGGCGAGCAGCACGACAGCGCCGCCAACGACTTTGACGAGGCCATGGGTCTCATCAAAGGTACGGGCGCTGCTATCTGGAGCTACGCCGTGCGCCACCCCAACACTACGCTCGGCGCCTTGGCAGGCTTTATCCTCGCCGTGCTGGTACTTACGTTGGGCCTGTGGGACACGCTCGTCATCGCATTCTTTGTGCTGATCGGCGCCGTGATCGGCCAGATTCGCGACGGCGAGAACGGTATCGTCAACTTCTTCGGCCGCCTGTTTAGCGGCCGCTAATACGTATTCGACTGTCGCATCCGCGGCAGGCATAAGGAGGAACCATGGCTTTTAACACGAAGGTCGATGTAGCCGATACCGAGCTCGAGGCGAATGAGGCCGTCGCCGCCGAGGCGGAGGACGTAACGCTCGAGGACGAGGCACTCGTCGAGGCCGAGTCCGATGCGGACGAGGATAACGAGGAGATGGATGAGGAGGCGGACGAGTCCGAGGACTCGCTGACCTATTCCAACGGCGTGATCGAGAAGATCGTCGCCATGGCCACCCGCGAGGTGCCGCACGTCCTGGGCATGAAGGGCAACCTCATGCACTTTGTGCAGGAGCAGTTTGGTGCCGAGAACCTGACCAAGGGCGTGACGGTTGAGGTCACCGATGACAACCGCGTGGTCGTCAACATCTCCGTCATCATCGAGTACGGCGCCTATGCGCCTGCGATCTTTGACGACGTTAAGGCGCGCGTCACCGAGCGTCTGGCCGCGATGACCGGCCTTGAGGTGGCAGGCGTCAACCTGCGCATCGAGGATGTCATCACCCCCGAGGAGTACGAGCACCGCACCAGCCAGCACGAATAACCTTCCAAAAAGGGACAGGTTTGTTTTGGCAGGTTTTATCTGCGAAAACGTCAAACGGCCGGTCGCACGGATGTATGTGCGGCCGGCCGTTATTTGTATGCCCCCGATGCGGGCATACCGCTCGTCTAACTAAGGGTTGCAATCTTCGCGTTCCGCGTTACCCTAATGGGCGCATTGTTTCCAAATTGTTAACGAGGGGTTGCCGTAATGGCCGACGAACACGAGACCGAAAGCAAGGCATGGGCGATTGAAGCCGCTGCGGCAGAGGCGGCGTCGCGTGCCGCCGAGGAGATGCATCGTCCTCCGGTGGTGCCGATGGAGCGCGTTGTCGGTCGCGAGGATATCGAACGTGGCGAGCGCGCCGGCCGCAAGCGCAGCCAGGAGCCAGGCTTTCCGCGCTTTTTTGCCGAGCTCAATCTGGGCCTGGTCCTCACGGCCTTTGCCATCGTGGCCTTTAAAAACCCCAATCACTTTGCCTTCGGCGGCACCTCGGGCGTGTCGGTCATTCTTTCCACGCTGTTCCCGACTCTGCCCGTCGGCGTCTTTATGTGGATTATCAACGCGGTCCTGGTCATCCTGGGTTTTATCTTTTTGGAGCGCAAGGCAATCCTTTGGAGTGTCTTTGCCTCGTTTGCGCTTTCGGCCTACGTCTCGCTGTTTGAGCTCTTCATTCCGACGGATGTTTCGATGACGGGCGATATGTGGCTCGACCTGTGTTTTGCCGTCATCTTGCCGGCGCTGGGCAGTGCCATTGTCTTTGACATTGGCGCCTCGACGGGCGGCACCGACATCCTTGCCATGATTCTCAAACGCCGCACGACGCTTGAGATCGGCCGTGCCCTGTTGCTGGTCGATATCGGCATCGTGACCATCGCGGCTTTCCTGTATGGCCCGCGCGTCGGTCTGTACTGCGTGCTCGGTCTGTTTGCCAAGACGCTTGTGGTCGACAAGGCTATCGAGAGCATTCACCTTCGTAAGGTCTGCACGATCATTTGCTCCGAGCCCCTTAAGGTCGAGGAGTTTATCGTCAAGCATCTCAACCGCACGGCAACGATCAGCCGTGGCTATGGCGCCTTCTCGGGCAAGTGCGTCACGGTGATCATGAGCGTGCTGAGCCGTCGCGAGGCAGTGCAACTGCGCCGCTATACCCGCGAGATTGACCCTGGCGCCTTCATCACCATCGTCGATAGCTCCGAAATCGTCGGCAAGGGCTTCTGCGGCACGAACTAGCCCGGTCGTACCCTTCGAATCATTGAACAAACCGGCTACGTTGCAAATCGGTCATCTTGCGGTATTTGTCCCCACATTGGGCGATAATGATGCCAAAGACATCGTTTGCGATCCAGGTGATTCGCTCTAGATACGAAGGGATGATTTCGATGTTCTGTTCGCAGTGTGGCGCCCCCATGGGCGATAACGACAAGTTCTGCGGCGTGTGCGGTGCCCCTAATACCGAGGTTAAGGCCGCCGGTCCCGCTCCGCAAGCTCAACCTCAGCCGCAGGGTCAGCCGTTTGCCCAGCCGCAGCCGTTCGTTGCGCCCCAGCCGGCTATGAACGCGCCCAAGGGTTGTATGGCTCAGGCCTTCAACGACATGCTTAAGGTTCCCGGCGCCTTGGTTCGAGTATGCCAGATCGCCTTTTTGCCGGCGCTGATCTGTGTTGTCTCGGTGCTGGTGCTGTTTATCCCCGTTATCGGCGGTATCGCAGCGGCCATTGGCTTTTTGCTCGCGTACGTGGCAAGCGTGTGCGGCGCGGGCTTTGCCATCGAGTGGGGTCGTGACCTGTCGCTCAAGGATGATAACGGCATGGAGCGTCCGCTGCTGCGCTCGACCTCGTTTGGATTGGGCATTTTCTCGTCTGTCATTACCGGTGTGCTCGAGTTCGTGGCCATTATTCCGGTGATTGGCGTGGTGTTCTCGGCTATCGAGAGCGTCGTGATCGGTGCCGTCGGTTCATATTATTTCAATGGTTGGAGCGGTCTTGAGGGTGCCCTCATCGGTTCGATGGGGCTGCTTGTCTTTGCCATGATCGTGTCGGTGGTACTGGGCATCTTCTTTAAGATGTTTGGTGATGCCGCCGTGATGCACTTTGCCGTCGCGGGGCGCGTGGAAAGCGCGTTTTCGCTCGAGAAGGTCTGGAAGTCTTATAAGGCCAACCTGGGCAAGCTATTCTGCGCCTCGATTCTTCCCGAGTTTTTGACGGGCATCGTGTCGCACATCATCACGTGGATCTTCACCGCCATCTTTGGCGCCATTGCTACGTTTGGTATGTATAGCTATTACTATCGCCCCACGGGTCTTGAGGCAATCATCGAGGGCGGCGGCATTACGCTCATCCTGTTCTTGATGATCGTTGCCTTTGTCACGGTGTTCCTGACTGTGTTTGGCAAGATGCTCAAGTATCGCGCCGTTGGCTACTGGGCCGCGCGCTATGCCAGCGAGTGGGCCGATGAGGATGCCGACGATGTTCTGACGTTTGTGCTTCCGGGTGAGAAGAAGCCTGCTCCTGCGGGATTCAATCCCACGGCCGCCACTGGTGCAGCCCCTGCACCGGCACCCGCACCTGCCCCTGCTCCGGCACCCGCGCCCGCGCCTGCCCCTGCACCCGCGCCCGCACCTGCCCCGGCACCTGCCCCGGCGCCTGCACCTGCCCCGGCGCCCGAGGCGACGCCTGCGGAGCCCGATTGGGATGCCCTTGCCACGCCGGCGGATGAGCCGGGCGATAATCCTGCTGCCGAAAACAATCAAACCGAATAGTCGGTCGAGGCGCCCTGGGCAACTGAGCCCGGGGCGCCTTTTTCTACTGCGAAAGCAAGAAAATGCCTGGGAAAACGGTTGCAGTAAAATTTCTCGGAAATTGGCCAATGTTGCGCAACAACGTCGCGGCTATTGTTGAGAACATAGACGTGTAAGGTTTGAAGGCGTGCAACGCCTTAGGAAAAGGAGAGGCTTATGTTCTGTCCCACTTGTGGTTCTCCCATTTCGGATGATGCCAAATTCTGCCCTGTTTGCGGTTCTGCCGTCGGTGCCGCTTCCGCTGCTCCTGCTCCGCAGCCCGCGCCGCAGCCTGCACCTCAGCCCCAGCCTGCTCCGCAGCCCACGCAGATTCAGCCCACTCCGGTTCAGGCAGTTCAGCCTCAGCCTCAGCAGCAGTACGCCGGGCAGCAGCAGTACACCGGTCAGCAGCAGTATGCTCAGCAGCCTGCACCTGCCCCGATGGGCTATACTCCGATTAAAACCGACCGTGGCGTGATCGGCTGGCTCCTGCTTTCCATCGTGACCTGCGGCATCTATTCATATTACTTCCTCTATTGCCTCGCCCGCGACATCAATGTCATGTGCCAGGACGACGGCGATTCCACGCCGGGCATTGCCGCGTTCATCTTGCTGTCGTTTGTGACCTGCGGTTTCTATGCCCCCTACTGGTACTATAAGATCGGTAACCGCCTGCAGGCCAACGCCCCTCGCTATGGCCTGGTGTTCCAGGAGAACGGCACCACCATTCTTATGTGGCAGATTGTCGGTGCGCTCCTGTGCGGCCTTGGTCCCATCTTTGCCATGAACATCATCATCAAGAACACCAACGCAATGGCTACGGTCTACAACACCCGTCTCGGCGTGCGTGCCTAACGATCAAGTCGTCGTGAGTAATACTCAGGGACATAAGGGCGCGGTGGAACTCATTCGCCGCGCCCTTTCTTGCATCGGCGCGCTCTTTGTCGCCTGGCTCGCACTCTACCTGCTCGATATCGGCTGCGTGTTTCGCCTGATGACGGGCATCCCCTGTCCGGGATGTGGCATGACGAGGGCCTGGCTGACAGCACTGCGCCTCGATTTTGCGGCGGCCTTCGCCTATCATCCGCTGTTTTGGGTGGTGCCGATTGCGTTTGCGCTCGCGTTCGTGCGCGAGGAGGTGGCATCGAGCAAGCTAAAGCGTGGCATCGACATTGCGGTCGTTGTTCTGTGCGTGCTGGTCGTTGCCGTATGGATCGTGCGCCTTATCAACCCAGCAGACGCGGGCCTGCTCTTTGGTGGTCACGCTCCCGCCGGAGTTCCCACCGATATCATCCACTTCGAAACCCCACGCTGGCTCACCATTCTTCACTCTTGCCTGTCGTGACGGAGGACGCGCTAGAAAAGCGGTCGACACATAAGCGGGGGCGAACGTTGAGATAACGTTCGCCCCCGCTTTGCTATAGCCAGGTTGTTATGGGTGGGCGTGACGACTACTCGCCGTGCTTATCCTCGTGTCGAGCGGCGGCGCGGGCTTCGTGGATGCCCTTGATCGCGGCATGGCGGGCCGTGCGGGCATCATGGATGGCGTCACGAGCCTCGGCGGTCGTTGCCTTGGCAGAGCGCAACTTGGCGGCCAGATCGGGGTTGGTTTCGGCGACCGCGGTAATCGCGGGGCCGTCGAGCTCTTCTTGCGTGGGCTCGGCCAAAAAGTCGATGGCATACTGAGCGGCTACCATGGAGCCCTTGGCGAGCACGCTCTCGTCGATCTTGTAGAAGCAGGAATGTTGGGCGTACGTGGCACCAATCTTGGGGTTGCGCGTACCTACAAAGGCGAGCACGCCCGGCACGCGGCGCAGGTACTCCGAAAAATCCTCGCCCGAAAGCGTGCCGCGGTAATGGCTCTCGCCCGCGGGGCCCAAGCACTTGAGCACAGCTTGGCGGCAGCGCTCGCTCGAGGCGGCATCGTTTTCTACCTTGTAGTTGGCGATGGTGTAGTCGGTGAGTTCGGCCTCGGCGCCCAGAGCAGCCGCGGTGTGCTCCACGATGCGGCGCATAAGTTCGGGCATCTCTTCATGCGTCTTGTCGCCATAGGTGCGTACCGTGCCGGCGAGGTACGCCGTGCCGGCGATAACGTTGCGCGCGGTGCCGCCATGCAGCTCGCCGACGGTGATGACGGCAGGTTCGTAGGGGCTAATCTCGCGCGAGACGATAGTTTGCAGGGCGTTGACGATCTCGGCGGCAACCATAACGGCATCGTGGCCGCGCTGGGGCATGGCGCCATGGCACGAGGTGCCGCGGACGTCGATGCGGAACCAGTCGGTGTTTGCCATGCGTGGGCCGGGCTCGCAGCTTACGGTGCCGGCGTCGACCTCGCTCCAGATGTGCGCGGCGTAGGCGCCGTCGACGCCATCAAGTACGCCCGTGCCGATCATGAGCTTGGCGCCCTGGCCGTTTTCCTCGCTGGGCTGGAATGCGATGCGAATCTCGCCGTGGATGTCATCGGTCATGTGGCGCAGGATTTGCAGCGTGCCGAGCATCATGGCGATATGGCAGTCGTGGCCGCAGGCATGCATGCAGCCCTCGTTGACGCTGGCGAACTCCTCGCCGGTCTGCTCGGTGACAGGCAGAGCGTCGATATCGGCGCGCAGCAGGATACGGCGGCGCGGCGTGCCGTCCTCGCGGTAGGCATCGGGCGCGGTGCCGCGGAGCGTCGCCACCAGGCCCGTCTTGAGCGGACGCTCGTAGGGGATATTCATGGCGTCGAGCTGGTTGGCGATGTCGGAAGTCGTGCGCTCCTCGGCAAGGCTCAGCTCCGGGTGCTTATGGAAGTGCCGGCGCTGCTTGATGATGTAGGGTTCAAACTCGGCGGCGATATCCTGGATGGCCGCGGTGACGTCGTCTGCCGCGCGAACCTCGGTTGCCGCCATAATCTGCTGTGCCTTCGTCTTCGTCATGGTCGATTTGCTCCTTGTTGGCTCGATCGCAAAATCGTACAGGCTCTCTCCAGTATGCCACCTGCCGCTAGGGCTGGTAAAGTTGCCGTTTGCCGCTTGGGGTTTTGTTGCAAGGGCGGGGGAGTACACTCGGGAGTGTTGAATTTCCTGCCAGAGATGGGGACGCCCATGCAACATATCGATCGGATTATCTGCTCCAAGAACGTTTTTACCGCGCAAGACGGCATCGATACCGCCCGCGAGTTGGCGATCGCCATCGCGGGAGATTGTATCGTCGCGGTCGGTGCGCCCGATGACGTGATTGCCGCCGCCCCTGCTGCCACGCCGGTGGTCGACTACGGCGAGCAATTCATCTGCCCCGGTTTCCATGATGCGCACCTGCACTTCTTCCATACCTCGGTCGGTTCCTCGCCGTACATGCTCATGGATATGGGCACGTCAGAGGCGGCACTGGTGCAGCACGCGCTCGAGTTTTCCCAGGACCTGCCCGACGACGCCTGGGTCGTGACGCAGGGCTGGCGCGATTACCGCTGGGATCCGCCCGAGCATCCCACTAAGGCATCGCTCGATGCTGCTTTTCCCGATCGCCCCTGTGTTATGTATTCGGGCGATGGGCATACCCTGTGGCTCAACAGCCGCGCACTCGAAGCCCTTGGCGTGACACGCGACAGTGAGCCTCCGGCGGGTGGCAGTTACGACAAAGACTCAAACGGTGAGCTTACGGGTATTGCCCACGAGGCTGCGGCCATGCAGCTGCTGCCGCGCTGTCTTGAGTGGCTGGGCGAGGACCGCATCGCGAGCGCTTACGCCGACCAGATGAAGCGTATGGCCGAGCAGGGCATCACCTCGATCTGCGATATGTCGCTCATGCCCATGCCGGGCTGTGACTTTATTCGCGACGATGTTTACGACAAGCTGCAGGCCGCCGGCAAGCTGGGCATCCGCGCCCATCTGTTTCCCACGCTGCTGGATGACCAATCGCGCTTGGAAGAACTCCAGACCCGCTACGCGAACAATGCGCTGCTCTCGGCGCCAGGCTTTAAACAGTTCTTCGACGGCGTGTCGAGCGAGCATACCGCATACCTCACTGAGCCCTATACCAACCCGCGCTTCCCGGGCGACCAGGGTCGTCTGACGGTTCCTGTCGAGCGCATGCGCAAGTTGGTTCTAGCGGCAGCCGAGCGTGGCCACACCGTGCGCATCCACGTTATCGGCGACGGTGCCATCCATGCCGCACTCGATATCTTTGAGGAGGCGGCAGAGCTCTACGGTCTGCCCCCGCACGGCCATAATACGCTTGAGCATTTGGAGAATCTGCTGCCCGAGGACATCGATCGTCTGCGCAAGCTCAACGTCATTGCCTCGAGCCAGCCTTGCCACATCACGCTCGACCCGGGTGGCCCGGAGCGCGACCTGGGCCTGGAGCGCAGCCGCATCATGTGGCCGTTTGCGACCTATAAGCAACGCGGCATCCGCCAAGCTTTCGGCACCGATAGCCCCATCACGGCCGTTACCAGCATGAACGTGCTCTACACGGCCATCACGCGCCAAGACCCCCGCAGCCACTGGCCCGAGGGCGGCTGGCTCCCCAGCGAGCGCGTCGACGCGGCTACAGCTCTGCGCAACTACACCCTGGGCAGCGCTTACGCAGCAGGTGACGAGCAAAACCTCGGCAGCCTAGAGCCCGGCAAATACGCCGACCTGGTAGTCCTGGACCAAAACCCGCTCACCATCGACCCCCAAGAGCTGCAGGCCACCAAGGTTCAGGCCACCTACCTGGCAGGCAACTTGATTTACGAGCGCTAATAATCATGCCGTACCGTTAAACGCGGCTCGGGCAGCCTATTTTGGGATGGTGCTCGAGCCGCGTTTGTATATCGGTGGGGACCCGCTATGAGCGTCCCTGCTCTGCTTGATTTGAGCGTGGGGTGGGGGCGCTGCTGCCCCGCGCATTTAATTTGGACATCAGCAATGCCGTCTCTTGGTGTTTTGCATACTTTCCATTGCAGATTGCATAAAAAGGCTGGGATGTTCTTTCTGGTCCTGATGTACCCCCGCCCGGGCCGTGCAAAAAACGGAGTATTCAGCAACGCAAGCCCCGCCGGCGCCGCTGCAGTCGGGTAGCATCGCGGAGCTCGATGACATTTTGTGGTCCGGTACGGCGCGAAGTATGCCCATTTGTTCCAACGGGGTCTGCCCACCGACCAAAACCGCCCGCTGAAAGCATCCTTGGGACCAAAAAAGTATGTCCGGCGCGTATGCATTTACCCTGGCCTGCTGAATACTCCCAAAAATGCACGGTGCTCCCCGGGGGACCCGTGCGCGTGGCGAAAACCATGCCCATGTCGCTATCCGCATCGCCATTTTGCTGCACTGACTTTTCTGAATACCGGGCCCGAATTAGTTAACCTGGCTCCCGGGGCGGACCGGAGGGCATGAAGTTTGTCGCGAGTTCCGCACGCAAAGGAAAGCACTTAATGTGCTTTCCGTCTTGCGCAGGACTGTAGAGCAGCAAACTTCATGCCCTCCGGTCCGCCCCGGGAGCCACTGCTAAGTTATCCCCCGGCATTCAGAAAATCTAAGTGCCAAAAAATAAGATTTTTTGACTCCGTGTTGTATAACCCGCCATTCGTGGGTACCATTCAACGCGTACGCAAACAAAAAGGGTTAATTCGCGTGGTATAACCGCGCGGCCCAAAAAGGAGGAGACAAGCATGTCGTCTTTGAAGCCGCTTGCAGATCGTGTTCTGGTCAAGCCCGACGAGGCCGAGCAGAAGACCGCTTCTGGTCTGTACATCGCCAGCAACGCTCAGGAGAAGCCGCAGCGCGGCACCATCGTTGCCGTGGGCGCCGGCAAGGTCAACGACAAGGGTGAGCGCATCCCCATGGACGTCAAGGTTGGCGACGTTGTCATCTACGGTAAGTTCGGTGGCAACGAGGTCAAGGTCGACGGCGAGAAGTATCTGCTGATGCGCGCCGACGACATCTATGCTGTCGTCGAGGCCTAGTCTCGTCAGAATCTCTGATTCGTCTTTGAACGCGCCCGCCGCATAGGACTCGGAAGCGGCGGCGCGAGTCACATTTCTTTTGGAGGATTACCTACCATGGCAAAGAACATTACGTTCAACACCGATGCCCGCGCTAAGCTTGCCAAGGGCGTCAACACTCTGGCCGACGCCGTTACCGTCACCATGGGCCCCAAGGGTCGCTACGTTGCGCTGCAGCGCACGTTCGGTGCCCCGACCATCACCAACGACGGCGTTTCCGTCGCCAAGGAGATCGAGCTCGAGGATAACATCGAGAACATGGGTGCTCAGCTGGTGAAGGAGGTCGCTACCAAGACCAACGACACCGTGGGTGACGGCACCACCACCGCAACCCTGCTCGCTCAGGCCATCGTCAACGACGGTCTGCGCAACGTCGCCGCTGGCGCTAACCCGCTGGCCATCCGTCGCGGCATCGACAAGGCCGTCAACGCCGCCGTCGCCGAGATGAAGAAGCAGGCCAAGCCGGTCGAGACCAAGGAGCAGATCGCTTCCGTCGGTACCATCTCCGCCGGTGACCCCGAGGTCGGCGAGAAGATCGCCGAGGCCATGGAGGTCGTGGGCAAGGACGGCGTCATCACCGTCGAGGATTCCCAGACGTTCGATATCACCATCGACACCGTCGAGGGCATGCAGTTCGACAAGGGCTATGTCTCCGCTTACTTCGTCACGGACAACGACCGCATGGAGGCCGTGATGAAGGATCCGTACATCCTCATCACCGACCAGAAGATCTCCAGCGTCCAGGACATCATGCCCGTTCTCGAGGCTGTCCAGCGCGCTGGCCGTGGCCTGCTCATCATCGCTGAGGACATCGACGGCGAGGCTCTGCCTACCCTGGTCCTCAACAAGATCCGTGGCGCCCTCAACGTCTGCGCCGTCAAGGCCCCGGGCTACGGCGATCGCCGCAAGCGCATCCTCGAGGACATCGCCGTCCTCACCGGTGGCCAGGCTGCCCTGGACGAGCTGGGCGTGAAGGTTGCTGACATCACCGCCGATATGCTCGGTACCGCTAAGTCCGTCACCATCTCCAAGGACAACACCGTCGTCGTCGGCGGCGCTGGCTCCAAGGAGGCCATCGACGCTCGTATCGCTCAGATCAAGGGTGAGATGGAGAACACCACCTCTGACTTCGACCGTGAGAAGCTCCAGGAGCGCCTGGCCAAGCTCTCCGGTGGCGTTGCTGTCATCAAGGTCGGCGCTGCTACCGAGTCTGAGCTCAAGGAGATCAAGCACCGCGTCGAGGACGCCCTGCAGGCAACCCGCGCTGCTGTCGAGGAGGGCATTGTCGCCGGTGGCGGCGTCGCCTTCATGGACGCTGCTCCTGCGCTCGACGCCGTTGAGCTCGACGACCCCGAGGAGAAGATCGGTGTCGACATCGTCAAGAAGGCTCTGACTGCTCCGGTTGCTACCATCGCCAAGAACGCTGGTTTTGAGGGCGCTGTCGTGGTCGACAAGGTTGCCGAGCTGCCCGCCGGCCAGGGTCTCAACTCTGCCAACGGCGAGTGGGGCGACATGATTGAGATGGGCGTCCTCGACCCCGTCAAGGTCAGCCGCGTCACCCTGCAGAACGCTGCTTCTGTCGCCAGCCTGATCCTCATCACCGAGGCTACCGTCTCCGATGTGCCCAAGAACACTCAGCTTGAGGACGCTATCGCTGCTGCTACCGCTGGTCAGCAGGGCGGCGGTATGTACTAAGGCCGACAAGGTCTAGAACTCCCACCGGGAATCCGGGGGCGTGACGGGGGTTTCTCTCCGGAACGTCCTCGGACATGCAAAGAGGCTCCGCATCGCGCTTCGCGCTGCGGAGCCTCTTTGCGTCCTGCGGAAATGTTCCGGAGAGAAACCCCCGTCACGCCCCCGGATTCCCTGCGTTTGCGGCCTTGAGGTCGGCTCGCGGAGAAGGACGTGGTTGATGGGAATACGTGTCCCCCTCGCTGTTTCGCGTTTCGCGCGAAAGGCGCGCTACTTTGGGATGGGTGGGGAACGTGGTTGTTACGGCAACTGGTCTCCGCCATAAATTACCTTTGGCATACTTGCGCGAAAGCCTGCTGGTGCTACACTTGCAATTGCTGTTTCAGGGCGGGGTGAAATTCCCCACTGGCGGTAAATCGGGCGATGTCAAAGGGACACCGTGGCGCAGGTAAAGTGCCTGCGGCCGAGCCGATGAGTCCGCGACCCGTGTGTGCGTTGGTTCGCATGCCGGCTGAACTGGTGAGATACCAGTACCAACGGTTAGAGTCCGGATGAAAGAGGCAGGTGATCTTATGTCTGAACAGTCGCAGCATATCCATTTTGAGAACACGAATAGGTGGAGCACCAAACAGCTCGTTACCATGGCGTTGATGTGCGCCTTGGGAGCACTGTTTATGTATGTGCAGCTGCCCATCCTCCCCTCGGCGCCGTTTTTGACGTATGACCCGTCGCTGGTGCCGGCGATGGTGTGTGGATTTGCGTATGGCCCTGGTGCCGGCACCGCTGTTGCCGCTATGGCGATCGTTATCCATGCGCTTACCACGGGCGACTGGGTCGGCGCGCTTATGAACTTGGTTGCCACGATGGGCTATATTCTGCCCGCGGCTATCGTCTATCAGAAGATGCATACCTATAAGGGTGCCGTGATTGGCCTGGCGCTCGGCGTCATTGCCGCTACGGTGCTGTCTATGGTCGCAAACCTGACCATCGGCGTTTGGTTCTGGTATGGCTCGGCCGATGTGATTTTGCCACTCATGCTTCCTGCTGTTCTGCCGTTCAACCTTATCAAGACCGTGCTTAACTCGGTATTGACGCTTGCAGTGTACAAGGCGGTCTCTAATCTCATCACGCCCAAGAAGGACCAGGTCAAAGGTCGCGCATGATTGAGTGTCGGGGCGTTTCCTTTAGCTATGACGGTGTTGCACCGGCGCTCGATGGCATCGATCTGAACATCGAGGAGGGGGAGTTTTTCTGCATCCTCGGCGGCAATGGGTCGGGCAAGTCGACGTTTGCCAAGCATTTGAACGCGCTGCTGCAGCCCGATGCGGAAACGGTGTGTGTCAACGGCATGGACGCGTCCGATCCCGAGCTGGTCTACGATATCCGCTCGACTGCGGGCATGGTGTTCCAGAATCCCGACGACCAGCTTGTGGCGACGCTTGTCGAGGACGATGTTGCGTTTGGTCCCGAGAACTTAGGGGTCGAATCGGCCCAGATCGCGCAGCGCGTGCGCGAGGCGCTGAAGGCCGTGGGTCTGGTGGGCTTTGAGCGCCACGAGACCCACGCTCTCTCGGGCGGACAAAAGCAGCGCGTGGCGCTTGCCGGCGTGCTCGCCATGGAGCCGCGCGTGCTCATTTTGGACGAGGCGTCCTCGATGCTCGATCCGCGCGGGCGCAAGGGCCTTATGAAGGCCTGTCACGCGCTGCACGAACGCGGCATGACCATCGTGATGATTACGCACTTTATGGAAGAGGCCGCCGAGGCCGATCGAGTCGCGGTGTTTCGGGCGGGGCGCGTTGCCATGTTGGGCACGCCCGATGAAATCTTGACGCAGGCGGACGAACTCGCGCGGCTGAACCTGGATATGCCGGCATCGTGCTGTCTTGGCAGGGCGCTTCGTGCGAAGGGCGTGCCCGTTCACGCGCAGGTGCGCGAGGCGGATATGGTTGCCGAGGTTGCGCAGGCCTATACCGAGCGAAGTGAGGCGGGCACCGCGGGGCAGTCTTCCGCATCCCAGTCGGAAATCGCTGACGGCGCTGTTCCGGCAGACAATGAGGACAACGCGTCAGAGCCCGTCATCGAGATTTCGCACCTTTCGTATAGCTATTCGCTGAGCGCCCGCGAGCGTCGCCGTTGGCACAAGCGTTCAGCCGCCGAGGGCGCATCGAACAAGCAGACCCTCTGGGGCAACGACCCTAGCAGCCCTTGGGCGTTGCGTGATGTGTCGCTAACGGTGTGTCGTGGCGAGTTCCTGGGCCTTGCGGGCCATACCGGTTCGGGTAAATCGACGCTGGTTCAGCATCTCAACGGTCTGATTCGTCCCCAGGAGGGTTCTGTTTATGCGCTGGGGCTCGACCTGGTAAACAAGAAAGATGCCGCCGCGGTTAAGGCAAAGGTCGGCGTGGTGTTTCAGTATCCAGAGCGTCAGCTGTTTGCCGAGACCGTGGCACAGGACGTGGCATTTGGTCCGCATAACCTTGGCTTGTCACAGGCCGAGGTTGCCCGCCGCGTTGCGTCATCGCTCGCGCGCGTAGGCCTCGACCTGGCCACGGTGGGCGACAAGAGCCCCTTTGAACTTTCGGGCGGGCAGCAACGGCGCGTGGCATTCGCCGGCGTGCTCGCCATGGAGCCCGAAGTCCTGGTGCTCGATGAGCCCATGGCGGGACTCGATCCGGCGGCGCGCAGTGATTTCCTGGGGCTCATCGATCGACTTCACCGCGATGGCCTGACCGTCGTCATGGTCTCACACAGTATGGATGACCTTGCCAATTGCTGCGATCGTATTGTCGTGATGAACGAGGGCACGGTGTTTGCCGAGGGTACGCCCGCTCAGGTTTTTGCGTATGCCGATGAGCTCAAGTCGATCGGCTTGGGTGTTCCCGCTGCCCAGCGCATGGCGCTGGCGCTTGCGAGGGCAGACGTGCCGCTACGCTTGGACGGCCTCTATACGGTTGAGTCGTTGGCCGACGAGTTGGCAGATTTGCTGATCGGTTGCTCAGACGGTTCTTCTAACGTTTCGGACGAGGCCGAATCCAAGACGGTCGCGCGAGAGGAGGGCTGCTAATGGAGGCGTTTTCGTTTGGCAGCTACTATCCCGGCGATAGTACAATCCACCGCCTGGACCCGCGAACCAAGTTGCTCTTGGGCTTTGTGTTTCTGATCACGACGCTCACGGTCAGTAGCTTCCGCGGACTGGTCCCGGTCGCAAGCTTCGTTGTCCTGATCTATGCCGTGTCCCGGGTGCCGCTTCGCCGTGTCCTGTCATCGATGGCGCCGCTGCTGGCGATCGTCGTGGTGGTCGCGGTGCTCAACCTGTTTTCCGACCAGAGCGGGCGCATTCTGTGGCAGCTCGGCTTTTTGCAGATAAGCGAGGGCTCGCTGCATTCCGCCGCCTTTATGGCGTGCCGCCTGACCTTGATGATGGCCGGTATGAGCGCTATCACGCTCACCACACCGACGCTCGACCTCACCGCGGGCTTTGAGCGCCTGCTCGCGCCGTTTGCGTGTGTGGGACTTCCTGCGCACGAGCTCGGCATGATCATGGGTATCGCGCTGCGCTTTATGCCGCAGTTTGCCACCGAGATGAAGCAGACGGCCGATGCGCAGGCGAGCCGCGGTGCGCGCGTGACGGGAGGCCCGCTCGGCGGCGTGCGTATGCTCGGCAGTGTGGCGATTCCGCTGTTCACGGGCGTGTTCCGTCATGCCGAAACGCTGTCTGCCGCCATGGATGCCCGTTGCTATCATGGCGAGCAGGGCCGCACACGTCTGCATGCGCTTGCATTTGGCCGCGGCGACGCGTTGGCGGCGGTGGTGACGGCGTTGCTGCTCATCTGCGTCATTGTCATCAATCTTCAACTTGTTTAGGCGCGATTCGAGCGCAGGAAAGGGGTCCCTATGACCGACAACGACCGCACGGCGCAGCTCGAGCGCGCCTGTTCGTATCTTAGGCGTATTCCGGCGTGGTATCTCGCCACGATCGACGTGACGGACGGACATCAGCCGCGCGTGAGGCCGTTCTCGTTTGCCATGGTTGATGATGGCAAGCTGTGGTTTTGCACCTCGCGTGATAAGGATGTGTGGGCCGAGCTCAGCGCGAACCCCAAGTTTGAGGTTTCGGGTTGGAAACCGGGGGAGTGTTGGATTGTGCTGACCGGCGAGGCCGCGCTCGAGGACGACGCGGTCGTGAGCGACCGGGTGCGCCAAGCCGGCTTTAAGCACATGGTGGGCATCGGTGAAGACCACGAGGGCGCCAACGACGGTCGCCTTGCGTTTTTCTCGGTGCGCAATATCGCCGCCCGCTTCTGTGATATCGACGGCAGCGAAGAGCGCCTGGAGCTTTAACCATAGGGTAGCTAAAACAGCCCCGACCCAAAAAGACTAGTGACAGGGGGACATATGGACGGATTGAATACGGTGTTGGAGTATCTGACGTCGGTGCCGGCATGGTATTTGGCGACGAGCGTTGACGGACAGCCGCATGTGCGTCCGTTTTCGTTTGCGCAAATCCAGGACGGCAAGCTGTGGTTTGTAACGGCGCGCACCAAAGACGTGTGGCAAGAGCTGTTGCAAAATCAACGCTTTGAGGCCACGAGTTGGTGGCCGGGCCATGGCTGACTCATCTTGCGCGGGCATGCGGGTCTGGACGACCAGGCCGCTCCGGATATGCGCGAGGCAGGCTGGAAGCATCTGGAGCGCCTAGGCGAGCACTACGAGGGCGCAGGCGATCCCACGCTCGTCTTCTTTAGCGTGGAGGAACCCGAGGCCTTTATCTGCAACCATGACGAATGGGTGTCGATCGAGCTCTAAACGAGTCGCTCAGCAAGCTTCGACAATTCAAATTCTCGCATGTAGCGGGCCCCACATTGCAACGTCATCGTAAGGTGCATTGGGCAATGTGGGGCCCGTATTCATTTGTCAATTCCTTCGAGTGAATGTGTCGGGACTGTTTCAATGCATGAATATGTAAAAGATTTGCGTATATATGCATCTTTTGGTGCTAAAGTTTCAACCCACTTCATAACGACGGCTGCGGGATGCGCATTGGTGCATAACTGCAGACAAGGAGTCTGATATGTCATTAAAGGTTGGAATCGTCGGTGCGGCTGGATATGCCGGTGCCGAGCTCATTCGCCTCGTCCTCGGTCATCCCGAGTTTGAACTTGCTGTCATTACGTCCAACGCCGATGCCGGCCAGCCGTTGTCTGCGGTGTATCCGAGTTTCGCCGGCGTAAGCGATCTTGTCTTCACGACGCATGACGCCCCCGAGCTCAAGAACTGCGATGCGGTCTTTTTGGCCGTGCCGCACACGGCTGCCATGGCACAGGTGCCCGCCCTGCTTGCCGCGGGAGTCTCCTGCATTGACCTCTCGGCCGACTATCGCCTGAGCGATCCGGCCACCTTTGAGGCCTGGTATGCCGCCGAGCACACGAGCCCCGAGCTGCTCAAGACCCGCGCTTTTGGCCTGCCCGAGCTGTTCTGCCAGGACTTGGAGACCGCTGCATCCGACCACGCCGACGGCAAGCCCGTACTGGTTGCCTGCGCCGGTTGCTATCCCACCGCAACGAGCCTTGCTGCCGCGCCTGCCGTGCGTGCGGGCTGGGTGGCCGAGAGCGGCCCCGTGGTCGTTGACGCTATCAGCGGCGTGACAGGTGCCGGTAAGTCCTGTAACGCCCGCACCCATTTTTGCAGCGCAGACGAAAACCTGGAGGCCTATGGCGTGGGCAAGCATCGTCACACGCCCGAAATCGAACAGATCTTGGGCCTAACCGATCGCGTCGTCTTTACCCCGCATCTGGCACCGCTCAAGCGCGGCCTGCTCTCTACGGTGACGCTGCCGCTCGCGCCGCAGGCTCTCGACACACTGACCCTTGAGGACGTTGTCGACCATTACAAGCAGTTCTACGCCGGTCGAACCTTCGTGCGCGTACTCGATGCCGGCCAGCAGCCCAAGACGGCTTCGGTCGTCGGCACCAACGCCGCCCAAATCGGCCTCGCGCTCAACAAGCGTGCGGGCGTTCTGGTGGCTACGGGCGCCATCGACAATCTGTGCAAGGGTGCAGCAGGCCAGGCGGTCCAGTGCGCCAACATCGTCTTTGGTTTTGACGAACGACGAGGCTTGCCCACAGTGGCGTGCCCGGTGTAGCACATTCGATTGTTAGCGATTTGGTAGTCGGGCATCGAGTGGGGCGCCACTCTTAAGCTGGTCTCATGATTGTGGCTGGCATGGCGCACCAACCGATGCCCGCTTTTTTATTTGATATAAGGAGTCGTAGGGACGATGAATACAGAGCAGTTCGATATCAAAATTCGTGCCGTAGAGGGCGGCGTAACGGCGGCAGCCGGCTTTAAGGCGGCGGGCATCCATGCCGGATTCCGCAAGAATCCCGAGCGCCTGGATTACGCGCTCGTCGTGCCCGATAAACCCTGTCCCGGGGCCGGCGTGTTTACGACTAACCGCTTTTGTGCGGCGCCCGTGCAGGTGAGCCGTGCCAACCTGGGCGGTGCCGATAAGGGCTATGGCATCATCGCCGGCGTTTCGGTCAACTCTGGCAATGCCAACGCCGCCACGGGCGAGACCGGTCTTGCCTGCGCGCGCGAGACCTGCAACATCGCCTCGCAGGTCATCGG
Organism: Collinsella sp. 4_8_47FAA; assembly: GCF_000763055.1. Taxonomy (GTDB): domain Bacteria; phylum Actinomycetota; class Coriobacteriia; order Coriobacteriales; family Coriobacteriaceae; genus Collinsella. Next base: position 386,525 of record NZ_KN214135.1, on the reverse strand, counting down.
CTGCGAGCCCCAGCAGATTTTGGTCGCCTCCACGGGCGTAATTGGTCAGATTCTGCCGATCGACACGTTTGAGACGGCGATTCCGGCAGCTTATGAGGCGCTCTCCGCACACGGTGGCGCCGATGCCGCTCGCGCTATCATGACGACCGACACACACTCCAAGGAGTATGCCGTGTGTTACCGCAGCGAGGCCGCGGGGCACGCAGGCAATGCCTATACGGTGGGCGGTATGTGCAAGGGCTCGGGTATGATCATGCCCAACATGGCCACCATGATCGCGGTCATCACTACCGATGCCCCCGTCGAGCCGGCGGCGCTCCACGCCCTGTTGCTCTCCACCGTCAAGCAGACCTTCAACAAGGTAACGGTCGACTCCGACACCTCGACCAACGACACCTGCATCATGCTTGCCTCCGGCGCCGCAGCCGCGGATGCCGAGCCTATTGTCGAGGGCTCTGACGCCTTCGGCGAGCTGGCCTTTGCCGTGCATGAGGTGTGCGAGAGCCTGGCGCGCAACATCGCCGCAGATGGCGAGGGCGCATCCAAGCTCGTGACGGTTAACGTCACCGGTGCCGCGAACGACGAGGAGGCCGATATCGCCGCCCGTGCTGTCGCCAACTCGCCGCTCGTCAAGACCTGCATCGCCGGCCACGACTGCAACTGGGGCCGCGTTGCCATGGCGCTCGGCAAGTGCGGCGTGCAATTTAACCAAGAAGATGTGTCCATCGATATGATGGGTATGCCCGTCTGCCGCGACGGCCTGACCGTTCCCTTTGACGAGGACGAGGCGCTGCGTCGCTTTGAGGCGCCCGAGATTGTGATCTCGGCAGACCTGGGCGCAGGGGACGCGGCGACCACCGTGTGGACTTGCGACCTCACGCACGAGTACATCTCCATTAACGGTGATTACCGTTCCTAGACTCCCGATGCGCCGCGCGTCCCGTTGCAATCGCGGGCAACGAGGTGCGGCGCGATAGCTACACGAAAGACGAGGCAGACTATGAAGTTCGCACGCGATTGCCGCTCGAGCGAATCCAACGAAGTTACCGCGCAGCTGCTGTTCGAGGCGTTGCCGTGGATTAAGAACCTGACCGGTAAGACAGTCGTTATCAAGTACGGCGGTGCCGCCATGGTCGACGAGCAGTTGCGTCGTGACGTGATGAGCGACATCGTCCTGCTCAAGATTATCGGCATGCGCCCTGTTATCGTGCACGGTGGCGGCAAGGCCATCAACGAGGCGCTCAGCCACTACGACATCCCCGTCGAGTTTAAGAACGGCCAGCGCGTGACTACGCCTGCCACCATGGATATCGTGCGCGAGGTACTGGGCGGCAAGGTTAATCAAGAGCTGGTTGCTGCCATCAATCATCATGGCAACTTGGCTGTGGGCGTGTCAGGCAGTGACGCCGGTACGCTCATCGCCGAGCCGCTTGACCCCAAGCTCGGTCGCGTGGGCAAAGTGACGCACGTCAACACCGACTATATCGAGCGCTTGCTCGATAGCGAGTACATCCCTGTTATCGCCACGGTCGCGGCGGGGGAGGACGGCGGCTTCTTCAACATCAACGCCGATACCGCCGCCGGTGCTGTTGCTGCAGCGCTCCATGCGCACAAGGCGATATTCCTTACCGACGTCGACGGCCTATACAAGGACTTTAGCGACAAGGATTCGCTCATCTCCAACCTGACGCTGGACGAGGTTAACGAGATGCTCTACGGCGGCGAGGTCGACAAGGGCATGATTCCCAAGTTGCGAGCGGCTGTCGACGCCCTGACTGCCGGCGTGTTCCGTGCTCACATCATCAACGGCACCACACCGCACTCGCTGCTTCTGGAGCTGCTGACCGATGCCGGTGTCGGTACCGTGATCCACTCCACCGAGACGGCCTACGAGTTCGATACGCACCCGCATCCGCTTTCGACCTTTGCGGCGCGCCTGACCGAGAACCTCGACGAGGTCGAGAAGCTTCAAACGGTCTAGTCGGTTTTAAATCGCCACGCCATTACGCTTACAGTTTGCGCTTCCTGGCGCTTAACGAAAGGTATCCCATGTCACTTGCAGCTCAACAATCACTCGAATCCCATTATGTTATGCACACCTTTGGTCGCTCTCCGGTCGAATTTGTCGAGGGTCACGGTATGAAGCTCATCGGTGACGATGGCCGTGAGTATCTCGATTTTCTTGCAGGTATTGGCGTATGCAGCCTAGGCCACGGCAATGCGGCAGTGCTGTCGGCGCTCGAGACGCAGACCAAAAAGCTCTTGCATGTCTCCAACTATTTCTACATCGAGCAGCGTGGCCAGGTCGCGGCGCTGCTGTCCAAGCTTGCCAACGACGATGTAGATGGTGCGTGCGTGCTGGCCGATGCCATTGCCGCCGGCGATGAGACCACGGCCGCTGCGCTCGGCGCTCCGGCTGCGGGCGAGCAGGTGTGGGAGACGTTCTTTGCCAATTCTGGTGCCGAAGCCAACGAGGGCTCGATGAAGCTCGCACGTCTGTACGCCAAGCGTGCTGGTAACGGCGGCAACACCATCGTATGCATGCGCGGCGGCTTCCATGGTCGCACGCTCGAGACCATTGCCGCCACCATGCAGGATTGGCTACAGGATAGCTTCCGCCCGCTGCCGGGTGGCTTTTTGGCCTGCACGCCCAACGATGTCGACGAACTGCGTTCGATCTTTAAGCAGCTGGGAAGCGAAGTCTGCGCCGTCATGCTCGAGCCGATCCAGGGCGAGAGTGGTGTGCACCCCATGACTGAGGAGTTTATGACGGCGGCACGCGACTTGGCGCACGAGGTGGGCGCCGTTCTTATCGCGGACGAGGTCCAGTGTGGCATCTTCCGCTCCGGCAAGCCGTTTGCATTCCAGACCTATGGCGTGGAGCCCGACATCATGAGCCTTGCCAAGGGGATCGCCGACGGCGTCCCCATGGGTGCCGTGGTGGCAAAGAAGGAGATCGCCGACGTGTTTAAGCCGGGCGACCACGGCTCGACCTTTGGCGGTAGTTGCTTGGCTGTCGCGGCGTGCGCCGCGACGCTCTCCGCGCTTGTGCGCGGCGACTACGCTGAGCATGCCGCCAAGGTGGGTGCTTATATGGAGCAGGCGCTGGCCAAGCTTCCGCACGTTACCGAGGTACGCGGTCGCGGCTTAATGCTCGGCTGCGATCTGGATGACGCTGCGGGCGATGCGCATGATATTGTTGCCCGCGCGCTGGCCGCCGGCGCCGTGATTAACGCTACTGGTGCCCACACGCTGCGTTTCCTGCCGCCGCTTGTCTGCGAAGAAGCCGACGTGGACAGCCTGATCGAGATTTTGTCGGATGTTTTGGCCTAACACAGCGCGCTTCGCTCCTCGCGTGCTGCGCTGGAAAACGCTTCGCGTTTCCTCAGCTCCGCACCCTTGCGGGTTCGAATCCCTCTGCGATGGGCCCAAAAAGGAAAGGCCCCCATCGCTGGGAGCCTTTTCAATCAAGTGGTGGGCGATGAGGGATTCGAACCCCCAGCCTTGTGCGTGTAAAGCACCTGCGCTAACCGTTGCGCCAATCGCCCGCAGGGATTGAGTATAGCGGAAACCCCGTGCTGTTCACCGCTAATTCATAACGAAACTTACGCGGCGACTTCGGCGCCCTTGTCCTCGTCGATAAAGAAGCGCTTGTACCAGATGAGGAACGTCAGCGTGGTATAGATCTTGCGCTGGTTGAGCGCGCGACCCTCAAAGTGATCGTCAAGCAGTTTCATGAGCGCATCGGTGTCAAAGAAATCGGCAGCCCACGGTGCGGTGAAGTATTCCTTTACGTAGTCGTAGTACTTTTGCTCGCGCAGCCAGAACTTGACCGGTACGGGGAAGCCCACCTTCTTGCGCGTTGCCCACTCGTCGGGCAGCGTGCGGTTGGCAGCGTGACGCAGAACGAGCTTGCAGCCTTCTTCGTTAACACGGTAGTTGGCGGGAATGTGCTCGGCAAACTCCATGACCTTCTTGTCCAGGAACGGGACGCGGAGCTCCAGAGAATGCGCCATGCACATCTTGTCGGCCTTGAGCAGAATGTCGCCCGGCAGCCACATGTTCATATCCAGATACTGTTTCTTGGAAAGCTCGCAGCAGTTGGGAACTTGCTTGTAGTACTCGGCGCACATCTCCGCGGCGTTCTTGCCAGTGTCATAAGCGGGCTTGAGCACCTCGTCGACCTCGGAGGGATCGAACACCTTTGCCTGACCCACATACCAGCGCTCGGGAACCTCGGCGCATTTCGTCAGGAAGTTGTGGCCCTTAAAGTAGGGGAGATGCTGAACGAGCGAGCCCAGGGCGCGACGTACGCCGAGCGGCACGCGCTTCTTAAAGGAGCGCATCTCGGGGGTGTCCTCGTACCACTCGTAGCCGGCAAACAGCTCGTCGGCACCCTCGCCCGAAAGGACGACGGTGACCTCCTCGGAAGCCATCTGCGCCAGATAGTACAGCGGCACGCTGGACAGGTTCGATTGCGGCTCGTCCATGTGATACTGGATATCGGGCAGTGCATCGAAGAACTCGTCGGCGGTAATCATCTTACGCACGTTCTTGATGCCCAGCTTGTCGGAAAGCTCGGCAGCGTAGTTGGTCTCGTTGAAGTTCTTGTAATCAAAGCCGACAGAATACGTGGTGTCGGGCATGAGACAGGCGGCAATGTAGCTGGAGTCCACGCCGCCAGAAAGGAACGAGCCCACCTTAACATCGGCGATTCGGTGCGCAGCGACGCTTTCGTGCACGACCTTGTCGCACTCGTCCACGTACTCCTCGAAGGTCTTGGAGTTGTCGTCGGTGAAGTCACAGCTCCAGTAACGCTTGATGTCCATGGTGTTGGTCGTCAGGTCATACGTAAAACAATGCGCCGGGGCAAGCTTGAACACGCCCTTAAAGAAGGTCTCCTCCGTGGCGGGGAATTGCAGCGTCAGGTAGGGGCGCAGCGCGTCGTGGTTGACAGCCTTCTCAAACTTGGGATGGTCCAGGAAGCTCTTGATCTCGGAGCCAAACAGCAGCGAGCCATCGGATGCCTGGTAGTAATAAAACGGCTTGATACCAAAGATGTCACGAGCGCCAAAGAGCTTGTTCTTGTTCTGGTCGTGGATCACGAACGCGTACATGCCGCGTAGGCGGTTGACCAGGTCCTCGCCCCACTCCTCGTAACCGTGTACCAGGACCTCGGTATCGGCGTTGCAGTGGAAGGCGTAGCCGGCTGCCTCCAGCTCGGCGCGAAGCTCCTGGAAGTTGTAGATCTCTCCGTTGAAGACAATCGTGACCTTGCCGTCGTCGCTCGACATGGGCTGAGCTCCAGCTTCGGAAAGATCGAGAATCGAAAGACGACGGAAGCCAAGGGCAACGTTGTCAACGATATGCTGGCCGCCCATATCGGGACCACGGTGGATGATGCGATTCATCATGGCCGTGAGAACCAGCTCACTCTGTTCATCTGTACCGGTAAAACCGACAAAACCGCACATGCAAGATCCTTTCTGCTGACGGCTCAGGTGTACTGCCGCAAGGATTGCGGCAGCTGATGTCAAATAATCTTTACTATCATGCCAATCTTTTGTTTCGTGATAGGGCATAAGCGCCGAGCGAACCGAAAAAACCACGGCCCGATCTTCAGATGAAGCGGCGGGTCGTGGTTGTGAACGCTATGTATGAGCGGTTAGCGCTTGCTGCGCTCGGCGAGACGGTGCTCCACCTTGGTGACGATGTGGATGAGCGGAATCGTCACGACCAGATAGTAAAGTGCGGCGCAAATGTAGGGCGTAATGTTGCCCGTGGTGGCCGTGAGGTTTTTGGAGAACAGCATGAGCTCCATGACGCCAACGCTCGAAAGCAGCGACGTGTCCTTGTACAGCATAACGAACTCGCTGGTCATAGTCGGTATAACGTAACGTACAGCCTGCGGGACCACGATGCGCGACATAACTTGGGACCAAGTCATGCCAAGCGAGTAGGCAGCTTCCGCTTGACCATGCGGTACGCTCTCGATGCCGGCACGGAAAATCTCGGCAAGATAGGCCGAACAGTTGATGGCGAGCACGCCAACGCCGAGCGGCAGATTGGGCACGTTGAGACCGATCATAGGGAACCCAAAGAACGCAATGTAGATCTGCAGGAAGAGCGGGGTTCCGCGCAGGACGTTGATGTATGTCACGGCGATGCCGCGCAGCATACGACTATGACTGATTTTCATAAAGGCAAACAGCAAGCCGATGGGGATGGCGAGCGGAAAACCGATGGCGGTCACGGCAAGTGCTATGCCCCAGCCCTTAAAGAGCGAGGCGATTGAGGTGACGATAATCTGCGGCTTGCAGAACATGCCCAAAAACGGGTTGGAGTTCCATGCGGCAACCCAAGGCTGGGCATCGAGCCAGGCGACGATTTCTTGCACCATGGTGCTCTCCGAGACGCTGATGGTGGGGCTCTCGGGAAGATCTCGCTTGTCGCCGTCGGTGACATAGCTGCCGGTGACGGCATAGGCACCCGCGTTGCTCGGGAATACGACGTCGGGGACGACAACGCGAATCTGCGAGCCGGCAGCGACGGGATCGGCGAACTTGATGACGAGCTTTGAGCCGTCCAGCGAGCACGATGCCTTGGCACCCGTCTGGTTCAGTCCGTCGAGCAGCGTGACCTTAACATCGGTGCTTTCAAATGACCCGCCTTCGGGCAGCTCAAGCTCAATTTGCGAAACGTCGCCCTCGTCGCTACCCGTTGTCGCTTCCCAGGTCAGGCGGGTTGCGATGCCGCCGAGCACGCCGTTGCCGCCGTCTTCGTTTGACTTGGCGGTCGCCGAGGTGACGGCGAGTGAAGCGCCCGTCGCGTCGTCTGGGCTCGAGGCATCCTCGTTATCGGACCCGCTCGTGGGTGCCATGCCAAACCACTTCTCGTACAGTTTGTCATAGGCGCCGGAGCTCTTGATCTTGGCAAGGGCATCGTTGATGGCCTGTGTCAGCTCGGGGTTGTCTTTAGAGACGGCAATGCCAAACTGCTCGCCCGTCGGAACCTCTTTGATGATCTCCATACCGGTAAAGGAGTTCGAAACCATCCACTGCTCAACGGGAAGATCGCATACGACCGCCTGGCACTGACTACTCATGACGGCGGTGAAGGCTGCCGTCCAGTCGTCAAAGTTGACGGTGGTTGCCTGCGGCAGGTTCTCGATTGCCCACTCCTCGGATGTGGTGCCCGACTGCACGGCAATTTTGACGCCCGGTGCGTTGAGGCTGTCGACCGTGTCGTATCCAGTGTTCTTTGCAACTGCGACGCCCTGGTTGGAGTCGATATAGGGATCGGTGAAGTCGACCTCGTCCTTGCGCTCGTCGGTAATCGTGATGTTGCATGCGCCGACATCGGTCTTTACACCCTGTTTGACCATGGGGATAATGCCGTCGAACTTTTGCGCCGGCAAGTAGTTGAGCTCCAGACCGAGCTCGTCCGCGATCATGCCCATGAGTTCATAGGTAAAGCCCTGGTCTTCGCCGGAATCGTTGACGTATTCAAACGGGGGTGTGGCCAAGTCACTTGCGACGGTGAACTTGCCATTCTCGACGAGTGTGTAGGTGCTCGAGGCGTTCTGGGAGGACGAACAGCCGCTCGCGCCGATGGTGGTGGCAAGGGCCACAACGATCGTCGCGAAGGCGCAGACGATGCGCCGGGTCAACTGGATATGTGCCGAGCGGTGGCGACGTTCGAAGTGTCGTTTCATCTGGAATCCTTTGCTTGGGCATGATGAGTCGGCATTGTGGGTCAATGAGGCGCATCAAGACATTTGGATAAAGAATAGCACCCAGATTTCCTTGTTTTTACACGGGGTGGACACTGTTGTCATTTATTGGCCCACAGCACAGTCCATGCAATTTTTTAGAAGGCTGCAGTGCGCGCAAGGTCAGGTGGCATATTAGGATGGTTGATAATACAGAATGTTTCATCGTTTCTGCCGCGGGACGTCTTTTGCCCTTTAAGGCTGAATTTAGCGAGAGAGGTCTTTGTATGTCGAGTCCGACACAAGAGAAGCTAACTCTGATGCGCTATATAGAGTTGCTCGAGGAAGATGACCTTGTTGTTTCCAGACCGAGCGCTTCGTGCGACCAGCGCATTGAGTTTGCGACTGACGACTCGCGCCAGGTGCGTCCGGGCACGTTGTTTGTCTGCAAGGGCCGCGCGTTTAAGCGCGAGTACCTGCTTTCGGCAATCGCCGATGGCGCCGTGGCCTACGTTTCCGAGGTCGATTACGATGTTGATCTTCCCGCGGTGATTGTGAGTGATATTCGTCGCACGCTCGCCGTGGTGGCAGATGCCTTTTATGGGCACCCGTCGGGTAGGGTGAAGGTCTGCGCCTTTACAGGTACCAAGGGCAAGTCGACCTGTAGCTTTTATCTGCGCGGCATTCTCGCCAACGAGGCCAAGCTTACGGGCTGTCATCGACCCGCTCTTAATACGGGCATTGAGTTCGACGACGGCATCGAGACGGGTCCTTCCAAGCTGACGACTCCCGAATCCTTTCTGCTGCAGTCTCGCATCGCACATGCTGCGGAGGCGGGTGCCCCGTGGCTGGTTATGGAGGCATCGAGCCAGGGCCTCAAATACGAGCGCACGGGCAAGATCGCCTTTGAAGTCGGCGCCTTTACCAATATCGGCGAGGATCACATTTCGCCGATTGAGCATCCGACGCTCGAGGATTACTTTGCCAGCAAGCTCAAAATTTTCTCGCAGAGCCGTTTTGCCGTGGTCAATCTCGATATGGATAAGGTCGATCGTGTGCTCGAGGCGGCATCTCGTTGCGAACGTACGGTGACGTTCTCCCTGACCGACGAGCGTGCCGACGTGCTTGCGCTGGCGATTCGCAATGGTGACTGCGGCGTGGTGGCAACGGTGCGCACGCCCCGCTTTACGCGCGACATTGTGATTCCCACGCCGGTTAAGTTCAATGTGTCCAACGCGCTTGCCGCTATTGCCTGCGCCGAGGCCCTGGGCATTTCCGAAGAGGGTATCGTCCACGGCTTTGAGGGCGTCTTCGTTCCCGGCCGTATGGAGCTCTATCCGTCCGTATCGGGCAAAATCTTGGGTATCGTCGATTTTGCACATAACGGCATGAGCCTCGAGACACTCCTGCGCGACTTGCGCGAGAACTATCCCGAGCGCGAGCTGGCGGTTGTATTTGGCGCTACGGGTGGTAAGGGTGTCGATCGACGCACCACGATGGGCATCGCCGCTGGCAAGTATGCCGACCGAATCGTGATTACCGAGGATGACCCCGGCCCCGAGGATGTCGAGGATATTTGCGCCGAGATCGCGCGCAACGTTCAGGCGCAGGGAAATGATAACTGGCAAATCGTGACTGATCGCGTTGCCGCTATCGAGACTGCCGTGCGTGAGACCGTCCGTCCTGCCGTGGTCATCGTGACCGGTAAGGGCGAGGAAGAGCGTATGCTGCGCAAGAACGGACCCGAGCCTTGTGGGCGCGATGGTTCGATTCTCAAGCGCACCCTTGCGGCGTACGACGCCTAAGACCAGAAGCCCCTTCTACGTAATGGAGTGACCATGTCCCACAATACCCTGCCGACCGTCGCTGAGCTTTCGGGCGAGATGCGCGAGCGTCTTGCCAAGGTTAAGTACGTCTTTACCGACCTGGACGCCACGATGCTCGCACCCGGCTCGTGCGTGCTGCGCGACAACGACGGCAACCCCTCGACCAAGCTCGTCGAGGCTGTCGTGGCACTTGCCCGCGCCGGCATGCAGGTGGTTCCCACCTCGGGCCGCAACCGCACCATGATCCACGAGGATGCGCGCGTGCTCGGCCTCAACTCCTACATCGGCGAGATGGGTGGTCTGGTCATGTACGACCTCAAGGCCAACGATTGGGAGTACCTGACCGGCGATATGCCCTACGACCCCGCCTGCGACCTCACGCCGCATCAGGTGATCGAGCAGACCGGCGTGTGCGAGAAGATTCTCGCCCGCTGGCCGCACAAGATCGAGTACCACAACGACATGTCGACCGGCTACAAATACCGTGAGGTCACCGTCGGCATGCGCGGCGATGTGCCCGACGATGAGGTCCAGGCCATCCTGGACGAGGCCGGCTGCGGTCTGATCTGGGCTTGCAACGGCCATCTGACTCACCTGTCCAAGCCGACGACGCTCGAGCTCGATCGCGTCGAGGACGGTCGCGCATTCAACATCAACCCCGCCGGCCTCAACAAGGGCGTTGCCATTGCGCGCTTCTGCGAGCACCTAGGGATCGAGCGCGAGGAGACGTTGGCGCTCGGCGATTCCGAGTCCGACTTCTACATGGCCGATCACGTGGGCACGTTCTGCCTGGTCGAGAATGGCCTGACGAGCGCCGGCGCGCCCGAGTTCCTGGCTGCTTGCGAGAACGCTTTCGTTACGCGCGGCAAAATTGTCGACGGTTGGGCGGCGACGGCAGAGCTGCTGGTCGCGGCGCGTTCGTAGCGCGGCGTCGCTGCACTTGGACATGTCTTTTCGAGAGAGACTGGTGAGGTAATGTCCGATATCGAGAATCCGGCAGGCGACACGCGCCCGATTGGCGTGTTCGATTCTGGTTTGGGCGGTCTGACGGTTGCGCGCGCGATTGCGACGGCGCTGCCGCACGAGTCCGTCTACTACTTTGGCGACACCAAGCGCTGCCCCTACGGCACCCGCACCGAGGATGAGGTGCGCTCGTTTGCGTTGCAGGCGGGTCGTTGGCTTTCGAAGCACGACGTCAAGATTATGGTCATCGCCTGCAACACGGCGACCGCTGCGGCCTTGCGTCTGGCCCAGCAGGTGCTCGACGTTCCCGTGATCGGTGTGATCGCGCCGGGTGCCCGTGCAGCAATCAACAGCACGCGTACGCGTCGCGTGGGCGTGCTCGCCACCAACCTCACCATTCGCTCGGGCGCCTACACGCGCGCCATTCAGGATCTGGATGCCGGCGTCGATGTATACGGCTGTCCTGCCTCGAGCTTTGTCGAGGTTGTCGAACACGAGCTCGCCTCGGGTGCACATCTGCAGGAACAGTGGCTTGAGAACGAGGACATCTTCGATACGCCTGCCGTGCGTGCGCTGGTGGGTGCCACGGTTGAGCCGCTGCGCGACCACGGTATCGATACCGTGGTGCTTGGCTGTACGCATTTCCCGCTGTTGGTGGGACCTATCCGCCATGCACTGGGGCCTGGGGTGCGCGTCGTGAGTTCCGCCGAGGAGACCACGCGCGAGCTGACCGATATCCTCACGCGCCGCGAGCAGCTGGCGGGCGACGCAGCCGAGCCGCAACATCGTTTTGCAACGACGGCCGATAATATTGCCGAGTTTGCGGTGGCGGGCAGCTTTATCTTTGGTCAGCCGCTCAAGAGCATCGAACATATCGATATCGACGAACTGAAATAGATACAAGGTCACCGACCAAAGGCTCACTTTCATCTTTTGCCGAAAGGATATTTCTATGGAGTATATGCAGGTCAACCGCGCCAACGGTCGCGCCGCCAACGAGTTACGCCCCGTTAAGCTCACCCGTGGCGTCATGAAGCACGCCCACGGCTCGTGTTTGGCCGAGTTCGGCGACACGCGCGTGCTGTGCGCCGCCACTATCGAGGAGGGCGTGCCGGGCTGGCGAAAGGGCGCCAAGGCCGGCTGGGTGACTGCGGAATACGCCATGCTGCCGGCGTCGACCGGCAAGCGCTGCAAGCGCGAGCATGCCAACCGCAAGGGCCGCTCCATGGAGATCGAGCGCCTCATCGGTCGCAGCCTGCGTACCGTCGTCAATATGAAGGCACTCGGCGAGTACACCGTTACCGTCGACTGCGACGTGATTCAGGCAGACGGCGGCACGCGAACGGCGAGCATTACCGGCGCCTGGGTGGCACTGCACGACGCCCTTGCCATGTGGGTCGAGGCGGGCAAGATCGAGCGCATCCCGCTTATCGGCCAGGTGGCTGCCATTTCCATGGGCGTTGTCGACGGCAACACCCTGCTCGACTTGGATTATTCCGAGGACAGCCATGCCGAGGTCGACATGAACCTCGTCGCCACCGACGCCGGTGAGATGATCGAGCTCCAGGGCACCGGCGAGCAGGCGCCCTTCGACCGCAAACGCCTCAACGTCCTGCTCGACCTGGGCGACAAGGGTATCGCCGAGCTCATCGAGCTTCAGCGCCAAGTCATCGCCTAACCTGCCAAAAAGGGACAGGTTTATTTTGGCAGGCTTTATCTGCGGAAACGTCTAGACACAAGACTGCCGTTGATTGAGAGGGGAGAGGCGGAGGCCCTCGTTGCCCTCGGCGCGGCATTGATATAGAGACAAGGAGGCCAGTCATGGCACTTGAGAAGATTGACATCGACACCCTCGACCCGGCGGCGACCATCGTCGTGGCAACCGGCAACGCCCATAAGCTCACCGAGATTGAGGCCATTTTGGGCAAGGTCATGCCCGAGGTACGCTTTGTGGCGCTTGGTCAGCTGGGCGATTTTGAGGACCCCGAGGAAAACGGCACGACGTTTTTGGAGAACGCCATCATCAAGGCGCAGGCTGCGGTCGAGGAGACGGGCCTTATGGCCATCGCCGACGATTCCGGCCTGGTCGTCGACGCGCTGGGCGGCGAGCCGGGCGTGTATAGCGCGCGCTATGCGGGCGTTCACGGCGACGATGCCGCCAACAACGCCAAGCTGCTCGTGAATCTGGATGGCGTGGCCGACGAGGATCGCACCGCGCGCTTTATGAGCGTCGTTGTGCTCATCGACACGGATGGTCTGGTTACCTATGGCGAGGGCGCCTGCGAGGGCGTTATCGCGCACGAGGGCCGCGGCGACCATGGTTTTGGCTATGACCCGCTGTTCCTGCCGGTCGACACGCCGGGCAAGACCATGGCCGAGCTGACGGCTGACGAGAAAAACGCCATCAGCCATCGTTTCCACGCGCTCGAGCATCTGTCCGCCAAACTGACGGGCGAGGAGTAGACCGTGCGTGCGGTGGTGCAGCGCGTGCTCAACGCCGGCGTGACGGTCGACGGCGAGTGCGTGGGCCGCATTGGACGCGGCTACCTGGTGCTGCTGGGCGTGGGCCACGGCGATACGCGTGCCGAGGCCGACAAGCTGTGGGGCAAGCTCCGCGGCCTGCGCATCAACGAGGATGAGAACGGCAAGACCAATTTGGCACTGGCCGATGTCGACGGTGAGGTACTCGTGGTATCGCAGTTCACGCTGTTTGCCGACTGCCGCCACGGCCGCCGTCCGTCGTTTACGGATGCCGGCGCGCCCGATGTCGCCAACGAGCTCTACGAGTACTTCTTGACGCTTGTGCGCGAGGACGTCGAGCAAGTAGCACATGGCATCTTCGGCGCCGATATGAAAGTCGATCTTGTCAACGACGGTCCGTTCACCATCGTCTTGGACACCGATAGTCTGTAAGTAGTCAATTTGGGACCGGGCTTTTTAAGCTACTTGCGTATGGCGGCAGCAGGGTGCTATAGTATTAGAGTTTTGTCTATCTTAGGGGTATTATCCCCTTTTTGAATTGCACCTTCTGGAGGCCCTGTTCATGGAAGAGATGGAAGTCAATCACGTCGACGACATCCACGAGAAGCTGACCGATATGGTGGGCGATCGCGTCAAGGTTAAGGCCAACATGGGCCGCACCCGCGTTGTCGAGCGCATGGGCACCATCAAGAGCGTCCACCCCGCCGTCTTTATCGTCGAGGTTGACGAGCGCCGCGGCCGCAAGTCGCGTCAGTCCTACCAGTATATCGATGTCCTCACCGGTCAGGTCGAGCTGTTCGACCCTGAGAGCGGCGAGCATATCTTTACCCCGCTCGGCAATCAGCTCGAGGAGCACTAACGGTGACCGATCGGTCCCTGACTCTTTCCGCGCCGGCAAAGATTAACCTCTACTTGGGGGTTCATACCGAGCGCGATGACCGCGGCTACCACAGGGTCGATTCCCTGATGGCAGCCGTCGGTCTTTCCGATACCGTGACGGTCACGCCGGCACAGGCGCTGGCCGTTCAGACGGTTCCGGCATCAGATTTTCCCATGCAAAAGAATACGGCGTATCGGGCTGCGGTTGCTATGGCCGAGCATTATGGTCGCGAGGCAAACATCTGCGTGACGATTGAGAAGCGCATTCCATTGTGCGCCGGCTTGGGCGGCCCCTCGACGGATGCGGCCGCGGTCATTGTCGCCTTGGCGGAGCTCTGGGGAATTGATCGCACCGACCCCGCGCTCGACGACATCGCGCGCGGCATTGGTGCTGACGTCCCGTTCTTTTTGCATGCGAGCCCTGCGTTCTACGTAGGTGGAGGAGACGTGCTGGCAACTGAGTACCCCGCGCTGCCCGCAACGCCCGTCGTGTTGGTCAAGCCGCGCGAGGCGAGCGTTTCGACAATTGAGGCCTATCGACGTTTTGACGAGGCCCCGGTGCCTGCGGACAAGCCCGGCGCGATAGCTTCTGCCTTGCGTGCTGGTGATGCCGAGACGGCATATGCACTCATCCATAACAACCTGGGTGTCATTTCCGCACAGATGGAGCCGCAGATTCAAACGGTCCTCGACTGGCTGCGTAAACAGGACGGCACCGTTGCTGTAGATGTGTGCGGATCGGGTGCCTGCTCGTTTGCCATTTGCGACACCGCCGACATGGCCGAAAGGCTTGCCGACGCTGCCCAGCAAAACGGCTGGTGGTCCTGCGCGACTGAGCTTATTCCCAACACGGTTCAAATCGACGCGCCAAAGAAATAAAAATTTCTCTAGCACGCGGCGAAAATCTTTGTTACTATAGTCGAGCTAACGGGTTGTGGCTCAGTTTGGTAGAGCACTGCGTTCGGGACGCAGGGGTCGCTGGTTCAAATCCAGTCAACCCGACCAGAGCATGAGGAGGGACCGCTTCTTGCGGTCCCTTTTTTTAGCTAGTGTTGTGATACCGCGATACCCGCGGTATACTCATTCGAGCTTGTCTCGCTGTATTGTGGAGGTCTACATGTTTGGACTGAGGGCTCCTGAGCTCATCATTATTCTCGTCGTTGTCCTGATTATCTTCGGGCCCAAGAACCTGCCGAAGCTCGGCAAGTCCCTCGGCTCTACCGTCAAGAATATCCGTGAGGGTATGGAGGGCGACGATAAGGCCGAGACCAAGCAGGCCGAGGAGGTCGTGGTCGAGCAGTCCGAGGAGGACAAGGAGATCGCTGAGCTCGAGGCCAAGCTCGCTGCTGCCAAGAAGAAGCAGGCAGAGGACAGCGACGCGGACGCAGAGTAGTCCCATCCCTTTGGGGTGAGCACCTGACCGGCTTGCCCGCAGGCTAGCCGGTCTTTTTCGTTTTGTTGACAGTTGATTGTTTGATCAGAGTTGGGGAGATATCCGTATGGACGCAAGCCAGATCGTACTGACCGCTGAGGGCCGCCAGAAGCTCGTCGAGGAGCTCGCTTGGCGTGAGGGCGATTACGCCAAGGAGATCGTCGAGGACATCAAGGAAGCCCGCGCGTTCGGCGACCTTTCGGAGAACTCCGAGTACGACGCCGCTAAGGACAAGCAGGCCCAGAACGCCGCTCGTATTGCCGAGATCCAGGCCATCCTCGCCAACGCTCAGGTTGCTGCCACCACGGGCGACCTGACCGTCTCCATCGGTTCCACCGTTTCGCTGATTGATCCCAACGGCGAGGTCATGGAAGTCACGCTCGTCGGTACCACCGAGACCAACTCGCTCGAGCACAAGATTTCCAACGAGTCTCCGGTCGGTCACGCCATCATCGGTCACGGCGAGGGCGACTCCGTCGAGGTCGTTACGCCTTCCGGCAAGACTCGCGTCTACACCATCGCCAAGATCGCACGCTAGACCACGGTCCCGCGTAAAGGTATGTTTTCGCTCCCTGGGACCGAATCCTGGGGAGCGTTTTAGTTTGAGGAGCTAACTTATGGCAGAGAACCAGAACGCCGCCGATCAGGCATCGACGCTCAACGACGAGCGCGCCACCCGCCTGGCCAAGCGCGCCGCCCTGTTCGAGGCGGGCCAGAACCCCTATCCCGAGCACTCTGAGCTTGAGGACTACGTCGCCGATATCGAGACTAAGTACGCCGAGCTTGCCGATGGCGAGGACACCGAGGACGTCGTGAAGATCGCCGGCCGCGTGGTCGCCAAGCGCGGCCAGGGCAAGATAATGTTCATCGTCGTGCGCGATGCGACTGCCGAGATTCAGCTGTTCTGCCGCATCAACGACATGGACGAGGCTGCCTGGAATACGCTCAAGGCCCTCGACCTGGGCGACATCCTGGGCGTGACCGGCGTGGTCGTGCGCACCCAGCGCGGCCAGCTTTCCGTTGCCCCTAAGAGCGCGACCCTGCTTTCCAAGGCCGTTCGTCCACTGCCCGAGAAGTTCCACGGTCTTTCCGACAAGGAGACCCGCTATCGCCAGCGCTATGTCGACCTGATCGCCAACGACGACGTTCGCGAGACCTTCCGTAAGCGTTCGCAGATTCTCTCTACCTTCCGTCGCTTTATGGAGTCCGACGGTTACATGGAGGTCGAGACCCCCATCCTGCAGACCATCCAGGGCGGCGCTACCGCCAAGCCGTTCATTACCCACTTCAACGCGCTCGATCAGGAGTGCTACCTGCGTATTGCCACCGAGCTCCATCTCAAGCGCTGCATCGTCGGTGGTTTTGAGCGCGTGTTCGAGATCGGCCGCATCTTCCGTAACGAGGGCATGGACCTTACCCACAACCCCGAGTTCACCACGATGGAGGCCTACCGTGCCTTCTCAGACCTCGAGGGCATGAAGGCGCTCGCCCAGGGTGTCATTAAGGCGGCTAACAAGGCCATCGGCAACCCCGAGGTCATCGAGTACCAGGGCCAGACCATCGACCTTTCTGGTGAGTGGGCCAGCCGTCCCATGACCGACATCGTCTCCGACGTGCTCGGCAAGCAGGTCACCATCGACACGCCGGTCGAGGAGCTTGCTGCCGCCGCGCGCGAGAAGGGCCTGGAGATCAAGCCCGAGTGGACTGCTGGCAAGATCATCGCCGAGATTTACGATGAGCTGGGCGAGGACACCATCGTCAACCCGACGTTCGTGTGCGATTACCCCATCGAGGTCAGCCCGCTTGCCAAGCGCTTTGAGGACGACCCGCGCCTGACGCACCGCTTTGAGCTGGTTATTGCCGGTCACGAGTACGCCAACGCGTTCTCCGAGCTCAACGACCCGGTCGACCAGGCCGAGCGCTTTGCCGCTCAGATGGCCGAGAAGGCCGGCGGTGACGACGAGGCCATGGAGTACGACGAGGACTACGTGCGCGCCCTCGAGTACGGTATGCCTCCCGCGGGCGGCATTGGCATTGGTATCGACCGCGTGGTCATGCTGCTTACCAACCAGGCTTCTATCCGCGACGTGCTGCTGTTCCCGCACATGAAGCCCGAGAAGGGTTTCCAGTCCGGTGCCGCTGCCGCCAAGGCTGCCGAGGCCGGCAACGCCGCGAGCCCGTTCGTTAAGTCGCTTAAGCCCACGCTCGATTACTCCAAGATCGCCGTTGAGCCGCTGTTTGAGGAGTTCGTCGACTTTGATACCTTCTCCAAGAGCGACTTCCGCGCTGTGAAGGTCAAGGCATGCGAGGCCGTCAAGAAGTCCAAGAAGCTGCTGAACTTTACGCTCGACGACGGTACCGGTACCGACCGCACCATCCTCTCCGGTATTCACGCTTATTACGAGCCCGAGGACCTGGTCGGCAAGACCTTGCTCGCCATCACCAACCTGCCTCCGCGCAAGATGATGGGCATCCCCAGCTGCGGCATGCTCATCAGTGCCATCCACGAGGAGGATGGTGAGGAGCGCCTCAACCTGATCCAGCTCGACGCCTCCATCCCCGCCGGCGCAAAGATGTACTAGGGGGTTACGCGGTTCTACGAACCGCGTAACCAGTTGACGCTGCGCGCCGCCCAGGGCGACAATTTGTCATTCAAAAGGCAAGGCATGACCAGAAGGTCTATGCCTTGCCTTTTTCATGCCAACTTGTTCGCCCTGGACGTCGCTCGCTGTCCGTCCTCTACCTGCGGCGTTGACTTGATTGATACTTAGAACATCGATGTAGTCATTAGGGACGCTCTTAAACGACTATCCAACGGCTATTGCGCGCATGGCTCGCATGACAGCCGTCTCTTTTATGTTTCCTTTAGCCGTCGCTGTCTAGGATGGGGGTTAGTCGATAGGAAGGGAGCACCGGGATGGACGACGCGAGCGAGCGCGCAATCGAAGAGGACATGCTCGATCAGTTCAACTACTTTGATGATGAGGACGAGGAGCTGATCGACCGTCGCGAGCCAGCGCCGCTTGATTCCTTTGATCTGGTCGATGAAGAGCCCGACGAGGACGAGGGCGAATCGGCGGAGCCCTCACAGCCTTCGCGCCTTAACTCGCTGCTTTCGAGAGCCCCCATGCACCACGGCGTTCGTGCCGGCGCGCTCCATATGAAAACTGACTGGCACCAGATCGTGACGGCAGGCGATGAGCTTGCCGTCGATGCGCCGCTCACCGATAAATCATCCATCATCTGCCGCACCGGCATGCTTATGCTGGCAAGCGGAACGGGTGCCTGGCGCGTGCGCGATACCATGAATCGTGTTGCCGCCGTACTCGGTGTCACCATCCACGTTGACTTAAGTCTTCTGTCGTTTGAGTGCACCTGCATCGAAGATGGTCACTGCTTTAATGAGGTCGTCAGCTTGCCCACAACGGGCGTCAATACCCATCGCATTTGGATGATGGAGAGTTTCCTCAAGGAAATCGAGACCTATGGTCGTCGCTTCACGGTGCACGAGTATCACGAGATGCTCAAGACCGTTGAGAGTTCAAAACCTGATTACGCGCCTTGGCAACAGGGCCTTGCGGCGGCCTGCGCCTGTGGCGCCTTCGTTTTTTTGCTCGGCGGCGGCCCTATCGAGATGGCCTGCGCGTTCGTGGGCGCGGGTGTCGGCAACTTTGCCCGCTCCCATATTCTCAAGCAAGGCCTTGGTCAGTTCAGCGCGCTGACGACCGGCGTTGCGCTCGCTTGCGTTTCGTATCTGCTGGCATTGCTCGGCCTTGGCCAGGTCATACCGGGGGCAATGTCGCACCAAGAAGGCTATATCGGCGCCATGCTCTTTGTGATTCCCGGCTTTCCACTCATTACGGCAGGCCTCGACATCGCTAAGCTCGACATGCGAAGCGGTATCGAGCGCCTTTCATATGCCGTATCGATTATTGTGATGGCGACCCTCGTAGGTTGGATGGTTGCCGAGTGTGTTGGCCTGGCGCCGGACGACTTTGCCCCACTGGGCCTTTCGCCGCTTGCCCTTACGCTCCTGCGCGTGGTGATGAGCTTCGTTGGCGTATTCGGCTTCTCGGTGATGTTCAACAGCCCGGTAAAGATGGCCGCGGCAGCTGGGTTGATCGGCGCCGTGTCCAATACCCTGCGTCTGACCCTTGTCGATGCGCCGACGATGATTCCCTTCCTGGGCCTCAGCACGGGAATGCCTCCCGAGGCAGCAGCGTTTATCGGCGCGCTGGTATCGGGTCTGCTGGCAAGCTTGGCCGAAGTCAAGCTCACCTACCCGCGTATCGCTCTCACGGTGCCTTCGATTGTCATTATGGTGCCGGGTTTGTATCTGTATCGCTCGATGTATTACATGTGCACCTTCGACACGGTCAATATGCTCGGTTGGTTTGTGCGTGCAGTGCTCATCGTGGCGTTTTTGCCCGTTGGTCTGGGTGTGGCACGTACACTCACCGACCCTCGCTGGCGCCACACCAGCTAATTGGTGCAAAGGGGACAGGTTACTTTGCACCCCCAATGAGTTGCGGTGAAATAGGGACTGAATTGCTGCTTAAAGGGTCAAAACAGTCCGTATTCCACCGCAACTTATGGGGTCGAGGGGGATTATTGGTGCCCTGCATCTCCATAAACTCAACGCTTACGAAGCGCGCGCCGTTCGTGTTAGGGTAGTTCCACCACATAAGTAGTCGCAGACGCACGTACCACGGGCGGGCGAGATGAAGTTCCAACAGCTCCATCTTGCCCGCCCGTTTTTCTTGCGTGGCGCCGCGGTACAACACAGAGAGGAATCTGCCCTTTATGCCTATCAACAAACGAGAGAGCCTGCTGTTCACCTTTATCATGTGCTTTTGCATGGTGCTCTGGATGAGCATCTACAACGTTGCCCTGCAGCACGGGGCCATCAACGGCGAGGTCGTTGCCACTGCGTGGCTCGGCTTCCCCGTTGCCTACATTTTTGCCATGTGCTGCGACTGGTTCGTCGCCAGCCCGCTCGCCAAGGGTTTCGCCTTTAAGTACTTGGTCACGCCGGGCAAGAGCTCGCCACTTGCCATGACGCTCGCCGTCAGCTCCTGCATGGTCGTTCCCATGGTCATCATCATGTCGCTGTACGGTGCCTGTGAGGGTCTGACGCACATGCCCGGCGGCATCCTTGCGAACCTGTATTCCGTGCCCGCGATCTGGATGATCAACATCCCGCATAATTTTGTGATGGCGCTGCCGTGGAACCTTTTGGTAGCCGGTCCGATTTCCCGCTTCGTCTTCCGTCGCGCCTTCCCTGTGGGGACGGTTTTCGAGGAGGAGCATGCCGAGCTCTTGGAGCAGGCTATGGCTCCTGAGTGCGAGTAGCTCGCTTAGGGATCTGCTGAGCGCGGGCGACTTGCTTGGTTGGAGCCCTAAGCGTGGATAGCTCTCTCGGCGACATCGCGGGCGTGAGCGGTGCGCATGACCGGAGGGCCCGTGCTGCTCCGTTGCCCGACGTGCTAGCGCGCAGAACAATCTGTTGGTGCATTCGGCGGCTGCTGAAGCGTTTCGGCAGCCGCTTTTTATACGGAGTTTAAATACAACAGTCTGTTGTATTACGTAGAGTGATATATCTCTAGCGGGAAAAATGCGAGAGACGGAGCATTATGGCGTTGCTAGTAGGACTGGACGTAGGGTCGACGACGACCAAAGTTTACGCGATGCACGAGGATATGACCGAGGCGTGGTGGGGATATCGCCGCCACGGGGCGTGTCAGACAGCGAGCGTGCGCGCCATGCTCGGCGAGCTCGCCGAGCGCTTTCCCCATGAGTCACTGCGCGTTGCGGTGACCGGCTCGGGTGCGCGCGATATCGCGACCGCGCTGGGCGCCTCGTACGTTCAGGAGGTGGTCGCCAACGCGCTCGCGATCAGCAGGTTCTATCCGCAGACGCGCTGCGCCATCGAGCTGGGCGGCCAAGACGCCAAGATGATCTTCTTCCGCACCAACGATAAGGGAGACATCGAGGTTGCCGACATGCGCATGAACGGCTCGTGCGCAGGCGGTACCGGTGCATTTATCGACGAGATGGCAAAGCTCATGGGGGTCGGCACCGAATCGGGCGAGTTCGAGCAGCTCGCAAGCCGGGGAACGACCGTCCACGAGGTCTCGGGCCGCTGCGGCGTGTACGCAAAGACTGATATCCAGCCGCTGCTCAACGAGGGCATTCCTACCACCGACCTGGCGCTTTCGGCGCTTCACGCGGTCGCCCGCCAAACGATCGGCGGTCTGGCCCAGGGTATCGACATCGAGCCGCCGGTAATCTTCGAGGGCGGTACGCTCGCCTACAACCCCACGCTGGTCCGCGTGTTCCGGGAGCAACTGAATCTATCGGACGATCAGGTTATCGTCCCGCGCGATCCGCAGATCATGGTCGCGCGCGGTGCCGCCCTGTCGCTGACCGACATGTTCGCATCGTCCCAACCGATCGACCTTCCCGACGCTTTTGTCCGGCTGGATAAGCTCGAGACGGTCGCGCCCGCAAGCGGGGAGGGACGTCTTGCCCAGCCCTTTTTTGCCACACCTGCCGAGCAGGCGGATTTTATGGCACGCCATGGCAAAGAGACGCCGGCAAAGGGTCCGGATGCGTATGCGCCCGGAGAGACGGTGCGTGTGGCGCTCGGTATCGATTCGGGGAGCACGACGACCAAGTTCGCCCTGGTCGATGAGGCGGGTGAGCTTGTCGATTCGTTCTACGCGTCTAATAACGGCAGACCGCTCGACGTCGCCCAACAGGGTCTTGTCAGCTTGAAGAACCGCTGGGAGACAGCGGGAGTCACGCTTGCGATCGATGCCGTGGGCACCACGGGATACGGCGAGGAGCTTTTCGCGCGCGCGTTCCACGCCGACTACCATACGGTCGAGACGGTCGCGCACGCCCGCGCCGCGTGCGCATGCGTTCCCGATGCGACCTTCGTGCTCGACATCGGCGGACAGGATATGAAGGCCATCTGGCTCAACCACGGCGTGCTGACCGATATCGTCGTCAACGAGGCGTGCTCTGCGGGCTGCGGCTCGTTCCTCGAGGGTTTTGCCAAAAACCTCGGAATAGCCGTTGAGGATATCGCGACCGAGGCATTTTCGTCCAAAGCCCCCGCCGTTCTCGGCAGCCGCTGCACGGTGTTCATGAACAGCAGCGTCGTTTCCGAGCAGCGGCGCGGTAAGGGTCCGGGCGACATCATGGCCGGTCTCTGCCGTTCGATTATCGAGAACGTGTTCACCAAGGTCATTCGCGTTTCAAATCTCAACCGTCTGGGCGACAAAGTCGTCGTCCAGGGCGGCACGTTCCGAAACGACGCGGTGCTGCGCGCATTCGAGCAGTATCTGGGCAAACCCGTCACGCGTGCGCCCCACCCGGGGCTGATGGGCGCTATCGGTATCGCCCTGCTCGCGCGCGAGGAATGCCGCAAGGGCGACGCCGGCACGTCGTTTATCGGGCTCGATGCCGTGGAGCGCTTCGAGCATCGCGAGTTCGGCGGCGTTACCTGCCGTCGGTGCAACAACCGCTGCCAGCGCGCGGTCGTGGCATTTGGCGACGGCTCGCTTTACGTCACGGGCAATCGCTGCCCGCGCGGCGGCGCCATCTCATGGGATGAGCTCGTGCGCGAGGTTCCCGCGGCGGAGGAGCTGCGTCCGCAGGGTGCTTGCGAGGCACAGGCACCCGGCACGGGGCGCGACCGGACCGCGGCTGCCCCCAATCTCTTTGTCGACCGCGAGAAGCTGCTGTTCGAGTCGTACCCCACGGTTCCCGTCAGCGGGGGGCGCGATGTCACGATCGGCATTCCCCGTGTGCTCGAGTTCTGGGACACCATGCCGTTCTGGTCGACGTTCTTCAGCACGCTCGGCTTTAAGGTGCGCGTCTCGGGACGCAGCACCAAGGCGATGTACGAGCGCGGTCTGGCGCACGTCACATCCGACACCGTGTGCTTCCCGGCCAAGCTCGTCCACGGGCACATCCGCAATCTCGTCGACGCCGGCGTCGACCGCATCTTCATGCCCATCATTACGACGGTGCCCACCGAAAACACCGCCTCTACCAGCGAGTGGATGTGCGCCGTCGTAAAGGGATACCCCTACGTGATGCGCAATTCCGATAACCCGGAGGAGCGTTTCGGCGTTCCGTTCGATACGCCGCTGTTCCACTGGTACGACGAGGGCGACCGAAACCGCCAGCTCAAGGCGTGGTGCAAGGAGACCTTCGATATCGATGCCGACCTGGTTGCCAAGGCGACCGAGCAGGCGGACCGCGCGCGGGAGACGTTTGAGAACCAGCTGCAGCTGCGCGGCAGGCAGGTGCTCGAGAACGTGCGCGAGGACGGCGGCTACGCGGTGGTGATCGCTTCGCGCCCGTACCACAACGACCCGCTGGTCAACCACGGGCTGCCCAAGCTCTTCTCTGAGCGCGGCATCCCCGTGCTGACGCCCGATGCGGTGCCGGGGGTCTGCAACGTCGATCTTTCCAACAGCCGCATCGACATCGTGAACAACTACCATGCGCGCATGCTGTCGTGCGCGGTCATCGTCGCATCGACGCCCGAGCTCGAGCTCGTGCAGATGGGCAGCTTCGGCTGCGGCCACGATGCATATCTCACCGACGAGATCGCGCGCATGATGGGCGAGATGGGCTCCAAGGTTCCGATGATGATCAAGCTCGATGAGAGCGACGTCGCCGGTCCCATGGGCATTCGCGTGCGTTCGTTTATCGAGTCGGTCAACCGTCGTCGCGCGGAGGAGCGTGCCGAGGGCGCCCGGGTGCACGCGGTCCATCCGCTCGACGACCCGTATAAGGTCAAGTACACCAAGCGCGACCGGCACGACAAGATCGCGCTGGTCCCCAACACCTCCCATGCGTTCTGCAGGCTCATGACCGCGGCGATGCGCAATCAGGGCGTGCGCGCCGAGGCCCTTGATATCGGGCGCGAGGATGCCATCCGCCTGGGCAAACGCTATGTGCACAACGACATCTGCTTCCCCGCGCAAATCGTGATCGGCGAGGCGCTCGCGGCACTCGAGAGCGGTAAGTACGACCCGCACGACGTCGCCGTGGTGACTGGCAAGTATATCGGCGACTGCCGCCTGACGCACTACATGCCCCTGCTGCGCCGCGCGCTCGACGACGCGGGATACGACTATGTCCCGGTGCTCACCAACGACGACGTCGATGCTCACAATGCGCATCCGGGCTTCAAGCTCGGCCTTGGCCCGAGCATCCAGATCGCCTACGGTCTTCCCATGATCGATGCCCTCGAGGCCATGCTTAGGCGCATCCGTCCCTACGAGCTCGAGAAGGGCGCGGCGGACGCTGCGTTCGACCGCGCGCTCGATGAGGTTATCGAGGGCATGGAGCGCTCCGGGCTGAGAGGCCAGGCGACGGGCTTCAAACGCGCGCTTGCGATCATGGACGCCGTTCCGTACGACCGCTCGAACCCGCATCCGACCGTTCTCATCGTGGGCGAGTACCTGCTCAATTTCCATCTCGGCGCCAACCACGAGATCGAGCGCTACCTCGAGGACAACGGGCTCGAGGTCATCGAGGCGCGCATGACCGACGTGATCCGCAAGACCTATTTCTACAAGCATGCGCAGTCGCGCGAGTTCCACGTCGACCTGTCGCTGCCCGAAAAGGCCTGGTACGCCACGGCGGACAACCTGTTCGAGCTCGCGCACGACCGTTGCGACCGCCTGGGCGCGGCGAGCCCGCTCTACGAGCCGCCGACGCGCATGCCCGAGCTCGTGCGCGCGAGCGATAAGATCCTGCACCATACGTTCGATGCGGGCGAGGGCGTGCTGATTCCGGCGGAGATCCTCGAGCACGCCAAGCGCGGCTGCCGCAACTTCGTGATCCTGCAGCCGTTCGGGTGTCTGCCCAACCATGTCGTGGGGCGCGGGCTCATCCATGCGCTCAAGGAGCAGTATCCCACGGCGCAGTTCCTGCCGCTCGACTACGATCCCGACGTGAGCTTCGCCAACGTGGAGAACCGTCTTCAGATGCTCATCATGAACGCCAAGGCGCAGGGGTGCGGTGAGGCGCATGGCGAGACCGCGTAAGGACGCCGATGCGCCCGATGCACGCACCCGTATCATCGAGGCGTTTTGGGAGCTCATCGAGAACAACAGCATCTTCGAGCTGTCGGTTGGCGAGGTGACCCGCGCCGCCCAGTGCAATCGCGGAACGTTTTACTACTATTTTCACGATTTCGATGAACTCGTCGCCATCGCCATAGCCCAGCTGCTGCAGGATAACGAGCTCATCACCGATGCCCTCTGGCATTTTTCGAGCGAGGGCGACCTTTCGGCGTTCGACCGGCGCGACGTCCGCTGCCTGCTGTGGCGCATCGTCATCACCATGAGGGCGGGTGCCGCCGAGCAGGTTGTGCAGGGCATCCATACGATCATCATCGACCGCGTGAGAGAGATCGTCCACCCCGACGGAGAAGAGCTCAAGGCAGATTCGAGCTTTGCGGTGGGCTTTCTGGTCTCGGGCATCATGGGCTTTGTGATGGCGGTCGGCTTTGCCCGGGAGGGCGGCGAGGAAATAGACCTCGAGCAGCTGGGGGACAGCGCGTGCGCGTACCTGAGGGCGGTCGCCATGCAGACGGTGGAAACGGTCGCGCAAGTCGAGGGCGTCGATACATCCGAGCTGCTCGAACGCGTCTCCAAGGAGGCCGATGCCTATCGCGCATCGCGTGCGACGAGTCCCGACGTGGTGAAAGACGCCTAGGGTTTCTCTTGCGGGGCGCCTGTCGCGCATCGCGCGGTGAGTCCCGCGATGCGGTCATAACCTGCATTCATGTGAGCCGGGTTTATAGATATTCCTCCAGCTGTTAACATAGACAACCTGTGGGTAAAGAGACAAAAGCGCCGCCGACGGGCGGGCGTTTTGATTTCGATGAACTCATGTAAGGAAACGAGCATGTTAGATAGATTTACCGATCGAGCGCGCAAGGTCATGTCGATGGCCAAACAGGAGGCGCTCGATCTGCACTCAAATAAGGTGGGCACCGAGCACCTGCTGCTCGCACTCGCCAAGGAGGACGAGGGCATCGCTGCCGAGGCACTGCGCTCGCTCGATATCTCCTACGATGACATCATGGATACTCTCAAAGAGGTCCAGACCACGGTCCCCGAGCCCAGCGAGGAGACCGAGGCGGCCAAGCTCGCCTTTACGCCGCTCGTCATCAGCGTGATGGAGCGTTCATTCCGCGTGGCGCGCGAGAACAACCAGACCTACGTGTCGACCGAGCACCTGCTCATCGGTATCGTCGAAGAGGGCAACGGCATGGCCATGGACATCCTCATGCGCCTGGGTGTGTCGTCCGCCTCCATCAAAAAGGCTATCGAGAAACTCACCGCCAAGGACCAGGACAAGAAGCGTCCGCTCGCCGGCGCCGGTGCTGGTCGTCCCGGTGCGGGCCTGCCGTTCTTTAGCGGCTCGGATGCCTCTCAGCAAAAGGGGAGCGGCACCGACACGCTCAAGCAGTTCGCCACCAACCTCACTCAAAAGGCGCGCGACGGCGAGCTCGATCCCGTGATTGGCCGCGAAAAGGAAGTCCAGCGCATGATGGAGATCCTTTCGCGCCGCACCAAGAACAACCCGCTTATCCTGGGCGATCCCGGCGTGGGCAAAACGGCCATCGTCGAGGGCCTGGCGCAGCAGATCGCTGCCGGCAACGTGCCCGAGAACCTCATGAACCAGAACATCTGGACGCTCGACCTGCCGGGCCTTGTCGCGGGTGCCAAGTATCGCGGTGAGTTTGAGGAGCGCCTCAAGAACGTGATCCAGGAGGCGACCGAAGCCGACGACGTTATCTTGTTTATCGACGAGATGCACACCATCATCGGTGCCGGCTCTGCCGAGGGCTCCATCGACGCGAGCTCCATGCTCAAGCCCGTTCTCGCACGCGGTGCTTTCCAGATCATCGGTGCCACCACGGCCGAGGAGTTCCGCAAGTACCTCACCAAGGACCCGGCCTTCGAGCGTCGCTTCCAGACCATCGATGTCGAGGAGCCGAGCGTCGAGGACACGGTCAAGATCCTGACCGCGCTCAAGCCGCGCTACGAGGAGCACCACCATGTGCGCTATACGCAGGGTGCTATCGAGGCCGCCGCGAACCTCTCCAACCGCTACATCCAGGATCGCTTCCTGCCCGATAAGGCCATCGACCTCATTGACGAGGCCGGCGCCCGCGCCCGCATCGCCGCCAACCGCGCGCCCGAGCCGGTGCGCGAGGCCGAGCATCGCGTGGAGGAGCTTAAGGCCGCCGCGCAGGAGGCCACCGAGAGCGACGACATGAACAAGGCCGCCGAGATCACCGAGCAGCAAAAGGCTGCCGAGATTGAGCTCGCCGAGGCCAAGGCTGCCTGGACGGCCGAGCTCGACGCCAGCCCGCTCACCATCGATGTCTCCCAGATTGCCGACATCGTGTCCGTGACCTCGGGCGTGCCGGTGTCCTCGCTCACCGAGAGCGAGAGCCGCCGCCTGCTGCAGGCCGAAAGCGTGCTCAAGACGCGCATCATCGGTCAGGACGAGGCCGTCGAGGCCGTTGCCAAGGCCGTGCGCCGCAGCCGCTCGCCGCTCAAGGACCCGCGTCGCCCCGGCGGCAGCTTTATCTTCCTGGGCCCCACCGGCACGGGCAAAACCGAGCTCGCCAAGACGCTCGCCGAGTATCTCTTTGGCAGCAAGGACGCGCTCATTAGCTTCGATATGTCGGAGTTTGGCAGTGAGTTCGAGGTCTCCAAGCTCATCGGTAGCCCCCCGGGCTATGTGGGCCACGACGAGGGCGGCCAGCTCACCAAGGCTGTTCGCCGTCACCCGTACTCGGTCGTGCTGTTCGACGAGATCGAGAAGGCGCACCCCGACATCTTCAATATCCTGCTGCAGGTGCTGGAGGAGGGTCGTCTGACCGATAGCCAGGGCAAGACGGTTGACTTCCGCAACACCGTGATCATCATGACGTCAAACGTGGGCGCCCGCGAGATCGCGCAGGATGCGAGCGTTGGCTTTGGCACCACCGGCGAGCAGGGTCTCACGTCGAGCGAGATCAAGGGCCGCGCGATGGGCGAGCTCAAGCGCCTGTTCCGCCCCGAGTTGCTCAACCGTATCGACGACATTGTGGTGTTCCAGAAGCTCTCGGGCGAGAACCTGACCAAGATCGCGCACCTGCTGGTGGACGACCTGCGCCAGCGCCTGATCGCAAACGGCATGAACATCAAGCTCACCGATGCGGCCTACGACAAGATCGTGGCCGAGGGCACTGACCTCACCAATGGCGCGCGTCCGCTGCGCCGCGCCATCCAAAAGCTCATCGAGGACCCGCTGTCCGAGGAGCTGCTGGCCGGCGAGTGGGGCGAGGGCGATACCGTCCTGTGCGACGTGGCCGATGGCAAGTTCGTCTTTAGCCATGGCACAGGCGAGATTCCAGCGCCGCGTCCGGCAGGTGCGCTCGGGGGCGATACCGCTCCGGCAGCGCCGCACACCGGAAACGCCGCGCCTGTGAGCAGTGGCGTGAGCTCGGGCCCCGGCGGCATGATGCAAGCCGGTTCCGGCGCGCTGTAGGGCGTGGCGACAATTTGATCTGTGCAATCGAGGCGTTCCGGCAAGGGCGCCTCGATTTGTAGAGCTGCGGTAACTGTGACCGTTACGCTATGCGGTCCACCGTTAGCCGATGATGCGAGGGCGCTCGGCGTTTTCGACTGGTTTATGCACGCAAAGTCTGGGAATATACAAGTCGCATGTCTTACTGTCTAACCAGTTGCGCCAAGGAGGCACCATGGACTACAAGATTACCGGCTACGAGCCCGCCCAGCTGTTCCATTTCTTTGAGGAGGTCAGCGCGATCCCCCGCGGGTCTGGCAACGAGAAGGGCATCAGCGATTTTCTGGTCGCGTTTGCCAAGGAGCGCGGCCTCGATGTGTACCAGGACGAGGTCTACAACGTCATCATTCGCAAGCCCGCATCTGCCGGTGCCGAGAATGCCCCGACCGTGATGCTGCAGGGCCACATCGATATGGTGTGCGACAAGTTGGGCTCCGTTGAGCACGACTTTACGACTGATGGTATCGACCTGGTCGTCAAGGACGGCGTCCTCACCGCTAACGGCACCACTCTGGGCGCCGACAACGGTATTGCCGTCGCTCTGATGCTCACTGTTCTCGATGACGATTCGATCATTCACCCCGCCCTCGAGTGCGTGTTCACCACCGACGAGGAGACTGGCCTGGTCGGCGCCGAGACGCTCGACAAGTCCCAGATTAGCGCCCGCACCATGATTAACCTCGACTCCGAGGAAGAGGGCGTTGCCACCGTCAGCTGTGCCGGCGGCGTCGTCGTTACCTACACCTGCCCGATCGTGCGCGAGCACAAGACCGGTAGCACCCTCACGCTCGACATCTCCGGCCTGCTGGGCGGTCACTCCGGCAGCGATATCCACCTGGAGCGCGGCAATGGTAACCTCATCATGGCCCGCATCATCGACCGCCTGATGGTCGCCGGCGAGCCCGCCATCGTTAGCTTTAACGGCGGCACCAAGGACAACGCCATTAACCGTGAGTGCAAGGCTGTTCTGGTCTACGTCGACCACGCTGCCGCCGAGGCCGCGGCCCAGATCGCAAGGGGCATCATCGCCGACGTCACCGCCGAGCTTGAGGTCTTCGACCCCGGCTTTACCTGCACCGTCGAGATTGCCGACGACGCCGAGGTCGAGGCCATGGACCAGAAGTCCGCGCTTGCCCTCATCCGCGCCCTGCGTCTTGCCCCCAACGGTGTGATCCGCCGCAACGTCGCCACCGACGGCTCCGTCGAGGTTTCCTCCAACATCGGTGTGGTTGCCACCTCTGACGACGAGGTCAAGATCATGCTGTCCCCGCGCTCCTCGATCACCTCGCTGCAGAACGAGTTCAAGGACCGTCTGCAGACGCTGGCCGATCTCCTGGGCTTCGACGCCAAGTTTGAGTTTGAGTATCCCGGCTGGAGCTATGCCGAGCATTCGCCGGTCCGCGAAGTCTTTGTCGAGAGCTATCGAGAGCTCTTTGGCTCCGAGCTGCGCATCGAGTCCATTCACGCCGGCCTTGAGTGCGGCCTGTTTGCCGAGGCCCTGCACGGCCTGGACGCCATCGCCGTGGGCCCGACGCTCTCCGATGTCCACACCCCGGACGAGAGCATGGAGCTCGCTTCTGCCGAGCGCTTCTACGAGCTGCTCATCGACGTCCTCAAGCGCCTCGCTGCGTAAAGGTTGCGCTAGCAGCAGTTCGAGCTACGTGCTAGCGGATTGCAAATGACATTACGAGAGGGGACATCCGAGCTTTTGCGACGGGTGCCCCCTCTCTTTTGTTTGATAATTGCGAAATTACGGCCACCTAGTCCATTTCTGCCCTGATGAGGTCGAGGGTGCGCTGGCAGTTTTCGCGGACGGGGCCGAGCATATGCTCGCGCAGGTCCGCCATGCCGGGCAGGTCGGCGTATTCGTCCATGACCTCTTCCATGCAAATGGGTACCTCGTAGGCGAGGTCCATCATGGTCGCAAAACAAAACTTCTCGGTCAGCCCGGCATCGGTGAGCGCCGCTTCCAGCGCGGGGTCGTCCATGCCGTGATATCGGCGGATGGCGCCTGGACCGATGCGCCCCACACGATTTTCGCCGCCAACGCTCATGGCAAGGCGCGCTTTTCGCCGCATACGTTCGTATGCTAAGCCCGATGCGACATCGTACATGGGTGCGAGCGCCGCGTTTGTGCCTTTGCCTAGGATGAGCGAGTAGTTTTTAGCGTGTGCGTCAGGCGCTCCGATAATGGCGTTATAGAACAACATATAGGTAAAAAGCACAAGATTCATGTGGTGGGGGACTGTGTTAATCAGTCGTTCTTGGATGTCTCGTGTAGTTGGTCCTCCGTCGGCGGTGTATTTCTGGGTTGGCAATACACCGAGTGCCTGGCAAAAGTCCTCCTGATGCAGCCTTTCGATATTTCCGCTGCTATTGACCATTCTGTCGTACCGTTCAACGACGAGCGCAGCTTCGTCTTCAAATGTGCAATAGGAGACGTTGGCAGTTGGAATGCCAACACGCCGAGCTGTTTTCATGCAGACGAATTCGTTTAAGGCCTGATGTTTGAACCCAACGACACCATTTTTGAAGATATGGGTAGTGGGGGATGACCCTAGACATTCGCACCATTGTCCATCATGCCAAGCTAGTGCAAATTTGCCTTGGTTGCCGCCCAGGGACCAGCTTTCGTTGGAGCCCATCCATGTCTCTCTTTCGTCATCGCGAATTGCTTTGAGCTTGTGAGCGATTTGAGAATTGGTAAGCGGGCGGTATGCTGAGACCCTGCCGTGGGCGGCATCTAATTGATCGGCTCGACAAAACTGAACGGCCCCCGCGCAGTCAAGACCGATATGGCACAAGAGGGCGACGGGGTTGTTGGATGCAACGTCATGCTCGGCGGCAATAGCGCGACGCTGCTCTTGGCTGTCGGGCAAAAGGCCAAATAGGAACGGACGGACGATGTTATGGCCATATGTGCGATTGGAAAGCGGCATTGTTAACGATAGCGGTGCTCCGCGATAGGTTGGGGCGTATACAAAGCTGCAGAGTCCATGCTCGTCTTGCCGGAGAGTGCCGGCGATTTCGCCACAAATGAGGGTCGCAAGCTCCATTTCTGCCATTTATTTCACAACCTTACAGCCAAAGGAGAGGTCTGAAGTGCCGGAAAGGCCTTGCTCGGCTGCGATTTGGGCCAGCAAGGCACCATAGAAAGCTGGCGTTCCTTGTCGAGCGGGTCGTCTGCCTACGCTTGGCTTTGGCAGGGCATTCGAGTTCGCGATAGGGAGGTCCGCTATCGTCATCGGATGTTCGGAGGGCGATGCGATGGAGTCGTTATCGCTTTGCGCAAAGAGACCTATGCCGAGTGCGTTAAAGACGGTCAACAGCTTGTCGAGCCGAATGCCCGTGGCATCTCCCAGCTCGAGCGATGCGAGCAGGCGCTCCGAAACACCGGCCTTATTAGCGAGGGCGGCACGGGTGAGACCCTGAGCCTCGCGTGCCTGGCGCACGTAGATGCCAGCTTGGCGCGGTGTGGTGATGGGAAGGGTATCCACGGCGATCTCCTAACGTGCAGACTTTTGCATCATAGTATGACATGCAAAAGTCTGCATGAAAAGGCCTCATGCAAAACTCTGCATGAGGCCTCATCCGGACGTTTAGTTTTGAAGGGTGTTTTACAGCGCCAAAATCCCCAGATGCTCCAGCAAAATCTTGAGGCCGATGAGGACGAGCACGACGCCACCCACGATGGTGGCGGGCTTTTCGTAGCGCGCGCCAAAGGTGTGGCCGATCGCTACGCCGGCAACGGAGAAGACAAAGGTCGTGATGCCAATGAGCGACACGGCGGGAACGATATCGACCGAGAGCGCGGCAAACGAGATGCCCACGGCAAGCGCGTCAATCGAGGTGGCGATGGCAAGGATTAGATATTCGCCCAGGTCGATCTTTTCGGCATCCTTGCCGTCGCCTTCGTTCTCGTCCTCAGTAAAGGCTTCCCACAGCATCTTGCCGCCGATAAAGGCGAGCAGGATAAAGGCGATCCAATGGTCGATGGGTCCGATGATGCTCATGAATTGACTGCCGAGCGCCCATCCGATTACGGGCATGCCGGCCTGGAAGCCGCCAAAGAACAGGCCGAGCACTACGGCGACCTTAAGGTTGATCTTCTTCATGCCAAGGCCCTTGCAGATGGATACGGCAAAGGCGTCCATCGAAAGGCCGATAGCGAGCAATACGAGCTCTGCGAGTCCCATAGTCTGGCTCCCTCTCTGCGGGCGGGCCCGCGTGTACCTCTTGGGGGAGTAACAAAAAAGACCCGTGGCGTACGCGTTGTGCGCACAGCCACGAGTCTCGTTCATTAAGGCAAGCCAGACCGCATCGGCCAGTATGTTGACTTGCCGCGCCACCGGAGGCGAACCCGGTCACGCGACTACTCCCTCATTTATGCGAATCCCGATGCTACCACATAAGCAGCTCATTTGGATTGGGGCTCTCAGCTGTGTTCGCTCATTCTGTAAGCATCGGATTTTGCGGGCGTTACAGGGGCAAACCGTGAGAAACTTATTGACGTTTATGGAGCGTATACGATGGGAGCGATGCCTTGGATAAGAACGAGCTGCAAAAGCGTATGGAACAGGCCATTCGCCTGACGGCACCTGGCCAGCCGATCCGCACCGCCCTCGACATGATCATTGCCGGTCACCTGGGTGCCCTTATCTGCGTCGGCGACACCGAAAACGTGCTCGCTGCCGGTAACGACGGCTTCCCGCTCAACATTTCGTTTACCTCGAACCGCCTGTTCGAGCTTTCCAAGATGGACGGTGCCATCGTTATCGATGGCGACCTCACCCAGATCCTGCGCGCCAACTTCCACCTCAATCCCGATCCCTCGCTTGCCACGAGTGAGACGGGCATGCGTCACCGTACTGCCGCTCGCATGTCGGTGCTCACCGACGCCATCGTGATCTCGGTTTCGGCTCGTCGCGCCGTCGTTAACGTGTACGTTCACGGCAAGAGCTACGAGATCCAGCCCGTCACCACCATCATGAGCTCGGTCAACCAGCTCGTCGCCACGCTCCAGACTACCCGTCAGTCGCTCGACCGCTCCCTGCTGCGCCTGACGGCCCTCGAGCTCGACGACTACGTCACGCTCGCCGACATTACCGGTATTTTCTCGAGCTTCGAGATCATGCAGCAGGCAAAGACCGAGCTTAAGGATTGCATTGTCAAGCTGGGCAACCAGGGCAAGCTCGTGCAGATGCAGCTCGAGCAGCTCGCGGGCTCCAGCATGGATACCGAATACGACTTGATGATCCGCGACTACGCAAGCGATTCCTCCGAGGCAAACGCCGAGAAGATCCGCGCCGAGCTGAGCCGCATGACGCCTAAGGACCTGTCCGACCCGCAGCACGTGGCGGCAGTTCTGGGTTACGACGACCTGGACGAGGACTCCGTCATGACGCCGCTGGGCCTGCGCACGCTTTCGCGCGTGTCCGTCGTGCGCGACGGCGTGGCCGAGAAGATCGTCGACGAGTACGGCTCGCTGCAGGAGCTCATGGACGACATCAGCGAGGATCCGGAGCGCTTGGGCGACTTTGGCGTCAACAACCCTGCCATTCTTGCGGACTCGCTGTACCGCATGAAGGGCACCAAACAGGGGAACGCATAATGGCGCCCGTATGCGCCGTGGTCGTTGCCGGCGGCAGCGGCCAGCGCTTTGGAAATCCCGGCGGCAAGCAGCTCGTTAATGTGGCGGGCCGTCCGCTCATGAGCTGGTCCATCCGCGCGTTCGATCGTAGCGATAAGGTCGGCCATATCGTCGTGGTTTGCCCTGCCGAGCGCCGTGCCGAGATGCGCCGCCTGGCCATCGACCCGTTTGACTATGACACGCCCATCAGCTTTGCCGATGCCGGCGATACCCGTCAGGATTCCACCCGTGCCGGCGTGCATGCGGTTCCGGCGGGTTTCGAATATGTCGCCATCCACGACGGCGCTCGTCCGCTCATTACGACCGAGGCCATCGACCACGCTATCGACGTGCTCGTGAGCGACCGTGCCCTCGACGGTGTCGTGTGCGGTCAGCCCGCGATCGACACGCTCAAGATCGTTGACGGCGATAATATCGTCGAGACGCCGCCGCGTGAGCTCTACTGGGCAGCGCAGACGCCGCAGATCTTTAGCGTCGATGCTATGAAGCGCGCCCACGCTGCAGCCATTGCCGAGGGCTTTATCGGTACCGATGATTCGTCGCTGGTCGAGCGCATGGGTGGGCGCGTCCGCTGCGTCCAGAGCCCACGCGATAACCTTAAGGTGACGGTGCCCGAGGACCTGCGTCCCGTAACCGCGATTCTGCTTGGCCGCATGGCCGAGGGAGAGGACCTTCCCCATGTTCAGTAACCTGCGCATTGGCCATGGCTACGACGTTCACCGTCTGGTGGAGGGGCGTCGATGTATCATCGGCGGTGTCGACATTCCCTACGAGCGCGGCCTGCTGGGCCACTCGGATGCCGATGTGCTCGCGCACGCCTTGGCCGACGCTATTCTGGGCGCCTGCCGCGGGGGAGACATCGGCAAGCTATTCCCCGATACCGACCCCGCCTATGAGGGTGCCGATTCGATGGTGCTGCTCGCTCGCGTGATGGACTATGCGCGCGAGCTGGGCTTCGAGTTTGTCGATGCCGATTGCACCATTGCCTGTCAGCAACCCAAGATCACCCCGCACCGCGATGCCATGCGCGCCAACCTTGCCCATGCCCTGGGCGTTGACGTCGAAAACGTGGGCGTCGCCGCCACTACGACCGAAAAGCTCGGTTGGGAAGGCCAGGGCGAGGGAATCGGCGCCTGGGCCGTCTGCCTGCTACAGAAAACCGTTAAGGAGTAACGAATGCGTATCTATAACAGCGCTACCCATAAAAAGGAAGAGTTCCAGCCCATCGAGTCCGGCAAGGTCCGCATGTACGTGTGCGGCCCCACGGTCTACGACAACATCCACATCGGCAATGCCCGCACGTTCATCAGCTTTGACGTGATTCGTCGCTGGCTCATCGCGAGCGGCTACGAGGTCACGTTCGCCCAGAACCTCACCGATGTCGACGACAAGATCATCAAGCGCGCCAACGAGCAGGGCCGTACGGCTGCCGAGGTCGCGACGGAGTTCTCCGACAAGTTCATCGGCGTCATGCGCGCCGCCAACGTGCTCGATCCCGATGTGCGTCCCCGCGCCACCAAGGAGATCGGCCCCATGATCGCCATGATCAAGACGCTTATCGAGCAGGGCCACGCTTACGCAGCCGATAACGGCGACGTGTACTTTGCCGTGCGCAGCGATCCCAACTATGGTCAGGTCTCGGGCCGCAACATCGACGACCTTATGGTTGGCGCGCGCATCGAGGAGAACGAGGACAAGAACGACCCGCTCGACTTTGCCCTGTGGAAGGCCGCCAAGCCCGGCGAGCCCAGCTGGCCGAGCCCCTGGGGCGAGGGGCGTCCCGGTTGGCACACCGAGTGCGCCGCCATGGTGCACCGCTACCTGGGCACCCCGATTGACATCCACGGCGGTGGCTCCGACCTTGCCTTCCCGCATCATGAGAACGAGTGCGCCCAGGCCACCTGCGCCTGGCACCAGGGCTTCTCCAACACCTGGATGCACACGGGCATGCTGCTGGTAGACGGCGAGAAGATGTCCAAGTCGCTCGGCAACTTCTTTACGCTGGCCGAGGTCCTCGAGCAGCACTCCGCTGCCGCCCTGCGCCTGCTGATGCTGCAGACGAGCTATCGCTCACCTCTCGACTTTTCTTGGGAGCGCCTGGAGGGTGCCGAGAACTCGCTCACGCGTATCGCCGGTACGGTCGAGAACCTGCGTTGGGCCGCGAACCATGCGACGGCCGATGCCGATGCGGCTGCCGCCGAGGCGTTTGCCGCCAAGGCCGCCGAGACCCGCGCCGCCTTTAAGGAGTGCATGGACGACGACTTTAACACCGCCGGTGCCATGGGTGCCGTCTTTGGCTTTGTGACCGAGTGCAACCAGTACCTGGAGCAGGCGGGCGATGCTGCCGACAAGGCCGCCGCGCTTGCCGCCGCCGACACGCTGGCCGAGCTGCTCGATACGTTTGGCGTTGAGCTCCCCGAGCCCAAGGTAGAGCTGCCGCTGGGTCTGCTAGGCGTTGCCGCCGGCCTGGTCGCCTACACGGGCGACGACGTGGACGAGGCTGCTGCCAAGATTCTCGAGGCCCGCGCCGAGGCCCGTGCCGCCAAGAACTGGGATCTGGCCGACGCCATCCGCGACCAGCTCAAGGACCTGGGCCTCACCATTGAGGATACCGCCGCCGGCACCCGTATCAAATCTCTCTAATCCCCGCGGGTTTCCCAAGCACCCGACCTTGCCGTTCAAACCGTCGCTCGCGTACTCAAGTACGCGTCGCTCCTCTTTCACGGCAATCTCGGGCACTTGGAAAACCCGTACCGACCGCTTGAGCTATTCGTCTTAAGCGGTCGCTTCTTTTGTCCTGTTTGAAAAGTATTTAAAGGAGGCCGCTTTATGGCCGACAATCGCAAGCGTGCATCGCGTGGAGGCAAGCAGGCTGCTTCTGGCTCGCGTCCGATTCGCCGCAATGATCGCTCTGCCGCTTCCAAGGGCCAGCGCGATCGCACCCAGGCCGCACGTCCGCAGCGCGATCGCAACCGCGACGTTGTCCAGGCTCCCAAGGGCGAGTTTATCGAAGGTCGTCGTGCTGCCGCCGAGGCGCTGCGCACTGGTTTTCCCATCAAGTGCGCACTCATCGCCGAGGGCGGGGAGCGCGATGCTGCCTTGTCGCGCCTGGTCGACGACCTCAACGCCGCGGGCGTCCGCATTAAGTATGTGCCGCGCGCGCAGCTCGATGCGCTGTCGAGCCATGGCGCTCACCAGGGCATTGCGCTCGAGGTTGGCAACTTCCCCTATGCCGATGTCGCCGATATTCTCGACCGCGCAGGCGAGGGCCCGGCACTTGTCGTGGTGCTCGACCACGTGACTGACGACGGCAACTTTGGCGCCATCGTGCGCTCCGCCGAGGTTGTGGGCGCGGCCGGCGTCATCATCGCCAACAAGCGTGCCGCCGGCGTGACCGTGGGCAGCTACAAGACTTCTGCCGGCGCCGTCATGCATCTGCCCATCGCACAGGTTCCCAATATCGCCCGTGCGCTCGATGACCTCAAGGCCGCTGGCTTTTGGGTGGGTGGCGCCTCCGAGCACGCCGAGGGCAGCTGCTGGGACGCTCCCTTCGAGGGCCGCGTTGCGCTCGTCATGGGCTCCGAGGGCGACGGCATCTCGCGCCTGGTGCTCGAGAAGTGCGACTTTTTGACCAAGCTTCCCCAGCGCGGCATGACCGAGAGCCTCAATGTTGCCCAGGCGACCACGGCGCTGTGCTTTGAATGGCTGCGCCGCAATGCCGGCGAGCTCATGGGGGAGGAGTAGCGCATGTCCAAGAAGAACCGCGCCAAGTCCAAGGCCAAGCGCTTTGGCGAGGGCTCGGCCAAGCCGATTGTTTCGGCCGCGACCTATGGCGTGGGCGGCAATGCGTTTGCGCAGGCCATCGCCGACCCAGTCTCGACGGTGCACTCCAATAAGCCCGAGCTGCTGGTGGTCGACGGTTACAACGTGATCCACTGCACGCCGCGCTACGAAAAGCTCGTGTACGACCATTCCGACGATCCGTATTCCAGTGACGTCCACGATATGGCGCGCACCGCGCTCATCAACGACGTGGCGGCGTTTGCCCAGGGCCGCTACGAGGCCGTAGTCGTGTTCGACGGCGCGGGCAATATCTCCAGCGAGCGCCCCAACCTGCCGGCCCGCGGCGTGCGTATCGAGTTCTCACCGACGGGCGTCTCTGCCGATACCGTGGTGCAGAAGCTCTGCATCGAGGCGCGCGAGGAAGGCCGCGCGTGCTCCGTGGTATCGAGTGACGGCACAATACAGGCCGTCGTCATGGGCAAGGGCGTCACGCGCATCTCGAGCCGTATGCTGGTGGACGAGATCAAACAGATCGATAACGACGTTCACGAGGCAGAGGAAGCTCCGCAGATCAAGATGACTCTGGGCAGCCGCCTGAGCCCCGATACCCTGGCCAAGCTCAAGGCGTTGCGCGGACGGTAGGGGAGTTGGCGGGGCAATGCTGCCTTGCTAACTCCATTCAGCGATGTCGATCATTCTTTCGAGGCGCCACGTTAGCGCCTCTTTTAGATAAGGTAGTCTCGCTGCTAGAGCATCGTTTTTAGACAGAATCTCGATTGCCTCGTCAACGAAGCCTTCGAGTTTGTCGCAGTCAAACCAGCCCATGTCCTCGACGAGCAACATTTGTTTGGCGGGGCTTGAATGAAATTGTGCGCTGGTAAAACTGTGCTCTCCCGCCCTAAGCTCCTCTAGTGATATGTTGCACCAGAGCGATGAGCCCGAATCGAAGATGGGGGCAGGTCTGCAAGCTTGCGTGTTTACGTTTCGCACGAGGCCGAAGTTGCGCCAATGACGATCGTAGTTGGCAATGATGTCGTCACATACGATCATGCGGTCAAGGGCATCCTTGACGCCTGTCACCCCGAGCTCCTCGCAGTTTGCTACATATCGCTCGTAGTCGGTTAGCCGTTCATCTGCGTTTGCGTGCTGGTTTACATAGAACGCAGGGACATACTCTTCTTCATCAGTTAAGAAGACATCGCATGTGCTCAGGGCGGAAGTGCCCGTGCCCTCGAGCGAGTAAGGCACATAATCGCAGGCGTTTAGGATGCGACGGTGGAGCGCGGTCGCCACCAGCTCGTTATAAGGTTCCTGGTCCAGGTGCGCTCCTGCCTTATGCAGAATTCGACGTTCGCCCTCGCACGTCCAGTACTTTTGAAGATTGCCGTCCGAGGTGTTATCGGGCTTTGCGGCAGCCGCTTTTCCCTCTGGGGCAAAGGGTGCAATGGACAGCGAGACGTCATCAAAGGCGTTATTGAAGAAGTTGATATCCTCCCAGGTGAGACCGGAACCTTGGGGCCTAATCCAATACTGGTCGGATAAGGAGAGGCCGAGATTTCGCTGGACGAGTTCATCGGGAACATCGACTGCGGCTTCTGCAAGCAGGGAGGCTAGCCCAATGCGTGCGAGCGGGATACCGCGGCCGCGCCACCAGATGCGGAAGGAGTCTAGCGATATGGGGCTATTAGGGCCAAATACTCCAATAGGGGCGTGGGCGTAATCGATGTCGGCACCGATGTGGGTAAAGTCTTTTCGCGATGTACTGTAGACCAGCTGAGCGACTTCGTACGTGCGGTTCATGAGGGTGAACGCGATCTCGCTCTTACCGTGGCCGCGGCGGGGACGTCCCCCCGTTTTGGTCACAGAGCGGAGTCGCGTGTCGACGCTGTCTTTGTCGATGAGCCATACACCAGAAGCCTTGCGGGCCTCAAGTGCTCCGTTTTTTATGAGATCCTGCACCCTGCGCGGAGTGATGCCGAGCAGCTCGGCAGCTTCTTTGGTAGTAAGCATCGCGAAACCCTTCGCCAGAACGAATAGTTTTATATATAGCAATTGTAATTAAAACTAT
This sequence comes from Collinsella sp. 4_8_47FAA, assembly GCF_000763055.1. Lineage (GTDB taxonomy): Bacteria > Actinomycetota > Coriobacteriia > Coriobacteriales > Coriobacteriaceae > Collinsella. The sequence goes on along the minus strand of NZ_KN214135.1, from coordinate 346,112 downwards.
TCGTTCTGGCGAATGGTTTTAAGATTGAGGGCGCACTGACAGAAATGAACGGGCCTGGTACGCGTTGTTGCTGGATTTTGCATATTTGTATAACGCCGTGCGGCCTGTTGCGCCCCGTCCGCAATTCCTTTATTCTTAACTCGCTTCGCGTGAAAGCGCCAAGTGTGCCAGTGTGGCGCAACGGTAGCGCAACTGATTTGTAATCAGTGGGTTGCAGGTTCGATTCCTGTCACTGGCTCCATGAGAGTTTCGGGCTCTGTTTCCTTGTGGGACAGGGCCCGTTTCTATTTATGTCGATAAGTCAGCGTGTTTGGCGCCAACCAAGCTTCAGGTTTGTCTCGATCCGTAACACGAGTGGGCTGAAGACCCTCCTTATAGTTACAGATCGAAACATTGCCAAGGGAAGGCCGATAACATCTCGATCCGTAACACGAAGAGGCTGAAAACCGTTCTTACTGTTACAGAATGAGACGTAAGCGGGGGTTTCTGCGAAACATCTCGATCTGTAACAGATAGGGGAGGAATAACCCTCTTACTGTTACAGGTCGAGACATAGGCCGGGGCGAGGTTGGTCATCGTCATCGAGCGTGGATTATCGGACACACGAGCGTGGAAAATCTTCCGCCTAGTGAATGAGCGTGGATAATCTGCCACTTTGGATTCGATGGCACGGCAAAGTGGGAGATTATCCACGCTCGATTTCAAACGGAAGAAAATCCACGCTCGATTTTGCCTGGGAAGAGCAATCTTCTGTCTGGGCAGCCCCGATCTCGACCTATATATAGGTGCAAATAAGCTGGTATCGAAGTTCGATACTGAAGGTGTACTCCACTACAGCAAAGTGTTACCTTGGGAAACGTCACCTCAGTATCCAAAACCACTGTCCTTCATATCCAAACTCAATAAAACCGCAGGTCACGGCTATATAGATACGCCCGGCACCGTGTATCTAGAGGTTTTCATTGACAGCCCCCAAGGTGGCATCGTATTATCTTCTTCGTTCGCGGGGGCGGCGGTCCAAAAGACCAAAGGACCTGCGGATACTTGAACGTTTGGGAGTTTGCCCGAGTGGTTAATGGGGACGGGCTGTAAACCCGTTGGCTCTGCCTACATAGGTTCGAATCCTATAGCTCCCACCCGTCAAGTGCCTGTATAGCTCAGTCGGTAGAGCACTTCGTTGGTAACGAAGAGGTCACCAGTTCAAGTCTGGTTGCAGGCTCCATCCGGCGGTGTAGCTCAGTTGGTTAGAGCACACGGTTCATACCCGTGGCGTCACTGGTTCGAATCCAGTCACCGCTACCATAGGTAACACGGTGGCTTCTCAATAGTATGTTGAGAGGCCACTATGGTATAAAGGCAAAGTCCCGTCCGGGGACGACCTGTTAAGAGGAGGGCTTTATGGCCAAAGAGAAGTTTGAGCGCACTAAGCCGCATGTTAACATCGGCACCATTGGTCACGTCGACCACGGCAAGACCACGCTGACCGCTGCCATCACCAAGGTTCTCTCCGAGACCGAGGGCTGCAAGGCTGACTTCACTGCGTTCGAGAACATCGACAAGGCTCCCGAGGAGCGCGAGCGCGGCATTACGATCTCCGTCTCCCACGTCGAGTACGAGACCGCTGCCCGTCACTACGCTCACGTTGACTGCCCGGGCCACGCTGACTACGTCAAGAACATGATCTCCGGTGCTGCTCAGATGGACGGCGCTATCCTGGTCATCGCCGCTACCGACGGCCCCATGGCTCAGACCCGCGAGCACATCCTGCTCGCCCGTCAGGTCGGCGTTCCCTACATCGTCGTCTTCCTGAACAAGTGCGACATGGTCGACGATGACGAGCTCATCGACCTCGTCGAGATGGAGACCCGTGAGCTCCTCTCCGAGTACGATTTCCCCGGCGACGACATCCCCGTCATCCGTGGTTCCGCTCTGGGCGCTCTCGAGGGCGACGCCAAGTGGATGGACGCCATCCGCGAGCTCATGAAGGCTGTCGACGAGTACATCCCGACGCCTGCTCGTAACAACGACCTCCCGTTCCTGATGGCCGTTGAGGACGTTATGACCATCTCCGGCCGTGGTACCGTTGCTACCGGCCGTGTCGAGCGCGGTGAGCTCAAGCTCAACGAGCCCGTCGAGATCGTCGGCATCAAGGATACCCAGAACACCGTCGTTACCGGTATCGAGATGTTCCGTAAGTCCATGGACTTCTGCGAGGCTGGCGACAACGTCGGTCTGCTGCTCCGCGGCATCAAGCGCGAGGACATCGAGCGCGGCCAGGTTCTCTGCAAGCCCGGTTCGGTTACCCCGCACACCAAGTTCACCGGTGAGATCTACGTTCTGACCAAGGAGGAGGGCGGCCGTCACACCCCGTTCTTCGATGGTTATCGTCCTCAGTTCTACTTCCGTACCACCGACGTTACCGGTACGGTCAAGCTCCCCGAGGGCACCGAGATGGCTATGCCTGGTGACCACATCACCATCGAGGGCGACCTCATCCACCCGATCGCCATGGAGGAGGGCCTGCGCTTCGCTATCCGCGAGGGTGGCCACACCGTCGGTTCGGGCATCGTCTCCACGATCATTGAGTAAATTAGCTCTTTGATATAGCTGACTTAGAGAACCCGGCACTTATATGGGTGCCGGGTTCTTTTCTGCAATGGATATTGAGCCGTTGCTGGTGTCGAGAGGATCGATAATGGTCCTGGAAGCACCGTCGATTAGCTCTCGATGGTTTCATTGATGTGTTCCAAATATGAATGGATCCACCGAGAACCAATTGACTCGAGGTTTTCATTGACAGCACTTGCGTGGAGCTGATAAAGTAACAACTCGTGCCCGTACGGGGCGGAAATGAAAGGTTCAGGATACATGCGTACTCTAGTTACTCTTGCGTGCACTGAGTGCAAGCGCCGCAACTATACGACCACCAAGAACAAGTCGACCATGCCTGATCGTATGGAGATCAAGAAGTATTGCCCCTGGTGCCGTCACCACACGCTGCACAAAGAGACTCGTTAGTCTCTAGTCACATACGCCAGTAGTTCAATTGGTAGAGCATCGGTCTCCAAAACCGAGTGTTGAGGGTTCGAGTCCTTCCTGGCGTGCCAGTCATTATTCCGTAAGCTCCCACTTGGGGGCTTACGGTTTACTCATGTATAAGCGCATTGCGCGGAGGTAACCCAAATGGCCAACAAGAAGAACAAGAAGAAGGCTCAGCAGCCGGCACCTGCCAACAAAGCTGCCGCCAACTCCAAGGTTGAGGCCAAGAAGGCCGTTGCCAAGAAGAACGAGAAGGCTGCGAAGTCCAAGAAGAATGAGAAGCCTGGTTTCTTCGCCCGCACCAAGAAGTATTTCGCTTCGGTCAAGTCCGAGATGAAGCGTGTCACGTGGCCCGATAAGAAGGAGCTCGTGAACTACTCGGTTGTCGTTTGCGCTTCTCTGATCGTCGTCGGCGTCGTCATCGCTCTGCTCGATGCTGGCTTTGGCGAGGCTCTTGCTCTGTTCTCTGGATTGAGGGGCTAAACCATGTCTAAGCGTTGGTACGTCGTTCACACTTACTCTGGATACGAGAACCGCGTTAAGTCCGATCTCGAGCATCGCATCGAGACTATGGGCATGCAGGACCGTATCTTTGATATCGAGATTCCTATGGAGCGCGTCACCGAGATTAAAGAGGGTGGCAAGCGTGAGACCAAGGATTCCAAGATCTTCCCGGGTTATGTCCTGGTCCGCATGGAGATGGATGACGATGCTTGGACGTGTCTCCGCAACACGCCCGGCGTCACCGGTTTCCTGGGCGGCAACGGTAAGCCCGCACCGCTTTCCCGCGATGAGTACAATAAGATGACTCGTCGTCCCGGTAAGGGCGATTCGCCCAAGCGCACCTCGGTTGATATTCAGGTCGGCACGTCCGTCCGCGTCACCGATGGCCCGCTTACCGACTTTGATGGTAAGGTCTCCGAGGTTAACACCGAGGCTGGCAAGCTCAAGGTCACGCTGATGATCTTTGGCCGCGAGACGCCGGTCGAGCTCGACTTTAACCAGGTCGCTGTCATCGCTTAAGTTTTCGTCCGTTCGCGCGAGCGTGCTTCTTCTGTGACTGCTCATCTCAGGAGTGCTTCTAACACGTGCGTGCTTACGATATAGCAAGTACTTCACACTCGTGATTCGAAAGGAATAACCATGGCTGAGAAGAAGGTTGCCAACGTCATTAAGCTCCAGATTCCTGCTGGTGCAGCTAACCCCGCTCCTCCCGTCGGCCCCGCCCTGGGCGCTGCTGGCGTGAACATCATGCAGTTCTGCCAGGCCTTTAACGCCGAGACGCAGGACAAGAAGGGCGACATCATCCCCGTTGAGATCTCTGTCTACGAGGATAAGTCCTTCTCCTTCATCACCAAGACCCCGCCGGCGGCTCACCTCATCAAGAAGGAGCTGAACCTCAAGTCTGGTTCCGCTAAGCCCCAGGCCGACAAGGTTGGCCAGCTCTCCCAGGAGCAGCTCACCAAGATCGCCGAGATCAAGATGCCAGACCTCAATGCCAACGACATTGACGCCGCCAAGAAGATCATCGCCGGTACCGCCCGTTCCATGGGCGTCACCATCGCTGAGTAGCGATTTCTTATGGTAACGACGGGTGCTCCGACCGGGGCGCCCGCTAAATGTGTGCAATAGGGCACACGATACGATGTGGGAGGGCTCACGCCCGTTTAACCACAGGAGGTAATGCACATGGCTAAGCATGGTAAGAGCTATAACGCCGCTGCCGAGAAGATCGACCGCGCCACGCTCTACACCCCCCTTCAGGCTGCCAAGCTCATCAAGGAGCTCGACACCGCCAAGTTCGACGAGACCGTCGAGGCCCACTTCCGTCTGGGCATCGATACTCGTAAGGCTGACCAGAACATCCGTGGTTCCATCTCCCTGCCCCACGGCACCGGCAAGACCGTTCGTGTTGCCGTCTTCGCCGAGGGCGAGAAGGCCCGCGAGGCCGAGGCTGCCGGCGCCGACATCATCGGTTCCGACGAGCTCGTCGCCCAGATTCAGAAGGGCGAGATCAACTTCGACGCCGCTATCGCTACGCCGAACATGATGGCCAAGGTTGGCCGCATCGGTAAGATTCTTGGTCCCCGTGGCCTCATGCCGAACCCCAAGCTCGGCACCGTGACCATGGACGTCGCCAAGATGGTCTCCGAGCTCAAGGCTGGCCGCGTTGAGTACCGCGCCGACCGCTACGGCATCTGCCACGTGCCCCTGGGCAAGAAGTCCTTCTCTGAGCAGCAGCTCGTCGAGAACTACGCTGCCCTGTACACCGAGATTCTGCGCGTCAAGCCCTCTTCTGCTAAGGGCAAGTACGTCAAGTCCATCTCCGTGTCTTCCACCATGGGCCCTGGCGTCAAGGTCGATCCCGCTGTCCAGCGTGACTTCCTGGCTGAGTAACTGCTAGTTACTGCCTGAGTACAGCAAGCATTGCTAAAGAAACCCGGTTCTGCCTTGTGCAGGACCGGGTTTCTTGCTATCGCGTCAAAAGCACCACAAAGGGGACAGTGTCCTCTTTGTGGTGGTTACCAGAGTGTTCTGGCCGTTGAGGGCTCGATGGCTTCGTGGCGTTTGAGCTCGCGGCGCATGGTTTGTGAGTTGAGCCAAGCTGCTTGCCAGCCGCGGATGGGGTAGTGCGTCTGGTCGAGCTCAAACTGCGTATAGCCGCAGGCGTTGATGATCGTCGTTCCACACACATGCTGACGCTCGCGCTGAAAATCGCAACCGTAGCTTTGGTGCACATGCCCGTGCACCATGTAGTCGGGATTCCAGGATTCGAGTGCTGTGTTAAAGCACTCGAATCCTCGATGCGGCAGATCGTCCAGATCACCCATACCGGCGGCGGGTGCATGGGTAAGCAGAATGTCGCACCCGCCGACCATCCTAACCTTACGCGACAGCTTACGCATGCGCTTGGACATCTCGCGTTCGGTGTACATGTTGGCGCCGTCGCGATAACGCATGGACCCGCCAAGGCCCGCAATGCGAATCCCTCGGTACGTGTACACGCTGTCCTCTACGCAGATACATCCACCCGGTGCATGACGTGCGTAGCGGTCATCGTGATTTCCGCGCACGTAGATGAGCGGTTTGTTGATGACCGTAACCAAAAACTCAAGATAGTCCGGGTCCAGATCGCCGGCGGACAAAATCAGGTCGACTCCCTCAAAGCGTTCCTTGCGAAAGCACTCCCAAAGGCATCGTTCTTCGGTATCGGCTATGGCAAGGATTTTCATAGGGCAGGGACTTTCGGCTCATCGTCGAGCTGCGGAATGGTGCCCACCACGTTGTCGGCCAGCCAATTCATCTCGACAATCTGCGTGCTCGGCAGCGGGGGAAAGCCCTCGATTTGCACCACGCCGTCTTGGCTGTGGAGTTCGCCGCCAAATGGATTGATGGAGCCCTCGACGATGCCATTGCGGAGCAGCTGAACAAGCTTGCGCGTCTGATAAGGCAGGCCCGGAGCGTAGCGAATGTCGATAACGCCCGAGCTCATACCATACCAGTAGTTGACGGCGCGAACCTGGCTATCGTCACTGGTCTCATCCCAGGTGCCATGCAGCAGGCTTCGCACGATAAGCTCGTAGTATCGACCCCAGTTCCATACCGGCATGGCGATGCCGGTGACTTTGCCATCGACCAGGCGGTGGAGTCCGTAGGCCGTAGGGTCTTCGAGCGACTTGGACATGTCAGCGCCGGTCATAACACTCACGCCTTCGCGGCACATGGCCTCGGCAAGGCCGCCGGCGGGCACATCGCCCCAAGTGAGGATTACCTGCGCGCGAGGGTCGAGCAACGAGGCGCCGATGGCAAAGGCGTTGATCTCGCTAAGCGCGCCCGACGCAAAGACCGACGCGTGGTAGCCAATGCGATGGTTGTCCGCCATGCTAGCCGCAAGGGCGCCCAGGAGGAACTTGGCCTCGTACATCTTGCCAAAGTACGAACGGACGCTTTGGTGGGGAAGGCCGATAGAGCAGTTGAGGAACCGAACCTGGGGATACTCAACGGCGGCCCTGAGCGTATATTCCATCAGGCGGTGTGAAGTCGAGAAGATGACGTTCGCCCCTTGCTTGACGGCGGTCTCCACGGCGGCGTAGAACACGTCCGGATCGTGACAGTCCTCGAACGCCTCGGTGCGCACGATGCCGCCAAAGTGCTCGTCGAGATACTGACGCCCTTGGTCGTGCAGACTGTCCCAGCTCGACGATGCACAGGGGAATTCATGGATAAAGGCGATGCGCAGAGGGTTGGCCGCCGAGTAGACGGTCTTGCCCATAAAGAAGTTGAACACGCCGGAGGTGGACTTGGAGGGTGACTCCCCCTCATCGACGCTCGGTGCTTCGACAAGATCGACCTTGTCCTCGTCATTTTTGCCGGCAATGACCAACTCGCGCCAAATCTTGCACAGGCGGTTTACGACGATGTCCGTCGGCGTGTCCAGCAGACGGTCCTGGTTGTACACATTGAGGTAGACGAGCATTGCGTCGGCGGGTGTAATGTCCAGATGGTCGCCGCCGGCGCGAAGGTAGGCGCGCTTAAAGAGCAAGAAGGTGTGGCGCAGGTAGTCGACCTTTTTCTGCGGCCATTTTTCGATAAGGTTCTGACCGAGCATCTTGGCGAGCGTTTCGTAGCTTCCCTCACGCGAGAACTCGATCTCGTATAGGGGGCAGACGCGCCAAAACGCGCAGAACTCGCCGTACAGGCGGCATTCGATGGAATCCCATTTGCCGGGGTAGAGACGGGTGACCTTGGCCGAAACCGTCGGGGCGTCCAGGAATTTGAGGACGCTGACGCGCTTGTTGCCCTCCTGGACGTAGAACCGATGCATGAACTCGGTGACGATGATGGGGTCGCGATAGCCCTCGGTCACCTGGATGTCGTAGAGGTTGGACCACTTGCGGGCGAACTCGGTGTTAAACGGCAGCAGGGGCATAAAGTTACACGAAAAAGCAGACTGACGGCCTTTGGTGACCGTGCCGACGACCATTTCGAGCGGAATGTCCCTCAGGCCGACGCTCTCTCGCTGACCTAAGGGGAGCTGGGCAACGAGGCCGTCGAGGTCCGTAAGGTACGGGTGCTCGCTTTGGCTGATGGCGCGACGACGTCCCTGCTCGCCGCGCTTGCGTGCTTGACGATAGGCCTCTTCCATGGTGTCTACTCCCTTAGTCGTTTAAACAACGATATGAACCATGGTACCACGATGCGAAACCACCACAAAGGTGCCTGTGAACTGCCTCCCATTTCTTGGACATCGGGAAATGGGAGGTTTTCCATGAGTATAGACCTCAGGGTGAAGCACGACCTGGAGTCCAGGAGGCGGGCCGTCGAGCTCTTCGACGCCGGCGTCGGCTGCAAGCCGGCGGCCGAGGCCCTGTCCGTCCCCCGCGAGACCGTGAGAGAATGGCAGTGGGTATACCGGGCGTTCGGAAGCGAGGCGCTGCTGTCCATGGGCGGGAAACAATCCAGGTACACATTCGAGCAGAGGGTCGCCGCGGCGTCGGCCGTGGTCGACGGCGGGATGGCGAAGGCCGACGCTATGGCCGAGTTCGGGATCAGGTCGAAGTCCCCGCTGGAGCGCTGGTGCAGGCTCTACCGCGAGGGCGGCGGCCGAGGGCGC
>NZ_KN214135.1:334538-336287 GCF_000763055.1 Collinsella sp. 4_8_47FAA | reverse complement strand
CGACGGGGGCGGCGCCGACCATGCACTCGGACATGGGCTGGCAGTACCAGCACGAGTCCTACGCCTCCAGGCTGGAGGGGGCGGGCATCACCCAGAGCATGTCGCGCAAGGGGAACTGCATCGACAACGCCGCCACCGAGCAGCTCTTCGGCCACGTGAAGGACGAGTTCTACCGCGGCAGGGAGTGGGGCAGCTTCGGGGACTTCAAGCGCGACCTGGAGGAGTACATAGACCATTGGAACACGCGGCGCAGGCAGGTAAGATTGAAGGGCCTGACGCCGGAGGAGTTCCGGAACCGGGCCCTTGCGGCGTAGTCGCTATTTGTTCAGTCCAAGTTTCGGGGCGCAGTTCACTGTCCCCTTTGTGGTGGCTTTAGGCGATGATGGGGGCGATGGCGCGGATGCAGGCGTCGGCTGCCGTAAAGGTGGTGCTGTCGTCACTGACGATAAAGATGATCTTGCCCTTGATGCCAAAGTCGCCGATCTCGCTAAAGAGCACGTAGGGCTCCTTGTCAAAGCCCGAGATGGGAAGCACGGCGGCCTTGGTGGCGTCGGTGAGTTCATCTGCCAGCGCGTCCAGTGAAGCCCACTTGGACGTGTCCTTGACCGCGACGGGCACGGCAACGCGCCCAAAGGGCATCAAATGCACGAGCGTGTTCTTGGAGATGTTGGAGTTGGGGACGATGATGGTTTGCCCACAGGCATCCTCAATGGTCGTATGACGCCAGGTGATGTCTTGGACCACGCCCGACACGCCGCCGACCTCGATATTGTCGCCGGGCTTGATGATGCCCATAAAGGTCACCTGCATGCCACCGATAAGGTTTGACAGCGTGTCCTGAAAGCCGAGCGAGATGGCGATGCCGCCGACGCCAAGAGCGGCGACGAGGGCGTTTGCGTTAATGCCAAAGCAGTTGTCGAGGATAAAGCTGCCGCCAATCATCCAGATGATGGCGCGCGCGATGTTGATGAAGATGCTCGATGAAGGGAGTGGGTTATCGTCGCGGCTAAGCAGGTGGTGCAGGGTCTTGGACGCGACCTTGGCGGCAACGGCGGTGCCGATGGCCAAGATACCTGCCCAGATGATGTTGTGGACCCATCGTTGTGCAAAGAAATGAAGAATTGGCTCAAACAATTCCATGTAGGGAAACCTCCTAATGATCGTCCAACCATGATACCCACCAAAAGCCCGTCCGATCACATCGGACGGGCTTCTGTGCTTGATATAAGGTCTGCACGGCGGGGCTGCAAGGCCCGGCGGTGTAGCTTAGCGGCGGCGCTTCCAGATCAACGCAGTGGCTAACGCGAGGCGAGGGAGTCTTTTCATGGCAGTCTCCTTAGACCTTAACAAAAACCACCACAAAGGTGCCAGTGAACTGCGCCCCGAAACTTGGACTGAACAAATAGCGACTACGCCGCAAGGGCCCGGTTCCGGAACTCCTCCGGCGTCAGGCCCTTCAATCTTACCTGCCTGCGCCGCGTGTTCCAATGGTCTATGTACTCCTCCAGGTCGCGCTTGAAGTCCCCGAAGCTGCCCCACTCCCTGCCGCGGTAGAACTCGTCCTTCACGTGGCCGAAGAGCTGCTCGGTGGCGGCGTTGTCGATGCAGTTCCCCTTGCGCGACATGCTCTGGGTGATGCCCGCCCCCTCCAGCCTGGAGGCGTAGGACTCGTGCTGGTACTGCCAGCCCATGTCCGAGTGCATGGTCGGCGCCGCCCCGTCGGGCAGGGGCCTCGAGGAGCCGGTCGAG
>NZ_KN214135.1:277928-334142 GCF_000763055.1 Collinsella sp. 4_8_47FAA | reverse complement strand
CGCTCCTCGACCTCCTGCTCGCGGGTGCGGGCCCGGGTTCGACCTCGACCCCTCGGCCTCGCCCGTCGGGCGGGCCGCAGCGCCTCGGCCGCCGCCCTCGCGGTAGAGCCTGCACCAGCGCTCCAGCGGGGACTTCGACCTGATCCCGAACTCGGCCATAGCGTCGGCCTTCGCCATCCCGCCGTCGACCACGGCCGACGCCGCGGCGACCCTCTGCTCGAATGTGTACCTGGATTGTTTCCCGCCCATGGACAGCAGCGCCTCGCTTCCGAACGCCCGGTATACCCACTGCCATTCTCTCACGGTCTCGCGGGGGACGGACAGGGCCTCGGCCGCCGGCTTGCAGCCGACGCCGGCGTCGAAGAGCTCGACGGCCCGCCTCCTGGACTCCAGGTCGTGCTTCACCCTGAGGTCTATACTCATGGAAAACCTCCCATTTCCCGATGTCCAAGAAATGGGAGGCAGTTCACAGTCCCCTTTGTGGTGGTTTTCTAGGTCGTTAGCTCAGCAGCATGCGGTCGTTGGCGAGCTCGCCGCCCGAGACCTCCTCGAACTTCTGCAGCAGGTCGGCCACGGTGAGCGACTTTTTCTCGTCGCCGGCCACGTCGTAGATTACATGGCCCTCGTGCATCATGATCAGACGGTTGCCCAGACGGATGGCGTCGTTCATGTTATGCGTGACCATGAGCGTGGTCAGGTGGTTCTCGTCGACGATCTCCTCGGTCAGGTTGAGCACCTTAGAGGCCGTCTTGGGGTCGAGGGCCGCGGTGTGCTCGTCGAGCAGTAGCAGGCGCGGCTTGGTGAGCGTGGCCATCAGCAGGGTGAGTGCCTGGCGCTGGCCACCCGAGAGCAGGCCGACCTTGGCGTTGAGGCGTGTGTCCAGGCCAAGGTCCAGGCGCTTGAGCAGCTCAACGTACTCGTCCTTCTCGGCCTTGGTGACGCCCCACGAAAGACCGCGACGCTGGCCACGGCGCTTGGCGAGGGCCAGGTTCTCGGCAATTTGCATGTCGGCTGCGGTGCCGCGCATGGGGTCCTGGAACACGCGGCCCAGGTACTTGGCGCGCTGCGACTCGCTCAGACGCGAGATGTCGGTGCCGTCGAGCTCGATAACGCCCGAATCGAGCGGATACACGCCGGCGATCATGTTGAGCAGCGTGGACTTGCCGGCGCCGTTGCCGCCGATCACGGTCACAAAGTCGCCGTCGTTAAGGGTAAGGTCGACGCCGGTGAGTGCGCGCTTTTCGGTGACGGTGCCCTTGTTAAAGGTCTTTTTGACGTGCGAGAGCTTAAGCATTTGCCTCATCTCCCTTCGTATAGGAGCTGCGGAGCTTGTAGCGCTCCCAAACCACGGGCACGCACAGGGCCACGGCAACGATCACGGCGGAGAGCAGCTTCATGTCGTTGGCATCCATGCCCAGCTGCAGCACGATGGCGCGAATGAGGAAGTACACCACGGAGCCAAAGACTGCAGAGGCAAGACGGACGCTAAACTGCGTCAGACCGCCGGGCAGCAGGCGGCCGAGCACCTCGCCGATAACAATGGCGGCAAGACCGATAACGATGGCGCCGGTGCCCATGCCAATGTCAGCGTACTTCTGGCTCTGGCAGATGAGCGCACCCGAAAGGCCGATAAGGGCGTTAGAGAGCACGAGGGCGATCATCTTGGTGGAGTTGGTGTTGACGCCCAGGGCGCGGATCATGTACTCGTTGTTGCCGGTGGCGCGCAGCGCCGAGCCAATCTCGGTGCCAAAGAACCAGTACAGGATGGCGACGATGGCCACGGCCAGCACAATGCCCAGGATGATGGCAACGGTGGACTGCGGCAGGCCCGTCATGTGGCTGACGGATGAGAAGATGGTGCCCTTGGCAAGGATGGGCGTGTTGGATTTGCCCATGATGCGCAGGTTGATGGACCACAGGCTGATCTGGGTGAGGATTCCGGCGAGGATTGCGGGAATCTCAAAGACGGTGGTCAAGATGCCCGTGACGGCGCCGGCGATGGCACCGGCGCACATGCCGGCCAGCACGGCGAGCAAGGGGTCGACGTTATTGTTGACGATGAGCACGGCGCAAACACAGCCGCCGAGGGCAAAGCTGCCGTCGCAGGTCATATCGGGGATGTCGAGCAGGCGGAACGTGATAAACACGCCGAGCACCATGATGCCCCAGAGGACGCCCTGCGAAACGGCGCCCTGCAATGCAATGAGCATGCTTCATACCTCCTAGGATAGGGTGGACACGTGATTTTCCATAATAGCGGTAACACTGCATAAAAGAGCTGCGGCCGGATGTTTTGTCTCATCCGTAACAAGCAGGGCGAACGCCGGTCTTTGGCGTCCGCCCCTGTGGCTCAGATATTGAATAGCACGGCAACGGCGCGAGCATGAGCCCTAGGCACATCGCCGCGCATGCCGCTACGCGTCCAGAGCGGAGAGGTCGATGCCCAGGGCCTCGGCCATCTCGTCGTTCTTGACGACGACCAGGTCCTTGCTCGAGAGGTGCTTGATCGGCATATCCTCGGGCTTGGCCTCGCCCTTCAGGATCTTGACGGCCATCTCGCCCGCGGCGTAGCCCAGGTCCTCATAGTTGATGGAGAGGGTGAACAGACCGCCGGCCTTACACATGCCCTCCTCGCCGGTAACGAAGGGGAGCTTGTTCTCCTTGCAGATCTGGCCGACCTGCGAGGCACCCGCGGCGATGGTGTTGTCGGTGGGGGAGTACAGCGCATCGACCTTGCCCACGGCAGACTCGACGACGGACTGAATCTCGTTAGAGCTCGAGACGGTGAAGTCGGTGTACTCGAGGCCCAGCTTGTCGAGCTCCTTCTTGGCGGCCTTGATCTGGACGTCGGAGTTGGACTCCGCAGTGCAGTAGAGCAGGCCGACCTTCTTAACGTCGGGCAGGACCTTCTGCATCATCTCGAGCTGCTCGGCGACCGGGGTGAGGTCGGAAGCGCCCGTGACGTTGGTGCCGGGCTTGTCGTTGTCCTGGACCAGGCCGGAAGCAGCGTAGTCGGTGATGGCGCAGCCAACGATGGGGATATCGGCGGTGGCGCCGGCGGCAGCCTGCGCGGCGGGCGTAGCGATGGCATAGATCAGGTCGACGCCGTCGCCTACGAACTTGTCGGCAATGGACTTACACGTGGACTGGTCGTTCTGGGCGTTCTTCTGGTCGATCTTGACCTTGAGACCGCTCTTCTTGATGGCCTTGACGAAGCCGTCGTTGGCGGCATCGAGCGCGGAGTGCTCGGTGAGCTGCAGAACGCCGATGGTGTAGTCGGAACCGGCGGCAGCGGAGCCGGAACCAGAGTTGCCGCCGCATCCGGCGAGCGGAGCGAGCGCGAGCAGGCCAGCGGAGACAAGAAGGCTCCTGCGGCTGATGGTGATGTCCTTCATATCATTACCCCCAGTATAAAAATGGCTGGAAACACTGCACTAGGAAAAAGTGCAAGTGGGACTATAGTAACGCCGATGTCCATTTTTACAATAACCTGGCGGGTTTTTTAATACTGAACCGGATGGGCGGTGCTGAGGAACGACGGACGGTAACGGGGCTTATGCTGCGGGTGCGGGGCTGTCTTCTTCGTCTAGCGCGGCAAAGAGTTTCTTGCCGTCGAGCAAACGCGTGCTGACGTTTCTCATGCGGCTGATCTCAACGGTGCGCAGGGTGTCGTCGGCGCCTCGGGTGTCGTAGACCGTTCCCAGCAGATACGAGACGCCATCGCGCTGCCTGATGGCAAAGGGCCGGACCGTCATCCGTACCACCTCGATTTCGCCTCGGGTCAGGACGTTTGTGATATCAAAGCTGACAGTTGTTCCATGGTCGATGGCCTGTTCGACGAGTTCGCACGTGTCGATACGCTTGGCGTGCGGACGCGTTGTCTTGACGGGTGCGTCGTTGGCGGCCGGTGCCGGTTCGGGCATATCGAGATAGTCGCGAACATCGGCGCTCGCCATGGCGACCAGGTGCTGCGCCATGCTCTTTCGAATGGCTATGGGCGTCGATCGGTTGCGCATGACCATGCCGTGGAGCCGTATGATCTCTTCGTCAGCAAGCGGGCGGGTGAGGAGTCGATAGCCCACGCCGCGCTTATAGTCGATTTCGTATCCAGCGTGACGAAGTGCAGATATCGAGGTATAGATGCTGCGGCGTGCCGCCGAGATGGGCATGCGGGCGGGGTCGTCGGGATGGGCGAGGAGCTCGACCAGCTCGTCGGAAAGCAGCGCCTTGTCCTCGCCGGTGTTCTCGCTCAAGAGCTGCAGGATGCGTACGGCGCGATAGGCTGCCATCGAGGCGGAGCCCCTGGTCGTGGTTTCGTAGTTTTCAACAACGGCTTCGGTCATAGTGCCCACGTCCTTTCCCTTTTTTGGCGATGGCAGATCAGAGCCTAGGGCGCGGAGCCTGGCCAAGGACACGTGACGCCTTGGACGGTCGATGGTTGCCGGCAAACGGCGGGTCGAGTTTTCAACAACCCTGCCTAACTGACCAAAACCTTGCCAAAAGCTTGACGGATGCTGTTGAAAAAAGCGCCCCTCGGCTTGCCGAGAGGCGCTGGCGTGATGCGCTGGAACGCGTTTGGTGGCGCTATGGCGATTAGAAGTCGGCGTTGCCCACGGTGCGCGGGTGCGGCAGGACGTCGCGGATGTTACCCACGCCGGTGAGGTACATCACCAAACGCTCGAAGCCCAGGCCGTAGCCGGCATGCTTGCAGGAGCCATAGCGACGCAGGTCCAGATAGTACTTGTACTGCTCGGGATTCATACCCAGGTCCTTGATGCGGGCCTCGAGCAGATCCAGGCGCTCCTCGCGCTGGGAGCCGCCGATAATCTCGCCGATACCGGGAACCAGGCAGTCGGCGGCGGCGACGGTCTTGCCGTCCTCGTTCATGCGCATGTAGAACGCCTTGATCTCGGCCGGGTAGTCGGTCACAAAAGTCGGTCGCTTAAAGTGTTCCTCGGTCAGGAAACGCTCGTGCTCGGTTTGCAGGTCGATGCCCCAGCTCACGGGGTAGTCGAACTTGTGGCCGGCGGCGACGGCCTGCTCCAGGATTTCGACGGCCTCGGTATAGGTGACGCGGGCAAAGTCGGAGTTTGCCACGTGGTTCAGACGCTCGACCAGGCCCTTGTCCACAAACTTGTTGAGCATATTGAGCTCGTCGGGGCAGGTGGCCATAACGTCCTTAAGAACGTGCTTGAGCATGGCCTCGGCGTTGTCCATGTAGTCGTTGAGGTCGGCGAAGGCCATCTCGGGCTCAATCATCCAAAACTCGGCGGCGTGGCGCGTGGTGTTGGAGTTTTCGGCGCGGAAGGTGGGGCCAAAGGTGTACACGTCGCCAAAGGCCATGGCAAAGTTCTCGGCATTGAGCTGGCCGGACACGGTGAGGCTTGCATGCTTGCCAAAGAAGTCCTGGCTCCAGTCGACCTCGCCGGACTCGGTGAGGGGCGGATTTTTGGGGTCGAGCGTGGTCACGCGGAACATCTCGCCGGCGCCCTCGCAGTCACTCGTGGTGATGATGGGGGTGTTGACGTAGACAAAGCCCTGCTCCTGGAAGAAGCGGTGGATGGCGGCAGCCGCGACAGAGCGGATACGGAACACGGCGCGGAACAGGTTGGTGCGCGGGCGCAGGTGCTGTTGGGTGCGCAGGAACTCGACGGTTGCGCGCTTTTTCTGCAGCGGGTAATCCGGAGCGCTGACGCCCTCGACCTCGATGGAGGTGGCAGAAAGCTCGAAGGGCTGGGGCGCATCGGGGGTCAGCTTGACGGTGCCGGTGCAGATGAGGGCGGCAGAGACGTTTTGGTGGGCGATCTCGTCATAGTTGTCGAGCGCCTCGCGGTTCATGACGACCTGCAGGTCGCGGAAGCAGCTGCCGTCGTTGAGCGTAACGAAGCCAAAGTTCTTCATGTCGCGGACGGACTTGACCCAGCCGGCAACGGTGACGGTCTGGCCACCGAGCGACTCGGCATCGGCATAGAGCTGCGCGATTTTGGTGCGGTTCACGTATCCTCCCATAACGGTTGTACGGATTATTTCCAAACAGTTAACCATTCTAACCCGCGAGTGGGGGCGTAGCAAAACGTCAAGCTCGATGTATGAGCGTGACGTGGGCACCGCGCAAGCGCCGATTTTGCGGTGCCTAGTGTCCGCAGATGGCTTGACGTATGAGGGCTGCGTAGGTGTCGATTCCCGCCTGGGTGAGGTGTGTGCCGTCGTCGACAAGGTATTCGCTGTGGCCCTCCGAGGCGCCGTTCCAGTCGATGACGCCGGCGTTGTCGTTTTGGGCGCATACGTCGCGGATCGTCTGGTTGTTGCGGTCCTGCAGCTCGAGCGGCACGCGCACGGTCACAAAGTAGATGGGTTTGCCGCTCACGGCATTGATCACGTCCTGCACCTGCTGTGGGTCGCGAATAAGGCCATTGGTGCCAAGTGCACAGATGACCACACTCGGGTCGTAGTTGGCGCTGTCCTGCGCGTAGACATCCTGGAAGGTGTAGAACTGGCGGCTCACCACGCCGTCGATGTACGCGTTGGGAAGCACCGCCTGAATGCCAGGTTGGGCACCTGCGGTGACCGAGTCGCCGATCATGAGCACGCGGGCGTCGCAGGTTCCGGTTGCCTCGTCGTAGGTAAAGCTCTTCCAGTCCAAGTTCTTGGGGACCTTTTCGGCGATAGGTCCCTCTTTGGGTTTTTGCTTGGTGGCGTCATCGGATGCGGTGTCGCTGGGCTGGGAATCTTTACCGGATGTGGGCTCGGCGCCCTTGTCGTTGGCTCCGTTGTCCTGGGACGAGGTCGCGTTCTGGGCAAGCTCGGGACGGAGCTGCTCGGCGCGGGCGGTGGCGATGCCTGCCCAGTCAAGCGGCGCGAAGGCAAGTGCGGCGACGCATGCAGCGCCAAGCGCGGGGAGCACCATGGCGGGCGCGAGGACGTGTTTTCTTGCCGTGCTGTCCTGTTGGACCGGCTTGTGGGACCAAGGGCGTTCGACGAGGCGATAGAAAACCTCGGCTACCGCAAGAATCAGTACAAGTTGTAATACCTGCTCCCACCAGGCGATGCGGGTAGTGCGGGTTGCGGGGTTCATCAGAAGCAGTAGGGGATAGTGCACCAGATAGACCGAGAACGAGCGCTGGCCCAGCCAGACGAGCGGCTTGACCGACAACAGACGGCGCACGATGCATTCCGTATTCTGCACGCAGATGATGAGGAGTCCGGTGACGAAGGCAAACAGCAAAAAGCCGCCGCGGTAGAGCCAGACGCTCTCTCCGGTCAGCATGAGTGCGCCGGCTATAACGGCAACGAGCCACGCGATAGAAATCGCATTGACCTTTGAGATGCCCTTGTTGGCGCCGGGGATATGGATGTCACCGCTCAGCATCTCACGCAGGCGCGGCGCTGCGATGGCGGCTAAGGCTCCGCATAGAAGCTCGGCGGCACGGGCGTCGGTTCCGTAGTAGACGCGCGATGTGTCGGCGGTGGGATTAAACATGAGGACCATGGCTGCCGTCGATACAAGCGCGAATGCGATCGTGATGCCGATGGCGGTGCTGCGCGACCTGGTTTTGCTGCACAGTGCCATAAGGATGACCGGCCACACCAGATAGAACTGCATAGTGACGGCGCAGAACCACAGGTGCGTGAGCGGCGAGGGGAGCCCCGCGGCGGCGAAATACGAGACGTTGCGGAAGATGTAGAACCAGTTGCTCAAAAAGAGTGCCGATGACAGGGCGTCCTGCTGCACCTTAGGGAGTAAGCTCGGGGCTGCGATGTAGGTGGCGATGGCGGTAAGCGCGATGGTCACGACGATCGGCGGCATCATGCGCGCAATGCGGCGGCAGATATAGCGCGGGTATGAGAATCCGTCGCGTGCCGTAGCCCGCATAATGCTTTTGGTGGCGAGATAGCCACTCAGCGTAAAGAAGAGTGTAACGCCCAAAAAACCGCCGGTCAGGCGGCTGGGGCGAAGGTGATATAGGACGACGCCGGCGATGGCGAGGGCGCGGAGCCCGTCGAGCGCGACGATGCGTTGGTTGCGTTGAGGCGCGGCATGTACGGCGCCCGTGGGTGTGTTTTGCATCGATCTTCCTCCAATGTCGACCTAGCAGTCTAGCGCTCTGCGCGGACAAAGGAAGGGGGTTCGTGCGGTTGAACAACATGTCGCGGGGCGATGTCTCGCTATGCAAAAGCCGCACCTGCGTTGATGCTCAGCTGCCTATATAGAAACGTTTCAGAACCTCTACATAGGCAAAAACAACAACACAGGTGCGGCAAAGACGCACAGGCGGTTGACCCGTTATGTGACGGCGGTCTGCTACTTGGTCTTGGCAACCAGCAGCGGGTCGCCAAGCTTGACGAGCGGATTGCCGCCGATAAGCGTGCCAGACTCGCCGACGTGGTCGATGCTCTTGAGGCGGTCGAGCTCAGAGACGATGACGGTCACGATGTCCTCGTGGCCGGCGGCTTTGATGGCGTCGCGGTCGAAGCTGATGAGCGGCTGGCCGGCCTTGACCACATCGCCCATCTCGACAAAGCGGGCAAAACCCTTGCCGTTCATTTCCACGGTGCCCAGGCCAACATGGATGAACACGCGCAGGCCGTCCTCGGTGATCATGCCGATGGAGTGGTTGGTGACGGTGGTGGCGCCGATGCGGCCGTTGGCGGGCGCGTAGATGGTGCCGGTAATGGGCTCGATGCCATAGCCCTGGCCAAGCATGCCCGAGGCGATCGTCTCGTCGGGAACCTCGTTCAGGTTGACGAGCACGCCGTTGACGGGGGCATAGATGACGCCTTCGCGGGTAGCGAAGCTTGCTGCGGGCGGAACGGACGCCTCGCCGGTCGAGGTGAAGGTGGACTTAAGCGAATCGAGCAGACCCATAGTTGCCTCCAACTTAAATAGGCGCATATCGCGCGTTTGGTTTGCCGGAAACGTTTCACATGTGTTTCGCGGCTTGGTCAACGCCCCTATTCTACGCTGCTCAACGATACCTCTGAACTGGGATTATGTGATATATCAGTTGAAGGGAAACTTATTGCCGGAGTGTTTCTGCGCCACGGGTTCAAGTGGGGTACGCTTGAAGGCGAAAAACAAGGGCGCATAATTTGCGCGAAGGGAGCACATATGATTGTCGAGAACCATGCGCTGTGGGGCGAGGAGCCGACCGAGGATTATCCGGCGACGTTTACGTATTTGGGTGCCGAGCCGCTGCCCGATAAACCGAATGGCCGCCGCCCCGCGGTGATTATCTGTGGCGGAGGTGCGTTTACGCATATCGCTCCGCATGAGCAGGATCCTGTGGCGTTTGCGTTTTTGGATCACGGTTACCAGGCCTTTGTGCTCAACTATGTCACGAGTTCTACGGGTGACGTGAGCTTTCCGCACCCCCAGGCAGATCTTGCCAAGATGGTCGCCACGGTGCGCGCCAACGCCGACGAGTGGCATGTCGATCCTAAGCGCGTGTGCGTCGTGGGCTTTTCTGCTGGCGGCATGATTTGCGCCTCGCTGGCAACACAGTGGAAGACCGGCCCCTTTGCGGCACTTGCCGGGGCGCGTCCGGACGACATTCGTCCCGATGCCGTGGTGCTGGGCTATCCATTGCTCGACTTTGCCTATGTGCGCGACATGCAGACGCGCGATCCGCGCATTGACTTGCGTGTGCCCAAGACGGGCGGCAAGACGGGGCGCGATTTGCTCAACGACTACCTGTCGATGGTGACGGGCGGCGAGGCAACTGACGAGCATCTGGCCGACATCTGCCCCACCACGCATGTTTCGCGTCAGATGCCACCGACCTTTGTGTGGGGCGTGTCCGACGACAAGACGGCGCCGATCGCGCAGGTCTATCCGTTTGCCCAACGCATGGCGGAGGAGGGCGTCGCTTGCGAGATGCACGTCTTTGACCAGGGCGGTCACGGCCTTTCGCTCGGCAACGCCAACACCGCGGTCGACAACGAGGACAAGCAGGTGGCGGTCCGCCCCTGGATCCGCCTAGCCTTCCGCTTCCTCGAGCGCCACGGGTTTTAGTTACGGCGTTTTACCAAACGCCGTAACCACTTGACGCTGCAAGCCCGCCAGGGCGGCAATCTGCCTTTCAGCTTCGGTGGCATGACCGGAAGGTCAATGCCACCTCGCTTCAAGGCACCTTGCTCGCTCTGGCGGGCTTTCGCTGTCGGTTCCAAGACATCGGCATCGTCCTAGCTGTCAAGGGCTTGGCGTAGGTAGTCATTGGGGACGTTCTTAAGCGACTAGTCGAAAGGGACACTCTTGCGGCACTTGGCACTCGGGGACGTTCCTTTTGTGCCGGCACTTGGGGACGTTCCTTGCAGCAATCTGTCGATTGAACGTCGTTGTGTGTTCACGCTATCATGTAAGTTTAAAATTGGTTAGCCATGGCAAACGGTTAGCCATGGTGAACATAAATACAACGCCCTGCGGGCGCCGGGGGAGGAACACGGACGTGAAGCTCGATACACTCGAGATTGGAAAGGACGCCGTTGTCGCATCGGTGGCATCGGACGATCAGGCACTCCGACAGCATATTTTGGACATGGGTCTAACGCCGGGCACCGAAGTCACCATGATGAAGTATGCCCCCATGGGCGACCCGCTCGAGATTCGCCTGCGTGGCTACGAGTTGACACTGCGTAAGGACGATGCCGCTCGCATCGAGCTCGTGGGTATTCACGACACCGATACGGGTCCGCGCGCTAACGCCGCAATCGGCACGACGGAGCATCCGGCCCTGGGCGAGGGGACGTATTCGCCCCGTGCGGCAAAGACGGCCGTGCCAGAGGGCGCGCCGCTGCACTTTGCCCTCGCCGGCAACCAAAACTGCGGCAAGACCACGTTATTCAACCAGCTGACGGGCTCCAACCAGCACGTCGGTAACTTTCCCGGCGTGACGGTCGACCGCAAAGATGGCACCATCCGTAACCATCCCGAGGCGAGCGTTACCGACCTGCCCGGCATTTACTCCCTGTCGCCGTACACAGGCGAGGAGGTCGTGAGCCGTCAGTTCATCCTCGACGAGCGTCCGGACGCCATCATCGACATCATTGACGCCACCAACATCGAGCGTAACCTGTACCTGACACTGCAGCTTATGGAGCTCGATCGCCCCATGGTCATCGCGCTCAACATGATGGACGAGGTGACCGCCAACGGCGGCGCCGTGGACGTCAACTTGCTCGAGAGCCTGATGGGCGTGCCTGTTGTCCCCATTAGCGCTGCCCGCAACGAGGGCATCGGCGAGCTGGTGGACCACGCCCTGCACGTGGCGCGGTTCCGCGAGCGCCCTGGCCGCCTGGACTTTTGCGCGCCCGACGGTCCGGACGGCGGTGCGCTGCATCGCTGCATCCACGGTATTGCTAACCTGATCGAGGACCATGCCGTGACGGCGCACATCCCGGTGCGCTTTGCGGCGACCAAGCTGGTCGAGGGCGATGAGCTGGTAACCGAGGCGCTTCACCTGGATCGCAACGAGCTCGACGCTATCGAGCACATCATTACCCAGATGGAGGGTGAGGCCGGCACCGACCGCCTATCTGCGCTGGCCGATATGCGTTTTAGCTTTATCGGCGACGTGTGCGGGCGTTGCGTCGTCAAGCCGCACGAGAGCCGCGAGCACGTGCGCTCCGTCAAGATTGACCGCATCCTGACAGGTCGTTACACAGCCATTCCGGCGTTTCTGGTGATCATGGGCCTCGTCTTTTGGCTGACGTTTGGCGTGATCGGCGCGGCGTTGCAGGGACTCATGGAGGACGGCATCGCTGCCGTCATCGCCTCGGCCGATGCGGGCCTCAAGGCGTTCGGCACCAACGACGTGGTGCGCTCGCTGGCTGTCGACGGCGTGCTTACGGGTGTGGGCAGCGTGCTGACCTTCCTACCGATTATCGTCGTGCTCTTCTTGTTCCTCTCCATTCTGGAAGACTCGGGCTACATGGCGCGCGTGGCCTTTGTCATGGATAAGGTGCTGCGTCGTTTTGGCCTGTCGGGCCGCAGCTTTGTGCCCATGCTCGTCGGTTTTGGCTGCACCGTGCCGGCTATCATGTCGACCCGTACGCTCCCATCCGAGCACGACCGCAAGATGACGGTCATGCTCACGCCGTTCATGAGCTGTTCGGCCAAGTTGCCGGTCTACGGCCTGCTGTGCGGGGCGTTTTTCCCACAGGCGACAGTTCCTGCCATGGTCTCGCTCTATCTGATCGGTATCGTGGTCGGCTGCATTGCCGCCCTGGTGCTCAACCGCACGGCATTTAAGGGCGACCCGGTGCCGTTTATCATGGAGCTTCCCAACTACCGCCTGCCGAGCGTCAAGACGACAGTGATGCTGGCATGGGATAAGGCCAAGGACTTTATTACCAAGGCCTTTACCATTATCTTTGCCGCTACCGTGGTCATCTGGTTCCTGCAGACGTTCGACATTCGCTTTAATGTGGTCGCCGATCAGTCGCAAAGCCTGCTTGCGGGCCTCGGCAGCATCATCGCGCCGGCGCTGGCGCCGCTTGGGTTTGGCGACTGGCGTGCGTCCACGGCGCTCGTCACCGGACTTATCGCCAAGGAGAGCGTTATATCGACGCTCACGGTGCTTTTGGGCGCGACCTCGCCCGCGGCACTGTCGACCATGTTTTCGCCGTTTACTGCCTATGTGTTTCTGGTCTTTACGCTGCTGTATCCGCCCTGCGTGGCTGCCATCGGCGCCGTCAAGAGCGAGCTGGGCGCGCGCTACGCCGTTGCCGTGTTCGCGTTTCAGGTGGCAGTCGCCTGGATCGTGGCGTTTGTCGTGCATTCGGCGGGCATATTGCTGGGGTTGGCTTAGTTATGTATTGACGGCGCAACCTCTGTGTATCGAATTGTTTTCGGCCCTGCATCTGTTGCTGACGGATGCGGGGCCGTTGCTATATAATCGCCTCCACTCAAAATGATTGGAGACGTTATATATGAGTCAGGCAAGGCAAGACGGCATCACGCTCAGGCAGTGGCTCCCGCTCGTCGGGCTCACCTGCTGTGCGTTCGTGTTCAACACGTCGGAGTTTATGCCCATCGGCCTTTTGACTGATATCGCCGCGTCGTTCTCGCTCACCGAGGCCCAGGCGGGCATCATGATCTCGGTCTATGCCTGGGGCGTCATGCTGCTGTCGTTGCCGCTCATGGTGTTCGCTTCGCGTTTCGAGTTCAAGCGGATGCTGCTGGGCGTGCTCGCCGTGTTCTCGCTGGGCCAGTTTCTGTCCGCTGTGGCGCCGACTTATCCCATCCTGGTCTGCGCGCGCCTGGTGGTCGCTTGCGCACATGCCGTGTTCTGGTCGGTCGCCTCGATTATGGCGTCGCGCCTGGTTGACACACGCCACGGGGCGCTCGCCATCAGCATGATCGCCACGGGCTCTTCCATCGCGCAGATCTTCGGCCTGCCGCTCGGCCGCGCCATTGGCCTGGCCGTGGGCTGGCGTATGACGTTTGCCGTGGTCGGAGCACTGTCTGCTGTCGCGGTCGTCTACCAGGCGACCGTGTTTCCAACCATGCCGGCGGGCGAGCGCTTTACCGTCAAGCAACTGCCCGAGCTGCTCAAGAACCCGTTACTGATCGCGCTCTATGCGGTCACGGTGTTCATGGCAACTGGCTATTACACGGGCTATAGCTATATCGAGCCTTTCCTGGCTCAGGTCGCGCATGTCGACGCAAGCGCCATCACTATGACGCTGACGGCGTTCGGCTGCTCTGGTCTGCTCGGAAGCTGGCTATTCGGCCGACTGTTCGATGGGCACCGCTTCCCGTTCCTCGCGATTACGCTCTCCGGCGTGCCGGTGGCCCTGCTGCTCATGGGCCCGGCCGCATCGTCGCTCGTGGCAGTGCTTGCCGTCTGCGCGCTGTGGGGCTGCTGCGCCACGGCCTTTAACGTGGCGTTCCAAGCCGAGCTCATCAAGCACACGCCGGCAGATTCGTCGGCCGTCGCCATGTCGATCTTCTCGGGCCTGTTCAATTTGGGCATTGGCACGGGTACCGCGATCGGCGGAGCCGTGGTTTCGGGCCCCGGTATCGCCTGGATCGGCTTCGCGGGCGGTGCGATCGCTGCCACGGGCGTCATCCTCGCCATCACGGTGATGTTCCCGGCCATTCGCCGCGCAAAGCCTGTCGCCTAACCACGTCCCCTCATCAGTTGCGGTGGAATAGTTCCTGTTTAAGGCCTCTGAAGGTCCAAGCAGGAACTATTCCACCGCAACTTATTTTGGGGGAGAGGATACAAGCTGGGCATACAATGGATGTCGTTGTGTTGAGCTTACCGGGAGGCTGTTATGTGGGCATACGAGACGACGTTCTATCAGATCTATCCGCTGGGCTTTTGCGGGGCTCCGCGCGAAAACGCCGCGCCCGTTGCCGAGGATGAGCTCGCCCAGGCCGCCGATGCCACAGCTAGCCCCGATGCCCCCATCATGAAGATTGCCCAATGGGCCGACTACCTGCAGGAACTCGGTATTGGCGCTGTGCTCATCAACCCGCCGCTCGAGTCTGATAGCCATGGCTACGACACGCGCAGCCTGCGCCATATTGATCGCCGCCTGGGTGGGGATGCCGACTTTGCCGCCGTGTGCGACGCGCTGCACGCCCACGGCATCCACGTGGTGCTCGATGCCGTCTTCAACCATGTGGGCCGTGGCTTTTGGGCCTTCCACGATGTGCAAGAGCGCAAGTGGGATTCGCCCTACAAGGATTGGTTCCACATCAGCTTTGACGGTGACTCGTGCTACGGCGACGGCTTTTGGTACGAGGGCTGGGAGGGCCATTTTGAGCTTGTGAAGCTCAACCTGCAAAACCCCGCCGTGGTCGATTACCTGCTTGAGTCTGTGCGTCACTGGGCCGAGGTCTTTGGCGTCGACGGTCTGCGCCTGGACGTCGCCTATATGCTCGACCGCGACTTTATGCGCCGCCTGCATACTTTTACCCGTGAGCTCAAGCCCGACTTTGTGCTGATTGGTGAGACGCTCCACGGCGACTACAACCAGATCGTCAACGACGAGATGCTCGACTCCTGCACCAACTACGAGTGCTACAAGGGCCTGTACTCCAGCTTTAACTCGGTCAACATGTTCGAGATCGCCCATTCGTTGCACCGCCAGTTTGGCGGCGACCCGTGGTGCATCTACCGCGGCAAACATCTGCTGTCGTTTGTCGACAACCACGATGTGCCGCGCCTGGCAAGTATCCTCACCGACAAGTCGTGTCTGCGTCCCGCCTACGGCATGCTCTTTGGCATGCCGGGCATCCCGTGCGTCTACTATGGCAGCGAGTGGGGAATTGCCGGCGAAAAGGGTGGCCCCGATGGCGACTGGGCGCTGCGACCTGCACTCAATGAGCCTGCGCCCAACGAGCTGACGGCGTTCATCACGCAGCTTGCGCACCTTCGCTCGGCCGACGACGCGGCTGCCCGTGCTCTCAACTACGGTGCCTATCGCAACGTGGTGATCCAGAACAAGCAGCTGCTGTTCGAGCGCGCCTGTGACGGCGCGACGGTACTCGTGGCGGTGAATGCCGTGGGTGAGCCTTACACCTTTGGCGCCGGCGAGCTCAACGGGTCCTTCGTCGACCTGCTTGCCGACGATGCGCCCACGGTCGAGCTGACGGGTACCCTTGAGCTTGCACCCTACGAGGTGCGCTATCTGTTGAGAGCCTAGCCCATGGCCGTATCTGACGAGGGCTATCAACATATTGAGCATGGGTTTGAGCCCGTGTTTGACGAGCACTCGCGCGTTTTGGTGCTCGGGTCGTTTCCCTCGGTGCTTTCGCGCGCCAATGCCTTTTATTACGGCAACTCTCAGAATCGCTTTTGGCGTGTGATGGCCACGTGCCTCGGTATGCCTGTACCGCCCAACGAGGGCGATCCTTTGGCAAGCGGTGAGCCCGCGACGCTCGATGCCTCCATTGCCGCCAAGCGATCCATGCTGTTGAACGGTGGCGTGGCCCTGTGGGATGTGATTGAGAGCTGCGACATTAAGGGCTCGAGCGACGCAAGCATCCGCAACGTTGTGCCGGCACATATCGAGCGCATTACCGATGCCGCGCCGATCGAGGCCGTTGTCTGTAACGGCGGCACGGCAGGGCGACTCTACAAACGCTACTTGCAGGATCGGACGGGGCTGCCTGCCATCGTCCTGCCCTCGACAAGTCCCGCCAATGCGACATGGCGTCTGGAGCGGCTTGTTGAGCGGTGGAGCGGCGCCGCTGATTGGCAGGCTTTTTCGATTTAGCAGTTTGAGTGCTTGGCAAGATGCCTCATAACGGCGTGCCAGATCGGTGTGGGCAGTGCAGGCGTGGCGCGCACCATGCCGTCGGTGTCGACGCCACCCGTTGCGGCGCCGCCGAGCTTCTGCGCGTGTTCGACGGAACACCCCATACGAACGGCGCCCACGAGCTTGTCCATGGCCTCAGAAAACGGTCGGCGCAAGAGGCCCATACGTGGGGAATGGCGAAGCGCTGCGATGCCGCTGCCGGCGCAGATGGCAACGCCGCCACACCACAATTGGTCATGGCGCTCACATGCCTTGTGCAGGCGAACGGTGGTCCCACGCGCCTGCTCAGCGCCCCGTTGTGCGGCTCGAATCACGGCATAGACACGCGCTCTCGTACTGCCAAAGCGCTCAAGCGCCTGCTCGATAGCTGTCAACGTCTCATCGTCAGCCACGTCTTCAATGGCCAGCACGATGCCATCGGCAACGCTGCCGGCGTCATTTGCCTTCGAGCCGACTGGGCGGGGGAGTACAGTGCCGGAAAGCTGAGCATAGGCGGCGATGGCATCCTGCAGGTCCCAGAGCAAAAAATCAAGATCGGCGCTATTGGGAATGCTGATATACGCAATGGTCTGCAACGTTTTTGGTGCATCGCCGCGTGCGGTCGTCTCCATGCCGCCTCCTTTCCGGTTGGTTTCCGTTTAGGTTACACCGTCTGGCGGCGCCACGCCGCGCTATCCTAGTGCAACCCTTACGAAAGGAAAGCCATGCGACTGTCCATGAATACCTCGCTTGCCACACTCAAGCCCTCCGGTATCCGCCGGATCAACGCGCTCGCCGCCCAGCACCCGGGGTGCATCGCGCTTGCGCTTGGCGAGCCCGATTTTCCCACGCCCGATGTGATTAGTGCCGAGGTGACCGCCGCACTGGACCGCGGTGACACGCACTATCCGCCCAACAACGGTCGCCCCGCCCTGCGTGAGGCGTTATCTGCCTACATGGGGGACGCGGGCCTTACGTTTTCGGCTGACGAGGTCATCCTAACCGACGGCGCGACCGAGGCCCTGTCGGCAACATTCATGGCTATGCTCAACCCCGGCGACGAGGTCATCATCCCCACGCCGGCCTTTGGCCTGTACGAGAGCATCGTCGTGGCCAACCACGCCAAAGCGGTCTTTTTGGATACGGAGCCTGCGCAATTCCAGATTGATGAGGAGGCGCTTCGTGCCTGCGTGACGCCGGCGACCAAGGCCATCGTCATCTGCTCGCCCAACAATCCCACGGGTTGCATCCTCAACGCGGCGTCTCTCGACGCCGTGGCACACGTGGCAGAGCAGGCGGGCATCTACGTGGTCTGCGACGACGTATACAACCGCCTGGTCTATGTGGATGGCTACGAGCGCTTTGCCCAGTGCCACCCGGAGCTACGCGAGCAGACAGTAGTCATCGAGAGCTTCTCCAAACCCTGGGCCATGACCGGCTGGCGCTTGGGCTGGCTCGCAGCGGCAGCCCCCGTCATCGCCGAGATCGCAAAGGCCCACCAATACCTAGTATCGAGCGCCGTCTCCTTCGAGATGGACGCCGCAGCCCGAGCCCTCACCGTCGACCCAACCCCCATGCTCGAAGTCTACCGGGCCCGCCGCGAACGCGTACTCGCAGCCTTAGACGCCATGGGCCTCGACGTAGTAGAGCCCGCAGGAGCCTTCTACACTTTCCCGAGCATCAAAAAGTTCGGCCTAACCAGCGAAGCCTTCTGCATCAAAGCCATCAAAGAGGCCAACGTAGCCCTAGTCCCCGGAAACTGCTTCGGCACCGAAAGCCACATCCGCCTAAGCTACTGCGTTTCCGACCAAGATTTGGACGAAGGCCTAAATCGCCTGTCCACCTTCATTTCAACCTTATAGCCAACGGGACGCAACACATCAGCCTACCGACATAAGGATTATGCGTGGGGGCGTCGCTCAACGGAAAACCGGGCTGCCCCAAAGTCACCGCAGGCCGCGCCGCCGAAGGCCGGGCGCAAGGTTTTCGTAGATTCCGCACGAGCCGGAAAGCACTTAATGTGCTTTCCGAGCGAGCCCAGGACCTGACCGAGCGAAAACCTTGCGCCCGGCCTTCGGCGGCGCGGCCGGATGGTGGAATTGTGTGCAGCCCGGTTTTCCGTTGACCGACGCCGGGGTCCCCGCCATAATACTTTCGGTTCACGCACGAATCCGCTGCCAGAGACAGCCGGCGCAAACGGGTCTTACCCGCGAGCTTAATGGGACTTCCCGCCAGCCGAGGTGGTCGAGTAGATATGTCTTCTCGCCCCCGTCGCTCATGCAGCGCGGGGGCTTTCTTTTTGGACATGCCCCCGTCACGTCCTTGTGGCGGACCGTGCCCGGAAAGAATTCGAGGAGGTGTAATTCATGCCCCAGCAGTACAAAATCGACAAGGTTGCAGAGATCGAGTCCCGCATCGCCGAGAACGCCGGTCTGTTCGTCGTCAACTACAACGGTCTGACGGTTAAGCAGGCTCAGGAGCTGCGTCATCAGCTTCGCGAGTGCGGCGCCGAGATGAAGGTCTACAAGAACAACCTGGTCAAGATCGCTCTCAAGAACCAGGAGCAGCCCGAGATCGACGAGATCCTCGCCGGCCCCGTCGCTTATGTGTTCTACGAGACCGAGCCGGTCGAGGCCGCTAAGGCCCTTAAGGACTTCTCCGCTCAGTCCAAGGGCGTCCTTGAGATCAAGGGCGGTATCTCCGACGGCAAGGCCGTTTCCGCTGATGATGTTAAGGCTATCGCCGAGCTGCCCACCAAGGACCAGCTTCTCGGTCAGATCGCCGGTCTCATCTCCGGTTTCGCTCGCGACATCGCTGTCTGCGTCAACGGCGTTTCCTCTGGTCTCGCTCGTTCGATCCAGCAGGTCTCCGAGCAGAAGGCAGCCTAGTTGCTGTTTTCACCCGCGGCGGCAACGCCGCACCCCTGGCGCATTCGCGCCGTGTTTTAACTGATCTCCGTGCACAGACACGGAAACCGAAAGGACTTAGAAATGGCTAAGCTTACCACCGATGAGATCATCGATGCTCTTAAGGAAATGACCCTTCTCGAGGCTTCCGAGCTCGTTAAGGCTATCGAGGACACCTTCGGCGTTTCCGCCGCTGCTCCTGCCGCTGTTGTCGCCGCTCCCGCTGCTGGCGCTGCTGAGGCCGAGGAGAAGACCGAGTTTGACGTCGTGCTCGAGGGCTTCGGCGACAACAAGATCCAGGTCATCAAGGCCGTCCGTGAGCTCACCAACCTTGGCCTGAAGGAGGCCAAGGAGGTCGTCGAGGGCGCTCCCAAGGCTGTTCTCGAGGGTGCCAAGAAGGAGGACGCCGAGGCCGCCAAGGAGAAGCTCGAGGCTGCTGGCGCTGCTGTCACCCTCAAGTAATCAGGCTTTCTCGCCAGATTTCTTTGCAGACGGGGTTCGCATTGCGAGCCCCGTCTTTTTTGTTATAACACCTCTATTTTGCTGGCTCGGCATGCAAATTGCTGCCGTTTGCGGTGCTTTGGGGTCGCTACCGTTGGGCGATAAAATTGCACCATCAGCGCAATAATTTGCGTTGACCTGCTGAAGAATGGCGCTTGCCTGCGTTAACGTTAATTAACAGCGGTAAGATACCTCGGTATCGCAATTTAGTCTGCGGCCGGTGAGCCGCACGCACGGGCGCTATTTGCGCCTGCGAAAGGATCCTTGAATACTATGAAGGCAATCATCCCCGCCGCCGGTCTTGGCACGCGTTTTCTGCCTGGCACCAAGTGCACGCCCAAAGAAATGCTGCCGGTGCTCGACAAGCCGGTCATCCAGTACGTCGTTGAGGAGGCGCTCGACCCCGAGGAGGTCGACGATGCCATTATCGTCACCTCTCCCGGCAAGCCTGAGCTGCTGAACTACTTCCAGCCCGACCGTTCGCTCGAGAACCTGCTGCGCGAGCGCGGTAAGGACGCCTACGCCGACGCTGTCGCCCATGCGGGCGGTATGCCGGTCGACTTCCGCTATCAGTACGAGCCCAAGGGTCTCGGTCACGCCATTCGCTCTGCCGCCGACGCTGTGGCAGGGGAGAACTTCCTGGTTCTTCTGGGCGACTACGTTGTGCCCAACCGTGATATCTGCGACAAGATGCTTGCCGTCTCCAAGGAGCACGGTGGCGCTTCGGTTATCGCCGTTGCCGCGTGTGCTCCCGAGGAAGTTAGCCGCTACGGCGTTATCGCCGGTGAGCGCGTGGGCTCGCTCGAGGGCGCCGAGGATGTTGCCGATGGCGAGCCGGGTGCCGTGTGGCGCATCGGCGGCCTGGTGGAGAAGCCTGCCCCCGAGGCGGCTCCGTCCAACCTGTACATCGTCGGTCGCTACCTCCTGTCTCCGCTGGTCATGGACCTGCTGGCCGATCAGCAGGCCGGTAAGGGCGGCGAGATCCAGCTGACCGACGCCATGGCCCGTTCGCTCGATCGCGAGGCCATGTATGCCGTCGTCATCGACCCACTGTCGGGCTACGACACCGGTACCCCGTCTGGCTGGATGGCCACCAACGCCCTCATGGCTGCAAGCGATCCTCGTTTTGCAGGCGCCTTCTGGGATGCCATCGACGAGCGCGGCGGCTTGATGCGCAAGTAGGCCTTCGGGCAACGATATTTACGGGCGCGGACCTCGGTTCGCGCCCGTTTTTTATAAGAGCTGCGATTGCCGGCCCTCTGTTCACAGAAAATATATGAACATATGTTCGATGCACATACATCTACCTGCATGTTTTCTGTCGAAAAACTTTGCTACTCCAAAAACTCAATCACGTCAAGGCTTTTCTTGCCCAACGGTCGGTACCTGATAAACTATTAGGTTGCGATAACTGGCGAAGCTATGCCTCGCCAATCCACCGAGCATTTCCGTGAAGGAGGAAAAACCTGGTGACCTACGCATACACTGCCACTGAGCGCAAGCGCGTCAGCTTCGGGAAAATCCCGGAGGCCATGGAGCTCCCCAACCTTATCTCTGTTCAAAGGGAATCCTTTGAGCGTTTTAAGGACGAGGGCCTTCGTGAGGCGTTCAAGGAATCCAGCCCCATCCAGAGCCAGAACCATGTTCTCGAGGTTACCTTCGGCGAGCATCAGTTCGGCGACCCCGCGCACACCGTCGAGGAGTGCCGCGAGA
This sequence comes from Collinsella sp. 4_8_47FAA, assembly GCF_000763055.1. Lineage (GTDB taxonomy): Bacteria > Actinomycetota > Coriobacteriia > Coriobacteriales > Coriobacteriaceae > Collinsella. Next base: position 312,774 of record NZ_KN214135.1, on the reverse strand, counting down.
AGGACATGACCTATCAGGCTCCGCTTCTGACCGACGTCCGTCTCACCAACAAGGAGACCGGCGAGATCAAGGAGCAGCTCGTCTTCATGGGCGACTTCCCCATGATGACCGATCAGGGCACCTTCATCATCAACGGTACCGAGCGTATCGTCGTCTCGCAGCTCGTCCGCTCCCCGGGCGTGTACTACAGCTCCGAGATGGATTCGGGCAAGCAGATCTACAAGGCCCAGATCATCCCGTCCCGTGGTGCCTGGCTCGAGTTTGAGGTCGACAAGCGCGACCAGCTCATGGTCTCCATCGACCGTAAGCGCAAGCAGAGCGCCACGATGTTCCTGCGCGCCCTTGGCATCGCCGTCACCAACGACGACATCATCGAGCTGCTCGGCAACTCCGATGTAATCAAGCGCACCCTTGAGCGCGATACCGCCCTTACCCGCGAGGATGCTCTTATCGAGATCTACCGTCGCCTGCGCCCGGGCGAGCCTCCCACCGTGGACGCTTCCCGCAGCCTTCTCGAGGGTCTGCTCTTCAACCCGCAGCGCTACGATCTGGCCCGCGTCGGTCGCTACAAGGTCAACAAGAAGCTCAACCTCACCACCGAGGAAGAGGTCACGGTGCTCACCGACGAGGATATCGTCGCTACGCTGCGCTACCTGCTGTCCCTCGCCGCCGGCGAGCAGGGCTTCAAGGTCGACGACATCGACCACTTTGGCAACCGCCGTATCCGCACCGTCGGCGAGCTCGTCGCCAACCAGTTCCGTATCGGCATGAGCCGTATGGAGCGCGTCGTCCGTGAGCGCATGAGCTCCCAGGACATCGACGAGATTACCCCGCAGTCGCTCATCAACATCCGCCCGATCGTGGCCTCCATCAAGGAGTTCTTCGGTTCCTCGCAGCTCTCGCAGTTCATGGACCAGGCGAACCCCCTGACCGGTCTGACCCACAAGCGCCGTCTGTCCGCACTCGGCCCTGGTGGTCTTGCCGGCCACAAGTCCGGCTCCAGCCGCCGCACCAACGTGCCGACGGCCGTCCGCGACGTTCACAACTCGCACTACAGCCGCATGTGCCCGATCGAGACCCCCGAAGGCCCCAACATCGGCCTGATCGGCTCGCTCGCCCTCTACGCCCGCGTCAACGAGTACGGCTTCATCGAAGCTCCGTTCCGCCGCGTCGAGAACGGCGTTGCCACCGACCAGATCGACTGGATGACCGCCGACGAGGAAGAGAAGCACGTCATCGCGCCGGCCAACACGCCGCTCGATCCCAAGACCAACGAGTTCATCACGACCGATGCCGAGGGCAAGATCGTCCGTCCGCACACCGTGATCGCCCGTACCCGCGACTTCGACGGCTCCTTCGGCGCTCCCGCCGACGTGCCTGTCGAGGACGTCGACTACATGGACGTCTCGCCGCGTCAGATGCTCTCCGTCGCAGCAACGCTGATTCCGTTCCTGGAGCACGACGACGCCAAGCGTACGCTGATGGGCGCTAACATGCAGCGTCAGGCCGTGCCGCTGGTTCACCCCGCCGCTCCCTATGTCGGTACCGGCATGGAGCGTCGCGCCGCTCTGGACTCCGGCGAGGTCACCCTGGCCAAGAACGCCGGCGAGGTCATCTTTGCCGACGCCGCCAAGATCATCGTCAAGCATGCCGGCGGCATGGACGAGTATCACCTGGCCAAGTACCAGCGCTCCAACCAGTCCACCTGCATCAACCACCGTCCGCTCGTTCGCGTCGGTGACACCGTTGAGCAGGGCGAGCCCCTGGCTGACGGTCCTTCGACCGATCACGGCGAGCTCGCACTGGGCCAGAACCTCACCGTGGCCTATATGCCGTGGGAAGGCTTTAACTACGAGGACGGTATCGTCGTGTCCGAGCGCCTGGTGGCCGAGGACCTGCTGACGACCATCAACATCACCCGTCACGAGATCGACGCCCGCGACACCAAGCTCGGCCCCGAGGAGATCACCCGCGAGATCCCGAACCTCTCCGAGGACATGCTTGCCAACCTCGACGAGGACGGCATCATCCGCATCGGCGCTGAGGTCGGCCCTGGCGACATCCTGGTCGGCAAGGTCACGCCTAAGGGCGAGAGCGCTCTGACCGCCGAGGAGCGCCTGCTGCGCGCCATCTTCGGTGCCAAGGCCCACGATGTCCGCGATACCTCCCTTAAGATGCCTCACGGCGCTTACGGCCGCGTCATCGACGTCGTCCGCTTTAGCCGCGAGAACGGCGACGACCTGGCCCCCGGCGTCAACGAGCAGGTGCGCGTCTACGTCGCCCAGCGTCGTAAGATCCAGCAGGGCGATAAGATCGCCGGCCGCCACGGCAACAAGGGTGTTATTTGTAACGTTCTGCCGGTCGAGGACATGCCCTACATGGCTGACGGTACCCCGATCGACGTTATCCTCAACCCGCTGGGCGTTCCTTCGCGTATGAACGTCGGCCAGCTGCTCGAGTGCCACCTTGGCTGGGCTGCTGCCTGCGGTTGGGATACCGAGCAGGCCGACTCCGACAAGTACGTCCCCGGTCCGTTCTTCACCGCGACGCCCGTCTTCGACGGCGCCAAGGAGGACGAGATCGCCGAGGTCATCCGTCGTGCCAACAAGAACATGCTCAACAAGGCCACCGCTGCCTTTGGCGATCACATGCGCCCCGAGTTCGTCACCCAGCTTGACGAGCGCGGCAAGACCCGTCTGTTCGACGGCCGCACCGGCGAGGAATTCCGCGAGCCCATTACTGTGGGTACGTCCTATATCCTCAAGCTCGGCCACATGGTCGACGACAAGATCCACGCCCGTTCGACTGGCCCTTACAGTCTGGTTACCCAGCAGCCTCTGGGCGGCAAGGCTCAGTTCGGCGGCCAGCGCTTCGGCGAGATGGAAGTTTGGGCACTGTACGCTTACGGTGCTTCCAACGTCCTGCAGGAGATCCTGACCGTCAAGTCCGACGATACCGTGGGCCGCGTCAAGACCTACGAGTCCATCGTCAAGGGCGAGAACGTTCCGGTCCCGGGTATCCCCGAGTCCTTCAAGGTTCTCGTCAAGGAGATTCGCTCCCTCGCACTGGACATCGAGCCCATGCACGATGCCGACGAGGACGCCTCCGCCCCTGTGACCGCCGAGGAGACCTCTGCTCTCGACGACCTGGCTGCGCTCGCCGGCGTTGACGCCGACGTCGAGGCCGAGGATGCCGAGACCGCCGAGGCACCCGAGGCTGTCGCCGCCACGACCACTGATAAGGAGTAGTTGACTGTGGCAGATTTCGAAGCTACTGATTTTGACTCGGTAAAGATCTCCCTTGCCTCCGCCGACCAGATCCGTTCCTGGTCGCACGGTGAGGTCAAGAAGCCGGAGACCATCAATTACCGTACCCTCAAGCCCGAGAAGGACGGCCTGTTCTGCGAGAAGATCTTCGGTCCCGCCAAGGACTGGGAGTGCTCCTGCGGCAAGTACAAGGGCATCCGCTTTAAGGGCATCGTCTGCGAGCGCTGCGGCGTCGAGGTCACCTCGGCCAAGGTGCGTCGCGACCGCATGGGCCACATCGAGCTCGCCGCTCCCGTGTCCCACATCTGGTACTTCAAGAGCCCCACGAGCTTCCCGATGAGCCGTATGCTCGACATCAAGTCCAAGGACCTCGAGAAGGTTCTGTACTTTGCCAGCTACATCATCACCGAGGTCGACTACGAGGCTCGCGAGGCCGACGCCGACGACCTGCGCGAGGAGCTCGCCGCCGATCTGGAAGAGATCGATGCCGAGTGCGCCCGCCAGATCGAGTCCCTCAAGGAGCAGGGCAACCCCGAGAACTTTGACGAGTTCTCCGACGAGGAGCCGCTGACCCCCGAGGAGATCGCCTCTGGCATCGTCGACATCGAGGAAGAGTGCAAGGACGAGAAGCAGCTCCGCACGGACGCCTTCAACGCCTTCATGAAGCTCAGCGAGCGCGACCTCATTTCCGATGAGCCGCTGTTCCGCGAGATGACTCGCTACTACTCCATGTACTTCAAGGGTGGCATGGGTGCCGAGGCCGTCCGCGACCTGCTCGCTGCCATCGACCTTCCCTCCGAGGCCGAGAAGCTCAAGGCCATCATCGCCGACGAGGACTCCCAGAAGCAGAAGCGCGAGAAGGCCGTTAAGCGCCTCGAGGTCGTTGACGCCTTCCTGAAGGGCGGCAACAGCCCCGCGAATATGATTCTGGACGTCATTCCGGTCATTCCGCCCGATCTGCGCCCGATGGTCCAGCTCGACGGCGGCCGCTTCGCCGCGTCCGACCTCAACGACCTGTATCGTCGCGTGATCAACCGTAACAACCGACTCAAGCGCCTGCTCGACCTGGACGCCCCTGCGATCATCGTGAACAACGAGAAGCGCATGCTCCAGGAGTCCGTGGACGCCCTGTTCGACAACGGCCGTCGTGGTCGCCCGGTCTCTGGCCGTGGCGGTCGCCCGCTCAAGTCGCTCGCCGAGGCCCTCAAGGGCAAGCAGGGTCGTTTCCGTCAGAACCTGCTGGGCAAGCGTGTCGACTACTCCGGCCGTTCGGTTATCGTTACCGACCCCAAGCTGCTGCTGCACCAGTGCGGTCTGCCCAAGACCATGGCGCTGGAGCTCTTCAAGCCGTTCGTCATGAAGCGTCTGGTCGAGCTCGGCAAGGTCGAGAACATCAAGGGCGCCAAGCGCGCTATCGACCGCGGTGCCACCTTTGTGTGGGACATCCTCGAAGAGGTCATCGACGGCCGCGTCGTGCTGCTCAACCGTGCACCGACCCTGCACCGTCTGTCCATCCAGGCCTTTGAGCCGGTGCTGGTCGAGGGCAAGGCTATCCACCTGCATCCGCTGGTCTGCTCGCCCTTCAACGCCGACTTCGACGGCGACCAGATGTCTGTCCACGTGCCGCTGTCCAGCCAGGCTCAGGCCGAGGCCCGCGTGCTCATGCTCTCTGCGAACAACCTGCGCTCGCCGGCATCCGGCAAGCCGGTCAACATCCCTTCGCAGGACATGATCATTGGTGTGTACTACCTCACCCAGGTTCGCGAGGGTCTGCCGGGCGAGAACCACGTGTTCTCGAGCTTTGACGACGCGCTGCACGCCTATGACTGCCGCTCCGAGGTCGACATGCAGGCCAAGATCCAGGTCCGCGTGTCCGCTGCCGATGCCAACGTCATCAACGAGGACGGCACCCGTATCTTCCGCGTCAAGAACGGCAAGAACGAGTTCGTCGACTACGACGTCACCGGCAACAAGACCGCGCGCTTCGAGACCTCTATCGGCCGCATCATCTTCAACCGCCAGTGCCTGCCCGAAGACTATGAGTTCATGAACTACAAGATGGTCAAGGGCGACGTGGCCAAGCTGGTTGCGGACTGCTGCGATCGTTACCCCGAGGCCAAGGTCGGCCCGATCCTCGACGCCATCAAGTACTCCGGCTTCCACTACGCTACCCGCGCTGGCCTCACCATCTCGGTGTGGGACGCTCTCATCCCTGCCGAGAAGCAGGAGCTGCTCGACCGTGCCCAGGCCAACGTCGACCAGATCAACGAGTACTTCGAGGAGGGCTTCATCAACGAGACGGAGCGCCACATCGAAGTCGTTAACGAGTGGACCGCTTGTACCGATAAGGTTGCAGCGCTCATGCTCGACATGTTCGACGAGGAGAACCCGCTGTACATGATGGCCGACTCCGGCGCCCGTGGTTCTAAGACCCAGCTGCGTCAGCTCGGCGGCATGCGTGGCCTGATGGCAGACATGTCCGGCGAGACGATCGACCTTCCCATTAAGGCGAACTTCCGCGAGGGCCTGCTGCCGCTCGAGTACTTCATTTCGACCTACGGCGCCCGTAAGGGCCTGGTCGATACCGCATCCCACACCTCGGACTCTGGTTACCTGACCCGTCGTCTGGTCGACGTGGCCCAGGACGTCATCGTCCGCGAGGAGGACTGCGGTACGCACGAGGGCGTCACCTACAACCTCATCATCCCCGGCACCACCGACCTCAACACCGACCTCGTCGGCCGTTGCTTCATTGAGGACGTCGTGGCTCCCGATGGCACCGTGCTCTTTGAGCAGGACGGTTACATCGAGAAGGTCGCCGACATCCAGAAGATGGTCGATGCGGGCCTTAAGAAGGTCAAGCTTCGCGCGCTGCTCACTTGCCGCTCCAAGTACGGCGTGTGCCAGAAGTGCTACGGCTGGGATCTTTCCACCCGTCGTCCGGTCGCCATCGGTACCGCGGTCGGCATTATTGCCGCCCAGTCCATCGGCGAGCCCGGTACGCAGCTTACGATGCGTACCATTCACTCCGGCGGCGTCGCTGGCGTCGACGATATTACGCAGGGTCTGCCTACGGTCAGCCGTATGTTCGATATCGTCGCCAACGTCAACGAGAAGATCCTGGGTCGCGAGGCCGAGCTGGCTCCGTACTCCGGTCACCTCTCGATTAAGCCCGAGAAGTCCGAGTACGTGCTGACGCTCACCGACTCCGAGGATCACACCCGTGTCCTCGACGAGCGTCGCGTCCCCGCTTCGGTGCGCTTTATGCCCGAGATCGAGGACGGCTGCGAGGTTCGCGCCGGCGACCAGATCACCAAGGGCTTCGTCAACTTCCGCAACCTGCGCAAGCTGACCGACATCGAGTCGACGATGCACACCTTCGTCGAGAGCGTCAAGGACGTCTACACCAGCCAGGGCGTCGACCTGAACGACAAGCACATCGAGGTGCTCGCACGTCAGATGCTGCGTCGCGTTCAGATCACCAACCCCGGCGACTCCAAGTACCTGCTTGGTCAGTACGTCGACCGCTACGAGTTCGCTGACGAGGTCGAGCGCGTTGCCCGTCTGGGCGGTCAGGCTCCTGTGGCCGAGCCCGTCATCCTGGGTACGCTCAAGGTCGCGTCCAACATCGACTCCTGGCTGTCGAGCGCTTCGTTCATCCGTACCGCCGGTGTCCTTACCGAGGCTGCCATCGAGGGCAAGGTCGACCACCTGCTCGACCTTAAGTCCAACGTCATAGTCGGTAAGAAGATCCCGGCTGGTACCGGCCTCAAGCCGTACGCCAACGCCAAGCTGACGTATCGCACGGCCGACGGCTACGTGGACATCGACGGCCCGGCTTCGCCCAACGCCAAGTCGCTGCCCGAGTGGGCTCCTGTGGAGCTCAAGGACCTGGACGAGCAGCTCCCGCAGCAGCTCGACTGGGCCGGCTACGACGAGTTCGGTGGTGCTGACGGTTCGTTCACCCGCAACGGCCACACCATCTCCGCCGAGAAGGCTCGCCTGTACCTGTTCGATGACCTGGGCGTGTCGCAGCGCTGGACCAACAAGTTCAGCGAGGTCGGCATCGAGACGGTCGGCGACCTGGTCGGCAAGTCCGAGGAGGATCTGCTGCGCATCGATGGCATCGGTGCCAAGGCGATCGAGGAGCTCCGTGATGGCCTTGAGGCCCACGACCTGCTCTACATCCTCGAGAACAACGACGATGTTGCCGACGAGGAAGACCTCTCGCAGCTGCTGCAGATGGTCTTTAGCCCCGACGGTCCGGACGACATCCTGCTGGGCACCTCCGCCGCGCCGACGCATCACGCCGACGCCGACGAGGAGCTCCTGGGCGCCCCGATCGACGACAAGAAGGCTCCCGCAAACGGTGCCATCAACGAGGACATGGCTTCCCTCGACGAGCTGCTCAACCAGCTCGTGGACACCGACGACGCCGAAGAGGCCAAGGACAACGACGAGGAGTAATTAGTTCCGCCGTTCTAACGAACGGCGGCGACCTCCGTCGCTGCGCGGCCCCCAGAGCTACAATCTGTCATTCAAAAGGCAGGGCATGACCAAAAGGTCAATGCCCTGCCTTTTTCATGCCACCTTGTACGCTCTGGGGGCCGCTCGCTTATGTGCGCTCAACCTGTTGCGTTTCGTTAACCCCTTGGGGACGGAGGAAAACGGATCATTTTGAGGTGCGATTTCGGAAGCATGCGGCAAAATCTTGATGGGTCGACCACACCGCATATGCTCAAGCGCTCTACCTGCAGGTTTGTTATTGCAAAACCCCTGTGCGCTCAGCAAGTCCAAAATTTGCCGCATACTTCCGAAAACGCCGCCGATTTCCATGCGAAAGACGAAAGCAGATCACCGCCGGAGCGCGACGTTTCCCCAGATAAAACCGACCAAAATAAACCTGTCCCTTTTTGGCAGGTAACGTTGCCCCAACGAGCACGTCGGATTCCCGGGCCGGGCGGCACAGGGGTTAAGTTTGTCGCGAGTTCCGCACGAGCCGGAGGCCACTTAATGTGCACTCCGTGCGAGTCAGGACTGTAGAGCAGCAAACTTAACCCCTGTGCCGCCCGGCCCGGGAATCCGCCCCCGCGCACAGAAGGAGATTCCTTTTGTGTAGGCTTTGCGGAAATGTGCCAATTTTAGGATACGCCCGGCGGCGTGGTCTGTTGACGGCACAGCTAACGCCACGTATCCTATCGAACTGCGTGTTTCGTAGGGGGATGCTGACCCCTCGATTCAAGCCGTTGCACTTTACAGAAAGCTGGAATCATTCGAGAAGGAGTACGCTTTGCCTACTATTAACCAGCTGGTTCGCCAGGGCCGTCGTTCCGTGCCCAAGAAGTCCAAGAACGCTGCTCTGCAGCACAACTCCCAGAAGCGCGGCGTGTGCACCCGCGTCTTCACCACGAGCCCCAAGAAGCCGAACTCGGCTCTTCGTAAGGTTGCCCGTGTTCGCCTCGTCAACGGCATCGAAGTTACTGCTTACATCCCGGGTGAGGGCCACAACCTGCAGGAGCACTCCATCGTGCTCGTCCGCGGCGGTCGTGTCCGTGACCTCCCTGGTGTCCGTTATCACGTCATCCGTGGCGCCTACGACGCTGCTCCGGTCCAGAACCGTATGCAGGCCCGTTCCAAGTACGGTGCTAAGCGCCCCAAGGCCAAATAAGCCAGATAACGTTTTGATACTTTCGCCGTGTGCCGCCTAAGCGCCGCACGGTAGACACTTAAGGAGATTTCACATGCCGCGTCGTGCAGCAGCTAATCGTCGTGAGGTTCAGCCTGACGCCGTTTACAACAACCGCCTGGTGACTCAGCTCATCAACAAGGTCCTTCTTGACGGCAAGAAGGCCACCGCTGAGCGCATCGTTTACACCGCTTTCGAGATCGTTGCCGAGAAGTCCGAGGGTGGCGACGCTCTCGCTACCTTCAAGAAGGCTATGGACAACGTCAAGCCCACGCTCGAGGTCAAGCCCAAGCGTGTCGGTGGCGCTACCTATCAGGTCCCGATGGAGGTCAACTCCCGTCGTTCCACCGCTCTGGGTATCCGCTGGATCGTCAACTTCTCCCGCGCTCGCAAGGAGAAGACCATGGCCGAGCGTCTCGCCAACGAGATCCTCGACGCTTCCAACGGCCTGGGCGCTTCCGTCAAGAAGCGTGAGGACGTCTTCAAGATGGCCGAGGCCAACCGCGCGTTCTCTCACTATCGTTGGTAAGTTAAGGTAAGGAACTAACATGGCTAAGCCTAAGTACAAGCTTTCCGATACCCGTAACATCGGCATCATGGCTCACATCGATGCCGGTAAGACCACCACGACCGAGCGTATTCTTTACTACACCGGTAAGACCCACAAGATCGGTGAGGTCCATGAGGGCGCTGCCACCATGGACTGGATGGTTCAGGAGCAGGAGCGCGGCGTAACCATTACCTCCGCTGCTACCACGTGCTTCTGGAACAAGGACGGTAAGGACTACCGCATCCAGATCATCGACACCCCGGGCCACGTTGACTTCACCGCCGAGGTCGAGCGCTGCCTGCGCGTCCTCGATGGCGCTGTCGCCGTCTTCGACGCCGTTGCCGGCGTTCAGCCCCAGTCTGAGACCGTTTGGCGTCAGGCTTCTACCTTCAACGTCCCCCGCATCGCCTTCATCAACAAGTATGACCGCGTGGGCGCTGACTTCTTCAACGCTATCGAGACCATGAAGGATCGTCTCGACGCCAACGCCGTGGCCGCTCAGGTCCCGATGGGCGCCGAGGACAACTTCTGGGGCGTCATCGACCTCGTCACCATGACCGCATGGGACTTCAAGGCCGACGACAAGGGCATGACCTACCCCGAGCCGATGGACGAGATCCCGGCTGAGTTCGCTGACATCGCTGCCACCAAGCGCGAGGAGCTCCTCGACGCTGCTGCCAGCTTTGACGACGAGCTCATGGAGAAGATCCTCATGGAGGAGGACTTCACTGTCGAGGAGCTCAAGGCTGCTCTGCGCAAGGGCGTTCTGGCCAACGAGCTCAACCTCGTCTTCGTGGGTTCCGCCTACAAGAACAAGGGCGTTCAGGAGCTGCTCGACGCTGTCGTCGACTACCTGCCCAGCCCGCTTGACGTTGAGGCCGTCACCGGTACCGATCCGGACACCGGCGAGGAGATCCAGCGTCATCCTTCCTTCGACGAGCCCTTCTCCGGCCTGGTCTTCAAGATCATGACCGACCCGTTCGTCGGTAAGCTCACCTACGTCCGCGTTTACTCCGGCCGCGCCGAGTCCGGCTCCTACGTTGTCAACGCTTCCAACGGTCAGCGCGAGCGCCTCGGCCGCATCCTCGAGATGAACGCCGCCGAGCGTATCGACCGTGACGACGCTGCCGCCGGCGACATCGTCGCTTGCGTCGGCTTCAAGAACTCCACCACCGGTGACACCCTGTGCGAAGAGGGCAAGGAGATCGTCCTCGAGAAGATCGAGTTCGCTAAGCCCGTTATCGACGTTGCCATCGAGCCCAAGACCAAGGCCGAGCAGGACAAGATGTCCCTGGCTCTGACCAAGCTCGCCGAGGAGGACCCGACCTTCCAGGTGTCCACCAACCACGAGACCGGCCAGACCATCATCGCCGGCATGGGCGAGCTGCACCTCGAGATCATCGTCGACCGTCTGCTCCGCGAGTTCAAGGTTGACGCTAACGTTGGTAAGCCCCAGGTTGCCTACCGCGAGACCGCTGGTCACGACGTCGAGAAGGCTGAGGGCAAGTTCGTCCGTCAGTCCGGTGGTCGCGGTCAGTACGGCCACGCCGTCATCAAGCTCGAGAAGATGGAGGAGGGCTTCGGCTACGAGTTCGTCAACGCTATCGTCGGCGGCGTCGTGCCCAAGGAGTACATCCCGTCCATCGACAAGGGCATCCAGGAGGCCCTGAACACCGGTGTTATCGCCGGCTTCCCGGTCCTCGACGTTAAGGTCACCCTGTTCGACGGTTCTTACCACGAGGTCGACTCCTCCGAGGCCGCCTTCAAGATCGCCGGTTCCATGGCTATCAAGGACGCTCTCAAGAAGTCTGACCCGCAGCTGCTCGAGCCGATCATGGCTGTCGAGGTTGAGACCCCCGAGCAGTACATGGGCGACGTTATGGGCAACCTCTCCGGTCGCCGCGGCAAGATCGAGGGCATGGAGGATCGCAAGAACAGCAAGCTCATCCGTGCCAAGGTGCCGCTGGGCGAGATGTTCGGTTACGCTACCGACCTTCGCTCCCAGACCCAGGGCCGTGCATCCTACACGATGCAGTTCGACTCTTATGAGCCCGCGCCCAAGTCCATCGTGGACGAGGTCATGAGCAAGAACGCCTAAGTTCGAGCTCCCTGTTACGTAATCCGCGAGAACATCTCTCGCACTCTTTGGAGGTTTAAGTTGGCTACCCAGAAGATCCGCATTCGCCTCAAGGGCTATGATCACGAGGTCGTCGATCAGTCCGCGAAGCTCATCGTCGAGACCGCTCAGAAGACCGGCGCTCGCGTTTCCGGTCCTGTCCCCCTGCCCACCGAGCGCAACCTGTACACGGTTATCCGCTCGCCGCACGTGAACAAGGACTCCCGTGAGCAGTTCGAGATGCGCACCCACAAGCGCCTCATCGACATCCTCGACCCCACCTCGGGCACCGTTGATTCGCTCATGCGTCTCGACCTCCCCGCTGGCGTCGACATCGACATCAAGCTCTAAGCGATATCGCTCATAGCTTAAAGAGCCCCGCTGCCATTACGGTAGCGGGGCTCTTTTGTTTTGAGTTTAGATTTTGGGATAGCGAATTCGTCTGCCGAGCCGGCGGCTGCGGCGCCCTATTCGCTCAGGGGGCGCAAGGATGCTTCTTCGAAGTGGAAGACGCACAAGCCGCTCTCGGTCTCAATGCATGCGCGGCCGCAATCGTCGACCGTTCTAAATATGCCTCGTGCCAGCTCGTCTCCAGCGGGGGAGCGGGCGATAACGTGCTTCCCGATCCAATTGAGGTGAGCGATATATTCGTCGTGGACGGGCGCGAGCGGACCGGCGTCTTCTTCCTTGGCGTTGAGGCGCTCTGCCCAGGTATCTACAGCGTCTATAACTGCGTGATAGACCTCATCGAGGAGCATGTCGACGGCGGGAACGCTCTCGTTGAGGTCCGAGAGGCCAATTGCCGCCAGGCCGCCATCGGGCACCTCTTGGGGCGTGTAGTTTACGTTGACACCAATGCCGCAGACGGCGAAAGGTTTGCCTTCGTTATCGCGTGCGGCCTCGACCAGAATGCCGCCGAGCTTGCGTCCTCGCGCGACCAGGTCGTTGGGCCATTTGAGGCCAATCTCGTTTGCAAGACCCTGCTTTTCGAGTGCTTCGAGCACCGCTAGGCCGCTGACGGCGGCAAGACCAGAGTACTTTGCGGGATTAACGCATGGACGCAGGACAATCGAAAGCAATAGGTTGCCGGCGGTTGAATCCCACTTGTGGCCGCGCCGGCCGCGTCCTGCCGTTTGCGCGCGGGCGGCAAGTCCTGTGCCGTGCGGCGCACCCTGTTTTCCTGCCTCGAGCAGGTCATCGTTGGTCGATCCGGTTACGTCGACAATCGTTAATTGGGCATCCATAGCGGCTGCTACCTCCTTATTGAATAAGTGAATGACGCAATGGTGTCGAGAGATAGACACAATGTGAAGCCTTTGTCGCATTTGGACAATTTAATGTTAACACGTCAACAAAGACTGAAATGCGTTATCCTCTCTTGGTCGATGTAAACACGTCAACAACTCAAAGGAGGTTAGTGATGGGTTTCACGATTCTTGGAACAGGCTCGGCGCTTCCTGAACGCAGTGTTTCCAATGACGAGCTGTCTGAGTTCCTCGATACCTCGGATGAGTGGATTTTTACCCGCACGGGTATCAAGAGCCGCCACGTCTGCACCACCGAGTCACTTGACGACCTTGCCGTAGCGGCGAGCGAGCGGGCACTCCAGGTGTCCGGAATCGACGCGAGCCAGCTGGATCTGATCGTCTGCTCGACGACGACGGGTGACCACCTTGTTCCCGCTGAGGCGTGTGCCGTTGCTGAGCGACTAGGCGCGACGTGCCCTGCCTTCGATGTCTCGGCGGCTTGTGCCGGCTTCGTATTTGCGCTCGATGTCGCCGAGGGCTATATCGCTCGCAGCCGTGCCGAGCGCGTGCTTGTTGTTGCTGCCGAGCAGATGACGCGCGCGCTCGACTGGACCGACCGTGCCACCTGCGTGCTTTTTGGCGATGGGGCAGGCGCCGCAGTGATTGAAGCTGGGGGAGACAACCCCCTTGCCGTTGAGCTTTTGACGGCGCCCGACGTCGAGACGTTACGCGTTCCCGGTCTGGTCGGTACCTCGCCGTTTAAGGGTTCCGCAGATAGCGCGAGCGTGCTGTCCATGAATGGCCGCCGCGTGTTCAAGTTCGGCGTCAACGCCATCTGCGACACGGTCCATAAGCTTGCGATCGATGCGGGCATTTTGGTCGAAGACATCGATCATTTTGTATTCCATCAGGCTAACGAACGAATCCTGAGCCAGGCGGTCAAGCGCCTGGGCGTGCCGGACGAGCGCGTGGTTCGCACGTTGCGTGAAACCGGCAACATCTCGAGCGCATGCATTCCGCTTGCCCTCGACCGGCTGGCAAACGCCGGTGCACTTCACACAGGCGACACCATCGCCTTGGTTGGATTTGGCGCCAGTCTGGATATAGGTGGCTATCTGCTTCGTTGGAAGTAGTCGCACATAGGAAATAAAAACGCCCTAGGGCACAACCAAAGGAGAACTACCATGGCAGATCAGAAGACCTTCGAGCGCGTTTGCGACGTTATCCGCGAGACCGCCGGTCTTGACGATGTCGAGATGAAGCCCGAGTCCACGCTCGAGGAGATTGGCCTCGACAGCCTGGGTACCGTCGAGATTCTCGTCGCCGTTGAGGACGAGTTTGGCATCCAGCTTGATACCGAGGAGAACCCCAAGACGGTCGGCGAGTTCGCCGATACGGTCGAGGCGGCATTGGAGAAGTAGAGATGCTCAAGACTCCTCTCTGCGATCTGCTCGGCATCGAAAAGCCCGTGTTCCAGGGCGGTATGGCCTGGATTGCCGATGCCTCGCTGGCGTCCGCAGTGTCCGAGGCGGGTGGCTTAGGCATCATCGCGGCCATGAACGCCGACGCCAACTGGCTTCGCGACCAGATTCATAAGCTGCGCGCCAGGACGGATAAGCCCTTTGGCGTCAACGTCATGCTCATGAGCCCGTTCGCCGACGAGGTCGCCCAGGTTGTGATTGACGAGCGAGTACCGGTCGTCGTGACGGGTGCCGGCAATCCCACCAAGTACATGAAGGCGTGGAACGAGGCGGGCATCAAGGTCATCCCGGTCGTTGCCTCGGTGGCGCTGGCGCGCCTCGTGGCGCGTCGTGGGGCCACGGCGGTTGTTGCCGAGGGCACCGAATCGGGCGGCCATATTGGCGAGACCTCGACGATGGCACTGGTGCCGCAGGTCGTCGATGCGGTCGACATTCCCGTCGTGGCTGCCGGCGGTATTGCCGACGGCCGCGGCATGGCGGCCGCCTTTATGCTGGGCGCCGCCGGCGTGCAGGTGGGTACGCGCTTTCTGATCGCAGACGAGTGCACCGTATCGGAGCAGTACAAGGAGATGGTCCTGAAGGCCAACGACACCTCGACGCGTGCGACCGGCCGCTCGACGGGACACCCGGTGCGTGCCCTCAAGAGCCCCTTTACCAACGCCTACGCTAAGAGCGAGGCGGCGGGCGCAAGCGTCGAGGAGCTCGGGGCCATGGGCACGGGCGCCCTTCGCAAGGCCGCCAAGGACGGTAATTACGAAGAGGGTTCGTTTTTGTGTGGACAGATTGCCGGCATGGTTAGCGAGCGCCAGAGCGCACGTGAAATCGTTGACGACCTGGTCGATGGCGCCGAGCGCGTCCTGAAGGGTGCGTGCGCATGGGTAGCGTAGCGTTTCTGTTTGCCGGCCAGGGTGCCCAACACCCCGCGATGGGCGTCGATCTGATCGAGACATCGCCGGCGGCCGCCGAGGTGTTCGCCATTGCCGACGAGGTGCGCCCGGGGACCAGCGAGCAATGCCGGAGTGCCTCCAAGGAGGAGCTCTCGCAGACCGAGAACACGCAGCCGTGCGTGTTCGTTCACGACCTAGCAGCGGCTGCCGCCCTGCGTGAGCGCGGCGTGGTACCTGCCGCCTGTGCGGGATTCTCGCTAGGCGAGGTCGCCGCGCTCACCTTTGCGGGGGCGTTCGATACGCGAGCGGGCTTTGAGCTCGTGTGCGAGCGCGCGGCGCTGATGGCCGCGGCTGCCGAGCGCCATCCGGGCGGCATGCGCGCCGTCATCAAGCTTGATGCGGCGCAAGTCGAGAACCTGGCTGCGCAGGCCGGCGAGGACTGCTGGCCGGTCAACTACAACAGTCCGCAGCAGACGGTTGTTGCCGGAGCGCCCGAGGCGCTGCAGGAGCTCGACGCCTTGGTAAAAGAGGCTGGTGGCCGGGCCATGAAGGTCGCGGTGTCGGGTGCATTCCATAGCCCCTATATGGCCGAGGCGACTGAGGGTCTGGCGACGTATATCCAAGCCGGCCACGCGCCGTCTCCGCTGCTGATTCCGGTGATGGCAAACATGACGGCGGCGCCCTATCCGGCGGACCCGCGAGTGACATCGGGTGTCTTGGCCAACCAGGTGAGTCATGCCGTTCGCTGGGTCGACACGCTGCATGCTCTGCAGGATCAGGGCATCGACACGTTTATTGAGGTCGGCCCTGGCAAAACGCTGTCGGGCCTGGTCAAGCGTACGCTGAGCGACGTTCGCGTGTATTCGTGCGAAACGGCCGAGCAGGTCGCAGCTATTGCCGACGAGCTCGCATAGTCCACAGGGCTGTAACCCGAAAGGAATGACATGGGCAACTTGAACAACGGCGCGCTCGAGCGCAACGACTCACGTCGCGTGGCACTGGTCACGGGCGGATCGCGTGGTATCGGCCGCGCCTGCGCTGTCGGTCTGGCGGAGGACGGCTTTGATATCGCTGTCGTCTATGCCGGCAGCGTCGATGCGGCGCGCGAGACGTGCGAAGCCTGCGAGGCGGCTGGCGCCGCGGCACGCGCATATCAATGCGACGTGGCCGACCCCGCTGCCGTCAACGCGTGCGTGGAAGCGGTCCTCAACGACTTTGGCTCCATTTGGGCGCTCGTCAACAACGCTGGCATCACCCGCGATGGCCTGCTCATGCGTATGGGCGATGATGCTTTCGATCGCGTGCTCGATGTCAATCTCAAGGGAACATTCAATATGACGCGCGCGCTCACCAAGACCTTTATGCGACAGCGCGGCGGTTGCGTCGTCAACATGAGCTCTGTTGTGGGCCTGATGGGCAATGCCGGGCAGGCCAACTACGCTGCCTCCAAGGCGGGCGTGATCGGCCTGACCAAGGCGGTGGCGCGCGAGCTTGCGCCCCGCGGCGTACGAGTGAACGCGGTCGCACCCGGGTTTGTCGAGACCGATATGACGGCAAAGCTATCGGATAAGGTGCGTGCGGCGTGCGAGGAGCAGATTCCCCTGAGGCGCATGGCGCGCCCCGAGGAAGTGGCCGGCGTGGTGCGCTTTTTGGCGAGTGATGCGGCTGCCTACATTACGGGCGAGGTCGTGCGCGTCGACGGCGGAATGGCGATGTAGAAACCAGGGCCGAACAACGGCTTGAATGAGGAGACCATGATGGAACAGAGAGTTGCAATCACCGGCATCGGTGCCGTATCGCCGCTCGGCAACACCGCGCTTGCCACCTGGGCGGCCATGTGCGCCGGCACGTGCGGCATCGGCCCGATCACGCACTTCGATACTGATGCGTTTGCCGTCAAGGTGGCAGCCGAGGTCAAGGGCTTTGACGGCAACGAGTACTTTGGCAAGCGTGACGCCAAGCATCTCGACCCCTGCGTTCAGTTTGCGATGGCGGCTTCGGACGAAGCCATGCACGATGCGGGCTTTGATGTCGAAGGCGCCATCGATCGCGAGCGCCTGGGCGTCTACGTGGGCTCGGGCGTGGGCGGCATGACGACGCTCGTCGACAACGTCCATACGATTGCCGAACGTGGGCCCCGCCGCGCATCGCCCTATATGATCGCGATGATGATTCCCAACATGGCATCGGGCAATATCGCAATCCGCCACAAGGCAAAGGGCCCGACCCTGCCCGTGGTGACCGCGTGCGCAACCTCGGCCCATGCGGTGGGCGAGGCGTTCCGCGCCATCAAGCACGGCTATGCCGACGCGATCCTCGCGGGCGGCGCCGAGGCCGCAATCATCCCCGATGCCGTTGCGGGCTTTACATCCTGCCGTGCTCTCACCACTAATCCTGACCCGTCGACGGCTTGCCGCCCGTTCGATGCAGACCGCGACGGCTTTGTGATGGGCGAGGGCGCCTGCGTGCTGGTTCTCGAGGGCATGGAGCATGCGCAGGCGCGCGGTGCGCACATTTATGCCGAGGTCGTGGGCTACGGCAACACCGATGATGCCTATCACATCACGAGCCCCGATCCCGAGGCTGCCGGCATTGCCCGCGCGATATCGCTGGCGGTGGCTGAGGGCGACGTTAAGCCTTCCGAGGGCCTCTACATCAATGCCCACGGCACATCTACCAAGCTCAACGATTCGTCCGAGACGGCTGGCATTAAGCGTGCGCTCGGCGAGGACGCGGCGCGCGCCGCGCACGTCTCGTCGACTAAGTCGATGACCGGCCACATGATCGGTGCCACGGGCGCCATCGAGGTCATGGCCTGCGCCATGGCGCTCGAGCAGGGCGTGGTGCCGCCGACCATTAACTACCACACGCCCGATTCCGCCTGCGATCTTGACTACACGCCCAATCGCGCGGTTCGCGCCGACCTTACCTGGGCGCTTTCGACCAACCTGGGCTTTGGCGGACACAACGCCGCCATCGCGCTGCGTAGATATACGAGGAGCTAGAGCATGGATTCCAAAAGACTTGCCGAGATAGCCGATGTTATGGAGGACCGCGGCCTCACGCGCGTGCGCGTTGAGGAGCCCGATGGCACCGCGGTCGAACTCGAGCGCGCGAGCGCCGCACAGCCGGTTGCCGTGCCCATGCCCATGCCGAGCGCTATGGCCGCTCCAGTTGCAGCTCCCACAGTCGCGCCTGCCGCACCGGAGCCCGCCGCGCAGACACCTGCCGCCGCACCGGAGCCCAAGGGCACCGAGGTGACCGCTCCCATGGTCGGCGTTTTCTATGCTGCCCCGGCGCCGGGCGACGAACCGTTTGTGCACGTGGGCTCCAAGGTCAAGGCTGGCGAGACCCTTTGCATCATCGAGGCCATGAAGGTTCTCAACGAGGTGACGGCAGAGGCGGATGGCGAGGTGCTCGAGATCTGCGTGGCCGACGGCGACCTCGTGGAGTTCGGCAGCTGCCTCATGAGGATCGGATAGGTGATATCCATGAACAAAGAAGAGCTCAAGAAGCTGTTACCGCATCGCGAGCCGATGCTTTTGCTCGACGAAGCCGAGCTGGTGGGCGACGAGACCCACGGCAAGATCACGATTACGGGCGACGAGTACTTTTTGCAGGGGCATTTTCCGGGAAACCCGGTGGTCCCCGGCGTGATTCAGTGCGAGATGCTCGCCCAAAACTGTTGCGTGCTGCTGATGGGCGATGAGGAAGCGCGCGGCGCGACGCCGTTCTACACGAGTCTGGACAAGGTGCGCTTTAAGCGTCCGGTGCGCCCGGGCGACACGGTGGATCTGGTGTGCACCATCACGCGTGTGCGCGGGCCGTTCCGCTTTGCGACGGGTACTGCGAGCGTCAACGGTGAGGTTTGCTGCCGCGCCGATATGTCTTTTGCACTCATGCACGAAAGTTAAGGAAGGCTTCATGTTCGACAAAGTGCTCATCGCCAACCGCGGCGAAGTCGCGGTCCGTGTTATTCGCGCGTGCCGCGATATGGGCATCAAAACCGTCGCCGTCTATTCCACGGCCGATGCGGACGCGCTGCACGTGCAACTTGCCGACGAGGCGTATTGCATCGGCGGCCCGCGTCTTGCCGAGAGCTACCTCAACGACGATGCCGTGCTCACCTGTGCCGTAAAGTCGGGCGCAAAGGCGATCCATCCTGGGTACGGCTTCTTTTCCGAGAAGGCGAGCTTTGTACGCGACTGCGACAAGTATGGCCTGGCTTTTGTCGGTCCTTCGGCCGAGGTGATCGACAGCATGGGCGACAAGGACGCCGCACGCCGAACGGCTGCCGCGGCGGGCGTGCCCATCGTGCCGGGCTGCGATTTGCTCAAAAGTCCCGAGGAGGCGACGGCCGAGGCCGAGCGCATTGGCTGTCCCGTGCTCATTAAGGCGCGCGCGGGCGGTGGCGGTCGCGGCATTCGCAAGGTCGAGCGCGTGGAAGATGCGGCAAAGGCGTTCATCGAGGCGCGTGCCGAGGGCGAGGCCGTTTTTGGCGACGGCGAGTGCTACATGGAGAAGTTCGTCGCGCCGGCGCATCACGTTGAGGTGCAGATTATGGCCGATAAGCAGGGCCATGTGTTTTCGCTCGGCGAGCGCGAGTGCTCGGTGCAGCGGCGCAACCAAAAGCTAATCGAGGAGAGCCCCGCGCCGTGCCTCGACGGACACGACGACATTCGTGCTCGCATGCACAAGGCAGCGCGTGACCTGGCTCGTGCCGTCGGCTACGAAGGAGCCGGTACCATCGAGTTCCTGTATTCGGACGACGGCAATTTCTACTTTATGGAAATGAACACGCGCTTGCAGGTGGAGCATCCGGTTACGGAGTTTGTGACCGATACCGACTTGGTCAAGTGGCAGCTGCGCGTGGCAGCCGGCCAGCCTCTGCCCTTTGAGCAGGAGGACATGCCGGTCCGCAACCACGCCATGGAGTGCCGCATCAATGCCGAAACGCCGGACTTTCTGCCGTCATGCGGAACGGTCACCGCGTTGCGTGTGCCGGGTGGTCCGCGCGTGCGCTGGGATTCCGCCATGTTTACCGGTGCGAAAGTTCCGCCGTACTACGACTCCATGCTTGGCAAGCTCATCGTGTGTGCGCCCACGCGTGACGGCGCCATTCGCAAGATGCGCTCGGCCCTGGGCGAGCTCGTGATTGAGGGCGTGAGCGAAAACAGCGAGCTTCAGCTCGACGTGCTGGCAAACGACGAGTTCTTGTCGGGCATGTACCACACCGATCTGATGGGGCATCTCTATGCTGATGAATAGAAAAGCGAAGACGGTCAACGTCCTCGAGGGGCCGATGACCGAGTCGTGCGCCGAGTTTCCCGCACGCCACGTGTTTATCAAGTGCCCGGAGTGCCGCCGTGTGATCGATGAGGCACGCCTGCACGACAACCTCGAGGTCTGCCCTCGTTGCGGCAAACACTTTCGCGTGAGCGGTCGCGCGCGCATGCGCATGACGGTCGACGGGGGCACGTTTGAGGAATGGGATGCCAATCTGGCGTCGGAGGACTTCCTCTCGTTTCCCGGCTATGCCGACAAGCTCAAGAGCGTGAGCGAGCGTTCGGGCGAGCGCGATGCCGTCGTGTGCGGTAGGGGTAAAATCTGCGGCTGCGATACCGCGCTCTTCTTTATGGATGCCAACTTTATGATGGGCTCGATGGGCTCCGTGGTGGGCGAGAAGATCTGTCGCACATTTGAGCGTGCGACCGAGCTGGGGCTGCCGGTCGTTGGCTTTACCGTATCGGGTGGCGCCCGCATGCAGGAGGGCGTGACCTCGCTCATGCAGATGGCCAAAATCTCTGCGGCGGTTAGGCGCCACAGCGAGGCGGGCGGCCTGTATGTCACGGTGCTCACCGACCCCACGACCGGAGGCGTAACCGCGAGCTTTGCCATGGAGGGCGACATTATCCTGGCCGAGCCCGATGCCCTGACGGCTTTTGCCGGCCCGCGCGTGATCGAGCAGAACATGCACAAACGCCTGCCCAAGGGATTCCAGCGTTCCGAGTTTTTGCTGGAGCACGGCTTTTGCGATGCCGTTGTTCCGCGTGGCGAGATTGCGCTCACGGTAGGCGAGCTGCTGGCGCTGCACGAAGGGCACGCGCCCGGCCTGGGGGCACCGCATGAGATCGTGCATACGGGTCGCCGCGGCAAAAAGCTGGGACACCTGTTTAAGCGCTCGCCGGCACCAAAAACCGCGCTCGAGATTGTCAAGCAGACCCGCTCGGCAGATCGCGCCACGGCGGGTGAGATGATCTCGCTGGGCCTGGATGGATTTGTGGAGCTGCACGGCGACCGTTACTTTGGCGACGACGCCGCTGTGGTGACTGGCATTGGCTGGAAAGACGGACGCCCCGTAACGGTTATCGCCATCGAGCGCGGCACCACGACCAAAGAGCGTATGCGCCGCAACTTTGGCATGGCGCATCCCGAGGGCTACCGCAAAGCGCGTCGCCTGATGCGCCAGGCCGAAAAGTTTGGTCGACCGGTTCTGTGCCTGGTCGATGCTTCGGGTGCGTTTTGCGGCATCGGTGCCGAGGAACGCGGTCAGGGCGAGGCCATCGCCCAGAATCTCATGGAGATGAGCGGCCTTAAGACGCCGATTGTCTCGGTGGTAATAGGCGAGGGCGGCTCTGGTGGCGCGCTGGCGCTGTCCGTGGCCGACCGCATCCTGATGCTCTCGAGCTCGGCCTATTCGGTCGTGAGCCCCGAGGCCTGTGCGTCGATTCTGTGGAAGGATACCGAGCGCGCGAATGAGGCCGCCGAAGCGCTTAAGCTCACGGCCCCCGATCTGTTGGCGCTCGGCATCATCGACGGCATTGTTGATGATAGGGGCCTGTCGCATGAGGAGATCGCCGGTGCCGTCATGTCCTCGGCATTTGATGCCTTCGATACGCTTGGGCGGCTCGACGACGCGACCCTCACAAACCTCCGCTACGAAAAGTACCGCGCAATCGGTCAGTATCGCACGATGTGACAAAGGGACAGTCCGCATGTCACATTGGGAAAGGGTTCCTGTGTCACAAGTTTCTAACACCTCGTTTACAACGACGGTCTCATCAAACGCCATGGCCGTGGTGGACTATCTGTCCAAAAGCATGATGTCGGCGTTACCGTTTATTGTCTGCGCGGCGTTGTTCCGCACCGTCGCCGTCATTATGGGCGAAGGCATGCTGGGCCTATGGTCTGCCGATTCCGAAATCTATCGCCTGTTCTACAGTTGGCTCTATAACGCCGGCTACTACTTTTTGCCCATTTATCTTGGTTGGGCGGCCGCCCGCCAGCTCGGTTGCTCGGAGCAGCTGGGCATGATGCTGGGCGGCGTATTGATTGCGCCCGATCTGCTTAAGCTCGTCGATGCCGCATCGACGACGGGGGCATCGATGACTTCCGTGTATGGTCTGCTTCCTGCGCCGGTCAACGATTACACGACGACTGTTATTCCGGTTCTCATCTCGGTGCCTGTGCTATGGCAAGTGGAGTGTTTCTTTCGGCGCGTTATCCCTAAGGCCGTGGCGTTTTCGTTCGTTCCGTTTGCAACCATGCTTGTCATGGTTCCGGTTTCGCTGTGCATTACGGCGCCGGCGGGCAGCTATCTGGGCATGCTGTTGGGACAGCTTATGTTTATGCTTGGCAATTCCGGTGGCATCGTGTCGCTGTTCACGCTCATGGGGCTTGCCGCGGGCTGGGAGTTCCTAAAGATCGCCGGCGTCAGCAACGTTGTCCTATCGCTCGCCTATGCGCAGTTTATGAGTGTGGGAACGGATTCGTGCATTTTGATCGCTGCGACGATGGCAACGTTCGCCGTTTGGGGCATGCCTTTTGGCGCGTCGCTCCGCGTTGCGGATAAGGACGAGAAGGCGCTCATGCTGGGCTATTCGATCTCGGGTGTTCTTGGCGGCGTAAGCGAGCCGGCGCTGTACGGTTGCGGCTTTAAATATGGCAGGTGCCTGACGTGCATGGCCATTGGCGGCGCCGTCGGAGGCCTTGTTGCGGCCGTGGGCCACGTTACGGCCTATACCATCGGCATGACGAATGTCCTTATGGTCATTGGCTTTGCCACGGGCGGCATCTCGAACCTGCTGTGGTGCTGCGTTGCCGGCGGTGTGGCATTTGCGGTGTCTGCGGCGCTGAGCTACTGCTTTGGCGTGGTGCCGGCGCAGGGACAGGCGACGGAGGACGGAGCCGATTCGCCCGAAACAGTGGCGAGCGCTGCTGAAGTAAGCGCATAAACCTGCGCGACAAAAGGACGATTCTTTTGTCATGCTCCAAGGCCGTGGCCCGCGCGGGCTGCGGCCTCTTTGTATCTGGGAGACAAAGTGGCTACACTACAATCCGTTTGAGCAATAGATATATAGGTAGTGCCGTGGGGGCGGATGTAGATGGTCGAGTGGATTGTTAAGCGCGCACAGGGCGACCGTGCGCGCGTGGGCACGTTGACGGGCGTGGTGTGTATTCTCGCCAATGTTGCGCTTTGTGCTGCGAAGGGCGCAATCGGTGTGGTTTCGGGATCGGTTTCGATTGTGGCGGATGCCATGAACAACCTGTCCGATGCCAGCTCGAATATCGTGAGCGTGCTGGGCTTTAAGCTGGCGAGCAAGCCCGCCGACCCCGAGCATCCATACGGCCATGGTCGCTACGAGTACCTCTCGGGTCTTGTCGTGGCGGCGCTCGTGCTTCTCATTGGCCTTGAACTGGTGAAGTCCTCGTTTGAGCGTATCATCCACCCCGAACCTGTCGAGTTCTCGCTTGCCCTGGTGGCAGTCCTGGCGCTTTCGATGGTTGTTAAGCTGTGGATGGCGGCGCTCAACCAAAAGCTCGGCGACCGTATCGAGTCCGAGACACTGCATGCGACTGCCCAGGATTCCAAGAACGATGTTCTTGCCACAGGCGCCGTGCTGGCATGTGCAATTGTTTCGCAGGTGACGCACATCAATCTTGACGCATGGGTCGGACTTGCCGTTGGCGCCTATATTGGCTGGAGCGGCTTTGAACTTATTCAAGATACGGTGAGCCCGCTTTTGGGTCAGTCGCCCGATCCTAAGCTGGTCAAGCACATTCGAGACAAGATCATGAGCTATCCCGGCGTTTTGGGAGTTCACGATTTGATGGTTCACGACTACGGCCCGGGCAGGAAGTTCGCAAGCGCTCACGCCGAGATGGCAGCCGAGGCCAGCCCGCTGGAAAGTCACGACACGCTCGATAACATCGAGCAGTCGTTTAGGAACGAAGACGGCATGATTGTCACACTTCACTACGACCCCATCGTGACCGACGATCCAAAGGTGGCGAGCATGCGCTTGCGCATCAACGCTATGGCTCAAGAGATCGATAGCCGCCTTTCGAT
This sequence comes from Collinsella sp. 4_8_47FAA, assembly GCF_000763055.1. Classification (GTDB taxonomy): domain Bacteria; phylum Actinomycetota; class Coriobacteriia; order Coriobacteriales; family Coriobacteriaceae; genus Collinsella. The sequence continues at coordinate 288,192 of NZ_KN214135.1, read as the reverse complement.
TCATGATTTGCGCTGTGTGCCGGGCCCCACGCACACCAACGTGATCTTTGACTGCGTGCGTCCCTCGGATCTGCAGATGAGTGCCGAAGACTTAAAGCACGCGCTGGCACAACGGGTCGAATCGGAATACCCCAGGTCGATTGCCAAGATTACGATCGACGAAGACTACGTAGGACATACCCACGAGTAAGGCTGTGCCGGCAAAGCAGGTTATGCAGAAGGGGAGAGCATGAAGAAGCTGTATCTACTCCGCCACGGTCAGACGGAGTTCAACGTCAAAAAGCTGGTCCAGGGCCGCTGCGATTCGCCGCTGACCGACCTGGGCCGTCAGCAGGCACGGGTGGCAGCCGCATGGCTCAAAGCCCACAACGTCGTTCCCGACAAGGTGGTCTCCTCCCCTTTGGGCCGAGCCATGGACACGGCAAGTCTCGTCGCAAGCGAGCTCCTTGGCCCGGACGCAGCAGTTGATCCCTGCGAAGGCATCATCGAGCGCTGCTACGGCACCTTCGAAGAAGGCCCGCACGACGCTCTACCCACCGACGTCTGGGATCCAGGCGAGGACCTGGTCCCCTTCGGAGGAGAAGGAAGCCGCGCGCTGCAAGAGCGCATGGTAGACACCCTCACCAATCTCATGGGCGCCGAGGGCATAGAAACCCTCCTAGCAGTAAGCCACGGCAGCGCCAGCCGCCAATTCATCAAGGCTGCAGCCCCAGAGGACTTTGAGCTCCCAACAAAACTCCCCAACTGCGCCATCATGATCTTCGATTTCGATGAGGAAAAGTCGGGAGAAGAGGGCGACACGTCTCAATCCAAGTTCACCTTGCAGCAAATCATCGATCCCCAACAAAGTCATTAGCCTGAGCGAGCAAGGTTTAGCAGACATCAACGTGTCGTCTCCCGAGCTTTGGCGGAGGGGCGGGGCCGAGAGTAGTTAAGGTTGTCGCGAGTTCCGCACGAACAGGAGAGCACTTAATGTGCTCTCCGTCGTGAGCAGGACTGTAGAGCAGCAACTTTAACTACTCTCGGCCCCGCCCCTCCGCCAAAGCTCGGGAGACGTGCCACGCACTTTACCTGCGTAAACAATGTGAGTGAAATATGAATCTCGATGGATACGCCCGCAGCCGTGTATACTAAACAGCTGTGTGAAACCAGGGGAGTATTCTGGCTGGACAAAATGCCTGCTTAATAGGGTTGTCAGGTAGTCCGGGCGAAATACAAGGCTGGGGAGCACGTCGTGTAAGTAGTGGTCCTCTAGGGGCGTACGCTCGGTGGTGTACGCATTGTCCCAAGACCACGCGAGAGTTGGGATCATATCTTGATCAGCATGATTCTCGGCCGCAAGATTGGCATGACCCAGGTTTGGGACGAGGACGACAACGTCGTTCCCGTCACGGTCATCCAGGCTGGCCCCTGCGCTGTCTCGCAGGTTAAAACTCAGGCAACCGACGGCTATGACGCCGTCCAGATCGGTTTCGGCGACATCAAGGCCAAGAACGTGAACAAGCCCATGGCTGGTCACTTCGCCAAGGCTGGCGTCGAGCCTGTCCGCTTCCTTCGTGAGGTCCGCGTCGAGAACGGCGAGGAGCACAAGGTCGGCGAGGTCGTCACCGTCGCTGATTTCGCTGATGTCGAGAAGGTCGACGTCATCGGTACCTCCAAGGGTAAAGGCTTCCAGGGTCGCATCAAGCGCTGGGGTCAGCGCCGCGGTCCTATGACGCATGGTTCTCACTTCCAGCGTCACCCCGGTTCTATCGGTCAGTGCGCCTATCCTGCGCGCGTCCTCAAGGGCGTTAAGATGGCCGGTCACATGGGTAACGAGCGCGTTACCGTCAAGAACCTTTCCGTTGTCCGCATCGATGCCGAGCAGAACCTCATCTTGGTCAAGGGCGCTGTCCCGGGTGCCAAGAATGGTCTCGTCGCCATCCGTATGGCCTAAGGGCCCAGCCCATTTAGCCCAGCGTCATACCAAGGAGAACACTTAAATGGCAAAGTTTGAAGTAAAGAACAGCGAGGGCAAGAAGGTCGCCGAGGCCGAGCTCGCCGCTGAGGTGTACGGCATCGAGCCGAACATCCACGTTATGCACCACATCGTCAAGTGCCAGATGGCCTCTTGGCGTCAGGGCACCCAGTCTGCTAAGGGTCGCTCTGAGGTTTCCGGTGGCGGCAAGAAGCCTTGGCGTCAGAAGGGCACCGGCCGTGCCCGCCAGGGTTCCATCCGTGCTGCCCAGTGGCGTCACGGTGGCGTCGTCTTCGCCCCCAAGCCCCGTTCCTACGCTAAGCGTATGAACAACAAGGAGGTCAAGCTGGCTATGCGTTCCGCGCTGTCCGCCAAGCTGGCCGATGGCGAGCTCGTGCTCGTCGACGACTACGGCTTCGAGAAGCCTTCCACCAAGGCTGCCGTCGCCATGCTCAAGGCTCTCGGCCTTGAGGGCAAGCGTCTGACCATCATCGTTCGCGATGAGGACGTCAACGCCTACCTGTCGTTCCGCAACATTCCCAAGACGTTCATCATCACCGCTGACGAGGCCAACACCTACGATCTCGTCAACAACAACGCTGTGCTGATGCCCGCCGACATCGCCGCTCACTTCGGGGAGGTGCTTGCATAAATGACCGCCCACGAGATCATCATCCGTCCGATCGTGTCCGAGCGTTCCTTCTCCGGCATGGAGCTGAACAAGTACACGTTCGAGGTCGCCAAGGATGCTAACAAGTATCAGATCAAGGACGCTGTCGAGGAGATCTTCGGCGTCAAGGTCGTTCGCGTGAACACCCTGACGGTCAAGCCCAAGACCAAGCGCGTGCGCTATGTCGCCGGCAAGACCCGTTCTTGGAAGAAGGCCATCGTCACGCTGGCCGAGGGCGACACCATCGAGGTCTTTGGCAACCAGGCCTAAGACTCGCTGCTGTTGAGTGAGCTCATGCCTCCCAAATAGGGGAGGCGGGAGCTCAAGGTTTTGGGCGTATAAAATGGACACGCCCGGAACCGTGTATACGTCCGGTGTCATCGCACCCGAGGCAGAACCTCGAATCCCTGTCTGCGATGGCTAACGGATTCCTATTGAAAGGGATTGTAATGGCTGTAAAGCACCTTAAGCCGACCTCCGCTGGTAGGCGTTGGCAGACGATCTCCGACTTCTCCGAGATCACCTGCACCAAGCCCGAGAAGTCTCTTCTCGAGCCCCTGCCCAAGAAGGCCGGTCGTAACAACAACGGCCGCATCACCACCCGCCACCAGGGCGGCGGCGTGAAGCGTCGTTACCGCGTGATCGACTTCAAGCGCAACAAGGACGGCGTGCCCGCCAAGGTTGCCACGATCGAGTACGATCCGAACCGTTCCGCTCGCATCGCTCTGCTGCACTACGCTGACGGTGAGAAGCGCTACATCCTGGCCCCCAAGGGCCTCGAGGTCGGTCAGACCATCATGTCCGGTTCTGACGCCGACATCAAGCCGGGCAACGCTCTGCCCCTCGCCGACATCCCCGTCGGTACGCTCATCCACGCCGTCGAGTTCCAGCCGGGCAAGGGCGCTGCTATCGCCCGTTCCGCCGGTAACTCCTGCCAGCTGATGGGTAAGGAGGGCAAGTACGCTATCGTCCGTATGCCTTCCTCCGAGATGCGCCGCATCCTCGTTACCTGCCGCGCCACCGTCGGTGAGGTCGGCAACGCCGATCACTCCAACATCGTCATCGGCAAGGCCGGCCGTAAGCGTCACATGAACGTGCGCCCGACCGTCCGCGGTACCGTCATGAACCCTGTCGACCACCCGCACGGCGGTGGCGAGGGCAAGAACCACACCTCTGGTCGTCCCTCCGTTACCCCCTGGGGTAAGCCGACGAAGGGCCTTCGTACGCGCAAGAAGAAGAAGGTCTCGAACCAGCACATCATTCGTCGCCGTAAGAAGTAATTTCGGATACCGAGTTTTAGGAGAAAGCACTTATGAGCAGAAGTCTCAAAAAGGGCCCGTTCGTGGAGACTCGCCTTCTCTCGCGTATCACCGCGATGAACGAGGCTGGCAAGAAGGACGTCGTGAAGACCTGGTCCCGCGCGTCCACCATCTTCCCCGAGATGGTTGGTCACACCATCGCCGTCCACGACGGCCGCAAGCATGTGCCCGTGTATGTTACCGAGTCCATGGTTGGTCACAAGCTCGGCGAGTTCGCGCCGACTCGTACGTTCCGTGGCCACAAGGCCAAATAGGGGGTTAACCGTAAATGGCAACTAAGTCTATTGAAACTGAGGCCACCGAGGTTCGCGCCGTCGCTAAGTACGTGCGTGTTTCCCCCAGCAAGGCCCGCCTGGTGGTCGATCTGATCCGCCGCAAGCCTGTTGCTCAGGCCTTCGACATCCTCCACTTCTGCGACCGCGCCGTCGCCGTGGATGTCGAGAAGGTTCTCCGTTCCGCCGTTGCGAACGCCGAGAACAACAACGGTCTGCGTGCCGACAACCTGGTTGTCGCCGCTGCCTATGTTGACGAGGGTCCGACGCTTAAGCGCATCCGTCCCCGCGCCAAGGGTTCCGCTTCTCGCATTCTGAAGCGTACTTCCCACATCACCGTCGTCGTTGCTCCTCGAAAGGAGGCGTAAAGCTGTATGGGTCAGAAAGTCTACCCCACCGGCTTCCGTCTTGGCATCACCGAGAACTGGCGCTCCCGCTGGTTCGCAGAGAAGGATTACGCTAAGACCCTCGGTAACGATCTCGAGATCCGCAAGTACCTCGAGAAGCGTCTTTCCCGCGCAGCTGTCTCCCGCGTCGAGATCGAGCGCGCTGGCGACAAGGTGAAGGTCATCATCCTCACCGCTCGCCCCGGCGTTGTCATCGGTAAGAAGGGTGCCGAGATCGATACCCTCCGCACCGAGCTCGAGAAGGTCGCTGGCGTCTCCAAGGGCCAGCTCTCCGTCGACGTTGTCGAGATCAAGCGTCCCGAGCTCGACGCCAACCTCGTTGCTCAGTCCATCGCTGAGCAGCTCGAGGGCCGCGTTGCCTTCCGTCGCGCTATGCGCAAGGCTGTCCAGTCCGCCCGCAAGGCCGGCGCCAAGGGCATCCGTATCCAGTGCTCCGGTCGTCTCGGCGGTGCCGAGATGGGCCGTCGTGAGTGGTACCGTGAGGGTCGCGTGCCTCTGCACACCCTCCGTGCCAAGATCGACTACGGCACGGCTGTCGCCAGCACCACCATGGGTGCCTGCGGCGTGAAGGTCTGGATCTACCTGGGCGAGAAGCTCCCGGGCCAGCCTGTTCCCAACCCTGCACTCGAGGGCTCTTCCCGTCCTCGTCGTCGTAACTCCGAGAGGAGGGGTCAGTAGTGCTTGCCCCTAAGCGTATTCTTCACCGCAAGGTGCAGCGTGGCTCCATGAAGGGCCAGGCCAAGGGTAATACCGAGCTGCATTTCGGCGAGTTTGGTATCCAGGCTCTCGAGGCCCATTGGATCACCAACCGTCAGATCGAGGCCGCTCGTATTGCCATGACCCGCTACATGAAGCGTGGCGGTCGTGTCTACATCACGATCTTCCCCGATAAGCCCATCACCAAGAAGCCTGCCGAGACTCGCATGGGTTCTGGTAAGGGTAACCCCGAGGAGTGGGTGGCCGTCGTCAAGCCCGGCCGCATCATGTTCGAGGTCAAGGGCGTGCCCGAGGAGGTCGCTCGCGAGGCTCTGCGTCTTGCACAGCACAAGCTTCCCATCAAGACCAAGATAGTTGCTGCCAAGAACGCTGAGCAGCGCATCGAGAAGGAGATGGCTGAGGAGGCCGCTCTCGAGGCCAAGTGGGCTGCTGAGGACGCCGCCGCCGCCAAGGAGGAGAACTAATGAAGCCCGCAGAGATTCGTGAGCTCTCGGACGCTCAGCTCGTTGAGAAGCTGAAGGAAATGCGCGCCGAGCTCTTTAACCTTCGTTTCCAGATGGCCACCAGCCAGCTGGACAACACCGCTCGCGTCAACACCGTGAAGAAGGACATCGCTCGCGTCCTCACGGAGCAGCGCGCCCGTGAGATCGCAGCGGAGAAGTCCGCTGTCGCCGAGTAGGACCTAAGGAGAGAACATGACTGATTCGCGTAACTCGCGTAAGGTCCGTACGGGTGTCGTTACCTCCGTCTCCGGTGCCAAGACCATTGTTGTCACCATCACCGAGCGCAAGCGTCACCCCAAGTACGGCAAGATGATGACCAGCTCCAAGAAGCTGCACGCTCACGACGAGGAGTGCACGGCTGGCGTGGGCGACACCGTCCGCGTTATGGAGACCCGTCCTATGTCCAAGATGAAGCGTTGGCGCCTCATCGAGGTCGTCGAGCGCGCTAAATAAGCAGTCGCTCTTACGACTTGTACGTTTCCGAAGATGTGCGTATGCCTGGCTTGCATACCACAGGCCGTCTAAAGGCAGCGCACCTCTCTTCGGTTCTTAGTTCGGAGGAACATCTACCATGATTCAGATGCAAACCATGCTGAACGTCGCCGACAACTCCGGCGCTCGCAAGATTCGCTGCATCAAGGTGCTTGGCGGTTCCAAGCGTCGTTATGCAGGCATCGGCGATGTGTTCATCGGTGCTGTCCAGGAGGCTACCCCTGGCGCCAACGTCAAGAAGAAGGACGTTGTCCGTTGCGTCGTCGTTCGCACCGTTAAGGAGATCCGCCGCAAGGATGGCTCCTACATTCGCTTTGATGAGAACGCCTGCGTTGTCATCAACAACGATGGTTCGCCCGTCGGCACCCGTATCTTCGGGCCTGTCGCTCGCGAGCTTCGTGACAAGAAGTACATGAAGATCGTCTCGCTCGCTCCCGAGACCCTGTAGTTAGGGGAGATATATGTATATCAAGAAGGGCGATAAGGTCCAGGTTCTCTCTGGTAAGGATCGCGGCAAGCAGGGCGTTGTCCTGCGTGCTCTCCCCGCCGAGAACAAGGTCGTTGTCGAGGGCGTTTCGGTCGTCAAGAAGGCCGTCAAGCCCAACGCTGCCAACCAGCAGGGCGGCATCGTTTCGCAGGAGGCTCCCATCGACGCCTCCAACGTCAATCTCGTTTGCCCCGAGTGCGGTAAGGTTACCCGCGTCGGTCACGAGAAGGACGGCAAGAACAAGCTGCGCGTCTGCAAGAAGTGCGGCCACAAGTTCTAAGTTGCCCGCAACATCAAGTTGCTAGCAAAGGCCCGGATGCCCCACGGCACCCGGGCCTTTTTCTATCCCCACTCATTGGGGACAGACTTAAATGAGTGTTTGCACTCATTGGGGACAGACTTAAATGACTAGTCGTTGGGGACGTTCTTAAACGGCTAGTTGATAGGGACAGTCTTTAGATTTGTATATCTGGCCATCTTGGATAGGCTTCAACGAAAGCGGCACTTAGGGACTGTCCCAAACTGCCGGCACATAGGGACGTTCCCTTTTTGCCGGCAGTTTGGGACGGTCCTTTGATGTCTGGTGCCCCCAGAGGGGTGAAGTAATACAGCTGGCTCTGTCTTTTAGGGCTATGGTGTTCCGCACCTTTCTGTTTCACAAGGATCGTTGCATGCGCATTTACGCGCATAGGCTTGCGCGATAATGCGCATAACCGCGCAAACATCTGCCAACTATGGCTAAATAATGACCGATAAGCAAATAAGCACGCAAACACGAGCAGATACGCGCGCAATTGTGCGACTATAGGGTTGTTAGAAATGAAGGACTTCCGATGACTCAGGAGGCACATCATGGCAGATTCCAAACAGGCTCCGCTCGACGCCGAGGCAGCCGCAAAGGCGGCGTTTGCCTCGGTCCAGAATCAGCCGTTCCCAAACGACATTTTTACGGCTCCCGAGCTTCGCTGGGCAGTGATCGGGTGCGGTGTTATCGCCAACCAAATGGCCCAGTCCCTCGCGCTGGCCGGCCGCAAGCTCGCGGGTGTCGCCAACCGTACGCTTTCCAAAGCCCAGGCTTTTGCCGAGCAGTATGGCGTCGAGAAGGTGTACGAGACGGTCGAGGACCTCTACGCCGATCCGGACATCGACGCCGTCTATATCACCACGCCGCACAACACGCATATCACCTACCTGCGAGCCGCTCTGGCAGCTGGTAAGCACGTGCTCTGCGAGAAGGCCATTACCCTCAATTCCGCTGAGCTCGACGAGGCGCGTGCCATCGCCGACGAGCACAACGTCGTCCTTATGGACGCCACCACGGTGCTTCACATGCCGCTGTATCAGGAGCTGCGCCGCCGCATGGATGCGGGCGACTTTGGTCGCATGAACCTCGCCCAGCTCAACTTTGGCAGCTATAAGGAGTACGGGGACCTGACCAACCGGTTCTACAACCGTAGTCTCGCCGGCGGCGCCATGCTCGACATTGGCGTGTATGCCCTGTCTGTCATGCGCCTGTTTATGGCCAGTCAACCCGTGGAGGTCGTCTCTCTGGGCAACACCTGTGAGACCGGCGTTGACGTCGCGAGTGGCATTGTCTGCCGTAACGCCGAGCAGCAGCTGGGCGTGGTGAGCCTTACGCTCCACTCCAAGCAGCCCAAGCGTTCGGTTATCAGCTTCGACAAATGCTATATCGAGGTCAACGAGTATCCGCGCGCCGACCATGCGACCATCGTGTGGACTGCGGACGGTCGCCGTGAGGAGGTCCACGCTGGCACCGAGGCATACGCTCTGTGCTACGAGATGGCCGACCTGGAGAAGGCCGTTGCCGGCGATGATTCGAAGTGCGAGCTTCTGGGCTATGCTTCTGATGTTATGGAGCTGATGACCAAGCTTCGCGCCGACTGGGGAGTCGTGTACCCCGAGGAGGAGTAAGCGATGCTAGCGGAAGATAGGCTCAACGCGATCGTGTCGATGGTGCAGCAGGCTGGCTCGGTTACCGTGCCGGAGCTTGCTGAGGCCCTGGGCGTGACGGCGTCTACCATTCGGCGCGACCTGCAGACGCTCGACCGAGCGCACCGCATCGCCAAGGTCCACGGTGGAGCGACGAGTCTTGAGCGCGCGCACGTGACGCGCGACCTAACGCTTAATGAGCGCAGCGACCTCCATAACGACGACAAGGAGCGTATCTGCGCCCGTGCGGCGGCGCTTGTGGAGCCCGAGAGCTTTGTATACATCGACTCGGGCTCGACGACCCTCAAGCTCATCGAGCATCTTCCACACCTTGAAGATGTCACCTATGTGACCGATTCCGTGCTTCATGCTCAACGCCTTGCTTTGCGCGGCATGCGTACCGTGGTGCTGGGCGGCGAGCTCAAACCCGAAACCGAGGCGCTCGTTGGCCCCGATGCCTTGGCAACCTTAGACCGCTACAACTTCAACTGTGGCTTTTGGGGCTCTAACGGCATTGCCGCCGAGCAGGGCTTCACGGCGCCCGATATCGAGGAGGCGCAAGTAAAGCGTATCTCGATGCGCCATACAGCCAAGCGCTTCGTAATCTCGGACGCCAGTAAATTTGGCATGGTGGCGCCCGTCAAGTTCGCGGACTTCCGCGACGCAACGATTATTACCGCAGGCGAGGTCCCCGCCAAGTACCGGGCAATGGACAACGTCATCACGGTCTAACAGCAGGGGACGGGCTAAGGCCAAAACCACCACAAAGGCGCCTGTCCCCATTGTGGTGGTTAGTATCGAAAACCGAGTAGTTTTCTCAATAGAAAAACGGCAACGTCCATCACGGGCGTTGCCGCTTTCGTTGTCTGCCGGTTTGTCTACGTCTGTAACAACTGGACCGTTAAAAGTGGGCTAGGTGTTACAGATTGAGATACTTCCGAACCGCGCCGTCCCTTTGTCTCAATCTGTAACATCTGGGACCGATTTTGCCGAGTTATTGTTACAGATTGAGATTTTCCCTTAAGGGGGATTTGAATGTCTCGATCTGTAACAGATAGACCGGAAAATGGGTTCTAACTGTTACAGATCGAGACGTTTTGGGACCGCGGTTGAACCATTGCGGCAAAACCACCACAAAGGTGCCTGTGAACTGCCTCCCATTTCTTGGACATCGGGAAATGGGAGGTTTTCCATGAGTATAGACCTCAGGGTGAAGCACGACCTGGAGTCCAGGAGGCGGGCCGTCGAGCTCTTCGACGCCGGCGTCGGCTGCAAGCCGGCGGCCGAGGCCCTGTCCGTCCCCCGCGAGACCGTGAGAGAATGGCAGTGGGTATACCGGGCGTTCGGAAGCGAGGCGCTGCTGTCCATGGGCGGGAAACAATCCAGGTACACATTCGAGCAGAGGGTCGCCGCGGCGTCGGCCGTGGTCGACGGCGGGATGGCGAAGGCCGACGCTATGGCCGAGTTCGGGATCAGGTCGAAGTCCCCGC
>NZ_KN214135.1:106126-277180 GCF_000763055.1 Collinsella sp. 4_8_47FAA | reverse complement strand
AGCAGCACAGGATGCTCGACCGGCTCCTCGAGGCCCTGCCCGACGGGGCGGCGCCGACCACTGCACTCGGACATGGGCTGGCAGTACCAGCACGAGTCCCTACGCCTCCAGGCTGGAGGGGGCGGGCATCACCCAGAGCATGTCGCGCAAGGGGAACTGCATCGACAACGCCGCCACCGAGCAGCTCTTCGGCCACGTGAAGGACGAGTTCTACCGCGGCAGGGAGTGGGGCAGCTTCGGGGACTTCAAGCGCGACCTGGAGGAGTACATAGACCATTGGAACACGCGGCGCAGGCAGGTAAGATTGAAGGGCCTGACGCCGGAGGAGTTCCGGAACCGGGCCCTTGCGGCGTAGTCGCTATTTGTTCAGTCCAAGTTTCGGGGCGCAGTTCACTGTCCCCATTGTGGTGGTTTAGGGCTCCCAGGGGCAGGGGGCTTCGATGTGGATGTGCTCGCCGGTTACGGGATGCGTGAAGGACACGCTGTGGGCGTGGAGCATCAGGCCGCAGGGGCGCGGCGTTCCGTACAGGTCGTCGCCAACCAGGGGATGATGCTCGCTTGCCAGGTGCACACGGATTTGGTGCTTGCGGCCGGTGAGCAACTCGACATCGATATACGAGCGCGCGGGCAGGCCACGACGGCTCTTAAGACGTTTGAGCACCTTCACGCGAGTTTGAGACGGCTTGCCGCTGGCGCCGACGCGCATCTTGCGGCTGTCGTGGCGGTCGCGGGCGATGGGCTTGTCGATGAGCTTTTCGTTCCAGTCGATCTTGCCCTCGGCGAGCGCCAGGTAGTGCTTTTCGAAAGCGTGGTCGATGATCATCTGGTCAAAGGCGGGCTGCGTCTGCTTGTCGAGCGAGAACAACACCACGCCGGTGGTGTCGCGGTCCAGGCGGTTGAGCGGCTGCATGTCGGTCGCGGCAAAGCCGTCGCCCATTGCCAGCAGCAGGTCGCTGGCGTAGTCGGTGAGCGTGCGCTCGCCGGTGCCGTCGCCGTGGACGATCATGCCGGCGGGCTTGTCGATGGCCATGAGCCAGGCATCGCAGTAGAGGACTTGAGGTTCTTCGTTCACGTGTAAGCCTTTCGGTTAACTGATTCCCACAAACATGCAGCCTGAGGTCGCCCCGCGTAGACGGGCGGCGGGCTTGCGGCCGGCCTGCGCTGCTTCGACGGCTCGACGGACGCGGGCGACGGCACGGCCCACCTCATCCGTCTCGAGCAGCGTTCCGTCCACCATGAGACGACGCACACCGGCATCGAGCAGCTGAGGAACCTGCGGCGTGAGGTCGATGGGGTAGGCATCGTACAGGCGAGAGCGGCCGTGGATATCGGTGCGGACGGGCATGACCTTTCCGTCGATATTCTTGAGCGAGAGCTTGCGGGCACGCAGGCGGCAGTTGGCACAATCGTGGATGCAGCCATTGGCAACCTGCAGAATGCAATGCTCGCTTGTCATGACGCGCGGACGGCCGAAAACGGTGATGCCCAGAGCCGCGGGCGCGGCGGCGCCGAGCGAGACAATCTCGTCGAGCGTGATCTCGGGCGAGAGCCAAAACGCACCGGCTCCGCGCTTGGCAAGCGCCTCCATACAGGGCGTGTTGTGCACCGGCAGGCAAGAGCGGACCTCCGCCGTGGCGCCGGCATGCACGGCTACGGCGAGCTCGGAGATATTGCCGACGGCGACGGTGGCTCCGGCATTAATCCAGGGATTGACGCGCTCGTGGTCGACGGCGCGGCAGACCTCGTCGAGTACGGGTATGATGCCCTGCTCAAATGCATCGGCAGGGGAGAGTCCGACAGCCTCGAGCGCGTCGGTGGTCATATAGATGCGCGTGGCGCCCTCGGCACGAGCCGCCTCGGCGGCTTCGAGCGTGGTGACGGCGGCGCAGATCTGCGGCTCGTCGCGGTAGTGCTCGGGCATGGGGCGCGTACATTTGTCGAGCACCGGCAACTCGAGCGTCTTCGCACGCTCCTCGTACGGCTCCAGAATGGCCTCCTCCAAGGCCTTACAGGCGGCGGCACGCACCTTGTGCACGGCAGAGAAGCCCATACCGCAGCCCTCATCGAGCGCCACATCAAAGCTCGCCGCCTCAAAGGGCGAGGAGCCCATGCGGCCCACATGCTCAACCAGGTCTGTCGCCTCAACGGCGCGGGTCTTGGCAGCCTCGACGGTAAAGCCCGTGGCCGTGGCCGCAAGCGAAGGATCATCGCAGCAGGTGAGTGTGACAGTAAACGGCTCGCCCAGGCGCGCCACGACGGACACATCAACAGCTCGGCGGCGCAGCACATCGCGCTTGAGCGCGGCGCCGGCGGCGTCGATGGCACGCTGGCTGCGAATCACGCGGACGCGGCAGCCTTCGGGCATACTGCGGGGCACGCGACATTCGATAACATCGCCCGCGGCGGCATCATCGGCGGCAATGGTGGTCAGGAACTGGTCAAACTCGTTATCGTGGCGAAGCTCCAGCAGGTCGCCCTTGCCCACGGGCTCAAACAGCTCAATGCGGGCGATGGCGGCACGGCGACGGCGGTCGTCGGGCTTGAGGTCGCGCACATCGCGGTTGGCCGGGCGGCTGCCCAGCACCGTGCCCACGATCTGGCCGCGGTTGTTGGAACGCTCATAGCTCATCATCTCGTCGCCCGAGGTGCCGTCCTGATAGGCGTGCGTAAAGTCGCGGTTGAAGCAGCGCTTGAGCTGGCGCTGGCGGGCGGCTTCCTCGTCCTTGGCAACGGTGGCTCCGGATAGCATGTCGTCAATTTCGTGACGATACACATCAACGATGGAGTACACGTAATCGGGCGCCTTCATGCGGCCCTCGAGCTTGAGAGACGCGGCGCCGGCATCATACAGACGGCGAACAAGCTGTGAGGTGTTGGTGTCACGCGGGCATAGAGCGCGCTCGCGACCGGCAGGGGAGAGCGTGCGGCCGTTCTCGTCGATCAGCTCGTAAGGCAGGCGACAGGGCTGAGCGCACATGCCGCGGTTGGCCGAGCGGCCCGCCATGGCAAAGCTCGACAGCAGGCACAGGCCCGAGTAGCAAAAGCAGATGGCGCCATGGCTGAAGACCTCAAGGTCCACATCGGGCGCGGCATCGTGAATGGCGGCAATTTCGTCGATGGAAAGCTCGCGCGAGAGGGTCACGCGGTCGGCGCCCTGCTCGCGGCACCAGATAGTCCCGCGGTCGTCATGGATGTTCGCCTGGGTCGAGATATGTGTCTCGATGCCGGGCATGGTGCGCTTGACCTCAAAGAACAGGCCCCAGTCCTGGATGATGAAGGCGTCGGCGCCCAGCGTGGAGCAGCGATGGATGAGTTGCAGCGCATCGCCCATCTCGGACTGCTTGATGACGATGTTGACCGTGACATAGACGCGCGAACCGGCTAGATGTGCGGCGCGGCAGGCTTGCTCAAAGGCCTCGTCGGTAAAGTTGGTGGCCTTGCGGCGGGCGTTGAAGCTGCCCATGCCGCAGTAGATGGCGTCTGCCCCGGCGGCGAGTGCGGCGGCAAAGGGCTCGGGCCCTCCGGCGGGCGCCAAGAGCTCGGGTCTGCGGTTGGTGGTTCGACTGGCGGTTGCGGTCATATCCTGCCTTTCAAAATGCTCAGATATTCAAAAGTATAGTGGTGCTGTTGCGGCGGACGAGCCCTGTGGCCCAAGCAGGATAAAGTCTTCAGCAGCCCTTGCAGCAAGAATGATCGGTTTCCCTTCGTCCCCATCGAATCAGGTGATCCATAGTGGACGGAGGGAAACGGATCATTTTGAGCTGCACCGTCCGGTCGTGCCGTTCAGCGACCGACAGGCGCCGTTGGGCGATAAAATATTCTCGCAACGTGATAATAATCTTGCATCGCGCGGAAACCTTGGGTACTATCCCAAATCAAGCGCGGTGTTCAGACCGAACTGTGCCTCCCGGTGTGAACACCGCGCTCACGCTCTCTCAATTGATCGTAAGGAGAAAAACATGAGCAAGACCGTCGTGTCTTCCGATAACGCACCTGCAGCCATCGGCCCGTATTCCCCCGGCATCCAGACCGGCAACATGGTGTTCCTGTCCGGCCAGCTGGGCATCGACCCCGCAACCGGCAAGATGCCCGAGGGCGTCGAGGCCCAGGCTAAGCAGTCCCTTGCTAACGTCGAGGCCCTGCTGACCGCTGCCGGCGCCACCTTTGCCGATGTCGTCAAGACCACGGTCTACCTGGCCGACATCGCAGACTTCGCTGCCGTGAACGAGATCTACGCTTCCAAGTTCGAGGCTCCGTTCCCTGCGCGCAGCGCTTTCCAGGTTGCCGCTCTTCCGGCCGGCGGTCTGGTCGAGATCGAGGTCGTCGCCGCTCTCTAAGGCGTTGGCAACAACTAAACATGACATGCAAAAAGACCCTGCAGTGCGAGCTGCAGGGTCTTTTGTCACGTGATGCGACAAAAATGATCCGTTTCCCTCCGTCCCCAAGGGTTAACGTTTAGCCTTCCTTGCGGACTTTTTGCAGGTAGCGGTAGACGCTGGGCTCCGAGATGCCCAGCGCGGTGGCGGCACAGGCCACGGCGCCCTTGAGCATGAACACCCCGTTGCCGTTGAGGTGGCGAATGACGTCCACGCGGTCGCTCTGGCCAAGTGACGCTACATCCAGCCCGCGCGCGCTCAGCAGCTCGGCAATGCTGCGGTCGATGAGCTCCTGTGTAGACTCCGAAAGGCTTTCGACCTCGATAGACGCGGGCTCTGCCTGTCTAGGCGCAGCGTCGAAGCACGCCATGAGCTGCTGCGCCATGGCGTTGATGGAACGGACCGTGGAAAGATCGGTGTTGACGCAGAGCATACCGACAATCTCGTCATTCTCGCGGATAAAGAACGTCGCCGACTCCAACGTCTTGCCACCGGCACCGCGCCCCTCGTAGCCCGTAATAAACGGCAGGTCGCGATACTTGGCGTCGTGCATGATCTTGAGTGCCAGATCGGTAGCGGGACCGCCGACCTTGCGGCCGCTCACGATACCGTTGCGGATATCGACGATGGCGTGGTCAGGATCCGAGAAATCGTGCAGGACGATCTCGCTGTTCTTACCGAGTACCTGCTCCAGGAAATCGACCATCGGCAAAAAGCGACGTACGGTCTCGTTCACGGGCAACTCCTTTGGGTTCTATCGAAGTGTTCATAACAATTTTTTATCATGGTAACACGCTGCTCATCATCTCGTATATCCGCAGGTACATTGCGTAATACAGACGAACGGTAGGAATTTGGCGGTAAACGGTCGACCAAAAGAATAGTTAGATGTTATTTTGACCAGACACTTTCCTGACCTGCGGAAATGCACTATCTCAGCTGAAGAATAGTCTGATAACAAAAAATTATTATTGAGAATGAGAATCATCTTTAATACGATATGCAACGAAGGCACAACCTCACCCCCGCACTGCGTCACAATAGAGCGTTAGATGCGAAAACAACTACTTCGAGGATTGGTGGTCAAATGACCCAGGAGACGGTTACGAACGGCACCGAAGCCCTGTTCACTCGCGAAGGCATGCCGCCCGTTAAGGAAATGATCCCGTGTGCCCTTCAGCACGTACTGGCATCGTTTGCCGGCATCATTACCCCGGCGGTCATCATGGCCGGCGTCTACGGCTTTAATAGCCAGCAGAGCACCGACATCATCCAGGTCGCGCTCATTCTTTCGGCAATCGACACGGCCCTTCAGGCCTTCGCTCCCTTCCGTCGCATCGGCGGCGGCCTGCCCATCGTCATGGGCGTTTCGTTCGCGTTCCTCCCGGCCCTCCAGGCCATGGGTGCCTCGGGCTTTAGCTTTGGCGCGCTGCTGGGCGGCGAGATTGTCGGCGGTGCCGTCGCGGTCCTCTTTGGTCTGGCCTACAGCAAGATCAAGTGGCTGTTCCCGCCCGTCGTGACCGGTACGGTCATCTTCTCCATTGGCGTCTCTCTCTATCCCACGGCCGTCAAGTACATGGCCGGTGGCATGGGCACGCCGCTGTGGGGCACCCCGCAGGCCTGGTGCGTTGCTCTTATCACCTTCGCCGTGGTCTTTGCGCTCGCCAACTTTGGCAAGGGCACGCTCAAGCTGGGATCTGTGTTCTTTGGCATGATCGTTGGCATGATCGTCTCCATCCCCTTTGGCATGATCGACTTCTCCAGCGTCGCTACCGCCCAGGTCTTCGCCCTTCCCAAGCTCATGCCCTACGCGCTCGAGTTTGATCCCGAGGTCTGCATTACCCTCGCTGTCGTGTTCCCCATGGTCGCCATCCAGGTTATCGGTGACGTTTCCGCCGCCTGCCTGGGCTCCATCGACCGTATGCCCACCGAGCGCGAGCTCTCCGGCGCTATTGTGTCCCAGGGCCTCACCTCTATGGTCGGCGGCCTGCTGGGCGGTCTTCCCACCAGCGCCCTTGGCCAGAACGTGGGCATCATCTGCTCCAACAAGGTCGTCAACAAGTGGGTCTTTGTGATCATCGCGGCCGTCTTTGCCATCGCCGGCCTGTTCCCGCAGCTCTCTGCCGTCCTTTCCGCCATCCCGCAGCCCGTCATCGGCGGCGCGACCGTCGGCGTCTTTGGCACCATCACCATGAACGGTGTGCGCATGTTCACCCGCGAGGGCCTCACGCAGCGCACCACCACCATCGTCGGCACCTCGGTCGTCTTTGGCCTGGGTATTTGGATGGCCAGCGGTTGCCTTGCCGGCGAGGGCATGCCCACCTGGGTGTCCACCGTCATCGGCTCCAACGCTGTGACCCCCACCGCCATCATGGCCATTGTCCTTAACCTGATCCTTCCGCAGACGCCGGTCGTGGCTCAGCACATCGATGCCGCCAAGGATGCCGCTGTGGATCTGGTCCTGCCCGAGAGCAAGAAGTAACCAATTCGGTGCTATTCGCCGGCGGACGCATCGCCTCGTCCGCCGGCGCCATGCGGCGCCAAGCCGTACTTCAAAGGGCTTGTCCCTTTGGTGAAGCGTTGACGGGAGAGGGCCCGTTTCCGGTGTAGGCCGGCGCTTCGCACTTCCGCCATGTCAGAGGTGTCAAACCCCGCCCCTGATGTTGAAGGGAGCATTTATGCTTCTGGTCGCTAACGGTTCCGTCTTTACCCGCAACGCTCAGACTCCGTTCATTCCCAACGGTGCGGTCGCTATTGACGGAGATACGATCGTCGAAGTGGGCCCCGAGCGCGAGCTCAAGGCCAAGTACCCGGATGCCGAGTACGTCGACGCCCAGGGCAACCTCATCATGCCCGGACTCATCAACTGCCACACCCACATCTACTCGGGTCTGGCCCGCGGCCTTGCCATTAAGGGCTGCAACCCCACCAACTTCCTGGAGAATCTCGAGCAGCAGTGGTGGAAGATCGACGACAACCTGACGCTCGACGGCACCAAGGCCAGCGCCTATGCCACGATTCTTGACTCCATCCGCGATGGCGTCACCACGATCTTCGATCACCACGCGAGTTTCTGCGAGATCCCGGGAAGCCTCTTTACCATTAAGGATGCAGCTCAGGAGCTGGGCATGCGTTCGTGCCTGTGCTACGAGGTCTCCGATCGCCGTGGTCAGGAAAAATGCGACCAGGCCATTGCCGAGAACGCCGAGTTTGCCCAGTGGGCCGCCAAGGAGCGTCGCGATAACGACAACCACATGATCGCCGCCATGTTTGGCGGGCATGCCACCTTTACGCTGTCGGACGAGACCATGGACAAGATGGCCGAGGCCAACAACGGCCTGACCGGCTTCCACATCCATGTGTGCGAGGGCATGAATGACGTGTGGGACTCCCGCCTCAACCGCGGTGGCATCAGCCCCGTCGAGCGCCTGCTGCAGCACAACCTGCTTGGTCCCGACACCATGCTGGGCCACTGCATCCACGTGACGCCTGCCGAGATGGATATCGTCAAGGAGTCCGGCACCTGGCTGGTCAACAACCCCGAATCCAATATGGGCAACGCCGTGGGCTGCGCCCCCGTGCTCGAGTTCTTCCGCCGCGGCATCCCCGTGTGCATGGGTACCGACGCCTACACCCACGATATGCTCGAGAGCCTTAAGGTCTTCCTGATCATTCAGCGCCACAACGCTGCCATGCCCAACGTGGGCTGGTGCGAGGCCATGACGATGCTGTTTGAGAACAACGCCAAGATGGCGAGCAAGTACTTCGATCGCAAGCTTGGTGTGCTCGAGGCCGGCGCTGCCGCCGACGTTATCGTTATGGACTACAAGCCCTTTACGCCGCTGAGCGAGGAGAACATCGACGGCCACATGCTCTTTGGCATGACGGGCAAAAACTGCCGCACCACCATCATCAACGGCCGCGTCCTGTACAAGGATCGCGAGTTCGTTGGGATTGATGAGGACAAGATCAACGCGTGGACCATGGCTGAGTCCAAGAAGCTCTGGAGCACGCTCAACGATCGCACCTACTAATTCACAAGTAGATTCACGCGCGTCGGGTGTTTCGCCGCATTCGACGCGCGTATAGGCGACCTCCGCGGGGTCGCCGGCGCTGTGCTAGCGCTACACCGTATTTGCGCCCGCCGCGCGGTCTCGCCGGGCGTTACAGAGAGGAGCTCACTATGAGCGACATCATGAGGCCGATCCCGTTTTCGCAGCTGATGAACTGGATCATCGAGGAGCACAAGACTCAGAGCGCCGTCTTTGGCGTGCGCAAGATGGTCACGACCAACCAGGAGGGTGCGCTTCCCATTTTTGACGAGCGCATCGAGACTCCGTTTGGCCCGGCCGCCGGTCCCAATACGCAGCTGGCCCAGAACATCGTGGCATCCTACGTGGCCGGTTCACGCTTCTTTGAGCTCAAGACCGTTCAGGTGATGGACGGCGAGGAGCTCTCCAAGTGTGTGAACAAGCCCTGCATCGTGGCGCAGGACGAGTGCTACAACTGCGAGTGGTCGACCGAGCTCGAGGTTCCGCAGGCTTTTGCCGAGTACGTGAAGGCATGGTTTGCCTGCCACCTGATCGCTCGCGAGTACGGCCTGGGCAGCCCGGACGGCTTTGTCTTTAACATGTCCGTGGGCTATGACCTGGAGGGTATTAAGAGCCCCAAGGTCGACGCCTACATCGAGGGCATGAAGGACGCCAGCGGCTCTGACGTCTGGAACGAGTGCCGCGCATGGGCGCTCGCCAACCTGGACAAGTTTGAGCATGTCGACGCCGCATTTGTCGAATCCATCCCGGCACGCGTCTCCAACTCCATCACCGAGTCTACCCTGCACGGCTGCCCGCCCGCCGAGATCGAGCGCATCGCGACCTATCTGATTACCGAGAAGGGTCTCAACACCTACATCAAGTGCAACCCCACGCTGCTGGGCTATGAGTTTGCACGTCAGCGCCTCAACGAGCTGGGCTTTGACTACATCGTCTTCGATGACACGCACTTCCGCGAGGACCTGCAGTGGGCCGATGCCGTGCCTATGTTCGAGCGCCTGATTGCCCTGTGCGCCGAGCGCGGCCTGGAGTTTGGCGTCAAGCTGACCAACACGTTCCCCGTCGACGTGACGAGAAACGAGCTGCCTTCCACCGAGATGTACATGTCCGGCCGTTCGCTGTTCTCGCTGACCATCGAGGCTGCCCGCCGCATTACCGAGCAGTTTGATGGCAAACTGCGCATCAGCTACTCCGGCGGTGCCACGGTCTACAACATCCGCGCCCTGTACGATGCCGGCATTTGGCCCGTCACCCTGGCGACCGACGTGCTCAAGCCTGGTGGCTACGAGCGCTTTAGCCAGATGGCCGGCGAGTTTACCGACCTGGACGGCAAGCCGTTCGCGGGCGTCTCTCTCGACGCCGTGACCGCGATCCAGGCCGACTCGCTCACCAACCCGCTCTACAAGAAGCCGCTGCGCCCGCTGCCCGACCGCAAGGTCGCCGGCAAGAGCCCGCTTTCCGATTGCTTTACCACGCCGTGCCGCACGAGCTGCCCCATCCAGCAGGATATTCCCGCCTACCTGGCGGCTGTTGACGAGGGTCGCTACGAGGACGCGCTCAACATCATCATCGAGCGCAACGCCCTGCCGTTCATTACCGGGACCATCTGCCCGCATCCCTGCGGCCGTGCCTGCGAGCGCGCATTTTACGAGCCCGAGGGCGCCCAGATTCGCGCCAGCAAGCTCAAGGCCGCCCGCGAGGCCATGACCGCCGTGCTGCCCAAGCTGCGCGCCCAGGCCATCGCCAACGACGGCGAGCGCAACGTTGCCGTTATCGGCGGCGGCCCGGCCGGTCTGGCGACGGCGTTCTTCCTGACGCGCGCCGGCGTGCCCGTCACCATCTTTGAGGCCCGCGATTCGCTCGGCGGCGTGGTCCGTCACGTGATCCCCGAGTTCCGTATTGCGAGCGACGATATCTCCCACGATGCCGAGCTCTGCCTGGCCTTTGGCGCCAAGGTGCAGCTTAACGCTCGCGTGGATTCCATTGAAGAGCTCAAGGCCCAGGGCTTTACCGACGTGGTCGTGGCCACCGGTGCCTGGATGCCCGGCTCTGCGGGCTTGGGCGAGGGTGCCGAGCTCGACGTGCTGGAATTCCTCGAGGCCGCCAAGAAGGGCGAGAAGCTCGAGCTGGGCGAGGACGTCGTGGTCATCGGCGCCGGCAACACCGCCATGGATGCTGCCCGCGTGGCCAAGCGCCTGGCTGGCGTGAAGAACGTGCGCCTGGTGTATCGCCGCACCAAGAAGCAGATGCCCGCCGACGAGGAAGAGCTCGATCTTGCTCTTGCCGACGGCGTTGAGTTCTGCGAGCTGCTGGCGCCTAAGGCGCTCAACGGCGCCGTGCTGACCTGCGACGTTATGGAGCTTGGCGAGCCGGATGCAAGCGGCCGTCGCAGCCCCGTCGCCACGGGCGAGACCGTCGAGCTTCCCGCCACCACGGTGATCTGTGCCGTGGGCGAGGGCATCGATGCCAGCCTGTACGACGCCGCGGGCGTCGAGCACGACCGTCGCGGCCGCCTTGCCGCCACCTCCACCGGTGTCGAGGGCGTCTGGGCTGCGGGCGACTGTCGCCGCGGTCCGGCTACCGTGGTCGAGGCTATTGCCGACGCCGCCGAAGTCGCCCGCGCCATCGCCGGCGTGGACTTTAACAAGTACGCCGATTGCAACGAGCAGGCTGGCCGCGAGGATACCTGCTACGAGCGCAAGGGGTCGCTGTGCCGCGACAAGCGCAACTGCACCAAGACCCGCTGCCTGGGCTGCGGCTCGGTGTGCGAGGTCTGCTGCGACGTGTGCCCCAACCGCGCCAACGTGGCAATTAAGGTGCCGGGCCTGGCCAAGCATCAGGTCGTCCACGTCGACGGCATGTGCAACGAGTGCGGCAACTGCGCCGTGTTCTGCCCCTACCAGGAGGGTCGTCCCTACAAGGACAAGCTCACCCTGTTCTGGAGCGAGCAGGACATGGAGAACTCCGAGAACGAGGGCTTCCTGGCCGTGGACGAGGATCACTTTAAGGTCCGCGTCGCCGGCACGGTCCGCACCGTCTCGGTCGATGCCGTCAACACCGGTCTTCCCGAGGCCGTCCGCCTGACCATCAGGGCTGTGCGCGACAACTATTCGTACCTTCTTAAGAAATAGGCGAGTCTCTTATGGCCAAATCCATTCAACATAATGTGGCCTACGTTGCCTGCGGAAGCGGTTGCGCCTCCGCAGGCGGCGACGCCCGCTGCAGCGAAGGCTGCATTGGCTGTGGCGCCTGCGTTACGGCCTGCCCCCACGGTGCCATCGCACTGGTCGACGGCGTCGCCCGCGTGGACCGCTCCAAGTGCACGGGCTGTGGCCTGTGCGGCATGGCGTGCCCGCAGCGCGTGATTGCCTTCGTTCCCGGCTACCAGAACATCCTGGTGCGCTGCAACAACACGGATAAGGGCGCCATTGCGCGCAAGATCTGCGACACCAGCTGCATCGGTTGCGGCATGTGCGCCAAAAAGTGCCCCGCCGGCGCTATCCGCATCGAGGACAACTGCGCTCATATCGACGGCGCGGACTGCCTGTCGTGTGGTATGTGCGCCGTCGTCTGCCCGCATGGCGCCATCCACGACCGAACCGGCATCGCCGCCGGCGTGTAGAAGGGAATCACCATGGCACAGGAATTCACTTTTACCGTTAACGGCGTGGAGCGCACGACGACCCAAAATAAACCGCTGCTGCGCTACCTGCGCGACGACCTGCATATCCATTCCGCCAAGGACGGCTGCTCCGAGGGCGCATGCGGTACCTGCACCATCCACGTGGAGGGTGCGGCCGTCAAGGCCTGCGTGCTGACCACCGCCCTTGCCGCCGGCCGCGACATCGTGACCGTCGAGGGTCTGCCCGAGGACGTGCGCGAGGCCTTTGTGTACGCCTTTGGCGCCGTGGGCGCCGTGCAGTGCGGTTTTTGCATCCCCGGTATGGTCATGGCGGGTGCGGCGCTCATCGCCGAGGACCCCGAACCCACCGAGGAGCAGATCAAGTACGCCATTCGCGGTAACGTCTGCCGCTGCACCGGCTACAAGAAGATTATTGAGGGCATTTCGCTGGCCGCTGCGGTGCTCCGCGGCGAAAAACAGATCGACGAGGACTTGGAGCGCGGCGACGACTACGGCGTGGGCAAGCGCGCCTTCCGTATTGACGTGCGCAAGAAGGTGCTCGGCGAGGGCAAGTACCCCGACGACATCGACGAGATCGACCAGCCGGGCCTGACCTACGCCAGCGCCGTGCGCTCCAAGTATCCGCGTGCCCGCGTGCTCTCCATCGATACCTCCAAGGCCGAGGCCCTACCCGGTGTGGTTGGCATCCTGCGCGCCGAGGACGTGCCGGTCAACCAGGTCGGCCACCTTATCCAGGACTGGGACGTCATGATCGCCCAGGGCGATATCACTCGCTGCGTGGGCGATGCCATCGTGCTGGTGGTTGCCGAGGACGAGGCGACGCTCGAGAAGGCCAAGAAGCTCGTAAAGATCGATTACGAGCCGCTGGAGCCCGTGCGTAACATTGCCGAGGCCAGGGCTGCCGACGCCCCGCGCCTGCACGACAGCTTCTTTGCCTTTGGCAATACGGTGGAGCTCAAGGACAACGTGTGCCAGAGCCGTCACGTGACGCGCGGCGACGCCGCCAAGGCGCTGGCAGAGAGCGCGTTTACCGTGACGCAGCGCTTTACCACGCCCTTTACCGAGCATGCCTTCTTGGAGCCCGAGTGCGCCGTCGCCTTCCCGTACAAGAACGGCGTCAAGGTGCAGTCGACCGACCAGGGTGCCTACGACACGCGCAAAGAGTGCGCCCACATGTTTGGCTGGGACAACGAACCCGAGCGTGTGGTCGTCGAGACCATGCTCGTGGGTGGCGGCTTTGGCGGCAAGGAGGACGTGTCCATCCAGCACCTGGCCGCGCTCGCCGCATACAAGTTCCAGCGTCCTGTGAAGTGCAAGCTCACGCGTGCCGAGTCGCTCGCGTTCCATCCCAAGCGCCATGCCATGGACGGCACCTTTACGCTGGGTTGCGACGCCGAGGGCAACTTTACCGGTCTGGACTGCGAGATCAACTTTGACACCGGCGCCTACGCGTCGCTGTGCGGTCCGGTGCTCGAGCGCGCCTGCACGCATGCCGTCGGCCCCTACAAGTACCAGAATACCGACATTCGCGGCTTTGGCTACTACACCAACAATCCGCCCGCCGGTGCGTACCGCGGCTTTGGCGTTTGCCAGTCCGAGTTTGCGCTCGAGAGCCTGATCGACCTGCTGGCCGAGAAGGTCGGCCTGGATCCGTGGGAGATTCGTTACAGAAACGCCATCGAGCCGGGCGAGGTTTTGCCCAACGGCCAGATTGCCGACTGCTCCACGGCGCTTAAGGAGACACTGCTCGAGGTCAAGGATGCCTACTATGCGCATCCCGGCCACGCCGGCATTGCCTGCGCTATGAAGAACGCTGGCGTGGGCGTTGGCCTGCCCGACGCCGGCCGCTGCAAGATTCGCGTCGAGAACGGCGTGGCCGTGGTCTATGCCGCCACGTCCGACATCGGCCAGGGCTGCAACACCGTCTTTTTGCAGGACGTTGCCGAGGCCTGCGGTCTGCCGCTTCGTTGCATCGCCAACGGCGAGTGCTCCACTGAGAACGCTCCCGACTCCGGCACCACGTCTGGCTCGCGTCAGACGGTCGTGACCGGCGAGGCCGTGCGCGGTGCCGCCTTCCTGCTGCGCGATGCCATGCTTGACATCGAGGCCGGCAAGTCTGCGCCCGCCGCTCCCGTGAATGCGCATGGCGACGGCGTCAAGATCGAGTACGACGACGGTCGCGCCTATCAGCTGCACACGCAGGAGCTCGTCGCCGGCCAGGGTATGCATCCTCAGGATCCCGCGGCCGCCATCAAGGCGCTCGAGGGATGCGAGTTTGGCTACGTGTACCTGGAGCCGACCGACAAGCTGGGCGCCGACGTTCCCAATCCCAAGAGCCACATCTGCTACGGCTTTGCCACGCACGTGGTCATTTTGGACGATGACGGCCGCGTGAGCGAGGTCTATGCCGCGCACGATTCCGGCAAGGTGGTCAACCCCATCTCCATTCAGGGCCAGATCGAAGGCGGCGTGCTTATGGGTATGGGCTATGCGCTTACCGAGGATTGGCCGCTCAAGGACTGCGTGCCCCAGGCAAGGTACGGTACGCTCGGGCTGTTCCGTGCGCCCGAGATTCCGGATATCCATGCCATCTACGTGGAGAAGGACGAGCTACTGCCTGTGGCATATGGTGGCAAGGGCATCGGCGAGATCGCAACGATCCCCACGGCGCCCGCCGTACAGAACGCCTACCGCGCGTTTGACGGCAAACTGCGTCCCGATCTGCCCATGGTGGATACGCCCTACAGCCGCGCCCGTCACCGCGGGTAGGGTAGAGCGCGTACGGCCATTGCTAACGGGCCGTTCGCGCTCAGCATCAATTACATACGCTGCGCCTTTGGCCCCAGCTCCATCGCGAGCCGGGGCCTTTTGTTTGGAGCGCCTCCGCATGCGGAAGATTCGTCCCAGATTTCGGCTCCAGAATGGGGCGTACTTTCCGGACGGGCTTCAAACGGAAACTGTATCCCGGATTCGACGCTCAGAATGGGATTCGTTTTCCGGTAGAGGCCTCAAATGGAAAGTGTGTCCCGGAATATGGCTCCAGCCTGGGATGCATTTTCCGGTTGAAGCCTCAAGCGGAAACTGCGTCCCGGAATTCGGTCTCGGAACGGGTCGTGCTTTCCGGATCGCCCCTCAACCGGAAGCTGTGTCCCGGAATCATGCCTCAGAATGGGACGCGCTTTCCGTTGGCGTGGCCGTTGGGAAAACGCGGCCCAGATAGGGGGGATGCGATCCGGCGATGCGCGGCCTAGCAGCTCCTACAGCTCCACTTCGTTGAGCCACGTCGGCAGCGCGGTCTGCCGGATGCCTGCCGTCTGAAGCTTTTTGGTGAGCATTCCTGCCGAGCGGACCTCGTTCATGGTAAAGCGCAGCAGAGGGTGACCGTAGAGCGATAGGTGCGCCTCACGCTGTCGTTCGGCAACGAGCGCCTCGGCGGTGGTGCGCCCGGCTAGCATGGCCTGGTCGGTATATTTGACGAGCCCGTCGAGTTCTCCCAACGTGAGCTCCCGCGCCTGGGTCTCCCAGGCAAAGTCCGTTCGCATGGTTTCGGTCGAATCGAAGGGGTCCGTCAGCTCGTATTGAAGCCAGTCGGGCGCAAAACCGGTCTCGATCATGACGGCTCGGGCGACCGATTCCCCACCGCTCTCGGCGCGGACGTCGGCATATCGAAGCGTTGTGAGGGCGGTGCGAATTGCGCGACCATTGCGGGCAGTCGCTCGTTGCTCAACGGCCTCCATCAGCTGTTCCCGCGTAAGGCCGAGCTTTGAGATCGCCGAATCGGCAATGGGCATGCCGTCGGCAAAACCAGTTTGCAGCAGGCAATCTGTGGCCGTTTGGATAGGCGGCGTTACCGATATGCCGACTCTGCGTATTGCTCCGGCCGGCTCAATCTGGTGCCGCTGAATATGTGCGCCCGGACGAGCCGACGGCTTTGTCGAGCTGCAGACATGCACGACATTCAGGTGTCGCCACGAGACCTCGAGCCCCAGCAGGCAGGCAGCCGAAAACGAGCAGAACGTCCAATCGGGGTGGATGATCGCAAGGGCGCGGATAATCTCGCAATGGCGTTGCGCTCGGTTTAGTTCATCCCAGCGTATTTTGCGCGCGAACAATCCCGGCATGGGGGAGACGACCATGTCGCCGATGCGCCGCAGGAGCGCTTTTCGGATCGCCGCGCTCGGGGGAATCAGACAGCGCCCCTCTTGTTCGGCTTGGGTGAGCAGTTGGTCGATGAGTTGGTCATTGCAATGGGTCATGAGCTACCGCCTCCTTTTGGGTAGCAAAAACGTATCAGCCGGAACTTGCCGCTCAGCTGACCAAAAGCTGACCAAAATCTAACCATGCAGGTAGATGGCCTGGTTTTGACGTCATTTTTTGAAGCTGAATCGGTGGGCGGTAATCGGCATCCGTGAACGGTAGCTAGATATGAAGCCTTGGTAAGTTTAGGGACGTTTACTTTTCCGAAAAAGAGCAATCTATCTGCTGTTTTGTGTTTCTTGATCGCATATTTGAAGGCATGTGATAAAGGCGGCGGATCGTCGTCTGTGCCGGCGGAGGCTGTGACCCAGATTTCGGCCCCAGGGTGGGATGCCGTTTCCGGATCGGGCCTCAAACGGAAATTGCATCCCGGAACGAGCTCTCAGAGCGGGATGAACTTTCCCAGCGGGGCCGCAGGCGGAAACTGTGTCCCGGATTCAAGCCTCAGAATGGGATGCGTTTTCCGGTAGAGGCTTCAGTGGAAAATGCATCCCAGAATTCAGGCTCAGAACGGGACGCGCTTTCCGGATGGCATGTTTGGCGGAAACTACGGCCCAGTTTTTGGCTCCAGAACGGGATACATTTTCCGGAACGGTCCACGTGCGGTGGTATACCGCCCTTTTGCGTGCGCCGCTTGTCGAATTACGTTATAGCTAGCTATATTATAGGAAGGTATAATATAGCTAGCTATAACGTAAGGGAAGGATGGCCCTATGTTTATCGGAAGAACAGCGGAAATGTCCGAGCTCAATCGACTGTATGGCACGGGCTCCTTTGAGATGCCTGTGATTTACGGCCGCCGTCGTGTGGGTAAAACGCGCCTTATCACAGAGTTCATCCAAGGCAAGAAGGCTATTTACTTTCAAGCTCGTCGTACCAATGCGGAGGCAAACCTGCACGGCTTTAGCCAGGCGATACTTGCGGGTTCGGTTGGTGCTGCAGGTGTGTCGTTTCGTAGCTTTGACGAGGCGTTTGATGCATTGGCCACCATGGCTCGCACGGAACGTTTGATTGTCGTGATTGACGAGTATCCCTATCTCGCCCAATCGAATCCCGAGATCAGCTCGTTGCTGCAAGACAAGATTGATCACCTGTACAAAGAGACCAGGCTCATGCTGATTCTATGCGGCTCGTCTCTTTCGTTTATGGAGGAACAGGTGTTGGGCTACGAGAGCCCGCTATACGGTAGGCGTACGGCCCAGTTTAAGATCATGCCGCTCGATTTTATGACGACCCTCGGCCTGTGGCAGAGCATGAGTCGCGAAGACGCTGCAGTTTGCTATGGCATGACGGGCGGCATTCCTGCATATATCGAGAAAGTCGATCCTGCTGCACCGCTCAAGGACAACATCAAACGTCTTTTTCTTACTCCTACGGGCTATCTCTTTGAGGAGCCGAGTAACCTGCTATTGCAAGAGTGCCGCAATCCCGAGCAATATGATGCGATCGTGCAAGCAATTGCTCAGGGGCGCTCGAAGATCTCGGAGATTGCGAGCTCTACGGGAATCCCTGCGAGCAACGTAAAGAGCTATGTGGATAAGCTGGCGTCGCTTGGGATTGTCGAGCGCGAGCTGCCCCTAAACGAGACGAGCAATAAGCGAGCCGTGTATCTGCTGAGCGACCAGATGTTTAGGTTCTGGTACAAGTTTGTTCCGCAGAACATCGGGCTGATTCAAAACGATATGGCCGAGATGGCGTATAAGCGCATTGAGCCGCACGTATCGGATTACATGGGCACGGTCTTTGAGCTTATATGCAGACAATACGTGTACGAACTCGCGCGAGCGGGCCAGCTCGATGTGGTTCCGGCGAGCGTCGGGCGCTGGTGGGGGACGGATAATCGCACGCATACGCAGGAAGAAATCGACTTGATTGTTGACGATGGCGAGGGCGCTGCGCTGTTTGCGGAGTGCAAATGGCGCAATGAACCGGTGGGCGAAGACGTGCTGCAAAAGCTCGTGCACCGAAGCGAGCTCTTTAGACGGCAACGAAAAAGCTATGCGCTTTTCTCAAAAAGCGGCTTTACGCAGGGATGTCGGGATGCCGCGGAGAGTAGGGGAGACGTCAAGCTGATCTCGTTTGCCGAGATGTGTGGGCGGAGATAACCAAGCGCGCTCTGATGTGATGCTCGGAATGGGACGCGCTTTCCCTTTGGCGGCCTTTGGCGGAAACTACGTCCCGGATTCCCGCTTCAGGATGGGATGCCGTTTCCGATAGAGGCATGGGGCGGAAAGTGCGTCCCAGAATCCGGCGCAACGCCGCTGGAGTAGAGGGGCGAGCTCCGGACTTCGTAACCGAAAATCCATTTGTTAAACCTGGCACCCGTGGGTAGAATAAGGTCGACGGCAGCCCAAGGGTGATAGCTGGGCAGCGCCGTTACTTCGATTAAGGGGTCAATGCCTTAGAGGCGTCGACCCCTCTTTTTCTGCTTCGTACGCTGCTTGAGTGCCTCGGTAAGTCCGATAAGCGCCGTGAGGAGCGAGACCAAAGCGGTCAGGAGCTTCACGAAATCAGTCAGATCGGTCATGGGCATCACCTCCCGTCGCATGGAGGGCGCTGCCCGGCACATGGAACTGCCGTCAACAACTGCAATTCTATCAAAGTACTGCTATAAATACGAATATATGTTCGATAATAACAGTGACGTGATTCTCTCAAAGTGTGGCTTTACGCAAGGATGCCGGAAAGCCGTGCTGTGCGATTTCATGTCCGCGCGGGCGCCTATCCTTACAGCAATGTAGCCGCCTATGTAGCAAGCGGCGGTTGACGGAGAAAGGCCCTAACCGTGTCAGCTGAAAAGACGCCGTGCATCTCGGCTATCGATACGACGAACTATGCGCGCCAGATCGTGCTGGACTTTGAGTTTGCGCCGGTGCCAAGGCAGCGCCAACGCCGCGGGTTGCGCAACGAGATTATCGAGGTCGGCGCGGTTAAGCTCGATAACCGCGGCAACGTTATGGGCGAGTTCTCGCAGTTTGTGCAGACAGAATTTACCGAAGGCGTTGCGTTTCCCGTCCGCGAGCTTACGGGGATATCGGCCGTGGACACCGCGATGGCTGATCCGCTCTATGTGGTGATCAAAAGACTCAGCGATTGGATCGGTCGCTACTCCGCCCAGATAGTTTGCTGGAGCGGGGCGGATCATCGACAGCTTATGACCGAGTGCCAGGCAAAGCACATGGACCTTTCCGCATTTCCTACGGACTGGGCCGACCTGCAGGCGTTTTACACTTCGATCATGGACGTGGGCAGCCACGGGTGCGTCTCTTTGAGTGACGCGGCAACGTGGTTTGGCATCGAGTTCG
The DNA here is from genome assembly GCF_000763055.1 of Collinsella sp. 4_8_47FAA. Classification (GTDB taxonomy): domain Bacteria; phylum Actinomycetota; class Coriobacteriia; order Coriobacteriales; family Coriobacteriaceae; genus Collinsella. The sequence continues at coordinate 257,547 of NZ_KN214135.1, read as the reverse complement.
ACGAGTCGACGGGTCACGCCCACAGCGCCTTAGCCGATGCGCGCGTGACCGCCAAGCTGCTCAAGCAGGTGATGGATGGGGACTACCGCGTGAGCCCGCACGTCCAGGAAGTCCGCCAGCGGTGGGGGATGGGCGAGCGAGCCCAGACGCGCCTTTCCAGCAAGTGCCCCGAGCTGGGCGACCTGCTGCTGAGGCTGAAGGCGGAGGGGAGGTAGGCCTTTTGAGAACGCCATTCGGTTTGGCATGGCAGGGCTGTAAGCGCGACTTCGCACTGCTGTTTGAATCGAAGCGTCAACCAGTATGACGAGCTGTCTGGTCTGTCTGCCTACACCATCGCAATCCCGCGGGCCGCACTCAACAGCTCATACTCCCTTTCGCTCCACTGCCGCAGCTCGGCTGTGCGTACGGCGTCGCGACACAGGTCCAGAAACACCTCAGCTCCCTCGCAGAAGCACTCGCGGGCAAAGTCGCCCGAGCCGCTTGCGACGCACGCGCCGTCGGCAAAGAGCTTCCGGCTAGACGGCTCACGCAAATCGTCTCCGAACAACTTAATCTGTAGCACATGCGGATTGCCAGCAGCGCAGAGCTCTTCCTCGAGCTTCTGTACCGTGAAGCGCATCTGGTGGGAGAGGCTGTTCTTGACCATGGCCGAGGCATAGCCGCTCGGCTCGTCCAGAAGATGCATTCGTTTTGGCTTGGCTGCCAGGTTGTGGAAGTTGCGCTCACTGCGCACGGAGAAATTGTCCATACGGACTCCTTTCATCGATGTTGGCAGGGCCACCGTGCCTCTTGGCCGGTTGGCGTCGGGATCGTGGAGCCAACTCTCTACCCCGACTCTGGATAAAACGCGCCCGCTCCTTGCGGGCAAGATGGAGTCTATCAACGTGTACGGACTCAACGTGTACGGACAGAAATCAAGCGCCATCCGCGAAATGACGCGCGGATGGCGTTGGTTTCCCAAGTGATTATTCGGCTTTCATCCGGAAAAGTGTCGAAATCAGCCGTGTAAAAGTACGGAAAAGTGTCGAAATAGGCACCTTAAAACTTCGGAAAAGTGTAGCTGGATGACAAAACAGCACTTAGAAGCTGGTGCTGGATGCGGGATCCTGCGACTGCCTTCAGCTCTCGCTACTCGTCGTCCTCGTCGTTGGGGTCGCCCTTGAGGGTGTTGATGTCCAGGTACTGGTTATCGTCCTCTTTTTGCTGGGTCTCCGACTCCGCTTGGGTGGGGCCGCGGAACAGCTGGAATCCCTCAAACGCAATGACACCGAGCAGGGCAATGATAATGGCGATAAAGGCAACCTTGACTGCCTGCGGAAATTCCGAGAAACGCAGCGCCTTTTCCTCGGCGTAATAATCGGCGAAGCGCTCTTCGCCCGTGCTTTTGGTATACGCCGGCGCGGACGCGGCCTCTGGGTCATATTCCGGTGCGGGCGTGGCAGCGTACGGATCGTTGAGATAATCGCTCGATGCGGTGCCATAATCCTCGGTCTCGATGCGACTGGTGCCAGCATAGCCATCGGAATAATCGGAATATGCCGCACCGCCCTCATAGTCCGCGGCGCTCGTGTTGGCGGCAAAAAGCGGGTTAACTGGAACATCGAGCGCCGGCATGCCGGCAGAGGTCTCATCCAGATCGGCTGCAGTCCAGGAATCGTAGGCAACTTGATGGGCAACGGGCTCATCGAGCCTTGCGACCGGAGGCTTGCGTGCCGCAGGAACAGGCAACTGCTGGGCGCTGTACATAACAGTGCTGTCGGCCGATTTGCCCTGCGTCGCTGCAGCGAGAAATGCCGCCGTCTCGGACGGGTCGCTTGCGGGGCGGGGAGCGGGCGTGGGCGCCGAAGTGGGTGCGGGCGACTGCGCAGGAGTCGGCGCAGATGCGGGCTTAGGCGCAAGTGCGGGATTGGGACTTGACGGGCGAGCCCCGCCGCCCATGAGTTCGTCGGCGGTCCACGGGCGATCATCCATCACGTCGTCAAGGCTCAGCGAAAACAGGTCGTCTTCACCCTCATCGAACATGCGGTGCACATGTCCACCAATTGCCGGAATCAATCCGCGACCGGTGCATGATGCCTTGCTCAACGCCATTCTGTTCCATCCTTTCGAAATACTAATGACATCGATTATATGGAACTTCCCAAGCTGCTCGGTCTTGGATTCGTGCTTTCCAGAACTCGCGCCCAAAAGGGGAGGGGCAATCCAGGCGAGCGCTTACTTGTCGCCGGCCGCCGCCTTGGCCTCATTGAGGTAGCTATAGAAGCTGTACTTGGAGATGCCAAAGAACTCGCAGGCGCGCTCGCTCGACTTGGAAATGAGGAAGGCGCCGCGACGGTCGAGATAGCCAATGGCACGAATGCGCTCGTCTTTGGTCATGAGTGCCGCGGGCTTGCCCACAAACTGCTCGCACTCGTGCAGCAGGTCCTCGAGCAGGTCGCCGATGTTCTTGGTAATGGGCTCGGGCTCGGTATAGCCCGTGCCGCCGGTGCCGGTGAAAGCGTCGAGCGAGCGCTCAAAAGCCTTCATAAGCGTAATGTCAAAGTTGATGCCCAAAATGCCGACGGGCTTGCCCTCGTCGTTGCGGATAAAGATGGTCGAGGACTTGAGCAGCTTGCCATCGGTGGTTTTAGTGAGGTACGGCTCGCGGTCGTGTACGTCGGTGCTGCCCTCGTGCATGGACTCAAACACAATATGGCTGGGGCCGTCACCCAGTTTGCGCCCGCTGACGTGGCCGTTTTCGATCACTACGATGGAGTGGTCCACGTCCTCGGTCTCCAGATCGTGGACGACGACTTCGCAGTTGGGGCCAAATTGGAGCGCCAGGCCGTGTGCGAGGCGCTTGTAAAACTCAATCTGTGCGGGGGTCATGGGTGCCTTCCTAAAAATTAGTTTGGGCACACTTTGCCATAAACCACACTTGACCGCAAACAAATCCATCAACAAGGCAATTCTTGACCGTTCGGCGGCGAAAAAGTACCGATTACGGCAACAAACAATTCGTTAGGTATGCCAATCAAAAAGTGTGATAGAACATTACTAACAAACTTTTTGTTTGGCATCCACATAAAAGTTCAGCCGTGTGAATGGGATCGGGCTGAAACGCGTATGCGGGGGCCGGCAAGAGAGGACTTAAGGAGTTCACCGTATGGCCGATAAGATCCAGTGGGCGAGCAACACGATGCCCAAGAGCGATGACAAGCACTTGGGAATCATGAGTCTCGACCACGTGAAGAAAGCCCGTGCCTTCCACCAGTCGTTCCCCCAGTACACCGTCACTCCGCTTGCCCGCCTGGACGGCCAGGCCGCGCGCCTGGGCCTGTCCAACCTGTGCGTTAAGGACGAAAGCTATCGCTTTGGCCTCAACGCCTTTAAGGTCCTGGGCGGCTCGTTTGCCATGGCCAACTACATTGCCGACGAGACCGGCAAGGACGTTGCCGACTGCACCTTCGATTACCTGACCTCCGATCAGCTGGCCGAGGACTTTGGCCAGGCCACCTTCTTTACCGCTACCGACGGCAACCATGGCCGCGGCGTGGCATGGGCTGCCAACAAGCTGGGCCAGAAGGCCGTCGTGCACATGCCCAAGGGTTCCACCAAGCCCCGCTTCGATAACATCGCCGCCGAGGGCGCCACGGTGACCATCGAAGAGGTCAACTACGACGAGTGCGTGCGCATGGCTGCCGCCGAGGCTGACGCCTGCGAGCGTGGCGTCATCGTTCAGGACACCGCCTGGGAGGGCTACGAGAAGATCCCGTCCTGGATCATGGAGGGTTACGGCACCATGGCTTCCGAGGCTGCCGAGCAGCTGCGCGAGATGGCCATCAACCGCCCGACCCACGTGTTTGTCCAGGCTGGCGTGGGTTCGCTCGCCGGCGCCGTGGTGGGCTACTTCACCAACCTGTATCCCGATAACCCGCCCACCTTCGTCGTGGTTGAGTGCGCGCCTGCCGCCTGCCTGTACAAGGGCGCTGCCGCCGGCGACGGTGACCCGCGCATCGTGGACGGCGACATGCCCTCCATCATGGCCGGTCTGTGCTGCGGTGAGCCCAACATCCTGGGCTGGGATATCCTGCGCAACCACGCCACCGCCTTCGTGTCCTGCCCCGACTGGGTCACCGCTCGCGGCATGCGCACCCTGGGCGCTCCCGAGAAGGGCGACCCGCGCGTCATCTCCGGCGAGTCCGGCGCTGTGACCACCGGCCTGGTCGAGACCCTCATGCTCGATCCCGAGTACGCCGAGCTCAAGGAGCTCATCGGCCTGGACAAGACGAGCTCCGTGCTCTGCTTCTCCACCGAGGGCGACACGGATCCGGATCAGTATCGTCGCATCGTCTGGGAGGGCGAGTATCCGACCTGCTAGCGGGTCTGGCCTGTCCGGGCGGCGGAGCATATGTTTGCTCCCTGCTCGAACAGTCCTGCTCGCACGGAGAGCACATTAAGTGCTCTCCGGCTCGTGCGGAACTCGCGACGGAGCAAACATATGCTCCGCCACCCTACGTTTACTTGCTTGCCGGGTACTCGACCTCACGCTGCTTGGCACAAGTGATCTATCTGAAATATCTACCTGTAGGTAAACCCTTGTAGAAAGGTTGACTGTTATGACTAAGGAACTCGATTTCGAGGCAATTAAGGCTGCTGCTGAGTCTCATCGTGCTGATATGACTCGCTTCCTGCGCGCCATGATCTCCCACCCCTCTGAGTCCTGCGAGGAGGGTGAGGTTGTTGCCTGCATCAAGGCCGAGATGGAGAGCCTTGGCTATGACGAGGTCAAGGTCGACGGCCTGGGCAATGTTATGGGCTTTATGGGCGAGGGCGACAAGATCATCGCCATCGACTCTCACATCGACACCGTCGGCATCGGCAACATCGAGAACTGGGATGCCGATCCCTATGAGGGCTATGAGACCGACGAGATCATCTACGGCCGCGGCGGCTCCGACCAGGAGGGCGGCATGGCTTCCGCTACCTACGCTGCCAAGATGATGAAGGACATGGGCCTCATCCCCGAGGGCTACAAGATCATGGTCGTCGGCACCGTCCAGGAAGAGGACTGCGACGGCATGTGCTGGCAGTACATCTACAACAAGGACGGCATTAAGCCCGAGTTCGTCATTTCCACCGAGCCCACCGACGGCGGCATCTATCGCGGTCACCGCGGCCGCATGGAGATCCGCGTCGACGTTCACGGCACCTCCTGCCACGGCTCCGCTCCCGACCGCGGCGACAACGCCATCTACAAGATGGCCGACATCATCGCCGACGTCCGCGCCCTCAACAACAACGGCTGCGACGAGTCGACCGACATCAAGGGTCTCGTTAAGATGCTCGACCCCAAGTACAACCCCGAGCACTTCGAGGACGCCCGCTTCCTGGGCCGCGGCACCTGCACCGTCAGCCAGATCTTCTACACCAGCCCCAGCCGCTGCGCCGTGGCCGATTCCTGCGCCATCTCCATCGACCGTCGCATGACCGCCGGTGAGACCTGGGAGTCCTGCCTGGACGAGATCCGCAACCTGCCGGCCGCCAAGAAGTACGGCGACGACGTGAAGGTCTCCATGTACATGTACGACCGTCCGTCCTGGACCGGCGAGGTCTACGAGACCGAGGCTTACTTCCCCACGTGGATCAACAAGGAGACTGCTCCGCACGTCAAGGCCCTCGTCGACGCCCACAAGGCCATGTTTGGTGACGAGCGCATCGGCTGCGAGCCCAGCATGGACAAGCGCACCGGTCGTCCGCTGTGCGACAAGTGGACCTTCTCCACGAACTGCGTTTCCATCCAGGGCCGCTACGGCATTCCCTGCGTGGGCTTTGGCCCGGGTGCCGAGTCTCAGGCTCACGCTCCCAACGAGGTCACCTACAAGGACGACCTGGTCACCGCTGCCGCCATGTATGTGGCTGCCCTGAACCTCTACGATCCGAGCCAGGCCGATGGCGACGCCACCGTGTTCCGCGCCGGTCTGACCAACAACAAGATCGATTAGTCCCATTCCTCGATTTTGTTGAGCCGGGGGCCACTCGTGTCCCTGGCACCCCCTGTTGACTTGGGGCCCGCGGTCGTTATCTCCCATGCTTCCTCAACGGTGGCGGGTCCTCGTCATGGTGCTCTGCATGTTCTAGCCACACGCGCATGCCGGAGCGCATCAACTCATTGCGATCGTTTCATCTTTAGAAAGGACATTTACATGGACGCTAAGTTTACCGAGCTCGTCGAGCAGCTGAACGGCCTCGATTTTAAGGGTATGTACGGCAGCGATTTCCTGCACACTTGGGACAAGACCACCGATGAGCTCAAGGCTCTCTACATCGTCGCCGACGCCCTGCGCGAGCTGCGTGAGAACAACGTCTCGTCCAAGATCTTCGACTCGGGCCTGGCCGTCTCCCTGTTCCGCGACAACTCCACCCGTACGCGCTTCTCCTTCTCTAAGGCCGCCAACCTGCTCGGCCTTGAGCTGCAGGACCTGGACGAGAAGAAGTCCCAGATCGCTCACGGCGAGACCGTCCGCGAGACCGCTACCATGATCTCCTTCATGGCCGACGTCATCGGCATCCGCGATGACATGTACATCGGCAAGGGAGACGCCTACATGGCCGAGGTCTCCGAGTCTGTCCAGCAGGCTTACGAGGACGGCGTTCTGGATCACCGTCCCACGCTCATCTCCCTGCAGTCCGACTCCGATCACCCCACGCAGTCCTCTGCCGACATGCTCTACCTCATCAACGAGTTTGGCGGTCTTGAGAACCTCAAGGGCAAGAAGGTTGCCGTTACCTGGGCCTATTCGCCCTCTTACGGCAAGCCGCTGTCCTGCCCGCAGTCACTGATCAGCCTGCTGCCCCGCTTTGGCATGGACGTCACCCTGGCCCACCCCGAGGGCTACGACCTCATGCCCGAGGTCGTCGAGCGCGCCAAGGGCTATGTCGCCGAGTCCGGCACCACCTTTAAGCAGGTCAACACCATGGCCGAGGCCTTCGAGGGCGCCGACATCGTGATCCCCAAGAGCTGGGCTCCGTTTGCCGCCATGGAGAAGCGTACCAACCTGTACGCCGAGGGCGACGACGCCGGCATCGCAGCGCTCGAGAAGGAGCTGCTCGCCCAGAACGCCACCCATCAGGACTGGTGCTCCACGACCGAGCTCATGGAGAAGACTGCCAACGGCCAGGACACCATCTTTATGCACCCGCTGCCCGCCGACATCTCCGGTGTCTCCTGCGAGCACGGCGAGGTTAACGCCGACGTCTTCGACATGCACCGCGTGGGCATGTACAAGGAGGCCAGCTACAAGCCGTATGCCATCGCAGCCATGATGTTCCTGCAGAAGGTTGCCGATCCCGCCGCTACCCTCAAGGCCCTCGACGAGCGCAACACCGCCCGTTGGCTCCAGGCCTAAAGCCGGGTTGAGGTAAGCCATGTAAAAGGGGCGCTCTGCCAACCGGCGGGGTGCCCCCTTTTTGCATCGCGGGCGTGCGGGATAAGCGCTTTCGATGTGGATGCCCGCGGCGCGAGTTATGGGTACGATGGTTTCAGGGGAGGTATCACCATGAAACTTGGATGCGTCATTATGGCCTCGGGCGAGGGCAAGCGGTTTGGCTTCAACAAGATGCTCGCCGATATCTATGGCGAGCCGCTGATTGCCCGGACTATCGATTCGGTTCCCCGGGGCTTTGACGTTGTGGTTTCGACGCGTTGGCCCGAGGTCGCTCAGATTTGCGAGGACAAGCATTGCCCGTGCGTGCTGCACGATGGCGAGCTGCGCAGCGAAAGCGTCCGTGCGGGCCTTTCGTGGGGAGTCGAACGCAACTGGAAAGGTTGCCTCTTTTTGCCGGGCGACCAGCCGCTCGTGAGTTCGGATTCTTTTGAGGCTATGGTTCGTGCATTTGACGAGCGCGGCCGCAAGCATCCGGTGCGTCTTGCGTGCAACGGTGAGCCTTCGAGCCCGGCGCTCTTTCCGGCGGAACTGTTCGATGCGCTTATGTGTCTTGAGGGCAAGGACGGCGGCGGTTCGATCCTCAAGGACCGTACCGACGTGGTGCTGGTCGAGGCGCGTGCCTACGAGCTATGGGACGTCGATACCGTCAAGGGACAGCGACGCATAACGGAGCATATTGCCGCCTGCTCGTATTTTGATCGCGTGGCCAACTGCATCAATCAATAAGGAGCAATTATGATCATCATCAAAAACGGCGCGCTCGTGACGTCCCAGGGGCTTCGCCGCGCCGATCTTGCCATGGATGGCGATAAGATCGTGCGGATCGCCGCAGCGATTGAGCCGGCCGAGGGCGATACCGTCGAGGATGCCGCGGGCTGCTGGGTGTTCCCCGGCTTTATCGACGGCCACACGCACATGCAGTGCTGGACCGGCATGGATTGGACAGCCGATAGCTTTGAAACCGGCACGCGTGCGGCTGCCTGCGGCGGTACGACGACCATCGTGGACTACGCGACGGCTGATCGCGGCGTGACCATGCCCGATGCCTTGGCCGAGTGGCATCGCCGTGCCGACGGAACCTGCACGGCCAACTACGCCTTTCATATGGCACTCGCCGAGTGGAATGAACGCAACCGCGCCGATCTTTCGGCTATGCGCGAGGCGGGCGTATCGTCGTTTAAGACCTACTTTGCCTACGATCATTTGCGCCTGGACGATGCCGAGACGCTCGAGGTGCTCGAGGAGCTCAAGCGCCTGGGCGGTATCCTGTGCGTGCATTGCGAGAACGGCACGTTGGTCAACGCGCTGCAGAAGCGCGTGTTTGAGCAGGGTATCCACGGGCCCGAGGGCCATGCGCTCAGCCGTCCGGACGTGTGTGAGGCCGAGGCCGTGAGCCGCCTGCTGTATCTGGCTCACTTGGCCGGGGACGCTCCGGTCAACGTGGTGCACCTTTCGACCAAGCTGGGGCTCGAGGCCATCCGTGCTGCCAAAGCGCGCGGGCAGAAGAACATCTATGTCGAGACCTGCCCTCAGTATCTGATGCTCGACGATACTTGCTACTTGGAGCAGGGCGAGGACGGCTTTGCGGGCGCCAAGTATGTGATGAGCCCGCCGCTGCGCCATGCGGGTGACCGTGCCGCGTTGCGCGAGGCGCTTGTGGCCGGCGAGATCGATACTATTGCAACCGATCATTGCAGCTTTAACCTGCACGGGCAAAAGGACCGCGGCCGCGACGATTTCCGCGCGATTCCCAACGGCGGGCCCGGCGTGGAGCATCGTCCCGTCGCGATCGCCACGAGCTTTGAGGGCCAGCTGGGCCCCGAGGACCTCTGCCGCTTGATGAGCGAGAACCCGGCACGCGTCTTTGGCATGTATCCGCGCAAGGGCTGTCTTGCCGAGGGCTCCGATGCCGACGTGTGCGTGTGGGATCCCAAAGCGCGCTGGACAATCAGTGCCGCGACGCAGCATCAGGCTGTGGACTACACGCCGCTCGAGGGCTTTGAGGCTCACGGCCGCGCCAAGGCTGTGTTTGTGAACGGCGTGCTGGTGGCGCGCGATGGCGAGCCCACCGGAGCCCAGCCCGGTCGCTACGTGCCCCGCTAGCAGCAAAGATGCCGTGTCCCCTCCTCAGTTGCGGTGAAATACGGACTGTTTGCGGCCGTCGGGCGGCCAAACAGTCCGTATTTCACCGCAACTGAGGAGATGGGGCCGGCTACTTGAGGCTGCTGGCGACGACGGGGTGGTCGAGAGCTGCCTCGAAGCGGTCGGCCATCGTGGGGTCGCTGAGCGTGTCGACTTGGTTGAGCATGATGCGGGCATTGTTGAGGTTCAGCATCCGCAGCTCGGCATTGAGCACCTGGGCGACGCGCTCTGGGGTGGCAGTGTCGGTGAGCTCGCAGCCGCAACGCTCGCAAAAGAGCTCGGGGCGGTGGGCAACCTCGGCGACGGGTTTGCCCAGTCCCGAGGCGCCGACGACCCAGACAACGTTTGCCGTGCCAGAGGGAATCACCGGCTCCCAGGCGGCGTGCGCCTTGAGCGGGAGCCGCTTGCTGCCGTCCGCCTCGGCCAACACGTAGTCAAAGCGCTGTGCCAGCTCGCCGAGTGGCTCGGCGGGTGCGGAGAGCTTGCCTGTTTCCGGGTCTAAGACACCCGCCTGGCAAATACTCCCGCGGGCAAGTCCCGCGCACGCCTCACAGGTGCAGCCGGGAACATGCGCGGCACCCGGCTTCCAAGGTGCGGCACCCAGGCGACGATTCGACCCGTCCCACGGGACGCCGGCGACGGGAAACATGTGCGTGGTGGTGCAGAGGAGCACCCCGCCGCCGGCGCGCATGAGCTCGAGACCCAGCGTTTTCAGCAACGTCGACTTGCCGCCGCTGCCGATAATCGCGGTAATGCCCGGCTCGATCCTGAGCGCCGAGGCAAGATTGCCGCTAACCGTTTCCATCTGTTCACCGCCGTATAATACTGTGATAATAAATAATCATCAGAGTAGCGGTCGAACCGCTTTTGCTCTGCTCAAACCGTAGCACAGGGAGGTGCCCCGGGAATGCTCGTTTATGTTCGCGGCGCCGGCGATATCGCCACGGGCGTCGCCGCTCGCTTGGTGCGCGCCGGCGTGTCAGTTGTCATGGCCGATATCGCGGTTCCCACGTGCATCCGCCGCACAATCAGTTTTTGCGAGGCTATTCGCCTGGGCGAGGTCCAGGTCGAGGGCATTCGCGCTCGCTTGGCGCAGACGCCGGCAGAGGCGCTCGAGATTACCCAAGCGGGGGATGTTGCCGTCGTGGTGGACCCTCAGGCCAAGATGCTCGATGAGCTTAAACCCGCGGCTGTGGTCGACGCGATTCTGGCCAAGCGCAACCTGGGCACCACGCGCGACATGGCGCCTACCGTCATCGCCGTGGGGCCGGGCTTTACCGCGCCGGTCGATTGCGACGCCGTGGTCGAGACCATGCGCGGGCATTTTTTGGGCCGTGTCATTACCCAGGGCTCGCCCCAGCCCAACACGGGCGTGCCGGGCGTCATCGCCGGATATGGCAAGGAGCGCGTTATCCACAGCCCCGCCGCCGGCGTGTTTCGGTCCGACCGCGCAATCGGCGACATCGTGAGCGCCGGAGACGTGATTGGCTACGCGGACGATACGCCCATGTGCACGCAGATCGATGGCTGCCTGCGCGGGCTTTTGGCGAACGGCGTGCAGGTGACTGAGGGCTTTAAATGCGCCGATGTCGATCCGCGCGGCGATGCCAGCTATATCAACTACATTTCGGACAAGGCGACGTCGGTCGGCGGCGGCGTGCTCGAGGCACTCGCTATGCTCACCGATATCTTTAGAGGATAGAAGGCGGCAATGGAAAAGCTCGATGTTGTGAATGCGGCGCTTGCCGCCCTGCGTGCTGGCGAGACGTGCGAGCTGGCGGTCGTGGCCGGCACGGCGGGGTCATCGCCGCGCGGCGTGGGCGCCTGGATGGTCGTCTTTGCCGACGGTAGCCAGGCGGGCACTATCGGCGGCGGCAAGATCGAGCTCTTTGCGCTCGATGAGGCGCGCGAGCTGCTGGCCGGGGGTAAATCGCGTCTGGTCCGCTACACCATGGGCGGCGAGAACTCCGATACCGGCATGATCTGCGGCGGAGCTATCTGCCTGTGCTATCTGCACTTGGACGCGACCAAGGCACCGTTGTTCCAGTCGGTTGCCGACGTCTTGGCGTATCGACGCATCGGCGACTTCGTCATCGACTTTGAGCCGTTTATCGCAAGCGCGCTCGAAAGCGACGCTACTGAGTACCATGGCGAGGAATCGCGCCGCACCATTGCGGGCTGCCCCGGGCTTTCGCTGGTGGAGGGGGGGAGTAAGGTCACCTACACCAACGCGGCCTCTGAGATTCCCGCGGCGCACATCGAGACGCTCTGCCCCGAGGGCCTGACCTATATCTTTGGCTGCGGCCACGTGGGCGCCGCGACGGCGCGGGTGCTTACGGCGGCGGGCTTTGCCGTCGTGGCGTGCGACGACCGCCCCGGCACGCTGACGCCCGAATGGGTACCCGGTGTCTACGACCGTCGTCTGGTCGACTACAAGAACCTGGGCGAGCAGTGCCCCATCGGTCCGCGCGACTTGGTGGTCGTCGCCACGGCGGGTCACAAGTCCGATATCGACGTGGTGATTCAGGCCATGCGCGCCAAGCCTGCCTACCTGGGCTGTCTGGGTTCGCGCCGCAAGATGGCCTTTATGCGTGCCCGCCTGGAGCAGGAAGGTTTTACGCAGGACCAGATCGACGAGCTGCACCTTCCGATCGGCGTTGCCATCGAGGCCGAGGACCCCGAGGAGATCGCCATCTCCATCGCCGCCGAGATGATCCACCTGCGCCGCACCAAACTCGTCCCCCGCAAGCGCTAATCGCATCCCCACCAATAAGTTGCGGTGAAATACGGATTGTTTAAGCCTGTTAGGCCGCCAAACAGTCCCTATTTCACCGCAACTACTTTTTGGGATCCATTTGTGCGGGGGAGTTGTGGAGTTGTGCAGGCAGACGAGGTTTTTCTGGAAATACGCTCCCGATGCGCGTATAGTACCGATTGTTTTGTCGGCTCCTGCTGCGTCGAGTCCAAACCGCAAAATGCCATGAGCGGCGCGGATGCAGCCAGGAGGCACGAGGACAACCCATCGTGGCCACGCCCCGTGCTTAAAACCCCAAGAAGGAGTGAACAATGGCAGAAGAGAAGTATGTGCCGCGTCTGAAGACCAAGTACAACAACGAGGTCAAGCAGCAGCTTCAGGACAAGTTCCAGTACGAGAATGTCATGATGATCCCCAAGTTTGAGAAGATCGTCGTGAACATGGGTGTCGGCGAGGCCGCTACCGATTCCAAGGCCATTGACGGTGCCGTGCGCGACCTGCGCGCCATCACCGGCCAGCAGCCGATGATCACCCGTGCCCGCAAGTCCATCGCTACCTTCCGCCTGCGCGCTGGTATGCCGATCGGCTGCAAGGTTACCCTGCGTGGCGACCGTATGTGGGAGTTCTTCGATCGTCTGACCTCCGTCGCGATCCCCCGTATCCGCGACTTCCGCGGCATCTCCGCCAAGAGCTTCGACGGCCGTGGTAACTTCTCCATGGGCGTCACCGAGCAGCTCATCTTCCCCGAGATCGACTTCGATTCCGTCGATCACCAGCGCGGTATGGACATCACTTTCGTGACCACCGCCAATACCGATGAGGAGGCCAAGGCCCTTCTGGACGCCTTCGGTTTCCCGTTCAAGAAATAGGTTCACCTGCCCTATAAGCGCCGTTCCCACAAGGGGGCGGCGCTTGGGGCGAACAATACTCTATGTGAGGAGGATATAAGTGGCTAAGACATCGATGATCGTCAAGTGCAATCGCAAGCAGAAGTTCTCTACTCGTGAGTACACGCGCTGCCAGCGCTGCGGCCGTCCGCACTCTGTGTACCGCAAGTTCGGCCTGTGCCGTGTCTGCTTCCGCGAGCTTGCACTCAAGGGCGAGCTTCCCGGCGTTAAGAAGGCCAGCTGGTAAGTCACTACCAGCGTTTCAAGCATCAGTTTGGAACAGGGAAAACGCGCTAAAAAGGCTTTGCCGTTAAGGGCGGCGAAGAACCAAGAGCACGTGTTCATCAAGAACGAAGGAGAATCTGTATGAACCTTACAGACCCGATCGCAGATATGCTTACGCGCATCCGTAACGCTAACTCTGTGAACAAGGCCACGGTCTCCATGCCGAGCAGCAAGAAGCTCGTCGAGATCGCTCGTGTTCTGCACGAGGAGGGCTACATCGAGGGCTACGATGTCGAGGACACCGTTCCCCAGAAGACTCTGCACATCACGCTTAAGTATGGTCCCAAGAAGGCTAAGGTCATCAACGGCATCCGCCGCATTTCCAAGCCGGGCCTGCGTAAGTACACCGGCGTTGCCGACATGCCCCGCGTCCGCGGTGGCCTTGGTACCGCCATTATTTCCACCAGCCATGGCGTCATGACCGACCGCGATGCTCGCAAGCACAACGTCGGCGGCGAGATCATCGCTTACGTCTGGTAATTCGCTCGGTAGGTAGAAGGAAAGGAGATCACCGTGTCTCGTATCGGTAATAAGCCTGTCCAGATTCCCGCCGGAGTCGAAGTGGCAGTCAACGGCAACAACGTTGTCGTCAAGGGCCCCAAGGGCCAGCTCGAGCTCGATGTCTTTGAGAAGCTCGCTATCAACGTCGAGGACAACGTCCTCACCGTTTCCCGTCCCGACGACGAGCGTGAGACCCGTGCCCGCCACGGCCTCACCCGCGCCCTCATCCACAACATGGTTGTTGGCGTTTCCGAGGGCTTCGAGAAGAAGCTTGAGCTCGCCGGCGTCGGTTACCGCGTGCAGCAGAAGGGCAAGAACCTCGAGTTCTCCCTGGGCTTCTCGCACCCCGTGATCGTCGAGGCTCCTGAGGGCATCACCTTCGAGGTTCCCGACAACACCCACGTGAACGTCAAGGGTATCAACAAGCAGCAGGTCGGTCAGATCGCCGCTGAGATCCGCGGCCATCGTCCTCCCGAGCCTTACAAGGGCAAGGGTATCCACTACGTTGGCGAGCACATCCGCCGCAAGCTGGGTAAGGCCGCCAAGTAGTCGTAACCGACTCACTCGCATAAGACCAGCACCCCGTCAGGTGCTGGCAAGATCAACCTTTTTAGGAGTTTACGTATGAACAAGCATAAGGCGAAGCTGGAAGGCCTCAAGCGTCGTCAGCGTCGTGTTCGCGGCAAGGTCTCGGGTACCTCCGAGCGTCCGCGTCTTCGCGTGACCCGTACTAACGCCAACATCTATGCCCAGATCATCGACGACAGCAAGGGCTCCAGCCTGACGCTCGTCTCTGCCTCGACCCTCGAGGCCGAGTTCAAGGGCACCCACACCTCGAACAAGGAGGCTGCGGAGAAGGTCGGTCAGCTCGTTGGCAAGCGCGCCATCGAGGCCGGCATCACCAAGGTCGCCTTCGATCGCGGTGGCCGTATCTACCATGGCCGCGTCAAGGCCCTCGCCGACGGTGCTCGTGCCGCCGGTCTCGAGTTCTAGGAGGTATGTAGCACATGGCTCGTAATCAGAAGCAGCAGCGCGAGGCCTCCGAGTTCGAGGAGCGCGTCGTTTACATCAACCGCGTGTCGAAGACCGTCAAGGGTGGTCGTCGCATGAGCCTCGTCGCTCTCGTCGTCGTTGGCGACGGCAAGGGCAACGTCGGCGTTGGCATGGGCAAGTCCGCTGAGGTGCCCATGGCCATCTCCAAGGCATCTCTCGATGCCAAGAAGAACATGTTCCACGTGCCGGTGACCGAGCAGGGCACCATCCCGCACGAGGTTCTCGGCCACTTTGGTGCCGGCCGCATCATCATCAAGCCCGCTGTCGAGGGTACCGGCGTTATCGCCGGCGGCGCTGTGCGTCCCCTCTTTGAGCTTGCTGGCATCAAGAACGTCCTGTCCAAGTCCCTCGGTACCGACAACGGCCTCAACATCATCAAGGCTGCCGTCGAGGGCCTCAAGGAGCTCTCCAGCCCTGAGGACGTCGCGGCTCGCCGTGGCCTGACGGTCTCCGAGATGTTCGTCGGTAAGGAGAACTAAGCATGGCTGACACCATCAAGATCAAGCAGGTCCGCAGCACCAACGGTTGCAAGCAGGACCAGGTCCGTACTGTCCGTGCCCTCGGTCTCCACAGGATCCGCGAGGTTCGCGAGATTGCTGACAACGAGTCCGTCCGCGGCATGATCTTCAAGGTCAAGCACCTTGTCGAGATTGTAGAGGAGTAGCAAATGCAGCTTCACGATCTTACTCCCGCGCCCGGTTCCACCAAGAACCGCAAGCGCGTCGGCCGTGGCAATTCTTCGGGTCACGGCACCACTTCTGGCCGCGGTCAGAAGGGCCAGGGTTCCCGCTCTGGCGGCACCAAGGGTGCCGGCTTCGAGGGTGGCCAGACTCCGCTGGCTATGCGCCTGCCCAAGCTTCCGGGCTTCCGTAACCCCCGTCGTATCGAGTACACCGCTGTTAACGTTGAGCGTCTCGAGCGTAAGTTCGAGGACGGCGCTGTGATCGACGGTGCCGCTCTTAAGGCCGCTCGCATCACCAAGAGCGAGTTCGAGCCCGTCAAGGTGCTCGGCAATGGTGAGCTCACCAAGAAGTTCACGGTCAAGGTCGACAAGGTCAGCGCTTCTGCGCAGGCCAAGATCGAGGCCGCCGGCGGAAAGGTCGAGCTGCCGTGCTAAATGGTCTTAAGAATGCTTTCCGCATCAAAGAATTGCGCGAAAAGATTCTTTTTACCATAGCTATGCTCGTCGTGTACCGCATTGGTGCGCACGTTCCTGTGCCCGGCATTCCCTTCCAGGGGATGCTGGGCCTTTTCTCGACCGATAACAATTCGGTCGCCGCAGGTGCTATGGCCCTCCTGAATCTTTTCTCTGGCGGCGCGTTGAGCTATGTGTCGGTGTTTTCGCTGGGCATCATGCCTTACATCACCAGCTCGATCATCCTCCAGATGCTCCAGGCCGTCGTGCCTTCCCTGCATGAGCTTGCCCGCGAGGGCGAGGTCGGTCAGACCAAGATTACGCAGTATTCGCGTTACCTCACCCTGGCTCTGGCAATCCTCAACTCCGTTGGTTACCTCTTCCTCTTTAAGAGCTTCGGCATCAGCTTCAATGGCGCCGGCGCTCCCGAGATCATCTTCGACCTCATGATCGTCGGCACGCTCACTGCGGGCGCCATGCTGATCATGTGGATTGGTGAGCTCATCACCCAGCGCGGTATCGGCAATGGCATGTCGCTGATCATCTTCGCGAACATCATGGCCGGTCTGCCGCAGGCTATCTTCTCCAGCACCGAGGGCAATGCCGGTGGCATCATCACCATGGTGATCATTTGCGCCATCATCCTGCTGGTTATCCCGCTGATTGTTTTCCTTGAGCGCGGCCAGCGCCGCATCCCGGTCTCCTACGCTAAGCGCGTCGTGGGCCGTCGCATGATGGGTGGCCAGACCACCTACCTGCCCATCAAGGTCAACACCGCGGGTGTCGTGCCGATCATCTTCGCTTCGGCGCTGCTGTACTTCCCGGCTCAGATTGCCGTGTTCTTCCCCGGCATCGGCTGGATTCAGGCAGTTGCCTCCGCGCTTTCGACCGGTTGGCTCAACTGGGTGCTTAACGTTGTCCTCATCGTGTTCTTCGCGTACTTCTACACCTCCATGGTGTTCAACCCCGATGACACGGCCGATAACCTTAAGAAGCAGGGCGGCTTTATTCCGGGCGTGCGTCCGGGTAGGGCTACCGCGGCCTACATCAAGAACGCGCTCAACAAGATCACGCTTCCCAGCGCTGTCTTTTTGGCGCTCATCGCCATCGTGCCTTCGATCATCTTCTCCTTCACGGGTAACCATCTGATCCAGGCATTTGGCGGCACGTCCATCCTCATCATGGTCGGCGTCGTGCTCGACACGGTCGATAAGCTCGAAGGCCAGATCAAGATGTATGATTACGATGGATTCTTTAAATAGGCTAGAGGAGGATTGCTCATGAACCTCGTATTGCTCGGAGCTCCGGGTGCCGGTAAGGGCACCGTCGCACAGGAGCTCGTCGCCGAGTTTGGCGTCGCCCACATTTCCACGGGCGACCTGCTGCGTGCTGCCGTCAAGGGTGGCACCGAGCTTGGTATTCAGGCTAAGAAGTACATGGACGCTGGCGAGCTCGTTCCCGACCAGCTCGTGATCGACCTTGTCAAGGAGCGCCTTGCCGCCGATGACGCCCAGCAGGGCTTCATCCTCGACGGCTTCCCGCGCAACACCGCCCAGGCTGTGACGCTCGATTCCGAGCTCTCCGCCATGGGTCGCGAGATCGACTGCGCCCTTCTGGTCGATGTGGCCCCCGAGGTCATTATCGATCGTCTGTCTTCGCGTCGCACCTGCCGCGCATGCGGTTACACCGGCACCGCTGCCGATGCTACCTGCCCCAAGTGTGGCGGCGAGATGTATCAGCGCGACGACGACAAGCCCGAGACCATCAAGAACCGTCTCGACGTCTACGAGAAGTCCACGAGCCCGCTCGTCGACTACTATCGTGGCCAGGGTCTGCTCAAGTCGGTCAACGGTGACCAGGCTCGCGAGACCGTGTACGGGGATGTCAAAGAGGCTCTCGGTCTATGATCAAGATTAAGTCTGCAACGCAAATCGAGCAGATGAAGAAGGCAGGAGCGCTATCTAAGATGGCGCTCCGCCACGTTGGAGCCATGGTGCGCCCCGGCGTTTCCACCTTTGAGCTCGATCAGCTCGCGGAGCAGATTATCCGCATGCATGGCGGCACCCCGGCCTTTAAGGGTTACGGCGGGTTCCCGGGGACCATTTGCGCATCGATCAACGATGCCGTGGTCCACGGTATTCCCAACCCCGACATGATCCTGCGCGATGGCGATATCATCTCCATCGATACGGGAGCCGTTGTCGACGGTTGGGTCGGCGATAACGCTTGGACGTTTTTCGTCGGCACCCCCACGCCCGAAGCCAAGGCTTTGTGCGAGGTCACGCGCGATTGCCTTAAGGCAGCCATCGAGCAGGCTGTTCCCGGTAACCATATCGGGGACGTCGGTTATGCCGTTCAGTCCCTCGCCGAGTCTCACGGTTACGGTGTGCTTCGTGATTATGTAGGCCATGGCATTGGCCGCGTGATGCACGAGGACCCCAACGTTCCTAACTATGGAAAGAAGGGGAGGGGCGTTCGCCTCCAGGCCGGCATGGTCATTGCCATCGAGCCGATGGTTACGATGGGTTCCAACCATGTGAGCACGGGCTCCGACGGTTGGATTGTTACGACCAACGATCACCTGCCCGCCGCGCACTACGAGAACACCGTCGCCATTACCAATGACGGTCCGGTGATTCTCACCACGGATGCCCAAGGTGCTTGGTGCTCCCTCCAAGGCGGAGAAATGTAACAAGTTCCACTTAGTTGTGGAGCCATTACGAAGTTATTACGATGCGTACATACGTGTTGTAGAATACTCAATCGCTGTCGTTTTCTAGAGAAAGATGATTGCTTGTGAAGAAGGAAGACGCAATTGAGCTCGAGGGTACGGTAAAAGAGCCGCTGCCCAACGCCATGTTTAAGGTCGAGCTCGAGAACGGTCATTCGGTTCTGTGCAACATTTCTGGCAAGATCCGAATGAATTACATCCGCATTCTCCCCGGTGACAGGGTTGTCGTGGAGCTTTCCCCGTACGACCTGACCCGCGGCCGCATCACCTATCGCTATAAATAGCGGCACGCATACACGCTCTTTTCCGACTGCAGGCTTAGCTCAACCTACGGTCGGTTTGCGTGTGAAGACCAGCCATAGTTTTAAACGCCTGCGGCTGGGCGAGTAGATAGTAGGGAAGTAGTTTGAGCGCTACCGAAAGGAAGAACGATGAAGGTACGTCCTTCGGTCAAGAAGATGTGCGATAAGTGCAAAATCATTAGGCGCCATGGCAAGGTCCTCGTCATTTGCGAGAATCCCCGTCATAAGCAGCGTCAGGGTTAAGAGAGGAGACTACGTTGGCCCGTATTAATGGTGTCGACCTCCCGCGTGAGAAGCGCGTTGAGATCGGTCTGACCTACATTTACGGCATCGGCCGCACCACTGCGACGAAGATTTGCGTCGAGTGCAACGTTAACGTGGATACGCGCGTTAAGGACCTCACCGAGGATGAGGTTAACGCCATCCGCGATTATATCGATAAGAACCAGATCATGGTTGAGGGCGACCTCCGCCGTGAGCGCAACCAGAACGTCAAGCGCCTTATGGACATCGGCTGCAACCGCGGCCTTCGTCACCGCAAGGGCCTCCCGGTCCGCGGCCAGCGCACCCACACTAACGCTCGTACCCGCAAGGGCCCGAAGCGTCAGATCGGTGCTAAGAAGAAGAAATAAGGAGCGCTAGATAGATGGCTACTGCTAAGAAGAACGTTCGCGCTGCCCGTCTGAAGCGCGCGGACCGTAAGAACATTTCCGTGGGCCAGGCTCACATTCGTTCTACGTTCAACAACACTATCGTTTCGATCACCGATCCCCAGGGCAACGTCATTTCCTGGAAGTCGGCTGGCCAGGTGGGCTTCAAGGGCTCCCGTAAGTCCACGCCGTTCGCTGCCCAGATGGCTGCCGAGGCTGCTGCCAAGCAGGCCATGGAGCACGGTATGAAGAAGGTTTCCGTCTTCGTCAAGGGCCCCGGCTCCGGTCGTGAGACCGCCATCCGCTCCCTCCAGGCTGCTGGCCTCGAGGTCTCGAGCATCCAGGACAAGACCCCCATTCCGCACAACGGCTGCCGCCCCAAGAAGCGTCGCCGCGTGTAACTGAAAGGATCGTATCAATATGGCAATCGACAGGACTCCTGTTCTTAAGCGCTGCCGTCAGCTCGGGATCGATCCCGCTGAGCTCGGTTACAGCAGCAAGAAGGAATCTATCCGTCAGCCCAAGCGCCGTCGCAAGGAATCTGAGTACGGCATGCAGCTGCGCGAGAAGCAGAAGGTCAAGTTCATCTATGGCGTTCTGGAGAAGCAGTTCCACGGCTACTTCAACAAGGCCCGCAAGATGAACGGCGTCACCGGTGAGAACCTCATGATCATCCTTGAGTCTCGCCTCGACAACGTCGTCTTCCGTCTTGGCTTCGCCCGCACCCGCAAAGAGGCTCGTCAGTCCGTCCGTCACGGTCACTTCACCGTGAACGGCAAGCGCGTGGACATCCCGTCCTACCGCGTCAAGGCCGGCGACGTCGTCGCTGTCGGCGAGAAGTTCCGTGACCTCCTCCCCATCAAGGAGGCTCTGATTTCCTCCGAGCGCTTTGAGGTCCCTGGCTGGCTCGAGGTCGATATCGAGAAGCTGTCTGGTAACGTGCTCGCTCTGCCGACGCGTGAGCAGATCAGCGGTGATATCAACGAGCAGCTCATCGTCGAGCTCTACTCTAAGTAGTCCATCCGGGCTGCTGAGGCTGGAGGTAATACATGTCAGAATTCATTAGGCCTCAGGTTCAGGTCGAAGAGATCAACGAGACGTCTGCTCGTGTCTCCGTCGAGCCGCTCGAGCGTGGCTACGGCGATACGCTGGGTAACTCCCTTCGTCGCGTTCTTCTGTCCTCGCTCGAGGGTGCCGCCGTCGAGGCTATTCAGATCGATGGCGCGCAGCACGAGTTCATGACCATCCCTAACATGGTCGAGGATGTCACCGACATCGTCCTGAATGTCAAGGGTCTTGTCTTCAGGGCTCTCGGCACGACCGACGAGGCGACCGCCACCATTTCGGTTGACGGCCCCTGCGAGGTCACCGGTGCGGACTTCTTTATTCCGTCCGAGTTTGAGCTGGTCAACCCCGAGCAGCACATCGCTACGCTCACCGAGGGTGGCCATCTCACCATGAGCATGCGCATCGGCTATGGCCGCGGCTATGTTTCTGGCGAGGCCAACAAGCGCGACAACGATCCCATCGGTGTGATCCACGTCGACTCTCTGTACTCGCCGGTTTCCCGTTGCGCCAAGCTCGTTGAGGCTTGCCGTGTCGGTCAGCACACCGACTACGACCGCCTTGTCCTCGAGATCGAGACCAACGGCTCCATCGCCCCGCGCGACGCCGTGGTCCAGGCTGCCAATATCATCAACCAGCATATGGCCGCCTTTATGAACCTTGCCGAGACCCCCGAGGTCGAGGAGGAGGCTTCGATCTTCGCTCCCGAGGTCACCAACGACAACGCCGAGCTGGACAAGCAGATCGAGGATCTGGACCTTTCCGTCCGTTCCTACAACTGCCTTAAGCGCGCCAGCATTCACTCGGTCCGTCAGCTCGTTGAGTTCTCGGAGAACGATCTGCTCAACATCCGTAACTTCGGTGTTAAGTCGATCGAGGAAGTGAAGGACAAGCTTGAGTCCATGGGCCTGAGCCTGAAGGCTTAATGCTTCGCATATTTGAGGAGAAACTAGACCATGCGTCACAACGTTAAGAAGGGCCTGAAGCTCGGCACCGATGCGAGCCACACCAAGGCCATGAAGAAGAGCCTTGCTAAGGCCCTCTTCGAGAACGACCGCATCAAGACCACCGAGACCCGCGCTAAGGCGCTGCGTTCGGTTGTCGATCCGATTATCACCTGGGCCAAGAAGGGCGACCTGCACTCTCGTCGTCTGGCTATCGCCAAGCTCGGCGATAAGCAGCTCGTTGCCGAGATCTTCGACAAGGCTGCTCAGGGCATGTGGCAGGACCGCAACGGCGGTTATACCCGCATCATGAAGCTCGGCAACCGCAAGGGCGACAACGCTCCCATCGTTATCATGGAGCTCGTCACCGAGCCTTGCACGCCTAAGGCCAAGAAGGCTGCTCCGGCCCCCAAGAAGGCCGCTGCTCCCAAGAAGGTCGAGGCTGTCGAGGAGGCTCCTGCTGAGGAGACCGCTGAGTAGACATTCCGTCTGCATAGGCTATATTCGAGGGGTACGTTCGCGTACCCCTCTTTTTTTGTCGCGATACCGTTACTTGTTTGTTGGGAGCGCCCATGACTGCGCCGTCTGATTTCAATTCGACCCCCGAGCTTGACGCCACGCTCGTATTTCGCGTGGCCTATGATGGCTCGTCGTATAGCGGATTTGCCGAGCAGCCGGGACAGACGACGGTTGCGGGTGAGCTGCGCCGCGCTATCGAGACGCTGCTTCGCCGTCCGATCGATCTGACGTGCGCGGGGCGTACCGATGCCGGCGTGCATGCCGTGGCTCAGTACATCAGCGTGCCCGTAACGGACGCTGAGCTCGCTTGTACGCGCCGTAGGTGGCTGCGGGCCATGGATGCCCTGCTGCCCAAAGATATCGCCATAAACGAGGTCTACAAGGCCCGTAAAGGCTTTTCTGCACGTTTTGACGCGCGTTCCCGTACGTATACGTACCGTATTGCCGATCGAGATGCGCGCCCCGTGCTGTCCCGCGGTGCCGTGTGGTGGCATCGCTATCCCCTCGACGTCGATGCGATGGCGGCCGCCTGCCCTGCGCTTTTGGGCGAGCAGGACTTTAAAAGCTTTTGCAAGGTTGCCTCTGCCGTGGGCAAACCTACGCACCGCTGCGTAATGCGCGCCGAGTTTGGCCATGAGGTTGCGTTTGGCGAGGACATCCTGACGTTTACCATCGAGGGCAATGCGTTTCTGCATTCGATGGTCCGTACGATCGTGGGCACGCTTGTCGAGATTGGCATGCATCGCCGTGAACCCGAGTGGATGCGCGAGGTCATCTATGCTTGCGACCGTACCGCTGCGGGCCCCACGGCTCCTGCCTGCGGCCTTACGTTTATGGGCGTGGATTACAATCCCGCCGAGCTCGTCGTGCTCGACTAGGGGAGGGCTCGACGCGTCGTGCGTCGGCACCTGTCATCTGTGGGCTGCGCGTGTGCAACATCTGTTCTTGGCGTGCAATACAACCGGTGTCTCATTGCTTTTATTGCCGGGGTGTACCATGAACCACGGTTTGATTCATTGCTGTCGAGAGGACGGATAACTTGGTTCGACGTGGCTCGCATCCGCGACTTTCGGTGATCCTTGTGGTAGAAGGTTCGCCCAGCTATGCGATGCGTGCGCTCGAGAGTATCCAGAACCAAGACCTCTACGATTTGCAGATTGTCGTTGTCTGCCGCGATGCTGCGCCCGGTGTGCGCCATTCGCTTCAAGTTGCTGCCGACAGGGACATCCATATTGATTTGATTGACGTCGAGGACGCGAAGCGCGGTGCTTGTCTTCGTGCCGGTTTTGCTGCCTCGCGTGGCTCTCAAATCATCGCTATGAACGCCGATGAGTGGTTTGCTCCGCAGTCCCTTTCCAAGATGGTCGATATCGCGTGCGATACTGCGGCAGACATAGTGTTTCCCACGGTGTCGCTCGACCGCTATGATGCACATCGAGAGCGCCATTCGCGCGTCTTGGATGCTACTCATATTTCCATTGATAGCAAATCTTCGATGGTGACCGGGCTGCCCCAGTTGATTTTAGGCGGCCTAGTCGTTCAGACCTCTGGCGTGATGTACAGCCGCTCGCTGTTTGAGGCATGCCTTTTGTGCGACAAGGTGTTTCGCACAGTTGGGTTTATGGCATGCGCGCTTTCGCAGACACGATGCGTGTCCGGCTGCGGCGATGCTTGTTTCCACACGGCGGCACCTAAGCTTACAGATGCCTTTGATCCCACCATGTATGCCAGGATATCCGATGACACCCGAGCGCTCGACGAGCTTGCGGACTCACTCTCGGAAGCAGACAGCGGTGGTCGGCTCAAGCTGGCAAGCCAAAAGTTCTACTTTGCCGGACTGGTCGCCTGCATCGAGAATTTGTGTCTGAGCCCGCATGGGGTGTCGTCAATCGAGCGTTCCGCCCGCATGCGTGATATGCTCGATGCGCCTCGAACCCGTCAGATGGTCGCCGCGCTCAAGGATAACCATCGGGGGCTCGGTTTGTTGTTTGGGCCGATCGCCAGCGCCAAGCCCGCGCGCTGCGTGATGTGTACGCATCTGGCAGCTTTTCTTAACCGGACGGGCACAAAAACCGCCTAAACGGCTCATTTCGAAACAAACTTGCATAGAATTGTTTCGAAATGCGTTCTTATACACAAAAGCCTTCAAATAGCGTTAAACTATTCAATCACTGATTGATTGTCTCCGCCATCTTTTGGAGTGAGGGTTTGTATGGCTAAAAAACGCAATGGGCGCCAGGATGCCATTAGAGATATTGTGCGCAATAAGGACGTCCGTACGCAGCGCGTGCTGGTCGATGAGCTCCGTGCTATGGGCTTTGATTGCACGCAGGCGACTGTCTCTCGCGATATTGCCGACATGGGGCTGCGCAAGCTCCCTGAGGGCATCTATGTTCTGGCAGAGGACCTGCACCTGCAGCGTATGGTTTCCGAGCTCGTAACGGGCGTTCTACGTACCGATAATCTGGTCATGATCAAGGCTCAGCCTGGCACGGCTTCCGGCATCGCCGCCGCCGTTGATGCGGCAGAGTTGCCCGATGTGCTTGGCTCGCTTGCCGGCAACGATACGATTTTGGTTATTGCCCAGACGGCCGAGGACGGCGAGCGTCTTGAGGCGCTGATCAATAAGCTGAGCAATTCTCGCAAGTAGGCGTGCGGGTCGTGCGCTCGGCACCGTGCGCGCTGACATGGTGGCTTGTAAGGGGGTATCGACGTTGGTCGGTACCCCCTATATTGTTTGCCGGTATAAAGACCGTCCACCAGGTCGCTTTAAACTAAAAGGCCCCCGAGCAGTTTAATAAGCTGCTCGGGGGCCTTGTTGCTAATGGCCGGATGAATTTCTAGCCAACAGTATCGTCAGGCGTGGGCGAGGGGTCGGGAGTGGGCGTAGGCGTGGGCGTAGGCGTGCCGCCATCGCCGCCGGTCGAACCACCAGTGGAGCCGCCCGTCGAGCCACCGGTCGTTCCGGTGCCGCCGGTGGTGTCGCCGCCCGTGGTCTCGGTGGTCGTGGTCTCGGTGGTCGTGGTCGTCGTGGTGGTCGTTGTGGTGGTTTCCTCTTCGTCCTCGTTCTCGTCCTTGTCGTCGTTCTCCGTCTTCTTGGTGTTGTTGGTGCCGTAGAACTTCCAGACGCTGTTGTTCTTGTAGGTGGGCGCCGTTCCGGTCGCAAACTCCTCGCGCTCGGTACCGGTCAGAACGGTGTTCATAAACCGCTTAAAGACAGGCAGGTTGGTGCTGTCGCCCAGCAGGTCCGTGCCGTATTTTTGGATGGGGATCTCACCTGCGGAATAGCCGGTCCACAGGGCGCACGCCAGCTGCGGGGTATAGCCGCAGAACCACAGGTTGGTGGTGTTGTCGGTGGTGCCCGTTTTGCCGGCATAGGGCTGGTTGACGCTCAGGGCGCCAGC
Organism: Collinsella sp. 4_8_47FAA; assembly: GCF_000763055.1. GTDB lineage: Bacteria > Actinomycetota > Coriobacteriia > Coriobacteriales > Coriobacteriaceae > Collinsella. The sequence continues at coordinate 231,747 of NZ_KN214135.1, read as the reverse complement.
AGCACCTGTACCGCCGCCCTGCATGACGCCGGACAGAACATCGGTGACCGCGGCGGCCTCGCCCTCGGTAAGCACCTGTGAGGGATTGTCCGTGTGCTGGTACAGCACCGAACCGGTACGAGAGTCAATCTCGGTGATGGCGATCGGCTGACGATAGTAGCCGCCGTTGGCAAACGTCGCGTAGGCGGCGGCCATCTCGAGCGGCGAGATCGAGCCAGTGCCGAGGGTCATGACGGGAACGTCCTCGATGTTGTCCTTGGCGGGATCGATGCCGAGCTTTTTGACGAGCGAGATGATCTTGCTGTTGCCGACGGCTTCCGCCACCTGGATGTAGCCGGTGTTGGAGGAGTATGCCGTCGCCTGCTTAAGCGTGATGTTGCCATAGCTATGGTTGGCGTAGTTTTGGACCTCGGTCGTGGTGCCCTTGGCCTTGAGCGGCGAGTTGCAGTTGAGGGTGACGTTGGGGTTCATGCCGTTTTGGATGGCAGTTGCCAGCGTAAAGGCCTTAAAGGTGGAGCCGACGGGGCGCTTCGCCGTAGCGTGGTTCACATGGTTCTCGTCGGCGTTGTAGTCGTAGCCGCCCACCATGCACTTGATGTAGCCAGTCTTGGGGTCGACGACGACCATGCCCATGTCCAGGCCGTCGAGCGAGAGCGTGTCGAGCTGCTCGCGGACGGCATTCTCTGCCACCTGCTGCATCGTGGGGTCGATGGTGGTCTTGACGGTCAAGCCGCCCTTAAAGAGCACGTCGGTCGAGAACTCCTGCTCCAGCAGCTGCTTAACATAGGCGACAAAGTAGGGCTGCGAGTATACGTCGACGCCGCTGCCCGAGATTTCGGTCACGTTGAGGGTGATGGGCTCGGCCTGTGCGGCATCGTGCTCCTCCTGCGTGATGTGGCCCAGGCGCAGCATGTTGTCGAGGACCTTGTTGCGACGGGACAGCGCTAGGTCGGGGTTGACCGTGGGGTCGTACTGCGAGGGCGAGTTGGGAAGGCCGATGAGCAGCGCCGCCTCGCTCAGGGTGAGGTCTGCGGCGCTCTTGGACAGGTAGGTCTCGGCGGCGGCCTCAATACCGTAGGCGCCGTGACCGTAATAGATGGTGTTGAGGTACATCATGAGGATCTCGTCTTTGGAGTACATGTCCTCCATCTTGACGGCGATGTAGGCCTCGCGCACCTTACGCTCGATGGTCGAGTCGAACTGCTCCTCCTGCAGGATGGTGTTGCGCACCAGCTGCTGGGTGATAGTCGAGGCGCCTTCGTGCCCGCCGCCGAGGGTTGCCACCGCAGCACGCGCGATACCCCACAGGTCGATACCGCCGTGCTCGTAGAAGCGCTCGTCCTCGACGTCAACGGTGCCCTGCAGCACGTAGGGGGAGACCTCGTCCTTGGTGATGGACTTGCGGTTTTGCGTGTAGAAGCTCGCGATCTTGTTGCCGTTGCAGTCGACGATCTCGGTGGGCTCGCTCACCAGATACGCGTTGGCGTCGGTGTAGTCGGGCAGATCAGACAGCCAGCGGTTGACGTTGCCGACCATGCCGATGCCAAACGCCACGCCCGCAATCAGCAGAAAGCCCAAAAACGAGAGCAGGATTATGGGCAGGGCATGCGTCTTTGAACGGCTGCGTCCCTGTCGTTGGCGAGGACCCATATATTGACCTCCAGGTATGTCGTGCCGGACGGTGGATGTGCCGTCGAGGCAGGATGGACATAAGTTATTACACGATAAACCAAACGGGGCGCGCGAGGCCTCGTGTATGCTGGAAGACGGCATTTTTCAGAGTGAATGCATACCTTGGTAAGGAGTTTGCCGATGGCGATTCGGGCGATGGGGCCGAGCGGACAATACGAGACTGGATTGGATGCTGCCGGTGCGGCGCTGCCCGAGCTGCTGGCGCCGGCGGGCGGGCTCGACCAGATGCTTGCGGCCATCGCCGCGGGCGCCGATGCCATCTACGCGGGGTTGGGCGGCTTTAACGCCCGCGTGAGCGCGCATGGCTTTACGGATGACGAGTTTGCGCGCGGCTGCGCCGTGGCGCATGCCCATGGCGTGCGCGTGTACGTGACGCTCAACGTGTTCGTGTTTGACGATGAGCTGTCCGATGCGGTGGCGCTGGGAGCTCATGCACTGGAGCTGGGCGCCGATGCTCTGATTGTGGCCGATGCCGGGTTGGCCTGCGCGCTGAGCGCGGCGATTCCCGGGGTCGAGATTCACCTGTCCACGCAGGCGGGCGTTCATAGCGAAGGCGCCGTGCGGCTTGCCGCCGATGAGCTGGGGGTCGAGCGCGTGACGACGGCGCGCGAGCTGACGGTCGACGAGATTGCGGCGCTATGTGCCACGGGCGTGCCCATCGAGGTATTCTGCCACGGTGCGATTTGCATCGGTTATTCGGGGGCGTGCGAGTTCTCGGCCCTGCGGCGTGGACGCTCGGCGATGCGCGGCGACTGCACGCAGCCGTGCCGTCTGGCGTACGACCTGGTGGACGAGGCGGGGCAGAGCGTTGTCGCCGTCGAGGGAGATCGCCTGCTGTGCCCGCGTGACTATCTGGGTATTGCGCATCTGCCCGAGCTTGTAGATGCCGGCGTGGCGTCGCTCAAGATCGAGGGGCGCATGAAGAACCCCGATTACGTATTCAACGTGGTGCGGGTGTGGCGCCGGGCACTCGATATGCTGCGCGACGGCGCGTGGGACCCCGGTGCCGTGGAAGAGCTTGAACGCGAGCTGGGAAGGTCGTTTAACCGTGGGTTTACCGATGCGTACCTGCGAGGGCGTTCGGGTGCCGAGCTGATGAGCTTTGAGCGCGCAATTAACCAGGGCGTGCGCGTGGGGCGTTTGGTCGCTGTGGGCCACGAAGAGGTGACCGTTGAGCTCGACGCCGCCGTGCCGGCGGGTGACACGCTCGAGATTCGGTTCTATCCGGGTGTCGACGCGCGTCCCGATGTGCCCAAGCGCTGGCCGCAGGTGCCCTGCCCGGTGGATGCCGCAGCGGGGAAGCGCGTCGTCGTGCATTGCAAGCGTAAGGTGGACGCGGGCTGCGAGGTGTACCTGATTCGCAGCGCCGGCGTGTTGGATCAGACGGCGGCGGTGTTGGGGCGCATGCGGGCCGAGGCGGATGCGATTGCGCCCGTTGCGCGTGCCGTTGAGGTGCTGCCCTTTGAGGGCGTTGCGGTGGATGGCGGTGCGTCGACGGAGTTGGTGGAGTGCGCGGTTCCCACTCGCATGGTTTTTGCTTGGCAGCTGATGGATGCCGACCCGCGTGGAGAACTCGATTTGTCCGACGCCGTTGTGGTGCTTGACGAGGTGTGCCGCACGGGTGACGCTGACCGGACCCGCTCACTGATGCAGCGTGCCGGGCGCGTCGTCTGCCGCAACCTGGGGCAGGTGGTGATCGCTCGCGAGCTGGGCGTGACGTTTGACGTGGCGGCGCCGGTGTTCTGCGCGAATCGGGCCACGCTTACCTGGCTACGCGGACTCGGTGCGGGGCGGGTGTACTTGCCGGCCGAGTTGCTCGGCAATGATGCGGAGCGTATTGCCGAACTGGCTGCTGAACCCGGCGTCTTGGGTCCGGTCGACGCCGACCGTCCCGAGCTTATGGTGTGCGAGCACTGCCTGCTGACCGCCGAGGGCGTCTGCGCCACCGATGCGACGGGACAGGTCCGTTGCCGCGACTGCTTGCGTCGTCGGCAAACACGATATTTGGTCGAGCGCGACGGCACGCGCCTGCCAGTTGCCATTGACGCATGCGGCAGGACGAGGATTTTCCTGTCGTAGGTGCCGCGTCTCGTCAGTTTGTTATCATAAGAGAGTTTATGGACTTCCAGCACCGCCGTTTTCGGCGAGGGTGCTATAGCAAAAGGAGGATACCCAATGCTGTCTGTTGACGAGCAAATGCGTATCATCACCTCGGGCGCCGCGCAGATCGTCCCCGAGGCCGACCTTCGCAAGAAGCTTGAGAAGGGCGAGCCCCTCAACATCAAGCTCGGCGTCGACCCCACCAGCCCCGACCTGCACCTGGGCCACGCCGTGCCCCTGCGCAAGATGCGTCAGTTCCAGGACCTGGGCCACAACGTCACCCTCATCATCGGCAACGGCACCGCGCTGATCGGCGACCCTTCGGGCAAGAATTCCACCCGTCCGCAGCTTTCGCAGGAGCAGATCGAGGCCAATGCCGAGACCTATGTGAGCCAGGCCATGAAGATCCTGGATCCCGAGAAGACCACCATCGTGCACAACGGCGACTGGATTCTTTCGATGGACCTGGCCGGCCTGCTGCAGGTATGCTCCAAGTTCACCGTCGCCCGCATCCTTGAGCGCGACGACTTTACTAAGCGCTACCAGTCTCAGACGCCGATCGCCCTGCACGAGTTCCTGTACCCCGTGATGCAGGCCTTCGACTCCGTTCAGATCAAGGCCGACGTGGAGATGGGCGGCACCGACCAGCTCTTCAACCTGCTCGCCGGCCGCGAGCTCATGGAGAAGATGGGCATGGAGCCGCAGATCGCGCTCACCATGCCGCTGCTCGAGGGCACCGATGGCGTGCGCAAGATGTCCAAGTCCTATGGCAACTACATCGGCCTGACCGACGCGCCCAAGGATATGTTCGGCAAGACTATGTCCATCCCCGATGAGATGATCGGCAAGTACTATCGTCTGGCCAGCTCGCTCACCCCGGCCGAGGTCGACAAGATCGACGCTGCTCTGGCCGACGGCTCTGCCGATCCCTACGAGCTCAAGCGCGCTCTGGGTCGCGACCTGTGCGACACCTACCACGGCGCCGGCGCCGGCGACGAGGCTCAGGCCGAGTTCGACCGCGTGTTCAAGGAGGGCCAGCTCGCCGACTTCCCCGAGAAGCACGTTGAGCTGACCGTCAACGACGAGGGCCAGATCTACCTCGCCGGCCTGCTCAAGGACTTGGGTCTTTCGGCAAGCGCCGGCCAGGCTCGTCGCGATATCGACGGCGGTGGCGTCAAGATCAACGGCAAGGCCGTGGCTCCCAAGAGCTATAACATCGATCCCAGCGCCCTCAAGCTGGGCGACACCCTCTCCGTGGGCAAGCGCAAGGGCTTCAAGTTGGTTTAGTTACGCGGTTTTACCAAACCGCGTAACGACTCGACGCTGCGCGGGCTCCAGAGCGACAACTTGTCATTCAAAGAGGACGGCATGACCAGAAGGTCTATGCCGTCCTCTTTTCATGCCAATTTGTTCGCTCTGGAGTCCGCTCGCTGTCCGTCCTCCACCTACGGCGTTGTCCTGGTTGGCGCTTAGGGACGTTTCTTTTTGGTGTAAAGCAACCTGTCCCCATTGCGCCATGCGGCGTGTGCCGTTAAGCGGAGAGGCGTATTGTTGACCCATCGTTTGGGCATACAATGGCTATTAGCTTGCTGCGGTGAAGGCCTGTCCGCTCCGCAGCTGTTTTCTACGGTTAAAGGAGTATGTATGTCCGTTGAGGTCATGAGGTCTGTGATCGAGGCCGCCGAGGGCCGCGTGCCCGTCGACACGCTGTTTGCCAATGCGCAGATTGTCGACGTGTATGGCCAGCGTGTGGCGCCCGGTAGCGTTGCCGTCAAGGACGGTGTGATCGTCGGCGTGCTCTACATCGGTCGCGACGATGCCTCCGGTACCTACGAGGCTGCCGAGGTTATCGACTGCCAGGGTCGCTATCTCGCTCCCGGTTTTATTGACGGTCATCTGCATATCGAGTCTTCGAACATCCGTCCCGCCGAGTATGCTCGCATGGCCGCGACGCGCGGTACTACCACCGCCATTGCCGACAGCCACGAGATTGCCAATGTTGCCGGTCTCGACGGCTTGCGCTTTATGATTGAGGACGGCCGCCGCGCACCCATCTCCATCAAATACATGATGCCTTCGTGCGTGCCCGCGCTGCCCGACGAGCAGGCCGGTGCCGTTATTTCGGCTGCCGATATGCAGGCGTTTTTTGCCGAGCATCCAGGCGATGTCTTTGGTCTGGGCGAAATGATGAACCTGCCGGGCGTCTTTATGGCCGACCCCGAGACCTGCGCTCGCATCGATGCTGCCAACCAGACGCCGTCCAAGCAGGTTGACGGCCACGCGCCGCTCGTTGCCGGTAAGGACCTCAACGCCTATGCCGCAGCAGGTATTATCGCCGACCACGAGTCGACGATTCCCGAGGAGGCGCTCGACAAGCTGTCTCGCGGCATGTACGTGATGCTGCGCGAAGGCACGTGCAGCCATGACCTGGCCAACCTGTCTCCGATGCTGCTGGAGAATCCTGCCCGTGCCCGCCGCTGCTGCTTTGCGACCGACGACCGCGCTCCCTCCGATGCGCTTTCGACCGGTATGATTGACAATGCCTGCCGCGTGGCTATCGAGGCCGGTATTGACCCCGTGGTTGCCATCTCTATGGCGTCCCTGTCCACGGCCGAGGCATTTGGCCTGGACCACGGCTGCCGCGACCCGCACGAGCTCCGCGGCGCAATCGCCCCGGGCAAGCGCGCCGACCTGCTGTTGCTCGATGACCTGACGTTTGTCAAGGCTCCGCATCGTGTTTATGCCGCCGGTGCCCTGGTGGCGCAGGATGGCACCTTTGTGGGCGAGATTGCACCCGAGATGGCCGAGGTTGCGGCCCTTGCCGATGAGCTGCGTGCTTCCGTTAAGCTGCCGAAGCTATCGCTCGACGTGTTCGACTATGCCTTTAAGCCGGGCGAGGCCGTGATCGACGTGGTGCCGGGTAAGGCCATCACGGGTATGGCTCGCCCCGAGAGCGCCGAGGACCTGCGCCGCATTATGCTGATCGAGCGCCACGGCCGCGGTGTGTCGCTGCAGGCCGAGGGCGCCGACGGTGATGGCCCTGCGGGCCTGGGTCTTGTCGGCAAGCACATCGGTCGCGGCTGGGTGCGCGGCTTCACCATCACCGGTGGCGCCATTGCCTCCACAATCGGACACGACTCGCACAACGTATGCGTGGTGGGCGACAATGCCGCCGATATGATGGCTGCTGTTGAGGCTGTGGGCCAGGGTGGTCACGTGCTGGTGCGCAACGGCGAGGTCGTGGCGCGCATTCCGCTGGCGCTCGGCGGTCTGATGAGCGAAGGCACGGCCGAGGATGTCGCCGCGCAGCACGACGACTTTATGGTCAAGGCGCGCGCCATGGGCATCGAGCCGCCGCTCGACCCCATCATGGGCATCATCTTCCTGCCCCTGCCGGTTATCCCGACGCTCCGCATCCGCCCCGAGGGCATGTTCGACGTCACGACCTTCACCTACGCCGACTAGTCATCGGGGACACTCTTTGGCGGGCTGCCTGACGCCGCGACCGTAGGACCTCTGGCATGTGTGAGCTATTTGCTAGGTCCTTGTAACGTTTGCGCCCGCGGAGTCTTACCTGAGCTCCCTTTGGGTACGTTGGAATTGGATACACGTTCGATTCCAACAAGCCCGAAGGGAGCTTTTCCATGTTTAAACTGATTGCATCCGATATGGACGGCACACTGCTTGACGAAAACGGCCAGGTACCTCCCGAGACCTACGAACTGATTCTGGCGCTACACGAGCATGGCGTGCATTTCGCCGCATCGTCAGGTCGCCGCTACGATCGCCTGTGCGAGTTCTTTGCGCCCGTTCGCGACAAGATGGACTTTGTCGCCGCTAACGGTGCCCAGGTCTACGCCGACGGCAAAATGGTAGACCGTGAGGTGTATTCGCACCTGGCGATTCGAAAGCTCGCCCAAGCAGTCGCGACGTTTCCCAATCTGCATCTTGCGCTTTTTGACCGAACCAAGTCCTTCCTGCTCGATGACGAGTGCAAGTTCGTGCGTGAGGTCGATAAGGACCTTCCCAATGCCGAGCGTATTTGGGAGCTGCCCGATCCCAGCGTAAATATCATCAAGGCGAGTATCTTTTGCGATGACGGTGTCGTTATGGACAGCGCCTACGTGCTACAGCGCGAACTTGGTCAGCTCTTTACTTTTGCGCCTTCGGGCAACGCGTGGATCGATGCCATGCAGCCCGGTGTGTCGAAGGCCTCGGGCATCGCGCAGCTCGCGGAACACTACGGCATTGGACGCGACGAGGTCATGGCGTTTGGCGACTCGATGAACGACTACGAGATCATTCGCTTTGTCGGCACGGGCTGCGCAATGGAAAACGCGCGCCCCGCGCTCAAAGCGGTTGCCGATCGCGTCGTAGGCTGCAACCGCGACCACGCCGTTCAGCAGGAGCTCCGTCGCGTGATGGAGAGTCTCGCTTAATCCGGCAGATGGGGACAGTCCTTGCGGCGCCCCGCGAAGAGTGTCCCCAAATTAGCTACCCTGCCGGGTTGCTGCTGCTAGGCGAGGCCGGCCATGATGGTCCGGGCGACGCCGTCGTGGTCGTTGTCGTATTCGGTGATGGCGTCGGCGGCCTCGCGGTCCTCGGGTTCGCCGTTGATCATGGCCATGCCGTGGCCCGCTGCCTGCAGCATGGGGATGTCGTTGATGTTGTCGCCGAACGCCCAAGCGTCGGCGAGACGCTCGCCCAGGTGCTCGCATAGCCACGTGAGGGCCGTTCCCTTGGTGGCGCCCTCGCCCATGACCTCGATATTCATGGCGTACGAACGCGTGACCTCAATGCCTCCGAGCGTGTCGAGCTCCAACGCGATGGCGTCGCGATCGGCCGGGTCGTGCCAGTACATGGCGATGCGTTCGAGCGTCTCGACCTCGTCGATCTTGCTGTCGATATCCATGTCGATCGGTGTTCGTGTGCGCTTGAGCGAAGCCGCGATGTGGGGGTCGCCGCCGCAGAATTCGTCCAGGCGCGTGTAGAGCGAGCGGGGGAGGAAGCACTGGCCGTCGGCGAAGATATCGAAGGTCACATCGTGGCCGGCGGCGATGCGATGGATGCGATGGGCGATGCCACGGTCGAGCGGTCGGCTCAAGATACGTGTGGCGCGTGAGGCATCGGTAGGCACATCTTCGTCGAGCTGCCAGACGCTGGCGCCATTGGCGCAGACGGCATAGTGCACGGCGGGATGGGCGAGGATGGGCTCAAAGATGCCCGACAGCGGACGTCCCGTGCAGGGCACAAATTCAATTCCGCGTCGAGCGAGCTCGTCGAGCATCGCCCAGGTGGCATCGCTCATCTGCTTATCGCTCGTCAACAGCGTTCCGTCCATATCGGAAAAAACAATCATTTGATGCAGCCCTTTCTGCTGGTATAAAAAGCGTGGCCGAGGGCGGTGATGCTCTGGCCACGCTCGAGTTCTATAACGGTCCGCGTCCTAGCGGTCGGCGAGCGGCTTGTACTCCAGCGGCTCGATCACCGGACGATAGGCCGGGCGAATAATACGGTGCGCGCAGAAGAGCTCTTCCATGCGGTGTGCCGACCAGCCGGCCATGCGGGCGACGGCGAACAACGGCGTAAAGAGCGTCTCGGGCACGCCGAGCATCTTGTAGATAAAGCCCGTGTACAGGTCGATGTTGGCGCAGATGGGCTTGGTCATGCCGTGGTCGCGCATCACCTGCGGTGCCAGGCGCTCGATGCGCTCGATCAGAGCGAATTCCTCGCCCAGATCTTTCTTGGCAGCGAGCGAACGTGCGTAGTGGCGGCAGACCTCGGCGCGCGGGTCGCTCAGGGTGTAGACGGCGTGGCCCATACCGTAGATGAGACCCGTGCCGTCGAAGGCCTGCTTGTCGAGAATCTTGCCCAGGTAGGCCGCAACCTCGTCCTCGTCCTCCCAATTGGAGACATGCGCACGGATGTCCTCGTGCATAGACACGACCTTGGCATTGGCACCGCCGTGGCGCGGGCCCTTGAGCGAGCCGATAGCCGCGGCGTAGGCGGAATACGGGTCGGTGGCCGAAGACGACAGCACGCGGCAAGCGAAGGTGGAGTTGTTGCCGCCGCCGTGCTCGGCATGCAGCATGAGCATAACGTCGAGCAGCATCGCCTCATCGCGGGTGAATGCCATGCCGCCGCGCAGGACCTGTAGGATGGTCTCGGCGGTGGAGAGACCGGGCGTAGGGTGCGGCACGTGAACCTCGGAGCCGCGAAGCTTGGCGACCGAGGCCATGTGTGCGAAGGTGGCAATGCGCGGGAGACGTGCGAGCATGGAAATGGCGACGTCGATTTCGTGCTCGGGCGTGATCACGTCTGGTTCGGCATCGAAGGCGTAGAGCAGCAGCACGGCGCGCTGGAGCACGTTCATGATGCTCGACGACACCGTGGTCATGGGGAACTCTTTGACGTACTCGTCGCTCAGATGTCTAAAGGCACCTAGGCGCTCGCAGAAGCCGTCGAGCTCTTCCTTGTTGGGCAGCGAACCCGTGATAAGCAGATAGGCGACTTCCTCGTAGCCGTAGCGATTCTCGGCCTGGGCATTGTTGACCAGATCCTCGATGCTGTAGCCGCGAAGCGTGAGCTTGCCCTGATCGGGCACGACCTTTCCGTCGACCTTGTTGTAGCCGTGCACATCCGAGATGCGAGTGAGGCCCGCGACCACGCCCGAGCCGTCGGCATTGCGCAGGCCGCGCTTGACATTGTGCTCGACAAACAGGCCCTCGTCATAAGGGTCGGTCGGCAGGCCGTGGTAGAGGCTTTCGCTCTCGGGCGAAATCTGGCGGCTTGCTTCGTAATCCAGAACCAGGCGGCTCAAGTGGTCATCGAAGCGGTAATAGATTTTCTTGGCGTCGTAGGCCATGCGCGCTCCTCTCCGGGCCGCATCGGGGTGACTTGCATGGGCATGCGCGCGTCAGGCTATCCCCAGCGGCTTGCTCGCTACAGGCGGTACATAAAGTTGAAGACGTCCTCGCGCTGGATGGACACGTTGACGCCCGAAAGCTCGCCGGCCTCGGCCAGCGCCTTCTGCAGCTCGGCGAAGTCGAGCTTGGACTCGGCGGTATCGGCCAGCATGGTCATGGTGAAGATGTCCTCGATAATGGACTGCGTGATGTCGCGGATGTCGACGTTGGCCTCGCCTAGGACACGGGTGACGCCGGCGACGATGCCGGGGCGGTTCTTGCCAAGGACGGTGATGACGATACGGGAGGACGAGATCTCGGCCATGGGAAACCCTTTCGCGTGATTGCGGCGCGCGCGGGGCGCTCCGCTACGGTACAGTGTTCATCATTGTACCTGTCTGGCGCAAAAAAGGCGCGCTCGCTGCGGCGTTACATGCCTGCAACATGAGCGTAAGGGGGAAGGCCGTACGGGGAAGAGCCATCTGGCGCGTGTCCGGCTCGTGTTGGGTTGATTTCCGATCTCAGCCGAACACATTGAGCGGACAGGCCGTTCCCGCAGTCAGCCGAACGCCTCCGACGGCTGATTCCGAACTGGAAGCGAAGGGCATCCCCGCCCTTCGGTAGGGGATACCGCTCCGCGGCGCATGCCGCGGGCGGCGCCCCTATCGGACCACCGTGACCTCAGTTGGGATGGGCCCAGCACTGCCGCGTACTCGGTGAGTTAGAGCCAACTGTTCGTCTTCACGTCGCGTATGGCGATATTTCGGTCGTCCGGCTCGGTGATGCCGTAGCCGAACGCCTGGAGCGTCTCGATGGACTCCTGGATCCTCTGTTGGAACATGGGACCCGGATCGACCCTCGGCCCGAGGTGCCCGCGCCAAAGGCACGGCGTGGCGCGCAGCATGTTATGGATTTTGGAGATGGGCTCGATGTCGGCGTAGACGTTGAGCGTCGCCATGGCGTCCTTGTGGCCGAGGATCGATTGGAGCGCCTTGATATCGCCGCCTTGGCGGATCCACTGCGTTGCGAACGTGTGGCGAAGGCCGTGGAACGTGATCAGCTCGTCGTTGGTGCCCATGAGGCCGTTGGTCTCCGAGAACGTCTTGAACGCCCTGCGGATATAGCTTGTCGTCGCGAAGGTCGCGCCCGGCTCCGACAGGATGTAGCAGTCCCCGATCTCGACCGCCCCGGTAAGGCCGCGCAAGCGCAGCTTTCCGCAGTCGATCTCGTGGGTCTCCTTCAGGAAGGGGAGTAGGCCGACCGGGTCGATGGGGATACCCCTGGCGTCATGGGTCTTGGTGTCCTTGATGAACGAACCCATTCCCTTCGCGTACGCCACCGAGTGTCTGATCGAGATCAGGCCCGTCTCGAAATCCACATCGCACCACCGAAGGCCGCAGACCTCGCCGATTCGCATCCCCGTGTGCAGGGCGAGTACGACCGCCCTCTAATCCTCGGCGGACCAATCGAGTCCGAACTCCTTTCGGGCATCCTCTTCGCTCATGACTTCGAGAAGGTCTCCGGGTTGGCAACGAAGGGCGAGGCATAGCTGCTCGAGTGTGTTGAAGCGAATGCCGCGAATATGCCCTTTTTTAATACGGGACAGGTTCACGGGCGTGGTTCCAATCCTTTCGGCAAGTTCGTTCGAGGAAATCTTTCGCTCGGCCATGATCTTGTCGAGGCGAACAATTACGGGCATGGCGTTTCCTTACGCAATCTCGTCGGAGTCGAGGTACAGCTCTCGGGCGTACAAGAAGAGCTGGGAAAGCATGAACAGGACGATGCCGAGAACCAGAGAGGTCCAATCGAATGATGAAGCGATCTCTTGGGCGCCGACGGCCCCCTCGCCGCCAAACATCGAAACGGAGGTTTTGAGTGAGCCGGCGTAGAGGCTGGTGGCAGCTTGAACAACGAAGAGAATGCCGAGCACCTTCAAGCATGTCGCAGACCCTTTCTTGAAGGGGTCTCCGCTCTTGATCGTCCACACGAGAACGGCGCTGAGGATGGTCGTAGCGATACCGATGACGGCAGGGACCAATGTCGAGATCGCAAGGGCTGGATACGCGGGGGAGTCTGCAATTACAGGGTTGTCGAGCACTTCGATTGCTGGCTTTAAGGAGAACGCCACTTGTGCGATGGCGGTGGCGCAAAGGGTCGCAGAGGCTATCGCACATGCGATGCGGAAGGAATGAAGCCGGGGAGTGCGATTGTCGGAACTCATAATAACCTCCGAAGAATTTAAAGAACTCAGGTTACTTTTTAACAGTTTATGTTAAATTGACTTTGCCGGCAAGTAATCACAGCATGCTGCAACCGAAACCCCTCTAGATTGGAGAGGATTATGTTCAGTACTGTTAAGTCGTGTAAGCTCTTGGTTTTCCTCGGCCTCGCTCTTTGTCTGTTGCTGCCGGGAGCCCCCGCTTTTGCGGATACCCCGATGCCTCCTTCCCAGGAGAGCAGCCAGTGTGCCCTCGTTGAGCCCCTCGGGTATACGGACGACGTCGTCGATACCTACTGGAGCTACAGCTGTCCTCGCGGCGTAAGCGGGCACAGCATCTCGATGTTCAACATCTCTTACAAGACGATCTCCTACCGAAATGGCTATCGCCGATCCGCGCATCATAGGGAATCCCGCCTCGCTGCAATGTGCTCCTGTGGTGTTCTTGGCACAACTGATAAATGGCAATTTGTCTATAGCACCTACTAGATGCGAGGAAGGGCCGAGCATTTTGTTCGGCCCCTCTGTTCCGACTGGATGAGGTTAAGGTTGGCGATGAATATGCTCAAAATCTCGAAGGCGATCTTTAGGTCGCTTCTCTCCTCCAGGTCGCTCTGTGTTGTCGTTGTTGCGTTGATGGTTCTTTGTGCTCTGCCCGTCTTCAGGAGCGCGGCTGGCATCGACGGACGGGTCGAATACCTCGAGTCGGGAATAACCCGTGTTGAGCAGGAATTGTCAGCATCCTATGCGGATGCGCTTGTGAATGCGGGGGAGGACGGTGTCTATACCTCTTCATCAAGCATGCCCGCGCTTCTGTACCCTCTTGTCGCGGGACGTCTTATCTTGGCACCGCTCTCTCCCCTACTTCCGTTTCTGCAGATATCGGATGGAGAGTACACCTATTATGACGGATCGAAGGAGTACTTGCTATGGGTCGCAACGGCCGTTGCCGTCTCGTTCCTTGCCGCGCGTCTTAACAAACGTGAAAAGCTCATCATCCAGGCACCGATGGGCGAGCTGGGTAGACTTGTTGCATCGAGCGTATGGGCGAGTGTTTTTGCAATGCTTGCCGTCCTCGCCATCAATCTTCCAGGGATAATCGCCGCGCTTGTGAAGAATGGCCCGGGCTCGCCGTTCTATCCGATAGGCTACATTCAATATGCGACTCCGGTTATCAAACCGGCTTGGCTGGTGTTCGCGCAGACGGCCATCTTGCAATTCTTGGTGGCAGCGTTCATCTCGCTTGTCGTTCACCTTGCCGTGAAGATTGCCAATAACCCTACGCTTGGAATCGTGTTCGTATGTGCCCTGATGGGGGTGACGATGGTTCCCGGGTATTACGGAAGATCCATCGCTTTACGTGAGTTCGCCCTGTTGAATCCCCTTACGTATGCGAACACTGAGTTGACCGTCGACGCCTATAGCCCGTACCCGACAACGCAGATAGTGAATCTGCCTGGACTTTGCTTCGAGCGTGGCGCGATTGCCCTCGTATGCGCAATCGGGATCGAGGTGCTGGCAATTAGCCTGCTTTGCGTTGCTGGAAAGAGCGGCTGCGCGTGCCCGATATCCCTGATTTGTCTTGAGAGAGGTTCCTTCACTGCATCGAGAACGGCAACTCGTTCGAGCGCTTGTGCCTCCGCCGTTGCATACGTAAGAACGATGGGGAAACTGCTCCTGCGTTCTCCTACCCTCGCCGTATGCGCGATTGCAATGTCGACGACGATGCTAGCCCCGGCTCTGGTCGAGATGTTTCCTGACGCTGATAACGTTTCCGCTGTTCGGTATAGGGATGGGGAGCTCCGTTCAATAGATCGGTATCTAGAGCAGAACGCTGCGAATATGGACGTCGAGGGCAAAGCGGCCCTGGAAGACATGCGGGATGCTCTTTCGGGTTTCGTGTACGCGCCTATGCCTGCGGAGGGGTTTCGAAGCCTTGCGACGTACGAGCGCGCTCGAGGTGAGCTGGGCGCGGCAGATGCGACTCTCCTGCAATCGATCGGAATCGAGCCGGAGACTCCTTCTCGTGCGGAGGCGCGCGCCCTTCTGCTTGAGTCGATCGCGAGCTTGCCGGACCCCAAGGTTTACGAGTTAAGTACGAAGATGCCCCCATTAATCCTCCTTTCGTATCTCCAGGCAGCGCTTCCCTCCTTATTTTTGCTGTTGCCCGTGGTTGTCACATCGCTCGCGTGCACCCACCTGCAGTGTCGTTCCCTTCTGGTTCTCCAGATCCCCGCAACAGCGCATGTGCGTTTTCTGACGGCTGTTGCGCTGGCTCTCCTGCTTGGCTTGGTGCTGCTTTTGGTGTCGATGGTTCCCGCTGTCGTTGTGTCCGTGATTAAGAACGGTGCGGGTGGATCGGAGTATCCCGTCGCTCTCATTCGGGCGGGAGCTTCGACAACGTCCATGGTGGGGGAGGCGGTGTTGTGCAGTATTCCGTTGCTGGTCATGGCATACGGCGTGATTTCCGTCGTCGCTGCGTTGACAGCAGCGATTAGCCGCAACCCCGTTGTCACCGGAATGGTTTGCGCGGTTCTCTTGGTGTTGGGTTCGTTGAGCGCTCATGTTGAAAGCGTGGGCATGGGCGTCGCGCTGCTGGCTCCATTCGCCTCGTTTGATCCCGCTTCCCAGGTGGGGACGATTGGGTTCCTTGGGCGAGGGACGAACGCGATGCCTTTTGGAGAGGTCGTCGGCGCATCGGGCGCTCTGCTGGTGGTCTTGGGCGCCGTATCTCCGTTGATGGTGCGCCTGAGTGTTCCAAAGATCGAAAGGGGATGATCTCGATGATTGACCTTCAAACGCTGACGATCTCTTATGGAAAGAAGGTGCTCGTAGATTCGGTGAACGCTGAGTTTGCCCCGGGTACGGTCTACGGTCTCGTCGCTCCGAACGGGCATGGAA
Source organism: Collinsella sp. 4_8_47FAA (assembly GCF_000763055.1). Lineage (GTDB taxonomy): Bacteria > Actinomycetota > Coriobacteriia > Coriobacteriales > Coriobacteriaceae > Collinsella. Next base: position 215,931 of record NZ_KN214135.1, on the reverse strand, counting down.
AGACGACGTTGCTGCGTGCGATGGCAGGTTTGCCGGGTCCTCGCGTGGACGGGAGCATCGTTTTGGATGAGGTGCAGGGTACGGGTGCGAGAGAGGTCCGTTCTATGATCTTCTATGCACCTGGTGAGGGGACGCTGCTGTATCCCGGATTGCGTGCGGAAGATCACCTCAAGATGGTTTGCGATATGTGGCCGCATGCTCGCGATATCGAAGAGATAGTGGAACAAACGCAGATAGGCGAGTTCGCGAAGATGAGGATCCGCACTCTGAGCCAGGGCATGAAGCAGCAGCTTACCCTGGCGATTGCGTATGCGACGGGCGCGCGGTACCTTCTATTAGATGAGCCCATGAACGCGCTCGACCCCAGCAGGGTGGACTTGCATTCCGAGATTCTCAGGAAGCTGGCCGATTCTGGTACGTGCATCATCATGTCATCCCACATCTTGGATTCGGTCGATAGGCTGTGCGATGAGATTCTGTTTTTGAAGGATGGGAGGCTCATTAGAAGCATTCCGCAAGATGATGCTGCGCCGAAGTCTCCTGGATCCCATTTCGCAAAGCCTGCCGGACGCGCCGAGGGTGCGCTAAGCACGTATCGGCGACTCTACGAAAAGGGCGGGTAGAAATGCAAGTTAAAAATCTATGTGGCCAATGTGATACCGTTGAACCCGCATATCGATACCGCTCAGCCATTCGCCTCGCCCCCGTCGCACGTATCTTCATCCGGTCTGTTACTTTTAATCTAACAATTCTTTGAGGAACGTAGGTGCTTCTAAATGTACTGTCGACTTCTTCTCAAACTAATCCTAAGAGACAAGGCCGTATGGATTTGTACGCTCGTTCTCGCTGCAGCCTTTTCCGTCCCCATTGCGTTCAATTCACCCATCTACGGGCCCTTCTTTATGAAACAGGGCATGCAGAGCTTTGTCAACGCATTCAATACGCGCGCGCCCCAGGCCAGCGGCACAGACCTATCTCCAGAGCAGCAAAATGACGCGGAGCTTGCAAGATACGCGAACGCCGCCCTTGCCGCTCAAACCGACGCCGCCTTTCTCGATTCTGCCGAGAGCTACTACGCGCTCATGGGCGAAGGCTTCCAATCCGGGTCCATCGTGGGAGACCAAGAGACCAATGACGCAGCGCTCGCATATTGCCGTGCCCTGAGCAGCTCCGGCATCACGGATATCCCGGCCTCCGCAAACGACCTGCCATTCCTTTCCTTCCTGCCTTACGCCATTGCCACGGCGCCGTCTTTCCTTCCCTTCATCCCCTTCCTTCTCTCGTCGATACTCGTGCTCGGCGCCACAAGGCCCGGGACCCTGGCGGCAAAGGCGCCCGTGCCCAAATTCCGGCGCCTTATTCAGATCGTGTTTTCGATAATCGCCGCGGGGACCGCGATGCTCCTCGCCGGCCTCGCACCCGGGGGCATTTACGCCTTGGCCCTAAACGGCTCCGGGCAAATTGGGTACCCGATCGCCTTCTTCCATGACGGCGCGCTTACCACCACGACCGCGGGAAACGTCTTCACAGCCCTGCTTCTCGCGCTGCTTGCGGGCGGAACCTTGATATCCGTTTGCTCCGCCGTCCTATCGACCGCAACGAGGCGCGTCCTCGCGGGCCCCCTTGCCTCCGCGCTGCTTGTCGCGGCCCCGGCATTCCCGTTATTGTCCGATTCGGCACTAGGGCATAATGCCGTGCTCGGGCTCCTGCCACTGCCCGTATTCTCGCCTATCGAGGCAACGGGTTACGTAGGATGCTTCCCGACAGAATTCATTGGCTCCGGTTCAGGCAGCGCATCGATGCTTGCCGTGACCCTGGCATACGTCGCGGTCTTTTTTACGGTCGGCGCCGTTGCGACACGTTCCCCCAAACAGCCTGGACCCGCGAAAAAGCACCATGGGCTCGAGCTTCTAGACGCGAGCGTGGGATACGGAAGCACGACGATACTTTCAATCGGGTCGCTTTTCCTGAGCCCGGGAACGGCGGCGGGCCTCGTTGCCCCCAACGGCTCGGGGAAAACCACCCTTCTTGAAGCGCTGTCGGGCCAATTTCCCACCCGCATCCGCTCGGGAAGCCTGGCGGCAGACGGAATCAGCCAACGTCGATCAGCCGAATTTGCAGAACTCGTCTACCTGAGCTCTTCGGGCAGCGCGGATCTCTATCCCACGCTATCGGCCATCGAGCACCTTGCTTTCGTTAGGGAGGCGTGGAAATCGGCCACCGACATCGACTCGCTCTGCAGCTCCCTCGGAATCTCCCCATATCTCGACAAGCCGACCCGTAAACTCTCGACAGGAATGAAGCAGCAGGTAAAGCTTGCCATGGCGATATCGACCGATTGCCCGTACCTCATCCTCGATGAACCGCTGAACGGCCTCGATCCGGGAAAGCGGAAAACCTCCTGCGACGCGATGCGCAGCGAGGTGGCGCGGGGACGAAGCGTGCTCATTTCAAGCCATCTGCTCGACGACCTGGCAGACCTCACCAACTCGTTCTACTTCATCGAGGCCGGCACGCTCGTGGAAAAGATCAAGTCGTCCTCGCAGACGCTCAAGCAGGAATACCTCGATACATACGAGCGAGGTGAATGACATGAAACTATTTGAACAGCTGAAGTCCAATGCGTCGCGCATGGCTGTCTACGCCATCCTCGTGGCAACGGCTTTATGCGGAATCGCGGCACCCGTCTATGCGCTCAACGGGGAGAAAGGCGATGTCGAACCCGCGTACATGGCTTCGACGGTTAAGGACCGGTACAAAGCCTTCTCTGGAGACACGTTTTACGTAGCAGAGTACGACACGACCTACCGTCAGCTTCGCTACAACAAGGGCTACGACTATCTAGGCGCAGAGGCAATCAGCTATACGTCGGGTTGGTACCGCTCCAACTATGGACACATAACCCAGTTCAAGTGTAACTACCGTGTGTACAACTAAAGCAACCGGCCGGGACGAGGGGTGACGCAAAAGCGTCGCCCCTCGTTTTTAACCATGTCAACTGAACCTAGTTCAGTTTGGTTGATTTCCGATCTCAGCCGAACACATTGAGCGGAAAGGCCGTTCCCGCAGTCAGTCGAACGTCCCCGGGGCCCTTCTCAGGCCCCGGGGACGGCATTTTCCCAGTTGAAGGAACGGTGGAGATGTGTTTCGATGGGTCAGATTCGTGTCGTTCCGAAAAGACCGTGAACCTTTTGTGGGACACGCGGCGCCGTGGTACCATAGCCGAGTTTGTTGTCTTGGTCGGAAACCAAGACGCCTTATGCGCTGATCGGTAACCAGCGCCTGACCAATAAGGAGTCCTACCATGAAGCAGGGTATCCATCCCCAGTATGTCGAGTGCACGGTGACGTGCTCCTGCGGCAACACCTTCAAGACGCGCGCTACCGTGTCCGAGATGAAGGTTGAGCTTTGCAACGAGTGCCACCCGTTCTACACCGGCCAGCAGAAGTTCGTCGACACCGGTGGACGCGTCCAGCGCTTCGCCGACAAGTTCGGTGGCGCCGCTGCCGCCCAGCTCAAGAAGGCCGAGGAGGCCAAGGCTGCCAAGGCTGCCAAGGCTGCTGAGGCCGAGGCCGCTCGCAAGGCCGCCGCTGAGGCTAAGGCTGCCGAGAAGGCCAAGCGTGCTGCTAAGTTTGCCGAGGAGGCTGCCAAGCAGGCCGCCGAGGCTCCCGCAGAGGCTCCCGTCGAGGAGGCCGCTGCCGAGGCCGAGACCACCGAGGCTGCTGAGTAAATAGCTCGCCGAGGAATCGCTCGCATTCATGGCAAAAGGGCCGTGCATCCGTTTGGGTGCGCGGCCCTTTTCTTTTTATTGGTGCAGGCTAACCCGTTCCCATTGCACCAGATTGGTGCGAAGGGGACGGGGTGGTTTGCACCAAATGGCAGAGTGACGGCGTTTTCCCAGATAAAACCTGCCAAAATAAACCAGTCCCTTTTTGGCAGGTTGGTCGTAGTTATTACGTGGCGGTCGAGGTCGACCGTATAGGCCGCGCCTTGTTTGGCTAAAGTACATTTATCTGTGTTTAACTCGCCCAAGGCTGCATGGCGTGGGCGATGGCCAAAAAAGGAAAACCACATGGGATTCATGTCAAAGCTGCTGTCCTTTGGATCCGATAAGGACCTTAAGCGCTACTACAAGATCGTCGACCAGATCAACGGTCTTGAGCCCCAGTTTGAGAAGATGACCGAGGAGGAACTCCGCGCCCAGACCGATAGGTTCCGCGAGCGTTACGCCAACGGCGAGTCGCTCGACGACATGCTTCCCGAGGCCTTTGCCACCGTGCGCGAGGCTTCCAAGCGCATCACGGGCATGCGCCACTTTGACGTACAGCTCATCGGCGCCATGGCGCTTCATGAGGGTCATATTGCCGAGATGAAGACCGGCGAAGGTAAGACGCTCGTCTCCACCTTGGCCGGCTACCTCAACGCTATTGCCGGCAAAGGCGTGCACGTCGTTACTGTCAATGATTACCTTGCCAAGCGCGACTCCGAGTGGATGGGCCGCATCTATAAGTACCTGGGCATGACCGTCGGTCTGCTCCAGAACAACATGCCGCTCGAGCTCAAGCGCCCGGCCTACCAGGCCGACGTCACCTACGGTACCAACTCCGAGTTCGGCTTTGATTACCTGCGCGACAACATGGTTATCCGTCCCGAGCAGCGCGTGCAGCGCGGCCACAACTACGCCATCGTCGACGAGGTTGACTCCATCCTGATCGATGAGGCCAGGACGCCGCTCATTATCTCGGGCGCTGGCGCTAAGTCCGCCAGTACCTACAAGGACTTCGCGCGTGCCGTGCGTGGCCTTGAGCGCGGCGAGGACGTGTCGCACGACATGCTCACCGCCACCGAGGATGTTGAACCCACGGGCGACTACGTCATGGACGAGGCCAAGCACACCATTGCCGCCACCGAGCGCGGCCTTAAGAAAATCGAGCGCCGCCTGGGTATCGATGACATCTATGCCGATCTCTCCGGCCAGCTGGTCAACCACCTGCAGCAAGCGCTGAAGGCCCAGTACATGTTCCACCGCGATAAGCAGTACGTGGTCACCAACGGCGAAGTCAAGATCGTCGACGAGTTCACCGGCCGCATTATGGAAGGCCGCCGCTACTCCGAGGGTCTGCACCAGGCCATCGAGGCCAAAGAGGGCGTGCTCGTGCGCGAGGAGAACCAGACGCTGGCCACCATCACCCTGCAGAATTACTTCCGTCTCTATGACAAGCTCTCCGGCATGACCGGTACGGCGCTCACCGAGGACGCCGAGTTCCGCGAGATCTACAAGCTGCCCGTCGAGGTCATCCCCTCCAACAAGCCCGTGCAGCGTGTTGACCACGAGGACCTGGTTTACCGCACCATTCAGGCTAAATACAACGCCGTCGCCGACGATGTCGAGCGTCGTCACGCCAAGGGCCAGCCGGTCCTGGTGGGCACCGTCTCCATCGAAAGCTCCGAGAAGCTGTCCGCCGCCCTTACCAAGCGCGGCATCGCACACGAGGTCCTCAACGCCAAGCACCACGAGCGCGAGGCCCATATCGTGGCCCAGGCTGGTCGCTATGGCGCCGTGACCATCGCTACCAACATGGCCGGCCGTGGTACCGACATCTTGCTGGGCGGCAACCCCGACGAGCTGGTGCGCGAGCGCCTGGAGTACGAGGGCCTGACCATGGAGGACGTGACGCCCGAGCAGCTCGAGCAGTTTAACGCCGAGGCCAAGGAGACCTGCAAGGCCGAGCGCGAGCGCGTGCTTGCCGCCGGTGGCCTGACCGTTATCGGCACCGAGCGCCACGAGTCCCGCCGTATCGACAACCAGCTGCGCGGCCGCTCCGGACGTCAGGGCGATCCGGGCGAGACCCAGTTCTACCTGTCGCTCGAGGACGACCTCATGCGCCTGTTCGGCGGCGACAAGATGGACCGCGTCTCCAAGATGATGGTCACGGCCGACATGGGCGACGACATGCCCATTCAGCACAAGATCATCTCCAAGGCCGTCGAGAGCGCCCAGCACAAGGTCGAGAGCATCAACTTCTCCATGCGTAAGAGCGTCCTTGAGTACGACGACGTCATGAACAAGCAGCGCCAGGTCATCTACGCCGAGCGCAATAAGATTCTGGACGGCAAGGACCTGACCGATCACATCACCGAGGTCATGCACGATACCGTGTACCGCTGCGTGCAGGAGTTCTGCACCAAGGACAGTCACGATGGCGAGCGCGACCTGGAGGGTCTGCGCAAGTGGGTTGTGGAGCTCACCGGCCACATCGATACGCCGAAGTTCCCCGACGAGGATTATGAGGCCCTGGCTGCCGATGTCCTGGCTTACGTAGAGAAGTGCTACAACATGAAGGCCGAGCGCTTGGGCGAGGACCTGATGCGCGAGCTCAACACCCAGGTCATGCTGCGCGTCATCGATACCCGCTGGATGAACTACCTGCAGGAGATGGACTACCTCAAGACCGGCATCGGCCTGCGCGGCTTTGGCCAGCGCGACCCGCTGGTTGAGTACAAGACCGAGGCCTACGGCGCGTTCCAGATACTCGTCGATACCATGTATGAGGATTACCTGCGCACGGTTCTGCGCATCGAGATCAAGGCCGCCCCGCGCGCCGTGGAGCACAAGGAGGAGCCCGCGCTCGAGGGCGCGCGCTTCTCCGGCCCTGCCGAGGTCGATGGTGACAACGGCGACTCGGTGCTGCGCAAGCAGGCGCAGGTGCAGGCCCGCACGGCTGTCCAGGGTGGTCCGGCTGCCGTCAACAACGGTGGCAAGGTGACCACCTACCGCAAGTCCGAGAGCGACGATCCGTACGTCAACGTGGGCCGCAACGACCCGTGCCCCTGCGGTAGCGGCAAGAAGTTTAAGTACTGCCACGGCAGGAATCGTTAATGGCTGAGGCTTTAGAGGTAACGCCCGCCGAGCTGGACGCGTTTGCGGACCGGCTCGGTGAGGTCGAGTCGTATCTCCACCTGGACGAGAAGCGAACCCGCGTGTCCGAGCTCGAGGCCAAAAGTGTTGCCCCTGGCTTTTGGGATGACGCCGACGCCGCCCGTGCCACCATGGAGGAGATTGCGCGCACCAAGGAAGATATCGCTGCCGTGGACACCGCGCGCGGCGAGCTTTCCGATGCCCGCGCCGCGCTGGAGCTTGCCGAGGAGATGGGGGATGACCCCGACGCCGCCGCCCTTCGCGAGGAGGCTGCAGCCACGGCTGAACGCCTGGCCCGCGCTATCGACGAGCTCGAGCTTTCGAGCTGGTTTACCGGTGAGTTCGATCACGGCGATGCCATTGTGACCATCAAGCCCGGACAGGGTGGTCTGGAGGCCCAGGACTGGACCTTCATGCTCTTTAAGATGTACATGAAGTACTGCCAGCGTCGCGGCTGGAAGGTCACTATCAACGACTGTCCCGCGGCCGAGGTCATCGGCATCGACCGCGCGACCTTTACCGTCGAGGGCAAGGACGCATTTGGCATGCTGCGCGCCGAGGCCGGCGTCCACCGCTTGGTTCGCATTAGCCCCACCGACGACAAGAAGCGCCGCCAGACCACGTTTGCCGGCGTCGAGGTCATCCCCGTGCTACCCGATGATATCGACATCGAGATCAGCCCCGATGACATCCGCGTGGACGTGTACCACGCGAGCGGCCCGGGCGGTCAGGGTGTCAACACCACCGACTCCGCCGTGCGCGTGACGCATTTCCCCAGCGGCATTGTGGTTACCTGCCAAAACGAGCGCAGCCAGATCCAGAACAAGGCCGCGTGCATGCAGATCCTCAAGGCTCGCCTGTATGAGATTGAGCTCGAGAAGCGCGCCGAAGCCCTGGATGAGATTCGCGGACCCAAGACCACGATTGGTTTTGGCAACCAGATTCGCAGCTACGTGCTCTACCCGTACCAGATGGTCAAAGACCTACGCACGGGCGTGGAGACCAGCAATGTCGAGGCCGTCCTTGACGATGGCGACCTGGACCCGTTTGTTATTGGCTACCATCGCTGGGCCACCGGCAACGCCGATGCAGAAGGATCGGAGGTCTAAAACATCGGGCGGCTTCAAGCCGATGCCAAGCCCAACGGTTGGACGGGTTTGTATCCAGAATAAACCCTGCGCAGGGGTGGTTTTTGTTCGGCGAATCGTTAGAATCGAATACAAGAAGAAGTTCAAAGCGCATCCGTTTTGGTGCGCTTTTTTGAGGGAGGCAGCATGGCATATCGTCTGGACATCAAGCGCATTCTTTCGATGAACTTCTTTCACGATCTGCCCCAGATCATGTTGGGGTGCGCTCTGGCCGCTATTGCGACCGACCTGTTTTTGATTCCCAACGGCCTTGCTGCCGGTGGCGTTACGGGCCTTGCCACCATTATCCAGGCGGTCGGCGCATCGCGTGGCCTATCGCTTCCCGTTGGTATTCAGACGATCGTGATGAACGCCTTGCTGTTGCTGGTCGTTATGCGCGAGGGCGGCATGTTCTACGTGGTGCAGACCGCGACGGGCTTTGTGCTGCTGGGCTTCTTTACCGATCTGTTCGCCCCGTTTGTAGCACCTCTGGCGGATGCGGACCTGATGCTCCCTGCCATGTGGGGCGGCATTATTACGGGCATCGGTTACGGCATGGTGTTGCGCGCCGGTGCCAACACCGGCGGCTCGGACACGATTGGCCAAATCATCTCGCGTAATACCTCACTGCCCGTGGGCTCGACCGTCATGGCGATCGATGTTGCCGTATGCGCGTTGTCGGCTCCGGTCTTTTCAATCGAAAACGCACTGTATGCAGGCCTTTCGATGGTCATTAGCGGCTACGTGATCGATGCCGTGGTCGATGGTGGCAACAAACGCCGTATGGTACTCATCATCTCGGACAAGTTCCCTGATATCGCTGCCGATATCATGTATGGCCTGGGTCGTGGTTGTACCAAGTTTAAGGCGACTGGCATGTATTCGGGTGCCGAGAAGCCAGTGATTATGGTCATCGTGAGCCGTCGAGAGCTCAATACCCTCAAGACGATCGTGCGCGAGCGCGATCCTCATGCCATCGTGACGGTTGCCGACGTTACGGAAGCCTTCGGCGAGGGATTCAAGGACATTAGCGCGTAGGGTCGATCGCGTTCCATCCAAAAGACGTTCACATTGATAAACCGTTTCATCAGCGGTTCTGCCTGCTAAATTGTTCAAATAATGATAAAAACTCTGGTAAAGCCATCAGTTTCCAGCATAATGAATGACGTACGTGCATTGCGGCTGTGTTGGGATTACCTTCGGTGCCGTGCGCATTTTGTCTAATGAGGATGAAAGGAAGGCACAATGAGCGACGAAGAGCTCAAAAAGGTTGCCAACGAGGTAAGGAAGGGCATCGTCACCGGCGTGCACGCTGCCAAGTCCGGCCATCCGGGCGGTTCGCTCGGCGCTGCCGACATCATGACCTATCTGTACTTTGAGGAAATGAACGTCGACCCGGCCGATCCCCGCAAGGCCGATCGCGACCGTTTTGTGCTCTCCAAGGGCCATTGCGCTCCGGGCCTGTACGCCGTGCTCGCCGAGCGTGGGTTCTTCCCCAAGGAGGATCTCGAGACGCTGCGCCATATCGGCAGCCACCTGCAAGGTCATCCCAACATGAACGACACCCCGGGCGTCGATATGTCCACCGGCTCGCTCGGCCAGGGCATCTCCGCCGCCGTGGGCATGGCGGTTGCCGCCAAGCACTGGGGCGATACTTACCGCACGTACGCCCTGCTGGGCGATGGCGAGAGCGAGGAGGGCCAGGTCTGGGAGGCAGCCATGTTTGCCGGCAACCAGCAGCTCGACAACCTCTGCGTGATCGTCGACCACAACGGCCTTCAGATTGACGGCCCCGTCGAGGAGGTCAACGACCCCATGCCGCTCGCCGACAAGTTCCGTGCCTTTAAGTTCCACGTGGTGGAGCTTGCCGACGGCAACGATTTCGACCAGATCCGCGCCGCCTTTGCCGAGGCTCGCGCTACCAAGGGGCAGCCGACCGCCATTATCGCCGAGACCCTGAAGGGCAAGGGCGTCTCCTTTATGGAGAACCAGGTTGGTTGGCACGGCAAGGCCCCCAACGATGAACAGTTTGAGCAGGCCATGGCAGAGCTCACGGCCGCCGGAGAGGAGCTCTAGGATGGCAGACGTCAAGAAAATCGCCACGCGTGTAAGCTACGGCGAGGCCCTCGTCGAGCTCGCCAACGAGCACGATGACTTTGTGGTCCTCGACGCCGACCTGGCCGCCGCTACGCAGACCGGTAAGTTTAAGGCCGCCTGCCCCGATCGTTTCTTTGATGTGGGCATTGCCGAGAGCAACCTGATGGGCGTCGCCGCCGGTATCGCGACCACCGGCCGCGTTGCCTTCGCGAGCACCTTTGCCATGTTCGCTGCCGGTCGCGCCTTTGAGCAGGTCCGTAACTCCATCGGCTACCCGCACCTTAACGTTAAGATCGGTGCCACGCACGCCGGTATCTCGGTGGGCGAGGACGGCGCCACGCACCAGTGCTGCGAGGATATCGCCCTGATGCGCGTCATCCCTGGCATGACCGTGATCGTTCCCGCCGACGACGTCGAGGCCCGCGCCGTGACACGCGCCGCCTACGAGTGCGACGGCCCCGTGTACATGCGCTTTGCCCGTCTGGCCTCGCCGGTTATCAACGATCCCGAGACCTACAAGTTCGAGTTGGGTAAGGGTATTGTCATGCGCGAGGGCGCCGATGTGACCATCATTGCCTGCGGCCTGATGGTCGGCGAGGCTCTCGAGGCCGCCGAGCAGCTCGCTGCCGAGGGCATCGACGCCGAGGTCATCAACATGCACACCATCAAGCCCATCGATGCCGACCTGATCGTCAAGAGCGCCACCAAGACCGGCCACGTCGTGACCGTCGAGGAGCACTCCGTGATCGGTGGCTTGGGCAGCGCCGTCGCCGACGTCCTGTGCGAGCAGTGCCCGACGCCGCTCAAGAAGATTGGCGTCAACGACACCTTCGGCGAGTCCGGCCCGGGCGCCGAGCTCCTGCACAAGTACGGCCTGGACGCCGCCAACATCGTGGCGACCACCAAGGAGTTCTTGGCATAAGGCAAGGCGGATCTCAAGGACTGCTTCGCCAGAACTATAAAACTGTTTCGCCAGTACTATGGAAGCCCGGCAGGGGCGCTCTCATGGAGAGCGCCCCTGTTTCAGTTGCGGTGAAATAAGGACTGTTTGCCAGCTTAAAGGCTCAATTAATCCGTATTTCACCGCAACTCATGAAGACGCCCCTCAAGCACGGTCCCATCAGGGAAAAGGGCATATATCGACAAAGCGCAATTCAGACCCTTCCAGCGTTGTATATGCAGCACCCCAAGATAAACGCGGCGACCCCTTAGTTATCGCAGGCCGGACACAGGGTTACTCTCCAAATCTTTCCGCAGGACGGAGGAGCCCCTGCCGCGCGAAGCGCGCAGCGGGGGCTCCGACATGTCCGAGGACGATTTGGAGAGTAACCCTGTGCCTGGCCGATGGGACCCCTAAGCACGCCATGCTTCTTATGTGCAGCAAAGCTAATGCTGCTAAAATACAAAGCGCTCATGTAGTTTAAACGCACGACGATAAGGAGCACCAGTGGGTAACCACTTCCGTACCTCCGGTGCGGGCGATGATGCCCCCAAGACGCAGGCAGGCGTCCAGGGCAGTCGTTTCGCCACTCCGGATTCAGAGGGCCAGCCTGTTGCTCAGGCCCCCGCTCAGCCGGCAGATCAGGCACAGCCGGCATCCGATCCCTTTGCCTACAATCCAACCAGCGATGTCGCGCTTTCCGGCGCGGCGGGTTTTGAGCCCGTTCAGGCCGTGACCGCTCGCGTGGAGCAGCCTCAGGCTGGCGCCGCCACGTCGCAGCCTACCATGGCCGGCATTCCCGACCCCATGGCCCCTGCGACGCCGGCTCCTCAGCCTGCGCAGTCCGGTCTCTTTGCCGCTATTCCCGATCCCACGCAGCCTGCTGCCCCGGTGGTCGAGAGCGATCAGGCAGCTGAGGTCGCAAGCCTCGATAACGCGCTCAACAATCCCGATTTTACGTCGGTGTTTGCGCCCATCGATCCGCAGGCCAGCCGCAAGAAGATGGCCAAGCAGGCCGGTGTCGAGCCCGTCATCCTTATGGAGCATGTCACCAAGATCTATCCGGCACAGCCCAACAAGCCTGCACTCGACGACATCAACATCGAGATCTATCCGGGTGAGTTCGTCTTCCTGGTCGGTCACTCCGGCTCGGGTAAGACCACGCTGTTGTCGACGCTCAACCGCGACGTCAAGCCGACGAGCGGTCGCATCCTGGTTGCCGGTCAGGACCTCATGAAGATCAAGAACCGCAAGGTTCCGTTCCTGCGCCGCCAGATTGGCGCCGTGTTCCAGGACTTTAAGCTTCTGCCGCAAAAGACCGCCTACGAAAACGTGGCGTTTGCCCTGCAGTGCATCGGCAAGCCCAAGGGCGTCATTCGCAGCCAGGTGCCCGAGGTGCTGCGTCTGGTCGGTCTGGCCGATCAGATGGACTCGCTGCCCGACCAGCTTTCCGGTGGCGAGCAGCAGCGCGTTGCCGTCGCCCGTGCTATGGTCAACCGTCCGCCGCTGCTGATCTGCGACGAGCCCACGGGCAACCTCGACCCGGCGATCTCGCTGGGCATCATGAAGCTGCTTGAGCGTATTAACCGCACCGGCACCACCGTGATCGTCGCCACGCACGACCGCGAGATGGTCGATAGCATGCACCGTCGCGTGATCGCCCTCGAGGGCGGCCACGTCATCCGCGACCAGGAGAGGGGAGGTTACGGCAACTATGGCACCAACTAACGTGGGCTACTCCTTCAAAGAGGCAATCAGCCACTTCTTCCGTAACTGGACTACCTCGCTCGGCGCCGTCATCACGATCTTCCTTTCGCTGTTTATCATCGGCCTGTTCATCATGGGCTCTGCGATGCTGAACTCCGTGATCGGCACCGTCGAGGATCAGGTTGTCATCAACGCGTTCATTAGTGATGACGCCGATCAGGCCGATGTTCAGGCTTTTGAGGCCGAGCTTAAGACGTGGAATAACGTCAAGTCCGTGACCTATAAGGACAAGGACGACGCGCTGGCCGAGTATACGAGCAAGATGTCGGGTAACGCCGACGCCACCATGAGCGCGCTCGACGGCCAGAACCCGCTGCCCGCCTCGTTTGCGATTGAGATGGACGATCCGTCTCAGGTCGAGAGCACGGCCAAGAAGCTCAAGAAGAATGCCGACTTCCAAAAGATCGCGGACGACGGCGACGTCAACGCGAGCGTGCTGTACGGCCAGGAGGAAGTGAGCCGCCTGTTCCAGGTGACCAACTACATCCGCATCGCCGCCGTGGTGCTCGTTGGTCTTCTGACCTTTATCGCATTCATCTTCATCAACAACACGATTCGCCTGTCCATCACGGCGCGTCGTCGTGAGATTGCGATTATGCGTCTGGTCGGCGCCAGCAACGGCTTCATTCGTGGCCCGTTTATCACCGAGGGCGTGCTGCAGGCCATTTTGGGCTCGCTGCTTTCCATCGGCGTTCTGGAGCTGCTGCGCAATCTGATGATCCCGCGTCTGCAGGAGAGCATCGGCTGGATGTCGTTTGCCCTGCCGATGCAGTACTACCTGGTGACCTATGCTGCGCTGATTCTGGTCGGCGTGATTATCGGTCTCTTTGGTTCTGCCATCGCCATGCGCCGCTACCTGCGCGTGTAGGCATGCCTGGAATTCATCCCTTCCAACGGGTCGTCTCTTATGGGGCGGCCCGTTTTTTGTCCCCTAGGGATCATTTGGGTAGACTCTTGGGATGTAAACGGCAATCGATAGTTAGGAGGCGCCATGGGGCGCAATAACAAGCATAAGCGTGGAGCTCGCAATAAGCGCGGGCCGGTGCACAGCGAACGCCGTCCGAGCCTGACCGGGCGCGTGCAGCTCCATGAGCACAGCGCCTACGTTGTAACCGAAAACGGCGACTACAAGGTCATGGGCCGCGGTAAGCGTGAGATCATGGACGGCGATACCGTTGCCGTGAGCATTAAGAACAGCCCGCATGGCGAGCGTCGCGCCGTGATCGAAGGCGTGGTTGAGCGCGCAGCCATAAGCGTGGTGGGCACGTACCAGACCGCCGGTCCGCTCGGTGTGATCGAGCCGCTCGATTCGCGTCTGAAGGCCGACTTCTTCATTCTGCCCGAGGATACCTCGGCGGATCGTCTGGGCGTCCACCCGGGTGATGCTGTTGTCGCGCGCATTTTGACCTACCCGACGCGCCTGGAATCGGGTACCGTGACGATCGAACGCCGCATCGGCGGAGATGACGCGCCCGATTTGGGTGTTCAATATGTGATGGCGCGTTACGGCTATACCGATAGCTATTCCGAGGCCGCGCTGGACGAGGCCGAGGGGCTTTCGCTCGATGTGTCCGCGGCGCTTAAGGACCCGCTCCGCCGCGATCTGCGCGACCGCTTTGTCATCACGATCGACCCGGTCGACGCGCGTGACTTTGACGATGCCATTTCGTTGGAGCGCACGCCCGAGGGTGGCTACAAGCTGGGTGTGCATATCGCCGACGTTTCACACTATGTGGCTTGGGACGGGCATATCGATCTTGAGGCTCGCCATCGTACGACATCGGTGTATCTGGCCGATCGCGTGCTTCCCATGCTGCCCGAACGCCTGTCCAATGACCTGTGCTCGCTTCGCCCTGACGAGGACCGTCTTGCGTTTACCGTTGATATCGAGCTCAATGCGCAGGGTCGCGTGCGACATTACGATCCGTATCCCAGCGTGATTCGCTCGCGTGTGCGTATGGACTATGACGGCGCCGAGGCGCTGCTGGTGCGTGCCGGCGCGGTTGAGTATTCGGTGCTGGAAGGCGCCGCTGAGGATGTTGCGGCTGCCGAGACCTCGCGCGAGGAAGCGCTTGAGCGCGGTCTTGCGTGCGAGGAGGCCGCCCGCGGCCACAACGTCGACCTCGGCGATTTCCTTGTCGCCGCCAACGAACTCGCCGAACTCCGCCGTCGTATCCGTCGCGCCCGCGGCTCAGTCGATTTTGACACGGCCGAGATTCGTGCTCTGTTGGATGAGGACGGAGTACCCGTGCAGATTGTGGCGCGTGAGCGTTCGTGCGCCACGTCGCTTATCGAGGAAGCCATGCTGCTCGCCAACGAGTGCGTTGCAGAGTGGCTGGCAGACCGTGATATCGAGGCCTGCTATCGCGTGCATGAGGATCCGAGCCCCGATAGCCTGCACGGTGCCGCCGTTGCGCTGGCGCAGCTAGGCATCATCGACGATCGCCGTGCTGCCGGTATTGCCCTGGGGAGCCCCGATGAGCTGCAGGCTGCAGTTGATGCTGCCGCCGGTACGGCCAACGCACCGCTCGTTAACACGCTGCTTCTGCGCAGCATGCAGCGCGCGCTGTACAAGCCGCGCAACGAGGGCCACTTTGCGCTCGCCGCGCCGTGCTACTGTCACTTTACGAGTCCCATCCGTCGCTACCCCGATCTGGTGGTGCACCGCGTGCTCAAGCTGCAGTTGGCCTATGAGCAGCTCGGCGGCAAGGACGCCTTGGTCCGTACGCCGCGGCTGATCGGCAAGGGGCGCGAGTCGCTGCCACGCATTCTGCCGCAGATCTGCCGCGCATGCAGCGATGCCGAGCGCGCGGCAGATGCCGCCAGCCATGCGACGCAAAAGATCAAGATTGCCCAGTACTATGAGGACCGTCTGGGCGAGCGCTATGCCGGAACCGTCTCGTGGGTTAGCAGCATGGGCCTTTTTGTGCGCTTGGACCTAACGCAGGTCGAAGGCTTGGTTTCGATCAAGAGTCTGGGCAACGAGTGGTTCGAGTTCGACGAGGACGCGCTCACGCTCACAGGTGCCGACACGGGCACCCGTTACGAGCTGGGGCAGCGCGTGATTATCGAGGTCTCGCGCGTCAATACCACGCGTGGGCACTTGGACTTTAAGCTTATCCATTAGCCAAATCCCGACTCATGGTGGGGGAGCGGAGGGCGGCCTTTCGGGACCGCCCTTCGCATTTGAATCGTGGCTACCTTGCCGTCTGCTCGGCCGCCCGCTTACCTGCTATTTGAGAGGTAAAACCTACCAAAATAAACCTGTCCCTTTTGGCAGGTTTACAAGAAAGCGGGGATGAGATGGCGACGGTGTACGGTTATGCGCGGGTGAGTTCGCGCGATCAGAACCTTAATCGGCAGCTGGATGCGCTGGGCGCCTATGGCGTGGGCTCGGCGAATATTTATGCCGACCATGCGAGCGGCAAGGACTTCGATCGACCGCGTTATCGCGAGCTGCTGCACGTCCTGGGAGACGGGGACGTACTGGTGGTGCTTTCTATCGACCGACTTGGCCGTAATTACTCCGAGATTCTTGAGGAATGGCGACGCATTACCAAGGAGCTCGGGGTTGCCATTGTGGTGTTGGACATGCCATTGCTTGACACGCGCGTCAGGGCCAGCGGCGCGCCGGATGTGACCAACACCCTGATTGCCGATATTGTGCTGCAACTGCTGAGCTACGTGGCGCAGGTGGAGCGCGAGAATATCCATCGGCGCCAGGCGGAGGGGATTGCAGCGGCGCGAGCGCGAGGGGTCCGTTTCGGTCGACCTCGCAAGCCGTGCCCTCCTCAGTTTGAGCTGGTGCGCGATAGCTATGAGGCAGGCGATATTACCCGCAGCCAGGCAGCAAAATGCCTGGGCGTGTGCGTGGGGACGTTCGATCGCTGGATGCGCGAGGCGGGGTAGGGGTTTGCGTCGCTTTGTCGCTTCCTGTTGCGATTCAAATTTTGATACGGTGACGATGCCATTTGTGGCTACACTCGCTGATATTCAAAAAAGGAGGTTGGCCCTTGGCTCGCGTAAAACAAATAATCGGATGGACCGCGATCGTTCTGTTCGCTGCAACGCTGGCGGGCATCTGGGTGCTGACGGAGCAAAATGCGGTGGAGACGTCGTTGCTGAGCGAGTCCACCGCGCGTGTGGTGGAGGGTCAGGCTACGGGCGTTCAGGCTGCCGATGCCACGGGTGAAGTCCAGACGGAGAACGGAATGACCGGGGGCGCCGATTCGGCTGCCTCGAATGTCCGGTCTGGCCGACTTGCTTCCATTCGCATGTGGGTGGGCACAAACGTCCGTCGCGTTGCCCATACCGTAGAATTTTTCTTCGTCGGGTTGTTCGCCTCGGTGGTCGTGGTTTGCCTTTCCAGGCGTCCGTGGAGCGTATGCTCCCGTTGCGTGCCCGTATTGCTCTTTTGCGTCGCCTGCTCCGTTGGCGATCAGGTACATAAGATCTTTGTTCCCGGCAGGCATTTCGACGTTATCGATTTAGGATTCGATGCCGCGGGCTATGTCACCGCCATGCTGTCGGTATTGCTGGCAGCGGCGTTGGTGCGCCATGCGACTCGGCCGATCGGCGCCCATGCGAGGCGCTAGCCGGTAACAAACCCGTTTCTGATAATGCGACCTCGTTGAATTATTTTGTGTCGCGCGTATTTCCGAGCGGTCGGATTTGAGGGGCGAGCGGTAGAACGCTCGCCCTTTGTGCGCCACGATGCGGCACAATGTACCGCAAAAGCTGTTTGTATCCGGTACGAATCGTTCGTTGGTCTTTAATTCTTCTCAACGGAGGTGTTTGAGATGGCAAACGGATTGCTTTTGCGGCTTCGCAAGCGTGAGCTCAGCGCGAGCCCGGCGGAACGCAATGTCATCGCATATGTAAGCGCTCATCCGCACGAGGTGGTCGGGCTGTCCGTCCGCGGTCTTGCCGATGTCACGTTCTCCTCGCCCTCGAGCATTTTGCGCTTTTGCAAGCGTTTGGGTTTTGCGGGCTACAAGGAGTTCCAGCGCGAACTGATTGCCGAGCTGGCGCTCTTAGGTGACAAGAAAGACATAGCCCTCGAGGACATCTCCATGGATGACAGCGTCGAACGTATCGTGGGGAAGGTGATGAAAAGCAACGTGCGCACGATCGAGGCGACGGCGCGAACGCTCGATTACACCGTCTTGGAGCGATGCGCGGCCCGTCTTAAGCGGGCACGCGCGGTCAATCTGTTCGGTATTGGTGCCTCTCGTTTGGTCGCGCACGACCTGGCGCAAAAGCTCATGCGTGTCGACAAAGAGTGCCGTCTGTACGACGACTGGCATGATCAGCTCTTATGTGCCAAGAACGTGCATGAGGGCGATATGGCAATCGCCTTTAGCTACTCGGGCTTGACGCAAGAGGTGCTGGACTGCACCGCCGAGGCTCAACGTCACAACTGTCCCGTTGTGGCCGTTACCAAAGTAGATGGATCATCCAAGCTTGCCACCATGGCCGATGCCGTGCTCGGCGTCGCTGCGAGTGAACCCTTGGTCCGCAGCGGTGCCATGGCTTCGCGTATGGCCCAGCTTATGGTTGTCGATGCCCTGTACGCTGCTTACGTTGCCAGCGACTACGAACGGGCGACGCATGTCATAAAGCAAAACTACATCGAGAAACAGGAAAGATGAGGTGAATGAAATGCTCGATTTAACAAAATTCACGACCGAACAGCGTAATCAAAGGTCAATGGACCTCGATACGATGACATCGCTGCAAATCGTCACGACGATGAACGATGAGGATCTTCGTGCCGTCCAGTCGGTCACGAAAGTGTTGCCCCAGGTTGCCATGGCAATCGACTGGGCTGCTGAGACACTCGAGCGCGGCGGGCGCGTCTTTTACATGGGCGCAGGCACCAGCGGTCGTCTGGGCGTACTCGACGCTTCGGAGTGTCCGCCCACGTTTGGCGTGTCACCCGATCTGATTGTCGGGCTCATTGCCGGAGGCGAGACGGCGTTTATCAAGGCTGTCGAAGGTGCCGAAGACAGCGAGGAGCTTGGCGCGAGCGACCTGCGGGAGCGTGGACTCTCGGACAAGGATCTTGTCGTTGGCCTGGCGGCAAGCGGCCGTACTCCTTATGTGGTGGGCGGCCTTGCGTACGCCAAGGCAACTGGGTGCAAGACCATTGCAATTGCCTGCAACCAAGGGTCGAAGATCGGGGAGAGCGCAGATCTTGCCATTGAGCCCGTGCCCGGTCCCGAGGTGCTGACCGGCTCAACGAGGCTCAAGGCGGGAACGGTTCAAAAGCTCATTCTCAACATGATTTCGACCGGTGCCATGGTCAAGATCGGCAAGGTATACCAAAACCTGATGGTCGATGTGCAGCAGACGAACGAGAAGTTGGTGGTGCGCGGCCAGAACATCGTGATGGAGGCGACCGGCTGCACGCGCGAGCGCGCCGTTCAGGCGCTTGCAGATGCCGGCGGCCACGTAAAAACCGCTATTGTCTCGGTACTGCTGGACTGCGATGCCGAGCAGGCTGCGGTGGCTCTTGAGCGGGCGCGAGGCCATGTCCGTGCTGCGGTGAGTGGCCATGAGAAGAGCAATGCCGATGCCCAATAGGTGCGCGGCGTGAGCTGATATGACATCTAGACGAGATACCCAATACAAGGAGGAGTTATGACGAACAAAGAGCTGGCTCAAAAGCTGCTGGACCTTTTGGGCGGTAAAGACAACGTGCTCGCAAACGCGGCGTGCATGACGCGCCTGCGCGTGACCGTCAAAGACACGGGCAACGTCGACACGGAGGGTATTAAGGCGCTCGACGGCGTGATGGGCCTGGTCGAGGACGACACGATGCAGATCGTGCTGGGTCCGGGCAAGGTGAATAAGGTGCTCGAGGAGTTCTCCAAGCTCACCGGCCTTGCGAAAGGCGTTGCCGACGAGAGCGTGGTTGACGCTGCGGCCACAAACAAGGCCGCGCAGAAAGCCAAGTACGAGTCCAAGCCGGTTCAGGCCTTCCTCAAGAAGATTTCCAATGTCTTCGTCGCCCTGCTTCCCGGCATCATTGCGGCTGGCCTCATCAACGGTATCTGCAACGTCATTAACGTCTCGACGGCAGGCGCGCTTGCAGGCGAGTGGTGGTACCAGGGCATTCGTTCCATGGGCTGGGCCCTGTTTGCCTATCTGCCCATCTTGGTGGGCTATAACGCGGCACGTGAGTTTGGTGGCTCCGCTGCGCTGGGCGGCATCGCCGGCATGATGTGTATCGCCAACAGTGCCATGCCCCTGCTTGCGCCTGGCGCGGCTGATCCTGCCACTGCCATTCTGCTGCCGCTCACCAATGCACAGTACAACCCCGCAGCGGGCGGCATGATCGCGGCTCTCATCGCTGGCGCATTTTTTGCCTGGATGGAGCGTCAGATTCGCAAGGTTATGCCCAACGCACTCGACACGTTCTTGTCCCCGCTGCTGGTGCTCATCATCGGCGCCTTTGCTCTGATGCTCGTCATCCAGCCGGTAGGCGCATGGCTGACGACTGCCATCTTTAGCGTTTTGACCTTTATCTTCGAGAAGCTGGGCGTCCTGGGCGGCTATATCCTGTCGGCAGGCTTCTTGCCGCTGGTGTCCGTCGGCCTGCACCAGGCGCTCACGCCGATCCACGCTATGCTCAACGATCCCGACGGAGCTACCAAGGGCATCAATTACCTGCTTCCTATCCTTATGATGGCTGGCGGCGGCCAGGTCGGTGCCGGTTTGGCGCTGTACTTTAAGACCAAGAACGCCAAGCTCAAGAAGTACGTCGCAGAGTCCATTCCCGTTGGAATCCTGGGTGTGGGCGAGCCTCTGATGTATGCTGTTACGCTGCCGCTCGTTCGTCCGTTTGTGACGGCCTGCCTGGGTGCCGGATTTGGCGGCGCACTCGCGGCGCTGCTTCACATCGGCACGGTTTCTCAGGGCGTTTCCGGTCTGTTTGGCCTGCTGATCGTCGTTCCTGGTCAGCAGCTCGGCTATGTTGCCGCTATGCTGCTTGCCTATGCCGCCGGCTTTGTCCTGACGTGGTTCTTTGGCGTCGACGAGCAGAAGATCAACGAGTTCTTTGGCGAGTAGTTTGATATCGCGAGCCGTGTTGCTCAGGGTTCGCGGCGCGCGGCAGATTTCTTGATGATATGGTTGTGCCGGCGGGGCTAACTGCTCCGCCGGCCTTTTTTAAAGGAGCGTTGAAGCGTGAAAACGGGTATTTCGATTTATCTTTCCAGCCCTCTGCAGGATATTGAGCGGACGATTGAGCGTGGTGCCGCGGCGGGTGCGCGCTATGCGTTCACCTCGCTGCATATTCCCGAGGATGGGGGAGCGGCGTATGCCGATAAGGTCCGTCATGTGCTGTCGCTGCTTTCCGCCCGCGGCATTGCGCTCATTGCCGATGTGGGGCCTCGCACGTGCGATTTGCTCGGGCTTGAGCGCATTGAGGACCTGCGCGATCTGGGGTTGGAATACCTTCGTTTGGACTATGGCTTTAGCGCCCAGCGGGTCGCGGAGCTGTCCGGTGTATTTCGCATTGTGGTCAATGCATCGACGGTGAGTTCTGATGAAATCGCATCGTGGCGTGAGGCCGGTGCCGATGTGACTCGTTTTGCCGCCTGCCACAATTTTTACCCCAAGCCTTATACCGGTTTAGCTCTTGAAGATGTTGCTCGGACGAATCTTCGTCTTGCGGCGCTTGGATTCGAAATCATGGCTTTTGTGCCGGGTGATGCTAACGTTCGCGGGCCGGTTTTCGAGGGACTGCCGACGGTCGAGGCGCAGCGCGGTCGCGCGTCAAAGGTTGCTCTCAATATGCTTGAGCTTGCACATGGCGCCGATTGCGACATTGTGTTGGTCGGCGACCCCGATCTATCCGATGCGGGCTGGGCGCAGTTTGCTCAAGTTTCCGCCGGATACGTGGACCTGCAATGCGAGCTTGAGCCCGGTTATGCCTATGTGCGCGGGCAGATTCATCACGACCGGCCCGACTCGAGCGTCCTCATCTTTAGGTCTCAGGAGTCACGTACGAAGCTTAAGCCGGATTCCGTGCCGACGGATGCCGGAGCCGGCCTGTTTCGAAAGGCGGGGTCGATCGCTGTGAGCAATAGCGGCTATGGGCGCTACGAAGGCGAGCTTGAGATTGCGCGGGCCGATCTTCCCGGTGACGAGCGCATGAACGTTGCGGGCCATATCACGCCCGAGGCAATGGAGCTGCTGCCGTTCATCAAACGCGGATTCGGGGTACGGTTCGTTTAGCGTGTGACCCGTGGGCTACAATTGGCCCATCATACGAAGGCGCCTCGTGTGGCGTGTGCCTGCGTTGGCCGATCTATATTCGGAGGATTCCCATGACCGTACTGTTTGTTGAATATCCCAAGTGCTCGACCTGTAAGAAGGCCAAGGCATGGCTGGACGAACATGGGGTAGAGTATATCGACCGCGATATCGTTTTGGACAATCCCACGGCTGATGAGCTTGCGACCTGGATTGCTCGTTCGGGGCTGCCGGTGCGGCGCTTCTTTAATTCGTCGGGCATGAAATATCGAGAGCTGGGCCTGAAGGCGCGTCTGGATGCGGGCATGACGGATCGGGAGTGCTACGAGCTGCTGGCGACCGACGGCATGCTGGTCAAGCGTCCGCTGCTGGTGGGCGACGACTTTGCGATTCCCGGCTTTAGGGAAGCGGCTTGGGCCAAGGCGTTGCTGTAGCGGCTGCGGAAAGTGCGACCCGGAATTCGCTTCCAGAATGGGATGCACTTTCCCAAAGTGGCCGGTTGCGGAAAGCACGTCCCATTCTGAGCTTCGATTGCGGGACACGGTTTCCGGTTGAGGGCTCGACGGGAAAGTAGGGGCCAGTTTGAGCTTGAAATCTGGGACGCACTTTCCGCCGGCGGGCCTGCCCCAGTCAGCCCGCCAGCTGTGCCCATTCGTGCGGATCGTAGACCTTTACGTGTTTGTTGGGCTTGCCGCTCCAGTACTCCTCGTCCATAAAAGGCAGATATGCCTGAACGCCAGGGCAGATAAAGGGAATCCGCTGCTGTTGCAGTCGCTCACGCTGGCGCTGCTCCAGGTGTGCCTCGGATATGACGGTCGGCATACCGGACAACTCGACGAGGCTTGCCTGGATTCGCTTAAGGTCGGGGAGTCCCGCGTGCCATGACATCCGCATGATCAAAAAGGATGCACGGCGGTATTTTGCCTGCACCACAGTAATGGCGGGGCGCAGTGTGGGATGGATTTTGTCCCGTTCGGGCCAAAGGTCAGCAGTGATCTCGAGGCCCAGGGTCTCCCATAGGTAATCAAGCTCTTCGTCCATGGCGCCTCGATATCTACGCAATCATTGATACTTCGATTGTGTTGCCTGGTGCTATCGTTTTCACGGTAGAATCTGCCAACGGTTGACGGCTACCGCTCGCGGCGTTTTGCCCTTCGTGTATAGCGGTTGGCTTCACAGGTCCTTCACGGGTTGGACTAAATTAGGCCAATTTGACTGAATTTTAAAAAAGTCAAAATTGGGGCTTGCGTCACGGCGAGACTTCCCGTATATTTCTTTCTTGCGCAAAGGCACAGCCGAGCGCAGCGATGCAGTCATTGGGATGTCGTCTAATGGCAGGACAGCGGATTCTGGTTCCGTCAATGGGGGTTCGACTCCCTCCATCCCAGCCATTGCATTTGCTACATATGGCCCGTTCGTCTAGCGGTTTAGGACGCCGCCCTCTCAAGGCGGAGATCACCAGTTCGAATCTGGTACGGGCTACCAAAATTGAACGCCCGGGCCTCGTAAGAGACCCGGGTTTTGTGTGTTGACCGTATATACGGCGCCTGCCGTGTTTCGCTCAGATCGAGGAGTAGCCATGGATCTGCCCATCAGCTTGCAAGACATCACGTATGCCGAGAACTATCTGGCGCAGGGCGACCTGGCTACGGCGACGCCGCTGCTGGAGCGTCTGGTGGAGCTCGCCGAGGAGTATATTGATGCTGAGTGCAAGACGGAGGAGAAGCGCCAATACTTTAGCTTCGATAGCAAGTTTGAGCGCTTGGCCTATCGCCGCGTGGAGAAGGATCCGCGCGAGCTCGTGCAGGTCGAGGTGCCGTTTGACCGTCTGTACTCTGACATGGCGTTTGCCTACATTCGCCAGCAGGATTATGTGAGTGCTCGCAACGCCTTGATGCAGGCCGTGCGCTGGGACCCCATGAACTGCAACTACCGCCTTGATCTGGCCGAGCTGTTCCGCGCTCTCGAGGACAAGCAGGAATGGGCATCGCTCTCGTTCTCGGTGCTGGAGCGTGCAAGCGATGGCAAGTGCGCCGCCCGCGCTTACGCCAATCTAGGTCAGTACTTCTTGGAGCCCGAGACCGAGAACGTTTCGGCTGCCGTGGGCTGCGCGCGTCTGGCGCTGCGCCTGGCGCCCAACGATGCGCATACGACGCGCCTGCTCAACAAGATCCATACCACCTATCCGGATGCCGCTGATGAGAGCGACGACCACGTGATGGGTGAATTGGCCCTGCAAGGCGTGCCGACCTCGCCTTCGGCCGAGATTGCCATCTGCTTGATTATGTGCGCGACCGATGCTGCAAGCGACGGCGACAAGCAGGAGGCGACGCGCCTGACGGTACGTGCTCGCGACTTGGTGGGCGAGGAGGCCTGCGCGGCGATTATCAAACTGGTGCGCGAGAGCGATGCCGAGCTCAATGCCGAGCGCAAGGCAAAGCGCGAGACTGCGGGCTCAAACGCCGATGGAGCCAAGGAGGCCGGCGATGCCCAGTAAGCGCGAGCGCAAACTCATTTCCAAGAATCGCTCGGCACATCACGAGTACTTTATCGATGAGACGTTTGAGTGCGGTATTGAGCTGAGCGGCACCGAGGTCAAGTCGATTCGCGAGCGCGCCTGTCAGATCACTGACACTTTTGCGCTGATTCGTGGCGGCGAGTGCTGGCTCGTCGGACTGCATATCCACCCTTATAGCCATGGTGGCGTGTGGAATCGCGATCCCGACCGTCGGCGTCGTCTGCTGCTGCACCGCAAGGAGATCGACTTTCTTGACGGCAAACTTCGCAACCGTGGTTATGCGCTGGTTCCGTTGGAGCTCTACTTTAATATCGACGGCCGCGTAAAGCTGCTGCTGGGTCTGGGTCGCGGCAAGAAGCTCTACGACAAGCGCGAGGACATGGCCAAGCGTGATGTCCAACGCGAGATCGACCGCGCCCTTAAGGAACGCAACCGTTAGGCACTCTGCATAAGTTGCGGTGGAATACGGACTGTTTTGCCTGTTTGAGGGGCTATTCAGTCCCTATTTCACCGCAACTGCGGGCGTCTCATCTTTCTTACTGTTCTGACACATATGTCTCAAAGGCGGCGTCCGTTATGGGTGCCGCCTTTTTTGTGGGTACATACATTCATGAGGTTCAATCCTGGGTTAGGGGAGTGATCGTTATGGACAAAACTGCGTTCTTTACGATGCCGAGCGGCCTGTATGTGGTGAGTGCCGCGGCCGACGGGCTGCGTGCCGGCTGCGTTATCAACACAGCGGTGCAGGTGACATCCGCCCCGCCGCGCATCTCGGTTGCCGTGAACAAGGAAAATGTCACGTCCGGCGTAATCGCATCGGCTAAGGCCTTTGCGCTGACCGTGATTGACCAGACCGCCGACATGCTCTATATCGGCAATTTTGGCTTCCGCACCAGCAGCGATTACGACAAGTTTGCCAAGTACGAGACCCACGAGACCGCGCTGGGCATGCCCTATGTGCCCGAGCACGCGGCGGCCCTGTTTAGCTGCCGTTTGATCGACACTGTGGATGTGGGCACGCATCTGCTGTTTATTGGCGAGGTCGAGGATGCCGAGCGCCTGAGCGACGAGACGCCGCTGACGTACGACTACTATCACAAGGTTCTGAAGGGCAAGACGCCGCCCAAAGCCTCGTCGTATCAAGGCTAGAAATGCTCTAAAAATACTTGCATTATACTATTGAGAATATATACTAATAAGTAAGTACACCAGCAGTCACGTTCGAGAGGAGAACATCATGGCTGAGGAAAAGAAGACGTATAAGTTTGTGTGCACCGTTTGCGGTTACGAGGTTGAGGTCGACACGCCCGAGCTGCCCGAGGATTACGTGTGCCCGGTGTGCGGCGTCGGTCCCGATCAGTTTGAGCTCGTCGAGGAGTAACTCGCAGGCACACGGCGAAAGCCAAACATAGCTCTGTCCAAGGGTCCCGGTCGAATTCTCGGCCGGGACCCTTTTGATTTATCTGACGGTTTAAAACGGTCTCACGTGTTACAGATTAAGACGTTATATCTGGACAGTCACGCCATCTCAATTACATTCCCGTTAGCAGCACGATGTCGAGAATCGTCACGATGGCACCGATCCCTACGAGCAACGCGTTGAGCGGGCGCGAGTTGGCGTATTTGCCCATGACGCGGCGTGAGCTGGTGAGCCGTATGAGCACAAAGACCGTAATCGGTAGCTGAAGCGACAGCAGCGCCTGGCTCCAAATGAGACCCTCAAAAGGATTCGGGACGACCAGGCACGCCGCCACTGCGCCGACGAAACAGGTCGTCACTCCAATCGAGGAATGTCGGTCGTGGATGTCGTATTCCTCGTCGAACATGCCCGCGGTGATGGTGCCCGCCGCCATGCCCGCCGTCACGCTGCTCGATAGGCCCGCAAACAGCAGCGCCACCGCAAAGATGGTCGAGCTCGCCGGGCCCAAGATGGGGGAGAGCGTGGCCGCTGCGACGGCGAGGTCGTCTACGACAATGCCGTGCGCAAAGAAGGTCGTTGCGGCCAGGATGACCATGGCCGAGTTGATTGCCCAGCCCACGCCCATCGAAAAGAGCGTGTCGAAGAGCTCATAGCGCAGACGCTCTTCGATAACCTGCTCGCCTTGGCCTTCGAAGTGCATGGATTGGATGACCTCGGAGTGCAGGAAGAGGTTGTGTGGCATAACGACCGCACCCAGGACACTCACGATAATCGCGGCAGAGCCAGTGGGCATACTGGGCGTGATCCAGCTTGCGGCGGCTTGCGGCCAGTCGACCTTGGCCAGCGCAAGCTCGGCCAAAAACGAGAGTCCTACCACGCCGACGAAGGCGATGATCCAGCGCTCGGCACGCTTGTAGGAGTTCGTCATGAGCATCGCCATCGATACTGCCGCCACGATGACGCAGCCCGCGCGCACGGGCAGCCCAAAGAGCATTTGAAGGGCAATCGCGCCGCCCAGGACCTCGGCCATGGCGGTGGCGATGGTCGCGAGATAGGCGCTGGCGAGTACCGCGCGTCCCACGATGCGGGGGAGGTAGTGTGTCGTGGCCTCGGCAAGACAGGTGCCTGTGGCGATGCCCAGGTGCGCCGCGTTGTGCTGCAACGCGATGAGCATAATCGTGGACAGCGTGACGATCCACAGCAGCGCGTAGCCAAACTGCGAGCCCGCGGCCATATTTGAGGCCCAGTTGCCCGGGTCGATAAAGCCGACGGTCACGAGCAGCCCGGGGCCGATATTCCGCGCAATGTCTAGGCCTCCGTGACCGCCGGTGCGTCGGGAGCCAAAATGATGTTTGAGATGATTGAGCATGGTGCGCTCCTGCGTGCCGTTTGTTTGACGCCGCAAAGGATACCCGTTTTATGCTAAAAAGTTAACTAAGACTAACAAAATTGTTGTATTTGAATAGGATGGTGAAAGGGGATTACCGAAATGTCTTGATCTGTAACAACTAGGGATGGAAATAGGGCCTAGGTGTTACAGATCAAGACAGGAAGAAATGGTCCTATGGAATATCTCGATCTGTAACAGCTGGCCGCCAAAGCCGGCCCTCCGTGTTACAGATTGAGACATTCGGAACCGTCTCTCGAAAACATCTCAATCTGTAACATCTAGGCGCCAAAATTGGGTCTTACTGTTACAGATTGAGATGTTTGAAGAGGTGAGTTTGCAGGCCGAACTTGGGGCCTATGTTGTCGCTCTTGAGGTCGGCGGTGTCCACTCGTAGGGCGTGCGTTACGCGATTGTTTCGAAACGGGCGGGAAACACAACGGGCCGGCGATGCACCTAGTATGCCTAGTCAACTGACTGTCTAACACCTAGGGGAGGATCGCGATGCAGGCAGATTCCGCTCAGCAGCAGGGCCTTTATCGCCCCGAATTCGACCACGATGCATGTGGCATCGGCGCGCTTGCCGATATCAACGGCGAGCGCCATCACCAGATTCTGGACGACGCGCTGTCCATTCTGGTCAACTTGGAGCACCGCGGCGGTACGGGACTCGAGAAGAACACCGGCGACGGCGCCGGCATCCTGTTCCAGGTTCCGCATCATTTTTTCCGCAAAGAGGCTCAAAAGTGCGGCCAGATTCTGCCGGCAGAGGGCGACTATGGCGTGGCCATGCTGTTCTTCCCGCAGGACGACAAGGGCGTAGAGGATGCCCGTCGCGTGTTTGAGGAGGGCTGCGCCGAGGCCGGCGTGCCGCTGCTCTTTTGGCGCGAGGTGCCGGTCGACCCGCACGACCTGGGCGAGACAGCCCGCGCCTGCATGCCCACCATCTTGCAGGCTTTCCTGGGCCGTCCGGACGACACGCCCGCCGGCGACGCCTTCGAGCGCCGCCTGTACGTGTGCCGCCGCACCATCGAGAAGAAGGCTGACGCCGAGTTTGCCCTGCGCAACAAGATCTTCTATGTGTGCTCCATGAGCTCGCGCACCATCGTGTACAAGGGCATGCTGGTCGCCACACAGATGCGCCGCTTCTTCATCGATCTCAACGACGCCGCCGTCAAGACGGCCGTGGCGCTTGTCCACTCGCGCTACTCCACCAACACCACGCCCAGCTGGGAACGCGCGCACCCCAACCGTTTTATCATCCATAACGGCGAGATCAACACCCTCAAGGGCAACGTCAACTGGATCCGCGCCCGCGAGCCCAACCTGTACAGTCCCGTGCTGCAGCATGATCTTGAGCGCGTGATGCCCATCATCAACCGCGAGGGCTCCGATTCCGCGATTCTGGACAATGTGCTTGAGTTTTTGGTCATGAACGGTCGCCCGCTTACGCGTGCCGCGTCCATGTTGCTGCCTGAGCCGTGGGACCACAACGACAGTCTGAGTGAGGAGCGCCGCGCCTACGACGCTTACCAGTCCATGCTCATGGAGCCGTGGGACGGTCCTGCCGCTATCGCCTTTACCGACGGCCGTACCCTGGGTGCCGCCCTCGACCGTAACGGCCTGCGCCCCGCCCGCTACTACGTGACGCGCGACGGCCGCTTTATGCTGGCGAGCGAGGTGGGCACCATCGAGGTGAGCCCCGAGAACATCCTGACGAGCGGCTGTCTGGGACCGGGCCAGATGCTCGAGGTCGATTTTGCCCGCGGCCGCGTCATCTACAACGACGAGCTGCGCGCCCGTTACGCCAAGGAAAAGCCCTACCGTGATTGGATTGCCGAGGAGACGCTGACCGTTGACGCGCTCGATGAGCCCGTTGCGGCAACACCCGCCGAGGACGACGAGGTGCCCGCCGCCGTGCGCATGGCCAAGCTCGGCTACCACTGGGATGACGTCGACGAGGTCGTGCGTCCCATGGCCCAGCAGGGCAAGGCGCCGCTCGCCTCGATGGGTATCGATGCGCCGCTGGCCTGCCTGTCCAAGAAGACGCGCTCGTTCTTCGACTACTTCTATCAGCTGTTCGCTCAGGTCACGAACCCGCCGATCGACGCTCTTCGCGAGCATATGGTCACCTCGACCACGCTCTACCTGGGCAACCACGGCAACCTGCTCGAGGACTCCCGTACGGCCTGCCAGCTGGTGCGCCTGGAGCGTCCGCTGCTGAGCGAGGAGGAGTTCGACCGCATTTGCGCCATCGACCGCGTGGGCTTTAAGACCCGCCGTTTCCGTGCCGTCTACCGCCGCGATGCCGGCGAGGGTGCGCTGCAGGCTGCGCTCAAGCAGCTTGCAGAGGACGTTGAGGCCGCGGTCCGCGACGGCGTGAACATCGTGGTGTTGAGCGATCGTGCCGCTGCGGGCGAGGTGCCCGTACCGTCGCTGCTCGCCGTGGGCTGCGTGCACAACCACCTGATTCGCGCCGGCGTGCGTACCTTTGCCGACATCGTGGTGGAGTGCGGCGACGCCGTGTCCCCGCACGACTTTGCTGCACTGGTGGGCTACTCCGCGAGCGGTATCTATCCGTACAACGCGCATTCGTGCATTCGCGACTTGGCGGCGCACGGCGATCTAGACGTGACAGCCGAGCAGGGCATCGCCAACTACAACAAGGCTGCGACCGCCGGCATCGTTTCCATCATGTCCAAGATGGGCATCTCCACGGTGCAGAGCTACCATTCGGCGCAGATCTTCGAGGCCGTGGGCTTTACGCCGGAGTTCGTCAATGCGTACTTCGCCGGCACGGTGAGCCGTGTGGGCGGTATGGGTGTTGAGGACGTCGAACGCGAGCAAAATGAGCGCTATGACGCCGCGCTCGCTATCCTTAAGAGCCCGGCTCCCGATCAGCTGCCCACGTTGGGCCTGACCAAGTGGCGCCCGCTCGGCGGCGAGGATCACCTCATCGATCCGCAGACTGTCTACTTGCTGCAGGCCGCCTGCCGTGAGGACAGCTACGACACCTTTAAGGAGTACAGCGCCCGCCTGCACCGCACCGGCCGTGCCGTGCGCTTGCGCGACCTGCTCGACTTTAATGCCAGCGGCCGCACGCCGGTTTCGCTCGACGAGGTGGAACCCGCGCTCAACATCGTCCGCCGCTTTAACACCGGCGCCATGTCGTACGGTTCCATCAGCAAAGAGGCACACGAGTGCATGGCCATCGCCATGAACCGCCTGCATGGCCGTTCCAACTCGGGCGAGGGCGGCGAGGATCCGCGTCGCGAGACCCCGCTGGCCAACGGTGACTCCAAGAATTCCGCCATCAAGCAGGTGGCAAGCGCGCGCTTTGGCGTGACGAGCCGCTACCTGTGCAGCGCCTTCGAGATTCAGATCAAGATGGCCCAGGGCGCCAAGCCCGGTGAGGGCGGTCACCTGCCCGGCAAGAAGGTCTACCCCTGGATTGCCGAGGTCCGTCAGTCCACGCCCGGCATCGGCCTGATTTCGCCTCCGCCGCACCACGACATCTACTCCATCGAGGACTTGGCAGAGCTGATCTTCGATCTTAAGAACGCCAACCCCGGCGCGCGCGTGTCGGTCAAGCTGGTCAGCGAGGCCGGCGTCGGCACCATCGCCACCGGCGTGGCCAAGGGCGCCGCCGACAAGATTTTGATCAGCGGCCACAATGGCGGCTCGGGTGCCGCTGCGCGTGACTCTATCTGGCACGCGGGTCTGCCGCTGGAGCTTGGCCTTGCCGAGGCCCAGCAGACGCTGCTGCAAAACGGTTTGCGCTCACGCGTGGTGCTCGAGGCCGATGGCAAGCTCATGGACGGCACCGACGTCGCCGTCGCCTGCCTGCTGGGTGCCGAGGAGTTTGGCTTTGCGACCATGCCGCTCATCTCCATGGGCTGCCTCATGCAGCGCGACTGCCAGCAGGATACCTGCCCGGCCGGCATCGCTACGCAAAACTGTCGCTTGCGTCGCGGCTTCCGCGGCAAGCCCGAGCACGTTGAGCACTTTATGCTCTTTGTTGCCGAGCAGCTGCGTGAGGTCATGGCGAGCCTGGGCTTCCGCACCGTCGACGAGATGGTCGGCCATCCCGAGTGCTTGCGCCAGATTGAGGTCCCGGGCAACCGCAAGGCCAACCTGCTCGATCTGTCGCCCGTGCTGGCGAGCGCGACCTGCGAGTTCGGTGCCCATATCCCGGGTGCCGGCGGCCGTCACTTCCTGCCGCAGATGGCTGCCGACAGCGAGCTCGACAAGACGCTCGACTCCACGTTGTTTGTGCCCTATACGGCCGATGCCCGTGCGCACCTGCGTCCGATTCGCTTCCGCGCCGATATCGCCAACGTCAACCGCTGCGTGGGCACCATCTTGGGCAACGCGGTGACCAAGGCACATCCCGAGGGCCTGCCCGCCGGCTCCATCACCATCGATTGCGATGGTTCGGCCGGTCAGAGCTTTGGCGCTTTCCTGCCGCGCGGCATTACGCTCAACGTGTGCGGCGACGCCAACGACTACTTTGGCAAGGGCCTTTCGGGCGGCGAGGTGTCGGTGCGCCCCAACCCGCATGCGACCTACAAGTTCGACGAGAACATCATCGTGGGCAACGTGGCCTTCTTTGGCGCCACGAGCGGTCGCGGCTTTATTAACGGCCTGGCAGGCCAGCGCTTTGGCGTGCGCAACTCCGGTGCCACGGTGGTGGTCGAGGGCTGCGGCAACCATGGCTGCGAGTACATGACGGGCGGTCTGGCGCTCATCCTGGGCGAGGTCGGGCAGAACTTCGCCGCCGGCATGACGGGCGGCGTGGCTTACGTCTTTGACCAGTACGGTACGCTCGATGCCCGTGTGAACCACGAGAGCGTTGAGCTCAAGGCCCCGACGGCCGGCGAGCTGGCGCAGATTCGTGCGCTCATCCAGGAGCACGTGGACGCGACGCAGAGCCCGCGCGGTATTAAGCTGCTCTACAGCTTTGAGACGATGAGCAAGCACTTTGTGAAGGTCATTCCGACCGAGTACGAGCGCGTGCTGGCGATTGTCGCTGCGGGTGAGGCTGCCGGCAAGACGCATGCGCAGGCCGAGGAGCTGGCGTTTGACATCGTGACCGGTCGCGCGAGCGCTGCGGATGTCGCTCGCTTTGATGTCGCGGGCGGTGCTGCAGGCGTTGCGTCCGTGGCTGCCAGCTCTGTTGCTTCGACCAAGAAGGAGGCGTAAGTGCCATGGGTAAGCCCGGTGCTTTTCTTGATATCGATCGCGTGACCCACGAGCTCCGCCCCGTGGAGGAGCGCAGCCATGATTTTGATCCGCTGTACGTGGAGCTC
Source organism: Collinsella sp. 4_8_47FAA (assembly GCF_000763055.1). Classification (GTDB taxonomy): domain Bacteria; phylum Actinomycetota; class Coriobacteriia; order Coriobacteriales; family Coriobacteriaceae; genus Collinsella. The sequence continues at coordinate 183,186 of NZ_KN214135.1, read as the reverse complement.
GATGACGATGCACGTCGCGCTCAGGCGAGCCGCTGCATGATGTGCGGCGTGGCGTTTTGTCAGATGGGTGCGAGCTTTGGCAAGGCACGCCCGAGCGGCTGCCCGCTGCACAACCTGATTCCCGAGTGGAATGAGCTGGTGTACCGCGGCCGCTGGGACGAGGCTGCCGAGCGTCTGTCGCTCACCTCGCCCATGCCCGAGTTTACGAGCCGCGTGTGCCCGGCGCTGTGCGAGGCCGCGTGCAACCTGGGTTCGGTCGACGGCCAGCCCACGACGATTCATGACAACGAGCGTGCGATCAGCGACCATGAGTGGGCAAATGGCGGTCCGCGTCGCTTTGAGCCGGCGGGGGAGGACGCGCCCTCGGTCGCCGTGGTTGGTTCTGGCCCGGCTGGCCTGGTGGCTGCATGGGAACTTGCGCGTCGCGGTGCCCGCGTGACGGTGTTTGAGCGTGACGATCGCCCGGGCGGCCTGCTCATGTACGGCATTCCCAACATGAAGCTCGAGAAGTCTGTGGTCGAGCGCCGCGTGGCGCTCATGCGCGAGCTGGGTATTGTCTTTGAGCTGGGCGCTGACGTTACGAACCCTGCGGTAGCGGCCAAGCTCAATGGCTTTGACGCCGTTGTGGTGGCTGCCGGCGCTCGTGCACCCCGCGGTCTTTCGGCTACGAATGTGGATGCCCCGGGCGTGGTGTATGCCGTGGACTACCTGACGGCTTCGACCGTCTCGGTGCTCGATGGTGGTGAGCCCGCGGTGAACGCGCGTGGCCTGGACGTTGTGGTCATTGGCGGCGGCGATACCGGCAACGACTGCGTGGGCACCGCGGTGCGCCAGGGTGCGCGCAGTGTGCGCCAGTTTGAGTTCTTGCCGGCCGCGCCCGATAAGCGTGCGGCGAGCAACCCTTGGCCGCAGTGGCCCAACGTTAAGAAGACCGACTACGGTCAGCAGGAGGCTATCGCTGCCATGGGCGGCGAGATGCGTGCCTGGGGCGTGGATACGCTCGAGGTGCTGCTGGACAAGAAGGGCGCGGCAGCGGGCCTGCGCGTGGTCGATCTGGATTGGTCGGCCGGCAAGCCCGAACGCATCGCGGGCTCCGAGCACGAGGTGCCGGCCCAGCTGGTGCTCATCGCCTGTGGCTTTACGGGTCCGGAGCGCAGCGTGTTCGAAGCTGTCGGCGTACCTGTTGCCACGGCGGGCCGCCCGCTGCCTGTGATGGTCGCCGAGGGCTCGCATCTTGCGGCGCGTGTCGACGGCGTCGCCGCAGATGCCGCGCCGGTGTATGTTGCCGGTGACGCTCACAACGGCAGCTCGCTCGTGGTGAACGCTATGGCCGACGCCCTGGCCTGCGCTGCCGAAGTCGCCGAGGCGCTGGAGCTGTAAGGCGGCTGTTCACAGCTGAATCGTCAAGGGCTGTCCCCAACGGCCGGCCCAAAAGGAACGTCCCCAAGTGCCGGCAGCTGGGGACGTTCCTTATGTGCCGGCATTCGGGGACACTCCTTGCGGGTTTGCGACCGATTTGTTCGTTTGTCGACGCGCGAGTGTCCATTCGGCGTCTTCTTGAGCTGTGGTGCTCTGCTGTTTCTGTGGTGGCCGGGGGCGCTTGGCTCAAAAGGGCGGGTTGGCCGTCTATGTTTACCTGCGGCTTTGTTCCAGTGTGCATATTCGGTCAAGCATTCCGTCAAGTGTTTGGTCAGCATCTGGTTTGCAGCCGGAGGCCTATTTTGTCCGTGCTGACAGTGGCTGCCCACCCTCCTCGTAAGCTCAAATTGAGGTTCATCAGTTTGAGGAGGATGCCGTGACTGACCACGTTTTAGACCGAGCGCATCTGGCCGAAGCCGTTGGCAACGATATTGCCGACATGGCCCATTTTTGGATGCTGCGGAAGTTTCAGTTTTTGGAGCCGGCGCGCGAGCAGTTCGAGATCATTGTCGACCCGTGGCTCGGCTATTGCACCGAGCCTTCCCAAAACGAAATCATGGCCTACAACATGGCATTTACCGATTGGCTGCTCTTCGAGCGCCCCTATCGCCATGGCAAGACGCTGCTCGAGCTGTATGTTGATGAGCCGCCGGCATCGCTTTCGCCTGCCTCGCTCAAGCGGCTCGAGCAGGTATGCGACACGCAGTATTTCTCGCGCTTTGGCATTTTGGACAAGGATCCTGCGACTGGTATGGTCGCGCTGAAGGACACACGCACCGACCGTCGCTTTGACGTCTACGATCCGCATATCGTGCAAAAGGAGCATTGGAGCGACGGAGCGATTGCGGTGCGCCTCGCCTGCGTCGACGATGTCTGGCTGACGGCGGGACAACTCTATCTGTATGACATCGCACGCCTGAGTGACACAGCGGTCGATGGACCGGGTGCGGTGCATCCCGAGGATCTGCAGGACGGCTTTGACGCCTCGTGCGTCAGCTTCTTTTTGCGCCTGGTCCGCGACATCATGGGCGCCCAGGGGCGCTACGTAAAGTCCCTCAACATCTACGAACAAGAATGGGAGTAGGGGATGTGACTGGTGTCGCCCTGCTGCCCCTGACTTTGTCTCAATCTGTAACGTTTGGCGGCTGTTTGAGCCCGTAACTGTTACAGATTGAGACGGAGGGTTGGCGGCTGCCGAAAGATCTTGTTCTGTAACAACTAGAGGCTCAAAGACTGTCTTCCTGTTACAGATCAAGACATTTGTCAGCGGAGGCAACGGTGACGATGGTCCATTTGTCTGACGTGGTGGTGATGAAAGTGTCTAATACCGTTCTCAAACACAAACATGCGACTCGCAACACGTTGGCGCGGAACAGGATGCTCGCGCGGCTCACGGAGGCGACCGAGCAAGGTACGCTGCTCGCAACGCATGACAATACCGAGCTCATGTGGTTGCGACGCCATGTTGGAACCGACGATATTGCGGAGCCCGAGCCGTACCTGTTCTGTTTTCAGCATGATTGGGATGCATTGACGCTGACGGAGCGAGCACTGAGGACTATCAGAGGGCTTGCGGAATTTCATCCCGATTGGGCGTTTTGGGGATATGACGCCGCACTGATATGGGGTCTGGAGGTGCCGAATGATCTGCTCGGGCCGCGTTATCTTGTTAAGACAGGTTGCTCGGTGCCGCTGAGTGCAGGATGTCGGCTGTTGCGTCCGCAGGCGGCGGGTGCGCTTGAACAAGTCGACGGCGTGTGGGCGACGCCGTTTTGGCGCACGGTAGATGATTGCTTGCTGCGTGCGCCGTTCTCCTACGGGTTGGCGATTGCCGATTCTGCACTGCGGGCGAAAGGCGTATCGCGTGGGGATTTGTGCGAGCGCCTCCGCGTCGATTGTAAGGGCAGGCGAGGGTATCGCAGGGCACAGGTGATTGCGTCGTATGCGGACGGGCTGTCCGAAAACGGCGGCGAGTCTCGGTTCCGAGCGTTCTTTATTGCGTACGGCTTTCCGGTTCCGGAGCTGCAGGTGGAGTTTCGCGACCCGCTCGATCCGAGCCAGGTGTTTCGCGTCGACTATTTTTGGCGGCTCGAGAACGGGACGTGTGTCATCGGCGAGCTCGACGGAAAGGGGAAGTACACCTTGCAGAACGGCGAGGGTCGGGAGTCGGTCGACCCATTCGTGGCAGAACGTCAACGGGAGTCCCATCTGACAATGCTCGGGCATAAGGTGCTTCGGTTTACGTTTAACGAACTCAAAGACCCGGGGAAGCTGGTCGAGAAAATGAGGCTGGCGGGTATTCCGCGACGGGCTGATTTGGCTGAGGAATGGAGATGCCGGTGGTATGGGCGCTGAGAGGTTTTGTCTCAATCTGTAACGTTTAGAGGTTATTTGAGCTCGTAACTGTTACAGATCGAGACAAACCGGTGAAACGTCGACCGAATGTCTCGATCTGTAACATCAAGGGGCCCAATAACCCTGTACCTGTTACAGTTCGAGACATTCCCCTGATGTTGCTGGGATGGGGCTGCAACGTATTCCGTCCCCCACATCCCCTCTTCCCTCCGTTAACCGATATGTTTGACTTTAGTTCGCTGCATTAGGTGATAATGGACAAATGTTCAAGTTAATTGCGAGGGAGGAGCTCGATATGGCGTCTGCCGATCGTTCCACGTTGTTTATCAATGCGACCGTCCTGGATGGTTCGGAGCATATGGAGCCGCAACCCGATATGGCCGTGACTGTTGAGCGCGGTGTCATCACGTGGATGGGGCCGAGTGCTGTGGCGCAGGCACCTGCAGGTGCCGAGGTCATCGACCTGGCAGGTGCGTATCTCATGCCCGGTCTCATCAATATGCATGTGCATCTGTGCGGTTCGGGCAAGCCGGTTTCGGCGGGCGATGCGGGCGCGCTGATGAAGAAGCTCGATAATCCCGTGGGGCGCGCCATCGTGCGCCATATTCTTAAGGGCAGCGCCCAACAACAACTGGCAAGCGGCGTGACCACGGTGCGCGGCGCGGGCGACCCACTGTTTGTCGACATCGCCGTTCGTAATGCCATCGACGCCGGCAAGTATCAAGGTCCTCGCCTGGTGGCGCCGGGAACGGGCGTCACGGTGCCGGGCGGCCATGGTGCGGGCTTGTTCGCCCAGGTGGCAAACAGTCCCGCCGAGGCAGCCGAACAGGTGCGCGACCTGTATGCGCGCGGTGCCGACGTCATTAAGCTGTTCGTAACGGGCGGTGTGTTCGATGCGACCGAGGTGGGCGAGCCGGGCGTGCTGCGTATGCCGGTGGAGGTTGCCGCGGCGGCGTGCAAGGCGGCGCACGATATGGGCCTTCCGGTCATGGCCCATGTCGAGAGTACCGAGGGTGTGAAGGTTGCGCTTGAGGCCGGCGTTGACACGATTGAGCACGGCGCTCCGTTGACGTCCGAGATTCTGGAGCTGTACCGTGGCACCGCGGGCACGCAGCTCGAGGGGCGTGCGCCCAGCGTTACCTGCACTATCAGCCCGGCGCTGCCGTTTGTATTGCTCGACCCGGAAAAGACCCATTCGACCGATACACAAAAGAAGAACGGCGACATCGTGTGCTCGGGCATCATCGAGAGCGCCCGTGCCGCACTGGAAGCTGGCGTTAAGGTGGGCCTTGGCACGGACTCGAGCTGCCCGTTCGTGACGCAGTACGACATGTGGCGTGAGGTGGCCTATTTTGCCAAGTACGTGGGTGTGAGTAACGCCTTCGCGCTGCATACGGCCACGCAGGTCAATGCCGAGCTGCTGGGGCTGGGCGGCGAGACCGGCACAATCGAGTGCGGCAAGGCCGCCGATATCCTGGTGACGCGCAAGAATCCGCTCGATGACCTGTGCGCACTGCGTGAGCCGATGCACGTGATGTGCCGTGGTGATCTGGTGCGCAAACTCAAGGTGAAGCGTATTCCCGAGGTGGACGCCGAGCTCGACGCGATTATGGCCATGCCTGCCGAGGCGTTGGCCGAGGAGCTTGCCCGCGATGGCGTGGCGTAAGCGCGCGATATGGCGATGCGACAAAGGGACAATCCTTTTGTCATAATCAGAAAAAGCCGAGGTCCCAGTGCGAGGCCTCGGCTTTTATTTGTCCCATGGTATGGCGGCTATGAGCGCGTCTCCATCTTGGCATGGCACTTGGGGCAGGTGACGCGGATCTTGCCTTTGCCCTTGGGAACGGAGAGCATCTGGCCGCAGTTGGGGCACTTGAGATAGGCCGTGGTCTTGCGGCCCTTCCACATCTTCTTGGCTGTGCGCTTGGCACGTTCAAAGTCTTCCTTGCTAGTACCGGCTGCGCGCGAGGCGTTGGCCGCTGCAGCTCCGCCGCCCAAGCTAGCTACAAACTTGCCCAAGCCGGGTACGTTTGCAGTCGCGGCGACAAAGGCCTCGTTCTCCTTGCGACGTGCATCGATATTTTTGGACAGGCCGCGCAGCACGCCAATCACGATTACGGCGATGGCAATCCAGCTGAGCCACTGGATACGAGCCATCGAACCGATCATGGCGATGATAATGCCTGCGAAGCCCATCACGATGGTGAGTTCGTCAGCGCCATTGCGGCCCTTCATAAAGTCATTCATGCAAATTGCCTTTCATTCGATATGCCGCACGCCTTTATACCCGATTTAGAGCAAGGGGGACAGGTTAATCTGCACCAATGTGGTGCAAACGTACCTGTCCCCGGAATACCAAGACGGTGCAAAGAAGTCTGTCCCCAATGCCCCAATTACTTGGAGAGTTTGTCGACGACGCGTTCGATTTCGGCGAGCTTGGCGGCTTTGAGGTCTTCGTCGCCCGATTCGATTGCCGAAGTCACGCAGCCCTCGATATGCGCCTTGAGCACGTCGGCGTTAATGCGCGCGAGGAGCGCCTGTGTGGCCATGAGCTGCGTGGAAATATCGACGCAGTAGCGGTCCTCATCGACCATCCGCAGGATGCCGTCGATCTGACCGCGTGCCGTCTTGAGCATGCGGGTCACCGATTTATGGTCTGCCATCATAGCGGGTCCTCGTTTCTGGTCGATGGGGTCGAATGCTTCTGGTAGCTGCTACGCGGCGGCCACGGACAGGGCGTGGAACTTCTCGCCCGCGGCCTCGACAGCGGCGGCGAGCTGCTCGGCGGTCACGGTGTCGGCGCACTCCACTTGGACGGTCTGGGTCTCGTGATCGGCGTCGGCGTCGGTCACGCCGGCTACGTTGAGCAGCGCCGTCTCGACGGTGGCGTCGCAGTGGCCGCACATGAGGCCGGAAGTCTTGATTGTGAAACGCATGGGTATTCCTCTCTGTTGTGTCGGCTTTCCCAGGCACCCGACCTTGACCTTCAAGCCGTCGCTCGCGTACCAAAGTACGCGTCGCTCCTCTTTCAGGTCAATCTCGGGCACCTGGAAAACCCGTTCTAAATGGACTTAATGGTGATCCTATTTTGCCACTTTGGGCTTAAAGGATTTTAGGCGCAGAGCGTTGCTTACGACACATACGCTCGACAGGCTCATGGCCGCGGCGCCAAACATCGGCGAGAGCTGCCACCCGGTGAGCGGGAAGAACACGCCCGCCGCCAGCGGAATGCCGATGCCGTTGTAGAACAGCGCCCAGAACAGGTCCTGCTTGATGTTGCGGATCGTGGCGCGCGAAAGCTCGATGGCGCGGGCGACGTCCATGAGGTCGCTGCGCATGAGTACCACGTCGGCGCCCTCCTTGGCGATGTCGGCGCCGGTGCCGATAGCAAGGCCCACGTCGGCGCGCGCCAGGGCGGGGGAGTCGTTGATGCCGTCGCCCACCATGGCGACCTTACTGCCCGCATCCTGCAGCTCGCGCACGTGGCGCTCCTTGTCGGCGGGAAGCACGTCGGCGATGACCTGCTTGCTGGTCAGTCCCACGCGGCGGGCGATGGCCTCGGCCGTCACGTGGTTGTCGCCGGTGAGCATGCGCACGTCGACGCCAAGCGAGCGCAGTGCGGCGATGGCCCCGGCGCTCGTCTCCTTGACCTCGTCAGCCACGGCAATGGTGCCGGCAAGCTCGCCGTTCTTGGCAAAGAACAGCGGCGTCTTGCCCTCGGCGGCAAATTGTTCGGCAAGACCCGCGGGCACGGTAACGCCCAGCTCGTCCATCAGGCGTACGTTGCCGGCTGCAATGGCGTTTTGCCCCTCGCGCGCCGTAACGCCTCGCCCGGGCACGGCAGTAAAGTCCTCGACCATGCGCGCGACGATCCCGCGTGTCTCACACTCGGCCATAATCGCCTCGGCCAGCGGGTGCTCGCTCGAGCGCTCCAACGCGGCGGCCAACTTGAGCAGCGCCTTTTCGCTCATGGCGGGCGAGCCGTCAGCGCGCGTGGCTACCACGATATCGGTCACGGCAGGCTTGCCGCGGGTGACCGTGCCCGTCTTATCGAGCACCACGGTGCCCACGCTGCGCAGGTTCTCCAGCGCCTCGGCGCTCTTAAACAGAATGCCCATCTCGGCGCCCTTGCCGGTGCCGACCGTAATGGCGACGGGCGTGGCCAGGCCCAGCGCGCACGGGCAGCTGATCACCAGCACAGCGACGGCGGAGGTGAGCGCCTCATTCACGTCGCTGGTCAGTGCCATCCACACCACAAAGGTCACGGCCGAGATCACGAATACCACAGGCACGAACACGCCGGCGACCTTGTCGGCCAGTCGAGCAATGGGTGCCTTGGTGGCGTTGGCGTCCTCGACGAGCTGGATAATCTTGGCGAGCGACGTGTCAGCGCCCACACGCGTAGCGCGGAAGGTAAACGATCCGGTGCGGTTGACGGTGGCGGCGTTGACGGTGGCGCCGGCGGTCTTCTCCACGGGGATGGACTCGCCGGTCAGTGCGCTTTCGTCCACGGCCGAAGCGCCCTCGAGTACCACGCCGTCGACAGGGATGGACTCGCCGGGGCGCACACGCAGCACCTGGCCGGGCAGAATGGCATCGACATCGACGGTGGTCTCGGTACCGTCGACGGCCACGACGGTCGCGGTCTTGGGCGCCAGGTCAATGAGCGCCTCGATGGCGCCGCCAGTCTTGGATTTGCTGCGTGTCTCGAGATATTTGCCTACGGTGACGAGCGACAAGATCGTGCCGGCGCTCTCAAAATACAGGTTGTCCATGCTCGTCATCATGGCCTCGTGGACCTGACCCGCGGCTAGCTGGTCGGCCATGATGAACATGGCGTAGAGCGACCAGGCGATGGACGCGGTGGCGCCCACGGCAATAAGGGCGTCCATGGTAGGCGCGCCGTGCGTAAGCGATTTAAACCCGTTGATAAAGTATGCGTCGTTGACGTAGACGATGGGAATGAGCAGGACGAGCTCGGTGAGCGCGAGCGTCATGCTGTGGGTGTGGTCGGTGAAGACGCCGGGCAGTGGCCAACCGAGCATGTGCCCCATGCCTATGTAGAACAGTGGGATGAGGAAGATGATCGAGATGATGAGGCGGGTGCGCATGGCAGAGGCGGCGGCCTCCAACTTTTTGGTCGGCGACTCCATATGGGCGGCGCCGGACCTGGCTTGCGCGTTGCCGTTTGAGTTGGCGGCATCGGTGCCCGTGCTAACGGGCGAGGCCGAATAACCCGCGCGATCGACGGCGGTACAGATGTCGTCGGGGGAGACCTGCGCGGGGTCGTAGTCGACCAGCATGGAGCCGGCGAGCAGGTTGACCGCGACGCTTTGGACGCCGTCGAGCTTGCTCACGGCACGGTCCACGTGCGCCTGGCAGGCGGCGCACGTCATGCCGCCCACATCGAACTTATCTTGAGCCATGGCTTCTCCTTTCTGTGGCGTAGTGTCGGAAATGTTAACCATCCGATACTATACACCCATACCCCCTGGGGGTGTCCAGTGGAGATTGAAATGTATGACATTCTGGTATTGGTCGAGGTGATAGCCAGGTCGGCGGACCGTAGCCGGTCTAATGTCTCAATCTGTAACAACTAGACCCGTTTTTGTCGAGTAACTGTTACAGATCGAGACATTACATCGAGCCACAACTTAACGTCTCAACCTGTAACGCCTAAGGACCGTTTTTCCTGCTAGATGTTACAGATCGAGACAAACCGTCCGCGGTCAACTCAAATGTCTTGATTTGTAACATCTAGAGAGGTTTTTGACCCCTTACTGTTACAGATCGAGACAATTGCCGGGGAGGGGTCCCGTCACGGCAAGACGCCCGCCGCCTAGATACAGAACCCGGGGATCACACAGGTTAGCTTGCTTGGCTTTTCCGCAGGCGTTGCGTACGTAAAGACGTCGCCGTCGTGCCCCACGCGGTTCATATAGAGCGTGCCTTCGCTCTCCGATGTGTCGGGGCTCACCGTGCGCTCCCACCAACAGGTGTCCTTGCCCTTCCACTGGCGGACCATCGTCTCGTTCGTGGAATACGGGCTCACCTTGAGCTCGCGGAAGAGCTGATACTCCCTGCCCTCGCCGTTGTAGATGTCTGCCAGGTAGTGATAGCCCTCGGTAAACGAATCGGGCGGTTGCGTACCGCACAGCTCGACCATGGCGGGCAGCCAAAGGGTTGCGGGCAACTCGCTCAGGCACGATGCGCTGTTGGCGGCGCCCACATTGTTCGAGACCTTCTTGACCCCTTTAATGAGTGCGCGCAACTCGTTGGGCAGCAGCTTAAGGCCGTCGCCGTTGAGCCATTCCCGCAGCTCGCAATCTGCCCAGCCGGCGCTCGGCGGTTCAGCCGCAGCGTTGCGCTCGGCAATACCCGCGTCGAACATAAACGTTAGTCCGGCCTTGCCCGTCCCGTCCAGAAGCTCATCGTGGCGGATGCCCACAAGCTGCGCGCCAACCTGCAGCCCGTTGGTGAGCGTGACACGCTTGGTACACGGATAGGGGATATGCCCATCGGCATCGAGCAGATGATAGCGCCTGGCAATCTCGCGTGCCTCGCTACGGGTCTCGGTGGCCTTAATCTTGAGCGAAATCTCCTGCAGCTGATCCCAAGTGTAGTCGTCAAGTGAACTGCGGATGCCGTCCAGGTAGTCGGGGATGCCAAAGCCATGGGTTGCCGCCCCGATAACGCCTAGCCCCGCAACGGCTGCGACAACGCCACCGATAATAAAGCGGCGGCGGGTCATGGCATCGTGCCGGGCCTGCTCCAGGATCTCTCTCGCGCGCTCGCCGGCGACGTCGACCTTAAGGTGCGTACCGGAGTCGATGTCAATTGCGGTGTCACTGCCCGCGCCCTCGCGGCCCTCGGATTCGGCATCGGTGAGGTATGCCGAGAGCACCTCGAGCATCTGCTGTTCGGTGGGACGATCACGCTGCTCGACTGAGATGCCTTTCATGATGATTTGGACGAGCGCCTCGTCGTCACTGCATCGCGGCTCGAGCGGCGCCGGCTTGGTCTTGGTCTTTATGAGGTAGAACGAACCGGTTGCCGCGGCACCCGTCGACTCCACATCGAACGGTTTGCGACCGCTGTAGAGCTGGTACAGAATGCTCGAAAGCGCGTAGACATCGATTGCGGGCGAGCGGCGAAGGGCCGCGATGCCTTCGATATCCTGCGTGAGCATCTCGGGCGCGGCGTATGCGGGCGTGGCAAAGCGCCAGATGTCGGCGCGCCGGGTGATCGTGTCATCGCCGAGGGCCATGGTCGCGGAGCCCATGTCGATGAGGCAGGGGTCAAAGGAGCAATCGACGATCTGCTGCTCGAGCGTTCGACTGGTGGTACGGAACATGATATTGGCGGGCGACAGGTCGCGATGGACGACCGGATTTACGAGTCCCTGGGTCATCAGGAGTGCGCGAAGCACGGCGTTTCCAACGGCGGCCACCATCTGGGTGGTTAGCCCGCCCGAGGCATCGTGCGGAAGCAAGGGCAGCGCCTGCTTGAGCGAGGTGCCCTCGACCCACTCCATGAGGATGAGCGGGTCGTCCTCGCACGATCCATAGCCATAGACGCGCGGAAATCCGCGCAGGTGCGAGACAGTGCACAGATGACGGTACTCCTCGAACAGCGCGGCGGTATTGGCCAGGTGCGCAGCCGCTTGCTCGGCGGAGCGGTCGGGGGCTTGGCCGGAAAGGATGGCATTGTCCTTGAGTAGCTTGACGGCAAAGACCTCGCCGCTCGTGTTGGTCGCGCGCAGCACGTGCCCGATGTTGCCGTTGTTGCGGTGGGCCGTCTGGAGAATAAGCGTCATAAACCGACGCTTGGCGTCGTCCTCGGCGCTGGGGTCGACCGCCACGGCGGTATCGAACGTATCGAGACGGACGAGTTTGTCGCCATAGGCGCTATCGGTAGTATCCATGGCGTTCCTTTGTCTGGCATGGGTTGCCGCGCGTATACGTGAGCAGTGCGGATATCGGTAAAGCACCATGATAGCCGCACTGCCCACGTATACCGCTGAGTATTGTCGTTTACGACGCAGAAGGTAGAAGACGAAAGACGGACGGCGACCGTCTTCCGATCGCCGTCCGTGCTAGTCCACAATGACAAGGAATGTCGTGTAGAGACCCAGATGGAGCCTGTCGCTGTTGGCGATTTCCACGGGGGGATAGATCTTGCCGGGCTCGCGTTGGTCGCGCGGCGGCTCAATCACAATATCGCCGTCGCCTGCACCCGATTCGAGTACCGTGCCGTTGGTCGATCCAAGGCCCTGGGCGTACCAGTGCTCACCCTCAAGCCAAATGCGAAGATGCTCGCGCGATGCGTCGGCGCCTACATCGGTGATGCTGGGCGAGGTTTTGGGCAAAGAACCAATCACGGTGCCGCGCGGATCGCGTGTGAGGGGATGGATTTGCATGTCGGCGCAGTTGTCGGCATGGGTTCTGAGCAGACCGAGGTTGGGAGCGACGGTGTGCGGCTGCTCCAGGCTGCTCATAAAGCCGCGTCCGACGGTAGTTTCGGTGGTGCCAAAGTGCCCGCCTGTCTTGCTGTCGCAAAAGCGCTCGACGGTGGCCACGCCCTGAACGGGATCGGCGAGCGCCCCCGTTGCCACAAAGAGCATAAGGTAAAGCGTGCTTTTCTCACGCACGGCATTGCCGTCAAAGTTGTCGATGCGATTGAGGGCATTTGCATATAGGCGGCTGTCCAGCTTGTAGCTGGCGAGAGCCGACATCATTTCGTTGGCGGCCGGACCGCGATAGTGCTCGGCGATTGCCCGATAGGCGGACTCGCCGCCGCCGAGCTTGCTGCAGATTGCCGCGGAAAGGTTGAGCGTGGTGACGGTAAAGTCGCTGTAGATGGCGGGCGCGCACTGGTCAGGCTTGCGATGGACGATGTAACGGGTGAGATACGAGCGGTTGGAAGAGCATTTCTCGAGCAGGGTACTGCCGAGATAAGAGTTTCCATTGATGAGCATTCGGGCGATCTCGAGATGTTTAAGACCGCCGAACGAGCGAATATCGTTATAGAGGACCGAGCAAGGCGTCTCTGCTGCCACGGATACCTCCTTTGATTGCTTCCTAGCCAATATGGCGATAGGAATTAATGGCCCCCGGTGGGCGACGTATTAAATGGCTGCGCAATATATAGCGTAACCAAAGCAACATTATAGGCCACATGTTCGAAATTGCAGGAAGCCTGAGAGATTTGGTTTGGACTGGACGGAAATCCCCCTCTGTCTTGTTCTGTAACATTTGGACCCGGTTTTGCCCTGCATCTGTTACAGATTGAGACAATCGGCCAGGCCCACCCCGTCCGCCTCGTCATCTGTGGTTTACGTGGGGGCATGCGAAGCGCGGGTATACTAACCGGCGGCGAATCTGCTCCATCGCTTAGAGCTGCTGCGTCTGGACGGCGCGTGATAGGGCTGCCAAAGCGATCGCCAGCGTGCTGAGCAACGTCCTCTCTGTGCGCACCTGTTTTTGTATGTATTAGCGCACTACCAAGCACGCCCGCGCGGCCGCATGCCGTGCCCATTGCGCGTGCAGATAAGGAACAACAACATATGCGTAATTCTGTATCCGACGTCACGGACGCCGAGATTCTGGACGAGACCCGCGAGGCCATGACCCAGGCCGCCTTCGATGCCGCCGATGAGGCAAATGCCGCCCAGGCCGTCGAGTCCGCTACCGAGAGCCTGCCCGCCTTTAACGAGCTGGGGCTTTCGGACGAGATGCTTCGTGCCATCGAGAACCTGGGCTACACGGCGCCCACGCCCGTTCAGGCCGGCTCCATCCCCGTGGTACTCGAGGGTCGCGACCTGCTTGCCGCCGCTCAGACCGGCACCGGCAAGACGGCCGCCTTCTTGCTACCGACCATGAACAATCTGGAACACATCGCTCCGCCCAAACCCGTGCGCGAGCGCGGCGGCCGCAACCGTCGTCGCGGTGCTAAAAAGCCCGAGGGCAACGGCCGTGGCCCCGCGATGCTCGTCATCACCCCTACGCGCGAGCTTGCTCAGCAGATCGACGAGGTTGCGAGCAAGATCGCCGACGTCACCGGCCATGTCGCCGTGACCGTCGTGGGCGGCGTGAGCTACAAGCCGCAGACCGCTGCTCTCAAGTACGGCTGCGACATCCTGGTCGCCACGCCGGGCCGTCTGGTTGATCTGATCGAGCAGGGTGCCTGCCACCTGGACGAGGTTAAGGTCCTGGTGCTCGATGAGGCCGATCGCATGCTCGACATGGGCTTTTTGCCCGCCGTCCGCCGCATTGTGCGCGAGACGCCGGCTGAGCGCCAGACGCTGCTGTTCTCGGCGACCCTCGACGAGGAGGCTGTGGGCGAGATCACCGACCTGGTGAGTGACCCGGCCCGCGTGGAGATCGCACCGGCCACGTCGACCGCCGACACCGTCGACCAGTTTGTGTTCCCGGTGTCCATCGAGGCCAAGAACAACCTGCTGCCCGAGTTCCTCAAGAAGGAGGGCCCGGAGCGCACCATCGTCTTTATGCGCACCAAGCACCGCGCCGACAGCTGCTGCCGTCGTCTGGAGCGTAAGGGCATCAAGGCCGCCGCGATTCACGGCAACCGCAGCCAGGCCCAGCGCGAGCGCGCGCTTTCGGCCTTCCGCGACGGCACGGTCGACGTGTTAGTGGCAACCGATGTGCTTGCCCGCGGCATCGACATTAGCGACGTGCGCTACGTTGTGAACTTTGACGTGCCGGCCGAGCCGACCGACTACATCCACCGTATTGGCCGTACGGGCCGCGCCGGCGAGCTGGGCTGGGCTATCACGTTTGTGACTGAGCAGGACGTCGATGAGTTCTACGAGATCGAGAAGCTCATGGACAAGACCGCCGACATCTACGAGGCCGGCGACCTGCATGTGGGGCCCAATCCGCCCGCGGTCGACCCCGAGCGCGACCCTGCCGCCTTTAAGGTGAAGAAGAAGACCAAGCGCGGCAAGTCCAAGAGCAAGAAGAAGCTTGAGCGGGCACGTCGCGACGGCAAGCGCAATGGCGATGACTACGGCGATGTGGCCGGTCGTTCCAACCGCGGTCGCGACGAGCGTCGCGGCGACGGCGAGCGTCCGAGCCGTCCCAAGCGTGGCGGCAAGACCCGCGTGCGCGAGGGCGTTCAAGCTCGCGTGGACGAGGCCGTGGAGAGCGTAGCCCGCGAGGTGGCTGCCGAGGAGCGCGACGGTGCTGGTACCGTCGAGCAGGCCCCGCGCGGCAATCGTGCCGAGCGCCGTGCCAAGCAGTTCCAGGGCGAGGCGCATCGCCGTCGCCGCGAGGACGAGGATCGCGGCGGTCGTCGCCGTGTCGAGCGCGAGGACGAGGGTCGTGGCTCGCGTGGCGGCAAACGCGGCGCGGGCAACCGCCGCCGTTCCGGCCGCGATGACGAGCGCGGTGGCCGTGACGAGCGTCGCGGCGGCGAGGGTCGCGGTGAGCGAGGTGCTCGTGGCGGTGAGTCCCGTGGCGGCAAGCGCTTTGAAGAGCGCGTTAGCCGCGGCGGCGAGCGTCGCGAGGGCGCTCGCGGCAATGGCGGCCGCGGCGGCGCTGGTCGTTCGAATGAGTCGCGCGATCGTCGTGACCCGCGTGCCAGCCGCGATCGTCGCGATGACTGGCGCAACTACGACGATACCCGCGAGGAGCGTCGTGGCGGCTATCGTGGCGGGCGTGGCGGCAACCAGGCCGGCTCCCGTGGCGGCCGTGCCGGCGGTCGCGATAACCGTGGCAGCTATGGCAATAGTCGTGGTGGCAAGCGTGGCGGCAGCTCCCGTCGTCCCGGTGACGGCGGCGGCAAGCGCAAATAAGATGCGCATCGCGCGCTAGCGTGAGACAAGCTAAGGGCCCGAGCAAACAACGCTCGGGCCCTTTTGTTTGCCGTGTCCATCGCTAATTCAAACGTGATGTTCTCGGGAATGCATCTGGGGGATGCCGAGGACCTATTTTTCGCCATGCAGCAATGGGTCCTATGGGGTGCGCCGTGCATTTTTTGGAGTATTCTGCAGTTCGAGTTGTCTGCATATGATCCGACGTCGCCAACGGTGGCCTTCGGATATCCCTGGCGAGCGTTCTGAGTCAGATTTCGCCGTTTTCCGGAGCAGGGGCGCGTCATTCTCGCCATATCGGGACTTAGAATGATACGGCGCCCTACAGTTTTGCCCACCCGCGGCGGTGCTGGCGTGGTTACGTTGCAGAATACTCCGTTTTTTGCACGGGCTTGGATGGGGTACCTTAGGAGAACGCGGCGGTATCCCGTAAATATATACAATCTGTACCGTAATTTATACAAAACGAAGAAGCAGACAGCGTAGGGTGGGTGCATTGGGGTGCTTGGTGCATCAAAATGGGGACCCCACGTGCCGTATACTCTGGCTGGATGTGAAAGCGGCTTGACGCGTTGCCAGGCGTAGGGGAGGGTGCCTCGATGAGCGTATTCGAAATTGTGTTTAGTCCGACGGGTGGAACGCAGAAGGTGTCTGGCCTTGTGGCCGGGGCACTGGACAAGAATACCGTTACCGTCGATCTGACCGTTAGCGGGCTAGATTTCAGCGCTGTCTCGATGACCGAGGACGACGTGGCCGTAATCTCTGTGCCGGCGTATGCCGGTAGAATCCCGGCTGTGGTGGCTGACCGGTTGGGCATGGTGCGCGGCAACGGGGCTCGGGCTGTTTTGGTTTGCGTATACGGAAACCGCGCGTTTGAGGACACGCTCGTAGAGCTGGAGGACGTTGCGAAGCATGCGGGATTCCGGGTGATCGCGGCAGTTGCAGCCATTGCAGAACATTCCATTGCACGACAGTTTGCTGCCGGTCGTCCGGATGCGCAGGATACGGCGCAGCTCGCAGAGTTTGCGCAGCAAATTCAGCAAAAGCTGTTGGCTGAGGATACATCCGAGCCCTCTATTCCCGGCAATCGTCCTTATAAACAAGCCGGAGGTCACCGCATGGCACCCGAGGCAACAGGGGATTGTGTCTCCTGCGGTGCATGCGCCGCGGCGTGCCCCGTTTGTGCTATCGACAAGGGTGACCCCAAACGAGCAGCTGGCGAGGCGTGCATCTCCTGCATGCGCTGCATTGCCGTATGTCCGCGAGGCGCTCGTAAGCTTGATCCCAACAAGCTATCCGCTGTTTCTCAGATGCTGAGCAAGGTTTGCGTCGTGCGGAAGGAATGCGAGCTCTTTATCTAGCGCATACGAAATTGGTGCATTGGGGCCAGGTTAATCTGCACCGACCTGGTGCAAACAAACCTGTCCCCAATGCACCAGAGTGAGGAGTGTCCCTGGGTGCCGGCAGAAAAGGAACGTTCCTAAGTGCCGCCTAAATACCGTTTATCGGAGAAATAATACCGTTCACCGGTCATAATGATTGTTCCGGCTTTGGGCTTGTCTACAATACCCCCGTAAAAGAAATGCGGAAGGTTACCGAGTCCCTCGGACGTGGGCCTAACCAAAGTCTTTGATCGCGAGCGTCTCAATGGGCGCATTCGATTGATTTTGGTTGGGCTATATTTATGAAGGGACATGTCACCATGGGTTTCTTTTCTCGCCTTATGCTCGCCTTATGGGTGGCTCGGATAAAGCAGACGACTGCGGCTTCCGAGTTCGAAATCCT
Organism: Collinsella sp. 4_8_47FAA; assembly: GCF_000763055.1. Taxonomy (GTDB): domain Bacteria; phylum Actinomycetota; class Coriobacteriia; order Coriobacteriales; family Coriobacteriaceae; genus Collinsella. The sequence goes on along the minus strand of NZ_KN214135.1, from coordinate 165,794 downwards.
CGCTCCCGTTTCCGGCGAGCTTGTTCATCTAGAAAATACCAATGATCCCGCTTTTAGCAGCCGTGCAGTGGGCGACGGCGTTGCCGTGGTTCCCAATGAGGGAACGGTGTACGCTCCTGTTTCCGGCACCGTCGCCGCGCTGTTTCCGACTGAGCACGCGTTGGGCATCATGTCCGACGACAGCTCTGCTCAGGTGATGCTGCATATCGGAATCGACACTGTTAAACTTGAGGGCAAGGGCTTCCATGCGCTTGTTGCCCAGGGTGACCATGTCGACGCGGGCCAGCCCCTCGTCGAGGTCGATTTCGACGTGGTTCGCGCTGCCGGCTTTGATCCCACGGTCTTCGTTATCGTGTGCGAGCGTTCGGAGAACTCGACTCTTCGTGAGCATGCTTCCGGCCCTGTTGCTGTTAAAGAGCCTGTCGTCTGGCTTTCCGAGTAAATTCTTGTGGTGGGTACCGTGGTTATCAAGCGAGTTTTTAACAACAACGTCGCAATGGTCACTTCGGACGATGGCTCCGAGCTCATCGTCATCGGTCGAGGCCTCTGCTTTGGCCGTCATGCCGGCGATGCCATCGACGAGGCGTCGATCGAAAAGACCTACGCGTTGCAGGAGGGAACTTCTCAAGACTCGCGTACGATTGACCGCTTGGCACATCTTTTGGAGTCCATCTCCACCGTCAACCTCGTGATTTCCGAGGACATCGTTCAGATGCTCCGTCGAGAGCTCAATGTTGATATCAACGACAAGATTCTCATTGCTCTCGCAGACCATATCAGCCTTGCTTTGGAGCGCGAGCGCAAGGGCGTCTCCTGTGAGAATCCGTTGCTGCTCGAGATCCAGCAGTTCTATCGCAAGGAGTATGCACTTGCGGGCCGTGCGCTGCAGATTATCAAGGAGTATATGGGCATCCAGATGAGCGAAGAAGAGCAGGGTTTCATTACGCTGCATATCGTCAACGCCACCATGCCGCAACGCTCCGATCGTCTGATCGTTTCGGTCCAGCTTGTTCGCGACGTGCTCGCGATTGTTTCCGAGCGCTATGCTACGACCCTCGATGACACCTCGCTGCCCTATGAGCGTTTCGTTCGTCACCTGCAGTTTTTCGCACAGCGAGCGCTCGATCCTACGGCCGGGCAAATCAACGGAGATGCGCTGTTCCGAATCGATGAAACGGCGTATCCGTGTGCATTCTCGTGCGCGGACGCCATAGCCGCCCACTTGTCGTCTACCTATAACGTTGTCGTTACCGATGCCGAGAAGAGTTATCTCGCATATCACATTGTTAACCTGCTTGGAGAACCTGGTCTCTAGGCATAACGTGCCCACACATCGATTGATATAAGGCAAGGCTCACGGTCTTGTCTAGGGCACATTTGTCTTAATTTGCGGAAAAGGAAGGGGAGTACCGCTATGACCGCAAAAAAGAAGTTCAATTTCAAAGCGCCGTTGGAGGTGTTCGCGAAGTCGATCGTTCAGCCGATGATGTATCTCTCGGTTGCCGGCATTCTGCTCATCGTGGGCATCATTCTGACCAACAAGACCATCTGCGCCATGGTCCCTGTGCTGGGCTTCGGTCCGTTCCAGCTCGTGGGCGCCGTTGTCTATCAGTCGCTGATGTTTATCATCAACAACCTCTCGATTCTGTTCTGCGTGGGCATCGCCGGCGCCATGGCAAAGAAGAACAAGGGTCATGCTTCGCTGATCGCCCTGATGTCGTTCTTCCTGTTCCTGCAGGCTAACAACATCGTGCTCAACGCCACCGGCTCTCTTGCCGATGCGAGCGGCATGCTCGGCCTTACCGGAACCGGCCAGGCCACCGTTATGGGCATCCAGGTGCTCGATACCGGCGTGTTTGGCGGCATCATTCTTGGTTGCATCACCGGTGCCGTGTTCAACAAGTACTCGAACAAGCAGTTCCCCATTGCCCTTTCGATGTTCTCGGGCGTTCGCTTCCCGTTCCTGATCATGATCATCATTTCCTGGATCATGGGCGCTGGCTTCTGCATCATTTGGCCTCCGGTTCAGGGTGCCATCTCCTCCGTTGCCGGCATCATTAAGGAGTCGGGCAACATCGGTCTGTTTATCTACGGCATGCTCAACAAGCTGCTCGTTCCCACCGGTCTGCACCACCTCATTTACACCCCGTTCCAGTTCTCCGATGTGGGTGGCACCCTGACGCTGGGCGATCAGGTTATCGCCGGTGCCTACCCCATCCGTGTTGCCGAGATGGCAATGACGGGCCAGCCCTTCTCCGATAGCACCTACTTCAACAGCTATACCTTCAACAACCTGTGGCCCTACATCGGTATCGGTCTCGCCTTTATCGTCACCGCTTACAAGGGGAACAAGGATAAGACCAAGGCCGTTATCATCCCGCTGATCATCACCGCCGTGCTCTCCTGCGTGACCGAGCCCATGGACTTCCTCTTTGTCTTTGCCGCCCCCGTGCTCTTTGTCGTTCACTCGGTTCTTTCCGGCATCTTCCTGGTCCTGCTCAAGGTCCTCTCCGTGCCCGCTTCGACTGCAGGCGGCATCATCAACATCGTGGTTTCCAACCTGGTCCTCGGTGTCGATAAGACCAACTGGCCGGTTATGCTGGTGCTTGGAGTCGTCAACGCCGCTCTGTACTTCTTCCTCTTCACCTTCCTCATCAAGAAGCTCAACCTTCACACGCCTGGTCGCGAGGAGGAGTCCGAGCTCGCCGAGTCCGTTGCCGAGGGCGAGGCCGCCGCGTCTGTCGCGGTGAAGCAGGGCGCTGTTGCCGCGGCTCCCGCAGAGGGCGTCGACGCAGGTATTGCCGACCTGGTCGCAGGTCTTGGCGGCAAGGACAACATCGAGGAGCTCGAGAACTGCTTTACGCGTCTTCGCGTGAACGTTAAGAACCCGGACCTCATCGATGAGAACCTCATCAACCACGTGCCCAACAGCGGCATCAACCGCAACGGTAACAATATCCAGATCATCTTTGGCATGAAGGTCGCCGAGATGCGCGACAAAGTCGAGAACGCAATTGAGAAGGAGCAGTAAACAATGATCATTACTCTGTGTGGTGGCGGATCCACCTTTACCCCCGGCATCGTCAAGTCCATCGCCCTGCGCAAGGACGAGCTCGACGTTGACGAGATTCGTCTGTACGACATCAACGAGGAGCGCCAGCGCAAGATCGGCGTGCTCGTGGACTGGATTTTGCACGAGGACCTTGGCCTGGACATCAAGCTCACGGTGACTACCGACAAAAAGACGGCTTTCACCGACGCGAGCTTCGTGTTTGCCCAGATGCGCGTGGGCGGCTACGCCATGCGCGAACAGGACGAGAAGATTCCGCTGCGTCACGGCTGCGTGGGTCAGGAGACTTGCGGTTGCGGCGGCCTTGCCTACGGCATGCGCACCATCTTCCCCATGGTCGAGCTGATCGATGACGTTGAGAAGTACGCCAAGAAGGACTACTGGATTCTCAACTACTCCAACCCTGCCGCCATCGTCTCCGAGGGCTGCCGTGTGCTGCGTCCCAACGCTCGCATCATCAACATCTGCGACATGCCGATCGCGATCATCGACGTGGTTTGCGCCGCGCTCGATATCGACAAGAAGGATGTTGAGTACGATTACTTTGGCCTCAACCACTTTGGTTGGTTCACCTCGATCCGCCACAAGGGCGAGGAGGTGCTCCCGCAGCTGCGCGAGTACATCAAGGAGCATGAGATTCTGCTGCCCGATTCTTACCTCAAGGGCATGGGCTCGCTCATGGCAAAGAAGCCCGAGGAGGCCACCGACGAGCACCCCGAGCAGAACCGCCACACTAAGGGCAGCTGGTACTACGTCTGGAAGGGCGAGTACGAGATCCTGGAGTGCTTCCCGGAGTACCTGCCCAACACGTATCTGAACTACTACCTGCAGCAGAAGGAGTTCGTCGAGCATTCCAACCCCGAGCGCACCCGTGCTAACGAGGTTGAGGAGACGCGCGAGAAGAACCTCTTCGACGGCATCGACCACTACGAGAAGACGGGCGAGATCGACGAGAGCACGTTCTATGCGGGCAGCCACGGCGACTGGATTGCCGACCTGGCTATCGCTCTGAAGAACGACACCAAGCAGCGCTTCCTGGTCATTTGCGAGAACAAGGGCGCTATTCCCAACATGCCCTACGACGCTATGGTCGAGCTGCCTGCCTACATTGGCAAGAACGGCCCCGAGGTCATCAGCCGCGACAACATTCCGCTGTTCCAGCAGGGCCTCATGATGCAGCAGCTGAACTCCGAGAAGCTCGTGGTCGAGGCTACGATCGAGGGTTCGTACGAGAAGGCGCTCAAGGCCTTTACGCTGAACAAGACCGTGCCGTCGATGAAGGTCGCCAAGGAGGTTCTCGACGACATGATCGAGGCTAACAAGGGTTACTGGCCCGAGCTTAAGTAAAAGCAACAGGGTCGCTGACCGCATACCTAGAGCAATGCCCCGTCCACGTGATTGCGTGGGCGGGGCATTGTCGTTTGGTAACGCGTTTTACCAAATATGGCATTTATCTGCGGTAATGTTCTATTTCACCGCTGAGGGTGACATTTCATGCCGCCTGCCGAACTGCGTGGAGACCTAACAACTTTTTAGGTCAGTGTTGTGCGTGTAGCAATTTCGCCCGGCCTCGCCTCCGGGCTGCCATGTGAGAGGGGATCTTATGGCTCGACTGCACGTAATGGAACGCAGCCACGCTCAGGCCGTCATGGACGACCTGCACGATGCGCTCGGACGTCGTCTGGCGGTGAGTTCGCTCGCCCCGTGTCCCGTTGAGTTTACGGCAGCGCTCGTCAACCTGTGCTCCACCCAGAGCTGCGGCAAGTGCACGCCCTGCCGCGTGGGCCTGAGCGCGCTGAGCGATCTGCTCGCCGATGTGCTCGAGGGCCGCGCCGACGAGTCCACGCTCAATCTGATCGAGCGCACCGCCCGCACCATCTATCTTTCGAGCGATTGCGCCATCGGTTACGAGGCCGGCGCCATGGCGCTTACGGCTATCCGCGGTTTCCGTGACGATTTTGAGCACCACATCCGCGAGCACTCCTGTGGCTTTGACCGCGAGGCCCGCGTCCCGTGCGTCTCGGGCTGTCCGGCGCATGTCGACATTCCCGGTTACATTTCGCTCGTCGAGGCCGGCCGCTATGCCGATGCCGTCAAGGTCATCCGCAAGAATAACCCGCTGCCGCTCGTTTGCGGCCTGGTGTGCGAGCATCCCTGCGAGATGCATTGCCGCCGTGGCATGGTCGACGACCCCATGAACATCCTCGCCCTCAAGCGTTTTGCCGTTGAGCACAGTGACCTCAACGACCACAAGCCGCATGTAGTGGACAACACCGGTAAGCGCGTCTCCGTGATCGGCGGCGGCCCGGCTGGCCTTTCCTGTGCCTACTACCTGGCCGTGATGGGCCACAAGGTGACCATTTTTGAGCAGCGCCACCACTTGGGCGGCATGCTGCGCTACGGCATCCCCAGCTATCGTCTGCCGCGCGAGCGCCTGCAGGCCGAGATCGACTGGATCTTGAGCGCCGGCATCGACGTTGAGCTCGATCACTCCGTGAACGGCGAGGAGCTCGCTCGCCTGCGCGACGAGTTCGATGCCGTCTACCTGGCCATCGGTGCCCATAGCGACAAGAAGCTCGGCCTTCCGGGTGAAGAGGCGCCCGGCGTGGAGTCGGCCGTCAAGATGCTGCGCGCCATCGGAGACGACGAGCTGCCCGACCTGAGCGGCCAGCGCGTGTGCGTCATCGGCGGCGGCAACGTGGCCATGGACGTGGCGCGCTCTGCCGTGCGCTGCGGTGCCGAAAAGGTGAGCATCGTCTACCGCCGTCGCATCTGCGATATGACGGCCCAGGACGCCGAGATTGCCGGTGCCCAGGCCGAGGGTTGCGAGGTTCTGGAGCTCACGGCGCCGCTCGCCATCGAGACGGGCGAAGATGGTCGCGTGAGCGGCCTGCGCGTGCAACCGCAGATTATCGGCGAGCCCCGCCGCGGTCGTCCGGCTCCGCGTGCCGCCGCTACGCCCGAGCGCGTCATCCCCTGCGAGCGCGTGTTTGTCGCCATTGGCCAGGACATCGATTCCAAGCCGTTTGAGGACATGGGCATCGCCTGCAAGTGGGGTTGCGTGGTTACCGACTCGGACGGTGCCGTGCCCAACTTCGATGGCCTCTTTAGCGGCGGCGACTGCCAGACCGGCCCCGCCACCGTCATCCGTGCCATCAACGCCGGTCGCGTGGCTTCGGCAAATATCGACCGCTACCTGGGCTTCGACCACAAGATTAAGCTCGAGGTTGAGCTGCCGACCGTTCAGTTTAAGGGCAAGCACGAGTGCGGCCGCTGCGAGCTGGGCGAGCGCGAGGCCGGCGAGCGCATTCACGATTGGAATCTGGTCGAACAGGGCCTTACCGAGGAGGAGGCACGCCAAGAGGCGAGCCGCTGCCTGCGCTGCGACCACTTTGGCTTTGGTGCGTTCCGCGGAGGGAGGAACCTGGAATGGTAGAGCTCAACAAAATCACCGTCGGCGATAACAGCGAAAACGGAGCGCACAACATGGTCAGGCTCATTATCGATAACTGCGAAGTCGTGGTACCCGAGCACACCACGATCCTGGACGCGGCCAAGTCCGTCGGCATCCAGATTCCCACCCTGTGCTACCTGCGCGATCTAAACGAGATCGGCGGCTGCCGCGTGTGCGTGGTCGAGGTTGAGGGCTGCGACCAGCTGGTTGCCGCCTGCAACAACTACGTGCTCGATGGCATGGTGGTCCACACCAACAGCCCCAAGGCCCGCGAGGCGCGCCGCACCAACGTGCAGCTGCTGCTTTCGCAGCACGATTCACGCTGCACGAGCTGTGTGCGCAGCGGTAACTGCAACCTGCAGACCATTGCCAACGACCTGGGCATTTTCTATCTGCCGTTTCAAAGGCATTTGGCGGGCGAGGGCTGGGATTTCGATTTCCCCATCATCCGCGAAAACGACAAGTGCATTAAATGCATGCGCTGCATCAAGGTGTGCGAGAGCGTACAGGGCCTAGGGATTTGGGACCTGACCAACCGCGCCACGCATACCGCCGTGGGCACCCGCGGGCGCGTGCCGATCGGCAAGACCGATTGCGTCGCGTGCGGCCAGTGCATCACGCATTGCCCGACGGGCGCGCTGCGCGAGCGCGACGACACCGAGACCGTGTTTGACGCGCTCGCTAATCCCGACAAGATCGTGCTGGTGCAGATCGCGCCTGCCGTTCGCAGCGCCTGGGGCGAGGAACTCGGCATTCCGCGCGAGGAGGCAACCGTCGAGCGTCTGGCTTGCGCGCTGCGCCGCGTGGGCTTTGAGTACGTGTTCGATACCGATTTCTCGGCCGACCTCACCATTATGGAGGAGGGCTCCGAGCTGCTCGAGCGCCTGAGCGCCGCCGCTAAGGGTGAGGGCGACAGCCGCGGCTGGCCCATGTTTACGAGCTGCTGCCCGGGCTGGGTGCGCTTTGTGAAGGCACGTTACCCCGAGTTTGTCGACAGCCTGTCCACGTCCAAGTCGCCGCAGCAGATGTTCGGCGCTATTGCCAAGACCTACTACGCCAAGGCGCTGAGCGTGGAGCCAGAGCGCCTGTTCGCGGTGTCCGTGATGCCGTGCACGGCCAAGAAGGCCGAGTGCGCGCTGCCGAGCATGGTGGGCGAGGGCGGCGCGCCCGACGTAGATGTTGCGCTGACGGTGCGCGAGATGGTGCGCATGATCCGCGCGAGCCACGTGGGCGTGGACACGCTGGTCGAGGAGCCGCTCGACACGCCGCTGGGCTTTGGCACGGGCGCGGGTGTGATCTTTGGCGCCACGGGCGGTGTGATGGAGGCTGCTGTGCGCTCGGCTTACTACCTGGTGACGGGCAAGAACCCCGATGCGGATTTCTTTACCGACGTGCGTGGACTCGACGGCTGGAAGGAAGCCGTCGCCGATATCGATGGCACTAAGGTGCGTGTTGCCGTGGCGCACGGGCTGGGCAACGCTGCCCGCCTGCTCGACGCGATTCGCGACGGCCGTGTGAGCTATGACTTCGTTGAGGTTATGGCATGCCCGGGCGGCTGCGTCGGTGGCGGCGGTCAGCCCATCCACGACGGCTGCGAGCTGGCGGCCGAGCGCGGCCAGGTGCTCTGGGGCCTCGATGCGAACGCCGAGATTCGCTTCTCGCATGAGAATCCCGATGTCCAGGCGTGCTATAGCGAGTTCTTGGGTGCGCCGCTCTCGCCGCTGGCCGAGGAATTGCTGCATACCGATCATCACGCATGGACGATGCCTAACGAGGGGACGTGCTAGCGATGCGCGCGTTTGATTTTGAGATGTCGCGCCGGGGGTTTGCCTCGGCGCTCGCCATGGGCACCCTGTCGCTTGCGCTCGCGGGCTGTGGCGGCGGGGCTGCCGGTGTCGGGTCCGCCGCGGGCTCGGCTGCCACGGACGGCGCCGGTGCTGCCGCAGAGCCGGTCGAGGTACACGTCGCCTCGCTCAAGGGGCCGACGTCGATTGGCCTGGTGCAGTTTATGGACCAGGCGGCCGACGGTGCCACGGACAATGAGTTCGACTTTGCGATCAACACTGCCGCCGACGAGATTGTGCCCAAGGTCATTCAGGGCGATATCGATATCGCCCTGGTGCCCGCCAACGTGGCGAGCGTGCTCTACAACAAGACTGAGGGTGCGGTGCAGGTCATCGACATCAACACGCTGGGCGTGCTGAACGTTGTGACGGGCGACGCGAGTGTGGCCTCGTTTGGCGATCTGGCGGGCCATACTGTCTATATGACGGGCAAGGGCACCACGCCGGAGTACGTCATGAACTACCTGTTGGAGCGCGCGGGCTTGGCCGGTCAGGTGGCGCTCGAGTTTAAGAGCGAGCCTACCGAGGTGCTCTCGGCTCTGCTTGCCGACCCGACTGCCGTGGGCGTGCTACCCGAGCCGTTCAAGACGGCGGCCATCGCCAAGAGCGAGGGCAAGCTGTCGGCACCGGTGAGCCTGACTGATGTGTGGGACGAACTGGCGGGTGACACGGGCTCCCGTTTGCTGACGGGCGTGACCGTGGTGCGTCGTGCCTTTGCCGAGGAGCATCCCGAGGCCGTGACGGAATTCTTGAGCTGCCATGCGGCGAGCGTGAAGGCCGTGAACGCGGCGCCGGCGGACTGGGCGCAGGCCGTGGTCGATGCAGGCATCGTGGATAACGCCACGATTGCCGAAAAGGCGATTCCCGGGTGCATGCTCGTGCGCCAGACGGGGAAGGATATGAAGGCGGCGCTCGGTGGGTACCTGCAGGTGCTGGCCGATGCGGACGCGAGCGCCGTGGGTGGCAAGCTCCCGGCTGACGATTTCTACTACATGGAGTAGCCCGTGCGTGCGTTTGCTCGACAAATGACGGAGCGTATGAAGGCGGTGGCGGCAGCAGGTGCCGTCGCCGCCTTTTGGCTTGCCGCGTGGATGCTGGTGGCGGCGCTGGTGGCGCAGCCGTTGATCTTGCCTGGGCCGGGTGTTGTTGCCCTGGCGCTGCTGCGCCTGGTGCGCGATGGCGGTACCTGGGCGATTTTGGCGGGCTCGGGCGCGCGAATACTGGGCGGGCTGGCGCTTGCCGCGGCGTGTGGTGGCGTGCTTGCCGGGATTTCGTCACGTTCGCGGGCGTTTGCGCACCTGGTGGCTCCGGCACTGTCGTTTGTAAAGGCGACGCCGGTCGCCTGCGTGGTGGTCCTGCTGCTCATTTGGCTGGGGTCGGCGCGCGTGAGCATCGCGGCGGTCTTTTTGATGGCGCTGCCGGGCGTGTATTTTTCGCTGGCCGAGGGCTTGGCACAAGTGGATAAACCGCTGGAGCAGATGTTCCGTCTGCATGGCGTGCGCGGCTGGCGCCTGTTTTGCGTCCATACCTGGCGCGAGGTGCTGCCGTTTGTGCTTTCGTGCGCCCGCGCCGTGATCGGCATGAGCTGGAAGGCCGGCGTGGCAGCCGAGCTGATCGGCATGGCGGTGGGCACCGTGGGTGAGCGCATCTATCAGGCAAAGCTTTTGATTGAGACGGCTGATCTGCTGGCGTGGACCGTGCTAGTCGTTGCCGCCTCGTGGGCATGCGAGCGCGTGCTGGTGTGGTTGCTGCGGGCTTCGGGGCCCGTGGGATGGCGTGCTGCCGTGCGGGCGCATGGGTGTGGCGCTCGCGGGCGTTCGGGCGACTCTGCTGGCGCCGGCGCTGCGGCGGAGCTTGCGCTTGCTGTGGGCGATCGTGCGCCCTGGGCGGCGGCGCTCGACGGGCTGGTGCTTCGCGTGCCCGCCGGTGGGCGCACCTGCGTGATGGGCGCCTCGGGTGTGGGCAAGTCGACGTTGCTTGCGCTGGCGGCGGGGGAGTGCGTGCCGTGCTCCATGGTGTTTCAGGATGTGCGCCTGGTAGAGGGCGCCTCGGCTTTGGATAACGTGCTGGTGTGCGCCGACGCGCGCGTGGACGCCTCGAGCGCCGCAGCCCTGCTGCGCCTGCTGGTGCCGGGGGTCGATGTACATGCTCGTGTGGCCGAGCTCTCGGGCGGGCAGCGCCGCCGCGTCGAGATCGCCCGAGCCCTGCTGTGTCCGGGCGACGCGGTGATTCTGGACGAGCCTTTTACCGGCTTAGATACCGCTGCGCGCGACGCATGCGCCGAGGTCGTGCTCGACTTGCTCGACGGCCGCATGCTGTTGCTTGCCACACACGATGCCGCTGACGCTCGGGCCCTCAATATCTCGGACATCATTACGCTCTAAATACTTACTCAGCAACAAAATGATCCGTTTTTCTCCGTTCCCATGGGGTCGGGTATGGTATTCTATCTGCGGGGTAATACTTAGGAATACCAAGTAATACCAACGCCGTAGAAACAAACTCCAGATGCGGGCCAATCGGGTTGCCTTCACAGCCCGTCGCCCAGCCGCGTGGCCCGCATCTATCCGCACCACCGTCGTTTCAAAAAGGAAGCGCCATGGCAGAACACATGACCCCGGTTGTCGCGAAGGTCTTGCCCGAGGAAAAGGCGGCCTTCGCGGCGGCAACCCAGCTCGTAGGCACCACGCCGTCCAACGCTATCCGCATGTTTATCGCCGCGTTCAATCGCTGCGGCACCTTTCCGTTCGACATTTCGCCCAGCGGGGCCTTTGGCACTGCGCCCGATTCTCATCAATAAGTGATCCGTTTTCCTCCGTCCCCATGGGATCAGCTCTCTGCCGAGTTGTGGTAGAACTAGGGAACGGTTTTGAGGAGGTTGGCATGCTCAATGCGATGATTTGGGCGCTTGCCTGTTTTGGCGTCGTCGCTGCCGATATTGCCCTGAGCGTCGTTTTGTTCTCCGCCCTTGGCGTCGCATCGGTGTTCATGGGTTTTTCGATCGATGACCTCGATATTCAATTGCTTCAAGCCGCCGCGCAGACGGCGTCGTTTTTGATGGCACTGCTGTGGTGGCGTTATCTGTGGCCGCGTTCGTTTATGGCACGCTGGCAAAGCGAGCGTCCGCTCGGCGGGGGAGCGCGTGGGGCGTGGAAACGCATCGCCTGCGTTATCGTGATTGGCCTGGCCCTGCAGGTAGTCGTTGGCTACGTGGCCGACGCCGTGCTGTCGCTGTTGCCCGATGCCGCGGCCGATTACAGCGAACTTGTCGAGGAGACGGGCATGGGCGACACGAGCTATCTGGCCGTCCTGACCACGGTACTCGGCGCTCCGTTTTGCGAGGAACTGCTGGTGCGCGGTATCATTTTTGAGTTTTCGCTCCGAGCGTTTAATCCGCAGTGCCGCCCACTTTGGAAGCGCCGGCGTCGTGCGAGCGCGCAGGACGGCGCCATGGTGCCCTGGGCGGCCCCAAGTACGTGGGGTATCGCCGCGGCGATTGTGCTGCAGGCGGCAATCTTCGGTTTTATGCACATGAATTGGGTGCAAGGTTGCTACGCGGGCGCCGCCGGTCTGGTCTTTGGCTGGGTGCTCGTGACCACCGGAAAGCTCCGCTACACGATCCTGCTGCACTTTGCCTTTAATGCCGGGTCGTATCTCATGACGTTGCTCTGGTTTGTGAACACGCCGCTCGACGTGGTGGTCACGGTTGCCATCGCCGGCTTTGTGCTGGTAGAGGCGATGCGCTCGCTGCTCCGGTCGTGCATTCCTGCGCCACGCGAAGCTGATCGGTCTGAGTAATAACGCCTTTAATTAGACCGATGCGTCTTGAACGCACCTGGCGTTTCGCCGAATGCTTCTTTGAATTTTGAGTAAAAGAATGACATGTTGGAGATGCCGACTTTTCGGGCTACATACTGCACGCTGCGCTCGGTGTTATTGAGAAGATATGCCGCCTCTGTGAGCTGCTGGTTGAGCTTGATTTGCGAAAACGTTTTGCCGGTTTTTTGCTTGATCAAGCTGCTGAGATAGCTGGTGCTATAACCCGTATCGCTCGCAATGCTTTCGAGTGTGCAGTCGCCGTAGCTTCGCTCAATATGATTCAGAATCGACACGATGCGTTCGTCCGACATGATCGCCTGGTTATCAGTTGCGGAGCGTCGGTACAGTCCTCGAATGAGAACAAGGAATAGGCTGACGGCGAGGTGCCTCATGAGTTCATTGGAATAGGCATCTTTAAAGTGATATTCGATAAAGAGCATCTCGATGAGGCGTCGCGCATGTCGGGCGTATTCCTCTGGAAGAATGAGATATTTTCGGGCCTCGCGGTTTTTGGACACAAAATCAAATAGAAGATTCGTTAATGGTGACGCGCCGGGTAGCTGGCTCAGGAACAACGAATCGAACATTTCTTTTTTGAAGACGATCGAAATGACGATATCATGTTCGCCCTTAACGTATGGAACGCTTCTGACTACGCCGGTGTTGCAAATGAGCACGTCGCCCTTTTTAAGGGGTAGTCGCCGTCCGTTGACGATAAACGTGCAGACGCCGTCGTACACGTAGTTAAGCTCCATATCTCGATTGATATGAGGAGGAATATCGGTAAAGCGCGACTCCTTGATAAGGCCCACGGGGTTTTCGTCGAGAGTTTCTTTCCAATCAAACAGATAGACCTCTTCGCCGTTAATGGTTGTGGTTTCCACCCTGTTATATCGCGGGCTGAGCTCTCCCGGATGTGTGCGATGCCACTCTTCGGTCTCGGTATGCGTATAGAGCAGCTGTTTGAGATTCGAATCCATGGGGTGCTCCAGGGGTGAACGGTAGAATCGATGCCTTAAACGGTATTATATCTAAAAAAATGTTATAAACCCACGCTTTCTATGCGATATCTTATGCATCTTGTTCTTCCTAGTATTGGGTTATCCGCTGGAGCATCCGATCAAGGAGGGCAAATGAGTAAGTTAAAACATGGGTTTGACTCCGACTTTTTATGGGGCGGAGCCATATCGTGCTCGCAGGCCGATGGCGCCTGGAATGAGGGCGGAAAGGGAAAGTCGACGCAGGATTGTCGATGGCTGGATGGTACCTGGACTCATGACCAGATTGAGGACAAGCATCAAAACAACCCCTTCTGCCATGACGAACTAATGAACGCTCTCGCAGATGATGGTGTTGAGTTCTACCCGTTTAGGCGCGGTAACGACTTCTATCATCACTACCGTGAGGACATCGCGCTTTTTGCGGAGATGGGCCTCAAGCTGTTCCGCACTTCTATTTGCTGGAGCCGAATCTATCCTAACGGAGATGATCTTGAACCTAACCGCGAAGGCATCGAGTGGTATCGAAGCATGCTGGGTGAGTGCAAAAAGCACGGCATTAAAACCTTCGTCACCATGCTCCACTATGACATCCCGGTAAATCTTGTCACCACATATGGGGGATGGAAGAATCGCAAGACGATTGATTTCTTTGCCCGCTATGTCGAGACAATCGTTACGGAATTGGGCGATCTGGTCGATTTCTGGCTGCCTTTTAACGAGTTCAATGCAGCACGTTTTTCGCCTTGGGACGGGGTCTGTCTGGTCAAAGACGAAGAGGGGGAGAACTTCGATCGAGCCATCTTCCAGTGCCTGCACCACGAGTTCGTTGCCAATGCGCGTGCCGTCGAGATTGTCCATCGTCTTTCGCCCGATACTCCCGTTGGCGGCATGATCGCTCGATTCTGTACGTATCCCGCCACCTGCCGTCCCGAAGATAACATGCAGGCTATTCACGACGACCAGTATTCCAACTGGTTCTATACGGACGTGATGGCTCGTGGAAAATACCCCGCTTATATGAATCGCTATTTCGATGCGTGCGATATCGAGATTCAAATGGAACCGGGCGATGAAGAGCTCATCGCTCGCAACACGGTCGACTTCCTGGCCTTCTCGTACTACTTTTCCCAGGTATCCACCTGCGATCAGGGATGGGAGAAGACTGCGGGTAATCTGGTCATGGCAAACAAGAACCCTTATCTCGAGACGAGTGAGTGGGGCTGGCAGCTCGATCCCATTGGTCTGAGGGTTACCCTTAACCAGATGTATGACCGCTATGGGCTGCCCCTGTATATCGCCGAGAACGGCCTCGGTACATCTGATGTAGTCGAGGAGGATGGCAGCATCCACGACGAGTATCGAATCGATTATTTGCGCCAGCACATAAAGTGCCTTAAGGAAGCAGTGATCGATGGCGTTGACGTGCGCGGATACATGATCTGGGGATTCATTGACCTTGTTGCCTGCGGTCCTCTTACGATGGACAAGCGCTACGGGCTTATCTATGTCGATCTGGATAATTGCGGCAACGGCACTGCGGAGCGCTCGCGTAAAGACTCTTTCTATTGGTATCAGAAATGTATCGCCACTAATGGCGAGGATCTTGGGTAGGAGTGATTGTCGTGGCAGACAAGAAGGAACTGGCCGCTTGTGTCCTCGAGCTCGTGGGCGGCGCCGATAACGTTGTTATGGCAACGCACTGCATTACAAGGCTCAGATTCAACCTGAAGGACGATAGCAAGGCAGACCTGGAGGCCCTTAAGACGCTTGACGGCGCCTTGGGCGCGCAGGTTAAAGACGGACAGTGGCAAGTTATCATCGGCGCCAGCGTGGGGTCGGTATATGACGAATTGGAGCCCATGCTAGGTGACAGGATGGGTGGCGAGGTCTCCGCCGACGCCGAGCAGCCTGAGCTCCAAAAAGGTTCGGCTCGCGTATTCGATATCATCACCGGCATCTTTTCCGCTATCATTCCCGCACTGGTGGCGGGAGGCATCGTAAAGGGCATCCTGGCTGCTATCGCGGCTTTTGGAATCGACACGGGTGCCGGCGACTTTGCGATATTCAATATGATTTCGGATATCCCGTTCTACTTCTTGCCGTTTTTGCTGGCAATGTCTACAGCTGATAAGTTCCGGGTCAACCGTTCGCTTGCGCTTTGTGTTGCCGGATCGCTGATGTACCCGACCATTGTCAACGCTGTCGGTACGGGCGAGACGCCCCTTGCGCTGTTCGGTTTTGCGGTGCCGATTTTTAGCTACGCCGATTCCGTGTTCCCGGTTATCTTTGGCGTCATTGGCTTGTCTTTTGTATATCGTGCAATCGACAAAGTCGTGCCGGATCTTTTTAAGCTCGTTGTCGTTCCGGCGCTCTCCCTTGCTATCGTGATTCCCGTCAACCTGTTTGTGCTCGCTCCGATTGGTGCCTGGTGCGGTCTTGGTCTTGCCAACGGTATCGTTTGGCTATTCTCGACGTTAGGCCCCGTTGCCGGTTTTCTGCTGGGCTTCTTTATGCCGCTTATCGTGCTCTTCGGCATGCATCAGTCAACGAGCCCTATCCAGATTTCCAATATCGCAACGCTTGGGTATGACTATCTGCTCCCGATCTCTTTCTGCCATAACCTCGCCGAAAGCGGTGCGTCTTTTGGTGCAGCCCTGCGCATGACCGACGAAAAGCTCAAGTCCGCTGCAATGACGTGCGCCTTCTCAGCATTTATGGGAATTTCCGAGCCCGCCTTGTTTACCGTTCAGGTTCCTAACAGGACTCCGCTTATCGCTGCGATGATCGCGGATGGCATTGGCGGTGCGCTTACCGTTGTTCTCGGCGCAAAGTGCTTCGGCTTTGTTATGCCCGGCATTACCTCGTTGCCCGTTTATGCCGATCCAAGCGGCAATCCCATGAACCTGATCATGATTGTCGTCTGCATCGCTTTGACTTGGGTTATTTCCGCGACGCTCTCGTTTGCGCTCTATGGTCGTTTTGACAAAAAGTAACGACGTTTTGAGATAGACAATATTAATCGGCCGTTCGCCGGGGAATCGTTCTGCGACGCCCCGGCGAGCGGCATTTTATTGGTGGGGCGTGTCGTGTCGCCAACGGCGGCATGCCGCCTCGCCGCGCTAGTTGCGTCTGCCGCCTCCGTTGGCGCCCTGTCGTCCCTGGGCCGCGCGGTTGCGGCCTGCGGTGTTCTGCGCACGCGACATGCCGCCGTGGCCCTTGCTGCCCTTAGGCCCCTTGCCAGCACCGCTAGCACCGCCGTGTGCCTTGCCGCCCTTCTTGCCGGTGCCATGCCCACCGCCAGCAGACGTCTCGCCCGGGCGCGGCGGTACGGGACGGATCAGGCAATGCTTGGTGTAGCCGATCAGGTCACGACGCCCGGCCTTTTCCAATGCCTCGCGCACAAGCTTGTAGTTCTCGGGCTTGCGATACTGGATGAGCGCGCGCTGCATGGCCTTTTCGTGCGGGTCGCGCGCCACATAGATCGGCTCCATGGTGCGCGGGTCTACGCCGGTGTAGTACATGCAGGTCGACATGGTGGACGGCGTGGGGTAGAAGTCCTGCACCTGCTCGGGCATATAGCCCATGTCGCGCACGGCCTCGGCGAGGTCCACGGCCTCCTTCATCGTCGATCCGGGGTGGCTCGAGATCAGATACGGCACCACGTACTGCTTAAGGCCGTATTCACGGTTCAAGCGCTCAAATTTGCGACAGAACGCGTCGTAGACGGCGCGGCTCGGCTTGCCCATTACGGAGAGCACCGCGTCGCTTACGTGCTCGGGTGCCACGCGTAGCTGGCCCGAGACATGGTGCTCCAGCAACTCGCGCAAAAACTCGTCCGAGGCATCGGCCATGGTGTAGTCAAAGCGGATGCCGCTGCGGACAAAGACCTTTTTGACGCCCGGCAGCTGGCGCAGGTCGCGCAGCAGCTGCGTGTAGCCGCTCTCGTCGACCACCATGTTCTTGCACACGCTCGGCCACAGGCAGCGCTTGTTCTTGCACACGCCGTGCTTGAGCTGCTTGTCGCAGGCCGGGCGGCTAAAGTTGGCCGTCGGCCCGCCCACGTCGTTGATATAGCCCTTAAACTCGGGGTCGTGCGTGAGCAGCTCGGCCTCGCGCATGATCGAATCGTGGCTGCGCATCTGCAACACGCGACCCTGGTGGAAGGTGAGGGCGCAAAACGAGCACTCGCCAAAACAGCCGCGGTTGGAGCTAATCGAAAACTTGATCTCGGCAAAGGCCGGCACGCCGCCTGCCGCATCGTAGTCGGGATGCCAGTCACGTGCGTAGGGGAGTTCGGCCACCTCGTCCATCTCGTCGGTGGTGAGCGTCGCCGACGGTGGGTTCTGCACCACATAGACGCTGTTGGGATAGGGCTCTACCAGACGATGTCCGGTGATGGGGTCCATATTCTGCTGCTGCACGTTAAAGCTGCGCGCGTAGTTGAGCTTATCGGCGGCAAGGTCGTCCCAACTGGGCAGCAGGTCGTAGTCGTAGACCTCGTCGAGCGAGCCCGTGCGGTAAACGGTGCCGTTGATATAGGTGATCTGATCGATGGGCAGTCCCGCGTCGAGCGCGTCGGCGATCTCGACGATTGCGTGCTCGCCCATGCCGTAGATGAGGATGTCGGCGCCCGAGTCGAGCAGCACCGAGCGCTTGAGTTTGTCCTGCCAGTAGTCGTAGTGGGCCAGGCGGCGCAGGCTCGCCTCGATGCCGCCGATGATGATGGGAGCATCCTTGAACGTCTGGCGGATGAGATTTCCGTAGACCGTGACGGCTCGGTTGGGACGGCGCCCCTCCTCGCCACCGGGGGTATAGGCGTCGGTGTGGCGGCGGTGCTTGGTCACCGAATAGTGGTTGACCATGGAGTCCATGTTGCCAGCACTGACCAAAAAGCCCAGGCGCGGCTCGCCGAGCACGGTGATGCTGGCGGGGTCGGTCCAGTCGGGCTGGCAGATGATGCCCACTTTGTAGCCGTGCGCGTCGAGTACGCGGCTGACGATGGCCATGCCAAAGCTGGGGTGGTCCACGTAGGCGTCGCCGCAGATGTAGACAAAGTCGCACTGGTCCCAGCCGCGCGCGTCCATATCGGCGCGGCTGACGGGGAGGAACTTGTCGCGGCCCGGACGCCAGGGGCGTGTGGGCGCTGCTGGGGCATGCGTGGTGTGCCCACCCTGCGCCTTGCCGCCGCGCTTTTGCTGCTGGCCCTGTTTGCCCTGCTGGTTGCGCTGGTTGTTCTGAGCATGCTGAGGCTTTTTTGCCACGATCCCTCCCGGTGTCTGTATGCTGCACGTAATTGTAACCAGTCTTTTTGGGACGGGGCTAAAAAGACTGGGGGAGTACATGAGCTGGGGGATCGGCGCGTCGATACGGGGATCGTTTGTTTCCAGACTGTGTATCTGCGCGTTGGAGAACCCGTCTCGCGCGCACGCCATGTTGTCAATGGGTTACAGTATGAACGGCGGTTATGTTTCCGCCAACGCACGAGAGAGTCGTCAACAAGGAGGATGCACGACGATGCAGCGTGCCAAACAGATATCGGAGTCTATTGAGCTGGGCATCATCTTGGCGCTCGCCGGTGGCTTTATGGACGTGTATTCGTACATTGGGCGCGACCATGTTTTCGCCAACGCGCAGACGGGCAACATCCTGCTCGTGGGTGTAAGCATCTCGGAGGGCAACTGGCAGCTGGCGGGACGCTATTTCTTCCCCGTGGTGTCGTTTGCCGTGGGCATTATGCTTGCCGACCTGGTTCACGAGCGGTTCGGCAGCGTGATTCACTGGCGCCAGGTGACGGTGTTTTTTGAAGCCGTCATCTTGCTGGGCGTGAGCTTTATCCCCGGTGGCGGTTACAACCTGCTCGCCAACTGCCTCACTTCGTTTGCCTGCGGTATGCAGGTCGAGAGCTTCCGCAAGATTCACGGTCACGGTATCGCTACGACCATGTGCATCGGCAACTTGCGCAACGCGCTGCAAAACGTGGACGATTACATCATCACCCACAGGCGCGGCTTTTTGGAAAACGGCCTGCTGTACTTTGGCGTGATCTTTATCTTTGTGTTTGGCGCCGTGTTGGGCAACTGGTGTATTGAGCGCATGGGCCTGCATGCCATCGTCGTGGCGAGCTTGCTGCTGTTTGTCGCGTTTGCCATCATGTTCATCGACCGCGAGCGCGACTTGCGCTTACGCTGGAAGGTTGCGGCCGAGGCTTGGAAAGAGGGCTGCCGAAAGTAACCGAATGCGGCAAAGGGGCTGTCCCTTTGCCGCAATATTTTTCATCATCTGTTGAAACGCTTTAACAATTTTGACGTTCTCACGCGTTTTTCGTTTCAAAATCGTTAGGATGGGACTCATAGCGTGGGGCGTAATGGATGCCCCGCACACGATGGGAGGCTATCAATGGCTAATCGTTTCGTTCTCAATACCATCTCTTATCATGGTTCCGGCGCCATCAAGGAGATCCCCGGCGAGCTCCAGCGTCGCGGCTACAAGAAGATTTTCGTCTGCTCCGATCCCGATCTGGTCAAGTTTGGCGTTACCGCCAAGGTGACCGACGAGCTCGACGCCGCCGGCATCGCTTGGAGCCTCTACTCCGAGATCAAGCCCAACCCCACCATCCAGAACGTCAAGGACGGCGTCGAGGCCTTCAAGGCCGCCGAGGCTGACGCTATCGTGACCATCGGCGGCGGCTCCTCCATGGACACCGCTAAGGCCATCGGCATCATCATCAACAACCCCGAGTTCGCCGATGTCCGCAGCCTCGAGGGCGTTGCTCCCACTAAGAACCACGCCGTGTTCACCATCGCCGTGCCGACGACCGCCGGTACCGCCGCCGAGGTGACCATCAACTACGTCATCACCGACCCCGAGAAGGTCCGCAAGTTCGTGTGCGTCGACACCAACGACGCCCCCGAGGTCGCCGTCGTCGACCCCGACATGATGGCTTCCATGCCCGCCGGCCTGACTGCTTCCACCGGCATGGACGCTCTGACCCACGCCATCGAGGGCTACACCACCAAGGGCGCTTGGGAGCTCTCCGACATGTTCCACTTTGAGGCCATTAAGCTGATCAGCGAGAACCTGCGCGACTCCGTCGCCGAGGCCAAGTCCGGCCAGCCCGGCTCCGGCCGTGAGGGCATGGCTCTTGGTCAGTATGTCGCCGGCATGGGCTTCTCCAATGTTGGCCTGGGCATCGACCACGCCATGGCTCACACCCTGTCCGCTCACTACGATACCCCGCACGGCGTCGCTTGCGCCATGCTGCTGCCGATCGCCATGGAGTTCAACAAGCCGGTTTGCGCTGAGCGCCTGGCCAAGGTTGCCGTTGCCATGGGTGTTGACACCACGGGCATGAGCACCGCCGAGGCCGCCGATGCCGCTATCGCCGCCGTCAAGCAGCTTTCCGCCGACGTGAATATCCCGCACGTCTGCGAGGCCATGAAGGCTGACGAGATCGAGGTCCTGGCCAAGGACGCCATGGCCGACGCTTGCTTCCCGGGTAACCCGCGCGAGGCGACGCTCGACGACGTCATTGAGCTCTTCAAGAAGATCTGCCCGGCTGCCTAGCCCAGTTTGGTGGTCCTTCGCCCGTAGGTGTATGGTCTTTTGACGTGCCGCTGGCCCCGCCGTGCTACGCACGGCGGGGCTTTTTGTGCTGCGTCGATGCCCTGAGACGGACAAAACCAAGGCGTACTGCCCGCTGCGGATAGGTGGTGCACTTCCCTGCGTGCATTTTTGGGAGTATTCAACAAGCTCTTAAAAATGCATAACGTTGTGAATGGGCGGTAGTGATCCGCAGGCGCCCATCGACAGCCATTGTGGGCGGGCTATCGATGGGTGGAGGGGGTTGTTACTGAGTTTCTGCTTTGCGACGACCTGCAACACTGCTGTAACCGCGTCGTTTTGTCGTTCGTGATGGGGCCGTTGGGGCCCACGGTGCTGAATACTCCGTTTTTTGCACGGTCCAAGGTGGGGCACCCTGAGACGAAGCAAAAAGATGCCTCATTTCTATGCAAATACCAATAGGATTTATGCAAGATTGAGATTGTAAACCGTGCACGTGCACAAAACCGGTGCGGGGACGTCTGGAGGCGGCTCGGCTCCTGGGGCATTGCACGTGCAGAACGGTTAAAATCGGGACTCGGTCTTAGTTTTACTTGGAAGGATGCATATGACTTCTAATATTGATGCTTCTCTAGAGGAGACGCTCTCCTATATCGCAGGACAGCTTAAGACGCTGACTTCTATTGCTTCGCCTACCGGCTATACCCGTGCGGCGACTGATTATCTGATGGAGACCCTGCGCGATATGGGGTTTGGGCCTGAGCGTTCTAATAAGGGTAACGTGCTCGTTGAGCTTGGCGGCGAGGGCGAGCCGCTCGTACTGGCGAGCCATGTCGATACCCTAGGCGCCATGGTGCGTTCCATTAAGGACAATGGCCGCCTGCGCCCCACGACGCTCGGTGGGCATCAGTGGTCTACGGCCGATGGCGAGAACTGCACCGTCTACACGCGCGACGGCAATGTCTACACGGGCGTGGTTCTTAACACCGAGCCTTCGGCGCACGTGGCCGACGAGCCGGTCAAGACCATCGAGAAGAACATGGAGATCTTGCTCGACGAGAACGTCGACAGCAAGGACGATGTGCTCGAGCTGGGTATTCAGACCGGCGACATCATCGCTATGGATCCTCGCACGACGGTGACGGAGAGCGGCTACATTAAGAGCCGCTTCCTGGATGACAAGCTATCGGCCGCCATTTTGTTGGGCTTGGCGCGTGCCGTCGCCGCTGGCGAGGTGACGCTTTCGCGTAAGGTTTCGCTGCTCTTTACCGTGTACGAGGAGGTGGGCCACGGCGGCGCCTTCGTGCCGGCCGACACGCGCGAGATGATCAGCGTTGACATGGGCTGCGTGGGCGACGACCTAGGCTGCACCGAGCACATGGTGTCGATCTGCGCCAAGGATTCGGGCGGTCCGTACAACTACGACCTGGTGACGGCGCTGTCCAATATCGCGCGCGAGCTTGAGCTCGATTACGCTATCGACGTGTATCCGCATTACGGTTCGGACGTCGAAGCCACGCTCTCTGCCGGCTACGACATTCGCCATGGTCTGATCGGCCCCGGCGTGTATGCGAGCCACAACTACGAGCGTAGCCACATGGACGGCGTGCGCAACACCTTCGAGCTCGTCCGCGCCTACGTACAGCGCTAGCGATGCAGCGGCCTCGGCTGATACGGCAGTACCGACCGAGGCCGTCCTCTCTAAGTTGCGGTGAAATAGGGACTGTTTGGCGGTTTTAAACGCTTAAACAGTCCCTATTTCACCGCAACTTATGAAGGGGATGGGACTACTTGATAGCTGCCGTAACGGTGCCGCCGCCGAGGACGATGTCGCCGTGGTAGACTACAACGGCCTGGCCGGGGGCGATGGCTCGCTGCGGCTCGTCAAAAGTCAGCAGCATTTGCCCGTCTTCGCCGCGCGTAAGGGTCGCTGCTTGGTCTTTCTGACGGTAACGGTACTTGGCGCCCACGCGAATGCCGCCGGCATTGAGTTCTGCCTCCATGCGGTCGGCAGGGGCGCTCCAGATCCAGTCGTCGGCCGTGAGTGCTGTGGCCGTTAGGTCCTCGGCCTCGCCCAGATGCACGGTGTTGTTGGCGGCATCGACGCCCGTCACATACACGGGATGCGCCATCGCGACGCCCAAGCCCTTGCGCTGGCCGATGGTATAGCGCAACGCGCCGTTATGGCGTCCGACCACGCTGCCGTCGCGCCACACAATGTCGCCCGGTGCAGCGGGATGTCCGCAGCGGCGCTCGATATAGCCCGCGTAGTCACCGTCTGGAATAAAGCAGATATCCTCGCTCTCGGCCTTTTTGGCGTTGGCAAAGCCCTGTTCGGCGGCTATGCGGCGCACGTCGCGCTCTTTGTCTAGGCCTGCCAGCGGAAAGATCGTGTGCGCCAGGCGCTCCTGCGTAAGCGAATATAAAAAGTAGCTCTGGTCCTTTTTGGGATCTTCGCCGCGATGCAGCTGCCAGGTGCCGTCTACTGTCTGGCTTGTTTTGGCGTAATGACCCGTTGCGATGTAGTCGCAGCCCATGTCCAGCGCCGCACCGAGCAACGCGCCAAACTTTATGTGGCGGTTGCAGATGATGCACGGGTTGGGCGTCAGCCCCTCCTGGTAGGCGTTCACAAAGCGCTCGATAACGCTGTGGTCGAAGGTCTGCTGCAAGTCGAGCACATGGTGGGGTATCCCCAGACGCTCGGCGACGGCCTTCGCATCGGCGATGTCGCGGTCGACCTTACTCATGCCCGTGGCGGGATCGGGCGCGGGGCAGGTGAGGCGCATGGTGGCGCCGACGCATTCGTAGCCATGGCTTTTGAGCAGGTACGCGGTCACGCTGGAATCGACGCCGCCGCTCATGGCGACGAGCACGCGCTTGTTGTGCATGGGGAGGTTCTCCTTGGTGGCATGTGGCCAAAAAAGAAAAGCGGCGCGGGAGGCTGGTTCCGCGCCGCAGACATTGTAGCAAGTTCGGGCGTCTCGTGGGACACCCTGATTGGATGGGCTCAGACTGCCGGGAGAGAGGAGACCGGCTCGTCCGTGGGCTCAACCTATGGGCGACAGGCCCTAGTCCTGGAAGAGCGCCGTGGACAGGTAGCGCTCGCCGGTGTCGGCAAGCAGGGCCACGATGGTCTTGCCCTCGTTCTCGGGGCGCTTGGCCAGCTGCAGCGCGGCCCACACGGCGGCGCCGGACGAAATGCCCACGAGCACGCCCTCCTTGTGGCCCACGGCGCGGCCGGTCGCAAAGGCGTCGTCGTTCTCGACGGGGATGATCTCGTCATAGACCTGGGTGTCGAGGACGTCGGGCACAAAGCCGGCACCGATGCCCTGGATCTTGTGCGGACCGGCCTGGCCCTTAGAAAGCACCGGCGAGGTGGCGGGCTCGACGGCGACGACCTTGATTTCGGGGTTCTGCTCCTTAAGGAACTCACCCACGCCGGTCACGGTGCCGCCGGTTCCAACGCCGGCGACGAAGATGTCGACCTCGCCGTCGGTGTCATCCCAGATCTCGGGGCCGGTCGTGGCCTTGTGGATGGCGGGGTTGGCGGGGTTCACAAACTGGCCGGCGATGATGCTGTTTGGCGTCTCCTTCTGCAGTTCCTCGGCCTTGGCGATGGCGCCCTTCATGCCCTTGGAACCGTCGGTGAGCACGAGCTGTGCGCCATATGCCTGCATAAGCTTGCGGCGTTCGACGGACATAGTCTCGGGCATGGTGATGATCACCTTGTAGCCGCGAGCCGCCGCCACCGAGGCGATGCCGACGCCGGTGTTGCCACTCGTGGGCTCGATGATGGTGTAGTCGCCGCCGCGCACGAGCTTGCCGGCCTTCTCGGCCTCGTCGATCATGTTCTTGGCGACGCGGTCTTTGACGGAGCCGGCGGGGTTGAAGTATTCCAGCTTGACGAGCACGCGGGCCTTGAGGTCCTCATCGGCCTCAAAGTGAGTGAGCTCCAGAAGCGGAGTGTGGCCGATAAGCTGATCGATGGACGTGTAAACACTGCTCATGGTGAACCTCCAAAGTGTTCAAATGACTGGATACCGTGTGGTTTTACGGTGTGTGTAGCAGCAAAACCCACAAACCTTATGGGTTGTTCGTTTTGCTGTTGGCAAGCATAGTAGACAGTAAAGCCTAGTAACGCAATAGGAAATAGAAGATTATTACGAGTCGATTAATCATCTTGACCGGAACGGGTATTTTCAAAACCAATATTTCGTCTAGAATTTCTACGGACTAAATGACCGAAAGGCAGCACTATACATGTTGGTTTCTACTAAGGGCAGATATGCCCTGCGCGTTATGGTCGATCTGGCCGAGCACCAGGCGGCCGGTCGCATCCCGCTCAAAGAGATCGCAGCGCGACAGGGGATTTCCGAGAAATATCTGGAGAACATCTTGGCTACGCTCGTGCGCGCCAATATGCTCTCGGGCATGCGCGGCAAGGGCGGTGGCTACGTGCTCACGCGCCCGCCCGAGCAGTACACGGTGGGCGAGATCCTGCGCCTGACCGAGGGTAGTCTGGCGCCGGTCGCCTGCCTGGATGGCGACTGCAAAGGCTGCTCGCGTTCGGATGAGTGCCCCACGCTTGACGTGTGGAAGAACCTTGACAAGCTCATCAACGACTACCTCGACGGTGTGACGCTCGATCAACTTGTCGCTCCCAACCATGGCTACGACTACGTCATCTAACCCACACCTGCATTTGGGGACGGGGTGGAAATGGTAGATTCTCTCGCCCTTTGAGACTTGAAAAATAAGAAGGCCGCCCATTTTTGCGATGGGCGGCCTTCGTTTTGGGCTGTTGAGACGGACACGGCCGGAATGGCCGTTTTAGTCCTCGGCGATGCTGTCGAGGATGCTGCGCGTGATGGACACCAGGATGCTGCCCATAAAGGCCGATCCAAAGCTGGCGATGGAGATGCCGACGCCCAGCAGGTTGACCGACAGGTAACTCGCGAGCTCAAGCATAAAGCTGTTGACGACAAGCTGGAAAATGCCCAGCGTAATGATCGTGAGCGGCAGCGAGATGACCGTGAGGAACGGTTTGACGAACGAATCGACAATGTTCAGGAACAGTCCCACAAAGGCAAAGCAGACCCAGGTCTCGGCAAAGCCGAAGGGTTGGATACCGGGGACGAGGAACGTGGCGATCGCGATGGCGATCGAGGTGAAGAGCCAGTTAAGCATAAAGCGCATGGCGTGAATCCTTTCTTGCGCCGGGATTGCTGACGTCGCGTGAAGCGGCTTACGGCGGCGACCTGGATGGTTGCGCGGGCGCGCCGCGGTGTTTGGGCGCCCATTGTCTCAAATATTCGTGGAGCTTACGTGCGCATACGGTTTCTAAACGGCGTTCGTCCTGAAAAACGCGCCGCTGGCAGAGAGTCTTGTCGCTTTAGTTTGGTGGTGTGCTACACTGCTACGGGCAAAAGCCACAGGCGTTGCCCTATTGCATATTACGGGTGAACGATGCCCGATGTCAGTATCAACTTCGATGCCTTTTGGCGGGTTTGGCGGTGATCGATGAATATCGAGAACATGTTTGACAAGCCTGATGTCAAGCAGCTGGTTCACGCATTTAGCCTTTTGGACGACGAGAAGGATATCCAAGCGTTTTTGACCGATATCTGCACGCCGCGCGAGATTTGCGACCTTTCTCAGCGTTTGCAGGTTGCGCGCTATTTGGACGAGGGCGAGCCTTATGTTGAGGTTCAGGCCCGTACCGGCGCTTCGTCCACCACGGTGAGCCGTGTGTCCAAGGCGCTCAACGGCGAGTACGGTGGCTACCGCAAGATCCTCATTAAGTTGGAGGATGGCGAGTAAGCCAGCGACAACATTGAATTACGAAGAACCGTCCCTCCGGGGGCGGTTTTTATATGCCTGCAATCGGCTGGTGCGTTGGGTTCAGGTTGCTTTGTGCCAAAAGATGGAACTGCGGTGGCAATGTGTCCGCTTGGGCGGGTAGGATGGATGCATTGATTATTGCGAACGGTTTGAGCGGAGGACCATGCCTGTTCGAATCTATACCACCAATGCCGGCACGGATTTGAGCGATGCCGAGGCGGCGCTGCTTGCCGACCTTATTGCCCGCCATGGACGTGCCGTTTTGCTGGCGTCTACGTTTGCCGAGCTCGATCTGTGCCGTCATGGTGCGGCGGAAGCCGGCATTTCGCTGGGTATCGACTACAAGACACCCGCATCGTGGCTTCGCTCGCTTTGGGAGCTTTTGGGCGACGGGCGCGGTTTCGTCGACAACCTGCAGCGCCAGATGTTGTTCTCGGACATGGTCACGCGTCTCGACGATGCCGACCTGCAGCCGCTTTCGCGCAGCCAGGGCACGGTGCGCATGTTTGCGCGCATGGCCCGCGATGTGCTGCCGGGTGTGGCGGGGACGGGTGCCGAACGATGCGGTGGCAACAATTGCCAGCCTGAGCCAAAAAGCGATGCCGAGGCTCGTGTGTTTGAGCTTTTGCGTGCCTACGCGGGCGGTTTGGACCGTCGAGATATGGTCGAGCCCTGCGAGGCAGCCGACATTATGGCCGGTGCCCTGGCCGATAGCCTGCCGGCGTGCGCCCACGCCGTATGCGTGCGCGGTGTCACGTCGTTTACGCACGGCCTGCTCGAGCTGCTGTCCGCCGTGGCAAACAACGGGGGAGAGATTGTCGTGCTGCTCGCCCGCGAGCAAGCGGCGATGCGTGAGGAACTGGCCACGGCCCTTGATGCCCGCGGTGTGCTGTTTGAGGTTGCACCGCTGGACGAGGATGCTGGCGCCCCCGCGACTGCTCCAAAGTCCGTCGCACGTCCTGCCTTTGTGGAAGTCGCCGGCCCCCATGCCCGTGCTCATGTCTATGTGGACGCCATCGATAAGTTGGTGAAAGCGCACAAGGAGTTCAAGGCCGATAAAGCTACTGCAACGCCCGCCGACCCCGTGCGCGTGCTCGTTGTTTCCGCCCGGGCGCCCCAGCTGTTCGGCGAACTCGCTGCCCGTCTGGCGGCGCGTCACATTGCGGCCGAGACGGCTGAGTTCACGGCGTTTTCCCAGTCCATCGCGGGTAGGCAGTTTACGGCGCTCGCCAACCTGATCGAGCGTATGAAAGCCGCCGACGAGGGCACCGCTTCCAAGACCGAGTGGTGGCCCGCTCCAGAGCTTACCGACTGGATTTATAGCCCGCTTTCGGGTGCCGACGCCGCGAGCGCCCGCGGCTTCGACAAGAACATGCGCCTGTCGCGCAGCAAGACCACTGCGGGCGTCAAGAGCCTGCTGCAGAGCGTGCAGGGCCAGGTGAGGGGCGCCCGCAAGGCTGCCAGCGAAGATAACTGGTTTAAGAACGTGCCGTGCGTGGTCTCGGACGTGTTTCAGGCGCTGTGGCGCGACAAACCCGTGACGGCGCTCAAGGCCATGCTCGCCGTTGCCGAGGCGCTGCCCGATCGCGCTCTAGGTGGCCTTGACGGCCAGGCCCGTCGCCAGGCAGAGACGGCCTTGCTGCGCCATGCCATCGACATCCTTATGAACGATGCTCACGCGCTCGACGTGTCGCAGGCCGCGACCGTGCCGGTTCTCGACGGCGTTCGAACTAAGGTGGACAAGCGCAGTACCGCATACGATTACGAGACCTACGAGGTCGATCGCACGCCACGGGCGCAAGTGCGCTTCGTGTCGCTTGCCGATGCGTCGGTTTTGCGTCCTGGCGGCTACGATGCCGTGCTGTTTGCCGATGTCGACCTGGACAGCTATCCGCTTTCGCACGAAGAGGGCCCGCTTGCCACGTTGACGGCCGAGCTGCGCCGCGACGGCGTGTCTTTGGAGCCCGCTGCCCTGTTGCGTGTGCGCTTTGGCCGTGCAATGCAGGCGGCGAGCGGTCCGGTCGCGCTCGCCCGCGTGACACACGATCGCCAGGCGCGCGAGTGCTACCCGGCAGCCGTATGGACCGAGCTGCGGGCACATGCCGAGGCCGCTGGCGCTGCCAAGCCCACGTGCGTAGGCGAGGGCGATATCATCGCCGACTTCGATCCCGCGGCAGGCGAAGGTCTCAAGCGCGAGCGCGTGACCTGTGAAGCCCCTCAGCATCTGAGTGCCGAGGCCGTGCCGTATTTGGTCCTGCGTCGCCGCGATGGCGAGGGCGAGAACGCGCCGCTCGTGCCGCGTCTGACGTCCGCCTCGCAGATTGAGGCGTACTCGACGTGCCCGCTGTGCTGGTTCGTGTCGTATCGCGTCAAGCCCCAGTCGATCGACGCGGGCTTTGGCAACATGGAGAAGGGCAACTTTGTCCACGACGTGCTGGAGCATCTGCATGCCCGTCTGCCCCAGGAGGGCATGAAGCGCGTGACGCCCGAGAATCTGCCGCGTGCACAGGGACTGCTGCACGAGGTCTTTGACGAGACCTTGGCCGAGCACGCCGGCAAGCGCGGCACGGAGGGCCCGCTGGTGCCGCTCTCTGCGGTGGAGGAGCGCCAGGTGGCCGAGATCTTGCCGCAGCTGGAGGGTGTGCTTGCCTACGAGTCCGAGGCACTTGCCCCCTTTGCCCCGCACTACCTGGAGTTCGCCTTCAACGAGCTCAAGGTCGAGTATGCCGGTTGGCCGCTTGGCGGGCGCATCGACCGCGTGGACGTGGACGCCGAGAATCGTGCCGTGGTGATCGACTACAAGCATCGCACGGGCGTTGAGGAGTTTAAGCTCGCCGACCCTACGGTGCGCGACGAGGAATCGGGCACGGCGCCCATCGACGATCCGCGCTGGTTGCCACCACATACCCAAACGCTCATCTACGCCCAGGCCATGCGCCGGGCGCTGGATTTGGACACCCGCGCGGCGCTCTACTTTTCGACCAAGGGCGGCAAGCCGGCGTTGCGCGGTGCCGCGAGCGCCGAGCTGCTCGAGGAAGAGCGCAGCGACGGTCGCATCCCGGGCCTTAAGAAAGGTTTCCCCGGCGAGGGCGGCAGCATGGACTTCGACGCCCTGCTCGATCGCGTTGAGGCCGGCATCGCCGAGCGCCTGCGCGAGCTCGAGGCAGGCAACGTTGCCGCCGTCGACCCGACGTCGGCTCAGGCCGCGCATGCGCGCTGCTCGTATAACCACGAAGGAACGTTTGTAAGGAGGGACGTGTAGACCATGGATCTTTCGACTTTGATGCCGCAACAGCTGCAGATTGTCAAAACGCTCGACCGTCCGCTGTTTGTCTCGGCGGGCGCCGGTTCGGGCAAGACCTTTACCCTCACGCGCCGCATCGTCTACGCGCTCTCGCCCGAATCAGGTCCGTTCGTTGAACATCTTGACCAGGTGCTCGCCATTACCTTTACCAAAGATGCCGCGGCCGAGATCCGTGACCGCGTGCGCCGTGCGCTTATCGACGAGGGCATGGACGAGGAAGCACTGACCGTCGACGACGCGTGGATCTCGACTATTCACGGCATGTGCTCGCGTATCCTGCGCGCGCATGCGCTGGAGCTGGGCATTGACCCCGAGTTCACGGTGCTCACCGATACCGACGAGCTCATGGATCAGGCTGTCGAGCATGTGCTGGGCCGCGCGACAGCGCCCGATGCCGCGCCCGAGCTCGCGGCATCGCTCAAGGCCCTCTATGCCTGGTATCCCATGGCGGGCGAGGGCGGTTCCTTTGGCACCGGCACGACCATCAAGGGCCTGGTGCGCGACCTGCTGGAGCTGTCGAGCCAGTTGCCGGGCGGTATGGACGACGTGTGCGTGGCGCGCGGCCAGGCCGATACCTCGGCACTCGCCGATGCCTATCGCGCGGCGCTGGGCGCAAGCAAGGCCGCGACCGAGAAGGCGCAGGTGGCGCTCGATGCCATCGACGCGTTTGAGGCGAGCGGCAAAACCATGGTCGATGCGGCGCGACTCATGATGTCGTGCGCCATGCCGCGCGCGAGCAAGGCGTTCCCCAAGGAGCAGGTCGAGCTGCTCAAGGCCGAGGCCGCCGATGCGTTTATCAATATCGTGCTTGCCTGCGGTGGTCCCGCGCTCGATGCGCTGGTGGGCCTGGCCCGTTCCGTCGAGGCCGAGTATCGCGCATTGAAGGCTGCCCAGTCCGCCCTCGATAATAACGACCTGCTGCGTATGGCCTACGAGGCCCTGCGCGATTACCCTGCCATCCGTGCTGCGTACGAGGGCCGCTTTAAGATGGTCATGATCGACGAGTTCCAAGACACCGACCAGATGCAGGTCGATTTGATTCGCTATCTGACGGGCGCGGGGGAGCGCGCGCTGTGTACCGTGGGCGATGCACAGCAGTCGATCTATCGCTTCCGCGGCGCCGAGGTCGAGGTATTCCGTCGCCAGGAGCGCAAGGTGGGCTCGTCTGCCGCGCCCGAGGCGACTGCCGTGACCGACACCCCCGCCGGCGAGCTCGTCAAGCTCGTGCGCAACTTCCGCAGCCATGACGAGGTACTGCGTTATGTGGCACGCGTCTTCGACGGCGATGACGGCGGCCTGATGCAGGGCTTTTTGGACCTTGAGGCGAGTGACGGACGCAAGGACACGCTGGTGGCAGACGCCTCGCGTCGCCAGGCCCTCTTTGTTGCCGGCGGCAGCACGCAGGAGCGCACACAGGCCAAGGCCCGTGCGATCGCCGAGCGATTCCGCGCGCTTGCCGATGCCGGCCAGCCCCAGGGCGGCATGGTGCTGCTGCTGGGCCGCATGACCAATGCCGACGTCTACGCCCAGGCCTTCCGCGACCAGGGGCTCGACTGCGTCATCGCGGGCGGCTCGGTCTTTTCCCAAGCCGCCGAGGTGCAGACGGTGCGCGCCCTGGTCTGCGCGCTCGCCAATCCGGCCGATACGGCGCAGGGCCTCATGCCGTTGCTGGCCTCGCCGATGTTTGCGCTCGGCGTCCAGGAGTTCCTGGCGCTGGCGACCAAGCTCGATAGCGAGACGGGGGAGACCTCGCGCCGCAACATCGATGCGGGCATCATGAGCGATTCCGATGCGCCGGGCCTGCAGGACCTGCCGCTCGTGACGCGCGCCCGCGAGGTGCTGCGTTATGCGCTTCGTCGTGTGGGCCGCGATTCGTTCGCCGCCATCGCGCGCGACGTGGTCAACGCTTCGGGCTGGTTTGTGCGTCTGGCGCAGCGTGGTCCCGAGGGCAAGGCCATTGCCGCCAACGTGCTCAAGGCGCTCGATGCCGTGGCCGAGGCGGAGGCCGAGTTCGGCAATTCGCCGCGTTCCATCGCGCTGGCCTTCGACCGTTTCTTGGCGGGCAAGGAGGCCCCGGGTGCCCTCAACGAGGAGGGCGACGGCGCGGTGCGCATCATGACGGTACACGCCTCCAAGGGTCTGGAATATCCGGTCGTGGCGGTCGCCGAGTGCTTTGGCGTGCGTAAGTCCTCGGGTGCGGCACAGATGGGTCGCGTCGAGGGCGGAGCGCAGGTCGTGGCACTGCCGGCACGCTTCGACGGCGTTAAGCTTGCCGACGGTACCTTTGTGAAGGGCGACGACGTCAAAAAGCAGTTTGAGCACGCGTTTAAGGGCAAGGGCACGTCGCTGTGGTTGCCGCCAGAGCTTATGGAGGACGTATGCGCGACGGGTTCTCCCGCCGAGGTATTTGCTCGCCTGCGCAACGACGACCTGCAGCTTTCGCTCGAGGAGCGGGCCCGCTTGCTCTATGTTGCCATGACGCGTGCGCGCGAGCTGGTGATCTTGGCGATGGATGCCGGCGTGAGCCGTGGCAAGGTGACGGCGCCGACCTTCGACGTCGAGACCGATCTGACCTACGATGTGCTGCGCCGTATTTTGCCGACCGACGCTCTGGACATGCCGCAGCTCGATGCCGACCGCCTGGTGTTCGACAACTCTAAGCCGGGCGACTACGAGCTCATCTCGCTGGCGGACTTTACGTTTGGCGAGCAGGCGTTTGAGGCCAACGCTTCGCTGGATGCCGAGGGCAGGCTTGTTCGTGGCGATGCCGATGCAGATGCTGCCGACGATTCGGCCAGTACAATCGTCCCCGGTCCTGCCGACCCCGAGCCCGATGCGTTTGAGCTTGTGTATCCCCAGGCGGTGGGCGTGCGCATGGGCACCTGCCCGTATCCGGAGCGCGATTCGTACAGCTACTCGTCAATTGCCGCGGCGCTGCATGCCGAGTCCGAGGACCGTGCCGCCGAGGCGCACGTGCCCATGGACGAGGCTGGCGATGATGCAGAGTCGGATGGCTCGGAGATGGCCGATGCGGACGTGGCCGTCGTTGAGCCCGCCGGCAACCCCATGGCGCTGGGCTCGGCGTTCCACGCCGCCTGCCAGTGGCTCATCGAGATGGGTGCCGACGCGTTGCCCGCTGCGCGCGCCGATGCGCTGGCGCGTCTGTGGCGCCTGACGCCGGAGCAGCGCGAACGCTTCGACGTTGCCCTGAACCGCTGGCTCAAGTCGGCTGTTCGTGCCGACCTGCTCGCGTGGCCGTGCATTCGCGCCGAGGTGCCGTTCTTTTCACTGGGCTGCGAGGACGAGGACATCGCTCGCTACGGTGCATATGCCGAAGGCGCCATCGACGCTTTGGCGACCGACCCGGCCGATCCGTTACGCGCACTGGTCATCGATTACAAGACGGGTGGCACGCCGGATGAGACGCCGGACCAGCTGCTCGAGAAGCACGCCTTGCAGGCGCGCGTCTACGCCGACGTGTTGCACAAGGCGGGCGTTGAGGCGGTGACGGTCAAGTTCGTTCGCGTGGAGCAGGCGAATCCAGCCATCTTCGTCGAACCCGCCGAACCTCAAGTAGTCACCTACAATCTCTAGCCCTCAGATAACTTGCGGTGGAATACGGGCTGTTTTGGCCAAAAAAGCCGCCAAACAGTCCGCATTTCACCGCAACTGCAAGAGGAGCCGTGTTGGTTTGGCTAGGTTCGGGTGCTGTCCGTGCCGTGCGGTAAAATCGTTCAGTCAGAACACGAACCCGCATCGGAGCTCATCACATGGCATTCGTCCATCTGCACAATCACACTGTTTTCTCCATGCTCGACGGCGCAACCCGTATCCAGGATATGGTCAATCGTGCCGTTGAACTTGGCATGCCCGCCGTGGCCATTACCGACCACGGCTACATGTATGGCGTGCCCGACCTGGCGCTGGCCTGCGACGCCGTCAATCACAACACGCCCGAGTACAAAACCTGGAGCCACGACAAGGCCTTCTTGGAAAAGGACCGCCGCGACGAGCTGGTGGAGCCCGACCCCGAGGCAAACCCGCGCGAGCATGCCCAGTACGTCAAAGACATGGCCATGTGGGACGAGAAGGGCAACATCGACGAGCTCAAACCGCCCCTGGTCATCAAGCCCATCTTTGGCTGCGAGGTCTACTTTACGCCGGACGAGACCCTTGCCCGCGACCACAAGCCCGAGCTCTACCACATGATCCTTCTGGCCAAGGATCAGGAGGGCTACGTCAACCTAATGCAGACGGTCTCCGAGGCCGCCGTGCAGGGCTTTTACTACAAGCCGCGCGTGACGCTCGACAACCTGCGCCGCCATGCCAAGGGCATGATCTGCACGAGCGCCTGTATCGCGGGCATCATCCCCAAATACATCGACCGCGGCGACATGGAAGGCGCCATCAAGTGGGCCGAGACCTTCCGTGATACCTTCGAGCCCGGTGACTTCTACATCGAGATCCAGGAACACGGCATCACCACCGACAACGGCCTGACTGACGAGCAGATGGACCGCACGCTCATCGATATCGCCAAGCAGGTGGGCGTCAAGGTCATCGCCACCAACGACTTCCACTACCTGCGCCGCGAGGATGCGCCCGTGCAGGACGTCATCATGTGTATTGGCATGAACGCCAAGGTCGATGACCCCAACCGCATGCGCATGACCGGCTCGGAGTTTTACATGAAGACCGAGGAGGAGATGCGGGCGATGTTCCCGTATTGCCCCGAGGCCTGCGACAACACGCTCGAGATCGCCGACAAGTGCTACGTTGAGCTGGACTGGGACTCTATCATCCTGCCGCGCTTTCCGTTGCTCGATCCCGGCGAGACGCACGAGAGCCAGTTCCGCCGTGAGTGCGAGAAGGGCCTGCGCCAGCACTATGGCGACGACTGGGCCACGCGCGAGATCGGTGGCGTCAACATCAAAGAGCGCTTTGAGTACGAATACAAGGTCATCTGCGACAAGGGCTTTGCCGCCTACTTTTTGATCGTTGCCGAGTACGTGCAATGGGCCAAGGACAACGGCATCGGCGTCGGCCCTGGCCGTGGCTCGGCCGCCGGCGCTATCGTCGCCTACGCCATGAACATCACCGCGTTCGACCCGCTCGAGAACGGCCTGATGTTCGAGAGGTTCCTGTCCCCGCAGCGTACCGAGATGCCCGATATCGATATGGACTTCGACGATGAGCGGCGCCTCGAGGTCGTGGAACACGTTCGCCAGCTCTACGGTCCCGAGAAGGTCACCCACGTCATCACCTACTCGACCATCAAGGCCAAGCAGGCCATCAACGACGCCGCGCGCGTCCTGGACTACCCGGTCTACATGGGCCAGCGCCTGTCCAAGATGGTCTCGAGCGATCCCAAGGTCAAGCTCAAGCAGGTGCTCGACAAGCAGCCCGGCAAAGAGGATCTGTTTAACCCCGACTTTGCCGAGGCCTATAAAAAGGATGACGACGCCCGCCGTATCATCGACACGGCGCTCTCGATCGAGGGCCTCACCCGTGGCGAGGGTGTGCACGCGTGCGCCGTCCTGATCTGCCGCGATCCCGTCAACGAGCATGTGCCCACCAAGCTCGATACCAAGGGCGGCGTCGAGATTACCCAGTACGAGGGCCATACCGTTGCCGACATGGGCCTGCTCAAGATGGACTTCCTGGGCCTGCGCACGCTGACGGTTATCTCCAAGGCTAAGGCAAACATCAAAAAGAATTTCGGCATCGACATCAAAGAGGAAGAGATTCCCTTTGACGACCCCGAGATCTTTAAGCTCATGGGCTCCGGTCACACCGCCGGCGTCTTCCAGGTCGAGTCCGCCGGCATGACGGCCACGATCAAGAATATGAAGCCCACCGAGTACAAGCACGTTGTGGCATTGATCGCTCTATACCGCCCGGGCCCGCTGGGTGCCGGCATGGTTTCGTCCTACATCAACCGTATGAACGGCAAGGAGCCGGCCGTCTCCTACGACGACCGCCTGGACGACATCCTGGGCGAAACCTACGGCACCATGGTCTACCAGGAGCAGGTTATGCTCATCTCCGTTGAGATGTGCGGCTTCTCCAAGGGCGAATCGGACTCGCGTATCCGTAAGCCCGTGGCTAAGAAAAAGATCAAGCTGCTCACGTCGACGGTGCTCCACTGGGAGGATGGCTCGGACGAGACCACCTACGACCACTGGATGAACGGCGCCATCAAGAACAACTACACGCGCGAGGTCGCCCAGAAGATTTGGGACGATGTTCTCGAGTTCGCGTCCTACGCCTTCAACAAGTCGCACTCCGCCGGCTACGCCATTCTGGTTATGCAGACGGCATGGCTTAAGGCGCACTATCCGCACGAGTACATGGCGGCCGTTCTGACGTCCTACACGGGCAAGACCGACAAGATCGTTCACTACGTCTCGGCATGCCGTTACGACGGCATCCCCGTGCTTTCGCCAGATGTCAACGAGTCCGGCACCGAGTTCACGGCTACCAAGGAAGGCGTGCGCTTTGGCCTGGCCGGCATCCGCGGCGTGGGCACCGGCGTGGCGCAGGCGATTATCGCCGAGCGCGAGGCGGGCGGTCCGTTTAAGACGCTGCACGACTTTGTCGAGCGCGTGGACTCGAGCCAGGCCAACCGTCGCGTGATCGAATCGCTCATCAAGGCAGGCGCTTTCGACTCCACGGGGTATCCGCGTCGCCAGATGATGCACTTCGTGGACAAGAACAACCCCGAGAACATCATCGATGCAGCGGTAAAGCGCCAGAAAGATCGCGCGAGCGGCCAGACGTCGTTCTTCGATATGTTTGGCGACGTTGAGGGCTCGGGCTTTGAGGTGAGCGTGCCCGATCCGGATGGCCAGGAGTGGGACCGCCACCTTAAGTTGAGCCAGGAGAAGGAGGTTCTGGGCATCTATGTCTCGGACCACCCGCTGCGCCCGTTTGAGTATGCACTAGCCAAGGCACGCGACTTCTCGTTCTCGCAGATCGATACCGGCTACGAGGTGCAAAACCCCACGGGCGGTACCATCAACCAGGAGATTCCCGAGGGCAAGGCGCTGTGGTGGGCCGGCATGGTCTCGAGCGTGTCCAAGCGCGTGACCAAAAACGGCGACCCCATGGGTATTGTGCAGCTCGAGGACATGGAAGGCGAGGCCACGGTCGTGGTGTTCCCCAAGACCTACAAAGAGGCCGAGGGATACCTGTACGGCGAGGTCGATCCCGAGACCGGTGCGCAGCTGTCTGATGCGTTTGTTCGCATTAAGGGCAAGCTCGAGCGTTCGGACCGCGGCGACCAGATCATCGCGCAGGAGATCGTGCCGCTTGAGCTTAACGAGGAGAACAACAAGCCCAAGGTGTTTGAGGTCATGGTGCCCAACAGCCGCTTTAGCCAGGGCAATATGGCGCGTCTTGCCACGGTGCTTACCGCAAACCCGGGCGGCGACCGCGTGGAGATCTTTATCGAGCAGGTGGACGGGCGCGTACTGCGTGCCGAGGTGCCGGCCAAGGTCAACGCACGCTCGATTCCGCTGCTGGCAGAGGCAAAGGCGATTGTGGGTAACCAAGGCAGAGTGACGGTAATTTAAGGACGGCGTTGGCGGGGTAGCTAATTTGGGACGGGGCTATTTTAGCTACCCTTTGACTGACGGCGAATGAGTCGGGGTCGGAATGCATCTCAACCGACATATGGGGGTAGCTAAAATAGCCCCGTCCCAAATTAGCTACCCCGGGTGAGATTGGAGGAAGTGATGGCGCAGGGGACGTTTGTGCAGGCGCTTCGTAAGGAGGCGGCGCTTAGCAGCACCTTTATGAAGGGGCGCTCGCTCATGCTCAACGGTGCCGTGCTGTCGTTTGAGGACTCCGGCTCGCGCTTCTCCAAAAACGTGAACATCGAGGGCACGGTGCGTGGCTCGCGCGGCGACCTGTACAAGACGCACGTGGCGCTCGATATGGACGAGCACGAGGTTATTGACTACGACTGCGATTGCCCCGCTGCCTTCCGCTATTCCGGCATGTGCAAGCACGCCATCGCCACGGCGTTGGCGTATCTGGATGCCAGTGGCGCCGAGCCTGTCGAGGGCCTGCGTACGCCGGTCCGCACGTTTACGGCACCGCCCGCACAATCCAAACAGTCCGCACGCCCCGCGCCTAGCGCATCTTCGGTCAACCCCAACTTTCCCTTCCCTGCGCCCGTCCCCACGAGCCCGAGCCTTGTGGCGGCGCTTTCCGATCTTTCGGACGCGCGCATGGACGAGCTCGCGGCCATGCGTCGCAAGCTCGCCGGCACCATTGACCCCGATGCGCCCAAAGCGGTGCTGGAGCCCTCGCTGGTGCCGTACTACAATCCGCTGTTTGCCGATCGCTTTAACTGGGCGCTCGAGTTTCGCATTCGCTGCGGTTCGGTGTCCTACGTGGTTAAGGATATCGACGGCATGGCCGATGCCTATGTGCGTGGCGGCACGTTCTCGTACGGCAAAAAGCTTACATTCCTCCATGCGCCCGAGGCCTTCGACGAGGTTTCGGTGCGCCTACTCGACCTTGTTGTGGCAACGGTTGTGTATCTGAGCGACATCACAAGTTCGCGTTCGGCGTCGTACGATTTTGCACGCAGCGGCTTTGTTGCCGAGCGTCAGTTGCCGGTATCCGAGTATTCCATCGTGTCCGTGCTGGACCTGCTGCGCGGCAGGACCATGTCCTTTGAGCCTGCTTGGTCGCGGGGGACGACGACGCATCGCTCCTACGAGGTGGCGGTCGAGCCGTCGCCGCAGGGGGAGGGCGAAGTCCCGGCTAAGCGCCCGCCGCTCCTTGCCGCCAAAATCGCGCCGGCGGCTGGTGGCAGCTACGATCTACGCCTGCCGGCCGATGCATACTGCTTTGCTTCGGGCGACGTTGCCTATCTGGTCGACACCCGCCGTGCGCGCCGCGCCGATGTAGCGTTTGCCCAGCATGCGGCGCCGTTCCTATCGCGCTTACTGCCCTGTCGCACGCCGATCCATATCGCTGTCGACCAGGTGGGGGAGTTCTGTCGTATGGCGCTGCCCATTTTGCGCGACTATACCGACC
This sequence comes from Collinsella sp. 4_8_47FAA, assembly GCF_000763055.1. Lineage (GTDB taxonomy): Bacteria > Actinomycetota > Coriobacteriia > Coriobacteriales > Coriobacteriaceae > Collinsella. The sequence continues at coordinate 126,850 of NZ_KN214135.1, read as the reverse complement.
TTACCGCGCCCGCCGCGCTCGATACCGTGGCGCCCGAGCCGAGCTTTGCTATGGCGATCGGCGTCGACGATGGGCTTGTGACCTGCAAAATTACGGTTGCCTACGGCGACTGGTCGGCAGATCTCTTTAGCCTGGGCGCTCCGGGCAGCCCCTTCGAAGAGCAACGCCCCGGCGTGCCGCCCCGCGACGAGGTGGCAGAGTTTCGTGTTATGGACACGGCGGCCCTGTACTTCGATTTCTACGAGGGCGGTCTGGCGTTTGAGGAGCGCGATGACGAGAGCTTGTTCTGCCTGCTGACCGAGGGCCTGTCCGCCCTGTCCGAGCTGGGTGAGGTCATGCTCAGCGACCGTCTGCGCCAGATTTCGGTGCGACCCGCGCCCAAGCTCTCGGTTCGTGCGACCGTCAAGAGCAATCTGCTCGACGTCGAACTGGGCGCGAGCGGCCTTTCGGCGTCAGACCTTGCCATCTACCTCGACTCCTACAAGCGTCACCAGACGTTTGCGCGCCTTACGTCCGGCGACATCATTCGTTTGGACGAGGGTGCCCGAGCCGCGTTTGGCCTTGCCGAGGATCTGGGGGTCGATGCTGTTGACCTGCTCGACGGCGTGTCGCTTCCCGCGTCGAGCACCCTGTTCGTCGATAGCATGCTCGCGCGCACGCCCGCGCTCGAGGCCGATCGCGACGCTGCGTTCCGCCGTACCGTCGAGCGTCTGGACACGCTCGGCAAGATGGACTTTACGGTGCCGGCATCGCTCAAGGCAACGATGCGCGGCTACCAGGTCGACGGATACCAGTGGCTCGGCTCGCTCGAACACCTGGGCCTTGGCGGCATCTTGGCCGACGACATGGGCCTGGGCAAAACGCTGCAGATGATCGCGCATATCCTGGCGCGCGTGGAAGCGGGGGACATTAAGCCCACGCTTGTGGTGTGCCCTGCGTCGCTCGTGTACAACTGGACTGCCGAGCTGGAGCGCTTCGCCCCGTCGCTCGATGTGTGCGCCATCGTGGGCGCCAAGGCCCAGCGTCGCGTGCAAATCGCCGGCGTGGCCGAGCATAACGTGGTCGTGACGTCGTATGACCTTATGCGGCGCGATATCGACGAGTACGTCGAGCAGGACTTTGCCCGCGTGGTACTCGATGAGGCCCAGTACATTAAAAACCCGCTCACCCAGGTGGCGCGTGCCACCAAGCGCCTGCCGGCCGGCGTGCGCTTTGCCCTGACGGGCACGCCCATCGAAAACCGCCTATCCGAGCTCTGGAGCATCTTCGACTTTTTGATGCCGGGCCTACTTGGCACGCGCGAGTCGTTTGCCAAGCGCTTCGAAAGCCCGGTCGAGCATGCCGAGGGCGACAGTGCCGCTCGCCTGCAAGCGCTCGTGTCGCCGTTTGTGCTGCGCCGTGTCAAGGAAGACGTGGTGGCCGACCTGCCCGAGAAGATCGAGGATACGGTCATGGCGCAGCTCACCGGCGAGCAGCGCAAGCTCTACCTGGCCAACCAGGACCGTATCGCCCAACAGGTGCAGCACCGCGAGTCATCCGAGTTTAAGAAAGACAAGCTCAAGGTGCTCGCCGAGCTCACCAAGCTGCGCCAGATCTGCTGCGACCCGCGTCTACACTACGAGGATTACAAGGCGGGGAGCGCCAAGCTCGATACGTGCATGGAGCTCGTGCACGGCGCACTCGACGGCGGACATCGCATCCTATTGTTCAGCCAGTTTACGGGTATGCTCGATATTATCGGTAAGCGCTTGGCCAAGGAGGACATCGCCTTCCTTAAGCTCACGGGCGCTTCGTCTAAGGAGAGCCGCGCCAAGATGGTCGCGCAGTTCCAAGCGGGCGAGGTTCCGGTCTTTTTGATTTCGCTCAAGGCGGGCGGCGTGGGCCTTAACCTGACGGCGGCCGATGTGGTCATTCACTACGACCCGTGGTGGAACGTGGCCGCGCAGGACCAGGCGACCGACCGCGCGCATCGTATTGGTCAGCAGCATACCGTGACCGTGTACAAGCTCATCGCCAAGGACACGATCGAGGAGCGCATTATGCAGATGCAGGAGTCCAAGCGCGACCTGGTCAACAGCGTGCTCGGCGGCGACGGCATCTCGTCGGCGTTGTTTACCCGCGAAGATGTTCTGGCGCTGCTGGGCGGCGACGGGCGCTAGCCGCGCGCGGGGTGGGACTGCTGGAGTGGGCAGGACGGTCGACGCATTTTGGCCCGACCGCTTGCCTGATCCGTTATGTGTTCATTTGCAATGCCGTGGATGGTTTGTCTGCCTTTGGGCATAAGAACCATCGAGAACATTGGCACATCAGCAAAGGAGAACATCATGGCGAAATTCTTTAAGGACCCCGACGGCAAGCTCATCGCTGCCCTTGGCGACGGCGTTGCGACCCCTGCCGGTTGCACGGAGCTGACTGCAAACACTGAGGACGCGGCGCACGAGAAGCACGTGCCTGTTGTCGAGACCGAGCGTGACGGTCACGTGATTCGCGCACGCGTTGGCTCGGTCGAGCACCCCAGCCTGCCCGAGCACTACATTGAGTGGATCGCCCTTGAGGCCGAGGGCCGCTTAGAGGTCCATTACCTTGAGCCCGGCATGAAACCCGCGACGTTTTTCGCGGGCGGCTCCAAGACCGGTACCGTCTATGCCTACTGCAACCTGCACGGGCTGTGGTCCGCGACATTCTAGGAGCGCGCCCCCGCTCGGGGTATCATAGCTAGCATATGCACATGCAAGCGCCGACTGCATTATGCGGCCGGCGCTTTTACTACGATTTCGATGGTTTACGACGGAAAGGGCTGAGCCATGAAGCTCGCGCTTGCACAGATCGATATGCGCCTGGGTGATATTGAGGGCATTTGCGGCCGCATCGAGGACCAGGCTCGTCTGGCCCACGAGCGCGGGGCGCGCGTGCTGTGCGTTCCGGCTCCGCTCTTTATGGGCGCCATGCCCGGTGGCCTGGTGGGCGCTGCCGACTTTGAGCACGACATGCTTGCCGGCTTGACTGGTGTCGCCGAGCGTATCCAGGAGCTTGACATGATCTGCATCGTGCCCGCGGCGGTTTCGTTTGAGGGCCAGCCGCTGCTCGACTACATGATGCTCAAGGACGGTCATGTGGTGCCGGCGCGTTCGAGCATTGCCCTGCAGCGTGGCGAGAACAGCGACACGCGTTGGGCGCCGCCGGTGTTCGACGTGGACGGCGTGCGCATCGCCGTGATTTTTGACTTGGACCGCGAACTCGAGATGTTGCCGACCGGTGTTGACCTCATTGCGTATTTCCAATTCAACGCGTTTGACATGACCGACCGCGAGACTGCTGCCATTGCCGCCGTTCGCAGCGGCGCCTACCGCAAGATCGCATCCAAGCGCAGCGTGTGGTTTGCCTGCATAGCGCCGGTCGGTGCCTATGACGAGTCGGTGTATACCGGCGGTTCGTTTGTGCTCGACGACTGCGGCCGCGTGGTGGCCCAAGCGCCGTGTTTTGAGGAGAGCCTACTGGTTCAGGAGATCCAGCGCGGTGTGATGCTCGATGCCCTGGAAGACCACGAGCTGCCCGAGTTTCGCTCCGAGGAATGGCTGTGGCAGGCGCTGGTGCTTGCCGTTCGCGATAACGCCCGCGCCCGCGGTGCGTCGCGCGCCGTGGTGGCGCTCGAGGGCGACTTGCCGTCGTCTTTGCTGGCGGCGCTGGCCGTCGACGCTCTGGGCCCGCGCAATGTGATTGGCCTGGTGCTGGGGCGCAACCGTATCTTTACTCCGGCGCAGGAAGAGGCCGAGGCTGCCCGCTGTGCCGCCGTCCGCGCCATCGCCGAGCGTTTACACATTCGCACTGTCGAGCGCGATGCACCGGATGCGACGCGTGTGCTCGATCGCGACGTGTCGGCGGGCGATGCCGAGCGTCTGCGCTCGCGCACGTTGGGCCTCATGCTGGAGGACACGGCGCTCGAGCTGGGTGCGATGGCGCTGAGCCCGCTGTCCAAAACCGAGTACGCGCTGGCGGCGCCGGCGCTTTGCGGCGGCTACCAGGGCGATTACGCGCCCTTTGGCGATGTGTACCTGTCGACGCTTGAGTTTGTGGCGCGCGTGCGCAACCGCACGTCTGCCGTGGTGCCCCAAGAGCTCGTGACGCTCAACGCGGTGGAAGATTGTATGGAGCGCGTGCTGGCGCAAGCGCTCTCGACGCTCGACGGTCCGGTCGATATGCTCGACCGCGCGGCACAGCTGCTCGGCGGGCTTGAGCCGGGTGAGGTCGATGGCGCGCTCGAGGCGCACGTGGACCGCAATCGATCTTTCGACGACATCCCGATGGCCGCTGGCAAGACTGAGGCCTGCTCGCTGCTGCTGATGCTCGTGCGCCAGGGCGAGGCTGCTCGCCGCATGCTGCCGACGGCTCCGATCGTCTCGGCACGTTCGTTTGTTGAGCGCTCCTGGCCCTACATGCTTGCGTGGTCCGATCTGGGACTCAGCGGCAAGGAGCGCATGACGGTCGATTCGCTGGCGCGCGCCGAGGTGCGCCGTTTTGCTGACGAGGATACGAGCGAGCGCGTGCGAAACGAGATGATGGGCGTGCTGGGCGAGCTGCTGGGTATTTCGCCCGAGCAAATGGAGGAGCTGCGCTCCGAGGACGGTCAGCGTCGTTTGCACGAGGGAATGAAAAAGTTCGAGGGCGAGGTTCAGGACGCCATCGATAAGATGATGGGCGGTCAGGGCGGCCCGCAAGGTGGGCCCCAGGGCACGCCGATGCCGCAACCGCCGGTTGATCCGAGGCAGTTCCCATTCTTTAGCCAAAACTAACTATGGGATGGGATTCGCTCCCAACCCCGATACTTCAACTAAGCACCTCGGCCCTGTTGTGTTATTCTAGAACAGACGTTCGTGAATGATGCGCGGGGCCTTGCCTTGCGCCGTGCTTGTGGCGAGGGGAGGTTGGCTTGGTCATTTTGGGTATCGACCCCGGTTTGGCCCATACGGGTTGGGGGATTATCGAGGAGCGGCGCGGCGAGGTTCGCTGCCGTGCCTACGGTTGTATCGAGACCAGCGCGGGCAGTCCGCTCGCGGTGCGCCTGTCGCATATCGCCCGCGACCTCAAGGGTGTTGTGGAGCGTTATCGACCAGATACCGCTGCTATCGAGAGCATTTACTTTGGCGCCAACGTTCGCTCGGCCATCCCCACGGCGCATGCCCGCGGTGCTGCACTCGTGGCTCTTTCGGAGTGCGCGCTCGAGATTGGCGAGTACACGCCTATGCAGATTAAGCAGGCCGTTGTGGGCACCGGCGCCGCGGACAAACGGCAGGTCGCGTATATGGTTCGTACGCTCACGCAGCTCGATCACGACCCGCATCCCGACCATGCCGCCGATGCTCTGGCCTGCGCCATCTGTCACGTTAACCTCAGCCGCACCCGGGCGCTTACCGGTGGCGAGTTCTATCAACAGAGAGGAACCGGATACTGATGATCTCCCAGCTCCATGGAACGCTTATCGAGGCCACGATGAGCTCGGCCGTTGTCGATGTATCGGGCGTGGGCTTTGAGCTCGGCATCTCGGGCAGCACTGCCGCCACGCTGCCTGCACCCGGCGGCGAGGTGCGCCTCTATACCCGTATGCAGGTGCGCGAGGATGCCATGACGCTCTTTGGTTTTGCCTCCAAGGACGAGCGCACGATGTTCGATCGGCTCGTGTCCGTGTCGGGCGTTGGCCCGCGCCTGGCGCTCGCCGTGCTCTCTACCTATACCGTGGGACAGCTGTATTCCCTGGTAATGGCCGAGGACGACAAGGGTATGGCCAAGGTTCCCGGTGTGGGCAAAAAGACAGCTCAGCGCCTGATCCTGGAACTCAAGAGCACCTTTGCCAAGGATAAGGGCTTTGTGCCGGTCGACGTGATTCCCGGCCAGGTTGCGATGCCCGTGCCCGCTGCTGCTCCCTCGGCCATCGATGATGCCCGTGCGGCGCTCCTTTCCATGGGCTTTAGCCCGCAGGAGACCGATGTTGCCCTGAGCGGGTATGATGGGCAGAATATGCGTGTCGAGGATCTGCTCGGCGCGGCGCTTAAGCGACTCGGAATGGATGCGTGATGTGGGAAGCCGATGACTCTCAGGACCTGTGGGCGACGCCCGGTAACTCGCCGGCGGCATCCATGGCGCACGGCGAGCGCATGGTGGGCTCGGAGCTGACGGCCGAGGACCTCGATGTCGACCGCACTTTGCGCCCCCAGCGCCTGGACGACTACTGCGGCCAGGAGCACATCAAGCAGAGCCTGCGCGTGTTGATCGAAGCGGCGCAGAACCGTGGCGAGACGCTCGACCACGTGATTTTCTCGGGTCCTCCGGGCCTGGGCAAGACCACGCTGGCCACCGTTATCGCCAACGAGCTGGGCGCTCAGATTAAGACCACGAGTGGCCCCGCCATCGCGCGCACGGGCGACCTGGCGGCCATCCTTACTAACTTGCAGCCGGGTGATGTGCTGTTTATCGACGAGATCCACCGTCTGAACCGTTCGGTCGAGGAAGTTCTGTATCCCGCGATGGAGGACTTTGCGCTCGATATCGTGATCGGTAAGGGCCCGGCGGCGCGCTCGATTCGCCTGGATATTCCCAAGTTTACGCTGGTGGCGGCCACGACCCGTTCGGGCATGCTCACGGGTCCACTGCGCGATCGCTTTGGCATCTCGTATCGTCTGGATTACTACACCGTCGAGGAACTCGCCCAGATTGTGACGCGCTCGGCGACCATTTTGGGCGTGACAATCGACCATCCCAGCGCGCTCGAGATCGGCTCGCGCTCGCGTGGCACGCCGCGCTTGGCTAACCGTCTGCTCAAACGCGTGCGCGACTATGCGCAGGTGCGCGGCAACGGTCCTATCGAGCTCGATATCTGCCGTCAGGCGCTCGAGTTCTTCGAGATTGACGAGCTCGGCCTGGACTGGATGGATATTCGCATCTTGGAGACGCTTGCCAAGACGTTCTCCGGCCGTGCCGTGGGCCTGACGACGCTTGCCAGCGCGGTTGGCGAGGACCCGGGAACGCTCGAGGATGTCTACGAGCCCTATCTGCTGCAGTGCGGTTTGATGATTCGCACGCCCCAGGGCCGCCAGGCAACGCTTCGCACCTTTGAACACTTAGGAATTGAGCCGACCGTTTAGGACGGGTTTGTAGGCTATCGCTGAGCATTGGATAAACATATCGCCGTTTGTCGGTTGCGGGTACTTTACTATTGCGCGCCCGTGCTATGCTGAATTGGTCTTTTTCTCATCCGGTAACGAAAGGACCGCCCATGCCTACTGACATCGAAATCGCACGTTCCGTCACGCCGCTGCCCATTACCGAGGTTGCCAAGAACGCCGGCGTCGACGTAAAGCACCTGATTCCGTACGGCTTCGACAAGGCTAAGGTCGACTACTCTCTGCTCAACGAGCCAACTGATCACCAGGCCAAGCTTGTCCTCGTGACCGCTATCAATCCCACGCCCGCCGGCGAGGGCAAGACCACCACGACCATCGGCCTGGCCGATGGCCTGCGCCGTCGCGGCGTCAAGAGCGCTGTGGCCCTGCGTGAGCCTTCGCTCGGCCCTGTCTTTGGTGTCAAGGGCGGTGCCGCCGGTGGCGGCTGGGCCCAGGTCATCCCCATGGAGGACATCAACCTGCACTTTACCGGTGACTTCCATGCTATCGGTGCCGCCAACAACCTGCTGGCTGCCATGCTCGACAACCATATTCAGCAGGGCAACCAGCTCGGTATCGATGTTAAGCGCATCACCTGGAAGCGCGTCGTCGATATGAACGACCGCCAGCTGCGCCATGTGATTGACGGCATCGGCGGCAAGGCCCAGGGCGTGCCGCGCGAGGACGGCTTCGATATCACCGTTGCCTCCGAGGTCATGGCGATCCTGTGCCTGTCCACGAGCATCAACGATCTTAAGGAGCGCTTGGGCGAGATCGTTGTCGGCTACAGCTATGCCGGCGAGCCCGTCCGTGCACGCGACCTTAAGGCCCAGGGAGCTATGGCCGCACTGCTCAAGGATGCGCTCAAGCCCAATCTGGTGCAGACGCTCGAGGGTACACCCGCGTTTGTCCACGGCGGTCCCTTCGCCAATATCGCCCACGGCTGCAACTCCATCATGGCCACGCGTATGGCTATGCGTTTTGGCGATGTCGCCATTACCGAGGCCGGTTTCGGTGCCGACTTGGGTGCCGAGAAATTCCTCGACATCAAGTGCCGCATGACGGGCGTTCGTCCCAACGCCGTCGTGGTCGTCGCGACCGCTCGCGCCCTTAAGTACAACGGCGGTGTTGCCAAGGCCGATCTTAACGAGGAAAACCTCGAGGCCCTTAAGGCCGGTATGCCCAACCTGCTGCGCCACGTCGACAATATCCAGAACGTCTACGGTCTGCCCTGCGTGGTCGCCATCAACCGCTTCCCGACGGACACCGAGGCCGAGCTCACCCTCATCGAGTCAGAGTGCCAGAAGCTGGGTGTCAACGTTAAGCTTTCCGAGGTCTGGGCCAAGGGCGGCGAGGGCGCGCTCGACCTGGCCGATGAGGTCATGCGCTTGATCGAGCAGCCGAGCGAGCTCAAGTTTGCCTACGAGGACGGTGCCGATGTGGCCGACGCCCTCGAGGCTGTTGCCACCAAGGTCTACCGCGCCGACGGCGTCGACTTTACGCCGGCTGCCAAGCGCCAGCTCGCCGAGCTGCGCGAGAACGGCTTTGGCAACCTGCCGGTATGCGTGGCCAAGACGCAGTACAGCTTTAGCGACAACGCTAAGGCGCTGGGCGCTCCCGAGGGCTTCCGCATCACCGTGCGCGAGCTCAAGGTTTCCGCCGGTGCCCACTTTGTGGTCGCGCTGACCGGCAGCGTTCTGACCATGCCGGGCCTGCCCAAGGTTCCCGCGGCCGAGAACATCGACGTCGACAACGACGGCAACATCACCGGTCTGTTCTAAGCCTGCCGCGCATAGCCGCTTGATTGCCCCGCCGTGCCCCATGGCCCGGCGGGGCTTTTGTTTTCTATCCGCGCTGAAGGCCGAAGAGTTTGGCGTTGCGCTCGGCGACCATCATGTTGATATCGGCGATTTCCATCTCGCCGTCAATGTAGGGCTGGTAGGTACCGTACGGGTCGCCTGCCCCCAAGCTGCAGCTGCCGCAGTTATCGCAGCTGCCGTTGCCGCAGCCCGCGAGTGCCAGCTTGATGATTTCTTCACGTTCGGCGCGCGTTGTGTCTTTGATGAGCTTGCTTTTTGCCATGACGTTTCTCGATTCGCTTGTAACCGTCGGCCGCGCATGTCTTGTAGATACCGACGGCCTTTGCCCATCATAGGCTTTTGCGCGGGTAGAATGCATGGATAACTTGATGCTTACAGGCGACGGAAAGGAAACGTTGCATGGACCAGGACAAGACGACCGTGATGGGCGGATATGGCTCCGCACAGGCTGGCGGCAGCGCCGATGCGACCCGCATCGTGTCGAACCCCGGCAATGCTGCTCCCGATGCGACGCAGGCGTCTGCCGAACCCACACGGGTTATGGGCTATGGCGATACACCACGGGATCCGTTTGATTATGCACCGCAGGACCCGTATGGCAATGCGGTGGCAGATGCCTATAACAACCTGCCGCAAAATCCCATTCCGCAGCCTCAGCAGACGACGTATATGCCGCGCACGGCGCAGGCCCAGCCTCGTTATGAATCGCGCGATCCGTATGCGCGCCAGCCCTATCGCGAGTATCCCAAGTCGATTCCGCAGTATGGTGAGGACGAGGAAGAGGCTCCGTCGCGTTCGTCGAGCGTTATCAAGAAGATCCTCATTGTGCTGGCGATCTTTTTTGCGCTGTCGGTTGTGTTTGCCATCGTTTCGGGCATGCTCAACAAGCGAGGGAGTTCAACGGCCGATACCACTGCCGAGCAAACCGAGTCTGCCCCGTCTAGCACCGTCGATCTGGGCGATATCCCGGGGCAGTACTGGTCTAATGCCAAAAAGCTCCTCAAGTCACGCGGGGCTGATCTTTCGAATGCTGTGATTCTGACTGACGACGGCTCGACGCCCGTCGTCGATGCCAACTGGGTTGTTACTTCTGCCTACTATAACGACAACGGTAACCTCGAAATTCAACTCACGCACAAGAACGGCTCGGGCAACTCGTCCGACGGCCAAAGCGGCACCGACGATTCGAGCTCCAACACGCTGGAGGACCTGAGCAACAAGGCACAGGAGTTGGGAGACAAGGCGCAAGAGCTGGGCGATACGGCGCAAAACCTCGGCGATACTGCTCAGAATCTGGGCGATATGGCTACCAATGCCTGGGACGCGCTGCAAAACGGTATTTCGGGCGCACAGGAAAACTAGCGGCTGAGTGGGGCTACAACTGTTCGGCCGGACGCTCGGGCGAGCTAAAGCCGGAGTCAAACGTGACGACGCATGATGCATCGGGCCTGCGCTCGTGCACGATATGCGTCACGCGTTCCAACAGCTCGTCGTCGGAGATGTGAAAGTCGTCGGGACGCACCAGGTCAAATGACACAAGGTCATCGTGTTCGTGCAAGTCGTGGATGGAAAGCGCGGGGTCGATCTGCGCTACGCCGCGCTTGACCCAGCCGCGTAGATCGTCACCGGTTGTTGCAATGGGGTCGCAGTGCAGCGTGATGGCGATGCCCATCTGACGTTTGATGTCGTGTTCGATGGTGTCCAGAATCTCGTGGTGCTCAAAGGCATCGCCCTCGCCGGGCATTTCCACGTGTGCACTGGCAAACTGACGGCCGGGGCCGTAGTCGTGCACCATAAGGTCGTGCGTGCCCAGGACCTGGGGGTACGACATAATCCTGTCGCGGATTTCCTGGACGAGCTTGGGGTCGGGCGCTTGTCCCAGCAGCGGGCTGATGGCGTCGCGCACCAGGCCCATGCCGCTGATGCAAATGAAGATGCCCACGCCCAGACCTGCCCAGCCGTCGAGATCAAAGCCTGTCGTCTGCGAAATAAGCGCCGCCGCCAAGACCGAACCCGAGGCGATGACATCGTTTTTGGAGTCCTGCGCCGTGGCGATGAGCGTCTCCGAGTCGATGCGATCGCCCAACGTGCGGTTGAATGCGGCCATCCAGAGCTTAACGAGCATGGATGTAGCCAGTGCCGCAAGGGAAACGAGCGTGTAAGCGGTGGGGGAGGGCTTGATGATCTTGGTAATGGACTCGAGCACCAGGTTGATGCCGACGGCACAAACGAGGACGGCGACAAACAGACCGGCGAGGTATTCGTAGCGGCCGTGGCCATAGGGGTGACCTTCGTCGGCCGGGCGGCTGGCAAGGCGGAACCCGAGCAGGCTCACGATGTTGCTCGAGGCGTCGGAGAGGTTGTTGAAGGCGTCGGCGATAAGCGAGACAGAGCCGGCGAGCAGACCCGCGATGCCCTTGGCTAGGCACAGGGTAATGTTGAGGCCAATGCAGATGAGGCTTGCGGCAAAGCCCGCGTTGGTGCGACAAGTTGTATCGAACGGCTCGCCCTTGTCGCCGGGAACAAGCGTATGTACCAGCCGATTTACAAATAGCATGGCGTATCTCCTCGCATCCTTGTTTAAGGGGATAGTGTAGCTCGCATGAGCGCACCGTGCGCCGATGCTTAGAAAATGCAGCAATGGTCTGCTCGAGCTAACGAGCGGCCCTTCTTGTCCGACCGGGTGCTCCATTTTGGGCCACATGGGTATGGGCATGTGCCTGCCTGCCCGACATACTTAATGTTGACAGCCCCTGTGCAAAGGAGGACGTTTCTATGGACGAGATGTTTGCCATTAAATGCCAAAACTGCGGCGGTCCTATGTACTCACACCAGGCTAAACGCAGCTTTGAGTGCGCCTATTGCGGCACGGTCATCCCGTGGCAGGCCGATGCGGGGGAGCCCAAGAGCGCCCTGGGCATTCGCCATACGCCGCTGACGGTTGTCGATGGACTGCTTAAGCTCACCCATGTGTCGCAGCTCGAGCGTCCGGTGGACCCCGACTGGTATTTCTTTAATTCACACTGGCGCAACCAGTCGGTTCTGGAGCATCTGCTGTGGGAGGACCGCGGCACGGCGCAGGAGTTTCAAGAGGCAGCGCACGTGAGCATTCCCTGCCCCTTCTGCGGTGCGTCCTTTGAGGGGTCATCGACCCAGCGCGTGTTTGAGTGCCCGTCCTGCGGTAATAAGATCGGCGTTGCCGACCTACTCAAGCCCGGTACCTTTAGCAAGCGTCTGACCATGGGCGTTGGTGCCGAGTACGTGCCTGAGCAGGGTATTCCTTGCGAGATAACGCCGCAGCAGGCACGTGCCAACGCGCTGCAGCTGGTGCGCCAGTATCCCGATGCCTTTGCCGGGCACGACGTGGAAGACGCGATTCAAAATGACATGATGCTCTTCTACTTCCCCATGGCGCTCGCGGATTTGCGCATGATGGCGTCCTTCCCGGGCAAGGGGCTGAGCAAGGAGACCCTGGTGTACTACGAGGTGCTCGACTGGGCGTATCCGCGGGCAAACTACCTGGACGTTCGCCTTATGGGCATTTTGGAGCCGTGGGACTTTGCCAAGGTTGGGCCGTTTGACCCGGCCATGCAGGAAGGCGACTTCCGCGTTGTCTCCGTCGATGCGTCTACCAAGGACCAGGTGGTCATTGATAAGCTGGCGCTCGACATTGCCGGCAACGATGCCGAGGCGGTGCTGGGGCTCAATAAAAAGAGCATCCGCGCCTGGGCGCGCAAGGCCCGCAAGCATAAGGACGGCCTGGTGATGGTACCGGTCTACTTTGTCGATCGCCCAGCGACGGACAGCCGCGATGGCGAGCAGGTGCGCATTGCCGTAAACGGTCAGACGGGCCGCGCGGCCGCGGTGGTGTTTAGCGACAAGCGTGAGACGCATGTGGTGGCGCCGCTCAACCCGAGCCTGCATCTATCGAACGAAAGTACCGTGCATGCCACGCCCATCGAGGTCAAATACGTTAAATCGCTGTTCCTGTATCAGATCGTGCGCCGTGGAGGCGGCGAGCAACCGCGTGAGGTGGCAGCGGTGGCCGAGGGTTCCTACCGAGAGGAAAAGCCCAAACGAAAAGGCTTGTTCGCCGCGATCTTTGGGAAGTAGGGGAGTAGTGCCGGTCGGCGCTGCGATCCGATAGCTAGAGGAACGGGGCAGCTCGCAGGAGTGCGGACTGCCCCGTGCTGAGCGCCGCGCAGATGCTGTCCGTGATTAAAGCTGTGGCGGAAAAGCCCAGCCGAGGCGAGGTCTTAAACTGCTCTAATAGAGTGCCTCAGGTTCAGGCTTGATTTTTGACGGCTTGCCGGTCTTCAGACACTTCTCTATCTCGGCAATGGGGTCACTCATGCAGTAGGCGTAGCACCTCTCGTGAAAGACCCGTTCGTACTCACGCATAAGGCGATCCAGCTTTGCGCTGTCGTCCTTGTTGAGGTAGATGTACACGTTAGCCCCTTCTCGACTTTCCAAGTATCTCATTGAATAATTTATCCGATTTTATGAAATAACGCCTTAGCTGATCAGCGGATTCCGGGCTGGTTAAGCCAGCGCTGAAGAGCCTGACAAACGCCTTGAGCGCGATAAAGTCGTCGTCCCAGCTATAACTGGGGCACGACGTTCCGTTTTTGCATCGATTGTCAGCGATGCCGGGAAGGTGCCCGATGCGTCGACGTCGGCTCGTCCTATTTAGTGGACTCAAAAGCGTCCAATTCGATGCCAAGAGGGGGCTTTGTTAAGGGCTTGTGATTGCCTCAAATCGGCAATAAAAAGCCGTCCCGGGGGACGGCTGTCGGCAAGCGCCCGGATTTGAACCGGGGTCTCCTCCATCAAGGGCACTCCAGGCTGTGCTACTACTTGCCTTGTCTATATTTTTCACAGTCAGATAGACCCTGTCAATCATTTATCGCTCGCCAGCCAACGGGCACACCGGCTTGGTGCCTGCCATCGTTTTCATGTGCGCCACGGCTGCGACTACAATGAGGACGACTCAATGAAGGGTGCGGCAAGGCTGGCGCCGGATGAGTTGGCTGTGGTTGATAAGGTCGTAGACAAATTGGATAATAAAAGCGCGGAAAGTAGCACAGTACGAGGAGTGCCCTTGATTGAGGAGACGTAGGTGCAAATCCTACCGACGCGCAAGCCGTCCTTCGGGATGGCTTTTTATGTGGATTGGAGATGGCGGGTATGGTTGGACGACGCTAGGACAAGCGCCTGGATTCGGATAAGGAATCGAAGCAGCGAACGCTTTTGTCATTTCTCTGGTCGTGCGGGTTGTCTGCTCTGTTGGCCGCGCCGGCATCGCTTCTCTGCTCTCGTCCGTGCGACATCTGCTCGTGGCGGCAGATGTAAATAAACGGTGGGGCGGCTGCAAAAGAGCCGCCTTGCTGGGTAAAATCATGTTGTGCCGCGGAACCCGCTCCTCAGCTAGTCACACTTCGGAAGCGCGGGCAACGCAGGCGGTATCGTCATAAAGGGCCGGCTGCAACCGGCCCTTTTCTGTGGCAGCCAATGGGCCTGCATCAGACGAACGTCGCGTTTTTGCCTGCCAGATCGTGCTCGCCGGCTATAGCGAGGATATCGTTGCCGGCGTCCATGACCGGTATTGTTTCGTAGCGTATTCCGTCTACCACGATGGCGCGCCATTTCTTTAACGGCAACGGGGCTTCAAAGACCAGGACGGTGTATGGGCCAACGGTGCCCCGTTCTGTGGCAAACGGCCCCATGTCGGTGCATTCTGCAATCGTCATTTGTTCGGTCCTCTCATGCCCCCATGTTGGCTGATGCCGCCTGGGCTGTAGTTGCTCCCTAAAACAGGCACTGCTCAATCAGCTCCTTGCCGCGCAGAGTGTCGATCCACTCTCGTGGGATGGCTTTGAGACCGTATGCCGTGCCGGCGAGGGCGCCTGCGGCGGCTGCGGTGGTGTCGGTATCGTCGCCCAAGTTGACGGCGGCAAGCACGCAATCTTCGTAGCTGTTGGTGTTGATAAAGCACCAGCTGGCGGCCTTAAGCGTGTCGCGCACGAAGCCGCTGGACCTGATTTCGTGCTCGGGCGCGCTTTTCAGCTGCAGCGCCCACGAGGGGAGCGCGCCGTTCATCACATCCCTCATCAGCTCGACAAATATGACGCATGCATCGGTTGACGTTCTGTGGGCGTGCGTTATCGCAGAGACCCCGCTGATCTCTTCGTCTGTCGCATCGGTGAACGCCAGGGGCGCGATGCGCATGAGCGAGCCGTTGCCGTTGTCGCGTTCGCCGGAGCCACCTTTGCCGGTGTGCAGGGCGCGAGCAGTCGTGCCGCCGTAATCGAAAACGCCGTCGATCGTATACTCGCCACGGGCAATCCAGCTTACGAACTTGTCGCGCATGTCTGCGGTGTCGATATGCCCGAGCTCCCTAATCGAGTCTCAGGTAGCAAGCGTCATAGATGTGTCGTCGCTCCAGGTGCCGGCGGGCTGCCCATGCGTGCCGTAGCCGATCATGTCGGTACATTCGAACGTGCCGCGGGGCCTGAACTCGTAAGGAACGCCCAGAGCGTCGCCGACGGCAAGCCCGTAGACGCAGTCGCGCAGTGTTGGTTTCGGTCTGTCTGCCATGGGAAACACCTCTCGTACTTTGGATTGAGGATGCGCAGCTACCTGCGGCAATGTGTCCAGCCCAATTCGGAACGCAGTGAGTTCCGAATTGGGAGAGCTTGTCAGCTAATCTGACAAATGAAAAAACCCGCAACGCTATTGCTTTATACAGCAATAGGGACCTCTTTTGGGCGCCCTGCCTTTGGTGCGTCGGCGAGTCGTGCCTCGATGGAAGCTTTGGACACCATGCGCTTGGTGCCGTCCTTCCATGAATCCAACATTCCTGCATTTATCAGTTGCGATACCCGTGCTGAGCTAACACCGAGCATGCGTGCGGCATCCGCTGCGGTGACGGCGGGGATGTCGCCGAGCTCGCGGCTGACGGCCACGGCGATAATCTTGCCGCCGTGTTGTGGCTGGTGTCCAAAGTCCGGCGCGGGAAGATCGACGCCGCCCATAAGGTGATCGTCGACCATACATGCGAGAAAATCGGCGGCGCTTTCGACAGCGTCGTTTAGATCGGAGCCAAACGTTCCTCCTCCGCCCAGCGAGCCACATGGCACAGCGTCGACGACGCCGTCCGAATCAAAGAACTCGAATTCCCATACGTAAACCATATAAGACCTCCTTTAAAAAGCGATGCGAAATGTGATGAGGATGAGCTATCGAAGTCCTGCCTGCCTTAGGATTCTTTTGGCAATTTGATCCTCAATCTCTCGGTGGCGTTTCACGAGCACGAGTTTATCTCCTTTGACGAACTTCTCGTGATTAGTGCCTCCTTTCGAGATGAAGCCGGCTTCTTCGAGGATACGGATCAGTTCGCGTCTCTGCATCTCAGCCTCTTTCAATAACTATATATTAGCACTTCCTAAGGGTTTTTTTAGACTTAAATCTTAGCCATTGCTAATCCCTTGTTTTACTTCGCCATCCTTGGATAACGGCTTATATTCCTTGCGGTATTAGTTTATTTGCTCGTGTGGACACGATTTGGTGCTCCGTGCGCGACCGCGAAAAGGGTTTGCGGTGGCTAAAATGTGACCTTAAGACAGTTTTAACGAGCCCCATGGGAGTGACACGCATGGACAACAGCACCTTGCTGTTCCAGGACAAAGGTTCGGGCAGCTTTAAAGACGTCAAGATCTACCCCAACCGTATCGAGGTACTCAAGAAAGGCACTTTTGGTGGCAAGCATACCGAGATTGTCTACCTTAAGGACATCACGGGCGTTAACAGGATCAAGGGCCGCAATGTTTTTCTGCGCAACAGGCTGTTGACTGCCTGTGTCTTTAGCCTGAGCAGCCGCTCCCAGGCCCAGGAATTCGTCAACGTGCTCAATATGGTGATGTGACCGGGCGCTTTCGAACACAAAAAACCGGGATGCAAGGAGTCGCACCTTGCATCCCGGTTGAGCTAAAACGGCGCCGCTGCATGCCGTTGGAGCTTTAGCGCTTGATCTCGATATCTTCGAGCTTAACGTCCATGGCCTCGGTCTTGGCCTTGGCGATATCATCGGCAAACTCCAGAGACTTCATCATGGTCTCGACGGCGTCCTTGTGCTCCTCGACGTTGTCGATGCGCACATACACGCTGCCACCGTCAACGTCGGTGAAGTACTCGGTCGTCACGCCGCCCGAGTGCGTAAAGTAGGCGCTGCGCCAGGTCTTGCCGTTGTACTTAACGGGATCGCTCTCGGTCCATCCGGAGTTGGCCTTCCACTTTGCCTCGTAGTCGAACAGCTCGTCGGCGTTCTTGTCAGAGTCGAAGACAGGGATGAAGCGATCGCTGGCGTGCTCGCTCTCGGTGAACTTAAACTGGGCCCTGTCGGCGGTGTCGCCGGCAACGTCGGTGATCTCGACGCCCTCGGGAACCTCGACCTTAAACCAAATGAAGTCGGTCCTCATATCCACGGCGGGCTTTTCTGCTCCGCCGCCGCCACTTCCGGTAGCGCCGCCGCTGCCACCGCAGCCCACCAGGGCAACCGCGGCAAAGAGACTGATGCAGAGGGTGAGAATCGCAAAGGCCTTCTTTTTCATGGTCGTGTCCTCCTCGATCTGTAACCGCCCATGGATTACCTGCCTTTACTGTACGCGTGGGCGGCTCGTTCGGGTGGGCCATGTGTCCCATTCTGGGTGCCGGATTTGCGCCGACAAGTGGCAATATGTCCGGGCGCAAAAGAGGGGAGGGCCGGTGCTGCCGGCTCTCCCCGGGGTTGGGTGCCCGTTCATTTAATGGGGCGTTCGTGCGGGCGTGCGCGAACCCTTGCTACTTGATCTCGATGCTCGAAATCTCGACTTCGCGTGCCTCGGAAACCGCTTCCGTCATGTCATCGGGAAACTCGATGGAGTTGAGGAGTGCCTCGGCTTCTTTCTTATGCAGATCGAAGTTCGAGATAAGGACGTAGACACTTCCCGGTTCAACGTCGGTAAAGAGGAGGGTTGAGACGCCGCTGTTGTCCTCGTACGTTCCGATGAGCCACGTCCTGCCGTTATACTCGACGGACCCGCCATCCTTCCACTGGAACGTATCGCCTTTCTTTTCTGCCTGGTCGGCGTGGGATTCCTCTGCTGTCAGCGCCTTTTTCCAAACGGGGATAAAGCGATCGACCGAACCGTTCTCGTCTTCGGGGAAAGTGAGCTGGACCCTGTCGGCATTCTTGCCAGCGGAGTCGCTTACGCCAACGCCCTCGGGCATCTCGACCTTAAACCAGATAAAGTCAGTCTTCTTGGCAACGGGGGCCTTTTCTTTGCTCTCGCTCTTAGCGGCGCTGCCGCCCCCGCCCGATGCGCTCCCGCCGCAGCCGACAAGGGCAAATGCGGCAAAGAGGGCGATGCAAAGGGAAAGGATCGATAGGGTCTTTTTCTTCATGGTGGCGTCCTCCTTGTCTGCCGGTGACATCACGGCGCCGCATGCTGTTGGGGTACTGATTGCACTGGCGGCGGATGTCTCTGTGCACTGTGCGGCTTATGCCTCCGTTCATCGCTTGTGGCCGTTGCGCGGCCGTGCCCCAACGGGTTCCTTACTTATAGATATGCCCCAGTTTGTGCCATTCGGGAGTCTCGAAAGATGGGCCATGTGTCCCATGTTTGCGGCGCCGACGCCTATCGTTCGTCATAGAAATCCGCGATGGCCAGGTGTGCTGACGCTCATGTGCTTATGGGCTAGACTTAGCATCATTACGTGTTTGATGCGGTTGGTCGGCGGTTGCCGCCCGACCGATCTATATGACTTGAAGGTGCATACGTATGAGCCAAGAGATGATGGACAAGACCTGCCGTGGGTTTGCCGAGGCGCTGGCCGCGCGCGAGCCGGTTCCCGGCGGCGGTAGCGCGAGCGCCTTTGTGGGCGCGCTGGGCGCCTCGCTTTGCGGGATGGTCGCTCGCTACGGGGCAACCAATCCCGCGCTTAGCGATCGGGCGGACGATCTGACGCGTGCATTTGCCCAGGCAGACGAGTTGGCGCAGGAACTAGTGGGTCTGGTTGCCGAGGATGTTCGTGCATACGGCCAGGTGTCCGCGTCGTATGGTATTCCGCGCGAGGATCCGGCTCGACCCGCGGCGATTCAGGACGCGTTGCGCGTGGCGGCCATGCCGCCGTATCGGATCATGGACGCCTGTGGGCGCGCGCTGGCGCTGCTCGAGGACATGGCCGACAAAGGCTCGCGCCAACTGCTGTCCGACGTGGCGTGCGGCGCCGTGTTCTGCCGCGCCGCCATGCAGGGCGCAAGCCTGACGCTCTTTGCCAACACCACATCTATGAAAGACCGGGCGCGCGCCGAGGAGCTCGAGGCGGCGTGCGATGAGCTGCTGGATACGTGGCTGCCGCGCGCCGATGCACTGGCGCGCCGTGCTGCTGACGCCGCAAGGAAGAGGGGATAGCCATGGCCGAGCTGCTCAAGGGTGCTCCCGTTGCCCGTGCTTTGACCGAGGAGCTCGCCGCTCGCTGCACGGCTTTGTGCGAGCGCGGCGTTGTGCCGACGCTGGCCATCGTTCGCGTGGGCGAGCGCGAGGACGACCTGTCCTACGAGCGCGGCGCCCTCAAGCGCTGCGAAAAGGTTGGCATTGAGGCTCGCCGCGTCTTGCTTTCCGCCGATGTTTCGCAGGACGAGCTGCTGGCGGCTATTAAGGACATCAATGCTGACCCCGCTGTTCACGGCTGCCTGATGTTTCGTCCGTTGCCCGCCGGCCTTGACGAGGATACAGTTGCCGCGGCACTCGATCCCGCCAAGGATGTTGACTCCATGACACCGGCCTCGCTGCTCACCACGCTTTCGGGTCGTGGCGAGGGCTTTGCTCCTTGCACGGCCGAGGCCGTGTTGGCGTTGCTGGACCATTACGGCGTTGAACTGGATGGGGCCAAGGTCGCGGTTGTTGGTCGGTCGCTGGTAATTGGTCGTCCCGTTGCCGCCATGCTTATGGCTCGCAATGCCACGGTGACGACGTGCCATACGCATACGCGCGACTTGGCTGCCGAGTGCCGTGTAGCTGATATTGTGGTTGCGGCCGTTGGACGCGCGCGCACGATTGGCGCGGATGCGGTTCGTGGGGGCCAGACGATCATCGATGTTGGCATTAATTGGGACGAGGCCGCTGGCAAGCTGGTCGGCGATGTCGATTTTGATGCTACGGAACCGATCGTTGGCGCAATTACTCCGGTGCCGGGCGGCGTGGGGGCTGTGACCACCGCGATTCTCGCCAAACACGTGATCGAGGCGGCGGAGCGGGTAGCGCGCAGAGATGTGGTGTAAGAGGCGGGGCATACCCCGCCTCTTCCCTTTCTTGAAAGGGAGGGGACACCGCCTAGAATTCGTCGTTGGAGTAATGAAGGTGACGAATGGAAGGAAAGGCGATGCCCCAAGAAGAGAGTGTACTGCGCCTCGGCCGCGACGAGGCCCTCGAGGCGGCGAGGCTTTGGCAGGAGTGCGGCGACGCGCGCGAGTTCGCGTGCAGGGTGCTGGGCGGCGTGATGAACGCGCTGATGGACTCCGAGGCCCAGCAGATGTGCGGCGCGGGCCGCAACGAGCGCAGCGACGGCAGGGAGAACAGCCGCAACGGCTACCGCCCCAGGTCGCTCAAGACCGCCGTGGGCGACGTGGAGCTCGAGATACCCAAGCTCAGGCACGGCACCTACTACCCCGAGGGCATGCTCGCGCGATGGTCGCGCGTCGACACCTCGGT
>NZ_KN214135.1:77563-105719 GCF_000763055.1 Collinsella sp. 4_8_47FAA | reverse complement strand
GACCTCGCGCGCTGCGTGTGGGCCGAGGCGGCGCCCTGGGTGGCGTCGGTGTCCGCCAGGGCCGGCGAGGTCTTCGAGCAGGCCGAGGACTCCGCGCTGGCGTTCACGGCCTTCCCCAGGGCGCACTGGGCCAAGCTCCGCACCAACAACGTCCAGGAGCGCGCCAACCGCGAGATCAAGCGCCGCTACAGGGTCGTGCAGTCCTTCCCCTCGAGGGAGTCGATGCTGCGCCTGACGTGCGCGAGCCTCATGGAGACCGAGGGGCAGTGGTCCCAGCAGCGCGTGTTCTCCGAGGCCTCGGCCGCCGAGGGCTTCGCCGAGCCCGCGGACAGGCCGGCCCCGACAGAGGGGAGGCGCCGCGCGCTCGGGCGGCGCGCCAGGGAGATAGTGGACGAGATAGTCGAGAGGCGCGGTCTCAAGAAGGAGTAACATCGGGACTTGCAGCGACGGACCTCAGGACGCTCTTACACCACGTCTGCGCGCGCCACCAATAACGTTGTCTTGCTTTTTCACAAATGGGGATTTCCGGCACTCGTTACAAGGAAATTTGCTGCTACTAAATTGGTGACAGTACTCATATTTGGTATTTTTTGACCACAGGGGTCCCGAGGGGGTCTCGAGGGGTCGCGGTTTCGCCCTTTTTGCGCCGAAGCGATACACTGTTGCCGTTTGATTTCTTCGCTCAAGGAGGATGCGCATGCCGTGCACAACGATTCTGGTCGGTAAAAACGCAAGCTACGACGGGTCGACCCTGGTCGCGCGTAACGAGGACTCGTCCAACGGGGTGTTTGAGCCCAAGCGCATGCGCGTGGTGCATCCCGACGAGCAGCCGCGTGTCTACACGAGCGTCTTGAGCCACCTGACCGTTGAACTGCCCGACAATCCCATGCGTTACACAAGCGTCCCAGACGTTGTCCCGGGTCATGGCATTTGGGCAGAGGCTGGCTTCAACGAGCTCAACGTTGGCATGTCCGCAACCGAGACGCTCACCACCAACGAGCGCGTCCGCGGCGCCGATCCGCTCGTGGACTACGTGCCCGCCAAGGGCAACGAGGGCGAGGACGGCTATGTTCCGGCGCAGCCCGGCGGTCTGGGTGAGGAGGATATGGTGACCCTGGTGCTGCCGTACGCCAAGTCCGCCCGCGATGGTGTGCGCATCCTGGGCGACCTGCTCGAGCGCTACGGTACCTACGAGAACAATGGCATCGCCTTTAGTGACGTTGACGAGATCTGGTGGCTCGAGACCATCGGCGGCCACCACTGGATCGCCAAGCGCGTGCCCGACGACGCCTATGTGACCATGCCCAACCAGCTGGGTATCGATAGCTTTGACCTGGACGACGCCGAGGGCGCCCAGGTTGACCACATGTGCTCCGCCGACCTGCGCTCCTGGATGGCCGAGTGGCATCTGGACCTGACGCTGGGCGTTAAGGGCGACGGTCCGGCGACGGTCTTTAACCCGCGCGAGGCCTTTGGCTCGCACAGCGACAGCGACCACGTCTACAACACGCCGCGCGCCTGGTACATGCAGCGCTGCCTCAACCCCAGCGATGTGTGGGACGGTCCCGAGGCCGACTACACGCCCGAGAGCGATGACATCCCCTGGAGCCGCGTGCCCGAGCGCAAGGTGACCATCGAGGATATCAAGTACGTGCTTTCGAGCCACTACCAGGGCACGGAGTACGACTGCTACGGCAGCAAGGGTACGCCCGCCACGCGCGGCGCCTATCGTCCCATCGGCATCAACCGCAACAGTCAACTCGCCGTGCTGCAGCTGCGCCCCTATGCACAGCCGGCGTATCGCGCCGTGCAGTGGATGGCGTTTGGCTCCAACTCGTTTAACGCGCTCGTGCCGCTGTACGCCAATGTCGAGACCATGCCCGAGTACTATGCCGACACGCAGGCCCGCGTGACGTCCGAGAATTTCTATTGGGCAAATCGCCTGATCGGTGCCTTGGCCGATGTTCGCTTCCACGAGTGCGGTCGCGCGGTCGAGGATTATCAGGAGAAGGTCGGCGGCATGGGCCACAAGCAGATTCACGACGTTGACGCTGTCGTAGCCGCGCTGCCCGAGGCCGAGGTGCCTGCCGAACTCGCCCGCGCCAACGAGGCCTTTGCCGAGCTCGTACGCGTGGAGACCGATGCCCTGTTGGGCAAGGTGCTCTACACCACGAGCTGCGCCATGAAGAACTCCTTCGCGATGAACGACAACGTAAGGTAAAGACAGCCTTGCAACGAGCGAGCGGGACAAACGCCGTCAAAGGCTTTGCCCCGCTCGATTTCTATCTTGGCGTTAACACGATTTTGTGTCGTTCACTCAATCTTGGGTACAAGAAGGCCAATGCAGTTGTTCACGATTGGAGCCAACCATGGTTATGAAATTCGATCAGCTTGTTAACGGTGCCATCAACGTGGGCTTCGGCGCCGCTGCCGTTGCCGTCGAGGGCGGCAAGAAGGTCCTCGACGACCTCAATACCAAGGGCGAGCAGGTCCGCAAGGACGCCGGCACCCCCGATATCGCCCGCAGCGTGTCCGATATGTTCGAGCAGGCCGGCGGCACCATCTCCGACCTCACCGAGCGCCTGGGCATGCAGGGCGAGACTGCGGCACAGCGCGTGCTCGATGAGCTCATCCTGGCCCGCGTCCGCGTCATGACCGCCCCCGAGCGCACGGCCTTTTTGGCCCATGTGCGCGACATCGTCGATTCGGTCGAGGACAACGTGACTTCGGTGCCCGTTGAGTCCGTTGAGCCCGATGACGCAGAGGACACCGAAGAGGCCGAGTAGCAGCACAGATGGCAGATTCCACCACCGATTACAACAATCTAGATCCCTTGGGTGACGAGGCGGCGGTTGTCGATGAGGTCGATGCCGCCGTCTCGGGCGCTCGCAAGAAGCCGCGCGCTGTCGATATGGTCCCCGAAGAACCCGACGCGATGGCGCCGGACGAGGAATACCAGCTCACGCCGGCAGGTCGTCGTGAGCGCATTGGGCAGATCGTTCGCCTGGTCAAAAAGTACCGCGTATGGGATAACCTCACGCCGGTGCGCCTGCGTCGTCTGCTCGAAGAGCTCGGCCCCATGTTCGTCAAGATGGGGCAGATCCTGGCTAACCGGTCCGAGATTTTGCCGCAGCGGTTTTGCGATGAGCTGCGCCGCCTGCGCTCCGATGTAGAGCCGGTGCCATATGAGGTAGTGCTCCGCTGTCTGGAAGAGGAATACGGCCAGCGCCTGGGGCAGATGTTCGACGCGATCGACCCCAACCCGCTCGGTAGCGCGTCGCTCGCGCAGGTGCACCGCGCCCGCCTGGTGACCGGCGAGGACGTGGCCGTTAAGGTACAGCGCCCCGGCGCGCAACAGGTCATGGCGCAGGACATCGACATCATTCGCTCGGTGGTGCGCATCGTTTCCAAGTTTGTCAACACCGATCAGTTTGTTGACCTGCACGGCGTGGTCGAGGAGCTGTGGACCTCGTTTCGCGAGGAGACCAACTTTTTGGCCGAGGCCAAAAACCTCAACGATTTCTACGACTTCCACAAAAGCGTGCACGGCGTGTCGTGCCCCAAGTCCTACCTGGACCTTTGCACCGAGCACGTCGTGGTCATGGATTATGTCGACGGCATCTCGATTGCCGATCCCGAGCGTTTGGCAGCCGAGGGCTATGACTTGGAAAAGATTGGTGCCGCGATTGTCGAGGACTACTCGACGCAGGTGCTCGACGACGGCTTTTTCCATGCCGACCCGCATGCGGGAAACATCATCCTCAAGGACGGTATTGTCTACTTTATCGACTTGGGCATGGTCGGACGCATGTCGAGCCACGACCGTGGTATCGTCAAAGACATGATTTTCGCCGTGGCCGAGGGTGACGTGCCCAAGCTCAAGGATTCGCTCATGCGCTTTGCCGTGACGCGCGGCGATTCGGCCGAGCTTGACCATTCGGCCTTTTTGTCCGATTTGGACTTTATCGTGGCTGACTTTGCGGGCCTTGACCTTAAAGACTTGGATATCGGCGAGTTTTTGACCTCGCTGCTCAATCTGGCGCGCAAAAATGACGTTGAGCTGCCGAGCGTGGTGACGATGTTCGCCCGCGGCATGGTGACGCTCGAGGGTCTGCTGACCGAGTACATGCCCAACGTCAACATGATCCAGATCATCCAGACGCACATCAAAAACGAGAAGAGCACCTATGCCCGCATGCGCGAGATGGGGCGCGATCTTGCCGCGAGCAGCTATCGTGCGGCAAAAGGCTCGCTCGAGGCGGCCGAGTATCTGGGCTTGGCTTCGCGCATGCTCACACGCGGCCAGCTTAAGGTGAACACGCAGATCATGAGCAGCGATAAGGCGCTGCGACAGCTAGGTGGGATTATCGACCGCATGTCGATGGCAATTGTGATCGCCGGTCTGTTTATCGGTTCGTCGGTGGTGTACTACGCGCGCATCGAGCCGGTTGTGTTTGGTATCCCGGTCATTGGCTTTATGGGCTACGTGAGCGCGCTGGTGCTGGCGCTTATGCTGGGCCGCAATATCTGGCTCAACAGTCACGGCGGCAAGCACTAGAGGCTGCGGCCGTCACCGCATTTTCCTATCGCAAACAATAGCTTTTACCTTGGGCTTCGCCTGCGTGCGAGGCCCTTTTGCGTGATACCATTTTGACGGTAATAATCGATGGCCTAGATGGTGGTGCGGAGACGCACGAATGCGCGGTTATCCTGCGCATTTGGGAGAATCGGGGTGCAAGTCCCCGGCTGTACCAGTAACCGTAATTCCTCTTGGCTCGGGATGCTCGCGTCGCAGATCGGACGACGTGCCCGAGTCGTTAAGGTTAAGTCGGATCGCCTCCCGTCTTGCATGCGGCTGCGGCTTTTGCCGCCGGTGTGCATAGGGCTCTGGAGGGAAGGGGGTCCCGATGGGGGAACTCGAGCGCAACATGCGCGATGACGTGGGGCAGTCTCAAGGCAACGCTCCAAGTACAGACAGTAGGAGACAAATGGATATGTTTGAGGACGAGCGCCAGCGCGTCTCGCATCGCCGTGGCGCGATTGCGCGCGGTGTAGCCAAGCGCGGCCTGGTGGCATTCCTGGCCTTCGCGATGGCCTTTGGCACCACGCCGGCTCAGCTGTGGGCCGAGGGCGCTGAGGGCATTGCCGAGGCTGTGGCTCAGGCTGCGACGCCGGGCGAGGACGCAGCGCTTGCGGGCGGTGCCGCTGAGCAGAGCGGCGCCGAGGTTTCGGATTCTGGGAGCGCGTCTGCAACTAGTGTCGCCACAACTGAGGCGGCAACTGGCGACGAAGGCTCGGCGACGGGGGAGAGCCCTGCCACGAGCGAGCAGTCTTCGACGGCATCCGCTGGCCAAGCAGGATCTGCCGCCGCGGCTGCCATCCAGACAGAGAACCCGACAGAAACCGGCGATGTCGCCAAGAAGCAGGTCGAGGTCTCGTTCTCGATTATCGGCACCGATGCCGACGGCAAGGCTCAGACCTGGGTGGCACCTACGCAGCTCAAGCTCGACGAGGGCGCGACGGCTGCGGATGCCTTCATTAAGCTGCAGGAGAAGACGGGCTTCAAGGCGAAGTACGAACCGAACACGGCATACGGTTTCTACCTCGAAAGCATCACATCCCCGAGCGATGGTCGCACGCTTGCCTACGATCCGACGACTTATGCCTTCTGGCAGCTGTTCGTCGACGGCGCGTCTTCCTCGGTTGGCGCGAGCAGCGTCAAGCTCACCCAGGGGCAGAAGATTGAGTTTGCCTATACGGCTGGTAGCTCGTCCCCTGTCGTTAAAGACCAGGTTGCCGCAAATGTGACCGTCATTGGTCGCGATGCCCAGGGCAAGACTCAGACTTGGGTCGATAATACGCAGTATGTGGTGACGTCCGGTTCGAGCGCGCTTGATCTTACGAAGGTCGCACTCGAGGCGAACGACATTGACGCCGTTGCTGCGGGCTCCTTCATTCTGAGCCTTAAGTACAACGGTGTTGAGCTGGGTACGCCCCAAGATTATTCGACCTATTGGCAGCTGTTCATCAACGGCAAGTCGAGTGACTATACGGCGGACAATGTCACCATCCATGCCGGCGATACCGTCACGTGGTTCTACGGTGGCTGGGGCGACCAGTTGCCGTCCGATTCTGTCCATGCTTCTGTTCAGGTTCTCGGTAAGGACAAGGACGGCAAGCAGCAGGTTTGGGCTTCGACGGGTCAGACGAGTCTCAAGGCAGGCTCCACTGCCAAGGATCTCCTTGAGCAGACCGGCCTTAAGCTCGATGCTAGCGAATCGTCTTGGGGCTGGTTCCTCAACGGCATTTATTCGCCGTTCGATGGTAAGTCCTATGGCTGGGATGCTGCGACCAATAGCTATTGGCGCTTCTACGTAAATGGCAAGTTCGCCGACGTTGGCGCCGGTGCCTACGAGCTCCATGAGGGCGATGCCGTCACCTTTATGTATGGTGCTGACGCCGATGCCCTTCCTGGCCAGGTTCTTGGGTCTGTCGATGTTATCGGTCCCGATGTCAACGGCAACAATGCTCGCTGGGGCTCGGCAAGCAACGTTTCTCTGCCCGAAGGCTCTACTGCCCAGAACCTTATTGAGACGGTTCTGAAGGCCAAGGGCGTTACGTACAACGGCTCCCAGAGTGGTGAGTACTGGTTCCTCAATTCCATCAACTCGCCATTCGAAGACGAGACGTACGGCTATGATGGTGCGACCAACAAATATTGGCACCTGTATATCAATGGAGAGCCCTCCTTACTCTGCGCTAATCAGATTACGCTCAAGAGCGGCGATAAGGTCACACTTGCCTATACCACCGACGATTCGGCCATGCCCGATCCCGACAAGATTGTCGTGGACCCGGGTGCGACGACTCCTGATTGGGATGCCGAGTGGGCCGGCTACGGCAACAGTGGCAACGGTTCGACCGTAACGGATGCCAAGACGCCTGCGCAGGCCGCCGGTCTTAAGTGGGCCTTCGATTGGAAGGCCGAGTCTGGTCAGCAGTATGCCAACTGCAGCGAGCCTGTCATTGCTAACGGCTTTGTGTACATCGCGACCGAAAACGAGCTCATTAAGATCGATTCGTCCACGGGCAAAAAGGTTGCCTCTGCGCCGCTTGCCTCCAAGGTGAGCTATACCTCTCGTCCGATCTATACCAATGGCCTTATCATCGTTCCGCTCAACGGCGGTGCGGTCCAGGCGATTACTGCAGACAAGCTGATCTGCAAGTGGCTGACGCCTGGTTTGACGGACTTGACGCAGAGCTCCTGCACCGTCGTTTCGGACGGCGAGTACGTCTATGTAGGCTCGGTCGATATTTCGTATGACGAGAATTACAATGCGACCTACGGCAACGGCTCCTTTGCGCGCATTAAGATTGCCACGGGCGAAGTTTCTTGGCAGAACATCGACCCTGCCGAGGGCTATTACTGGACTGGTGCGGCTTTGACGGATAAGTATGCCATCGTTCCTACGAGCGCGGGTACGCTTAAGTGCATTGATAAGACGACGGGCGATGTCGTTTCGACCATGAAGCTCGGCGCTGTCGCAAATGCCGATTGCATTGCCGATCCGTCCAATGGCTCGACCTTCTATCAGATGACGCACGACGGAAAGCTCCATGTGATTTCGCTTTCGGCGAAGGGCGTGCTGAGTGAACAGAAGACGGTTGATCTGGGCCTTACGAATAATCTGAGCGCCCCTGCGGTGTCTGGTGACAATCTGATTGTCGGCGGACAGACGGCTACTGGCTCTGCTCTGGTTCTCTATAACCTGAAGACGGGTAAGACCACGATGGTCGCTGCTGCCGACGGCAAGGCGCTGCCGGCTGGCCTCAACGGTATTGCTGCTACTCCGCTGGTGAGTGTTCAGGGCGGCAAGACCTATGTGTACTTCACCGTTAACAGCGCGGATAGCAAGGATTACGTCAACTACTCTGCTGGTGGTGGCGTGTATCGCTATACGCTCGGCGATGCAGAGGCGACGCAGATTTATGATGCGGCTGGCCATTACCAGTACTGTGACTCTCCGGTCATTGCCGATGCTTCTGGCAATCTCTACTACATTAATGATTCGGGCACGCTGTTTAAACTTGGAGCTGTCGAGTCTTGGACGGTTGCCTTTAACTCCAACGGCGGGTCTGCTTGCGACACTAAGTTTGTTGCTACGGCCGATGGCAAGCTGGTCAAGCCGGCCGACCCGACGCGCGATGGCTACACTTTCGGCGGTTGGTATACCGATGAGGCTTGCACGCAGGCGTATGACTTTAGCACGCCGGTGACGGCCGATCTGACGCTGTATGCCAAGTGGACCAAGAATGCCGTTAACCCTGGCGGTAATGGCGGCGCTGGTTCGAATGGCGGCGGCGGTTCTGGTACCGGTACTGGTTCCGGCACTGGCGCTGGCACTGGCACGGGTTCCGGCTCCGGCTCGAAGGGCGGCGCTGTCGCCCCGGGTCATAAGCCGACGACCAAGACGACGGTGTCGACCAAGACCGAGACCAAGGACAACAAGTCCGACAAGAAGGACTCCGATAAGTCCGATAAGAAGGACGAGAAGAAGTCTGACAAGAAGTCTGACAAGAAGGACAGCAAGTCCGACAAGAAGTCCGATTCCAAGTCCGATACGGGTGCTGCTTCTACGACCACTGCTAAGAAGTCCTCTAGTGCTTCCGAGCAGGAGACTGGCACCAACCCGCTCGCCATTGTTGGCGTTGCCGCTGGCGTCATCGGTCTCGCCATCGTCGGCGTGTTCGTGTTCACCAAACGTCGGTAGGTGAGGGTTGTGTCCAATAAATCCAAGGACGCTGACCCCAAGCAACCAGATTCCTCGTTCATTCAGTTCGACGATGCAAAGCAACAGGGCGCCGCTTCGGCGGCGTCCGCCTCTCGTCGCAAGGCGCTCCTTGGCGTTCTTGCTGCCGCGTGCACCATTCTGATCGTCGTCTCGCTGGCCTTTGTCCATCCCTCCGAGAGCGGCGCCTGGTCCGTTGATTGGATTTTTCAGTCCGTGACGGGGGAGAGCGTCGTTTCCAAGGATGACAATGGGTCTGGCTCGTCTACCGCTTCGGGCGAGGCCAGTTCCAAGGATTCCAAATCTTCGGATGCTGCAAAAGATGAGTCCAAGGGCTCGAACGACGCCAAGGATGATTCCGAGTCTTCGCACAAGGAATCGGACAAAAGCTCGGATAGCAAGAAGTCCGATGGTCAGGACAGCAAGAGGTCTGGCGATAAATCCGCTGCCCAAAATACGGGAGCCGGTGATACTTCCAATGTGTCTGGTGGTGCTTCTTCGGGCGGTGGCCAGTCGTCTGATGGAGCCTCATCCTCTAATGGTGGAAACGCCTCCTCGGGCGGTCAGAGCGGCTCACAGGAGTCCAACTACGTAACGGTGACGGTTTCGGTCACATCGAGCGCTGCGGGCAATCCTGTGTCCTCTGGTGGTACCTTTACCTTTAACGAAGGCGCTACCGTCTACGATGCCCTGTGCGCGCTGGGCCTTTCTGTCAACGCACACGGCTCATCGTACGGCACGTATGTCTCCGCGATTGGCGGTTTGGCCGAGAAACAGTACGGCGGCACGAGCGGCTGGATGTACTCCGTCAACGGCACAACGCCCATGACGGCCTGCAGCAACTACGTTCTCTCAAACGGCGACAACGTAGTCTGGTATTACGTTACAGGCTAGAGGCCTCGACATAGCGCGCCAGACGGGCGGTTCGGATAAACATCCGGGCTGCCCGTTTTTCATGCGTAGAGGACTGGGTCGCCGGGTCTCTCGGCAAACAAAAAACCGGTTGGAATGGGAATTCCAACCGGTTATACATTCAAGCAAATAGTGAATCGACTACGACCGTGCGCCCTCGAGGAAGAAGCGGCGGCTGAAGTAGTTGTACCAGGTGACGAGGAACGTGGCGATGGCCTTCATGGCCTGGTAGCCGATGCTCAAAAACGTGACGCCCACAAACATGTACAGGTCGTTGAGGCCCAGGCCGATCACCGACAGGATGGTGAAGATCGTGAACTCGCGCTTGCGGCTCATGCCTTCGCGGTGGTCGAACACGTACTTCATGCTGAGCCAATAGTTGACCACGACGGACGTGATAAACGAGATCGTGGTGCTCATCAAAAAGTCGAGGTGGAACAGCTCGACGAGCGCAATGAGCATGCCCCAGTCGATGCCAAAGGAGATAAGACCCACGACAGCGAACTTGAGGAACTGCTTGGTATGAGGTTGTGCCAGCGCCTTGCGCACGTAATCACATCCAATGCGTTGATGAATCGAGCAGAGGATACTTTAGAGCTTTTACAAGGGAAACGTAAGGTCTTTGCCAAGAACTATATGAACTCGCCAAATTTTCAAGAGCTAATCCGCAAACGTTGAAAAATTGCCCGTAAACGAACGATGCCCACGGGCGATACTGTACTGAGCGCGCATTGTCCGTGGGCATCGTAGGGCTGTAAGGTTTCGAGCTACTTGGTCTCGTCGCCCTCCAGGAAGATTTTTCGGGTCACAAAGTTGTAGACCATGACAAGCGCGGTGGCGCAGATCTTGGCGATATTGGCCTCGAGTCCCAGGCCGGCGTTGAGCGCCAGCACGATGCCGTCGTTGAGCACCAAACCGATCACGGACAGCACGACAAAGATGATGAACTCGCGGCGGCGGCTCATGCCTTCCTTGTGCGCAAACACGTACTTCATGCTTGCGAGGTAGTTAAAGATGAGCGAGATGATAAAGCCGCTGGTGTTGGCGATTAGGATGTTGAGGCCGAGACCGTAGTGGAGCAGATTCATAATGCCAAAGTCGATAACCGTGGCAATGACACCGACGACGCCAAATTTCATGATCTGCGCAAGGAGCTTTTGCATGGTACCTGCCTTAGGGTGGCGCGGGGACGCCATGGGGATGACAAACTCAGCAAGTTTAGCCAATCCCCGCGGGTGGGGCTAGACGCGCTCCTCGATAGCACCGTTTCTATATGCATCGAGCAGCTGGCGCAGATCCTGGATCTGGCTGCGAATCTTGGCGCCAGTATCGGTGTCGCTCACCATGCGGCGACGGTCTGCTTGGTCAAAACGGTTGGTCTCGCTTTCGATGTCCACGTTGCGCGTGAGTGCCTCGGCAACCGTCGTAAAGGCCCGGTGCGACTTGAGGCGGCAGCCGCGCGAGCTCGAGATGAGCGTATAGCCGGCGATGCCCGTCTTGGGATGGTAAGCGCGGCAGAAGCCGCCATCGATGACCAGCAGCTTGCCCTCGGCGCGGATGGGCTGCTCGCCCTTGGTGGTTTTAACGGGCGTGTGGCCGTTGATGATGTGGCCGGTCGGCGAGCATGCCATGGGCGCGACGCCAAACTCGCGCATGATATCATCGCAGACCGAGGGCGACTTGGTAAGCGTAAAGTACGGGTCCATCGGCTCGACCCAGGTGCTCTTATCGGCGATATAGGCGCGCTCAAAGGTACGCACCAGGCGTCCGCTGGCGGGTGAATTGAAGCCAATCCACAGGTACCACATCCAGTCGAGGGCATCGCGGTCGCCCACGCGCCACGCGCGGCGGGCGATGTGGTCGCAAAAATCGAGATAATCACGGCCAGCGTGCCAGGTGCCCAGGCAGTTCATGCTGCTAAAGGTGCCGTCCTCGTTGAGCGGCACGCAGCCATGGAAGAGCAGGTTGCCGTTGGCGACCTTGTACATCGAGCCGTGGGAATAGAGGAAATCGATATGGCGATGCAGGTGATCGGCGGTGACAAACTCGGACACGAGCTTGTCGATGATGTGCTGCTCCTGAGACGTGAGCGTATAGGGGTCCGCCGGGTCGACGGTGGGGAAGTCGTTGGTCGTGAGCGGCCACACGCTGCCGTCGGCGAGCGTGACCGTGCCGGTGTCGTGGTCGATCTTGTCGAGTAACAGGCGGTCGGTCATATCGAACTCGGGGTGGCGCTGGATAATCTGGCCCTCGAGCTTAAAGAGCAGCACGTTGATGGCCTTGATCAGCGGGGTGATGGACTCACCGGCGGTGTAGGTGGCATCGGCAAAGGCGACAAGCTCACGCAGCGAGATGCCGTAGTCGTTCTCCAGGATCTCGTAGTTGTCGTAGCGTAGGTTGTTGCGCAACACCGTGGCGATGCAGGCGGGCTCACCGGCCGCAGCGCCCATCCACAGCAGGTCGTGGTTGCCCCACTGGATGTCGAGCGAATGGTAGGTGAGCAGACGGTCCATAATCTTGGCCGCGCCGCCGCCGCGGTCGAAGATGTCGCCCACCAGGTGCAGGTGGTCGACGGCCAGGCGCTTGATGAGCGAGGCGAGCGACTCAATAAAGTCGTCGGCGCTGGCGGTCTCCAGGATGGACTCCACGATGCGCTCGTGATAGCGCACGCGATAGTTGTTCTCGTCCGGGTGCGTGTGCAACAACTCGTCGATGATATAGGCGTAATCGCGCGGGATGGCCTTACGCACCTTGGAGCGCGTGTAGCGGCTTGAAAGTGAGCGAGCGACCATGATGAGCTGGTCAAGCATCGTCTTGTACCAGGTGGGCGAGTCCTCGCGCTGACTGCGGACCAGGTCGATCTTCTCGCGCGGGTAGTAGATGAGCGTACACAGCTCGCCCTTTTCGTCAAAGGAGAGCGTGTCGCCAAAGATCTCGTCGACATGTTCGCGCACGACGCCCGAGCAGTTGTTGAGGATGTGCATAAAGGCTTCGTACTCACCATGCACGTCGCTCATAAAATGCTCGGTGCCCTTGGGTAGGTTAAGGATGGCCGAGAGGTTGATAATTTCGGTAAATGCGGATTGTTCGGTGGGAAACTGTCTCGACAGCAGGCGCAGATACTTGAAGTCTTGCGGGTTGCGATCGAATGCGACCATGAAACACCTTCCGATGGGGCTGGTAAAACTGATAAACAGCATCAAACGTTTATCAGTATGCGCCGCTTTTGTTTCGATTTTGCGCCAGCGGCTGAATTGTCGGCTGAACGGTTTGGTAAATCGATTTAGTGAAGGTAGATGTGTCGGTTGGGTGGAGACGACAGAGGGTGTTTTCTCAGATATTTATGCATGGGGCCGGTGGAGACGATGGTGGTAAAGATGTTCACTATATTTGGTTCGATTTGGTAAATAGTGGACATATGTACCGCATGTAGGCTCACTGTGCGATAATTTGCGCAGCAATGAGTAAGGAGCCTCATATGAGTGATTTTGTCCTGACCTGTGAATCCGCCGCCGACCGAACCCGTGAGTTCTTTGCGGCGCGCAATATCCCTGTCGTGTGTTTTCATTACGAGATCGACGATGTTGTCTATACGGACGATCTGTATCAGTCGATTACGCCGGACAAGTTTTTTGCCCAGATTGCCGCGGGCGCCATGCCCAAGACGTCTCAGGTGAGCGTGGGTGAGTACGAGGAGTTTTGGGAGCCGTTTGTTGCCGAGGGTAAAGACGTGCTGCACCTGACGTTGTCGTCGGGTATTTCGGGCACGTATGGATCGGCCTGCGTCGCGGCGCAGATGCTCGCGGATCGCTATCCCCAGGGCGGCAAGGTGCGCGTCATCGATTCGCTGGGGGCGTCTTCGGGCTTTGGTCTGTTGCTGGAATATGCCGCCGACGTGCGCGATAGCGGGGCTTCACTCGACGAGACGGCCGCTTGGATTGAGGAGCATAAACTCAACCTGCACCACTGGTTCTTCTCGACCGATCTGTCGAGCTACCTGCGCGGCGGTCGCATTTCGGCCGCGAGCGCGATCATTGGCACGGCGCTTAAGATTTGCCCGCTTATGACGGTCGATTGCGAAGGTAAGCTGTCGCCACGTGAGAAATTCGCACTAAGAAGCGCGCGATTTCCGAGATGGCTAAGACCATGATGGCACACGTGCAGGGCGGTACGGATTATTCGGGTAAGTGCATCATGTCGCACTCGGCGTGCCGCGAGGATGCCGAGGCAGTTGCGGCGCTGATTGAGGAACAGGTTCCGCAGCTTAAAGGCAAGATTGAGATCAATGACATCGGTACTCTGATTGGCTCGCATACCGGACCTGGTACGGTGGCGCTCTTCTTTATGGGCGACAAGCGCGTGGATTAATTTGCCCCATCACGTTGCTGCATGATTGCTCAAACGAAAACGGCCCGTCTCACGTTTGTGGGGCGGGCCTTGCTGTTGCGGCTAGCGTTTCTTTCCGCGGAAGAAAAAGCCGTGCAGTGACGGCTTGAGGCCGCGATTGGCGCGATGCTCCTCGACGCGCTCGTGGATCGAAGCGACGCGCTCGATGACTTCGTCGGGAATCGGCACGTCGGGATTCATGTTCTCGACCTGGCTGACTTCGGCGGCGACCTGGTCGATAATGGGCACATCGTCGCGCGAGATGACAGGTGTGGCGTCTTCCTTCATCTTGCGATAACGCTGCATCATGTCGGCCTGTAGCTGCTGGGCCGAAGGCGGCGTCCAGATGATGGCGTTGGCGCCGGCGGCGATGGTCTCGCGAATGCTCTCGGGCGTCTTGCCGCCCGGTGCGATGAGCGGCAGGTTGGGATAGTGCTCGCGCAGTTCACGCAGGACCTGGGGTGTGTTTTTGCCGGCGGCGATGTTGAGAATCTTGGCTCCGGCGCGCACTTTGGCATGCGCATCATCGTCGCAACGTACGACCGTGGCGATGACGGGGATGTCGGCGATGTTGGTGATGTGCTCGACCATCTCGGCAGTGGCGGGGGAGTTGACCACGCAGCCCGCCGCGCCCTGCATCTCGGAGACGGCTGCCATCTGCACGGAGCGCTTGCCGGTCGTAGTTCCGCCGCCCACGCCTACAAAGACCGGGCACTCGGCGACGGTCAACAGTGCCTGCGTAATGGCGGGCTGCGGCGTGAAAGGGTAGACCGCAAAGACGGCGTCGGCGTTGGAGTTGCGGATAACCGCGACATCGGTGGTGTAGATGAGCGATTTGATACGACGGCCGAAGAGCGTAAAGCCGCTGGCCTCCTCGATCTCGTCGGGCATGCGGAGGGCCGCCTTGCGCAAACGCCCGTCGATGGGCAGCGGCTCCATGGGGAGCAGTCCGTTGGGAGTCACGGCTACCTGGGGCTCGGTGAACTCGTCTGCGAGCTCGACCTCGGAGAAATCGACCGAGGCGACGATGTCCTCGTGAACCTCGGCGGGCACATCGATGGGAGCTTGGTCGTTTGCCGCGGCAGGCGTGTCGAAGGAGCTGGTGCCGACAAAGGCGTCGACGCGCTCGTTTAGGTCGTTGAGGGTGTCCATGGAGACTCGATTCTGTGTGACGACGGCCGGCACGATGCAGCCGGAATTGCGAATGCTAAATCGTTTGACGAGTTGATTTTTCCCCGCTGCGCCATCTGTTAGACCGAACGCCCGGCGAACGTGAAGGAGCTGTGGTGGCGGGTTTTGAGGTGCTATCTTAAATGTCCCGTTTAAAAGAGAGGTGGCGCGGTATGGATTTCACAGCAATGTTGGGCTCGATTGGCCTATGCGTGGGCGCAATCGTAGCCGCCGCGGTCATCTACTTTGTGGTTACGGCCATTAAGGGCAAAAGGGCCGAGCGCAAGGAGCGCGCGATGCTTAAACAGCATCGCGACCAGCAGGGCAAACGCGCACGGAGATAGCTTGTTGAGTTTTTGATCCGTGCGCTAGCTGCGTTTTCGGATCAGGGCAATGTAGAAGCCCTCAAAGTCGCGGCTAGGCGGAATGGTCAGCGTGCCGGGCATACCGTTGGCGACGGACGAGACGTGGCCGGCGGCGATGGCCTCGGTGAGAGCGTTGCTCTCGATATGCGGCTCCTCGCCGGCATCCTGGGCACGGCGCGTTTCGCTTTCGCTCGGCGTGCCGTCGAGGGGGATGAGCTCGCAGTCCATGTGCTTGTCGAGGGCCTCTTGCAGGGCGTCCTCGTTTTCCTGCGGCAAGATTGAACAAGTCGAATAGACGAGCGTGCCGCCCGGTTTGAGGGCTCCCATGGCGCGGTCCAGAAGTGCTCGCTGCGAGCGGGCGCACTTGCTCAACAACTGCTCGGTGAGGCCGCGCAGGCTTTTCTCGTTGCCGCTGATGACGGTGCCCGTGCCGGTGCAGGGAGCGTCGAGCAGGATGCGGTCGAAGCGGAAGAACTCGTCGAGCTCGCGTGCGTCGATGCGCATAACGGGCACGTTTTTGGCACCCTGGCGATGGAGGTTTGACTCGAGCTTTTCGGCGCGGGGAATGCTCATCTCGCAGGCTGTGAGGTGCGCCTGGCCCTGGGTGAGGGCGGCGATCTGCGTCGTCTTTCCACCGGGGGCCGCACACATGTCCAGGATGTCCTCGCCTGCCTGGGCGCCCAACACCAAAGGCGGCATCATGGACGACAGGCTCTGCAGGTAGATCTTTCCGTCGCGATAGATGTCGAGATCCCACAGATCGGAAACCTGGGCCTCGGGCAGGATAAAGGCGTCCGGATACCAGGTAACGGTTTGGTGGGCGATGCAGGCGGCATCGAGCGCCGCAGCGATGTCCTCGGCGGTCGCCTTGAGCGTGTTGGCGCGCAGCGTGACCGGGCGTGTGGCCGCGGCGCCGAAGCCCTCGATCATGAGCTCGGCATCGGCGGGCGCATAGGCGCCGGCGACCGTGTCGACCATAAAGCGCGGCAGGTCGGCGGCGCAGGGAAGGGCGGCAAGCTGGTCGGAAAGTTCGGTAGCAGCAAACTGCCTGAGCTTGAGCTCGGCCTTGACCTGCTTTTTCTGCTTACGACGACGCGGCTTGGACATCCGTCTTTCCTTCCCATTCCATTACATGTCGAGTGTTTTAGTACTGGCTCTCGTGCTTGCTGAAGAAGTCGAAGCGCGGGGGCAGCGGTTTCACGCGGTGCTCACCGGGCTTCTCGCCCAAGCTCTCCACAAACTCGTCCGTGGAGGCAAAGATGTTATCCCAGCTAAAGAAGGCGACCGGATCGACGTCGAAGTACTCGCAGATGAGCTCGCAGCCGGTCGGCACAATACCGTGCATCAGGACGGTTGCCACGCGCAGCTCGGTAAAGGCGTCGACGAGGGCCTGCGTCATGGCGGCGTTGGCTGGCTCACCCTCGAGCTTGTTGGCGGCCTTGGAGGCATCGCTCCAGCGCTTGTTGGCGGCGCGCAGGTAGTCGTCGCACACGGCAAGCGCGCGGTGCGTCTCGAACTTGTACATGGCCTGCTCAAAGGCGAGGACTGCCTGCTGGGCGGCTTCGACCACGGCGGCAGAGGCGGCTCCGGCGGGAATGCAGCCGTTGCGATAGGGGCTCTCGTCGCCCTCCTTGACGGCGACGCCGTAGAAGCAGCTGCGGGCCAGGCGGTTGAACACGCCGGTCAGCAGCGCGCTCTCCTTAAGGGCGGGGTCGATAACGCGCTTGTCGTCGCAGGCGCGCACCTCGTTGCCGTCCTTGTCCTTGCCGGTCACGCGCGTGTCGTATGCCTTGGGGCTAAAGCTCACCGGCTTCTCGGACAGGCCGAGCGACAGCCAATGCGCGCGCATCTGCTCGCAGGTGTAGTGGTTGAGCAGGTCGTCTGCCGGCGGGGGAGGAGTCTGCGAGGACGAGCTTGCCTTTTTGCCCATGTAGAGCAGGTGGTAGCAGGCGCTGACGGTGCTCTGCGTGAGGTTCCAACCCAGGGCCTCCCACATGGCGGTCTGCGCGATGCAATAGAAGTAGATGTTGTCCTGGCCAATGAACTGGTAGATCTGTGCGTCATCCGAGCACCACCAGTCGCGCCAGTCGAGCGAGCTGTGCTGGTAGGTGGGCGCGGGGACCTGCGTGGAATCGGCGGCGGGCTCGCCCATGAGGGCGGCATCCTGGGCGGCGACGCCCTCGGTTACGCCGGCGGCCTTGGCATCGCGTGCGAGCACGGTGCGCGTATAGCTGATGGGAGCCCACAGGCTCTCGGGCCAGCACCAGCAGGTGACGTCGGAGACGCCATCGACCTCGGGCACCGGAACGCCCCAGTCGATGTTGCCGGTGATGCGGAAGGGTACGAGCGCCTTGCCGCTGCGGAAGCGCACGCCGCCGTTGGCGAGCACCGCGTGGGCATCGTCGCGCTCCTTCCAGCTGGGGAAGGTGACGGTAAAGCTGCTCTTGTTGCCCTCGGGCTCCAGCACGGTGTGCTCGGGAAGCTGATCCTCGACGGCATCGAAGGCCTCGCGGAACTTGTTCTGGATGTAGAGCTGGGCCGGCAGCAGCCACTCTTCCATGGTCTTGGAGACCACGGAGCGAACCTGCGGGTTCTGGGCGAGCTTGGCGGTATAGGTTTTCATAAAGTCGAGGTAGGCCGGCAGGTCGAAGTAGAGGTTGTCGACCGGGCGCAGCTCGGGCACCTCGCCGGTGAGCTGGCTTTTGGGCGCGATGAGCTCCTCGGGCTCAAACTGGTGACCCAGGTCGCACTCGTCGGCATAAGCCTTCTCGGACTTGCAGCCCTGGATGGGGCAGCGGCCGATCACCTGGCGGCCGTTGAGGAACGTGCCGGCCTTGGCGTCGTAGAACTGCAGCGTGGAGCGCTTGGAGATGGTGCCCTGTTCGTGCAGACGCTCGATAATCTCGGCGGTCACCTCGTTGTGAATCTGCGCAGCCGGCTCAAGGCCCGAGCCGCCGTAGATATCGCAGCTGATGTTGTAGTTGTTGAGGGTCGCGGCCTGGCGGGAGTGATTGGACTCGACATACTCGGCGATGGACTTGTCGTAGCCCTCGTTCTCCTTGAGCTTGCGGTAGCTCTCCATGATGGGCGAGCCATAGCAGTCGGTGCCCGAGGTGAAGATGACGTTCTCGCGGCCCAGACGGTCGCGCAGGAAGCGGGCGAAGAAGTCGGCCGGGACAAAGACGCCGCCAACGTGGCCAAAGTGAAGGCCCTTGTTGCCGTAGGGCTCGCCGGCGGTAACGATGGCGCGGCGAGGCCAGCTGGGACGGTCGTTCATGGAGTATTTGGATGCCATGGGACTCCTTCGCATATGGTGAGAGCGCGGCCGGGCGCAAGGCTCGGCGGCGCGGTGGTCAATTCGTGCATATCGTTCGACATTATCGCACATGCGGACGGGTACGTGGCAGGGGCGCTATCCTAAGATGCTATGAATGAGATTTCCAACATACATGCGTTTGAGGACGAGGATTTTCTGCACGCCTGCTTTGTGTGGGGGATGGTCGTCGTCGGCGTGTTTGCCGTGTGCCTGGTGCCGGTGTTTATGCTGCTGGGCGGGCCTGCGGACTTGGATGTGGCTGACGCGGGCGGCTGGACCACGGTCTTGGGCTGGATAGTCGGCTTGGCTGCGGTTTCGGCGGCGTCATTTGCCGTGCACGAGCTGGTGCATGCAGCGTTCTTTAAGTTGTTTGCGCCCGCGGGTGCGCATGTGACTTTTGGAGCGAACCGTGAGACGTGCATGATTTATGCCTGCGCCGAGGGGATTGTGTATTCGCGCCGGCGGTATATGGCGATTTGCCTAGCGCCGACGGTTGCCTTGACGGTGGCGTTTGCCCTGGGGTTTGCGTTCTCGGGCTATCCGCTGCTGTGCTACCTGGCGGCCGGCTTGCATTTATCGGGCTGTGTGGGCGACTGGTATTACGTGCGGACCATTTTGCGCGACCGCCGCATTGTTGCCTGCGAGGACACGTCCTTCGGCGTGCGCTTTTTTGGGTGAGGAGATGTCGATGAAGCCGTTGTTGCTGCACGCCTGCTGTGCGCCGTGCTCGCTTGAGCCGGTTCGCTTGCTGCGCAAGGAGGGGTTTGAGCCCACGATCTGCTGGACCAACCCCAATATTCAACCGCGCGATGAATGGCAGCGCCGCTTGGACGAGCTGCGCCGGTGGTGTGCCGATGGCGACATCGAGCTCATCGAGGCAGGGGAGGACCGCGATCGCTGGGAGACCGGCGTGGCACCGCTGGGCGCCGATCGGCCTCGTCGCTGTCGCGTGTGCTATGCCTTGCGCTTAGCCGAGGCGTGCCGTGTGGCCCAGGAGCGCGGGTTTGAGTTTGTGGGCACGACGCTCGCCGTCTCGCCGTACCAGCTGTTCGATACCTGCAATGATGTGTTGGAGCGTCTGGCTGCCGCCCGCGGTCTCACTCCGGTGATTCGCGATTTTCGCCCGTATTACCCCGAGGCCACGCGTCGTTCGCGCGAGCTGGGCATGTATCGGCAGAACTACTGCGGCTGCCGTTTCTCGGCCGTCGAGGCGGCCATGGACCGCGCCCGCATCCGCGACGAGCGCAAAGCGTCCAAAAAGTAGTTCATTTGGGCTGGGGCTTTGAGCTGTCTGTGCGGTACGGTCGTTTTTGGGAAAGTCGATTTAATTAAGCGTGTGATCGTGGCTCGCTTGATACCAAACGACGACTCCTATGATTCTAATCCTCCGTTTGTTAAACATCAGATCCGGACTTGCTGTTGCATATGAATGGGACGACAGCACAATCATGTCGTTTCCTTCTGCAAATCGCCTAATTACCGGTGTTTTACCGTCTGCGAGCGCCAATACAGCACAGCCGTTCCAAGGCTTTGCGGTGGTATCGACAAGTAGTAAGCTGCCGGGAGGGTAAATGCGGGACATTTCGTCACCTTTGATTTTAACGAAAACGCTATGTGGGTGACGCTTGGCTACGTCTACAGGCGCGCAAGCATTTTGTTGGCTGTGCGTGATGCGGCGCTTTTGCGATTCGATATCGATGACGGGAAATGCGCCCTCCATTTCGTGGATAGCAGGGTCTTCGTCGGTGACGATTCTTTTATTTGCGAGCTTTACGGCCAAACCGTTTTCCTCGCCAACAAGTTCATCGCGGGTGCAACCGAAGAGCGCTTGTAACTTTTCAATATGGCGCTCACGGGGGGCATACCGACTTTTTTCCCAACGACAAACGGTCTCTTTAGATACCCCCAACATCTCTGCAAGTTGCGCCTGACCAAGATGCTCCATGGTGCGGAGTTTACGAATATTTGCCCCGAAGCCCATGGCTATAGATCCTCTCGCCACAGAGGGAGGCATAGACAGTTTGTGCCACCATAGCCTTTGGTGAGCTCGTCAATGGATAACGGGAATAATTCCATTCCTGCTTTCTCAAGCGCTTCGTTGGTCCAAACGTTTTCTTCATATACGCATAGTTTTCCTGGCGAGAGCGCAAGGATAGACGTTGCGTTGTTCCGGCGCTCTCTTTCGTAGGCGGTTTGATTCCCGCCTCCGCAGTCAATTACTTTTATTGGTTCGCAACAGGCTGCAGAGAGTATTTCCGGAATCGTGCGATCGATAGGAGTGATCGTAAGGCCCTTTCCGGATCGTTTTAGTTGAATGCTGTATGCATCAACGGCATTGCATATCTCACGATCGATGAGGAACGCGTCGTGATCAATTCTACTTATGAACGTATCGAGGTGGATACGCAGCCCGTCAGAGGGGACTCGAATCGCAATTAGCTCGGTGGTCTGGAATTTATTTGAGGTCAGGAGCTCTTTGGCAAGTGACTCGACGGCGGCGGGTTCAGTTCGGTCAGAGATTCCAACTAATAATGTCTTAGCACTGATAACAAGAATGTCTCCGCCTTCGATATGGTAACTACTCCTGTTCAAATCACATACCGGGGTTTCTCCCATGATCTTGTGGTGGGTGAATATCTGCCGGTATAAGGCGACCTCACGATCACGCTCAGGCCAATACATATGATTTAGGATGATGCCGTCTCCGACTACCACAGCAGGATCACGAGTGAAAAAAAGCGTGTTGAGGGGATTGACCAAGAGCGAGGCGGGGTCAAATTGCTCGTGCACGAGCGCCCGTAGTGTTTCCGACTGGTTTGAACATAGCTCAGTGTCTCCAAAGCGAATGCCGTTAAGTACTATATTCACCAATTCCTGGGTGTTCTTAGCGTTCTCAAACAGCTGGGTTATTGTCTCGAGGAACTCTCTGCCTGTTGCCCCACTGCAACGGAGGTAGTCATCAATAAAACATTTAAGTGATTGGGGCTCAGTTTCAAGTGAGTCTTCGAGAAGGTCCCTAATTTCAATGGTTTCTACGCCATGCTTCTCAAGCAATTGAACCATGGAATCGTGCTCATATATTGCTTTGTCGAGGTCAAAACGACCGCTCCATTTTCGCAGGGAGAAAACTTGGCTGAAGTCGGCATCAGGGTAGTTTTGTGTTTCAGTTCCTGGTCGATGGACAAGTACGGCTTTTAAATGACCGATTTCATTTGTTATGTGTACGCCTTGCATGTCTGTCTCCTGTCCTGCTGGTTTTTATATAAGGCTAAGGCAGGTTCCTTGTTGTGTTGCGGAAAAGTTAAAAGACGTATGTAATTGATAAATAACATCAATTTTAAATATCAGATTGATTAATAACGTCACTTTAGCTGCCGTTCATAGGTGAAAAGCGACACGATGGCGATGGTTGGCC
Organism: Collinsella sp. 4_8_47FAA; assembly: GCF_000763055.1. GTDB lineage: Bacteria > Actinomycetota > Coriobacteriia > Coriobacteriales > Coriobacteriaceae > Collinsella. The sequence continues at coordinate 83,366 of NZ_KN214135.1, read as the reverse complement.
GACCACCGCTGAGCAACCTCATACATTTATGGTGCCAGCTGGATAGATGGGAAAAGGAATGAAGGAGGAGATATGGCAGCGGAAAGTTCGAAAGGCATCAAGCAGTTCAAGGTCCCGCACGTATATGCGATCATCTTTGCACTTATGGTCATCTTCGCTGTTCTCACGTGGATTGTTCCCTCTGGGTCCTATCAGCGTCAGGAGGTGAACGGTCGTGAAGTCACTGTCGCAGGTACGTATGAGCAGAGTGAAAAGACATATATTGACGAGGAAACCGGGGATGAAGTAGATCTCAGACAAGGCGTCTTCGATGTTCTTCAGGCTCCAACGCGCGGTATACAAGAGGCAATTGAGGTCGTTGCATTCATCTTGATTGTGGGCGGTTCGTTTCAGGTTATTACTAAAACGGGCGCTATCACGAGCGGAATGGGTCGTGTCGTTCGCCGCTTTAAGAACAAAGACATTCTAATTATTCCTATTGCGATGGTTCTCTTTGCATTGGGCGGAACGAGCTTTGGCATGGCGGAAGAAACTCTCCCGTTCTTTGCGATCTTCATGCCAATTATGATGGCCATGGGCTTCGACTCGATGACGGCGTTCATGGTCGTGTTCGTTGGAGCGCGCACGGGTTACATCGCCTCAACGATTAATCCGTTTAATGTTCTCATTGCGCAAGGTATTCTTGGTATTCAGGGCAACCCCCAGCTGTGGCTGCGTATGATTGCCTGGGTTGTTTTGACTGCCGTTGCAATTACTTGGGTTGTCCTCTATGCACGAAGGGTAAAGAAGAACCCTGAGTCATCGATCACATTTGAGGATGATATCGCCAAGAAAGTCGAGTTCGCTGCCGATGAATCTGCCCTTGACGCGGAATTTACGGGTCGTCAAAAAGGCGTGCTTGCGGTATTTATCGCTGGTATGTGCCTTATCATCTGGGGACTTGTGACCCAGGGCTGGTATATGAACGAGATTTCTGCGGTCTTTTTGGCCATGGGCCTGTTGGCTGGTGTTATTGCGGGCTTTAGTCAGGACGTCATCGCTCAGGAATTTGTTGCGGGTATCGCTGACTTTGCTTTCTCGGCAATTGTCGTTGGACTTGCGCGTGGCATCCTTGTCATTGCCTCTGACGGCATGATCATCGATACCATCCTCAATGCGCTCGCCACTGGTCTGGGCGGCATCCCGGCGGTTCTCTTTACTACGCTTCTTTATGCGGTTGAGAACCTCCTGGCGATTCTGGTTCCCAGCTCATCTGGCCTTGCAGCACTGACCGCTCCCATTTTTGGACCTTTGACCGAACTCATGGGCCTTAATCCCGAGGCCGCCGTGTGGGCTCTCTCCATGGGTAGCGCGACGATGTCTTTGATCTGTCCTACTAGCGCCATTCTTGTAGCGGGTTTGGGCGTGTGCAAGATCAAGCTTGGCCAGTGGTGGAAGACCGTTTGGAAATTCTTCTTGGTCGTGTCGCTCATCAATATCGTATTCGTAGCAATCTCGGGACTTATTGCCCTGTAGGTTTCATGTCTGAAATGGAGTAACAGGAATGTCTAAAGGACTGAATGTACACAGCGAGATTGGTAAGCTCAAGAAAGTTGTGCTTCACCGCCCTGGTCGTGACCTTGTGAACGTAAAGGCAGAAGAGTTCGAGGATGTCTGGATTCACGACTGCTTCTATCTTGATGTGGCTCAAAAGGAGCATGATGCCTTTGCGGATCTTCTGAGGAGCGAAGGTGTTGAGGTTCTCTATATGGAGAAACTCGTTGCTGAAGCGCTGGATGCATGCCCCTCGGCTCGCGCTGAGTTTACCGATACATTTATGGCTGAGAGCGGGATTGTCAATCCTATGCTTGAGCAGGCTGTTCGTGAAAAGCTCGACGCTATTTCAGATTCGTATCAGTTTGTACTTGAGGCTATGGGGGGGTATCGTTATCGTGACCTTGAGCTGCCTCGCGTTTCGACTACGCTTAGTATGATGGATAATGAGGATGCGAAGCCCGATGATTTGGTGTTGAAGCCTCTTCCGAGTTCATATTTCTCTCGCGATCCTCTTGCTTCCGTGGGCAAAGGCGTTCTGCTTCACCATATGTATTGGAAACAGCGAGATCGTGAAGTGCCCTTCTACGAAGCGATTTTCAAATACCATCCCGATTATGCAGGGACTCCGATTTGGTACGACCATAAGAATCCCTGGCATATCGAGGGCGGTGATGTGCTTAACATTAACGCTCATACCTTGGCTATTGGAATTAGCCAGCGAACTGAGGCGGCTGCGATTGAGGAGCTTGCAAAGAATTTGTTCTGGGGATCTGGGAATTCTGAGATCGATACCGTTTACGCTATTAAAATCCCCAACGGCTATGCTTACATGCATCTTGACACCGTTTGCACCATGGTGGATTTCGATAAGTTCACAGTTTATCCCGGTATTTTTGAGACCCTTCGTGTTTATCGTCTGACTCGTGGTGACTCTGAGGGAATGGTCGCTGTTCAAGAGATTGATGACACGCTTGAACATATTCTTGAAATGGCTACTGGCGTGGAGAAGGTGCAGCTTATTGAGTGCGGTGCCGGCGATATGGTTGAGGCATCTCGCGAGCAGTGGAACGACGGGTCGAACACTCTTGCCGTTGCTCCTGGTAAAGTCTGTGTTTACGAGCGCAATGTTGTCACAAATGATGAGCTCTACAAGAACGGTTTGGAACTTTTGGTCGTTCCCTCCGAGGAACTGTCCCGCGGTCGTGGTGGCCCGCGCTGCATGAGCATGCCCTTCTGGCGCGAAGATATTTAGTTGCAAATCCACTGTGATGGGAGATGGCGAATATGGGTGTTAATATCGCTGGGCGCAGTTTTCTGAAGCTGCTTGATTACACGACGGAAGAGATTGAGTATCTGCTTGAGCTTTCTGCTAACTTCAAAAGCATGAAGCGTGCCGGTGTTCCGCATAAATACCTTGAAGGCAAGAATATTGTTTTGCTATTTGAGAAGACTTCCACGCGTACTCGCTGCGCCTTCGAAGTTGGTGCACTTGACCTTGGCATGGGTGTAACTTATTTGGATCCGGGCTCGTCTCAGATGGGCAAAAAGGAGTCGATTGAGGACACGGCTCGCGTCCTTGGCCGCATGTATGACGGAATTGAATACCGCGGCTTTGAACAGGCGAAGGTTGAGGAGCTTGCTGCAAAAGCTGGGGTTCCCGTTTGGAATGGGCTGACTACTGAATTTCACCCGACTCAAGTGCTTGCCGATATTCTGACCATGCGTGAAGAGTTTGGAGAGATTAAGGGCAGGAAACTTACATTTTTTGGTAAGGCGGCCGGAAACGTCGCTGATTCGCTCATGGTCATTTGCGCTAAGCTCGGCATTAACTACTGTTCTTGCGGCCCAATCGGGGGAAATTCGGAGGGGGCTACATCCTATAATCCTGAACTCCTTGCAGAATGTAGTCGTATTGCGGCCGAGCATGGATCGACGGTTACCATTACAGAGGATATTGAGGAAGGCGCTCGTGATGCCGATGTAATTTACACGGATGTTTGGGTTGGCATGGGTCAGCCCGCAGAGCTGTGGGAAAGCCGCATTAAGCTCATGTCGCCGTATCGTGTGACCGCTGAGGTGATGTCTATGGCAAAGCCCGAGGCGATTTTCCTCCACTGCCTTCCGAGCTTCCACGATACTAATACTACTGTTGGTGCCGAAATTGCTGAGAAGTTTGGAGTTACCGAAATGGAAGTCACGGACGAGGTTTTTGAGTCCGATAAGTCTCGTGTTTTCCAAGAAGCGGAGAATCGCATGCATACGATTAAGGCGGTGATGTACGCAACGCTTAAGTAGCGGGGCGTTGAGAAAACAGTCGCAAATCTGTTTCCATACTATATTTCTCTCAACAAGCTGATAGGATACAGGGGAGAATGATGCGCGCGTCAGTCGATTTTTTCGACTGACGCGCTTTGTGAAAGAGGCAAAGATGCGTACCGATGATTTTGACTATAACCTGCCCGAAGAGCTCATTGCCCAGGCTCCTGCCGAGCCGCGCGACTCCTGCCGCCTGCTGGTGGTGGATCGCAAGGGCTCCCAGGCGGGAACGCCGCTGGAGCACGGCGGTACCGTTGAGCACCGCATCTTCCGCGACATCATCGACTATATCGAGCCGGGCGACGTGCTCGTCATCAATCAGACGCGCGTGATGCCGGCTCGCCTGATCGGTCGCAAAGCCGGCTCGGGCGGCGTGGTCGAGACTCTGCTGCTCAAGCGCCGCGAGGACGTGGATCCGTTGGGCCATGTTTGGGAGTGCTTGGTCAAGCCGGGCAAGCGCCTGAAGCCCGGTGCTCATATTGAGTATCGCGCCGGTGGCGCCCATGCGCCCGAGGGGGCTCCCGTGGTGCTGACGGCCGAGGTTGTCGACTTTGTCACCGATAGCCGCGGCGGCCGTCTGGTGCGTTTTGAGCCGGCCGGTTGCAATGCCGCCGGCGACCCGCGCACGCTCGACGAGGCCATCCACGCTGCCGGTCACGTGCCGCTGCCGCCCTACATTACCGATTACGAGGGCGATCCCGAGAAGTACCAGACCGTCTACGCCATGAAGGAGGAGCACTCGGCCGCTGCTCCCACGGCTGGCCTGCACTTCACGCCCGAGCTCATGGCTGCAATTGAGGCCAAGGGCGCCAAGTTTGCCGCCGTCGAGCTCGAGGTGGGTATCGATACCTTCCGTCTGGTGGAGGAGGACGACCCCACGCAGCACGTGATGCACACGGAGCGCTATCATGTGTCGCAGGAGGTTGTCGACGCCGTGCATAAGGCGAAGGCCGAGGGTCATCGTGTGATCGCCGTCGGCACTACCGCGGTGCGCTCGCTCGAGAGCGCGTTTGACACGGACGCGCCGGTGTCCGATCCGGCCGTGACGGCGCGCTATTTTGAAGGCCGCGAGGACGGGGCCGATACGCTTGGCCGCGGTGACATCGTGGTGCGCGAGAACGCCACGACGCAGCTTTACCTCATGCCCGGCTCGACCTATCACGTGGTCGATGCGCTGATCACGAACTTCCATGTGCCGCGCTCCACGCTCATGATGCTCGTGAGCGCGCTTGCCACCCGCGACCAGATCATGGATGCCTACGCCGCTGCCATCGAGGAGCGCTACCGCTTCTTCAGCTTTGGCGACGCCATGCTCATTCTGTAGGTTACGGCGTTTTACAAACGCCGTAACCGGTCGACGCTGCAAACCCGCCAGAGCGGCAATCTGCCTTTCAACTTCGGCGGCATGACCAGAAGGTCAATGCCGCCTTGTTTCAAGGCACCTTGCTCGCTCTGGCGGGTTTTCGCTGACTTCGCCAAACCTCGGCGTCGCCGTTGTTGGCACTTGGGGACGTTCCTTTTAATATGAGCAGGACATTGTCAAGAGGCAAAATCGGGCCTGGCCCCAACGATATGGGGTCAGGCCCTCTCCCTATATCAGCCCGTCCGCGGCGACCTCGGCGTGTCTTACCGACGCTCGTCTTTGCAGTTTAATATCCGCCCGCGGCGATCTCTCGCTGGGCAATCCGTTGCTACGGCTGAGGCTTCTACGTCGAACCGACAGTCTGTGCACGCGTGTGGCGCCCTGGGCGCTCGCAGAAAAGGGACCTGAGGTTCGCCTCAACGGCTTCGGATCGAACCGCTTCCGGGGTGACTGGCTTATGTGCGGGGGACCGCCCCCCTACGCCTCCTCGGCCATGAGGCCGACCGCCCATACCCAGCAGGCGAGCTCGCGCGCCGTGGCCACGTTCGCCTTGTTGCCGTGGACCCCGCGCGCGAGCAGCGCCTCCCG
>NZ_KN214135.1:73209-77376 GCF_000763055.1 Collinsella sp. 4_8_47FAA | reverse complement strand
CGGGCGGCCTCGCACTCGTCGTCGGGGACCCACACCTCGACCACGTTGCCGACCGACAGCATGCGGGCGAGGAACTCGGCGTCGTTGCGGTCGTTCTTCCTGCGCCTGTCCGCGCTGGGCTTGATCATCTTCGAGACGGCGCCGACCACGCAGTCGACCCCCAGGCCGGAAAGCCTCTTCTGCAGGTCGAAGCCCGTGACCCCGGACTCGTACACGCACCTGGCCCTGGGGTCCACGGAACGGACCCACTCCGCGACGGCGCCGGCGTCGTAGCCGAAGGTCGCGGCACGTACCTCCCCGGTCATGACGTCGAGGGAGACGGCCTTTATCGAGCGGGCGTGGACGTCGAGGCCGATGAAGGTGGTAGTATCGAGCATGGGAGCCCCTTCCATGAATGCGGCGTGGCCGCCACGGTTGGATTAGACACTCACCATTGTCGGCCTAATCCGCGGTCTTTCATGCAGCAGGGGCTCTCAATGTTTTTATGTCCTGCTCATATCGTCTGTGCCGGCACCTGGGGACACTCCTTATGTCAAGAGTTTGGTGCAACAGGGGTAGGTTGCCTTGCGTCGATCTAAATAAGTTGCGGTGAGCGTTTTTTGGCGGCTGGTTTACTTGCTCGCGAACAGCCAGACTAGGATGATCACCAGGATTGCGGCGATGATGCAGACGATGGCGCCGGTGAATTTGATGCGTGAGTCGCGGGTGCGCTCGCGCACCGCGTCCTCGGTGGCCTCGAGCTGGGCGACTTCTCGTTCGGTCTCGGCGTGTTCGGCTTCGTCTCGGGCCAAGGATCCTGCAAGCGACTCAGTGATCTCTGGGTGGTCGTGTACCTCGGTCGCCTGCTCGATGATCGACTGTGCATGTGCGGCATCTGCTTGGGCGTTGGCGATGCTCTGCTCTTGGTCGCGGCGTGCCTTGTCCTCGGCGGCGATCTTCTCGCGCAGTTCGCGCTGGCGCGTTGCAGCGGCGGTTTTTGCGGTCTGCAGCTCGTCGCGCGCGGCATCGGCCTCTGCCGTCACGGCTTGGTGCGCGCGTTTGGCTTCGGCAATGGGGGCCTGCGCCTGTTCGACGGCCTGCTCGGCTGCGGCAAGCGAGTGTTCAAGGTCGGCGGTGATACGCGGGACATCTTCTTCGGCTTTACGCAGGGCATCTGCCGTGTCGGAGATCTGCATCGAGAGCTCGCTGGTGCGCACCGTATAGTTGGCGGGATTTGCCGAGGGATTGCGTTGCAGCTCGGCATACTCATGACGCAGTGTCTCGAGCTGGGCGCGCGTGGCGTCGACGGTTTGTTGTGCGGCGGCAATGCCGGCGTCTCGCTCGGCCTGCACCTTGTCGCGGATGCGCTTGGAATCCTCAAGACGGCGAACGAGGCGGTTGCCGGTCTCGCGCGAGCTCGCCTCGCGGGCCTCCACGGCATCGAGCGCGGCCTTCAGGCGGAGCTCGGTCGCGTCATCCTCTGTCTTCATTTGTTCGAGCTGACCCTTGAGCTCTGCTACTTTGGAAGCATGGACATCGCGATCGATTTCGGCTGCCGCAGCGGTCTTTTGCGCTGTGGCGATCGCCTGACGCTGGTCGGCGACGATCTGCTCGTAGCGGCCTGCGATATCCTGGCGCGTCTCGAGTTCCTCGGCCTGATCGGCAATGCGCTGCTCAAGTTCGGCCAGGTGGGCGCGGGCATCGGCAAGTGCCTTTTTCGCGGCGTTCATCTCGCGCATGGCCGAGGCACCCTGGGCGATAAAGGTGCCCACGGCGTTCGCAGTGTTCGAGACAGCGGTCCCCAGATCGCGGCTCGCGGCGGGGGAGTGCGGGGCGGTCGGGCGAGCGGTGTCGGCAGCGTCCGCATCGGCAGCCTGCGGCGCGGCGATATTGCCGGTACCGCCCTCGACCACAGAAAAGCCTGCTGCGTGCGGATCGACCGCATCGGCGCCAATCGTGGGGTGCTCGAGCTGCAGAAACGAGGGCATGGTGCTGCCCTGGTCGGCAACCGGAGTCTCGCCGGGCACAAAGGTCGAGGCCGCCTCGGCGGCCTCCTCTTCCTCGGCATCGATATCGGCATCGGCGACAGCGTCTTTCATCGCTTTGACAGCATCCATCATGGAGTCCATGACGGCATCGAGCTCTTCTTCCGAAGACACCTCGATGGGGCCCGCTGCTTGCGGGGCGTCGTCCTGTACAGGGGCGTCGTCCTGTGCGGGCGCATCGTCGTTTTGCTCATCGGCGTTTTCTGTTTCGGGGGTTTCCGCCGTAGCGCTTTCGTCCGAGATGGGGCCGTCGACGTCGGTACCATCGCAGGTCACAGCGTCAGTATCTGTGGCGACGTCTGCGGGATCATCAATATGCTGTTGAGTCTGGGGGTCCAGCTCGTCTGTCATAGGCATGTGCTCCTCATCGTTGTTTGTCACCCTATGATAAAGTCTCGCGCCGACATCCCGCGCGCCGCAGCAAAGTTTCAAAACGTGTTCGATGGCTCGATCTGATAACAATAACTCGGTCGCTATATCCAGCTTGTACTTGACAATCCCTTCGCCGAACGACGTGGTGCCGTTCGCCTACCGTGGTCTTTTATTTTCGCTTGAACACGCTAAAGTTGCATTTCAGCTTTTGGCGCGTTTATTTGGATGCGCGCAGTCGGCGGGTTCGCCCGTCGCGATTTGAAAGGACTTTGTATGGGACTTTTCACTGGTAAGACCGTGATCGTCACCGGCGGCGGCAAGGCCACGCTTAAGGACGGCTCCGCTGGCTCCATCGGCTACGGCATCGATATCGCTTTTGCCAAGGAGGGCGCAAACCTCGTCATCACCGGCCGCAACGTCGCCAAGCTCGAGGCTGCCAAGGAATCCCTCGAGGCCGAGTACGGCGTCAAGGTTCTGCCTGTTCAGGCCGATGTCTCGGCTGGTCAGGACAACGAGGCCGTCGTCCAGAACGTTATCGACAAGGCGATTGAGGAGTTCGGCCGCATCGACGCCGTCGTCAACAACGCCCAGGCCAGCGCCTCGGGTGTGACTATCGCCGACCACACTATGGACCAGTTTAACCTGGCCATCTACTCTGGCCTGTATGCCACCTATCTGTATATGCAGAAGGCCTATCCGCACCTGAAGGAGACCAAGGGTTCCGTGGTCAACTTTGCTTCGGGCGCCGGTCTGTTTGGCAACTACGGCCAGTGCAGCTATGCAGCCGCCAAGGAGGGCATCCGCGGTCTGACTCGCGTCGCCGCCAACGAGTGGGGCCCCGACGGCATCAACGTCAACATCGTGTGCCCGCTTGCCTGGACTGCTGCGCTCGAGAACTTCCAGGATGCCTATCCCGAGGCGTTTAAGGCCAACGTCCACATGCCGCCGGCAGGCCACTACGGCGACGTCGAGAAGGAGATCGGCCGCGTGGTCGTTCAGCTCTGCGGCCCCGACTTTAAGTATATGAACGGCGAGACCGTCACCCTCGAGGGTGGCATGGGCCAGCGGCCTTAGGGGTTACGTCTCAGGTTCCGCCGTTCTAACGAACGGCGGACCAGCCGACGCTGCGCGGGCCGCATTTGGACAATCTGACGTTCAACTTCAAGGGCGCGACCGGAAGGTCAGCGCCCTTTCGTTTCACGTCACCTTGTCTCAAATGCGGCCCGCTCGCTGACTTATGCTCAACCTGCGGCGCCATTTTGCTTGAAGGCACCTTGCTCGATCTGGCGGGTTTTCGCTCATATGACCCAATCCGCTGTCAAGAGCCACAATGGCCCCGCCGACCGCTTGCAATCGGTCGGCGGGGCCTGCCGTTAACCCGTCCCGGTCCGCCCCCGGCATGTCGTCGACGCCTTCGGCTCAGTCTCATATCCGCGGATACCGTTCTGCCGGCCCGCACTCCATTCCTTCGGCGGGGTTCCCCAAGTCTGTCGAGGCGCATGCGGAGGGCTCCGCGCGCACAGCGAAATAGGGGGTGTCCCCGAAGGCCGCCCGGCTCGCCGGGACGGGGGCTATGTCTATTCCGCGCCCTCCCGGCACATCATGCCGAGGGCCCAGAGCCACCTCACGAGCTCGGCCGCGGTGGCCGCGTTGGCCTTCGCCGCGGGCATGCCGCGGGCGAGCATCTCCTCGCGCCGCCGCAGGAGCCGCTCGGACCCCTTCCTCCCGTGCATCCTTATCTCGAGGGGCACGCCCGTGTCCCTCGGCATGA
>NZ_KN214135.1:53838-73170 GCF_000763055.1 Collinsella sp. 4_8_47FAA | reverse complement strand
GGGAGATGTCGTGGGCGAGTATCGCCTTGGCCATCCTGGCGGCGTCGTTCCTGTCGTTCTTGGAGGCCGAGTCGGCGGCCGACCTGGGGATCTTCGAGACCGCGGCGACGACGCACTCGACGCCGAGCCCGGCGAGCTCCCTTTGCGGGGCGAAGCCGAGGTAGCCGCTCTCGTAGGCCGCGAGCGACGGCCCGGGGAACCCATCCATCCACCCGGCGATCTCGCCCCAGGGGTTGCCGGGGAACCTCCTCGTCACGGCCTCGCCGGTGTCCGCGTCGAGGGCGCAGACGGTGGTCGACCTCAGGTGGACGTCCATCCCGAACGCGGTAGAATACTTTGGCATGGGAGCCTCCCAACCTCGTTGCGGCGCGGCTGCGCCTATGGCACTTCAACATCATTGTCGCAGCCCCGACCCGCGGTCACGAGCGGGGGCTCCTGTCTTTTTAGTGCCCTCGGATTGGGTCATAGTGTCTGTCGGAAATGATCCGTTGGGGACGGAGGAAAACGGATCATTTTTATCCTGGTGCATTGGTGCAGGGGGCAGGTTTCCTTTGCACTAGTTTCTGTCGAGTCGGTGCTTCTTACGGGTTGCCCGTATAATGGTTTGCGTATGAACCGCAACCAAGGAGTTCCAGTTTATGGACCAGAGCCTTTTTAAATTCGACCTGATCGCCGAGGATCCGACGACGCATGCGCGTGCCGGCGTGCTGCACACCCCGCACGGTGACATCGAGACGCCGATCTTCATGCCCGTGGGCACCAAGGCAAACGTCAAGGGCATTCCTACCGAGACCGTCAAACAGCTCGGCGCCCAGTTCGTGCTTGCCAATACCTATCACCTGTCTATGCGTCCCGGTGAGGACACCATCGCCGAGCTGGGCGGCCTGCACAAGTTCATGAACTGGCACGGCCCCATCCTCACCGACTCGGGCGGTTTCCAGGTCTTCAGCCACAACGACGCCGTCAAGCTCACCGACGAGGGCGTGCGCTTTATCGTCAACGACTACGACGGCCGCCACGTGTTCTGGACACCCGAGGACAACATGGAAATCGCCATGAAGCTCGGCTCCGACATCTGCATGCAGCTGGACCAGTGCCCAGGCTATCCCGCCACGCGCGCTTACGTTGAGCGCGCCGTGGAGCTGTCGAGCATGTGGGCCGAGCGCTGCTACAAGGCGCACACCCGCGATGACCAGGCACTCTTTGGCATTGTTCAGGGCGGCATGCACCTAGATCTGCGCTTGCGCTCGCTGCGCCATCTGGAGGAGTGCGGCGACTTTCCCGGTTACGGCATTGGCGGCTACTCGGTGGGCGAGGACCACGAGACTATGTTCGAGACTCTGGCACCGCTCGTAAGCGAGTACATGCCCAAGCACAAGCCGCGCTACCTGATGGGCGTCGGCAACCCCACCACCCTCGTGCGCGGTGTGGGTGTGGGCATCGACATGTTCGACTGTGTACTGCCGACGCGCACTGGCCGCATGGGTACGGCGTTCTCCAGTGAAGGTCGCCTTAACTTCCGCAACGCGCGCTTTGCGCACGACGATGGTCCCATCGACCCCACCTGCACCTGCCCGGTGTGCACGGGCGGCTACAGCCGCGCGCTCATTCGCCACATGGTCACGCAGAAGGAGATGCTCGGCGGCATTCTGCTGTCGATGCACAACATCTACTACCTGCTCAACCTTATGCAGCGTGCCCGCCAGGCCATTATCGAGGGCCGCTACGGCACGTTTGTGAGCGACTGGATGAACAGCCCTGCGGCGGTGGATTACTAAGAGCTACGACCGCTGACCGCTGCCTTGCAAGCGCATGATGCATCGTGGGTACCATACCGAATAGTTGATGTTCGGGCGGGTGTTTGACGCATGGCGTCGACCCCGCCCGTTTTCTTTTTCTCGATAGGAGTACCCATGATTAAGAATGAGAACGTCGAGGGCGAGCCGGCCTACGACGAGACGTACCGCCGCGGCCCCGTGGTCATGCGCGGCCCCATGATTCCTAAGGACAATACGTACGCCAACCTGCTGGCGCCTGAGGAGTCGACCGACTGGCTGCATGCCGATCCGTGGCGCGTACTGCGCATCCAGGCCGAGTTTGTCGACGGCTTTGGCGCGCTTGCCGAGCTCGGACCTGCGGTGACCATCTTCGGTAGCGCCCGCACGCCCAAGACCGATCCGCTCTACAAGGCGGCGCGCACGGTCGGCCGTAAGATTGCCCAGCGCGGCGTGGCGGTTATCACCGGTGGCGGCCCCGGCATCATGGAGGCGGCCAACAGGGGAGCGGCGAGCGTCAACGGCAAGTCAGTTGGTTTGGGCATTGAACTGCCGCACGAGCAGGGGCTCAACAAATACGTGAACCTCGGTATGGACTTCCGCTACTTCTTTGTGCGCAAGACCATGTTCGTCAAATACAGCTCGGGCGCTATTGTGTTTCCCGGCGGGTTTGGCACGCTCGACGAGATGTTCGAGGTGCTCACGCTGGTGCAAACGCACAAGGTCAAGCGCATGCCGCTTGTGCTGGTAGGCAGCGAGTACTGGCAGGGCCTATTCGACTGGCTTAACGGTCCGGTGCTGGACGCCGGTATGATCAGCCCGCTCGATCCCGAGCTCGTGCACATCACCGACGACCTCAACGAAGCCGTCGACATCGCCCTGAGCGGGCTGATGTAGATCAATCGTGCCCACGCGACATGAATACGCATGGCAATCTGATGTTATTTAACATCAGATTGCCATTTATATTGGGTATACTGGTGTAAAAGACGAGGGCGAGGAGGTCGCAAATGTCTACAGCAACAGTTAAGCCTACGACGGTTCGAATCGAAGAGGGGCTCAAGGAGCAGGCGACTGAGTTCTTGGATTCGGTCGGCCTCAGCCTCAATTCCTATCTCAATCTTGCCGTTCGGCAGCTGGTAAATCAGCGAAAGATTCCTTTTGAGATTGTAGGAAGGGCGGAGGTGCCCAACGAGGCGACGAGGCGTGCCATGGTGATCGCCGAGGCTCATGAGTTGGGGATTTTGCCGGACGATAGCCCGTCATTCAATAACGCTGATGAGCTTATGTCATTCCTCGATGAGGAATAGCGATGTTCGAGATTAAAGTCGAGGCTCAATTTAAGGTGGACTACAAACGAACGATGCGCATGCATCCGCAGCTAAAAAGTGAGTTTAAAGCGGCGGTTGCAGAGCTTGTGGCTCATGGGTCACTTCCGGCGGAGTATGGCGCCCACGAGCTCTCAAACCCGGGCGGAAACTACAACGGCCACATCGATTTCCACCTATCCGATGGCTTGGTCGATGTGGTCGTTCTTTATCTTCCCCATAAGACTAACCCAATGATTAGGCTGGTGAGAATGGGCACTCATCAGGAGCTGTTTCAGGGTCCGCTGGGCTGATCGCCGATTTCCAAGTTGTGGTGGAATAGGGATTGATTTGCGGCTGATAAGCCAAAAACAGTCCCTATTCCACCGCAACTGATGTGGGCGTCCCTAGCGAGTTGGCTGGTAGCGCGGGCAGTAGCTGATGGCGATGGCGTCGACGCCTACGTGGGTCGCGATGGTGCAGCCGATGGGGCCGGTGCCGGCGTCTACGTAGTTCTGGCCTGCGAGCGCCTGGTTGACGAGCTCGTGCTCCTCGGCGGCGCCGGTCGTGAGTACGCGCACGCTCGAACCCGGGTGTTCAGCCAAAAACGCGAGGCAGTCGGCCATGGTGTTGGCGACGATGCGCTTGGCGCCGCGGCCCTTCTTGATGGCCTTGATCTCGCCCGATTTCCACTCCGGCGAAACGGCTAGGCGAATGTTGAGCATTTGCGTGAGCTGGCCGGCGAGTTTAGGTGCGCGGCCGTTCTTAACGAGGTTTTCGAGCGTGCGGGGAATCAGCAGCAGGTGGGCGTCGGGCAGCGTCGCGCGGATCTGCGCCTCGGTCTCGTCCAGGCTGCGGCCGTCCTCGCGCATGGCCAGCGCGTACTCCACCAGCAGGCCCTCGGCGCCCGAGCCGGTGCGCGAGTCGATGCAGCGCACGTCGAGCTCGTGCGTTTCGGCCGTCAGGCTGGCGTTGGCATAGCAGGCGGACCACTCGCTGCACAGCGAGATAAAGATGGCGCTGTCGTGGCCGTCGGCGAGCACGCGATCAAAGAGCGCCTTGAACTCACCGGCGCTCGGCTGCGAGGTGTGCGGTAGCTGCTCGGAGCCTGCCATGCGGGCGACGTACTCCTCGGCGGTGATCTGCACCTGGTCGAGCAGGTCCTCACCTTCGATAATTACATGCAGCGGAATCACGTAAATGCCGAGCTCTTGGGCGCGGGCGGGGGAGATGTCCGACGTGGAGTCGGTTATGATGGCAAAAGACATAATTGCACCTTTCGTTGGGGCGCTTGCGCGCCGCCTTCTGAGAGCAAAGTGCGACAAGTATAGTGGAGTCGTTCCACATTGCCAGCTTTATTTGTTGAATAGTCAACAGTTTGAAGTGTAAGTGTGGAAATCACCAACTGGGGAAGAGGGATGCCGATGGAGGCGCTGGAGATATGCAGACGGCCGATTGTGCTGTTCGATTTTGACGGCACGGTGGCAGATACGGGCCGGGCGGTGATGACCTCGACGCGCAAGACGCTGGCTGCGCGCGGGTTTTCTGAGGCGCAGATGGGTGACCTGCGCCGCATGATCGGGCCGCCCCTGTGGAAGAGCTTCCACGACTTTTACGGCTTTTCCCGCGAGGAGTCGCTTGTGGTGGCCGACGAGTACCGTGCCTTTTTTGATGAGCTGGGGCCGGAGGAGTACCCCGTGTTCGATGGGATTCCCGAGCTGCTGGATGGGTTGACCGCCCAGGGCAAGCGTATGGCCGTGGCGACGTCGCGCATGGAGGCGAAGTGCATCGATATGGTGCATGAGCTGGGGCTTTGCCAGTTCGAAGCCGTGGTTGGCATGAATCCGCCGCAGGGGCGCGAGACCAAGGCAGATTCGGTTCGCGATGCGCTGGCGGCGCTCGGTGCGACGGCCGACGAGGCCGTGATGATCGGCGACCGCTTTAACGATGTGGAGGGCGCGCACGCGATGGGTGTGCCGTGTATCGGCATCTATTCGGGCGCGGCGGCGCCGGGGGAGCACGAGGCCGCGGGTGCCGATGCGGTGGTGCACTCGGCGGCCGAGCTTGCTAAACTTTTCGCTATATAAGTATGTGATGTGAGGGGCGGGCACGCTCGCCCCTCATTGGTAAGGAGGTCGTCCATGAATCAGGTGGAGCAGAGCGTCGCTGAGTATGTCGACGAGGTCTGGGAAGATGTCGTCGCCGATATCGAGCAGCTGGTGAGTTATCCGTCCGTAGCCGTTGCTGCCGACGCAGAGCCCGGTGCGCCGTTTGGCCGCCCGGTCCGTGATGCGCTCGATTGCGCGCTCGGCATTGCGCAGAAGCTCGGCTACCAGACGAGCGACGACGAGGGCTATGTGGGCATTGCCGATATCCCTGGCCGCGGCGACAAGCAGCTCGCGACCATCTGCCACGTGGACGTGGTGCCCGCCGGCCCCGGCTGGAACACCGACCCGTTTGCGATGGAGCGTCGCGAGGGCTGGCTGCTCGGCCGTGGCGTGATTGACGACAAGGGTCCGGCGGTGTTGTCGCTCTACGCCGGTGCCTACCTGCTCAAGCACGGCATTGTGCCGCGCTATACCTTCCGCGCGCTGCTGGGCTGCGATGAGGAAGTGGGCATGTCCGACGTTCACCATTATCTGGAGAATCACGCAGACCCCGACTTTTTGTTTACGCCCGATGCCGAGTTCCCGGTCTGCAATGCCGAGAAGGGCCAGTTTGGGGCGACGTTCGTGAGCCCCAAGATCGACGGCGGGCGCATCGTGTCGTGGAGCGGCTCCGAGGCGAGCAATGCCATTCCGTCGCAGTCCATCTGCGAGCTCGCGATTGCCGCCGATGAGCTGCCGGCGCCGGTCGAGAACGCCGATCGTCTGGAGATCACGGCGCTTGATAATGGCCATGCGCAGATTTTCGCCCACGGTATCGGTGGCCATGCTTCGATGCCCGAGGGAACGATCAATGCCGTCGGCCTGATCGTGTCGTATCTGCGCGAGGCCGAGGACGCGTTTGGTGCACGCGACGAGCGCCTGCTGACGCCTGCCGAGCATGAGTTCGTCAAGTTCCTGGCCTTTGTGCATGCGGACGCCTATGGCCGCGGCCTGGGTATCGACGCGACGAGCCCGGCGTTTGGCCCGCTTACCTGCAACGCTGGCGTCATCCGCGTGGCGGATGGCCATATTGAGCAGGTCATCGACGTGCGCTTCCCCGACAGCACGAGTGCCGATACTATCCGCGAGCAGCTCGACCCGCTCGTGGGCCGTTTTGGCGTGACGTGCCAGCTGGGTCGCGCGAAGGTGCCGTTCTCGGTGTCTGCCGACGATCCGGCCGTGAAGGCGCTTATTGATACCTATAACGAGTTTACGGGCAAGCATGCTGAGCCCTTTGCCATGGGCGGCGGTACGTACGCGCGCAACTTTGCCCGCGCCGTGTCGTTTGGCCCCGAGGAGACCGGTCTGGAGCTGCCCGCATGGGGCGGCCAGATGCACGGTCCCAACGAGTGCGCCAACGAGGAACAGCTCAAGCAGGCGCTCAAGATCTACATTGTTGCGATCCTCCGTTTGAATGAATTAGAGCTTTAAGGTTTCGCGGTTTCCCAATCTAAGTTGCGGTGGAATAGTTCCTAGAATGGGCCATTTGATGGCCAAGCAGGAACTATTTCACCGCAACTTTGTTTTTATTGGTGTAAAAGGCGGGCCATGCTTGGCGGCGGGTTTGTTATTCGTTTGTAAAGCCGAGCCGCGCCTGCGGTAAGGGTCTATCAAATGACCGTAAGAAACTGCAGTTGGCGCGGGCGCTGCCCGATCGGGGCCGTATCTTTCCAAACAGCAAAGCGGGCAGGGTGCCCGCGAGTCGCATGTACGAAAGGAAGATCATGCTCGATCAGGCTTATTCTCGTCGTCAGTTCCTCGGCCTCGCTGGTGGCCTTGCCAGCTTCGTGGGCCTCGGCCTTGTTGGTTGCGGCGGCTCCGGCGCATCCGACGCCGCCGACAAGGGCAGTGCCGCTGCCGCTGCCGAGTCCGTCTCCGGCGAGGTGACCTACGACGGCGCCTCCTCGTTCCAGGCTCTCGTCGAGGCCGCTGCCGAGAAGTTCATGGATGCCAACCCGGACGTCTCCGTTTCCGGTTCGGGCAACGGTTCGGGCAAGGGCCTGACCGCTGTTGCCGCCGGCACCGTCACCATCGGTAACTCCGACGTCTTCGCCGAGACCAAGCTCGAGGCCGACCAGGTCAAGAACCTCGTCGACCACGAGGTCGCCGTCGTGGGCATGGGCCCCGTCGTATCCAAAAACGTCAAGGTCGACGACCTGTCTCTCGAGCAGCTCAAGGGTATCTTCTCCGGCCAGATCACCAACTGGAAGGAGGTCGGCGGCGACGACGCCACCATCGTCGTTCTCAATCGCAAGGCCGGCTCCGGTACCCGCGCCACCTTCGAGGCCGCCGTCTTTGGCGACGAGACCGTCGACTTTAAGGGCGACGCCGAGCTCGACAAGTCCGGTGACGTCCAGACTCAGATGGGCAGCACTGACAACGCCATCTCCTACCTGGACTTCTCGCACTTCGATGACTCCAAGTTCAATGCCATTAAGGTCGAGGGCGTGGAGCCCAAGAGCGCAAACGTCACCGACGACTCCTTTAAGATCTGGGCTACCGAGCACATGTACTGCGCAAAGGACGCCGACGAGGCCACCAAGGCCTTCCTGGAGTTCATGCTTTCCGACGACGTCCAGGGCAAGCTCGTCGAGGAACAGGGCTTTATCCCCGTCTCTGCCATGAAGGTCGTCAAGGACGCCAGCGGCAAGGTCTCCGCTAAATAAGTAATCGCCCCGGAAAGGTTTGCAATGGCAAAACAGCTGCCAAAGCGCGACCTTGAGAACGTGGGCCTGGGCGTCACGGGCGCGTGCGTAGCGCTCGTGACGCTTGTCGTTGCCGCGCTCATCTTTATGGTCGCCCAAAAGGGCCTCTCGGCTTTTCTCAAGGATGGCGTTTCGGTCGTCGAGTTCTTCACCGGCACCAAGTGGGACCTGGCCAACACGGCCGAAAACGGCCTGCCCTACACCGGCGCCCTGTCCCTGATTGTCACCTCGTTTGCGGTCATGGTGCTCTCCACGCTCATCGCGCTGCCCATCGCCATCGGCTCTGCCATCTTTGCGGTCGAGATTAGCCCTAAGTTTGGTTCCAAGGTCTTTCAGCCGCTTATTGAGCTTTTGACCGGCATTCCCTCGGTCGTCTTTGGCCTGATCGGTTTTCACGTGGTCGTCGGCCTTATGAAGAGCGTTTTCCACGTGAGCACGGGTCTGGGCATCTTGCCCGGCGCCATCGTGCTGGCCGTCATGATCCTGCCGACCATGACCACGCTTTCGGTCGATGGCCTGCGCGCCGTGCCCGACAGCTACCGTCAGGGCTCGCTCGCGCTGGGCTACACCCGCTGGCAGACCATCTGGCACGTGGTGCTCAAGTCCGCCATGCCATCGCTCATGACTGCGGTCATCCTTGGCATGACCCGCGCCTTTGGCGAAACGCTCGCCGTGCGCATGGTTATCGGCGGCATCGAGGCCATGCCGACGTCGCTGCTGTCGCCGGCCTCGACCATCACCACCACGCTCACCACGTCCATGGCGGTCTATGCCGAGGGCTCGGCCCAGGACGATGTTTTGTGGGCGCTCGGTCTGCTGCTGATGGGCATGAGCCTCATCTTCATCCTGATCATCCATCTCATTGGCCGCAAGGGGGCGAAGGCTCGTGGCTAGCACGCGCATCCATATCGACGAGGCGAGACTCGGGCGCGTCCAAAAGCAGGACCGCATCGCCACGGGCGTGCTGACGGCGATCGCCGCCATCGTCATGCTCATCGTCGTCTCCATGGTGGCCTATATCCTGTTCGAGGGCATCTCGACGTTGTTCCAGCCGGGCTTTCTTACGCAGCCCGCGCGCGCCAACGGAACCCAGGGCGGCGTGCTCTACCAGCTGTTCGACTCGTTCTATCTGCTGCTGATCACCCTGATCATCTCGGTGCCCATCAGCCTGGGCGGAGCGGTCTTCCTGGTTGAGTACGCGCCGAACGGCCCTATCCGCGACATCGCCTCCACCGCCATCGAGACGTTGTCCTCGCTGCCTTCCATTGTCGTCGGCATGTTCGGTTTTCTGGTGTTCTCGGTGCAGCTGGGCTGGAAGTACTCCATCATCTCCGGCGCCGTCGCGCTCACCATGTTCAACATCCCCATCCTGGTGCGCGTGATCCAGCAGGCGCTCGAGGACGTGCCGCAGGCCCAGCGCGATGCGTGCCTGGCCATGGGCCTCACTCGCTGGGAGGCCACGCTGCACATCCTGATCCCCGAGGCCATGCCTGCCATCGTGACGGGCATCGTGCTTTCGGCCGGTCGCGTGTTTGGCGAGGCCGCAGCACTGCTTTTTACCTCGGGTATGAGCTCGCCGGTTCGCCTGAACTTCTTGAGCTTTAACCTGTCGAGCCCCACCTGCGCCTGGAACGTGTTCCGTCCCGGCGAGTCGCTCGCCGTGCACATCTACAAGATCTATGGCGAGGGCAGCCCCGAGGCCCAGCAGATCGTCTGGGGCACCGCTGCACTGCTGATGATTTGCGTGCTGCTGTTTAACGTAATCGCCCGCATTGTGGGCAAGCAACTGGCAAGGAAGATGACGGCCGAATGAGCGAGATAGATGAAACGCCCGCAACCGAGGCGGCCGCGTCCGAGACCCAGGACTTCCTGTCGAGCGTGGGGGAGAGCGAGAAGCGCGTGCGCGTGAGCGGCAAGGCCGTGAGCGACGAGGTTGTGCTCTCCACCAAGGACGTCAACGTGTACTATGGCGACCACCATGCCCTGCACAATACGTCGCTCGACTTTCACAAGGGCGAGATCACGGCGCTCATCGGGCCTTCGGGCTGCGGTAAGTCGACCTTCTTGCGTAGCCTCAACCTGATGAATCGTGAGATTCGCGGCTGCCGCGTGGAGGGCGAGATCAACTACCGCGGGCGCAACGTGAACACCAAGACCGAGAACACGTACGAGCTGCGCCGTTCCATTGGCATGGTGTTCCAGCAGCCCAACCCGTTCCGCAAGTCCATTCGCGACAACATCATGTTTGCGCCTAAGCGCCACGGCATCACCGACCACGACGAGCTCGACCGCATGGTCGAGGAAAGCCTGCGCGGCGCGGCGCTGTGGGACGAGGTCAAGGACAAGCTCGACAAGAGCGCCTATGCGCTTTCGGGTGGTCAGCAGCAGCGCCTGTGCATCGCGCGCACGCTGGCGCTCAACCCCGACGTGATTTTGTTCGACGAGCCCTGCTCGGCGCTCGACCCCATCTCGACGCTGGCGATCGAGGATCTCATGTCATCGATTGTGGCCGAGCGCGCCATCGTCATCGTGACGCACAACATGGAGCAGGCGTCGCGCGTGTCCAACCGCACGGCGTTCTTCTACATGGGCGATATGGTCGAGTATGACGAGACTGACGAGATTTTCCAACGGCCCAAGGATAAGCGGCTGAATGATTACCTCACCGGCATGTTCTCCTAGTCCGGGACATGCTTGAGGCCCGCGGTGGCCACGGTCGCCACGGGACTGATTGGAGAGGCGGGTCATCTCTTTTGCGAGATGGCCCGCCTTTTTGTGTCGCGTGCGGCCTTCGACCTACCAAAAAGGGACAGGTTTATTTTGGCAGGTTTAACGTTTTATCACGGAGTGCCCTTGGACTGCTCCGTCGTTTGCCCAGATAAAACCTGCCAAAATAAACCTGTCCCTTTTTGGTAGGTTTTGGGGTGGGGCTCGCTGCTATCATGGACAACGTTGAATTTCTACGAAGGAGCAGGGCATATGGCGATTCTTTTGGGATGCGATTCCGTCAGCCTAGAGTTTCCCACCAAGCATATTTTCGATAGCGTGACGCTCGGCGTGGGCGAGGGCGACCGCATTGGTATTGTCGGTAAAAACGGCGACGGCAAGTCGACGCTGCTGAGCGTGCTCGCCGGCACGCTGGAGCCCGACGACGGACGCGTGACACATCGCCGCGGCACCACGATCGGTCTGCTCGGCCAAAAGGACAACCTGGTCGATACCGACACGGTGCATCATGCCGTCGTCGGCGACACGCCCGAGTACGAGTGGGCGTCGAGTCCGCGTACGCGCCAGATCCTCGCCGGCCTCATTAGCGATGTGCCCTGGGAAGGCACGGTGGGCGAGCTTTCGGGTGGCCAGCGCCGCCGCGTGGACCTCGCGCGCCTGCTGATCGGCGACTACGACGTGCTCATGCTCGACGAGCCCACCAACCACCTGGACATGCGCACCATCAACTGGCTTGCGCGTCACTTAAAGGCCCGCTGGCAGCGCGGTCAGGGCGCCATGCTCGTGGTCACGCACGACCGCTGGTTCTTGGACGAGGTCTGCACCAGTATGTGGGAGGTCCATGACGGCCAGGTCGATCCCTTCGAGGGCGGTTACTCCGCATACATCCTGCAGCGCGTGGAGCGCGACCGCATGGCCGCCGTCACCGAGGAGCGTCGTCGCAACATGGCGCGCAAGGAGCTCGCGTGGCTGAGCCGCGGTGCCCAGGCGCGCTCCACCAAGCCCAAGTTTCGCGTGGATGCTGCCCGCGAGCTCATCGCCGACGTGCCTCCCGTGCGTGACGAGCTGGAGCTCAAGCGCCTAGCCGTGAGCCGCCTGGGCAAGCAGGTTATCGATGTGGTCGACGTGGACGCCGGCTATGCCGATACCGACGGCGCGCCCAAGCAGGTACTCTCCGACGTGACCTGGCTCATTGGTGCGGGCGACCGCTATGGTCTTTTGGGCGAGAATGGCGCTGGCAAGTCGACGCTGCTTGATGTGATCCAGGGCAAAATTGCGCCCACGCGCGGCCGCGTGAAGATTGGCCAGACAGTGCGCTTTGGCGTGCTGTCGCAGCAGCTCGAGGAGCTCGAGCCCTACATGGGCGACACGATCCGCGAGGTGCTCAGCCACTATAAGAAGTACTACGTCATCGACGGCAAGGAGACTTCGCCCGAGAAGCTTTGCGAGCGCCTGGGCTTTACGACGCAGCAGCTCTGGAGCCGCATCGGCGATCTTTCGGGCGGCCAGCGCCGTCGCCTGTCGCTGTTGCTGACGATTCTGGACGAGCCCAACGTGCTCATCCTGGACGAGCCGGGCAACGACCTGGATACCGACATGCTCGCGATTGTCGAGGACCTGCTGGACGGCTGGCCCGGCACGGTGATCCTGGTGACGCACGACCGCTTTTTGATGGAGCGCGTGACCGACCAGCAGTGGGCGCTGCTCGACGGCCACCTGACGCATATGCCCGGTGGCGTGGACCAGTACCTGCGCCTGTGCAACGCTACCGCCGAGGGCGAGCCCGTGGGCGCGCCGAGCGCCAAGACCGGCACGTTCGACACCGGTGCCGCGGCAGCTGCGGCCGAAAAGCCCAAGTCGAGCGGTCAGCCCAACGGCCTGTCCAACGCCGAGCGCCAGAAGCTCCGCCGCGAGGTGAGTTCGCTCGAGCGCAAGATGGAGACGCAGCGCACCCGCGTTGAGGAGGCCGAGGCAGCAATGGCCCAAGTCGATCCCACCAACTACACGGCGCTCGGCGAGCAGCAGGCAAAGATCGACGAGGCTCACGCCGCCATGGACGAGCTGGAGATGGCGTGGCTCGAGGCGAGCGAAAAGCTCGAGGGCGAGGAGTAGACGAGGATGATCAAGGCCGCATTTTTCGATATCGACGGCACGCTGCTGAGCTTTAAGACGCACCGGATTCCGGCGTCGGCGCAGCAGGTGCTCGATAGCTTTCACGAGCAGGGGATTGCGTGCGTGATCGCCACGGGTCGCCCGACCTACCAGATACCGGACTGGCTGTTCGACCTGGGTTGGGATGCGTACATTACGCTCTCGGGTCAGCACTGCTTTGATGCCGAGGGGGTTTACCGCAGCTGTCCGATCGATCCGGACGACGTCGCGGTGATTGTGGACCAGGTGGCGCAGGGGCGCTACGACTCGCTGTGCATGCAGGGCGAGAACTCGTTTGTGAACCGCCTGTCCGAGCGCGTGGTGACGGCTGGCAGCAACGCGGGAATCGTCTACCACGAGGAGCCGTTTGAGCACGCCTTTGACGCACCGGTCTACCAGTTCTGCGCCTTTGTGGACCCGGCCGACGAACATATCGTGACCGACGCCGTGTCGCATTCGCTCACCACGCGCTGGTGCGACCTGTTCTGCGACATTATTCCCGCTAACGGCGGCAAGGACCTGGGCGTGGCGGCGACGCTCGAGCGGCTTGGTATCGACGCGAGCGAGGCGATTGCCTTTGGCGACGGCGAGAACGACCTGTCGATGTTCTCGGCCGTGGGCACAAGTGTGGCCATGGGCAACGCGCAGGACACGGTGAAAGCTGCAGCGACCTATGTGACGACTGCCGTGGACGACGACGGCATCTACAACGCTGCGAAGCACTTTGGACTCGTGTAGCTGCGGGCCGGCACCTGGCACCTGGGGACATTCCTTGCGGGGCGTCCCCATTTTGTTTTCGTCCCGCACGTTTTGTGAAACGCGGCTAACTTTTAGGCAAAGTAGTAAGACATGGGCAACTTTTGCGGTAAAGTTAGCCGTGGAAAGTATCCAAAGGCTAACTAGCAATCATTGCGAAAGGCGGCCCATGGCCCTACGTGAATCCGGAGAAGACTATCTCGAATCGATCTACGTTCTGTCGCAACGTCAGGGCATCGTGCGCTCGATTGATGTTGCAGAGTACCTTGGCGTAACTAAGGCAAGCGTTTCAAAAGCTATGGCGACGTTGGAGAACAACGGCTACGTCGAAATGGGCAAGCGAGATGTTCATCTGACGGAGCGTGGTCTGGAGGTCGCTCGTCAAATGTGGGAGCGTCACTGCTTTTTCGTGGGGCTGCTGGAGGATGCGGGTGTTTCGGCTGAGGTCGCGTCGCAAGAGGGCTGCCACATGGAGCACTGCCTAAGCGAGGAAAGCTTCGAGAAGCTGAGGGCGATGCTGGGACGGGACGGTGCTTCGGCGCCAATAATGACCGACTAGCACTCCCGCAGCGGCGCGCCTCCCGCGCCGGAACGGCGCGGGACAGCGACCGAGATGAGTGGTCCCACCAACTAAGTCCAACTCAGACAAGGAACCCCACCAGCAAGCGATGCCCAAGAACCGCCAGCAACGTTACCGCAGGCCGGGGCCGGGCTTGGTTTTGAAAACATTCCGCAGACCAGAAGTGCCCCCGTTCGTAGCTCCGAAGGAGCAGAACGGGGGCACTTCATTGGTCGAGGACGTTTTCAAAACCAAGCCCGGCCCCGGCCGGACAGCCCACGAACGCTACAAGTTCTTGACACCCATCGCGCGCATGGCGTTCAGGATGGCGATGATCGCCACGCCTACGTCGCCGAACACGGCAAGCCACATGTTGGCGATGCCGAGTGCTGCCAGCACTAGAATCAGCAACTTAACGCCCAGCGCAAAGATGATGTTCTGCCAGACAATCGCCATGGTCTTGCGTGCCACGCGGATCGCGCGGGAAATGTTGGACGGCTTGTCGTCCATGAGCACGACATCGGCGGCCTCGATCGCAGCGTCAGAACCCATAGCGCCCATGGCAATGCCCACATCGGCGCGCGTAAGCACGGGCGCATCGTTGATGCCGTCGCCCACAAAGGCGAGCTTGCCCTTGCCACTCTCGGTTGCAAGCAGCGCCTCGACGCGCTCGACCTTATCGCCCGGCAGCAGCTGCGCGTGGAACTCGTCGAGACTGAGTTGCTTGGCCACAGACGCCGCAACCTCCTCGCGGTCGCCCGTGAGCATGACGGTGCGCTTGACACCGGCGGCGTGCAGGTCGCGAATCGTTTGCTCAGCATCGGCCTTGACGGTGTCTGCAATCACGATGTGGCCGGCGTACACGCCGTCAACGAGCACATGCAGAATCGTTCCGACGACCTCGCAATCGGGTGCTTTGACTCCGGCCGCGGCGAGCATCTTTGCGTTGCCGACGACGACGTGCTTGCCGTCGATGGTTGCCGTCACGCCGTGGCCCGCGTCGTTGGCGGAGTTGCTAACGCGCTTGGGGTCGACCACGCCCTGGTAGGCGACACGTACGGACTGCGCGATGGGGTGATCGGAGAACGACTCAGCAAGGGCTGCGACTTCGAGCAGCGACTGCTCGGTATAGCCGGCCTCGGGGTGTACCGCGACCACCGAGAACGTGCCGTTGGTGAGGGTGCCCGTCTTGTCAAAGACGACGGTGTCCACGTCGGCGAGCGTCTCGAGGTAGTTGGAGCCCTTGATGAGAACGCCCAGCTTGGAGGCTCCGCCAATGCCGCCAAAGAAGCTGAGCGGGACGCTGATCACCAACGCGCACGGGCAGCTGACGACCAGGAAAGTCAGGCCGCGCAGGATCCAGTCGGACCAGGCGCCGGTGATTAGGCCGCCGCCGAGCGCGAGCACCGCGGCCGCGCCGGTGACGGCGGGCGTGTAGACGCGGGCAAAGCGCGTGATGAAGTTCTCGGTACGCGCCTTCTTTTCGCTGGCGTTTTCTACGAGCTCCAGGACGCGCGCGACAGTGGACTCGCCAAATGGCTTGGTGGTGCGCACGTGGATGAGCCCCGTCATGTTGATGCAGCCGCTGATGATATCGTCGCCGGACTTGGCGGGGCGGGGGACTGACTCGCCCGTGAGCGCGGCGGTGTCGAGTTGCGTCTCGCCCTCGACGATGACGCCGTCGATGGGCACGCGCTCACCGGGCTTGACCACGATCACGGTGCCGACGGCGATGTCATCGGGGAAGACCTGCTCGAGTGTGCCGTCGGGCTGCTCGACGTTAGCGTAGTCGGGCGCGATGTCCATCATGGCACTGATCGACTTGCGGCTCTTGCCCACGGCGTACGCCTGGAACAGCTCGCCGACCTGGTAGAACAGCATGACGGCGGCGCCTTCGGCCATGTGCGGGTCGGTATCGGGGAAGAGCACCATGGCAAACGCGCCGATGGTCGCGACTGCCATAAGGAAACTCTCGTCGAAGGCCTTGCCGCGGCGGATGTTATTGAATGCCTTTTGCAGTACGTCGTAGCCGGCAATCAAAAACGGTATGAGGAACAGCATAAAGCTGGCGTAGATGTCGCCCGGGGTACCGAATGCGGCGGTGAGGGTGCCGAACTCATCGAGGGCGTACACCACGGCAAAAATGCCCAGCGCTACCAGGATGCGGTTGCGCTTATGCTCGAGTGACTCTTTCTTCTTGCGCTTCTTCTTTTTCTTTTTGGGATCGGCGGTGGTCATGACTCGTATCCTCCCATTTGAATGAATGAACACTCGCTCATATAATTTCGCGAGCAAAGGCCGCGGCAAGCGCGGCCTTGCAGGTTGGCGTAAACCCGGGCTAGAGAATGATCTCGCAGTCCGGCTCGGCGTCGGCCGTAAACTCTACAACGCGGTTGAGTACCTCGTCGAACTCGGCGTCATCGGCTTCGAGCGTCAATTTTTGGGTCATGAAGTTGACGGACACGGATTTGACGCCCTCGAGCTTGGCCAGCTCGTCCTGAAGCTCGCGCGCACAGTTGGCGCAGTCGATTTCGTCGAGCTTGAACTGCTTTTTCATGGGGGTTCCTTTCTCTGTATTTGCGGCTTGGGTGCAGGCCGCGCTGGTACCGTGGTTGGTCGCTATTCGCAGATGTGGCTCATGCCTTGGTTGAGCATGGTGTAGACGTGGTCGTCGGCGAGCGAGTAGAGGATATTGCGCCCGTCGCGCCGGAATTTAACCAGGTGCGACTGCTTGAGTGTGCGCAGCTGGTGCGACACCGCGGACTGCGAGGTTTCGGTCGCTTCGGCGATGTCTGCCACGCAGAGCTCGCGGCCCATGAGGGCATAGAGGATCTTGATGCGCGTGGTGTCGCTGAAGACCTTGAACAGGTCGGCGAGGTCGTAGAGAAGCTCCTCGTCGGGAAGGTCCTCGGGCGAGCAGGTGGTCGGGATCGCGGGTTCGGTGGCCTCGATGTCGAGTTTCGTTTCATCAACGCGGATGCTCATTGCAATATCCTTTCATATGAACATGCGCTCATATAATTTACTTTCGATTATATGAGTGCATGTTCATATGTCAATGACGTTCAGGTAATTCGTTGTACAAAATGATGGGGAATAGGTGACGAGATCCCGGACTGAGCGTTTTTTGATAGTCGATGCCAAGGTGGGTACCCTCGTGCCGTGCAAAAAATGGAGTATTCTGCAACTATAGGGGGTCCGCTAATTTATTGCAGGTCATATAATGCAGTTCAAGAGTTATCTTAGGGTGTTAATCCGATGAGTTCTTCCTCAAATGTTGCCTAACGCTCTCACGCAAGAGTGATTTCGCTTCACATTTGGATCCACTCGAGGGTGATAGACACCCGACCTTGCTGAATACTCGCAATTTTGCACATCGTTAGGGTACCCACCTTGTTAGCCGGCCTAGTTTCCGGCACCGAAGACCTTGCCCTCGGGCGTGAGACTGCTTGTTTGGGCAAATGATGGGCTGTCGGATTCGACAGTCTGCATGTCATCGATTGCTGCAACTTCATTAATTGTCGGGTCATCCAGCGTGATGCCTTCGAGTGTTGCTTTTTCGAGGTCGATTCGTTGACGCTCTTCGGAATCCTGGCGAAGCTGCTTCTGAATTCGCTTTTTCTCTTCTATAAACCTTCTGAGCACAAACTGTCTCAGGTCCTCTTGCATGATTTGAAAGTCTTTTGGCAGACGCGAGGGGCGTACGCCCTCTTTCCGCTGGATTGCTTCCATGACCCTAACAAAAGAGCTGGCATGCATAAAGGAATAACGGCTGACGGTGATGATTCCGTATCCCATGGACGCAAGCGCATTCTTGCGCTCCTCATCGATGGCGCGGTCTTCTTCCGCGTCATGATAAAAACCGTTGTATTCAATGTCTGTGCGAGATTTCTTTAGATATGCATCCATAAAGAACTTTTTGCGTCTCGTGAGATTCTTTGCGGCAGCGGTGACCTGCACCTCGTAATCGGTCTCAATTCCCTTAATACCAAGTCCTCCTTCGCTTTTAGGCAGCGTTAGCATCATGACAAAGGCCGTTTCCATGGGAGACCGGCATCCGTCGCGCACACATTGGATCGCCTTTCGGGCAAGAGCCAGACCGTCGCATCTGGTAATGGAATTAAAGAACTGTTTTAGCCTCTCGGTCGAGGTGAGCGCGAAACGCTCGGTATAGGAGGTGGAAGAGTCGGTTCCAAGGGAATAAGCGCCGCACAGTTCAAAGTAGTACTCCACTAGTTCGCGAAAAGAAAGATAGGTGGCGGCCTGAAGTGCGCAAAGCTCAACGCCAACAATGAAGATGCCATCTTTGAGCTCTATAAAGCGTGAGTTCGAGAATCGTTTTGAAGAAACGTGGCATTGACAGTCCATTGCATAGCGCGCATTCCTGCGATCAAACACCATCACCTCGAGGGAATCATTTGCGTCGAGGGAAACATCATGTTTGGTGAGCCATTCTGCGGCTGCGTCAAGGAGCGTTCCGGTGGGACATGATCCGTAAATCGCGGCAGGGTTACAGGACTCGATGCCTTTCGCAGACACCGAATGCGCGGCCTGGTAGACCGCTTTTGCAGTGGTATGTGACAATACGATACTCATGGTATATATCGTGTCAGCTAATGCCGTGTTGACGGCGCTGAGTGGAAAAGCCGTTTTAGAGGTCTAACCAAATGCTGTCCAAAAACTTGACGCAATTTTGAGTTGGTATGCCCTAAATAAAAGTTTTCGCAGCTTAGCTATAGCATATAACTACTCAACTGCCGCACATTTGATAGTGATGCATCACCATCCGATAACGAATTACGCCTTGATTATCAACTTCATCCGAACACTTCCCACATTCATCCGCACATGTGCGGATGAATGTGGGAACCCGATACCCTGAGGGCCGGACCGGCCGGCCCCGGGAGATCGGAGGACGGCATGTCCGGAAAGAAGAAAAGGGGCTCCGCGAGGGCGGTCCCGAGGGCCTACGGAAGGCTCACGAGGCACGAGCGGGACACGGTCCAGAGGATGCTGGAGCGCGGGGCCTCGTGCAGGGAGATCGCGAGGGAGCTGGGCAGGTCGCCCTCGACGGTGAGCGCCGAGGTGGCGTCGCACAGGTTCGTGACGGCGCCGAAGCCCAGGCGCGGCGAGCGCGTGGACGCCTCCGCCGACCTGTCGGCGGCCTGCCCGCGCCTGGCCGCGTGGCCGCGATGCTGCAACGGC
>NZ_KN214135.1:32580-53302 GCF_000763055.1 Collinsella sp. 4_8_47FAA | reverse complement strand
ATGTCGCACGTGAACTCCGAGCCCCGCGGCGCGCTCGGCTTCGCGACGCCCGCGCGCGCCTTCAGGGCGATGCTCGGGGAGGACGCGGCGGCGCTGCTGGACGCCTACGGTGTGTGGGACGTGCCGCTCGGCGACCTCGACCTGACGCCGGGGCTCATCGAGAGGGCGCGCGCCGAGAGGGGCGATGCCCCGCTGGCCTAGCCTAGAAGGAAAAACGGAATAGACGGACCGACCGTCCGGCTGAGTCTGGGAAGAGGTGCCGGGCGGCGGGCGGAGCATGGCCACCGGACCTATCGAAACACATCTCCACCGTTCCATCAACTGGGAAAACGGCGCCCCCGGACCCCAGGAGGGGCCGCGGGGGCGTTCGGCTAACTGCGGGAATGGCCTATTTGCTCAATGTGTTCGGCTGAGATCGGAAATCAACCATAACGAATTACGTGTCGGGAATTGGCCGAAATCGTTCAAAATGAGGGTTCAGAATTTGTGATGGCAGATTTATTTGTGGAACGTAGGGCGGCCTCGCTGCGGGGGGTTCCCGCTGCGAGGCCGCTCGTGATCTACGCCGTGTTTGTCGTAGACGTTTCTACTTGGCAAATAGGTTCTTGAGGTTGAACTCGGCTTGGACGGTGCGGAGCATGAGGTCGGTGTCGTCCAGGCCCAGATGCTGCTCGTTGGCGTCGGCGGCGAGGGTGCCACGGCGGCGCGCCCAGTTCTCGAGCGCGGCGGGCGCGGACTCGCGGGGGAGCGAGCGCACGTCGGCGTCCAAGCTGCGGCAGATCTGGCGCGAATCGATGACGATGATCTTGCCGGCGCGGCGTGCCTCGGCGTAGCCGTCCAGGTGGATCTTGAACCAGCTGTCCTCAAAGGCGGCGTTGTGTGCCATGTACGGGTACTTCTTCATAAGCTTGAGCAGCTGCTTTTGCAGCTCTTTGTTCTCGCGGAAGGGCGTTTTGCCGTCGATGTCGTCCCAGGTGATGTGGTGGATATTCGACAGCGGCACATCCTCGCCGCGGTAGATATCGGGCAGGCCGCAGTAGTGTGCCTCGGCGTCGTGCGGGACGGCGTCGCTGGTGAGCTCCATGATCTCCCAGCCCACGTT
The DNA here is from genome assembly GCF_000763055.1 of Collinsella sp. 4_8_47FAA. Classification (GTDB taxonomy): domain Bacteria; phylum Actinomycetota; class Coriobacteriia; order Coriobacteriales; family Coriobacteriaceae; genus Collinsella. The sequence continues at coordinate 52,200 of NZ_KN214135.1, read as the reverse complement.
GATGATGTAGCCGCGCTCGGGTGCACGGCCGGTGGTCTCGATGTCGATGCCGAGCACTGTGCCTTGGATAGGCTTGCGGGCGTACGCCACGCCGAGCGCGTCGCGGTCGCCGCGGATCTCGCGCATGACGGACGCGGCGGTGCGCTTTTGCATCTTGCCGATGGCGGCGCAGGTGTCGGCGTCGGACAGACCGCGCGAAAGCGTCGCGGGCGTCACGTTGCGCAGGCGCGCCTCGCCAATCTGGTCGCACAGGTCGCGGTTGCGGTCAGCCAGGTCGCGCACGGTGGCAAAGTCGAAGCTGGGGTCGCCCTCGGCGGTAAAGTACTCGGTTTCGAGCACCTTAAGGGCCTCTTCGCCCTTCTGGCGCTCGGACTCCATGGCGCCATGATCGCCATAGATAAACATGGGAATAAACGGCTGGCGCTCGTATTCGAGTGCTTGTGAAACGTTCATATAACTGCTCCTTGGATGGGCCGCGTCGTGCGGCTTTGAGTCATTAAGATGTGGCGAGATGATAGTTTACCATGGGCAACTATTGGCATCGCGCCTAGGATAACTACAATACCCTAGTTGACCGCTAGGACTTTTACAATGCTGCCGAAAGACACGAAAGGTTCCATCCGTCATGGGTTTGTTGATTGATATTCTGCTCGACGCCGGCAAGGACACGCTCTCGCTGGTGCCGTTTTTGTTGGTGACATATCTGGCCCTCGAGACGCTCGAGCATGTTGCGGGCAACCGCGTTAACGGCGCCATCAAGCGTGCCGGAGCCGCGGGCCCCGTGGTTGGCTCGTTGCTGGGCATGGTGCCGCAGTGCGGCTTTTCGGCAATGGCGGCCACGCTGTACGCCGGTCGCGTCGCGACGCTGGGTACCCTGGTGGCGGTGTTTCTCTCGACCTCCGATGAGATGCTGCCGCTGTTGCTCGCCGAGCAAGTTCCCGTGCAGACCATGGCGATGCTTCTGGCTTCGAAGGCGCTGATCGCGCTGGTCACGGGCTTTATCGTGGACGCCGCCATTCGCGGCCTGCGTCGTAACGCTCGCGCACATGCGGCGATTCGCCGTACCGTGCTGGGGACCGCTGCTAATCCGGCTCATGTGAACTGCGCGCACGACGACCACACTGGCGGTGACATCATCGACGAGGTGGCCGAGGCGGGCGTGAGCGCCGATCACATCCATGAGCTGTGCGAGCGCGACCATTGCGGTTGCGATGAGGACGAGGACGAGGACGAGCACGAACACGGACATGGCCACGATCACGGTCATGAGGACGAGCATGAACACCATGATGGCCACGGTCACTCCCACTCTCACGAGGGCGCGCCCCTCCTGTCGATTATTCGCAGCGCCATCTCGCACACCGTGCAGGTATCGGTATTCATTTTTCTGGTGACGCTGATTCTGGTCGCCGTGCTCGAGACCTTCGGCGAGTCCGCGATCGAGCAGTTCCTGCGTGGCAACGAGACGCTCGCCGTCCTGGGTTCGGCGCTTGTCGGCCTGATTCCCAACTGCTCGGCCAGCGTCGTCATCACACAACTGTACCTGGAAGGCGCGCTGCAGCTGGCCCCGATGCTCGCCGGCACGCTCATCTCTGCTGGTGTGGGCTACCTGGTGCTGTTCCGCACCAACCGCAGCGCCCGCGAAAACGTCCTGTTCCTGATCATGATGTACGTCATCGGTGCCGGCTGGGGCCTCATCCTATCCGCCGTTGGCCTTTAAGTAGATTATTGGGACATGTCTTACGATCTACCCCTGTGACCAGGGCATTCCCCGCTGCCAAAACAAAAAGGTAGATTTTTAGGCACGTCCCAAAAATCTACCTTGGTTAGCGCAGCAGCTCGGTGAGGTTTCGCTTAAAACGAGCGCGGTCTTCGCTGGTAAATGCCGCCGGTCCGCGAGTGCGTCCGCCGGCGCGGCGCACCTTCTTTTCCTCGTGGCGAATAAACAGTTGCATGTCGATGGTCGCCTTGTCGTAGACGCGCCCGCGCACACCGATTGCGGCGGCATCGCGGCCGAGCACCATGCTCGCCAAGCCAATGTCCTGCGTCACGACTACGTCGCCCGCCTGCAGGCGTTCGACAATGGCAAAGTCGGCGCTGTCGGCGCCCACGCTCACATCGAGCGTCGTGACCCAAAAGCCGCGTCGCGCGTGCTCGGCATCACGCGGGTCGTCGCGGCGAATGTGCCGTTCCAGGTTTTGCGTGCTGTTGCCGGCGATAACAACGGCGACGCCCGCCCGCCGCGCGCAGTCAATCGACTCGCGCGTGACCGGGCAGGCGTCGGCATCAATAAAGAGCGTTCGCGGCATCTAGTGCACCAGTTTGCCAAATTGAATAGCGCGAACAATCAGCGTTACGCCAAACACCAGCAGTGCGGCGCCGCTAAAGATGACGAGCATCTTGGCCGACCACAGCGGATAGATAAACACGAACATGCCGGCGATGATGGAGAGCGCGCCGCTCAGGATGGCGAGGGCACGGTTGGACGAAAGCTCGGACTCCAGAATGGACATGACACCTTCGACGATCCAGCCAAAGCCGGCCACGATAACCACCATCGTGGTGAGCGTCGCGGTCGAGAAGGCCTGGTTGCGCAGGATTATGACGCCGCCCAAGATAATGAGTAGGTTGGAGATGATGCTCGTCACGCGCCAGCCGGTGGGCAGCAGTGGCTCGAAAACAGCGGTAAACAGCCTGATCGCGGCCGTGATCACAAAGTAGAAGCCCAAGACGGTCGTTAAGAAGACGAGGGACTTGGCGGGCGCAAACAGCAGTGCGATGCCGGCGACGAGCGCCAAGACGCCCGTGATGGCGTAAATCCAGCGCACGGCCTTGACGGCCTTGCCTGCCATGCTTTTCTCGTCAAATCCAAACTGGCTCGATTTTTGGTCATCATTCTTAAAGATGCCCATAATGTCTCCTTTCCGTGCGGCGTAAGCCTTGATCGTTACGACCAGTATCGCCTAAAGGCGCTGACGTATGGGTCGGGGAGGGTGAAACGTAACCCAAAGGCCCCGAATTGTTTCCGTTGTTCCCCACGTCGCGATTTTCTATTCAACAGGTGTAGAACATTGCGGCCCTGTTCGTTATTGCCTACGTTTTAGGTTAGATTTTCCTAAGAACAATTGCCCGAAATTGGGGGTCCCTATGAACGAAACAGTTCCCGCGGCGCCGTCTAGCGCGGAGTCGATGGCAAAGCAAGGTTGCGAAAAGCTCGGCCTGGACACGTTTGACGCGCTGGTCCGCCGCGCCCGTACGTGCCGTCGCTTTGACGAGTCCATGCGCGTGCCGCGCGAGTTTTTGCTCGAGCTGGCGGAACTGGCGCACCTGGCTCCCTGCGGCGCCAATGCTCAGCGTCTGCGTTTTCATGTGGTAAGCGGTTCCGAGGACTGCGCTCGCGTGTTTGACGAGCTTGCATGGGCCGGCGCGCTTAAGGACTGGTCGGGTCCTGCCGAGGGCGAGCGCCCGACCGGCTACATCGCGATTCTTGCTGAGCGCGCCGTTCCGGGCAAGCCAGCCGCTCCCATTACCGAGGTCGACACGGGCATTGCCGCGCAGACGATGATGCTCGCCGCCCGCAGCGCCACGCCCGAGGTGGCAGCCTGCATGTTCAAGGCCTTTACGCCCCACGCGATCGATGCCATGGGGCTCGATAACGACAAGTATGAGCTCAAGCTGATCATGGCGTTTGGCGTTCCGGCCGAGACACAGGTGATCGATGCGATCGATTCCAACCCCGACGGCTCCATCAATTATTGGCGCGACGAGGCGCAGGTGCACCACGTACCCAAGCGCTCGCTTGTCGACGTACTGGTGTAGTTGAGCGTCACCGCGGTGTGATCCGGCGGTAAACCACCACAAAGGTACCTGTCCCCTTTGCGGTGGTGCGAGGGGGGGACGTGTGGCAGATTTGTATTTGGTGCGGCATGGGCAGACTGAGCTCAATGTGCAGAACATTTTGCAGGGTGGGCACGATTCGCCGCTTACGGCGCGCGGGCGCGAGCAGGCGCTGGCGACGCGCGCGGCGTTTGAGGCGCGTGGCGTGACCTTTGACCGTGTGTATTCCTCCCCGTTGGGCCGGGCGCGGCGTACGGCTGAGCTAATTGCTGGTGAGGGCCGTTCCATAGAGCTGGTCGATGACCTGCGCGAGTGGCATTTGGGCTCGCTGGAGGGTACATCAAATCGCGAGATGCCGCCGCAGCCCTGGGGTGATTATCCGGTGGCCTTTGGTGGCGAGTCTGAAGGCGAGCTCCAGTCGCGCATGGTCGCGGCGCTGTCCCACATCATGGCCAGGCCGCAGCACGACTGTGTGCTGGCAGTCTCCCACGGCTCTTCCTGCCAGGAGTTTCTTGAGTATGTGACTGGCAGGGGAGAGCTACCCGACAACGGTGCCGTGCTTCATTTTGGCTATTGCGACGGTGCGTTTTCGCTCCTTGATTGGTAACGAACGAAAGGACCCCTATGAATAAAGACCTGTATCTGGTTCGTCATGGGCAGACAATATTCAACCTTAAGCGCATTATTCAGGGTTGGAGTGACTCGCCGCTCACGCAGCTGGGATGCGACCAGGCGGCGCGTGCCGGCATGTTCTTACGTGCGCGTGGCATTGAACCCGATCATGCCTGCACCTCCACACTTCATCGCACCGAGCAGACTATCGCCAACTTGTGGCCGGGCTTGGCGTACGAGCGCCTGGACGGCCTGCGTGAGTGGTTCTTTGGCGACTTTGAGGCCGAGCGCGTGATACTCATGCCCGAGCGCCCGTGGCGCGACTTCTATTGTCAGTTTGGCGGCGAGGGCCAGATGCAGGTGCGCGAGCGCATGGTGGCGACGCTGACCGAGCTTATGCAGCGTCCGGACCATGCGTGCGTGCTCGCGGTAAGTCATGGCTCGGCTATCAAGGAGTTTATGGATCACGTGAAGGGCGCGGCGGCAGACGAGCGCGACCGTGTGCCAGGCAACTGCTCGGTGCTGCACTTTGCGTTTGACGACGAATCCGACACGTTTGAGCTGATTGAGATTTTTACGCAGGAGGATTACGCATGCGAGCTGGGCCTTGAACCGCTTGTGGCTACTGCAGGTCCGCAGCGCGGATAACGCGAGCGTGGCGGCTCGGGTCGCCGGCATAACTTCTCGAAGCAAAAGGGGCGGAGATGCATGTACCTGCTGCATCTCCGCCCCCTGTTTGTTGAGCTGCCGATTTTTGTGCTGCGCGGTCTGGTCTTGCTAGAACCGCGCGACTTGGTGCGTGAGCAGACCCGTCGGAACCTGCGGCGCGGCGCCGGCGATCTGCGCGGCGGGGAACAGTGCGGCTACAGCAAAGTTGAACGGCTCTTTGCCCGTGTAGGTGCCGGCAGCATGGGCATCGTCGGCCAGGAGCTGTGATGCCTCGACTAGTGCGGCAGCGTAGGCAGGGTCGTCGGCCAGTGCCGGCTCCGGCGCCTGGTCGAGCATGGCATGGATGGCGCCGACGGCGTCCTCGCGCTTGACCTCCCACACGCGGTGCGTAATGCCCGCGGGGTCGGTGACGGCGTAGAGCGAGGCGCCCTCTTTGGCAGCGCCCAGGATGATGTCCATGACGGGCGACGTCTCGTAGGCGAGCGACACGGGGCGCGGCTGTACCTTGAGGTCGGCGATTGCGCGCGCAGCGGCGGTCGAATCGGCGGCAACCGCGTCGCCGCCCGCCAGCGCACCAACCGGGCAGATCGCCACGACACCCGTCACACGTCCCGGCTCGCCCGAGCATTCGTACACGTAATACGCCGCACCCGGGTCCTTGAGCATCAGACCATCGGCAATGGCTTCGCGCAGGGCTTCGTTGTCACTCAGAATACTGCCCATTGCAGGCAGCGCCTCGAGCACGCGGTCCTGAGCCGGGCGGATGCAGGGAAACGGAAGTGCTTTCATGGGCGGTCCTAACGCGCGAGTCGGTTTGTTCGCGGCTTATTATGCCCCAACTTGGCCGCTCGCGTCCCAGAGCACGTTATCGGCGAGCGCGATTAGCACCTGCTGACAACGAACGATATCGGCGTGGGGCACATATTCGTTGGGCTTGTGCGCGAGCGCGAGCGACCCGGGACCGTAGCTCATGCAATTGCGGTTACCTGTCTTGCCGGCAATGACGGCGGTGTCGGTGTAGCCGGTAAAGAAGCCGACGGTCGTGTCCGCGTCCGTCACGTCATCGGCGGCACGCTTGAGCGCTGCTAGAAGGGGAGAGTTTGGGTCGCGCTCGATGGCGGGGCGGTCGCCCGTCACGACGTAGCTGCCGTGGCAACCGGGAATGGCGGCTTCGGCGACGGCGATGGCCTGCTCTACCATGCGCGTTACGGCGGCCGTATCGGTCGGCGGGGTCAGGCGCATGTCGACCCAGACTTTGGCGCGGTCGGGTACGACGTAGGGGCGATATCCGCCCTCGATTTGGCCGAACGTGATGGTCGAAGGCCCCAGCTCATCGTGCGCGGGCAGCGCCACAAACGCGCGACGGAGCGAACACACGACCTCGGCCATGGCGGCGACGGCATCCGCGCCCTTCCAGGGCCGGCTTGCATGCGCCGTCACGCCATCCATTTCAATCTCGAACCACGTACGCCCCTTGTGCGCCACCTGGATCTGTCCGTCGGTGGGCTCGGTGTCCAGCACCCATTCGCGCGAACCGACCCAGCCGGCATCGATGGCTGCCTCGGAGCCTCGCATAAAGTCCTCTTCGTCGACCGAGCAGATGAGCGAAAAGCCGCGGCGGGGTAGCGCGCCATCCACCGCCACGCGCTCGAGCGTATGGACCAGTGCGGCAATGGCGCAGGCCAGGCCACCCTTCATGTCGCAGGCGCCACGGCCATAGAGTTTGTCGTTACGCACAACCGTCCCGAGCGGCGGAATGTCCGCGTCCCAGCCATCGCCCAGCGTAACGGTATCCATATGGCAGATGTAGACGAGCCGTGGCTCGTCGCTCAAACCGGGCACGGTGACCATGAGATTGCGGCGTCCGGTCAGCACCTCGAGTTCCTCAACCTGCACGGCATGGAGCACCGGATGGCTCAACCGCTCCAATTGAGCCTCAACCAACGCTTTGATATAGCGTTCAATCTCGCCCTCATACGCACCTGGGTCGGAACTGTCGATCCGCACGAGTCCTTGCGTAAGCCGCCAAGCAAAATCTGTATCAACCATAGGCACCTCACAGATAGTTAGGTCAACATACAGATTGTATGCCAAGAAGCGGCTCAGTGCATTTAATGGAGTGCTCACAAAAACGGGGGCGCCTCTCGTGCGAAAGGCGCCCCCGCGGGCATTCAATGTCAGTGACGGGCAGGCCACATGGGGAACTGCCCGTCATATCAGCCGGCGCTATTTGATTACGCGCACGCGATACATCGACGGAATCTGCTTGAGCGCCTCGATGGTGCTGCTATCCAGGTGCTCATCGGTGTCGAACATGGTGTAGGCGTTCTCGCCGGCAGACTCGTTGGTCATACGCTGCACGTTGGCGTTGTCCTTGGCCAGGATTGCCGTGATCTGGCCGATCATGTTGGGCACGTTGGCGTGCAGGCAGGCGATGCGGCTTGCGGCACGCGCCTTGCCCATGCTGCAGGCGGGGTAGTTGACGCTGTGTGCGATGTTGCCGTTCTCCAGGTAATCCTTGAGCTCGCTGATGGCCATGTCTGCGCAGTTGGCTTCAGCCTCGCCGGTGCCGGCGCCCGAGTGCGTGGTGATAAACGTATTGGGCATCTTGACGGTCTTGGGCGTGGCGAAGTCGCAGCTAAACCAGCTCAGCTTGCCCTCGCGCAGGGCGGCGTCGACGGCGTCCTCGTCAATGATGGTCTCGCGCGCGTAGTTGATGAGGACGGCGCCCGGGGCCAGCAGGTTAATCTGCTGGGTGCTGATCATGCCGATGGTGTCTGCCTTGCTGGGCACGTGCACGGTAAGGTAGTCGCAGCCGCGGCAGAGATCCTCGAGCGTGCCCACGCGCTGCACCTCGCGGCTCAGCACCCACGCGTGCTCAACGGAAATGAACGGGTCGTAGCCGTAGACGTCCATGCCCAGGTCGACGCAGGCGTTGGCGACTTTGGAGCCCACGTTGCCCAGACCGATGACGCCGATGCGCTTGCCCTTGAGCTCGCGGCCCACAAAGGCCTTCTTGGCCTTCTCGGCATCGACCTGAATCTCGGGGTCGTCGGCGTTGTCGCGCACCCAGTTCATCGATTGCACCACGCCGCGGCTCGAGAGCACCAGCATGCCCAGGACGAGCTCCTTGACGGCGTTGCTGTTGGCACCGGGGGAGTTAAAGACGACGACGCCCTTCTTGGCGTACTCCTCGACGGGGATGTTGTTGACGCCGGCGCCGCAGCGGGCGATGGCGCGGATGCCCTCGGGCAGTTCGTAGCCGTGCAGGTCTGTCGAGCGCATCAGGATGGCGTCGGCCTCTTCGGCGGTGCCCACAAACTCGTAGCCCTCGCCAAACTCGACTTTGCCGTCCTTGGTGATGTCGTCGATGGTCTTAATCTTGCGCATGAAAAACTCCTTAGCAGGTTTGGTTTAAACAGGTGGTTTGAAGTGGCTGGTCGGCCCGCGCGTTGCGGGCTAGTTAGATCGCGGACTCAAACTATGCTGCGCTTCGAAGTCCTTCATGTACGAGGCCAGTGCCTGCACATCTTCCATGGTTACGGCGTTGTAGACGCTGGCGCGCATGCCGCCCACCAGGCGATGGCCCTTGACGTTTTGAATCTGGTGCTCGGCCGCGCCTGCGACAAAGGCCGCGTCGAGTTCGGCGTCGCCGGTGCGGAAGGTGACGTTGGCGATGGAGCGGCTGTCGGCCTGCGTGGTGCCATGGAACAGCACACTGTGCTCGAGCAGGTCATAGAGCAGGTTGGCCTTGGCCCAGTTGCGCTCGGCCATGGCGGCAAGTCCGCCGGTCTCCTCGACCCACCGGAACACCTTGCCGCACACGTAGATGCCAAAGGTGTTGGGCGTGTTGAGCATGGAGCCCTTGGCGGCCTGGGTCTTAAGGTCCATGTACTGCGGCGCCCGCGCAAAGGCGGGGCCGTCGGCGATGAGGTCGTCGCGCACGATAACCACGGTCACGCCCGCGGCGCCGGCGTTTTTCTGCGCGCCGGCGTAGATGAGCCCGTAGCGCTCAACATCGAGCGGCTGCGACAGAAAGCAGCTCGAGACATCTGCGACCAGCGGTACGTCGCCGCAAGCGGGCAGCTCGTGGTACATGGTGCCAAAGATGGTGTTGTTCTGGCAGATGTAAACGTAGTCGAGCCCGTCGCTCGCGGCCTCGGCGGCAATGCGCGCGTTGATGTCGGCCATGTCGGGGATGCGGTCGAAGTTGGTGTCCTCGGAGCTCGCGAGCAGCACGGCCTCGCCGTACTTGGCGGCTTCTTTGTATGCCTTGTTGGCAAAGTTGCCGGTCACGACGTAGCCGGCGCGGCCACGGCGCATGAGGTTCATGGGGATGCCCGCAAACTGCAGCGTGGCGCCGCCCTGCAAAAACAGGACGCGGTAGTTGTCGGGGATGCTCAGCAGGCGGCGCAGAGTTGCCTCAGCGTCATCGATGATCTGCTGGTACATGCTAGATCGATGGCTCATCTCGAGCACGGACATGCCGCAACCGCGGTAGTCCATCATCTCGTCGGCGATCTCGGCGAGCACGCTTGTGGGCAGTGCGGCCGGGCCAGCTGAGAAGTTGTGCACACGTGCCATCTTCTAGTTCCCCCCTCGTAGTCGTTTGAACGTTCGGGATACTTTAGCACAGTGCAGCGCCAGGCGCGACCGCATCACGGTAAAACTCGAGTGCGTCGCTATGATTTACAGGATGGTTACATGGGGGAGGGGTGCTTTACTCCTCAGGCAAATCCGAATCTGCGAGCGAAGGCATGAGGTTCCTAGGCGCTTGATCTCTTCGTCGCAAATTAGCCACTTCCTGGTCACTACGACGCCAGTGTGGCGATGACGGCTTCGTCGCCGGCGTATATGAGGGTGTTGCCGTCGGGGATGATCGTCTGGCCGTCGCGCTTAAGCATCACCACAATAAACGGGTGCTTGCCCTGCGGCACGTCGCGCAGACGCTGGCCGGCCAGGCGACCGTGGGGCGTCACGGTGACCTCGCGCAGCGTAACCTCGGCACGCTCTTCGAACGTTGGGGCGGCCATCACCAACAGATCGCCTTCCTGGATCACGGTGTCGCCATTGGGCAGTACCGGGTGCGCCCCGTCGCGCAGCACCAGGACCACGAGCATGTCTGTGGCGCTGCCAATGTCGGCGAGCGAGCGACCGGCAAACGGATGTCCAGCGCCTACCTTGAGCTTGACGAACGACATGCCGTCTTCGTCGCGGTAGTCGTTAAAGGTGCGACGCACGTCGCCGGTCGCATCGATCATATCGAGCTTCTTCGCCACCGCCGGCAGCAGCGAGCCCTGCACCACAATGCTCGACACGGCAATCACAAACACCAGGTCAAATAGGTCGTGTCCGCCGGGAACGCCGGCCACCACGGCAAAGAGACTAAAGACGACCGAAGCTGCTCCGCGCAGGCCCGCCCAGCTTACGAGCGCGACCTGGCGAGGGTTCGTCCTAAACGGCGCTAGCAGCATGCCTACGGCGATGGGGCGGCTCGCAAAGAGCATAAACGCCATGAGTGCCAGGCCCGGTAGCAGCATTTGCGGCAGGCGTGCGGGTGTAACGAGCAGGCCCAGCAAGAAGAAGATGGTCATCTCTGCCATCTCGGTGAGGGTGTCAAAGAAGTGCGCCATCTCGACTTTGCCGGTGATGTCGCTGGCACCCAGCACAATGCCGGCCAGGTATACAGCCAAAAAGCCGTTGCCGCCCAGGTAGCTCGGCAGCGCGTAGGCGACGATGGCCACGGCGAACAAAAAGATGGTCTGCGCGTCCTTGGCCGTTGCGTGCGCGCGTTCAATCAGGCGGCCCGCCGCCCAGCCGATGGCAAGGCCCAGGCCCACGCCCAGGATAATCTGCTTGGCCAGCAGTGCGGGAATGTTGATGTCGCCGCCGGCCGCTAGTGTGGCGAGCACGGCGGTGAGCATGTAGGCGACGGGGTCGTTGGAGCCCGATTCGACCTCGAGCAGCGAGTCGGTGCCGCCCTTCAGCGAAAGGTTGTGCTCGCGCAGCACGCTAAAGACGCTGGCCGCGTCGGTGGATGCCACGACCGATCCCAACAGCAGGCCGTCGATCCAGTCGAACCCCAGCGCGAAGTGGGCGAACACGCCGGTGATGCCGGCAGTGATGACGACGCCGAGCGTGCTCAGCAGCACCGCCGGCACAGCGACGGGTTTGGCACGGTCGATATTGGTGTTAAAGCCGCCGTAGAACATGATGAACAGCAGCGCCGTGCTGCAGACGGTTTCGGTGAGCGCATAGTCGCTAAAGTCGATATGCGCCGGGCCGTTGACGCCCAACAGCATGCCGAGCGCGATAAAGATGAGCAGGGTGGGGAAGGGGAGCTTTTTGCCGACGGGTTTGATGGTCAGACACAGAATGATGACGAGGCCGATAAAGAGAAGGATCTGGTTCATGGATGGTGTCCGCTCCTGGTTGGTTGGCGTGGCACGGTCAGTTGCCTGCGGTTATTTGTACCCAAAGATGGTGGGTTTATGGGGTTGGATTGCGGGCGTGCGCGATATCGTCATAGACGGCTGCCGTCTTTGCCTCTGCTCGGAAACCCTTTCCAGCTTTATTGCAACGGAGTACAATGGGTAACGTTTAAGTTCAACTTGAAGTTTTAGTTGCGGCGCCGGGCTTCGGCCGCAATGCAAGGAGAGGCGTACCATGGCGATCTATGTGACATCTGATGCTCACGGGCACGTGCGTGCGCTTGACGAAGCCCTGTCTAAGATCTCGTTGACGTCCGACGACACGCTGTACGTGCTGGGCGACATGATCGATCGCGGGCCCGATCCGGTCGGCGTTATTAAGCTCGTGCGCTCGCTGCCCAACGCCCACGTGCTCAAGGGTAATCACGAGCAGATCATGCTCGATGCCATCATTGGCCAGGATCCGCTCGATGCCGAGACCTGGGATATCAACGGTGGTTGGACGACGCGCGAGCAGCTCAACGACATGGAATTTGAGGCATACGAGGAGCTCGTGCGATGGATGGCCGCGCTGCCGCTCTACGCAGTGGTCGAGACCGAGGAGCGCCCGTATCTGCTGGTACATGCTGGAATCGAGATGAAGGCGGCGCGCGCGTTTTTGCTTGAGCATGGCGTCGATTGTGCCGATGGCGTTGGAGCGGTGGGTGCCGATCGCGAGCTGCTGCAGCAGATGCTCGCGGTGCAGTCGTCCGATGACCTGCTGTGGATTCGTCATGGCTATTGGGATGCGTCGACCGGGCTGCTTTCTGCCGAGGGCAAGGGCCCGGTCGTGGTGAGCGGTCACACGCCCACGGTATCGCTTGGGCGCTATTGCGAGGTCGGTGGTCTGGCGGGGCTCGATGAGGAATCGGGACGCGGGCAGATCGTGCGCTTGGGCGGCGAGGACACTGCTGGTGTGCCCGATCGCATCGACATCGACTGCGCCGCCGCCACCGGCTCCGAGTTCGGCCGCGTGGGCATCCTGCGCCTGGACGACGGGGCCGAGTTCTACGCGAACATCAACCCGGGCGAATAACCTTGTTCCGCCGATCTACCGTAGCTAATTTGGGACGGGGCTTTTTTGACTACTTTCGGAGAGTAGCGCCTTCTTGCTCGGTAAGCGCTAGAAATGAGGAGCGTCTGCGTCCTCGACAGCGCGAAAATGCTCGAAAAACCGTCGCAACGGAGTCAAACGACGTCGCGGCGGTTCTTTTTTGGCTGCCCGCTTGCTAAGTGAGTAGACTTTTTTGGAAATGCCGAGCACCCAACATATTTGCCTCAATAAAACCGCAGGTCACAGACTTGTGCTCTGTTGGTGTGGTCGGGGATTCGGTAAAAGTCTACTCACTTAGTTTTGCGTGATGAATATTGTCCGCAACGAGACCCCAGACGGGGTGATTCCATCGCAAATTCCGGTGACCGGGCAGCTAATTAGGCGCCGTATGGGTTGCGGTCGCGTTCGATGCGTTGGCGGATGCGGCGGTACTCGATTATCAGCAGCACCAGGAGTAGGGCCATGATGGCTAGGTAGCTCACTACAGCGCCCATCAGACCCAGCAGCTTAATCAGGATCACCGGCAGCACCACGCTTACGGCGAAGCAGATCAGGTAGATCTTGGTGACGTCTCTAGCGTGGCGTAGCACCGTGATGATGGCGTAGATAAAGTCGATGGCCGCGGTGACGCCGCCGGCGACGACCATCAGCAGCGCCAGCGTACGGTAGCGCTCAAAGCTGAGGCCGTACATAAAGCTCATGAGGGGAATACCGGGACCTGCCATAAATGCGGCGCACATGCCGGTGATGACCACGATCAGCGCCATAACGGCAACAATAATCAGGTCAAAGCGACGACGCTTGCGAGGATTAGCCCAAATGTTCGACAAGCGCAGGAGCTGCGGTTTATAGATAAATCCAATGCTCAGCAAAATAGCCTGCGCAGGAAAGAACAGGGAATTAAAGTACAGCTGATATTTGTATGCCAGCGTGCCTTCCATCACAAACTTGGGCATGCTCTCGATAAGGTTGAACAGGAACAGTGCACCAAAGAGCGGGGCGCACTGGACAAACAGGTGGCCGACCTCGCGCAGGCTCACGCGGCGCGATTTTTCGGTCTCGAGCAGGGCGAGCGGCGCGGTGACCAGCACGAGCGAGGCGATCGCGGTGACACCCATGTCCATGGCCGCGATGGGCATGCTGCGCGTGAGGAACAGCGCCACGCTGAAGACCGCGATGACGCCGACGGAGCGTAGCGTTTGGCTCATTCCAGCCAAGTAGAGTTTGTCGGCCTGCTGCAGGCGGCCTTCGTACACGTCGGCGACGCCGTCGATGACCTTATACAGGTAGACGCCCAGGCCGATCGTCGCCATCTGCGCGTCATAGCCGCGGGCGCTGCTATACATGAGGCCGCAGCCTAGGGCGAGCGCTCCGCAGATCCAACGATTGAGCTGGTAGGAGGCGAAGGACGTCTTTTCGTCGATGTCCGAGACCTGGAAATTGCGCACGCCGTAGTTGCACGCGATCATGATGAGCGTGCCGGTGACAAAGGCGATGGAGAACTTGCCGGCTTCTTCGGCGCCCACGAGCTGTGTGGACACGATGGTGAGCAGCGGAAACGCCAAGCCCCACACGGCGGTGCCGAGAGCGTTCCAAAGGTAATCGCGGCGGGTGGCGTGCTCCTCGTATTCCGCTTCCTGCATGGAGAACCCGCCGCCGTAGACGGCGCCGAGCAGACGGTTCCACCAAGCGTTGACCATGCGGCGGACGGGGCCGGGCTCCCGATCGCGTTCGCGCCGGCGACGTGTGGCTTGGCTGCTATCGGGCCCGCCGGCGTTGCGCTGACTCAGCTCTTGGATGCGTGCGAGTTCCTCGGCAGTGTGCGAGGCGGGGAAGAGGCCGTTCTCGATGCGGCCGCCCTGGGCCTTCGCGGCGCCGTCCTTCGATGCAGCGGGGTTGGAGGTGCCGTTGCGGCGGGCGATGGCGCGGCGAATGCTATCGAGGGGCGTGATACTCAAAGCGGAGTCCTTTCTATTGCTGCGCTTTAGTATAGACGCGACGGTGTTCGCTCGTGTTTTTGAACGGATTGTTCAATAATTTCGGCGGGCGGCTGTAATTTGTCGGTAAACGTGCGGTATCCTGTTGAAGTTTTGTGACACCCCCGATGCCGCCCACGCGGTACCAAGGAGCTTCTACCTATGGACGTCGCCGCATTCTTACTGGCTCTTGTGCCGATTATTTGGCTGGTCGTGATGCTGCTGTGCTTTAAATGGCCAGCTTGGAAGGCCGCTATCGGATCGTTTGTCCTTTCGTGCTTGCTTGCCTTCGCATGGTGGCACCTGCCGGCAGCGCAGATCGCGACCGCCTCGCTCGAAGGTTTTTTGATGGCTCTGTGGCCCATCGTCCTGGTGATCATCGCCGCGGTGTTCACGTATAACCTGTGCGTTCGTACGGGCGCCATGGACGTGATCGGCAGCATGATCACCTCCATCAGCAGCGACCGCCGTCTGCTGGCGCTGCTCGTGGCTTGGTGCTTCGGTGGCTTTATGGAGGGCATGGCCGGCTTCGGTACCGCTGTCGCCATTCCCGCCGGCATGCTCGCGGGCCTGGGCTTTGAGGCCGTGCCTGCCGTGCTCATCTGCCTGCTGGCCAACGGCGTGCCCACGCCCTACGGCTCCATCGGCATCCCCACGGTGTCCGTTGCCGACCTGGTGGGTTTGGATTCCCTTCACCTAGCGACCGTTCAGCTGGTGCAGCTCGCGCCGTTCTTTGTGGTGATGCCGCTATTTATTGTGCTGGTTGCGGGCCGTGTTGCCGATGACCAGGGCAATGCCGCGAGTGTGGGCGAGCGTCTGCACGGTGTTGCCGGCGTGGCGTTGCTCTCCGGCGTGTCGTTTGTCGGCGCGGCTCTGGTCGTTGCCATGTTTGTGGGCCCCGAGCTGGCCGTGGTCGTAGGATCCATCGTTTCGCTCGCGCTGACAGCTGCGCTTGCCATGCGTGCCGAGAAGTCGGGGCGTCTGGACGCACGCTTTCACATGAATATCGAGGCGGGGGAGAAGCTCACCGTTAAGTCGGCGCTTTCGGCCTGGTCGTGCTTCATCCTGATCTTTGTGTTGCTGCTGGGCACGTCTAACCTGGTGCCCGCTGTACATGCCGCGCTCGCGCCGTTTGCGAGCCACGTGCAGGTGTATTGCGGTGAGAATCCCGGTACGCTTACGTTTTCGTGGATCAACACGCCGGGCGTCTGGATTTTCCTGGCGGCGTTTGCCGGCGGTGCCATTCAGGGTGCTTCGCCACGCATGATGGGCGAGGTGCTGGCCGCGACTGTGAAGCAGATGATGCCGACGGTGATCACGATGCTTTCGGTGCTGGGCTGTGCCAAGGTGATGGGCTATGCGGGCATGATCTCTTCGATCAGCGCGTTCTGCATCGCCGTCGCCGGTGGGCTGTACCCGATTCTGGCTCCGTGGATCGGCGCAGTCGGTGCGTTTGTGACCGGCTCGGGCACGTCCTCGGGCATGCTGTTTGGCCCCATTCAGAGCCAGGCTGCCACTGCGCTGGGTGTGAGCGACTACTGGATGGTCGCGTTGAACGCCCTGGGCGTCGCCGCCGGTAAGATGATCTCGCCGCAGACCCTCGCCATTGGTCTTGCCGCCGTGCTCGTGCGCGGTAAGGATGCCGAACTCCTGGGCGCCGTCCTGCCCTACGCCGCCGGCATGCTGGTCCTGATGAGCGCCATAGCCATGCTCGGCCAAGGCCTGCCGCTGTAGTCGGCACTTAGGGACGTTCCTTATGTGCCGGCACTTTGGGAACGTCCCTAAGTGCCGGCATCCGGGGACACTCCTTGAATGTTGTCTGTTCAAGAGTGTCCCCAATGACTAGTCGTTTAAAAGCGTCCCTAACGACTAGGCCGCTTGCCTGCGATTTTTGACCGTTGGGCGGGCGCTTCGCCGTTGCCGCAAAAACGTTTTTGCATATCGGGTACAACGGGCTTTACGTGAGTAAAGTGCGCGCCGCGTCCACGTGTCGCGCTTTTAAAGGAGGCCCCATGCCTGGTGTTACCCCTGCAGAAGTTCTGTCCAACTTTGGTATTGCGCTGGTCGAAGATCCCGCCGAGAATCAGCCCCGTCTGCTGGTCGATCTATCCGCCGCGGAGCTCGTCGAGCACGCCATCCGCCGCGAAGAAGGCCGCATGGCATCCAACGGCGCGCTGGTGATCGAGACGGGGGAGCGCACTGGTCGTTCCCCCAATGACCGCTTTATCGTTGACACCCCCGATGTTCACGACAAGATTGCCTGGGGTGCCGTCAACCGCCCGCTTTCTGCCGAGAGCTACGAGGCCATCAAGGCCGGTATCGTCAACTACCTCAACGAGCGCGATGTGTTCGTCACTCGCGGTATGGCCGGTGCCGATCGCAACCATACGCGTCGCCTGCTTGTCGCCTGCGAGCGTGCCAGCCAAGCGCTCTTTATTAAGCAGATGCTCGCCCGCCCGCTTGCCCGTGAAATCGCACGCACCGGCGAGCCGGACTTCTGCGTGCTCGCCGCTCCCGGCTACCAGTGCGATCCCGCCATTAAGGGCCTCAACTCCAGCGCCGCCGTGGTCATCAACTTCCAGGAGCGCGTGATTTTGGTTGCCGGCACCGGTTACTCCGGCGAAATCAAAAAGTCCATCTTCAGCGTCATGAATTACCTGCTGCCCGTCGAGGACGACGTGCTACCCATGCACTGCTCGGCCAGCATGGATCCCGTCACGCACGAGACCGCCGTGTTCTTTGGCCTTTCGGGCACGGGCAAGACCACGCTTTCGGCCAACCCCACGCGGCTGCTGATCGGCGACGACGAGCACGGTTGGTCCGACATGGGCATCTTCAACATCGAAGGTGGCTGCTACGCCAAATGCGAGGGCCTGGACGCGTTCCACGAGCCCGAGATCTTCAACGCTGTCCGCTTTGGCGCGATCTGCGAAAACGTGGTGCTCGACGAGAACCGCAAGCCCAACTACGACGACATCTCGATCACGCACAACACGCGCGTGGCATACCCTGTGGAGCACATTCCCAACGCGTGGACCAAGGGCATGGGCACCACTCCAAGCGTCGTGCTCTTCCTGACCTGCGATGCCTTTGGCGTGCTGCCGCCCATCTCGCGCCTGACGGCCGACGCCGCCATGTATCACTTTGTGACGGGCTTTACGGCCAAGATCCCCGGCACCGAGGTCGGCGTCACCGAGCCCACGCCCACGTTCTCTTCGCTGTTTGGCGAGCCGTTTATGCCGCTCGACCCCATGGTCTATGCCAAGATGCTTGGCGAGCGCATTGCCGACGGCCGCACGCGCGTGTACCTGGTCAACACCGGCTGGATTGGCGGCGGCTACGGCGTGGGTCATCGCATCGAGCTGGCCTACACGCGCTCGCTGGTCGCGCGCGCCCTCGACGGCACCATCGAGGACAGCGAGTTCGTGCACGACGACATCTTTAACGTTGACATTCCCACGACGTGCCACGGCGTGCCCGATGGCATCCTGGTGCCGCGCCAATACTGGCAGAGCACCGCGCGCTACGACGAGGCCGCGCACAACCTGGCGGTGATGTTCGAGGAGAACTTCGAGAAGAAGCACTCGCACCTGCCCGAGTCCGTCAAAGCCGCCGGCCCGCACGCCCAGGTGTCCGCCGAGGCCCGTCATCGCGGCCACGGCTTGCTGGGACTCCGCCACTAGCGTCGCCTCAGACCCAAAACCACCATAAAGGGGCCAGTGCATCTTTGTGGTGGTTTTGCTCGCGTGGATGACTCGGGTTACAATACGCCTGACATATCGTCCCCTTCTCCGGATGGGGACAGCGCAAGCGTTCTTGTGACGGCACCGTAGGACTTTGAAGGTGGCCGTTGTAAGGGCGCTTTTTGTTTAGGCGCCCTCACTCGGGCGCGCACAATGAAGGGAGAGCGTATGAAGAGCTTTATTACCGAGGATTCATTCTGGGAGCTGTTTCCGCAGGCAGCGGTCGGTGTTGTGATCGTGGAGGGCATGAAGCCCACGGCTCAGATTCCTCAAGAGGACGTGGATGCGATTGCGGCGTTGCTCGACCGCGCCAATATCGATGCGGAGCGTCATCTGACCAGCGACACTATCAGCGAGAACGCACCGGTCAAGGCATGGCGCGAGGCCTATCGTCTGTTCAAGACCAAGAAAGGCGCGCGCTGCTCGATCGAGAACTTGCTCAAACGCGTGCTCAAAGGCAAGCCGGTGGGCCACATTACGCCCGCGGTGGATATTTACAACACGGTGTCGCTGACCTACGCGCTGCCCGTGGGAGGCGAGGATCTGCATGCGATCGAGGGAGACCTTCGCTTGAAGGTGACCGACGGTGGCGATGCGTTCTTGCCGCTTGGCGAGGAGGCGGACGATCCGACGCTGCCCGGCGAGCTCGCCTACATCGACGATGCGGGCGCTGTGTGCCGCTGCTGGAACTGGCGCGACGGCGTTCGCACGGCGCTGTCCGATGATTCGGCCGATGCGTTCCTGGCGATTGAGTGCGTGGAGCCCGAGCGGATGGGGGATTGCCAGGCCGCGATCGATCGCTTAGCCGAGCTGCTCGAGCGCTATCTGGGAGCGACGCTTGTCGTTAAGACGCTTGTGACCCGCGACAGTCCCTGCGTGGAGCTGTAGCGACGCCTGCGGATCATGTTCGCCGGTCAAAACCACCACAAAGGTGCCTGTGAACTGCCTCCCATTTCTTGGACATCGGGAAATGGGAGGTTTTCCATGAGTATAGACCTCAGGGTGAAGCACGACCTGGAGTCCAGGAGGCGGGCCGTCGAGCTCTTCGACGCCGGCGTCGGCTGCAAGCCGGCGGCCGAGGCCCTGTCCGTCCCCCGCGAGACCGTGAGAGAATGGCAGTGGGTATACCGGGCGTTCGGAAGCGAGGCGCTGCTGTCCATGGGCGGGAAACAATCCAGGTACACATTCGAGCAGAGGGTCGCCGCGGCGTCGGCCGTGGTCGACGGCGGGATGGCGAAGGCCGACGCTATGGCCGAGTT
>NZ_KN214135.1:29339-31688 GCF_000763055.1 Collinsella sp. 4_8_47FAA | reverse complement strand
GGTGCTCGACTTCTGCACGAAGGAGATCGTGGCGAGCGACATATCGACCTCGCCGGACCTCGCCCAGCAGCACAGGATGCTCGACCGGCTCCTCGAGGCCCTGCCCGACGGGGCGGCGCCGACCATGCACTCGGACATGGGCTGGCAGTACCAGCACGAGTCCTACGCCTCCAGGCTGGAGGGGGCGGGCATCACCCAGAGCATGTCGCGCAAGGGGAACTGCATCGACAACGCCGCCACCGAGCAGCTCTTCGGCCACGTGAAGGACGAGTTCTACCGCGGCAGGGAGTGGGGCAGCTTCGGGGACTTCAAGCGCGACCTGGAGGAGTACATAGACCATTGGAACACGCGGCGCAGGCAGGTAAGATTGAAGGGCCTGACGCCGGAGGAGTTCCGGAACCGGGCCCTTGCGGCGTAGTCGCTATTTGTTCAGTCCAAGTTTCGGGGCGCAGTTCACTGTCCCCTTTGTGGTGGTTTTTATGTTGATGGGTTAACAAATGGGGTATTTGGGTACGGGTGTCGCCTTATGCGACTAAGATGTTTACCCGTAAGCATTATGCAAGCGAAAGGCGGTCGTCTCCCATGCAGCAGAACGACGAGACACGTTTCGAGGACTTTGTCGGACTGATCAGCGGGCTCTACAAGGAGATCCAGCGCATTAAGACATCCGAGGGCGCAAGGCTGGGCCTCAAGGGCTCCGACGTTATGTGCCTTTACTATCTTGAGCGCAGCAAGGACGGCCTGACTGGCGCTGACCTGGCTCGCATGGCAGGCGTGACCCGCGCCGCCGTCTCGCGTACGCTCGCTCATCTGGAGGAGGGCGGCTACGTCGAGGTCGACGATTCGGGCGATGCCGCCGTTAAGTATCGTGCTCCGGTGCGCCTGACCGCTCTGGGCGGCGAGAGCATGAGCGAAGCGGACCGCATCATTCGCGAGGTGCTCGATACCACCGGTAAGGCTATGGGTGTGGAGCAGCGCGAGCAGATGTATGCGTCGCTGCGCACGATTCTCAACACCCTGCGCGAGCTGTAGGGCCGCCAAGGCTTTTGCTTCCAATTAACAACTGCATAGTCCTGTTTGAGCGCGTATACCGTGCCGGGGCCTTGCTGTCAAAATTCCCTGCGCGGGACCTGCGCAAGAAAGGATTCGCTATGTCCGTCCGCATTATTACCGATTCCGCAAGCGATATGTCGCCGGTCGAGCACCCCGCTCTGCGTGTTTTGCCGCTGTCCGTCACCTTTGGCACCGATGTGTATATGGATGGCGTCGACATCGATCATCAGCGCTTTTACGAGATGCTCGTGGAGCGCGATGAGCTGCCCAAGACCGGCCAGGTCAACCCGTACGCGTTTTCGCAGGCGATTGCCGAGGCACGTGAGGCCGGCGACGAGGCAGTGATTATTACCGTGGGCGCCAAGCTTTCGGGCACCAATCAGAGTGCCCGTACCGCACTTGCCGAGGCGCCGGGCGGCGACGTGTTCGTGGTGGACAGCAATAACGTCACCCTGGGCGAGCGTGTCCTGGTCGAGTATGCGTTGCGCTTGGTGGACGAGGGCCGTAGTGCGGCCCAGATCGCGGCGGCCGTCGAGGCAGTCCGTGACCGCGTGGTGGTTATCGGTCTGCTTGAGACGCTGGAGTACTTGGTGCGCGGCGGTCGCCTGTCTGCTGCGGCCGGCGCTGTGGGCACGTTGCTCAACGTAAAGCCCGTTGTGGCCGCCGAGGACGGCCTGATCGTGCAGCTGGGCAAGGCGCGCGGTTCCAAGAACGGTCGTAACCTGCTCAACCAGAAGGTAGAAAAGGCGGGCGGCGTCGACTTTTCCATGCCGCTGGCGCTGGGCTATACAGGCCTTTCGGACGCCGTGCTCAAGAAATATATCGAGGACAGCGCGGCACTGTGGGCCGGTCACACCGAGGGCGAGCTGTCCATCCACACCATTGGCGCCACCATCGGCACCCACGTGGGCCCCGGCGCCGTAGCCGTAGCCTTCTTCCGCCCCGCCAACTAGCTTTCCGGTCAAAACCACCACAAAGGGGACAGTGAACTGCGCCCCGAAACTTGGACTGAACAAATAGCGACTACGCCGCAAGGGCCCGGTTCCGGAACTCCTCCGGCGTCAGGCCCTTCAATCTTACCTGCCTGCGCCGCGTGTTCCAATGGTCTATGTACTCCTCCAGGTCGCGCTTGAAGTCCCCGAAGCTGCCCCACTCCCTGCCGCGGTAGAACTCGTCCTTCACGTGGCCGAAGAGCTGCTCGGTGGCGGCGTTGTCGATGCAGTTCCCCTTGCGCGACATGCTCTGGGTGATGCCCGCCCCCTCCAGCCTGGAGGCGTAGGACTCGTGCTGGTACTG
>NZ_KN214135.1:22924-28621 GCF_000763055.1 Collinsella sp. 4_8_47FAA | reverse complement strand
GGCGACCTCGGCCTCGAGCCTGCGGCAGCGCTCCTCGACCTCCTGCTCGCGGGTGCGGGCCCGGGGTTTCGACCTCGACCCCCTCGGCCTGCCCTTCGGGCGGGCCGCAGCGCCTCGGCGCCGCCCTCGCGGTAGAGCCTGCACCAGCGCTCCAGCGGGGACTTCGACCTGATCCCGAACTCGGCCATAGCGTCGGCCTTCGCCATCCCGCCGTCGACCACGGCCGACGCCGCGGCGACCCTCTGCTCGAATGTGTACCTGGATTGTTTCCCGCCCATGGACAGCAGCGCCTCGCTTCCGAACGCCCGGTATACCCACTGCCATTCTCTCACGGTCTCGCGGGGGACGGACAGGGCCTCGGCCGCCGGCTTGCAGCCGACGCCGGCGTCGAAGAGCTCGACGGCCCGCCTCCTGGACTCCAGGTCGTGCTTCACCCTGAGGTCTATACTCATGGAAAACCTCCCATTTCCCGATGTCCAAGAAATGGGAGGCAGTTCACAGGCACCTTTGTGGTGGTTTATGCTTTTCCGGGTGGAAGGGAGCGAGCAATGGCGTCTGAGGGCTTTTTTGAACGGGTGTACGAGGTGGTCGAGCAGATCCCCGAGGGGATGGTCGCCACGTATGGCCAGGTGGCGCTGCTTGCCGGTCGTCCACGAAGTGCGCGGTACGTGGGGTATGCCCTGCATAGTAATCCGCGCCCCGGCGAGATTCCCTGTCACCGCGTGGTGTTTGCCGACGGGCACATATGCGAGGGCTTCGCTTTTGGCGGTCCCGATGCTCAACGTGAGCTTTTGCTAGGGGAAGGTGTGGCGTTTAAGGACGACATGCACGTCGACTTGGCCGCCTGTCGCTGGCCTGCCGGGCTCTAGCGGTTCTTCCGTGGCGAAAACCACCACAAAGGCGCCTGTCCCCTTTGTGGTGGTTTTACACTGTAGGTTTACCAGAGCTAACTTATGGAGAAGGTGTGGCGGCGTACTTTGCCGTCAGAAAGTAAACCACGGTGAACTATATTGGTTTCAGCAAGGGAGCAGGCAATAGGCGATGAAAAAGCCTGCCCTGTTGAGTTTGATTCGCATCCCTCCCCTCTGTGCGATTCAACGGTGTACTTCGGGAACAGGCCCGCTGGCAGCTAACTGCCGGCGGGCCTGTTCCTGTTTGTCGAGGGGGTGCGATGGACGGAGCCGAAGCGGTCCGGCTCCAAAAAAGGCGGACGCCGCAGCGCCCGCCCTAAAGCAATCGAAAGCTCAAGCCAGTAGATCGGTCTAGTACACCATGCCCATGGCGTCCTGAACCTCTGCCAGGGTCTGATCGGCGATCTCGTTGGCGCGACGGTTGCCCTCGTGCAGGACGTCCTTCACATAGTCCAGATCGTTCTCGTAGCGCTGGCGACGCTCGCGGATCGGTGCGAAGTACTCGTTGACGGCCTCGGTCACGTACTTCTTGAGCTGGCCGGAGCCGCCCATGCCGATCTCCTCGGCAATCTCGACCTCGGAGCGACCGGTGCAGATGGCGGCCGTCGAAAGCAAACCGGACACGCCGGGGCGGTTCTCGGGATCGAACGTGATCATGCGCTCGGAGTCGGTCTGGCTCTTTTTGATGCGCTTGGCCGTTTCCTCGGCGGTCATCGAGATGTTGATGGCGTTGCCGTAGCTCTTGCTCATCTTGCGGCCGTCCAGGCCGGGCAGCAGCGGGGTCTCGGACAGCAGCGCGTCGACCTCGGGGAACACCTTGCCGTAGCGGTTGTTAAAGCGGCGGGCGATGGTGCGGGTGAGCTCGATGTGCGGCAGCTGGTCACGACCGACGGGCACCACGTTGCCCTTGCAGAACAGGATGTCGCAGGCCTGATGCACCGGGTAGGTGAGCAGAAGGCCGGTAAGCTCATGGCCCGAGGCCTCCATCTCGGCCTTGACGGTGGGGTTGCGCGCCAGCTCGGCCTCGGACACCAGCGACAGGAACGGCAGCATGAGCTGGTTGGCGGCGGGCACGGCGGAGTGCGCGTAGATCATGGTCTTGTCGGGATCGATACCGCAGGCAAGGTAGTCCATGACCATGTTGTACACGTTGTCCTGGATGTGCTCGGTCGTGTCGCGGTCAGTGATGACCTGGTAGTCGGCGATGAGCACGTTGGTCTTGGCGCCCATGTTCTGCAGCTCAACACGGCCCTTGAGGGTGCCGAAGTAGTGGCCCAGGTGCAGACGGCCGGTGGGGCGGTCGCCGGTGAGCATGGTGAACTTCTCGGGCGTCTTGGTCAGGCCCTCGCGAATGGCGTTGCTCTTTTGCAGCGCGACTTCGTAGCTGTTCTCGTTTGGCATGATTGCTCCTAACGTATGTTCATGGGTCAAGATGATAACGCGTTTATTGGAGGGGTGGTGCGTAAGTAGGCGAGGGGCGGGAGAGGGACGCGCGTGGTGCGGCATGTGCGATGGGTGCGGCGCGGCCGTGCTTGGCTAACGGTGCCTTGGCACATCCTCGGCAGTTTGCCCTAGAGCTTGTGGTGGCGCTCTTCTTTGCGCTCCTCGGCTGCCTGCTCCTCCTGCTTAAAGGCGGGGTCGTCGGGGGTGACCAGTTCGTCCTCGTGCGTGCGCTTGTTGTAATGGTGGCGCAGCACGGGTTCAAACAGGTGCAGGTGCTTGGCAAAGGCCGCCGAGCCAATGGCAAGCACGGTAAAGATGAGCACGCGCATGGGCACCTCGACCTGATTGATGGCGGCGGCGCCGGCCGAAAGCATAATGCACCAGGCATAGATGAGCAGCACAGCCTGTTTTTGGTTGTAGCCTTCTTGGATCAGGCGGTGGTGGATGTGGCCCTTGTCGGCCTGCCCGATGCTAATGTGGGCGCGCTTGCGGCGCACGATGGCGCTAAACGTGTCGATGATAGGCACGCCGGCAACGATGAGCGGGATGATAAGCGAGGTGAGTGCGGCGGTGCGGCTCACGTTGAGCAGCGAGATGGAGCCCAGCGCAAAGCCCAGAAGCAGCGACCCCGAGTCGCCCAAGAAGATGCTTGCGGGGTTGAAGTTGTAGCGCAAAAAGGCCAGACAGGCGCCAAAGAGCGCAATGGAGAGCGCGGCGGCGTCGATGCGGCCCGAGAGAACGGCCATCGAAAACATGGTGAACGAGGCGATGCCGCAGATGCCCGTGGCCAAGCCGTCGAGGCCGTCGATGAGGTTAATGATGTTGGTGAATGCCACCAGATAGATTACGGTGATGGGGTAGGCGAGCCATCCGAGCATGATCTCGCCGGGAGCAAACGGGTTGACGATGACGCCGATCCGCAGGCCGCCCATGCAGGCGATAAGCGCGGCGAGGACCTGTCCGGCCAGCTTTTGCTTGGGCGTGAGCTGGAAGACGTCGTCGATAGCGCCGGTCGCAAAGATGACGGTAAAGGAGAGCGCCAGCATGGGATAGCTAATGTGAAGGCGCGGGTGCGGCACCAGGACGGGTGGCCAGCCTAGGTACCAGGTGCCTAGGATTTGCACAATGCAGGCAACGACCAGGCCCAAAAACACCGCCGTTCCGCCCAAACGCGGGATGGGCTTGGTGTTGATGCGGCGCTTAGAAGGATAGTCGACGGCATCGAGCTTAATTGCCAAGCGCTTGACCAGGGGCACCGCGAGGAAGGTCGTGATAAAAGCCGCCGCTGCCACGCATAGGTACGGTATGTAGCTCGGGGATGAAGCCATGAATCTAAAAACCGCCAAGCGTCGAAGGAAAAGGTCAAAGGTTGCTACGCGGAAATGGCATAGCTGTCCCATGATACTCGACCGAGGGGGGTGCGGAGGTTTGCACCGTGCGATTATCACGCGCATACCAGATATTGGAATGTTGTCGATGGCTTGTCGGGATGTCGGCGGGGATCCATATGGACTGTATGGTGATTTTCGGCAAAAGAAAACCACCCCCCACGTTACGAAAATGAACCCACCTAAAACAGGTGGGTGCCCTCATCGACTGTTCCAGCGTCCTTAACAACGAAGGATACCTGTACTAGGCACGACTGTGTGGGCTCCCTAAATAAACGCGACGGTTCACCCAGTTGCTCCGCGGGGGGCGGAATAACTACATCATAAAGCGGCACTTTATCGATTCCAGTCTTGACATTACAAAAATCGTGTCGGACGATTACGGCGCCTTAGGGACGGAGCCGTCTACCCGGTCTGGCCCTTTACGTTTGAGCTGCTGAATCGTTGTTTTGGAGCATGTTTTTATGCCGACGTCGTTGACCGAACTTTTTTCGCCCGCCTGCCATTTGTGTCCGCGCCGTTGCGGTGCGGCGCGCGATGAGGGCGCGCACGGCGTCTGCGGTGCTAACGACACGCTCAAGGTGGCCCGCGCCGCGCTTCATATGTGGGAGGAGCCGCCTATCTCGGGCGAGGCCGGTTCGGGCGCGATCTTCTTTAGCGGTTGCTCGCTTAAATGTATCTACTGCCAGAACCACGAGATCTCGACCGGCAATTTTGGCCTTGAGATTTCGCCTGAGCGCCTGGTCGAGATTATGCTGGAACTGCAGGACCAGGGTGCCAACAACATCAATTTGGTGACGGCGACGCACTATGCGCACCTGTTGCCTGCCGTGATTGCCGCGGCACGGGCGCGCGGACTGGTTATCCCGATCGTCTACAACACGAGTGGTTACGAGCGCGCGAGTGCCGTGGCGGCGCTGGGCGACCTGGTCGATGTGTGGCTTACCGACTTTAAATATGCCAATGCCGGGCTTGCGCAGTCGCTCTCTCATATAAAGGACTACCCACGTGTGGCCGTGTCAGGCCTGGCTCAGATGGCGCGCGAGATCGAGCGCCGCGGGGGAGAGATGGTGGATGAGGGCGGGCTCATGAAGCGCGGCATGATTGTGCGCCATCTGGTACTGCCGGGACATGCAGACGATTCGTGTCGCGTGCTGGACCTGGTGTGGCAGACGGTGGGCGATGTGCCGATCTCGGTCATGAACCAGTACACGCCCAATGCACTTATGCGCGAGCAGGGCGGCGACCTGGCGCGTGCCGTGACGCGCGAGGAGTACGAGCAGGTGCTCGACCATGCCGACGACCTGGGTTTTACGACGATGTTCTGGCAAGAGGGCGGCGCGGTAGACGAGAGCTTCACCCCGGCCTTCGACACCACCGGTGTTCTTACCAGCGCAAAGTAGTGCGTTCGTCGATGATTTTTCTGGGACGGGGATAAAAAATCATCGAGAGGATCGCCTGTTCGAAAAGTTGCCAAAATAGCCGCGGGTTGATTTCCGATCTCAGCCGAACACATTGAGCAAATAGGCCATTCCCGCAGCTAGCCGAACGCCCCCGCGGCCCCTCCTGGGGTCCGGGGGCGCCGTTTTCCCAGTTGATGGAACGGTGGAGATGTGTTTCGATAGGTCCGGTGGCCATGCTCCGCCCGCCGCCCGGCACCTCTTCCCAGACTCAGCCGGACGGTCGGTCCGTCTATTCCGTTTTTCCTTCTAGGCTAGGCCAGCGGGGCATCGCCCCTCTCGGCGCGCGCCCTCTCGATGAGCCCCGGCGTCAGGTCGAGGTCGCCGAGCGGCACGTCCCACACACCGTAGGCGTCCAGCAGCGCCGCCGCGTCCTCCCCGAGCATCGCCCTGAAGGCGCGCGCGGGCGTCGCGAGCCGAGCGCGCCGCGGGGCTCGGAGTTCACGTGCGACATGGCCAGCGCCAGGTCGGCCGGGGCGAGCCGGTCGAACCTGA
>NZ_KN214135.1:15333-22786 GCF_000763055.1 Collinsella sp. 4_8_47FAA | reverse complement strand
CCGAGTCGGCGCACAGCTGCGCGGCCCGGGCCTCGTAGAAGACGTGGGGCGGCGCTTGCAGCCGATCGCGCGGTACCGGCCGCAGCCGTTGCAGCATCGCGGCCACGCGGCCAGGCGCGGGCAGGCCGCCGACAGGTCGGCGGAGGCGTCCACGCGCTCGCCGCGCCTGGGCTTCGGCGCCGTCACGAACCTGTGCGACGCCACCTCGGCGCTCACCGTCGAGGGCGACCTGCCCAGCTCCCTCGCGATCTCCCTGCACGAGGCCCCGCGCTCCAGCATCCTCTGGACCGTGTCCCGCTCGTGCCTCGTGAGCCTTCCGTAGGCCCTCGGGACCGCCCTCGCGGAGCCCCTATTCTTCTTTCCGGACATGCCGTCCTCCGATCTCCCGGGGCCGGCCGGTCCGGCCCTCAGGGTATCGGGTTCCCACATTCATCCGCACATGTGCGGATGAATGTGGGAAGTGTTCGGATGAAGTTGATAATCAAGGCAAAATAGCCGCGCCCCAAAAAGACTGGTTATTGGGCGTTGACAGTTGGCGAGCCGTAGGTAAAATATCGACTTGTCCTGGGGACGTAGCTCAGTTGGGAGAGCGCTGCCGTCGCATGGCAGAGGCCGAGGGTTCGACTCCCTTCGTCTCCACCCTTGGATTTGATAAGCCGCTGACATTGTGTCGGCGGCTTTTTTTAAAAGAAAGGGCTATACCATGGCCGAGCTTGAGTCCCAACCATTGTCCGACGAGGAGCGCGCCGAGTTGGAAGAGCTCCGCGCTGAGAAGGCCCGCCGCGAGGCTCGGGAAGAGGCCCGTCGCGAGCGTGAGGAGCTGGCTGCCCTGCGCGCCGAGCGTGCGAAGGCCGAGGAGGTCGCCTCGAACGCCGCATCCGAGCGCAAGCCCGCACCCGCACCCAAGCCCGCTGCTGCGAAGCCTGTACCCGCCGCGCCCAAACCTCAGCCTAAAAAGGCCGCTCGTCCCAAGTCCGTCGAGCCCAAGCCGAGCCGTGACGAGATGACCTTTGCCCAGCGCATGGTTACCTCCAAGGAACCTACGGGCGAGAACGAGATCCCTGGCATGGCGCCGGCTCAAAAAATCATCATTGTCCTTGCCCTCATCGCGTTTGTCATCTTTATGGGCTACACGATCCTGACCAGCATGGGCCTGCTCTAACCTATTTGCATCGGGCGTTATGTCCGCATCCTCTGCTCTCGTCTAACCCTCAAATTCTGTACCACACATCCGAAAGGTCGCCCCATGGCTTTGACCGACATCTCGCATCCCACCGACATTGCAATGCTCACCGATCTGTACGAGCTCACTATGGCCCAGGGCCTGTGGGAGAGCGGCAAGGCCAATGAGCAGGGTTGTTTTACCGCTTTTTACCGCGACCATCCCTTTGGCAGCGCCTATGCCGTCATGTGCGGCACCGCCGAGCTGCCCGAGCTGGTCGAGAACCTGCGCTTTACGCCCGAGGATATCGACTACCTCGCATCGCTTGAGGCCCCGGCCGGCGGCGCGATGTTTAAGTCCGCATTCCTCGACTATCTGCGCGATTTTCGTGCGCATGTAAACATCGACGCCGTGCCCGAGGGCGAGCTCGTCTTTCCGCGCGAGCCCATGGTGCGCGTCACCGGCCCCGCGCTGGAGTGCCAGCTGCTCGAGACGGCGCTGCTCAACATCGTCGGGTTCCAGACGCTTGTCGCCACCAAGACGGCGCGCGTGGTGCTCGCCGCTGACGGTCGCCCCGTGGCGGAGTTTGGCCTGCGCCGTGCCCAGGGCCCCGATGGCGGCCTAGCTGTTGCGCGCGCGAGCTACGTTGCCGGCTGCTCCTCTACGTCCAATGTGCTCGCCGGCCGCCGCTACGGTATTCCCGTCTTTGGCACGCATGCGCACAGCTGGGTGATGAGCTTCGATTCCGAGCTCGAGGCCTTCCGCGCCTTTGCCAAGTCGAGCCCCAAGAACTGCACGCTGCTCATCGACACCTATGACGTGCGCGAGGGCTGCGAGCATGCCATTACGGTTGCCAAGGAGATGGAGGCGGTGGGCGAGCGCCTGTCGGCTATTCGCATCGACTCCGGCGACCTTGCCAAGCTCTCCAAGTATGTTCGCGGCCGTTTTGATGCCGAGGGCCTGCCCTATGTGGGTATCTCGGTGTCCAACGACCTGGACGAGTACACGATTCAGTCGCTGCTCGACCAGGGCGCGCCCATCGATAGCTTTGGCGTGGGTACCAAGCTCGCGACCTGCTACGACCAGCCGGCGCTGGGCGGCGTGTACAAGCTTTCCGCCCGCCGTGCGAGCGAGGCCGACCCGTGGACGCCGGTGGTCAAGCTCTCCGAGCAGCCCTATAAGCGCACGATCCCGGGCGTACAGCGCGTGCGCCGTTATTACGACGGCTTTGGCGGCCCGGTCTGCGACATGATCTACGACGAGGACCATCTGGCGGGGGAGGGCGCCGCGCGCGGCAATACCCTCGTGGCCGTGAATGATGCCGCCCTGGTGACCGACGTGTCCGAACTTGAGTATCGTGAGCTGTTGGTGCCGATCGTGCGCGACGGCAGTGCGGTGGCTCCGCGTGAGAGCATCCAGGACGCGCGCGAGCGCTGTGTTTGGGCGCTCGATCATCTGGATGCGGCTTTCAAGCGCTTCCTGTATCCGCAGACCTACGTGGTGGGTATGGAACAGGGCCTGGCCCAGGTGCGCGACGAGCTCGTGCGCAAGAATATGGCCGCGGCCTCGGCTTTCCCCTGGGCAAAATGATTCCTTGGGCGGTAGGGGCGAGTCACGCTCCCTTGGCCGCCAGCTCGGCCGTTCGCTGAACAGTTGATTGGTTTGACGTATGACGACTTCTTATAAAACGATGGTGGTAAAGATCGGTTCGTCCACGGTGGTGGGCGCCGATGGCAAGGTCAACCGCGCCTTTATCGGCGGACTTGCCGATCAAGCCGCAGCGCTGCGCAAGCTCGGCTGGCGTCTGGTCGTGGTGAGCTCGGGCGCTATTGCCTGTGGCTATCCCGTGTTGGGCTTCGACCGCAAGCCGGTCGGCGACCTTCCGAGCCTGCAGGCCTGCGCCTCGGCTGGTCAGTGCATCATCTCGTCGGCCTACGACGAGGAGTTCCATGCGCGCGACCTGCTCACCTCGCTCGTGCTGCTCACGCGTCACGACACGGCGCGTCGCACGTCCTACCTGCACGCGCGCGACGCCCTGCTGCGTCTGGTGGAGCTGGGCGTGGTGCCGGTCGTCAACGAGAACGACACCGTTACCGTCGACGAGATCAAGTTTGGCGACAACGACACACTGGCGGCGCTCGTGAGCTGCCTGGTATCTGCCGATCTGTGCGTGACGCTCTCGGACATCGATGGTCTCTATACTGCCAATCCGCATGAGGACCCCACGGCCGAGTTTGTTCCTGTCGTGCATAAGATCGATGCCAAGATTATTGCCTCGGCGGGCGATTCTTCCACATCGGTGGGCACGGGCGGCATGATTACCAAGATCCGCGCGAGTCGCATCCTGATGACGGCGGGCATTCAGAGCGTGATTTGCTCGGGCGAGGAGCCCGATGCGCTCGTGCGCCTCGCCCGCGGCGAGAGCGTGGGCACGCTGTTCGATCCGCCGGCGGAGCGTCTGGACATCGCGCCCCGCAAGCTGTGGATCGCGCTGGGCGACAAGGCACATGGGTCGGTGACGGTTGATGATGGTGCTGCGAAGGCGCTGGTTAGCCGTGGCTCTTCCTTGCTTGCGGTGGGTATTCGCGAGGTCGATGGCCAGTTTGCCGAGGGCGATGTGCTCGATGTGTGCGATCCGAGCGGTATGGTCGTCGCCCGCGGTATCGCCGAGGCCGATTCGGACGTGCTGGAACTTGCTGCCGGTCGCCGCCAGGACCAGATCGCCAGCAACCGCCTGCTCGCTAACCTGGCCGAGAAGCCGGCGATACACAGGGATAATTTAATCGTCTTCGCATAACCAATTGACGCTGCAAACGCCCCTAAGCGGCAATCTGACGTTCAATCGTCGGGCATGACCAAAAGGTCAATGCCCTCCTCTTTCACGTCACCTTGCTCGCTTAGGGGCGTTTTCGCTTTCCGTTCTCTACCTGCGGCATTGTCGTTGCCGGCACTTGTTCGGCACTTGGGGACGTTCCTTTTGTGCCGGCAGGTGGGGACACTCCTTTGCTAGAAGATCTGGCGCAGGTCTCCTCGGTTGAGGGCTTCGTTGAAGAGGTGCTTGAACACCACGCTGCCGTGCAGGCCATCGTGCTCGAACTCGTTAGTCACCCAGGCATGCGAGTTGCCCACGCGGCTGAGCGTATCGAGCTGCAAGCCCGAATCGACGTACATGTCGTCGAAATACACCGCGGCCTGGAGCGGCACCTCGTTGCACGCCAGTCGCTGCGGGTCGTAGATCTTGTCCCAGCTGGTGTCTTCCATCAGCAGGTCCATGGCGGGTTTGAAGGGCTTGAGCTCGGGCATCTGCTCGAACATCCACGGGAACATTGCCTCGCCGGTAAACATGAGCGGGCGCGCGAGGGTGTCGAACTCGGCGCGGTGTGCCTTCTCTTCGGCCGCGGCCCAACCAATGGGCATAGTGTCGCCGTCGGCGTAGATGAACTCCTGCAGTGTCCAGTACAGCGGGTTTGTACGCGTGTTGGTGCGCTCGAAGGCGCGCATCAAAAAGCTGTCAGATACCGAGGCGCCGCAGGCCAGCGTGCCGTCGCCGTCGGCAAAAGCGTGATCGACAATCCAATGCATGCGCTCAAAGCTCGGCTTCATACCAAAGTCGCTGCCCATGAGCTGTAGGCGCTCGACCGTCATCGGTGAGCCGTCGGGCAGCACGGGCTTCTGGGCCTCGAGCGCATCGGCCAGTGCCGCCACGCGCTCGACGTCGGCGGGGTAGCGGTCGTAATACTGCTGAGTCTTGGCCGCCATGCGCGGGAAGGTGTGCGCGTAGACCTCGCTTGCGCTCGCTGGCACATGTGGAATGCCGCCGCAGGTAAAGCTCGCCGCCACGCCTTCGGGGAAGAGCGACAGATAGCTCAACGTCAAAAAGCCGCCGTAGCTCTGCCCGAGTGTGACCCAGGGCTTGCCGCCAAAGCCCACCAGGCGCAGGTACTCAAAATCGCGCACGATGGAGCTGGCGAGGTGGCGCTTGAGGAAGTCAGCCTGCGAGCGTGCGGCATCGGAGCCGGCCGCCGTCGCGCGCTCGCCCAGTGCGGCAATCGTGCGCCCGTCCACGCAGCAACTGCGTCCGGTGCCGCGCTGGTCGGGAAGGACCACGCGGAAGTGCTTGACGGCCTCCTCGATCCAGCCGTCGCTTGTGGGCGACAGCGGACGCGGGCTCTCGCCGCCGGGGCCGCCCTGCAAAAACAGGAGCAGCGGCAGATCGTCGTTGATGCGGTCGGGCGCGCAAACCACGCGGTAGAAGAGCTTGATGCTCTCGGGCGCGCCGGCGATTGGTGCCGGCATGGCGCCGCGGCGCATGGTGCTGCCGACGGCCAGGAGCATCGGCTCCAGGCCGCGCCAGTCAAGGGGGACGTCGATGCTGTGGTCCTCGACGTAAAGGCCGGGGACGTGGTACGAAGTGATGAGGGCCATGTGAGTCTTCCGTTCGTTGCG
This sequence comes from Collinsella sp. 4_8_47FAA, assembly GCF_000763055.1. Classification (GTDB taxonomy): domain Bacteria; phylum Actinomycetota; class Coriobacteriia; order Coriobacteriales; family Coriobacteriaceae; genus Collinsella. Next base: position 17,178 of record NZ_KN214135.1, on the reverse strand, counting down.
GTGTTTCGGGTTGACCAATTCTACCGCCGCGGGCGAGGCCATGCGCAAATCGGCTACCATTGTTGCAAACTTCTAGGAGAAAGGGCCGCCCATGTCGGTCGATATAGCCACGTATGTCCACGATCTTGCCGTTGCCGCCAAGGCAGCGTCGGCCTCGCTTGCCACGGCGAGCGATGAGCAGCGCCAGGAGGCCGTGCGCGCCATGGCCGCAGCACTGCGCAACGGTGTCGACTCCATCGTCGCCGCCAACGAGCTCGACATGTCCGCCGCGCGCGATGCGGGTACCTCGGCCGGACTGCTCGATCGCCTGCTGCTGACGCCTGAGCGCGTCGAGGGCATGGCCGCCGGCCTGGAAAAGCTCGCCGAGCTGCCCGATCCCGTGGGCCGCGTGCTCGACCACCGCGTGCTTGCAAGCGGCGTGGACCTGACCCGTGTGAGTGTTCCGCTGGGCCTGGTCGCTATGGTCTACGAGGCGCGCCCCAACGTGACGGCCGACGCCGCAGGCATCTGCATCCGTACCGGCAACGCCTGTATTCTGCGCGGCGGCTCGCTGGCCTATCACTCGTGTGCCATGATCGCCGAGCTGCTGGCCGATGCGCTCGAGGCCAAGGGCTTCCCGCGCGAGGCCGTGTCGATGATCGAGTCCACCGACCGCGAGGCCACTGGCGAGTTCATGAAGCTCCGCGGCATTGTCGACGTACTCATTCCGCGCGGCGGTGCAGGCCTGATCCAGCGCTGCGTGCGCGAGTCGCTTGTGCCGGTGATTGAGACGGGCACGGGCAACTGCCACATCTACGTGCATGAATCCGCCGACTTTGATAAGGCGCTCAACATTATCGTTAATGCCAAGACCCAGCGCGTAGGCGTGTGCAATGCCGCCGAGTCGCTGCTGGTCGACCATGCTGTGGCCGATGCGTTTTTGCCTGCGGTCGTTGCCGTGCTGCACGATCACGGCGTGCTCATTCACGGCGACGAGGCCACGTGCGCCGCGTGCGCCGACGCCGGCTTTGTGGAGGGCGATGACTACGTCGCCGCGACTGAGGAGGACTGGGGTCGCGAGTACCTGGCGCTCGAGATGAGCGTGAAGGTCGTGGCAAACGAGGACCAGGCCATCGCACACATCAATCGCTACGGCACGATGCACTCCGAGGCCATCGTTGCCGAGGACACGGACGCTTGCGAGCGCTTCCTGGATGCGGTCGATGCCTCGGCCGTGTACGCCAACGCCAGCACGCGCTTCACTGACGGCGGCGAGTTTGGCCTGGGCGCCGAGATTGGCATCTCGACCCAAAAGCTCCACGCCCGTGGCCCCTTTGCCGCCGAGGCCCTCACTACCTACAAATACAAGCTCCGAGGCACCGGCCAGGTCCGCCCCTAACGACCGCGCAAGAAAAACCGCCACAAAGGTGCCTGTGAACTGCCTCCCATTTCTTGGACATCGGGAAATGGGAGGTTTTCCATGAGTATAGACCTCAGGGTGAAGCACGACCTGGAGTCCAGGAGGCGGGCCGTCGAGCTCTTCGACGCCGGCGTCGGCTGCAAGCCGGCGGCCGAGGCCCTGTCCGTCCCCCGCGAGACCGTGAGAGAATGGCAGTGGGTATACCGGGCGTTCGGAAGCGAGGCGCTGCTGTCCATGGGCGGGAAACAATCCAGGTACACATTCGAGCAGAGGGTCGCCGCGGCGTCGGCCGTGGTCGACGGCGGGATGGCGAAGGCCGACGCTATGGCCGAGTTCGGGATCAGGTCGAAGTCCCCGCTGGAGCGCTGGTGCAGGCTCTACCGCGAGGGCGGCGCCGAGGCGCTGCGGCCCCGCCCGAAGGGCAGGCCGAGGGGGTCGAGGTCGAA
>NZ_KN214135.1:5914-14622 GCF_000763055.1 Collinsella sp. 4_8_47FAA | reverse complement strand
ACGAGTCCTACGCCTCCAGGCTGGAGGGGGCGGGCATCACCCAGAGCATGTCGCGCAAGGGGAACTGCATCGACAACGCCGCCACCGAGCAGCTCTTCGGCCACGTGAAGGACGAGTTCTACCGCGGCAGGGAGTGGGGCAGCTTCGGGGACTTCAAGCGCGACCTGGAGGAGTACATAGACCATTGGAACACGCGGCGCAGGCAGGTAAGATTGAAGGGCCTGACGCCGGAGGAGTTCCGGAACCGGGCCCTTGCGGCGTAGTCGCTATTTGTTCAGTCCAAGTTTCGGGGCGCAGTTCACTGTCCCCTTTGTGGTGGTTTTTGGCGCGGATGGGTTAGTTGAGGGCGGCTTGGGCTAGGCGGGCTTCGGCGTCCTCCTCGGTGACGCCCAAGGCCACAGCGAACTCCTCGATGGAGCGGCGTTTGGCCTCCTTGAGTACGCGCATGTAGTAGGAGCTGGGTTTTTTATCAGCTTCCTCGGCCAGGCGAATGCGGTGCATCATGGTTTTTGCCACGCGGACCGTCTCGGGCGCGCCCAGCTTGAGCTGCTGCTTAAAGTGTGTCTCCTCAAGTGAGCTGTTGCGCTCGGTAAAGGTGTCGCACTCCAGCTCGTCATAGTGGCTCAGCAAGTGCTCGGCATCTTGCTGCGAGATGGCGGCGTGCAAACGGTCGGCCTGCGCCACGGGGTACATGAGGATCGTCTGCGCATGTCCCTGCTTGGTCTCGAGCAGCAGCATGGGCTGCGGTGTGTCGTCCCTAAAACCGACGACGGTGCAGACTCCCTGGCCCGGATGAATGACGTGTTGACCGATTGAGAACATGCTACCTCCAACTTATACGAATTTACGTATGTCTAGAATAACACGCTGACGTGCGCAAACCGTTACTTTATGCAGGAAAAGCACACAACTCTGATAGGTAAGAGTATTCGATAACAGACGCAGCTCATTCACACCTTTACGCATTTTCAACGCCTGCATAATCTGCAGGCAGACCGGCATCTTTGAGTGACTCCATACAAGCTGTAGTCATTTTTGTGCATATGCAATATCTATTGGCTTTACCCTGCGACAGTGCCCGTCGCTTGTGATAGAGTGCTACAAACTCTGGCTTTTGCCCTACGAGTGACCAAGAGCTCGGGGGCTTTAACACAAGGAGGATCTATGCCCGAGAAGATTGAAGAGCTGGTACGCGCTGCGCTTGCTGCGGCCCAGGAGGCCGGCGACCTTTCCGCATTTGAACTTGACGATTGCGCTATCGAGCGACCGGCTGACACTTCTCATGGCGAGTGGACCTCTACCATGGCCCTGAAGTCCGCCAAGCTGGCCCACTGCGCCCCGCGCAAGATCGCCGAGGCCATCGTTGCCCATATGCCCGAGGACCCCGCGATCGAGAAGGTCGAGATCGCAGGCCCCGGCTTCATCAACTTCTACCTCTCCGTTGCCGTCAAGAATGCCATCTTTGGCGAGGCTCGCGAGAAGGGTATGGACTTCGCTAAGTCCAACGTCGGTGGTGGCCTGAAGACCCAGGTTGAGTTCGTTTCCGCCAACCCAGTTGGCCCCATGCACATCGGCCACGGCCGCTGGGCCGCGCTGGGCGACTCGCTCTGCCGCGTTATGGACCACGCCGGTTACGACATCCAGCGTGAGTTCTACATCAACGACCACGGCTCTCAGATGAACACCTTCGGCAACTCCATCAGCACGCGCTATATGCAGCTTGCCGACATCATCGCCAAGCAGGGTGTGGATATCGACGAGGCTCACAAGCTGCTGATCGCAGACCGCGACGCCTTTGTTGCCGACGAGAACGACGAGCACCCCGAGACCCATCCGTACCAGGACAACTTTGCCGAGACTCTGGGCAAGGACTCCTACGGCGGCGACTACATCATCGACGAGGCCGCCGAGTTCTGGCGCACCGACGGCGATAAGTGGGTCAACGCCGATCCGCAGAAGCGCATGGAGAGCTTCCGCGAGCGCGGCTATGTAAAGATGGTCGACAACATGCGCGACCTCTGCCACGCCGTCAATTGCGACTTCGATCGTTGGTTCTCCGAGCGCTCGCTGTATGTGAAGGACACCGAGGGCGAGACCGCCGGCACCTCCGCCGTCGACCGCGCTTTTGAGAAGCTCGACAAGATGGGCTATCTCTACACCAAGGACGGCGCCCTGTGGTTCCGCTCCACCGACCTGGGCGATGACAAGGACCGCGTTCTGATCAAGTCCGACGGCGAGTACACCTACTTCGCCTCCGACGTTGCCTATCACTGGGATAAGTTCCAGCGCGTCGACCACGTCATCGACATCTGGGGCGCCGACCACCACGGCTACATCGAGCGCGTCCGCTGCGTCTGCGATGCCTTGGGTTACCCCGGCAAGTTTGAGGTTCTGCTGGGCCAGCTCGTCAACCTGCTGCGCAACGGCAAGCCCGTCCGTATGTCCAAGCGTAAGGGCACCATGGTGACCCTGCAGGAGCTCGTCGACGAGGTCGGCTCCGACGCTGCCCGTTACACCCTCATCTCCAAGAGCTCCAACCAGATGGTCGACTTCGATATTGAGGCCGTCAAGAAGCGCGACAACTCCAACCCGGTGTACTACGTGCAGTACGCTCACGCCCGCGTGTGCTCCATCCTGCGCCGTGCCGCTGACGTTACGCCCGAGCAGGCTGACGAGATGGGCATGAAGGCCGTCGCCGCCAAGGCCATCGGTGAGAACGTCGATTACTCGCTGCTGACCGACCCGACCGAGCTCGCCCTTTCGCGCAAGCTCAACGAGCTCACCGACCTCATCGCCAGCTGCGCTCGCGACCGCGCCCCGTTCCGTCTGACGCACTTTGCTGAGGAACTCGCCGGCGACTTCCACAGCTTCTACGCTGCCTGTCAGGTGCTGCCGAGCGAGGGCCGTCCCGTCGACCCCGAGCTTTCGCGTGCCCGTCTGGCCGCTTGCGATGCCGTCCGTGTGACGCTCGCCCTGGTGCTCACCCTCGTTGGCGTTTCCGCGCCCGAGCAGATGTAAGCTACGGGTCATTTGACCGTACAGACTTGGTTTAACTAAGCCTTGAAAGCCCGATCTCCCACGGAGGTCGGGCTTTTTGCAAACGCCGACGTATTGACGAATTTGGAACTGCTGGAAATACGAAACTATGCCGGTTTACTACGATGAAATGAGAAATTCCAACCACGCCGGCTTTTCGCAAAAAAGTGCAAGGCATCTACCTGCGGTTTTAGTTCAACAAGTTTCGGAGTGGTCGCGGTTGAGCGATTCATCGTAGTAAACCGCCATAGTTTTGGCGGAGGCAGTCAGATTTGTGGGTGTTAAACCAAAGAGTGTCCCTTTTGAATAGTCGTTTAAGAACGTCCTCAATGACTAAGTTGCAGGTGGTTGCGGTTGTGTTACACTAACGCTGCGTATATGACGCAAATATCTCGATACAGATCAATGATGTCCGTCGGTATTTGACGGAGCTAGACTGTTTAGCCGCCCTGAAGGTTTATGCAGGGAGCATGTGATCACAGGGCTTGAAAAGAAAGTTGAGCAAACACTGTGTCTGATCAACAGCAAGAAAACGAAATAACGACGACGCAAGCCGCTCCCGCTGCACCGGTTGCGTTGGACCAGGTCGCGGCGCCCGCGCAAGCCTCGGCTCCTGAGACGCCTAAGGCTGCTTCGACGCCTACGCCTTCAGCGGCTGAGAAGGCCGTGCCTGCAACTGGTGAGGAGGCTGCTCCGGCAAAGCCCAAGCGTACGCGCCGCACGGCCAAGTCTGCTGCTGACGGCGAGGAGGTCACCAAGCCCAAGCGCCGTACCACGCGCACGACGCGCGTCAAGCGCACCGTTGCAGCTGACTCCTCGGAGCCGATTTCCGATGAGGTCGCGCAGGCGCGTGCGTTGGCGCAGATTAGCGAGGCTCAGGTGGTGCGCGCCCGCCGTCGTGCTGCCGAGCGCGAGGCCGCGGCTCTGACCGAGCTTGCAGCTCCGTCTGTGCCCGAGACACCTGCCGCCGACCAGCCGACCGAGAAGCCGGCACCGCGCACACGCCGTCGCACGGCTGCTAAGGCCGAGCAGGTTGCCGATCAGGTAACCCTCGAGCTCACCGAGGCTTCGGTTCGTTCCGCGGCAGGGGAGGGCGCATCGCCTGCTGAGTCCGCTGCGCCTGTCGAGGCCAGCGAAGTTCCCGTTGTCGATCCGGCTTTGCGCCCGCACCGTCGCGGTCGCAAGCCCAAGGCCTTCGTCGAGGCAGAGAAGGCCGCAGCCGCAGCTGCAGCCGCTCGGGATGCTGCGGCGACCGCCGAGTCTGCAACCGCTGCCGATGCACCCGTCCAGGATGCTACGACTTCCGAGGCCGCTCCCGCCGATGTCGAGCCCGCCGACGTCCGTCCTGGTCGCAGCCATCGTACTGCTGCTAAGCGCACGTCCAAGGCCAAGACTGCCAAGAAGGGTGCGTCCGAGGATTCCGCCGAGACGACCGCCGATGCATCGACTGATGCCGCCGAGCCCCAAGACGTCGAACAGTCTGCGTCCGAGAAGCCCAAGCGCGGTCGTAAGAAGTCCGCTAAGGCCAAGGCGTCCGAGCAGCAGGCCGAGGCCGAGCTGCAGGGCGATTCCAAGGCCGAGGCCAGCGATGATACTGCGGCTAACGCCGATGCCGCCGCAACCGATGGCGCCGCGCCCGCCGAGGCCGAAGACGGCGCTCGCCCCAACCGTCGCCAGCACAAGCGCAACGACGAGCGCAACGAGCGCAAGGACGAGCGCAACAACGACCGCCGCAACCGCCAGCGCGATCGCAAGCAGCGCAACAAGGAGCGTAATGCCGCTCCCACCGAGCCCACGCTTTCGCGCGAGGAGCTCGCGGCCATGAAGGTCGCCGAGCTGCGCGAGAAGGCCAAGGAGTTCGAGATTGAGACGACCGGCAAGAAGAAAGCCGAGCTCGTCGAGGAGATCTACGTCACCGCCGCGAAGGCCGAGGGCTTCCGCGACATCAAGGGCATCCTGCAGATTCGTCCGGACAGCTCCGGTATCATCCATGCCCATGGCTACATGAAGTCCAACGACGACGCCTTCGTGCCCGCCTACCTCATCCGCTCCGCGCGTCTGCGCACGGGCGACGTCATCGAGGGCTCGCTTCGTCCTTCGCGCGGCGGCGACAAGCGCGCCGGCCTCGCCAAAATCACGACCGTCAACGGTCTAGACCCCGAGCAGATTCGCAACCGCCCCAAGTTCGGTGACCTCACCCCGGTCTATCCCAACGAGCCGCTGCGCATGGAGCATGGCAAGGACTCCATTACCGGTCGCGCCATCGACATCGTGTCGCCGATCGGCAAGGGTCAGCGTGGCTTGATCGTGTCCCCGCCCAAGGCCGGCAAGACCACGATCCTCAAGAAGATCTGCCAGTCTATCTCGATTAACAACCCCGAGGTGCACCTCATCTGCCTGCTCGTCGACGAGCGCCCCGAAGAGGTCACCGATATGCAGCGTTCCATCAAGGGCGAGGTTGTGGCGTCGACCTTCGATATGCCCGCCGACAACCACACTCGCGTGGCAGAGCTCGTCATCGAGCGCGCAAAACGCATCGTGGAGCTGGGCGGCGATGTTGTGGTGGTGCTCGACTCCATCACGCGTCTTGCCCGCGCCTACAACTTGGCGGCGCCCGCCTCAGGCCGCATCCTTTCGGGCGGCGTCGATTCGGCGGCCCTGTATCCGCCCAAGCGCTTCCTGGGCGCAGCCCGCAATATCGAGAACGGCGGCTCGCTCACCATCCTGGCCTCTGCCCTCATCGACACCGGTTCCAAGATGGACGAGGTCATCTTTGAGGAGTTCAAGGGCACCGGCAACATGGAGCTCAAGCTCGACCGCGACCTGGCCGACCGCCGCATCTTCCCGGCTATCGACCCCGTTGCCTCCGGTACGCGTAACGAGGACCTGTTGGTTGACGAGCAGATGCGTCCGTTTGTCTTTGGCTTGCGTCGCATTCTTGCCGGCATGAACAACACCGAGCGCGCGGCCGCATCGTTTATCAAGGGTCTTAAGGGCACCAACACCAACCAGGAGTTCCTGGTGCGTTCGGCCAAAAAACACAGCGACTACGAGCAGACGTTCTAGGTTGTCATCTACACGCAGCGATAGTCATCAATGCAATAAAGGGTCGGGGCTTTGAGCCTCGGCCCTTTTCTATATCGCCGCTCCGCGCTTTTTTGACCATAAGACTGGCAAGCAGCAGGTTTCCCGTTTCAATCCGACATCGTCGCTTGCAATCGACAGGGCGGTTTCGCATAATAGCTTTTAAGCTTCGCGACGGAAAACGCAGATGAAACGAACCATATACCGTTGCTTTGGGGCATAGCCCCGCTTCATCTTCTCTCGCGCAGCCAACTGAATGATGCGATTTGGGTGCTGGAAGATGGGGAGAGCTCATGGCTTCTTCTGATGCAACACAACGAGCAGTCCTTGCCGGACTTTCGTGCGGGATCGGCCTTGCCGCTCCCGTGGTTATGTATGCCGCGACGCTGCCGTTTTCGTCGGTGAACGAGACGGTCGCGGCGGGTGCGGTTCCCTTCGCCGTGGGCGCGGTGGCGGGCGTGGGCATCTATGCCGCCTCGCTGGGTATCTCCGAGTATCGTGCGCAGCGTGAAGAGCGTCTGTTCCAGCCCGATGCCATGGGCGGTGCCGCCAATCTCAATCAGCATCAAAGCGAGTTCAAGACCGCCTCGATTTCAGCTCAGCAGCAGGATGCGACTCCTTACGCTGCGGCTTCTGCTTCTCAGGCTCAGGCGGAGCAGTCTACCTCGGCATTCCTTTCCGGCCTGACTGGTGCGTTCCAGCGCCGTCATGCCGATGATGGTGTCCCTACCATCGCTCGAGCCGCAGATGCCATGGACGAGGACGAGGCTTGGTCCATGATCGACAGTATGCTCGACGACGATTCGCCGGTGAGCTGCGACCCTGCACACTCGCGCGACGTCTATCAAGTCGCCATCGACGAGCTCACCAACGGCGGGCAGACCGGCTCCTTCAATCGCGACGACATCGCCGCCGCGGCGCGTGCCGTGTCTGGCTCCCAGGCCGCCCCTGCGGGCAGCACGGCGGCTTTCGTGGCACTCGTTGCCAACGCGGCGGCCAATAATGCCTACAGCGCTACCTCGGCGGATGCGAACGCTTCTGCCGACAATTCGTACGTTGATGAAGCCATGACCGCGGACGAGGAGGCCGTTGCCGCCCGCCGTGCCGCCGAGAGCTCGCTTTGGGGCGCTCCTGCCCAGCAGCAGGCGGCTGAGGCTGCGCCGTACAACGCAAACCTCGCCAGCATGCCTATCATCTCCGGTGCCGCGGACATCGATCTTGATGACCTCGATGAGCCTGCAGCCATCACCGCATCGATTGATGCCCAAGATCGCATCGCCACCGGCGACCTTCCGGACGCCTTGCTCGAGGTTGATGTTCCCATGGCCGATTACTCGGGCCACGAGGACATGTGGGCCGCCGCCACCGCGATTCTGGATGAGATTGACGAGCCCGCTCCTGTTGCAGCCCCCGCTCCCGTCGCTGCCTCTCAGCCTGCTGCCCCCGCCTATGTCGGCCGTCACAGCGCTGTGTTCCCCCAGGATACTGCCCGTATCTCGCGCGAGAGCATCGAGCGGGCCGAGGCTATTGCCGCCGGCATTATGGAAAACCGTCGTCACGAGCGCGTCAATCAGATCCTCGAGGAAGAGATCGAGCGCCTGCAGTCCTCTACCGCCAAGCGTACGGGCCGTGCCTACCTGAGCGTTATCGAGGGCGGTACCGCCAGCTTCGCGCCGCTCCGCGCGGAGGCATAACTTCTGCATGGTTAAGATCAATCGAAAATGGGCGGTTGTAACCTGCCTGATGGCGCTCTTGATCTGGGGCAATTCGCTGGTTCCCGGCTCGGGGTCGGGCTCGCTGAGCCTAACGGTCATGGAAGCTATCCGCGGTTTCCTGCACGGCGTGGGACTTCCATATGAATGGGTGACCAACTTTGTTGTTCGCAAGTGCGCGCATTTTACCGAGTATATGGTGCTCGGCATCCTGGCAACGCACGCCTTTGATTTTGAGGGACGGCGCACCTTTGACGTGCTGCTGCCCACGGCGGTGTTCCTGCTGCTGATTCCCTCGATCGACGAGACGATTCAGCTCTTTGTGCCGGGACGCGCCGGCATGATCACCGATGTGATGATCGACTGCTGTGGAGCGGCAACGGGCGTTGTGCTCCGATATCTCTTACGGTCGCTGATGTGCGCCAAAAAGGCCGCCTAGGACGTATTGTTGAACTGCCTCCCATTTCTTGGACATCGGGAAATGGGAGGTTTTCCATGAGTATAGACCTCAGGGTGAAGCACGACCTGGAGTCCAGGAGGCGGGCCGTCGAGCTCTTCGACGCCGGCGTCGGCTGCAAGCCGGCGGCCGAGGCCCTGTCCGTCCCCCGCGAGACCGTGAGAGAATGGCAGTGGGTATACCGGGCGTTCGGAAGCGAGGCGCTGCTGTCCATGGGCGGGAAACAATCCAGGTACACATTCGAGCAGAGGGTCGCCGCGGCGTCGGCCGTGGTCGACGGCGGGATGGCGAAGGCCGACGCTATGGCCGAGTTCGGGATCAGGTCGAAGTCCCCGCTGGAGCGCTGGTGCAGGCTCTACCGCGAGGGCGGCGCCGAGGCGCTGCGGCCCCGCCCGAAGGGCAGGCCGAGGGGGTCGAGG
>NZ_KN214135.1:2248-5512 GCF_000763055.1 Collinsella sp. 4_8_47FAA | reverse complement strand
GGCCTACTGGCCCCGGTGCTCGACTTCTGCACGAAGGAGATCGTGGCGAGCGACATATCGACCTCGCCGGACCTCGCCCAGCAGCACAGGATGCTCGACCGGCTCCTCGAGGCCCTGCCCGACGGGGCGGCGCCGACCATGCACTCGGACATGGGCTGGCAGTACCAGCACGAGTCCTACGCCTCCAGGCTGGAGGGGGCGGGCATCACCCAGAGCATGTCGCGCAAGGGGAACTGCATCGACAACGCCGCCACCGAGCAGCTCTTCGGCCACGTGAAGGACGAGTTCTACCGCGGCAGGGAGTGGGGCAGCTTCGGGGACTTCAAGCGCGACCTGGAGGAGTACATAGACCATTGGAACACGCGGCGCAGGCAGGTAAGATTGAAGGGCCTGACGCCGGAGGAGTTCCGGAACCGGGCCCTTGCGGCGTAGTCGCTATTTGTTCAGTCCAAGTTTCGGGGCGCAGTTCATTGTTTGGTCCTAGGCGGCCTTTTTTATTAGAGGGCTTATATAGGGCGTGGTGGCGTCGTTCCGTAGGTCGGATTTGCCGGGCGCGCCACGCCCTGTGGGTGCGTCTGCTACTGAAGCGCCTGTGCGCCCAGGGCCAGGCAGCCCATAATGCCCTGCTTGCCCTCGAGGCTGTTGTTGACGATGTAGTTATCGATGTCGTTGACCTCGGGCGTGACGATATAGCCGTTGAGCATCTCGGCACACTTTTTGCGTGCGAGCGGCACGATGGGGGTGTGGTCGGCCACACCGCCGCCGATGATGATCTTTTGCGGCGCGTAGCACAGCGTGTAGGTCATGAGCGCCTGTGCTAGATAGCCTGCGAGCAGGTCCATGGCCTCTGGGTCATCGGCCATGTCTCCGGCGCTCTTGCCATCCCAGCGCTTTTTAACGCCGGGGCCGGCGATGAGGCCCTCGAGGCAGTTGTCATGGAAGGGGCAAGCGCTATGCTCGCCGATGGTGTCGCGCGGGTCGCGCGTGACCAGGATGTGGCCGGCCTCGGGATGCATCATGCCGTGTACGAGCTTTCCGCCCGAGAGCACGCCGGCGCCCACGCCGGTACCGATGGTCAGGTAGACCACATCGGTAAGGCCCTTGGCACAACCAAACGTGACCTCGCCCAGGCAGGCGACGTTGACGTCGGTATCGTAGCCGCAGGGGATATTGAGCTCGTTTTGGATAGTGCCCAGCAGGTCAAAGTAGCGCCATGCCGTTTTGGGCGTCTCCAGAATCTTGCCGTATTGGGGCGAGGCAGGGTTGACTGCGGTGGGGCCAAAGGCGCCGATGCCCAGCGCGGCGATGCCCTTGTTCGCAAACCATGCGTTAACGGCCTCAACGGTCTCCTGCGGGGTCGTGGTCGCGATCTGCTCGCGCTCCAGGACCGTACCGTCTGCATAGCCCGTGGCGCAGACCATCTTGGTGCCGCCGGCCTCGAGCGCTCCGATAAGCTGCTGTTCTGCCATAGTATTCCTCTCTCTGGGACGAGTTGCTCCGTGACTAAAGTATAGAGCTCTAAACCATTTAAGAAAGCGCTATAAAAAGAAGCCTCGCAACGCGGCGGGCGGTGCGAGGCTTCTTTGGTTGCTTTAGTTGCCGGGCCGTCCTTACCCGCGCGGTTTGATTTTATCACGCAGGGACTTGAGGTTCTCCAGCGCCGCGTTGAGCGTCTCGTCACGCTTGGCAAAGTGGAAACGAATCAGATGGTTGACGGGCTCGCGGAAGAAGCTCGAGCCGGGCACTGCGCCCACGCCCACCTTTGAGGCCAGGTCCTCGCAGAACTCGAGGTCGCTGTCGTAGCCAAACTCAGAGATATCCATCATCACGTAGTAGGCGCCCTGCGGCACGTTATGCTCAAGACCGATGCTGTCGAGTCCCTGGCAGAACAGGTCGCGTTTGGCGGTATAGAGGTCAAGGACCTCATCGTAATAGCTGTCATCGAAGTTGAGGGCGGTAACGACGGCCTCTTGCAGGGGAGCGGCGGCGCCCACGGTGAGGAAGTCGTGGACCTTTTTAATGCGCTCGGTGATCTCGGCAGGGGCGATGGTGTAGCCCAGGCGCCAGCCGGTGATGGAGTACGTCTTGGACAGCGAGCTGCAACTGATGGTTCGTTCGAACATGCCGGGCAGCGTGGCCATATAGACGTGCTCGTGGGGCGCGTAGACGATGTGCTCGTATACCTCGTCGGTGATGCAATAGGCGTCGTACTTTTTGCAGAGGTCGGCGATAAAGGTGAGCTCCTCGCGCGTGAAGACCTTGCCGCAGGGGTTGGAAGGGTTGCACAGGACGATGGCCTTGGGGTCGTTGTCTCGGAAGGCCGCCTCGAGTACCTCACGATCAAAGTCGAATGTGGGCGGGTTGAGCGGCACATAGATGGGCTCGGCACCCGAGAGAATGGTGTCAGCGCCGTAGTTCTCGTAGAACGGCGAGAAGATGACGACCTTGTCGCCGGGGTTCGTAACCGTCATCATGGCGGCCATCATGGCCTCGGTGGAGCCGCAGGTGACTACGATATTCTCGTTGGGATTCACCGGCATGCCCATAAAGTGCTCCTGTTTGGCGGCGAGCGCCTCGCGCATGGCCTGGGAGCCCCAGGTGATGGAGTACTGGTGATAGAGCGGCTTGGGGTCGCTGGCGATGGCGCTGAGGCTGTTGAGCAGCTGCGCCGGGGGATTGAAGTCAGGGAAGCCCTGCGACAGGTTGACGGCGCCATACTTGTTGGAGATGCGCGTCATACGGCGGATGACGGAATCGGTAAACGTTGCCGTGCGGTTGGAGAGTTCTTTCATGCCGGTCCTTTCGAGCATTTGCAGTGGGGCAAGTTTACTCCTATGAAACCGGTGGGATTTGCTCGAAATGGTCTCGAAAAACTCTTTGGTTGATTTTCAATCTCAACGCAACAGCCTGAACGGACCCCGCGTTTCCGCAGCTAGCGCAACGCGGAAATAGCTCCCGGCACCTGGCCATCACTTCGTTTCCGCAGGTGGAGGGGCTGTGGAGTCCGGTGCCCCCATGCCGCCGCCGCATGCTCCGCCAGCCCGCCGCGCAGCCGTTCCGGACTCAGCGCAACGGGCCCTCCGGCCCATGTCCCGGCCCGCCGCCTATCCCGCCAGCGGCCCCTCGCCCCTCGCGGCCCTGGCCCTTTCGATGCAGCCGGGCGTGAGGTCGAGCTCGCCGGGCGCCAGCTCCTCTATCCCGAACGCGTCCATGAGGGCGGAGGCGTCCTCCCCGAGGGCCATCCGCACGCACGCGCGCCGGCGT
>NZ_KN214135.1:0-2086 GCF_000763055.1 Collinsella sp. 4_8_47FAA | reverse complement strand
ACACCCTGGGCCTCCTCGAGCAGCCGTAGCCCCTCCTGTGCGAGCAGCCGTTGCAGCACCTCGGCCACGCGGAGAGCCTGGGGCAGGCCCCCGACAGGTCCGCGGGCGCGGGCTCGCCGTAGCGCGAGCGCGGCGCGGTGACGTAGCGGTGCGCCGCCACCTCCCTGGTCACGGTCGAGGGCGACCTGCCGAGCTCCGCGGCGATCTCGCGGGCGCTGCGGTTGCGGTCGAGCATCCTCTCGACCGTGTTCCTCTCGTGCCTCGTGAGCCTCCCGTACGACCTTCCGGACGGCTTGGGTCTGGACATGCCGGCCTCCCTCCATCGCGGGCCGGGGGATTCCGGCCCCTCTGGGGTTGCCTACCCGGATTCGCGCCTCAGGACTCAGCGCAACGCGTTGCGCTGAGTCCTGAGGCTGTTGCAATGAAAATGAGAATCAAGGCCTTTCCACGCACCGGTTGATTTTCAATCTCAACGCAACAGCCTGAACGGACCCCGCGTTTCCGCAGCTAGCGCAACGCGGAAATAGCTCCCGGCACCTGGCCATCACTTCGTTTCCGCAGGTGGAGGGGCTGTGGAGTCCGGTGCCCCCATGCCGCCGCCGCATGCTCCGCCAGCCCGCCGCGCAGCCGTTCCGGACTCAGCGCAACGGGCCCTCCGGCCCATGTCCCGGCCCGCCGCCTATCCCGCCAGCGGCCCCTCGCCCCTCGCGGCCCTGGCCCTTTCGATGCAGCCGGGCGTGAGGTCGAGCTCGCCGGGCGCCAGCTCCTCTATCCCGAACGCGTCCATGAGGGCGGAGGCGTCCTCCCCGAGGGCCATCCGCAGCACGCGCGCCGGCGTCAGGAACCCGAGCGCCCCCCTCGGCTCGGAGTTCACCTGCGACATGAGCAGCGCGCAGTCCGCCGCCGTCAGCCGGTCGAACCTGGCCCCGGCGCCCTTGGGCAGCAGCTTCCTGATCTCCACGTGGTTCTTCTCGCACGCGCCCTTCTGCTGGCTCTGCCGGGGGTCGCAGTAGAAGAGCCTGGTCTCGCCGTCCCGCTCGCCGAGCAGCGCCGCGATGGCGCCCTCGTCGGCGAACTCGCTCCCGTTGTCGGTGAGCACGGCGCCGAAGGCGCGCCTCGCGCCGTCCTCGCCGAGGACCCCGCGCAGGGAGGAGAGCGCCGCCAGGACCGAGGCGCACGTGCCGTCCGGCAGCGGCAGGGCCAGCTGGAAGCGGCTCGGGCGGTGCAGGAGCGTGAGGAGCCTGGCGGAGTCGCCCCTGGAGCCCTCGACGGTGTCCATCTCCCAGGCCGCGGCGCAGGCGTCCTCGCCGAGCGCGAGGAACGACGCGTGCGACCTGCGCGCCGAGTGGGACGTCGCCCTCTTCGGGGCCCGGCGCGACCTCGGCCTGTAGCCGACCTTGCGCCTGAGCTCCATGTTCGTCATGCCGTCGTAGCCGGCGTCCACCCACCTGTAGACGGTGGAGGCGCTGAGCCCGGGGGTCGTCGCCGCTATCTGCTGCGGGGAGAGCCCGCGCGCGAGCCCGTCCCTGATGGCCGCGAGCTTGGCGGCGGCGCCCTCCTCGGTCTCGTCGATCCCGGACCTGCTCGCCGAGAGCTCGGCGTCGGCCGCCTCCTGCGCCCTCCTGGCGCTGTAGAACACCCTGGGCCTCCTCGAGCAGCCGTAGCCCCTCCTGTGCGAGCAGCCGTTGCAGCACCTCGGCCACGCGGAGAGCCTGGGGCAGGCCCCCGACAGGTCCGCGGGCGCGGGCTCGCCGTAGCGCGAGCGCGGCGCGGTGACGTAGCGGTGCGCCGCCACCTCCCTGGTCACGGTCGAGGGCGACCTGCCGAGCTCCGCGGCGATCTCGCGGGCGCTGCGGTTGCGGTCGAGCATCCTCTCGACCGTGTTCCTCTCGTGCCTCGTGAGCCTCCCGTACGACCTTCCGGACGGCTTGGGTCTGGACATGCCGGCCTCCCTCCATCGCGGGCCGGGGGATTCCGGCCCCTCTGGGGTTGCCTACCCGGATTCGCGCCTCAGGACTCAGCGCAACGCGTTGCGCTGAGTCCTGAGGCTGTTGCAATGAAAATGAGAATCAAGGCCTTTCCACGC
>NZ_KN214134.1:685282-745538 GCF_000763055.1 Collinsella sp. 4_8_47FAA | reverse complement strand
AAACCTTGGACAGACCGTATGACCTCGGGAATCTTGCTGTCCACTGTAGACATAGCATCTTTATACCCTCGTCAGTCTCCGCTAGTAAGCCCGTAATAAATTGAAGGACAACGTTAACAAACCTATAAAACGCCAGCGGGGCTCTATCACCAATTAGATAGAGCCCCGCTGGCGGAGTGTATTTGATTAAAACAACGTTCCTGAATTGATTTGCTGGAAATAAGGAGCAAAAGATCCGTCCGGATATACGTGGCGACAGAACCCTGTAGCTGACTGAGCGCCACCAGAAAGCGGCATAAGCACAAAGATCGGCTCTACCTCACCGCGGACGACAAAGATGCCCTCGACTAAAGCCAATCCGGACACCCCTAAAGCAGATAGAGCAAATGTCGGTTTATATAAACGCAAAAAGGGGGAGGCCGCGAGGCCTCCCCCTTCCAAGTTCAAGCGTACGGCTCGGTGCCGTCCACCGGTCAGCGGCGCCCTGGCCTCCCACGGGCTGACCCCGCAGTACTCTCGGCGCGATGGGGCTTAGCTTCCGGGTTCGGAACGGGACCGGGCGTGCCCCCCATGCTCTGGCCGCTGACCGGTGGGCGGCGCCCACCGTTACGGTGTCCGGGTGTCTCTCTCGCGTGCCCTGGGGGCCGCATGGCGTATAGGAAAGGGAACTGACTCGGGGGCATCCTCGTGCCCGGACCGCGCCTAAGAGCGCATGTCCCGCGGGCCGCGAGGTGCGGTTCCGGAAGAGCTCGGGCGATTAGTGCGGCTCGGCTGAGGACGTCGCCGTCCTTGCACCTGCCGTCTATCGACCAGGTAGTCTACCTGGGCCCTTACCGGAAGGAGAACTAATCCCTGGAACGGCTTCCCGCTTAGATGCCTTCAGCGGTTATCCGCGCCGCACGCGGCTACCCGGCCGTGCCGTTGGTCGACAACCGGTTCACCGGAGGTGCGTCCACCCCGGTCCTCTCGTACTGGGGGCAGCCTCCATCGATTCTCCTGCGCCCACGGAGGATAGGGACCGAACTGTCTCACGACGTTCTGAACCCAGCTCGCGTACCGCTTTAAACGGCGAACAGCCGTACCCTTGGGACCTGCTCCAGCCCCAGGATGCGATGAGCCGACATCGAGGTGCCAAACCTTGCCGTCGATGTGGACTCTTGGGCAAGATCAGCCTGTTATCCCCGGAGTACCTTTTATCCGTTGAGCGACGGCCCACCCACTCGGGGCCGCCGGATCACTAGAGCCTGCTTTCGCACCTGCTCGGCTTGTGGGCCTCGCAGTCAAGCCCGCTTGTACTCTTGCATTCAAAAGGACGGTTGCCGACCGTCCCGAGCGGACCTTCGCGCGCCTCCGTTACCCTTTAGGAGGCGACCGCCCCAGTCAAACTGCCCGCCTGGCACGGTCCCCGAGCCGGTTGACGGCCTCGGGTTAGGACGCCGGTCGCGCGAGGGCAGTATTCCAAGGGCGGCTCCCCGGGGGCTGGCGCCTCCGGATCGATGCCTCCTGCCTATCCTCTACACGCGGGACCAGCGGCCAATGCCAAGCTGCAGTGAAGGTTCACGGGGTCTCTCCGTCCTTCCGCGGGTAAGTCGCATCTTCACGACCAGTGCAATTTCACCGGGTCCATGGTCGAGACAGCGCCCAAGTCGTTGCGCCTTTCGTGCAGGTCGGAACTTACCCGACAAGGAATTTCGCTACCTTAGGACCGTTATAGTTACGGCCGCCGTTTACCGGGGCTTGGCTTCGGGGCTTCGCCGAATCGGCTAACTCCTCCGCGTGACCTTCCGGCACCGGGCAGGCGTCAGACCCTATACGTCGCCTTGCGGCTTCTGCAGAGTCCTGTGTTTTTGGTAAACAGTCGCTTGGGCCTCTCCACTGCGGCCCGCCTCCGCTCCCCGGGCAAGCCGGTTCACGTACGCGCGGGCACCCCTTCTCCCGAAGTTACGGGGCCATTGTGCCGAGTTCCTTGACCATGGTTGACCCGATCGCCTCGGTATGTTCTACCCACCCACCTGTGTCGGTTTGCGGTACGGGCGCGCACGCGCCTGCCTAGGGGTTTTTCTAGGGACCTCGGGCTCACTCGCTTCGCTTAAGTGCTTCGTCCGGAGCCTCGCCCTTCTGCGGACCGGATTTCCCTGGTCCGCGGGCCGCGCTCCATCACGGGGACGTCCAGAACCCCGCCGAGCCACCCCCATCCGTCGCCCCGTCGGTCGTAGCGCCGCGTGCGCGGTGCAGGAATGTCTGCCTGCTGCGCGTCGGCTACGCCTACCGGCCTCGCCTTAGCCCCCGACTGACCCTGGGAGGATTAGCCTTGCCCAGGAAACCTCGGGTTCACGGCGGACGAGTTACTCTCTCGTCTCTCGCTACTCATGCCAGCATTCTCACTCCCATGCGCTCCACCGTCGGTCGCCCTCCGGCTTCTCCGCCCATGGGAAGCTCCCCTACCGATTCTAATGAATTAAAATCCCGCCGCTTCGGTGTCCAGCTTAGCCCCGTGTATTGTCGGCGCATGTCCACTCGACCAGTGAGCTGTTACGCACTCTTTGAATGGATGGCTGCTTCTAAGCCAACATCCTGGTTGTCTGGGCGGACGCACATCCTTTGCCACTCGGCTGGAACTTGGGGACCTTAGCGGGCGGTCCGGGCTGTTTCCCTCTCGAGCACACAGCTTAGCCCACATGCTCTGACTGCCGCGCTCTGGGCCGCCGGCATTCGGAGTTCGGTTGGATTCGGTAGGCGGCGAAGCCCCCTCGTCCATCCGGTGCTCTACCTCCGGCGGTGAACGCGCGACGCTAGCCCTAAAGCTATTTCGGGGAGAACGAGATATCTCCGGGTTTGATTGGCCTTTCACCCCTATCCGCAGGTCATCGCCGCCGTTTTCAACCGACGTGCGTTCGGCCCTCCACGGGGTCTTACCCCCGCTTCAGCCTGCCCACGGATAGCTCACCCGGCTTCGCGTCCGCGGCGCGGGACTCAAGTCGCCCTGTTAAGGCTCGCTTTCGCTCCGGCTCCCTTTCGGTTAACCTCGCCCCGCGCCAGCGACTCGCTGGCTCATTCTACAAAAGGCACGCCGTCACAACTGAAAGTTGCTCCGACTGCTCGTGGGCGCACGGTTTCAGGTACTGTTTCACTCCCCTCCCGGGGTGCTTTTCACCTTTCCCTCACGGTACTGGTGCGCTATCGGTCACAGGGTAGTACTCAGGCTTGGATGGTGGTCCACCCAGGTTCGGACCGGGTTTCACGTGCCCGGCCCTACTCAGGGACCGCGTCGCGCCGTCCGGTCTGGGTTCGCGTACGGGGCTGTCACCCGCTGCGGCCGGCCCTCCCATGCCGTTCCGCTCCCCAGCCGGACCTGCGCCCGGGGGCGGCAGCCCCCGGATGCGCGGCCCTGCAACCCCGTCGGCGGAACCCCTGCCGGGTATGCCCGCTCGACGGTTTGGCCATCGGTCCCCTTTCGCTCGCCGCTACTCGGGGAGTCTCGAGATTGATTTCCTCTCCTCCGGGTACTTAGATGTTTCAGTTCCCCGGGTTGTCCTCCCCGGCCCTATGTGTTCGGGCCGGGGATATCCACACTGCTGTGGATGGGTTCGCCCATTCGGAGACCCCCGGGTCGAAGGATGTGTGCTCCTCGCCGGGGATTATCGCAGCTTGCCGCGTCCTTCATCGGCTCCCTGTGCCAAGGCATCCGCCGTGCGCCCGTGGTATCTTGCGGGACCGCATCGGGCCCGCGGGATATCCACGTGTCGCTAAAATTAATTAATCGATATCATGAATAGCGCTCGTATGTCGCAATTCGGGTATCTCATACCGCGGCACAGTGTATCCACTGTGCTCGCGATCAGATGCTCCTCACTCATTAATAAGTGAATTCTTCTTGTTTGGATCGGATGAATGATTGCTATCATTCTTACGTTTAATCGCAGAAAAGAATCGAGTCTGGAAGAAATTGATCTTCCATCTCTCTCCTATCGCTATGCGGCTCTCAAGGTACGCGGGTGCGACCCCGGGGACCGGGTGCTGCGGGGAATCATCCGTGGCGGACATCTACCGGACGGGCTCCTGCCCTCTATTCGAGTTAAGTTGATCTCTCTAGAAGATTTATCTCCCTAGAAAGGAGGTGATCCAGCCGCACCTTCCGGTACGGCTACCTTGTTACGACTTCACCCCCCTCACCCTCCACACCTTCGGCGCCTCCCCCCTCTCGGTTGGGCCGGCGACTTCGGGTGCAGACGACTCGGGTGGTGTGACGGGCGGTGTGTACAAGGCCCGGGAACGCATTCACCGCGGCATGCTGATCCGCGATTACTAGCAACTCCGACTTCATGGGGGCGGGTTGCAGCCCCCAATCCGAACTGGGGCCGGCTTTCCGGGATCCGCTCCCCCTCGCGGGGTGGCATCCCTCTGTACCGGCCATTGTAGCACGTGTGCAGCCCAGGGCATAAGGGGCATGATGACTTGACGTCGTCCCCGCCCTCCTCCGCCTTGACGGCGGCGGTCCCGCGTGGGTTCCCGGCATCACCCGATGGCAACACGCGGCGGGGGTTGCGCTCGTTGCGGGACTTAACCCAACATCTCACGACACGAGCTGACGACAGCCATGCACCACCTGTATGGGCTCCTCTCGGCCACGGGGTCTCCCCCGCTTCACCCATATGTCAAGCCCTGGTAAGGTTCTTCGCGTTGCTTCGAATTAAGCCACATGCTCCGCTGCTTGTGCGGGCCCCCGTCAATTCCTTTGAGTTTTAGCCTTGCGGCCGTACTCCCCAGGCGGGACGCTTAATGCGTTGGCTGCGGCACGGGGGGATCGTCCCCCCACACCTAGCGTCCATCGTTTACGGCTGGGACTACCAGGGTATCTAATCCTGTTCGCTCCCCCAGCTTTCGCGCCTCAGCGTCGGTCTCGGCCCAGAGGGCCGCCTTCGCCACCGGTGTTCCACCCGATATCTGCGCATTCCACCGCTACACCGGGTGTTCCACCCTCCCCTACCGGACCCAAGCCGCGGAGGTTCCGGGGGCTTCGGGGGGTTGAGCCCCCCGCTTCGACCCCCGGCCTGCCGGGCCGCCTACGCGCGCTTTACGCCCAATGAATCCGGATAACGCTCGCCCCCTACGTATTACCGCGGCTGCTGGCACGTAGTTAGCCGGGGCTTCTTCTGCAGGTACAGTCTTGACTCTTCCCTGCTGAAAGCGGTTTACGACCCGAAGGCCTCCGTCCCGCACGCGGCGTCGCTGCGTCAGGGTTCCCCCCATTGCGCAAGATTCCCCACTGCTGCCTCCCGTAGGAGTCTGGGCCGTGTCTCAGTCCCAATCTGGCCGGTCGGTCTCTCAACCCGGCTACCCGTTGTCGGCACGGTGG
Source organism: Collinsella sp. 4_8_47FAA (assembly GCF_000763055.1). Classification (GTDB taxonomy): domain Bacteria; phylum Actinomycetota; class Coriobacteriia; order Coriobacteriales; family Coriobacteriaceae; genus Collinsella. The sequence continues at coordinate 740,182 of NZ_KN214134.1, read as the reverse complement.
GCCGTCACCCCGCCGTCTACCTGATGGGCCGCGGAGCCATCCCCTCCCGTCGGGGCTTTAGCCGGGGTGCCATGCGGCACCCCGGGGTATCCGGTATTACCCGTCCTTTCGGGCGGCTATCCCGGGGGAGGGGGCAGGTTCTCCACGTGTTACTCAGCCGTTCGCCACTCGCTTCCCTCCGGAGAGGGGTGCCGTTCGACTTGCATGTGTTAGGCGCGCCGCCAGCGTTCATCCTGAGCCAGGATCGAACTCTCCGTCCAAAATATATGGGCTTCGAGCCCGTCCGGTCCTCTCAGTCATTCGCTGATCGGTTCCGTTCGATTCATATGGTTTTATTAGATAGGAAAAGGAATTTCTCGGGGCCGCCTCTCGGCGGCCTTGCGAAAAACAAATCCAAGTTAGACCATTTCAAATGGTTCGATGTCTGCCCGGATGCGACACATCTGGTGTGTCCATCCTCGCAGTATCCGGTTCTCAAGGTGCACGCTTTGCGGTCCATCCGGTTCGACCGGGCCGCGCGGCAAGGAGATATATTGCCAGACTGCGAAGCGATGTGGGACGTCAATTCCACTCTTCACAAGTCCTACACAATATATCGCTTCCTATATAAGTAATAGAAAGGCTGATGCAGAAATACTGCACGTATCAGATGATGACCCTTCGGTTAAGAGATATATAAAGATCGGTCACCTTTAAGTGTCTATCTACCCGCGCTTTTGCTATATAAACCAGCGCTTCAGATAAAAAGAGGGAGCGCCGCGCACAACGCGACACTCCCCTAGCGATTCAAGAGAATCTATTAGGCCTCGAGAGCCTTCTTGGCGATGGTAGCCAGCTCGTTGAAGGACTCGATGTCCTCGTAAGCCATCTGAGCCAGGACCTTGCGGTCGAGCTCGATGCCGGCAACCTTCAGACCGTGCATGAACTGAGAGTAAGAGATGTCGTTCAGGCGAGCAGCAGCGTTGATACGGGTGATCCAGAGAGAACGGATCTCGCGCTTCTTGTTGCGGCGATCACGATACTGATACTGCAGGGAGTGCTGGACCTGCTCTTTAGCATGCTTGTAAGTACGCGAAGCGGCACCGTAGTAACCCTTCGCACGGTGCATAACGGTACGGCGCTTCTTCTTGGCGGCAACAGCGCGCTTAATACGTGCCATGTTCTATCAACTCCTAGACGGTAAAACGAAAAACGGGAACGCGAACTTAGGCGAGACGCGACTTGATGACCTTGCGGTCGGCAGCGGCGATCTCGGTCTCCTGACGGAAGCCACGCTTACGCTTGGTGGACTTCTTGCTCAGGATGTGGCTCTTGAAAGCCTTGGCGCGCATAAGCTTGCCGGTACCAGTCTTGCGGAAACGCTTCTTGGTGCCGCTGTGGGACTTCATCTTAGGCATGAAATACTCCTTAATCGGTTACAGAACACTAGTTACTTGGTATCGCTTGCCGCTTTATCCTCATCGAAGGCGCCCTTAATCGGGGCGAGCAGCATAAGCATGTTACGGCCTTCCATCTTAGGCTTGGACTCGACCGTAGCGTAAGGCTTGAGATCCTCGGCGAGGCGCTCGAGAACGTTAAGGCCCTGCTCCGGGTGAGCCATCTCACGGCCGCGGAACATGATGGTGATCTTAACGCGTGCGCCCTTCTTGAGGAAACGCAGAACGTGGCCCTTCTTGGTCTCGTAGTCGCCAACGTCGATCTTGGGTCGGAACTTCATTTCCTTGACCTCGACCTTGGACTGGTTCTTACGAGCAGCCTTGGCCTTCATGGCCTGCTGGTACTTGAACTTACCGTAGTCCATGACCTTGCAGACCGGCGGCTCCGCGTTGGGAGCGATCTCGACCAGGTCGAGACCCTGATCGTCGGCGACGCGCTGGGCATCGCGGATGGCGAACAGGCCGAGCTGAGAGCCATCGACGCCAATCAAACGGCACGAAGATGCAGTGATCTCGTCGTTGATGCGGGTGTCATCAGACTTAGCTATTTTCCCTACCTCCATTCATAAAAAAATAACCCGGCGCTTCTCAACAACCAGGTCGTACACATAGACTTCCTCGATTTGAGGAAGGGAATCTAAGTTGTATGACCAGTCAGCTGCTCATTGGCGCCAAAAGGTGGGAACCCTCGGGTTCCTCTTTAGGGCATTGCGGGAACAACGCCTTGCGAATAATAACACGTACAGCGCGTTATCACATTACGTACACGAAAAAGAGGCCTTGACCCCCTTGAACGCTCGCTTGCATGTATGGTGCCCGAGGCGAGACTCGAAGGGCCTTCGCTTCGCGAAGCCCCGGGCTTCGGGCGCGTGGCGCCCTCGCCACGCTCCGCTACAAACAGGCCACAGGCCTTTTTGCTTAACGCTTCGCGCGCTCACGCGAGTTCGGCACGAAAAAGGGGGCCGCAACCCCCTTGAACGCTCACTTGCATGTATGGTGCCCGAGGCGAGACTCGAACTCGCACGTTGTTGCCAACGGTGGATTTTGAGTCCACTGCGTCTGCCAATTCCGCCACTCGGGCACGTAATGCGTGAGTTAGTTTATCACAGCTTTCTACCGATTAGTCCGAAAATGGAACTTCGAGCATTTCGATGAGTTCGACCGTGCGTAGCATCTCGCGCTGACGGCATCCGCGACCGTCGACCGAAGCCTCACCCATCTGGTTATCGTAAGGGTCCTCGCGCATGCCGTCGAAAGAGGGCTCAAACTCTGCCTGGAATCGATTGTTGGCCACCATACGCCATGGGTCGAGATTGCCAAAGTAGTGACGGCGGCGCCACTCCTCCCCCATCCTGCGAGCAGAAGATCCAAATGACACGTCGGCGTTGAGCCAACCGGTCTGCGGCGTATAGAACTCTGCCCAGTCGTGCGACCCCACCGAATCGGGCGCAACGTAGAGGCCGCTCTGCCAACGGGCAGGCACGCCCGCGATACGGCACATGGTGATAAACGTGAGCGCCATAACGCCGCAATCGCCGCGGAGCGAATGCGCGCAGTCATCGGCAATAGATCCCAAAAGCAAGTACGGCGGCTGATAGCGATAGTCGATATACTGCGTCAGGTAATCATAGATAGCACGGGCGCGATCGAGCGGATCCTCGAGTCCGCCAACAACGCTGGCCGTCAGCTGCTGCAGATACGGCGTAAATGCAATGTGCGGACGGTCCTCGGAAATATCCTCGGGCAGAGGCGCGTCCATACGCGGATGAACCGGAAGTGTGCCACCGTAGACATCACAATAAGCAGCATCGATGTGATAACGATAAGTCACCGAGAATGAGCGCTCACTCGAAGAAGACCACGAGGCGGTACGCGCCGAAGCGTTCGCGGGAGCAACAGCACCCTCCGGCGTCATGTCGAGAATCTCGACCTGAGACTGTTGGCGGCAGGTGGCGGCAACGGGTAGCCAAGCGCGAACGGTCTCCCCCTCTAGAGCGCCGGGGACAGACAAGGACGCCTTAAGCGTAATAACGCGAGTCAATCCGTTTTGTGACTCCATCTCCTTGAGCATCTCGTTGCGCAGCGCAATTCCGTCCGTAGGATCGGGACGCATGCCGGGAACCTCTTTGGGATATACGCGAAGCGAATCGAGGAAGTTGTCGAGAACGAACAGCTCGCCATCGATAAAGCGCCAGTCAATACGCTTACGGTCAATCAGATCGTCAAACTGCTCCTCGGTAAACTCAGGCCACTCCTCGCGAATCATCGCAATAGCCCGATCGCGCGACACCGAAAAATGAAGCGGCGTCTCAAGCATGCGATACCGCTCGGCACGAACGCAGGCAGCAAGCGAGGGATCGGGATTCTGCCCCAAAAGACGATCACAAGCCGCAACAGCCTGCGTCAAATATCCAGCATCCTTGAGACGAAGAATCTCGGGCGGCAGTCCAATATCGAGATGGCGAAAGTCATCGCAGCAAACATCAACAGAGCAACCAACAGGACCCTCGTCAATAACCTTCCCATCCGAAGGCAGCACATTAATAACAGCCATACCAAACTCCAAGTCATTAGAACTCTTGAAGCCCATTGTAGCGAGATAAAAAAGAAAGCCCCAATAAAGGAACCCTCAACACCGATAAACGGTACCTCTAAAAATGAATTCAGCCCAGTAACCCTGTAGCGAGTTAACAAAGGAGGCCCCGTTTCCCCGGAGCTGATTCCGTCGCGCGACTTCTGGCAAAGCCAGTAGCCATCTTAATTCAGACTCGTAACCCTGCGGCGTTAAACGAAGGAAGCCCCGTCCCCCGGAACTGTTTCCTTGGCGCGACTTCTGGCGAAGCCAGGTGAGCGCAAAGGAAACAGTGTAGGGGGACGGGGCTTCCGACGGGAAGTTTAGCGACGCTTACGCCTTGTTGACGGAGCCAAACTCCTCCATGAGCTCCTTGGTGCGGGCAACGATGTTGTCGCGACCAGGCTTGAGGAGCTTGCGGGGGTCAAAGCCCTTGCCCTGCTGATCCTTGCCAGCCTCGATGTACTCGCGAACGCCCTTGGCAAAGACGAGCTGCAGATCGGTGTTGACGTTGATCTTGGAGATACCCAGGGAGATGGCCTTCTTGATCTGATCCTCGGGGATGCCGGTGCCACCGTGCAGGACGAGGGGCAGGTCGCCGGTCTGAGCCTTGATCTCGCCCAGGCGCTCGAAGGAAAGGCCAGCCCAGTCGGCAGGGTACACGCCGTGGATGTTGCCGATACCGCAGGCGAGGAAGTCGACGCCCAGGTCAGCAATCTGCTTGCACTCAGCAGGATCAGCGAGCTCGCCGCTGGAGGTCACGCCGTCCTCGGTGCCGCCGATGCCGCCGACCTCGGCCTCGATGGACATGCCCTTGGAGTGGGCAAGCTCAACGAGCTCCTTGGTGCGGTCGAGGTTAAGCTGGAAGGTCTCCTCGTGAGAGCCGTCATACATGATGGACGTGAAGCCGGCCTCGATGCACTTGAAGCAGTCCTCGTAAGAACCGTGATCGAGGTGAAGGGCGACGGGAACGGTAACGCCCGTGGCCTCGACGGCAGCCTTGACCATGTCGGCGCAGACCTTGAAACCGCCCATCCACTTAGCGGCACCAGCGGTGCACTGAAGGATCAGCGGAGACTTGGCCTCCTCGGCGGCCTGGAGAATAGCCAGGGTCCACTCGAGGTTGTTGGTGTTGAAGGCACCGAGACCGTACTTGCCGGCCTCGGCCTTCTTGAGCATGTCTGCTGCGTTGACGAGCATAAAAGAAACCTCCTGTAAGGTTGCTCCGATAACGCCTGAGATTTTACCACGACATACCCGAGCATAAACGTTCGTTTGTTCACGAATACCATCCGATTGGACAAATTTTGACCGTTTGCCCCACAGAATCGACCCACTGGGGAAAATATCTTGACGATTGAGCGGTCTTCGTGGTTCGACAGACGGCTTCGAGCCTACATCTGCATAAACGGGTTCTGCATAAGTTCGCGCGCCATCGTGGTCGAATCGCCATGGCCCGTCAAGCAAACGGTATCGGGCGGAAGCATCTTGGCAAGTTTGGAGAGCGAGCGCATAATCGCCGCCTCGTCACCGCCGGAAAGATCGGTGCGACCGTGGCTGCCCGGGAAAAGCGTGTCGCCCACAAAGGCGATGTTCCCCTGCTCGGTCGCGGCGAACAGGACGATGCCGCCCGGCGTATGCCCCGGTGCCTCGATCACCTGCAGGCAGACGTCGCCCACCTCGATTGTATCGCCCTCGGCAAGCAAACGCGTCGGCTCACCCGGATCGGGCGTCTCGATACCCCACATGGCGCGCTGCTCCTCGATATTTGCGCGAGGTACCGTCACGTCCTTAGCGCACAACTCATATAGTGCGCTGTCGCCAACGACAGCTCGAACCCCGGCAACCCCGCCAACATGGTCGGCATGACCGTGCGTGCAGACAGAGCCGAGTACGCGCACCTCGGGATGCGCGGTGCGGATATGCTCCACAAGACGCTCGCCCTCCCACGCCGGATCGACGATTAAGCACTCGTCATTCGAAATCACGGCGTAGCTGTTGGTCTGAATCGGGCCGTTGACGAGCGCCTCAATCGAAGCCGCGCCTCGGGGTGTCAGGTCCAAAGTCATATCGTCCACGCGCATACCCTCCTTCTAAAATACGCTCGAGGCACCAAACGATGCCTCGAACGTAACCAATATCTATGATGCTGAGAGGCTCTCGCACCTACACACGGCGCTTGAGTTGCGCTCCGCCCTCGCCGGGCATAAGACGGCGAGCGTCGTAGACCGAATCGACGCTGCTGATGGAAGCCAGCAGCGGATCCAGACCACTCGCGTCCGAGATCTCGACCATAAAGCGCAGAGTTGCAATACCCTCGCGGTTGGTCGAGGTGGCGGCGGAAAGGATATTGCCGCCTGCATCGCCAATGGCAATGGTGACGTCCTTGAGCAGGCCCATGCGGTCCAGGCACTCGACCACGATCTCGACCTGGAAAAGTGTATCGGCAGCACCATCCCACTCTACGTCAATCATGCGCTCGGGGTGCTCCATGAGGCCCTTGACGTTGGGGCAATTGGCGCGATGTACCGAAACGCCACGACCGCGCGTGATGAAGCCGACGATGTCGTCGCCCGTCACGGGGTTGCAGCAATGAGCCAGACGGACCAGCAGGCCGCTGTTGCTCTCGCCCTTGACGATAATGCCGTTACTTGCGCTCTTGCCGCGCTTTTGCGGCTTGCGGTTGGAGCCGCGAGCAGGCTGTTTCACGACCTCGGCGATAGCCTCGGCCTTGGTGAGCTGTTCCTCGGGCTTGGGGTCCAAGATTTGCTCGACCTTATTGCCCACAGCGCGCGGGGCAACCTTGCCGGCACCGACGGCGGCAAACAGGTCCTCGAGCTGCTTGAAGTTAAACTGCTCCGCCACGGCATTGAGCGCACGCGTGGAGCGCGGCGTGGAGATGCCATACCCGCGCTTGCGCAGGTCCTTGGCCAGCATATCGCGGCCGGCGGCAGCGTCGTCGTCCTTAGTCGCGGCGGCAAAGTAGCGACGGATCTTTGACTTGGCGGAAGGCGTCTTGACGATCTTGAGCCAATCACGCGACGGCTTGGAACTCTTGTTAGTCAGGATTTCAACGCGGTCGCCCGTCTTGATCTCGTGCGTGAGCGGAGCCACCGCACCGTTGATTTTGGCGCCGACGCAATGGTTTCCCACCTCGGTGTGAACGGCATAGGCAAAGTCGAGCGGCGTGGAGCCGGCACGAAGCGCCATGACCTCGCCTTTGGGCGTGAAGACGAAGATCTCCTGATCGAAGAGGTCGACCTTCAGCGAATGCAGGTATTCCTTGGCGTCGGTAATCTCATCAGACGCAGCCCAATCGAGTGAGTGCTTAAGCCAGTTAATCTGGTCGTCCAAACGTTGAGCGTCATTGGTCTTGGAAGCAGACGATCCGCCCGACTTCTTATAGAGCCAGTGGGCGGCAATGCCGTACTCGGCCTGCTCATGCATCTCGTAGGTTCGAATCTGAATCTCGAGCGGACGAGCCGTGGGGCCGATGACCGTCGTGTGGAGCGACTGGTAGTTATTGACCTTGGGCATGGCGATATAGTCTTTAAAGCGACCAGGCATAGGGTGCCACAGCGTATGCACCGCACCGAGCGTGGAGTAGCAATCGCGCACCGAATGGGTAACAACGCGCAGCGCCACCAGGTCGTAGATCTCGGAGAACTCCTTGCCCTTGCGCTTCATCTTTTGGTAGATGGACCAATAGTGCTTGGAGCGGCCGTTGATCTGGAAGTCCTCCAGACCAATGCGGTTGAGCTCATCGGTAAGCGTCTTGATGGTCTCGGCAAGGTAGCGCTCGCGGACCTCGCGCGACTCCGCCACCATGCGCGCGATGCGCTGGTAGGCATCGGGCTCCAGGTAGAAGAAGGACAGGTCCTCGAGCTCCCACTTAATAGAGCTCATGCCCAGGCGGTCGGCCAAGGGCGCGTACACGTCCATGGTCTCGCGAGCCTTAAACAGGCGACGATCCTCGCGCAGGGCCGCCAGCGTACGCATGTTGTGCAGACGGTCGGCAAGTTTAACGATGATGACGCGAATGTCCTTGGACATGGCAAGGAACATCTTGCGCAGCGTGAGCGCCTGCTTCTCGTCCATGCTGTCGACTTCGATGTTGGTGAGCTTGGTCACGCCATCGACGAGCTCGGCCACCGTATCGCCAAACAGGCCGGAAACATCGGCGAGCGAGGTCTCAGTATCCTCGACGGTATCGTGCAGCAGCGCGGCGCACACCACATCGCAGTCCATCTTGAGATCGGCCAGAATGATGGCCACCTCGACGGGATGGTTGATGTACATCTCACCCGAGCGCCGCTTTTGGTTGCAATGCTTCTCGGCGGCAAAGCAGTAGGCCTGCTCCACCTTGGAGAAGTCGTCCTCATTCATATATTTGAGGCACAGGCGCTCCAGCTTGTCGTAGCTGTCCGCCATAATCTCGGGCGGCAGCTCATCGGCATGCTTATAGTGCTCCATCTCCGAAAACGGCTGGAGGGTGGAATCATGGGCGGTACGGGCTGCGGCATCCATCGAGGTCCCCTTCCCCTAGGCCCGCGGTACGATCGGGCGGTTAACTTTGGCTAGCATATCAGAAGCGCACGAATCGAGCGCCCAGCTCCGGAAAGCCGAGAACTCCATGCGCGAGCGCAAGCCCTCCAAATAGCGAATTGACCTGCTCAATTGCACGCGGCCGGGGTTTTCGGCCATCGCGATACGACGAGTGTCGTCAAACCCCGAAACGCGACAGAAACCAAGCTCTTCGAAGATTCCCAGGCCGCTTTCCACCGAACGCTCGTCGACCGGCGTGCGAGCATCGATGGCAAGGCACATCTGCGCGATGTCGATATCGCTTGCGCAGAATGAATCATCCCCGGTCTTGCCGCGGTTGGAGCGCCACATGGTCTGCAGCGCGCGATAGAGTGTGACGAGCTCGTCGCGCTCGGGTGCGTAGCAGTCGAGCAGGCGCTCGTTAATGCGGGCATCGCGCGACGAATAGAGCAGGTGGATCACGGCGGGCTGGCCATCGCGACCGGCGCGGCCGCTCATCTGGTTAAACTCAATGCCGCCAAACGGCATGTGATAGAGCACGACATGGCGGATATCGGGCAGGTTGACGCCCTCGCCAAAGGCAGATGTCGAGACGATGCAGCTGAGGCTGCCGTCTCGGAATGCTTCCTCCACGCGACGGCGATCGGAACGCGCAAGCCCCGCGTTATAGAACGCGATATGGGTTGCGCAATCGGGCACACGCTTGCGCAGTGTCTTGGCAAGCGCCACGGACTGGTCGCGCGAATTGACGTAAATGACGGTCTTCTCCCCCGTCGCCACGATCGACACCAAACGGTTCTCGCGGCTCGCAAGGTCGCGGTCGTCCTCGAGCTGCAGGTTCTCGCGCACCGTCTCGTCGACCACCGTGCGAGTGATCGGCAACATGCGGGCAAGCTCGGCCACGACCGGAGCCGTCGCGGTGGCCGTCGCAGCCATAACGACCGGGTCGCCCAGGGCTTTGAGGATATCGGGCATGTCAAGATAGGCGCTGCGGTCGCCGCCCTTGGCAAGGCCGGCGTGGTGCGCCTCATCGATAACGACAAAACCGATGCGTCCCGAACGCGCAAAGCGGTCGCGGTGAATGGACAGGAACTCGGGCGTCGTGAGCACGATGCCGGTGCGGCCCGAAGCCAAGCCGGCAAACACGTCATCGCGCGCCGCCTCCACGGTCTCGCCGGTCAGCACGCCGACGCCAATGCCGAGCGCGGCCATCGTCGACGAGAGGTGATAGGCCTGGTCGGCAACGAGCGCGCGCAGCGGATAGACAAAGATGCTCGCACGCCCGCGAAGGACCGCCTCGCGCGCGGCATGCACATGGAAGATAAGAGACTTGCCACGCCCCGTCCCCATAACGGCCAAAACGCTCTGGTGGTCTGCGAGCGCGTCGAGCGCCTCAACTTGCGCGCGGTGCGGCCGGTTCGAGCCGATAAAGCTATGGATAAGCGAGCGCGTCAGCTCGGTATAGGAAAGCTGGGCGAGCGTTTGGCGCTTGCGGGACTCCAGGCGCAGGCCAGAATCCGCCGGCTGTACGCCACGACGAAGCTCGCATGCCGGATCGTCGACGCCGGGCAGCGTGGTATCGCGGACCAGAATATCCTTGATCATGAGCTTGGGCTTCACACGCCCCTGCCAATGCTCGGCAACGGCCTCGAACACCAAGTCGACAGCGCTATCGCAGTTGATGAGCTTATCGATTTGCGGCACGCGGAACATGATGGCCGGCACGCTCGCGGCGCCATCGGTCGCCACAAAGCGCATGTGCTCGCCGGTTTTGCCCACCACGGCGCGATCGCACATCGTCACGCCCTCGGCGGCCAGCAGCGGCACCTTGTTGCCCTGGCCAAACGGCTCAAGACGGGAAATCTGCTCTATAGTCTCGATATTCAGCTCGGAAAGGTCGACCGTGGCGGCAACCTCGTCGATGTCTTCAAAGTCCTCAGCGGGAATCTCCGATAGCACGGCGGAAAGGCGACGACGGAATTCATCGAGCTTGGATGCCTCGATGGTCACACCCACCGCACCGGCATGTCCGCCGCGACGAATCAGCAGGTCGGAACAGCGCTCGACGGCGTCAAACAGGTTAACTTTGCCCACCGAGCGACCAGAGCCGCGCGCGATACCGTCCTCGATCGAGAACAGCAGCGCCGGCACGTGATAGCGGTTGGTCAGACGGCTTGCCACGATACCCTTGACGCCCTCGTGCCAGCCTTCGCCGCCCACAACGATCGCGCGCCCGCCGTCATAGGTCTCCTCGACCTTTGCCATGGCATCGCGCGTGAGCTCCGCCTCGATCTCACGGCGCTGGCGGTTGATTTCCTCGAGCTCAGCCGCCAGCGCGCTTGCTTCGATGGGATTGCGGGCAAGCAGCAGGTCGAGCGCCAGCTTGGGATCGGCCATGCGGCCGGCAGCGTTTAAGCGGGGAATGAGCGAGAATGACAGGCCATCCGCCGTAATGCTCGAAAGGTCCGCCTTGGCAAGCGCGGCAAGCGCGATATAGCCGGGGCGAGCGGTTACGCGCATCTGCTGGATGCCCTCGGCAACCAGCGCGCGGTTCTCGGGCGTGAGCGGCATCATGTCGGACACGGTGCCCAGCGCCGCGACCTCGATTAGCGAACGCCAATACGACGGCTTGCCCAGGCGCTCACCCAGGACTTGCACCAGCTTGAGCGCCACACCAGCACCGGCAAGCTCGCGCGAGGGGCCCTCGTCCTCGAGCTTGGGGTCGGTCAGGGGCACACCCTGCGGCACCTGGTCGGAGGGCTCGTGATGGTCCGTGACCACCAAATCGATCCCCAGGTCCTCCAAATAGGAAACCTCTTCCTTGGCGGCAATGCCGTTATCGACGGTCACGATCAGCTGGGGGCGAGCGAGCTCGTTAACGCGATCGAGTGCCGCGCGCGAAAGACCGTAGCCCTCATCAAAGCGATGCGGAATAAACGGCGTGACATCGGCGCCAAACGTGCGCAGCGCCTCGGTCAACAGGCAGGTCGACGTAATACCGTCAACGTCAAAATCGCCAAAGACCGCAATGTGCTCGTGGTTGCGAATAGCACGCTCGACGCGGTCGGCAACGACCGACATGCCCGGGATAATGAGTGGGTCGGCCCAGTCGCGATCGAGCGAAGGTGTCAAAAACAATTGGCCCTCTTTGATGGAGTCAATGCCGTGCGCGACCATAATGCGCGCCACCAGCCCGGGAATGCCCAGACCAGCCGAAAGCTCCTTTTCGAGCTCAGGGTTTTGCTGAGCGACCGCCCAGCGATGCGTCGTCTTAAGCGATGACATAGGCACCCACCCCTGATAGGGGCAGGTCGCCGCGATACCTCTCACGGTTCATAGCGATGAGTCCTCTGTGTATGCCCGCTTCGGCAGGCAGATCTGTTGAACGGATTTATTATACCGTGCAGCGCGGACGCAAAACGCCGCGGTGCGCCGCGGTTTCGGCAAACGATGGCGGTAATGGCCTCGAAATAATCGAGCGTTTCAGCCGCACGGACGCATACGAGCGTCTAGCATATCCATACAAACGAGTTCGCGGATAAAGGGAGTCACGGGACATATGAAGCAATGGGCTGGACTGGGAAAGTTCCTCGCGGGGCATATGCAGATCATCGTTCCGATTTGCGTGGCGCTCGGCGTGCTCTTTCCCCAGCAGATCGGCGTGCTCAAGCCCATTGTTCCCGCCCTCTTCGCCTTTATGACGTTTCAGGGCGCGCTCAGCAACACTTTTCACCAGGTAGCCGAGGTGTTCCACCGTCCGCTGCACCTGATTCTGGCGCTGCTGGTCTCGGCAGTGCTTATTCCCATCGCGGCGTATGCCATAGGGTCACTCTTCTTTGGCTCCAACCCCAACCTTGTCTGCGGCATCGTGCTCGAGTACAGCGTGCCCGTGGCCGTCACCGCTTTTATGTGGATCAGCATGTTCGGCGGCAACGGCCCGCTCGCGCTCACCATCATCCTGACGTCCTCGGTTATCTCCCCTGTGACGATTCCGCTCACGCTTAAGCTCTTGCTGGGTGCCACCGTCTCGATCGATGTGCCGAGTATGATGCAAGACATGGCCTTTATGATCGCCATCCCCGCCGTGCTCGGCATCGTGATCAACGAGCTCACGCGTGGATGGGGACACGAGAAGCTCTCCCCCGTGCTCTCGCCCGCCTGCAAATTCATGATGATGGGCGTTATCGCCTCCAACTCCACCGCCATGAGCGAGTACGTGCTGCACATGAACGCGGTGCGCTTGGAAGTCGCCCTCTTTATTTTGGTCTTCGCCATCAGTGGCTTTGTCGTCGGTTTTCTGGTCGCCCATGCGCTGCATCTGCCATATAGCGAGACGACCACCATGTGCTTTACCTGCGGCATGCGTAACATCTCTTCGGGCGCCGTCATCGCCACGCAGTACTTTCCGGGCGAAGTCGTGTTTCCCGTCATGTGCGGAACGCTGTTTCAGCAGGTACTCGCCTCGCTTATCGGGCATCTCTTTGAGCGTCTGACCGGCGAGGAGCGCGCCGCCCAGTGCAAGCGGGTCGAGGCCGGCCGCAACGCCATGGCACGCTAGACTGCCCGCAGTGTGCGGGCGCTCACTTTACGATGTGAGCGCCTCCAGATGTGCACGGAGTCGCTCTGCATCGACATCGAGCGTGGTCTCAGCATTGACCTGAGCCAGCCGATACCCGACAAAGTAGGGCGAAACCACCCAACGCGGCAGCGCCTTGGCAATGGTCCGACCGCCCAGGTGATAGAAGAACAGGTTGTACGACTCTGCGCGACCGCCGTGGTGCTCGTTCAGGATATAGCGCAGAGCCACCTGGATCGCATCGGCGAAGAGATCCGCCTCGGCTTGGTCTCTAGTGTCATCGCTGGCAGCGATTCCCTGCGGGGCTGAAACGTTGACCTCAAAGAACCCCATGATGGGTTCGGTTGAGATGTTGACCGAAATCCTCCCCTGTTGCCAGACATTGATGCCTTCGAAATTGGCAGAAGTCAGCGAAGTGTAGCCGTCTTCCTGCTCCAAACCCACAATCTGCATGTGCGGATGAACGAGACTGCCGCCCGAAAGCGGACCCTTGTTCTTGTACATGAGCACGCTTCGATACTGCTGCGAGTCGATCATCCGCTGCCAGCAACCCAGAGCAAACCGCATCACATGGTGGAGTTCATCCGGCTCATAGGTCACCAGGTCGGCATCGTGATCGGCCGACTCGATCAGCACGGTTTGATGGGTGGCGCGCAGGGTTTTGAACTTATTCTCGAGCCAGATGCAGTCACCGTCGCGCTGGATGATGTTGGTGAGCCCCTCCGTGTTGCAAAAGGGGCACGCGGTACCGGGGCGACGGTTGTCGTCGGGCTTGCCGCTCGCCTGCTGAACATCGAATACAAGCGCCACGGGCTACACCCCCAGCGGTACGATCCTTGTGCCATGGAGCTCGGAGACGCCCAGTGCCGCCGCCACGGTATCGCGGTTGGCCGTGGAAATGCCGCCGCCGGGAAGGATGGTCAAGCGGTCGCCCGCATACTCGATCAAGCGGGCCAGGTTTTCGAAGTTGTCCTCGATCGGCGTACCGGCAGCGCCACCATGCGTCAGGATGCGTGTGATGCCGCAGTCGGCGAGTGTGTCAATCGCGTCGAGCTGAGCCTCGGGCGAGAGCTGATCAAACGCCATGTGGAAGGTGATGTCGATGGGCTCACGCTTGCATTCCTCGGTCGCGCAGCCCGCGGCCATCACGAGAGCGCCCAACGTAAGCTCGTCGAGCGCCCATCCGCCAGCGCAGGGCTTGCAGCTGCCAAAGACCAAGCCGTCAACGCCGGCGCTTACGGCAAGGCCCAGGTCCATCTCCATCATGCGCAGCTCGTCTTGGTTGTAATGAAAGTCACCGCCACGCGGGCGAATCATGCACATCACTCGCGCGTCATGCTCGTGAGCATAGCTGACTGTAGCGCTGATAACACCGGCCGAGGGTGTAGTGCCACCGACGGCAAGGTTGTCGCACAGTTCAATACGCCTTGCACCGGCATCGATAGCCGCCGGCACCCGCTCAAAGTTCTCGGCACAAAACTCGTACAGCATAGATAGACCCCCAAAGACAGCAGATGTTTTCCGACGGGCATTGTCACACATCCCCATGAAGTTGCGGTGGAATAGGGACTCATTTGGCCTCTGGAGCCCGTATTCAGTCCCTATTTCACCGCAACTTAAAAAGGGGCGCTGACTGAGACAGTCAGCGCCCCTTTTGTTAGGTGGGTTAGCCTCCGAGGTAGGCTTTGCGGACGTTGTCGTCATGCAGGAGCTCTTGGCCGGTGCCGGTCATGGTGATCTTGCCGGTCTCGAGCACGTAACCGCGTGTGGCGATAGAAAGCGCCATCTGCGCGTTTTGCTCGACCAGAAGCACCGTGGTGCCGGCCTTGTGCAGGTCCTCGACAATCTGGAAGATCTGTTCGATCAGAATCGGTGCCAGACCCATGGAAGGTTCGTCGAGCATAAGCAGTTTGGGGTTACTCATAAGGGCGCGCCCCATAACGAGCATCTGCTGCTCGCCACCTGAAAGGGTGCCGGCGACCTGGCGACGACGTTCCTTCAGGCGCGGGAACTGCTCGTAGACGCGCTCCAGGCCCGGAGCCACCGTGGACTTGGGCTGCGTATAGGCACCCATCTCCAGGTTCTCCTCAACCGTCATCTGCAAAAAGGCGCGACGGCCCTCGGGAACCTGAGCCAGGCCCTTGCCCACCAGCTTGTCGGCAGGCGTATGGGTAATGTCCTCGCCCATAAACTTGATGGAGCCGGTCTTGGAACGCAGCAGGCCCGAGACGGTCTTAAGCGTCGTGGACTTGCCGGCGCCGTTGGCACCAATCAAGGCCACGATCTCGCCCTCGTTGACGTTAAAGGAGATGTCCTTGATGGCGTGGATGGCGCCGTACCAGACGTTGATGTTGTAGACGGAAAGCATCGGCTCTGCCATTTAGTTCTCCCCCTTATCCTGCTTGCCCAGATATGCCTCGATAACGGCGTCGTTGTTCTGGATCTCCTCGGCCGTACCCTTGGCAATGACCTTGCCAAAGTTGAGCACGCAGATGCCCTCGCAGATGTTCATAACGAGCGACATATCATGCTCGATAAGCATGATGGCGATGCCGAAGGTGTCACGAATCTTGACGATGTTCTCCATAAGCTCCGCGGTCTCGGACGGGTTCATGCCGGCGGCAGGCTCATCGAGCAGCAGCAGCTTGGGGTTGGTGGCAAGCGCGCGGACGATCTCCAGACGACGCTGTGCGCCGTAAGGCAGCGATCCGGCCTGCTCATTTGCCAGGTGTTCCATATCAAAAATGGACAGCAGCTCCATGGCGCGCTCGTGGACGGCCTTCTCGTGCTTCCAATACGTCGGCAGGCGCAGCACGCCCTCAAAGCCGGAGTAGCGCTCCTGGTTGTGCAGGCCGACCTTAACGTTGTCCTCCACCGTCATGGTGTTGAACAGGCGAATGTTCTGGAACGTACGGGCAATACCCATGCGGTTGACCTGGTAGACCGACTTGCCCGAAGTGTCCTCACCGTCGAGCAGGATGGTGCCGTGCGTGGGCTGGTACACCTTGGTGAGCAGGTTGAAGACCGTGGTCTTGCCGGCACCGTTGGGGCCGATGAGACCGGCGATCTCGGTCTTGCCGATAGTCAGGCTAAAGTCGTCGACCGCCTTAAGGCCACCGAACTCAATGCCCAGGTGGATGCACTCGAGTGCCGGGCGCTCGCCCAGGTCGCGGTCGGGAACGATGGCGCCAGAAGGATACGGGACCATCTTGCCCTTGTTGAACTCAAATTTACTGGGCATCGGCTGCCACCTCCTTCTTGGAAGCAAAGCGGTCCTTGACGCGACCGAAGAACGCCTTGAGCTGCGGGTTGTTGGTAAAGATCATGACCAGAATCAGCACGATGGCGTAGATGAGCATGCGGTAGTCCGAGAACTGACGGAGCAGCTCGGGAAGCACCGTGAGCAATGCCGCCGCGATGACGGAGCCGCGCATATTGCCCAGACCGCCCAGGACCACGAACACCAGGATGAGGATGGACGTGTTGAAGTCGAACTTGGTGGCGGAGAGCTGCGAGAAGTTACCGCCGAAGAGAGCTCCGGCAGCACCGGCGAGGGCAGCGGAAACCACGAAGGCGATCATGCGGTACTGGGTGACGGAGATGCCCACGGACTCGGCTGCAATCTTGTTATCGCGCACGGCCATAATGGCACGGCCGGTACGGCTGCGAACCAGGTTGAGCACGATCACGAGTGCGACCATGACCAGGATGGCACCGGCGAGGAAGGTCGAGTACGTCGACACGCCCGAGGCGCCCTGGGCGCCCTTGATGATGGCGGTGCCGTCCTCGAGCAGGTGCAGGTCGTCGATCGTAGAGTTGCCCGTGATGTTAAAGATCACGTGCAGGCCGCGGGAGTCGACGCCCACAATGAGGCAGGTGACGATCTCTTTGATGATCTCGCCAAAGGCCAGCGTCACGATAGCCAGGTAATCGCCGCTCAGGCGCAGGACCGGGATACCAATCAAGAAGCCCAAGATGGCAGCGGCGATAGCGCCGACCACGATGCTGATGATAAGGCGCACCGGATCGGAGGGAACGGCGCTCTCCAGCGCGACGGCGGTGACGATGCCCGTGTAGGCGCCGACACTCATAAAGCCCGCGTGGCCCAGCGACAAGTCGCCCGCGATGCCGACGACGAGGTTGAGGGAAATGGCCATGACGATATAGGCCGTGATGGGAACCAGCTGACCGGCGATCATGCGCGGAATCATGTGTTTAGACTGCATAAAGAACACGATGGCGAAGGCCACGATGCACATGGCGTACGTGACAAAGTCGTGACGCGTCTGCTTGTCTTTAAGAAACTTCATAACGCTCACCTACACCTTCTCGGGGACGTACTTGCCCAAGAGGCCGGCAGGCTTGACGAGCAGGACGATGATCAAAACACCAAAGACGATGGAGTTGGCAAGGCTCGTGGAAATGTAAGCCTGCGCCATCGCCTCGATGATGCCGATGAGAATGCCACCGACAAAGGCACCGGGGATGGAGCCGATGCCGCCGAAGACGGCGGCGTCGAAGGCCTTGATGCCAGGCATGGCACCCGTCGTGGGCTGCAGCACCGGCGAGTAGGAGCACAGGAGCACGCCGGCGATGGCGGCAAGCGCCGAGCCGATGGCAAACGTCATCGAGATGGTGCGGTTGACGTTGATGCCCATGAGCTGAGCGGCGGCCTTGTCCTCGGACACGGCGCGCATGGCCTTGCCCATCTTGGTCTTACCTGTAAAGAACATCAGGCCGGCCATGATAACCAGGCAGGCGACGATGGTGACGAGCGAGACGGCGCTTACGTTGAACTTGGCCAAGAACTCCGGCACCTGGAAGGTGACGAGCGAAGTGAAGTTCTTGGGCGTGGCGCCCCACAGAAGCTGCGCGGCGTTCTGCAGGAAGTAAGACACGCCGATAGCCGTGATCAGAACGGCCAGCGGGCCTGCTTGGCGCAGCGGCTTATAGGCCAGACCCTCGATGAGAACGCCGAGAACCGTGCAGACCACACAAGAAAGAATTACAGATACCCAGCCCGGGAGGCCGAGATACGACGTGGCGCAGAACGAGACATAGGCACCGACCATGATGACGTCGCCGTGAGCGAAGTTCAGCATCTTGGCGATACCGTAGACCATGGTGTAGCCCAACGCGATGATGGCGTAGACGCTGCCCATGGACAGGCCGTTGACCAGGTATTGGATAAAGACCGTCATGTTCCACATCCCCCTTTCGAATAGGTTTCCAGTTGATGTATGAAACAGGGACGTTACATCGTCCCTAGATACCAAGCAAGCAGGGAAGGCCAAAACCTCCCCTGCTTGGGATCAAAACCGCTCTATGTAAGGCGGCCAATTAAGCCTGTACGTACTTGCCGTCGGTGATGACGTACGCCGTGGGCTCCTTCTGAACCTGGCCCTTATCGTTCCAGGTGAGCTTGCCGGTCAGACCGTCAACGGTAATCTTGAGCATAGCCTTGGACAGCTTCTCGGCGACCTCGGTCGGGTCGGCGTCGACACCAAGACCGGCCTCCTTGACGGCCTCGGCCACAGCGTGCACGCCGTCGTAGGCGTCGGCGGCAAACTGGTCGGGGGTATCGCCGTACTTATCCTTGTAAGCGTTAACGAAGTCGGCGTTCTTCTCGTCGTCGGCGGAGAACGGGGTCATGAGCAGCAGACCCTCAGCAAGAGAGGTATCGAAGCCCTCAACGCCCAGGATACCGTCCATGCCGTCGCAGCCCATCATCTTGACATCGTAGCCCATGTCCTTGGCGTTCTTGAGCAGGACGGACGCCGGCGTATAGTAGATCGGCGCAAAAATCATGGTGGCGCCAGCCTGCTTGGCCTTGGTCAGCTGGTTGGTAAAGCTCGTGGCGGAGTCGTCCTTAAAGGTCTCCTCGTCAACAATCTCGAGCTTGGACTCAGCGGCCTGGGCCTTAAAGGAATCTGCGATGCCCGAAGAATAGGCGTCGCCGGAGTTATAGAACAGCACGAACTTCTCGTCCGCATACTTCTGCGCCAGGAACTTGGCAGCGTTGACACCCTGGTTGGGGTCGGTGAAGCAAACCTGGAAGACGCAATCCTTGCCGTCGGTGACGTCCTCGGAGGACGCGGACGGGGTGATCATGAACGTCTTGGGGTCGTTACCGCACTCGGCGGCAACGGCAACCGACGCACCCGTGGTGGTCGGGCCGACGAGGGCCTGCATGCCCCAGTCGAGCAGGGTATTGAAGGCGTTGACGGCCTTCTCGCCGTCGGCCTGGTCATCCTCGGCCTTGCTGGCAAGCGGCAGCTCCTTGGTCGAGAAATCCTTGCAGCCAAGCTCGACACCCTGGGTAACGGACTTGCCGTAGGACGCGTTGGCGCCGGTCAGCGGGCCGATGGTGCCGATCTTAAACGAAGCGTCGCCCGAAGCGGAACCGCTATCGCCGCCGTTGGAGGAGCAGCCGGCTAGAATGGACATCGCCCCCAGACCTGCTGCGCTCGCGATAACGCTCCTGCGATTCATAACAGGGTTCAATGACTTACCGGTGAGGCTCGACATGCGGCTCTCCTCTCAAATCTCGTCGGGTTTCGGTTACCCGACAGGCCATCCTTCGCCGTGTTCGGCGTTCGCAAAATAGTAGACGCTTTAGTTGAGAAAAGTGGCGATTATTTCAACTTTTCTTTTGTTTTGTCCATTTATCCAAAATCATGCGTATTTCTGTCGGTTTATGCAGTTTAGCCACTTTATTACGTGAAAGTAATGTTTCCATTCTGTTACAAGCGTCCTTGCCCTGATTAAAACGGCCTCACCACTCGCGTTTTGTGCGCACCTAGGCGGCGATGTACTTGCCGTCCTGAATCACATAGGCTGTAGGTCGTATGTAGTGAGCATGTTTCCAATGTTTCCGCAGCGTTTCGGGGGTGCCGTTTTGTGCGACTCCTGTTGCCTGGCGAGCGCGCGCTCTCGGTTCACGCTAGAATGCACTCAACCTTTAAGCGGTTAATCCATCCATAAGATGCACGAAGGAGCTATCTATGAGCGAACCCCTGCGCACCGTGAACGTCGGTCTGATCGGTCTGGGAACCGTAGGCGGCGGCGTGGCTCGTCTGATCAAGAGCCACCACGATGAGTACCTTGCAGCCTACGGCATCGACCTTAAGCTGACCCGCGCCTGCGCGCTTGCTTGGGAGCAGGCCGAGGCGGCAGGCATTGAGCGCGAGGCCTTTACGAGTGACTGGCATGACGTCGTCACCGACCCCGCCGTCGATATCGTCGTCGAGCTCATCGGCGGCGAGCACCCCGCGACCGAGATCTTCACCACCGCCTTCGAGCACGGCAAGCACGTCGTCTCTGCCAACAAGGCCCTGCTGGGCCGCCATGTCGAGACGCTCGCCGAGAAGGCGCGTGAGTGCGGCGTGCAGATTAAGTGCGAGGCCAGCTGCGGCGGCGGCATCCCCATTGTGAGCACGCTCGAGCACGACCTGGTGGGCAACAAAATCCTGACCATCGCCGGCATCCTCAACGGTACCACCAACTATATCCTGTCGCGTATGGACGCCGAGGGCGCCGATTACGCTGACGTGCTTGCCGACGCGCAGACCAAGGGCTATGCCGAGGCCGACCCGTCCGCCGATGTCGACGGCTTCGACGCCGCCAGCAAGACGGCCATCCTTGCCTCCATCGGCTTTGGCACCCGCGTGACCACCGATGATGTGTACCAGCAGGGTATCCGTACCATCGGCGCCGAGGACATCGCCCAAGCCCGCGAGCTCGGCTACACCATTAAGCTGCTCGGCATCGCCCGCAACACCGACGCCGGCGTCGACGTCCGCGTGCACCCCACGCTGATCCCCGCCGATCACATGCTCGCCAAGGTCAACGGCGCCATGAACGCCGTCTACGTGGTAGGCGACGCCGTGGGCGAGACCATGTTCTACGGTGCCGGCGCAGGCTCCTTCCCCACCGCGAGCGCCGTCGTGGGCGATATCCTGTCGCTCTCCGAGCAGATCAGCCGCGGTGTGGCTCCGCTGCCCGAGATTGAGCCCTATGGTCACAACCTCGCCTTTAAGCCCATGGACGAGCTCCAGACTAAGTACTATGTGCGCCTGAAGGTCGCCGACCGCGTGGGCGCCCTGTCCGAGACGGTCGACATCTTTGCCAAGCACAACATCTCGATCTCGCTCATCAACCAGGTCGAGGACGGCAAGTCGGGTGTCAGCGATGCCTGCTCGGTCATCTTCCTGACGCACCGCGCGCTCGAGAAGGACGTCCAGGCTGCCGCCGCCGAGCTTGCCAGCGTCGACTGCGTGGCCGAAGTCGCCAACGTCCTGCGCATCGAGGACGTTGAGGCTTGGACCGAAGGCGTCATGGCGAACTAGTCCATCAATCGCCTAGCAATACGCGCTTTGAGGGCTCCCGTCCGATGTGGGACGGGAGCCCTTTTGTCTCCTGCCCTAAGCACAACGGCAGGGCGCATTTGCGCAAGCCGCTCATCGGTAACGCGGGCTACCGTTCACCGATATGCAAACGCGGCCGATTCCGGCTACCGCTACGCTGTGCTGCGTACGTCCACCCCCGAAGAATGGAGGCACCATGTTGCTCGAGGGCAAGAAAGCAATCGTCACCGGAGGCACGCGCGGTATCGGCTATGCCATCGCCTGCCGCTTTATCGAGGAGGGTGCCGCCGTCACCGTCTTTGGCTCGCGCCAGGAGACTGCCGATGCAGCCGTTGAGAAGCTGACAGCTGTCTATCCCGACGCCAAGGTCTGGGGCCGTTCCTGCGATCTCACTTCGCTCGAGGCCGTGACCGAGGCCTTTACCCAGGCTGCAGCCGACATGGGCGGTCTCGATACGGTCGTCAACAACGCCGGCATCTCCCAGCGCTCGCCCCTTTTGGACTACACGGCCGAGGAGTTCGCAAAGGTCATGGACCTTAACGTCGTCGCTGTCTTTAATGGCCACCAGGCTGCCGCCAAGATCATGACCGAGGCCGGCCACGGCGGCACCATCACTACCACAAGCTCGATGGTCGCCAAGTACGGCCAGCCCTCCGGCGTCGGTTACCCCACGTCCAAGTTTGCCGTCAATGGCATGGTCCAGTCGCTCTCGCGCGAGCTCGCCCCCATGGGTATTCGCGTCAACGCCGTCGCCCCAGGCGTAACCAAGACCGATATGGTCGCCAACCTGCCCGAAGAGGTCATCAAGCCCATCATCGCCACCATTCCGCTGGGTCGCATGGGCGAGCCCGAGGATGTCGCCAACGCCTTTGTCTTCTTGGCAAGCGACATGTCCTCCTATGTCACGGGCGCCATCCTCCCCGTCGACGGAGCCGCCCGCTCCTAAAGGTCGCAAGCCACGACTCCTAGCCTCAACATTGCTCAACGCAAAAGGCGCGCTGCCTGCATCAACCGCAGGCAGCGCGCCTTCTTCTGTTTGAAGCGGAAGCCTGTCCCAGAATTTCGGATCAGAACGGGGCACGGTTTCCCCCAGGACCTCCTTGCGGAAACTGCGTCCCGTTTTGAACGCAGATTCTGGGAAGTGGTTTCCGCAACGGGTCTCTCGCGGAAAGCGCGTCCCACTCTGGACGCCCATTCCGGGACACCGTTTCCCAACGGCCCCTGTTTCGGAAACCACATCCCATTTCGAGCCTTCAAAGCGTGACGCGACTCCCTTGAGAGACTATCGACTACTTACCGTCGTCGTCCTGGGCTTCATCGCGCGCGTAGAGCTCCAGCATGCGGCGGCGGTATTCGTGCACGGCGAGCTTGGCGCGCTCCAGGCGGCGGCGCTCACGCGGAGTCAGCTTGGACGGGTCGATCTCGTCGCCATAGGTCTTCTCGGCCAGCAAATGAGCGGCGTCCACGATACGGGCATCGATGTGCCCGCTTGCCGCCTCGGCGGAAAGACGCTCGGCAATCGTATCGAGCGTAGGCAGGCCCTCGAATACGCGACCATGGCCATGCGAGGTCAGCAGCTCGTGCTCGCGTGCGAGCAGGCTCGCCAAATCGTGATGGGCGCGCAGGATGTCGAGCGCATCGGATGGATGCTCGGCAACCTCTGCCACGGCAGCGACCGGTGCGGCGTCGACCACGCGGTAGAAGAGTTGTGCGAGCAGCGGCATCAAGAACACCGTGATGGCGCCGGCGGCAACCATGACCGACGCAATATCTTGCGACAGCGCGCCCGCGTTGACAGCAACGCTCGTCACGGCAACGATAATCGGCAGCGCCGTGGTGCAGTACAGGGCCACGGTAATGCGACCATACGCCGAAACGTCGCGCGTCGCAGGACAAATGCTCATAGAGATGAGAATAGGCACGGCACGAATAATCAGCAACGCCACGATAAAGCCCGCGAGCAGCCCGGGGCGCGACGCTACGGCCGTCAGGTCGATCTTTGCGCCCGATACGGTAAAGAACACCGGAATCAAAAAGCCGTAGGCCAGGCCGTCGAGCTTGGTCTCGAGCGTATGGTTGCCCTCGGGGATGATATAGCGCAGGACAAAGCCGGCGGCAAAAGAACCCAACACGATGTCGAGATCAAAGACGGCCGAGAACGCCACGAGCGTGACCAGGATGAGCACCGTCAGGCGCACGAAGGTCTGCGACGTGGTATCGGCGCGCTCCTCGACAAACGCAAAGAAGCGGCTGCCGACGCGCTTGGAGCGGCTTGGGACCACGGCCAGCAACACGCAAACCACCGCAAACAAGCCAAGGATTACGAGCGTTTGGATGCCGGTGCGAGCAGACAGCAGCACCGACATGGCGAGCACGGGACCGAGCTCGCCCCAAGTGCCATACGCGAGAATCGAGTCGCCCACACGCGTGCCGGTGAGCGAGCGCTCGCGCATGATGGGCACGAGCGTGCCGAGGGCCGTAGAAGTGAGGGCAAGCGTCACGGCGATACCGTCGAAATGACTGACCGAGAACCACGGGGTAAAGCGCACGGCAAGCCAGGCAATACCAAACGTAACGACCCACGTCGCCAAGCCGTAGCGCCCCTCCACACCCGTGATGCTCTTGGGGTCGATCTCAAAGCCGGCAAGCAAGAACAAGAAGGCCAGGCCGAGCTCTGACACCAGCGAGACCTCGGCATCTACATGGATGACGCCGAGCATATGAGGTCCCAGCACCGCGCCGAGCACGAGCAAAAAGACCGTCTCGGGAACGGGTTTTCCGGGAATCGCCGAGGCGATGAAGGGGCTTGCAAAGGCCACGAGCGCGATGATGGCGAGTGAAACGAATGCCATGTGATGCCTTTCTCTTGTTTGCGCTTCACTGTAGCACCCTCGCCGTCCTCAACGCGCCGCGAGCTGTCGTATCATAGTGAGGTTTACAAACATGTGGCTCAAGGCGACCGCAGGGCAGACCCCGCAAACCGACCGCTGCCGCATACCGTACCGTACGCCCAACCGATCAGGAAGGCAGGAACCAATGGTCTCTCGTATCTACGTGGAGAAGAAACCCGGGTTCGACGTCGAGGCTCAGCAGCTCAAGGGCGAGCTGACCGAAATTCTCGGCATCAAGGGCATCGAGGCCC
Source organism: Collinsella sp. 4_8_47FAA (assembly GCF_000763055.1). Classification (GTDB taxonomy): domain Bacteria; phylum Actinomycetota; class Coriobacteriia; order Coriobacteriales; family Coriobacteriaceae; genus Collinsella. Next base: position 715,545 of record NZ_KN214134.1, on the reverse strand, counting down.
TGAGGATCATCAACCGCTACGACGTCGAGGGCATCGACGAGGAGCTTTTCCGCTCCTGCGTGCCGACCGTCTTTAGCGAGCCCCAGGTCGATGTGACCTACGACGAGCTCCCCGCAAGCGATGGCGCCGTCTTTGCCGTCGAATTCCTGCCTGGCCAGTTTGACCAGCGCGCCGACTCCGCCAGCGAGTGCGTGCAGCTCATCAGCCAGGGCGAGCGCCCCGCCGTGCGCTCCGCCAAGGTCTATATGATCTCGGGCGCTCTGGACGAAGCCGCCATCGAGGCCATCAAGCACTACGTGGTGAACCCCGTCGAGGCGCGCATCGCCTCGCTCGACCTGCCCGAGACGCTGTACATGGAGACCCCCGAACCCCAGCCCGTCGAGGTGCTCGACGGCTTCCGCGAGCTCGATGAGGCCGGCCTTGCCGCCTTTATTTCCGAGCGCGGTCTTGCCATGGACGAAGCGGATATCGCCTTCTGCCAGCAGTACTTCCGCGATGAGGACCGCGACCCCACCATCACCGAGATCCGCGTGATCGACACCTATTGGTCCGATCACTGCCGCCACACCACCTTCGGCACCGTCCTGGACGACGTGACGATCGACGACGCCGTGGTGCAGCAGGCCTTCGACCGCTACATGGAGATGCGCCACGAGCTCGGTCGCGACGCCAAGCCCGTCTGCCTCATGGACATGGGCACCATCGGCGCCAAGTACCTTAAGAAGACCGGCGTCATGACCGATGTCGACGAGTCCGAGGAGATCAACGCCTGCACCGTCAAGGTGAAGGTCGATGTCGACGGCGAGGACCAGGACTGGCTGTTCCTGTTTAAGAACGAGACCCACAACCACCCGACCGAGATCGAGCCCTTCGGCGGTGCCGCCACTTGCGTGGGCGGCGCCATCCGCGACCCGCTCTCGGGCCGCAGCTATGTGTACCAGGCTATGCGCGTCACCGGTGCCGGCGACCCCACCGTCCCGGTTTCCGAGACGCTCGAAGGCAAGCTGCCGCAGCGCAAGCTCGTGACCACCGCTGCCGCCGGCTACTCCAGCTACGGCAACCAGATCGGCCTTGCCACCGGCCAGGTCAACGAGCTCTATCACCCCGGCTACGTGGCCAAGCGCATGGAGGTTGGCGCCGTCGTGGGCGCTACCCCGGCAAACCACGTGCGCCGCGAGTGCCCCGCCCCCACCGACAAGATCATCCTGCTGGGCGGCCGCACCGGCCGTGACGGCATCGGCGGTGCCACCGGCTCCTCCAAGACCCAGAACACCGAGTCCATCGAGACCTCGGGCGCCGAGGTCCAGAAGGGCAACGCCCCGGTCGAGCGTAAGCTGCAGCGTCTGTTCCGCCGCGGCGACGCCTGCCGCCTGATCAAGCGCTGCAACGACTTTGGCGCCGGCGGCGTCTCGGTCGCCGTAGGCGAGCTTGCCGACGGCCTGTATGTCGACCTTGATACCGTGACCAAGAAGTACGACGGCCTGGACGGCACCGAGCTCGCCATCTCCGAGTCCCAGGAGCGTATGGCCTGCGCCGTCGCCGACAGTGACGTCGAGGAGTTCATGGGCTACGCCGCCGAGGAGAACCTGGAGGCGACCGTTATCGCCGAGGTTACCGCCGAGCCGCGCATGCGCATGGCTTGGAACGGCGTCGCCATTGTCGACCTGTCCCGCGAGTTCCTCAACTCCAACGGCGCACCCAAGCACCAGGTCGCCCACGTGTGCGCCCGCAGCGTGTGGCAGCCCAGCTGGGCCGGCACCACGCTTGCCGAGCGCATGACCTCGCTTGTCACCGACCTCAACGTTGCCTCCAACAAGGGCCTTTCCGAGCGCTTCGACTCCACCATCGGTGCCGCAACCGTGCTTATGCCTTTTGGCGGCAAGACGCAGCTCACCCCGAGCTCGGCCATGGTCGCCAAATTCCCCGTGGACGGCGAGACCACCACGGCGAGCGCTATGGCATGGGGCTTCAACCCCTACCTGATGGAAGCCGACCAGTTTGCGGGCGCCTACCTGTCCGTGGTCGAGTCCATCGCCAAACTCGTGGCTGCCGGCTTTGAGCACAAGCGCGCCTATCTCTCCTTCCAGGAGTACTTCGAGCGCCTGCGCACCGAGGCCGAGCGCTGGGGCAAGCCCACGGCAGCCGTCCTGGGCGCCCTCATGGCCCAAGTCGACCTGGGTGCCGGCGCCATCGGTGGCAAGGATTCCATGAGCGGCTCGTTTGAGGACGAGGCCGGCGAGCTCAACGTTCCGCCGACTCTAATCAGCTTCGCTGTGGCCGTGGGCCGCGCGGCGCGCGCCGTCTCCCCTGAGTTCAAGGGCCTGACGCACCGCGTCGTCCGCATCGCCCCCGCCACCTACGGCGAGGACTACCGCCCCGATGCCCAGCAGCTGCTCGCCGCGTTTGACGCCGTCGAGGCGCTCACTGCTACCGGCGACGCCCTGGCCGTCTCCACGCCCGGCTACGGCTGCGGCGCCGAAAGCCTCTTTAAGATGTGCGTCGGCAACCAGATCGGTATTGAGCTTGCCGAGGACGTGGACGTGGAGAGCCTCTTCACCCCGCTCTATGGCAGCTTTATCGTCGAGCTCGCCGAGGACGCCGAGCTGCCCAAGGTCGCCGACGGCGTTGTCGTCGAGCCCCTGGGTACCACCGTCGAGGGCTATGTCATCGACACCGGCTCCGAGGTCATCGAGCTCGCCGAGCTCCAGGAGGCCTGGGAGAGCGGCATCGAGGGTGTCTTCGCCTACCGCAGCGCCGACAAGACCCCCGAGGTCGAGACCGTCGACTTCCGCGCCAAGGACATCCACGTGTACGGCGGCGCCAAGATCGCCCGCCCGCGCGTGATCATCCCCGTGTTCCCCGGCAACAACTGCGAGTACGACAGCGCCCGCGCCTTCCGTGCCGCCGGTGCCGAGGCCGACACCTTCGTGATCAACAACCTCACGCCCGAGGCCGTCGCCGAGAGCACCCACGAGCTTGCCCGCCGCATCCGCGCAAGCCAGATCGTCATGATCCCCGGCGGCTTCTCGGGCGGTGACGAGCCCGACGGCTCTGCCAAGTTCATCACGGCGTTCTTCCGCGCTCCCGAGGTCACCGAGGCAGTCCGCGACCTGCTCAAGGCCCGCGACGGCCTGATGCTGGGCATCTGCAACGGCTTCCAGGCCCTGGTCAAGCTCGGCCTGGTGCCCTACGGTGACATCGTCGACGCTACGCCCGATGCGCCCACGCTGACGTTCAACACCATCGGTCGCCATCAGAGCCGCCTGGTGCGCACCCACATCTCGTCCAACCTATCTCCGTGGCTGTCGCAGTGCAGCCTCGACGACCCCTACACCGTCGCCATCAGCCACGGCGAGGGCCGTTTTGTCGCCAATGACGAGGTACTCGCCCAGCTGATCGCCAACGGCCAGGTCGCCACGCAGTACGTGGGCGAGGACGGCAAGCCCAGCATGGATCTCTCCGTCAACCCCAACGGCTCCGCACTCGCCATCGAGGGCATCACGAGCCCCGACGGCCGTGTCCTGGGCAAGATGGGCCATGCCGAGCGTCGCGGCGACAACCTGTACCGCAACGTGCCCGAGCATGTCCCCGGCGACAAGTTCATGCCGATCTTTGAGAGCGGCGTAGCCTACTTCGCCTAAAGCTTTCCCATCGGGTACAATCCCCTCGGGTAACAACACCCGCCACCGGCACCCCCGGTGGCGGGTTCTTTTTTTGCTTCGCGCATACAGGAAGGACATCATGCAAAGCCGCAAGCCATATCTCGCCACCCTGCCCGGACTCATCCTGGGCTGCCTTGTTTGCTGTGCACTCTGGGGGTCGGCCTTCCCCTGTATCAAAATCGGCTACGCGCTCTTTGGTATCCCAACGCACGACGGCGCCTCGCAGCTGCTCTTTGCGGGCTTGCGCTTCACGCTTGCCGGCGCCTTGGTTATCGTTGGGATGAGTGCGGCCCAACGCCGCCCCCTCATTCCGCAGGCTCGCGACATCAAGCCCATCTTTGTCTTGTCGCTCTTTCAGACCATCGGTCAGTACTTCTTTTTCTATCTGGGCCTCTCGCGCGCCAGCGCCATGTCGAGCTCCATCATCGAGGCCAGCGCCAACTTCCTCGCAATCCTCTTTGCCGCCCTGGCATTTCACACCGAGAAGCTCAATACGGTCAAGGTGCTTGGCTGTGCGCTGGGCTTTGCCGGCGTCGCGCTCGTCAACCTCTCGGGCGCAGATGGCACCTTTGGCTTTACGCTCGACGGCGAGGGCTTTATCCTAGCCTCCACTGTTGCGGGTGCTCTTTCGACCTGCCTGATCGGCATCTTCTCGCGCAAGCACGACGGTGTTTTGCTTGCCGGCTGGCAGTTTTTAGTCGGCGGCCTGGTCCTCACCGCCATCGGCTTTTTGATGGGCGGTGCGCTCTACCCTACTGCGATCGTCCCTGCCATCGCGCTCATCATCTACATGGCGCTTATCTCCGCGGTCGCCTACTCGCTGTGGTCGCGCCTGCTTGCCGTCAACCCCGTCAGCCGCGTCTCGGTCTTTGGGTTTATGAACCCCGTCTTTGGCGTGCTGCTGAGCGCGCTGCTGCTCGGCGAGGGCGCTGGCACGAGCCCCGTTACCGTACTTGTTGCCCTGCTGTTGGTCTGCGGCGGCATAATCATCGTCAACAAACCCAAAAAAGCCTAGCGAGCTCACCTTTTTAGAGAGAGCCTTCACACACTTTAGCTTAATGGAGCACACTGGTTCTCGTTGATTTCGTACCGAGTCGCGGCGGCAGACGCCCGTCTTGCCGCACCGCGCCTGGGCATTATGGCCGGTGGCCCCCACAAACGCAAAAGGGACGCACGACCATCGCAACGGTCGTGTGCCCCTTTTCCTAGCGTATCTGAACGCCAGCTTTCTTTTTCTCGGCCTTGACGCGGTAAAGCTCCGCATCGGCAGCGCGAAGTAAGTCTTGCCAGGTATCAACACTATCGCCGACCCGCGCGTAACCGATGGACATCCGCAATGCATACGGCACCTCGGCATGCGCGAGCTCGTCGTTGATTGTCGCGCACAGATGCATGATATCCTGTTCCGCCACTGCCTTTTGGAGCACCACGAACTCATCGCCACCGTAGCGTGCGATAAAGCCACCAGACGCCGAGCAGACCTCTTTGAGCGCAGCGGATATAACCTGAAGAGCATGGTCGCCCTCCACATGTCCATAGCGATCGTTAATCTGCTTAAAGCCGTCGGCGTCCATCATGAGCAGATACACATCTTCGGCCTGATCCACATTTGAGAAGAGCGACAGGATATAGGTCTCAAAACGGTTGCGATTGTTGAGGCCAGTCAACGGGTCGGTCGAGATGAGCTGCTCCTGGCAGATAATGTAGAGCAGCAACATGCTAATCATTATGCCGACACAAAGGCCAGGCACCGAGTATACGATCTGAAAGGTACCGCCCACCAGGGCCGGAATGGCGAAAAATGCCAAGGTTCGATAGATAGCCTTCGTCTGCAGGCTCTCGACCCTGCGAGATTGCACAAACGCATGCAGGGACGTATGTATAACGTAACAGTAGCTGACAATGGGCTGGATCATATAGGCAAAGCCGCGACGATACACGCCCTGCGAATCGATATAGAACAAGGCGTGCGTCCAGTAACTGGTAAAAGCCAGCACGACCACCAGAGCCGTAGGCAACGTTACAAGCACCACCCTATAGCGCGAGGTCACAAGGCGAGAGCCCTGCATCGTCTCGGAATAGATAAACCAAATGAGACACGCGATGGCAAAGAGCGAAAACGAAACCGCGTTGGAAATCCAGTTGGCAGCAATACCCAACGTGCCGTCCGCACCATCCGAAAGCGTCCAGATCATATCGAATAATATGTACGCGGCAGAGGTGTAGCCAAGCATGCTAAACAATAGCTGCAGGGTGCTCGAGAACAAGGAGCGACGACTTCGCGCGGCAAGCCCGATAAGAACAATCATGCATAGCAGGAATATCTCAATCTTGAGTGCCTTAACCACTAGACGCCATCCCTTCAATATCCGAATGGTCAGAATCGCCCAATTCGAATCAGGGCAATAAACACCCCTTTACTCCGCAGGGGTAAAGGGAATCATAGCAAAGCGCCCGAACATCACTGCAAAACAGTTTCTGTTCGGGCGCTCGGACGGCGCGAATTGCACGCCGGCATTATTGATTGATAGCGATTGCTACTCGCCATCGATGTCGGTCGCGACGGCCTCCTCGATGGCCTCGACACCGGCAGGCGACAGGTCCTCCTTGCCCTGGCAGAACTTCTTGTCGACCCAGCCGGTCAGAATCGGAGCCATGATTGCCGTGATGATAACGGCAGTGGCGATCTGGGCGTACGCGGTGGGCGCAAGCTCGGTGTAGCGCGGCGCGACCTCGGCGAGAGCAACCGGCGTGGTCATAGCCGTGCCGGCGATGGTGGAACAAGCCACGGCAGCCTTGCCGTTACCACCGCACAGGCGCTCGAACGCAAAGGTGATGGGACCGACGACAAACAGCGTGACAAGGCCCAGCAAGATGCCGGAAATACCGCCGGTGATAAAGCTCGACAGGCTCATGGACGCACCGAGCTGAAATCCGATGACGGCAATCGCAGGGTTGGCACCGGGAACTAGCAGGTTCTTAATAAACGGGAACAGGTTGCCCAGAACCATGCCGATAACAAGCGGCAGGATGGATCCGATGATGGTGCCGACGGGGATGTTGGCGAGACCCGAGACACCGAGGATGATCATGGTGACGGCGGGGCCGGCCGTAAAGAACAGGATACCGACGGCGCCCTGCTCGGACTCGTCGCCGAACTCGCCCATGATGCCCGTGTAGAGCGCCATGTTGCAAAACGTGATGCCGCCGATGATAGACACGGAGCTCAGGCCCAGGAAGTTATCGTTAAAGAAATATGCCACACCCAAGCCAAGGGCGGCCGCAACAACAAGCTTGGGAATCAGCACGACGATGCCGGTCTTGATGGCGCCCGGCGTGGACTTAAAGCTGATGCCGGCGCCCACAAACAGCAGGATCGCGGCGACGATGGTATTGGAGCCACCGCGGCAGGCAGCCGTAAAGAAGCCGCCGATCTCAAAAACCTGCGGGCAGAAGGTGTTGAGCAAAAGACCGACGATCATCGGGTAAATCATGATGTCGCCCGGGATGCGTGGGACCCTGAATTTCTTTTGCTCGTTGGCGGTTGCTTCCTGTGCCATGAAACCCCCATTTCCGCTGACGGGGTACAAAAGACCACGTCACGCTTTGCTACAGTAAAGTTTGACCATGGTACCAGAAGAAATAGACCAGCTCGGTGAAAAATTCGACAAGTTGGGATGGAACGAGATTCGGCGCCCGCGACGCCACCCCTATATAAGACTCAAGACGATATAGAGTACGATGCCCGAGACGCAGCACCACAGCATCGATTTTGTCTTGACCGCCACGACCACGACGCCGGCGGCCGCAATCCAGGGAACCAAGGCAGGCCAGAGTCCCGCGTCGAACGCGCCGGGGCTCACCAAGTCGTTGGCGACCAGCGCGGCAAAGGCAGCGGGCGGGATATAGCCCAGGGCCTCGGTAATGCGGGGCGACAGGGTCCGCCCGCGCAAGGCGAACGCCGGCGCGATGCGAAAGAACGCGATGGCAGCCCACGACGACAGCCACAGAACCAAGAACTCGTTAACGGGCATCGCGGGCACCTCTTCCGTCAAATACAGCATCGCACGCCAGCGCAATGGTAATGCCGACCACGACGCTTGCCGGCACGGCAATATTCACGAGGCCCAAGAACTTGCATACGGCGACGGACACCGCGCCCGAAACCGCCGCGACAACGTTGCCGCGTGACAGCCGCTGCGAAAAGAGCAGGCAGATAAAGAGTGAGGTGCAGACAAAGGCTGCAATGGCGGTGGGAACATCGACAACGGCGCCGACGATGGCGCCCGTCGTACACGAAACGCCCCATGTTGCGATAAGGATCACGTTGAGCACGAAGGACTCACGCGGGCCCCAATCCTCCCCTTCAACCAACTTGGCAAGCGAGATGCCGTATGCCTCCTCGGTAAGTGTCGCGGCAACAGCCAGCATCTGACGCTTCGAAGCACCCCTCAGATGCGGTGCGATCGATGCCGAGTAAAGCGCAAAGCGCGAGGAGATTGCGGCGACGCTCGCGACGATCGATGCTGCAGGCACACCCGCCAGCCACAGGTTGCAGATCATAAACTGCCCGCTGCCCGTCACAAACGTGCTGCTCAGAGCAAAGACCATCCAGGGCTCCATTCCCGTCTGCGCCATAATCATTCCGCACGGCGCGCCTATTGCAACATAGGTAAGCATCACCGGCCAGACGGTTCTAACGATTTTGAGCACCATACGCTTCTCATCCTGACAAGGTCTCCGAGCCGCATGTAGCGATACGGCAGAATCATCATCCGACAGCAACCGAGTTCACCTACAATTGCCACCGGATCGAAAGACACAACTTTTTAGGAAGTCATTATGACAGCTATCGATCGAGACCGGGCGCGCGCGGCCTTCAAAAGCTACACCGATGCCTACGACGCCACCAACCCACGCATCGCGCTCAAAATCGAGCATACGTACCACGTGGCCGAGGCATGCGATGCCGTGGCGCGCGAGCAGGGCTGGTCGTCAGAAGATATTGACCTGGCATGGCTTTGCGGCCTGCTGCACGATATGGGCCGCTTTGAGCAGCTGCGACGCTGGGACACCTTTAAGGACGCCGAGAGCATGAGCCATGCGGCGCTGGGCATCGAGGTCCTCTTTGGCGAAAATCCCGCCGATGCACCCGCTGTAACGAGCATCCGCGACTTTATCGATGACCCGGCAGAAGATGAACTCATCCGAGCGAGCATTGCCTATCACAGCGATTTCCGTCTACCCGCGCAGCTCGACGAGCGCACGCAGAGCTTCTGCGATATCGTGCGCGATGGCGACAAGATCGACATTATGCGTACCATCGCCGACAGCACCGTCGACACCATCCTCAAGGTGGACGAGAAGACGTTTCTCGGCAGCCGTTTCTCGTCGCCGACACTTGCCGCCTTTGACGAGCACCGCTGCGTCGCGCGCGACGAGCGCAACGAGCCGGCGGACTACCTGGTGGGGCTCATCTGCTTTATGTTTGAGCTCGTCTATCCAGCGAGCCGCGCGCTGACGCGCGAGCAGGGCGATATCTACCGCCTGCTCGACGCGCCTTTTGGCATCACGCGGCCCTTTACCGACCCCGCCACGCAGGCAACTTGGAGCCGCCTTAAGGACGAGATGCGCGACTGGCTGGCGCGCGCCTAGCGCTCAAGCTGAGCCAGCAGCTCCTCGACGACCTCGACGGCATCGCCGACAACCTTGTACTGGGCAGTACCAAAAATGGGGGCATCCGGGTCCTCGTTGATGGCGATAATGCACTCAGCCCCACCGATGCCGGCAAGATGCTGGATGGCGCCCGAAACACCGATACTCACGAGAAGCTTGGGCGAAACCGATACGCCCGTCTGGCCAATCTGGTGGCGATACTCCAACCAGCCGGCCTCCACGACAGGTCGCGTGCAGCCAAGCTCGGCTCCCAGAGCCTCGGCGAGCCTTCGCATCAGGGGCAGATTCTTCTTGGAGCCAATGCCGCGACCCACAACGACCAGGCGCTCGGCATCGGCGATCGAAGCCTGCTGTTCCCACTCCTCGGCGGGAATCGAGATCTCGACACGAGCCTTAGCATCATCCGCAAGTGATATCTGGGTGATCGTGCCGGAGCGGCCGTAGTCGAAGTCGGGAGCCTTAAAGATGCCGGGACGAACCGTTGCCATCTGCGGACGGTGGTTGGGGCAAATGATGGTGGCCATCAGGTTGCCGCCAAACGCCGGGCGCGTCTGCTGCAGTAGGCCCGACTCCGCATCCATCGAAAGCACGGTGCAGTCGGCCGTAAGACCCGTCTGCAAACGCACGGCAACGCCGGGTGCCAGTTCGCGACCAAAAGCGGTCGCACCATATAGGATGGCCTCGGGTTTGCGTTCGGCTACCAAATCGCAGATCAAGCGGGCGTAGACCTCCGCATCGTTTTGGCGCAGGCGCTCGTCGCGACAGGCCAGGACTTCGTCGGCGCCCGCGCAAACCAGATGCTCCAGGTCCCCAAGCGAGCCCTCGGGGCTTATGCCGACCAGTGCCACCAGACGGCAGCCGCGAGCATCGGCAAGCTCGCGCCCCTTGCCCATAAGCTCATAGGCAACGGGAGCCACCGTATCGCGCTCGTCGGTCTGAGCGAATACCCAAATGTCTCGATATGCATCGAGGTCCACCGTACCAGCGGCCTCGTCACGCTCGATCGAGATAGCGTTGACGGGGCAGGCGTCGACGCACCCACCGCATAGGATGCAGCCGTCGGTTACGCGGGCGCATCGGCTGGATCGCTCGCCTTCCACTACGATGCCGCCCGAGGCACAGGCGCGAACGCAGCGACCGCAGCCGATACAGGCTTCGCTATCGATAATCAGTCCGCTCATCTATGCCATCCCCTCGATAATCTTGGCAAGCTTTGCCGCCTGCTCGGACGCCGTCCCCTCAACGGTCTCGCACGTTTGGTCACGGTCGGGCACAAACGAGCGCACGACCTGTGTCGGCGACCCGGCAAGGCCGCAACGCGCGGGGTTGGCGTTCACGTCGGCGGCACTGACCACGCGCACGTCCGCCTCCTCCGCCGCACGAATACCGGCAATACTTGGCATACGCAACTGGCCAATCTCCTTGGCAGTCGTCATCGCGCACGGCATCTCAAGATACACCGTCTCCTCGCCGGCATCGCATCCGTGAACGAGCGCCAGCGAGCCACACGTCGTAAAGCCCGCGCTTTGCACGCAGCTCACGTCGGTCACGCAGGGAATCTCAAAGGCACCGGCAAGCTCGGGACCGATCTGGGCCGTATCGCCATCCACCGCCATCTTGCCGCAGATGAGCAGGTCGAAGTCCTCGTCGAGCGCTTCGATGCCGCACTTGAGGGCGTAGGTGGTTGCCAGGGTATCGGCACCTGCAAAGGCGCGATCGGTCAGCAGCAGCGCGTCGTCGGCACCGCGGGCGATGCAGTCGCGCAGCAGTGACTCGGTCGCGGGGATGCCCATCGACACCACCGTCACGCGCACATCCATGCCAAAGCCGATAAAGTCGTCCTTCAGCGCCAGCGCGCATTCCAAAGCACTCGCGTCAAAGGGATTAATGACCGCCTGCTTGCCATCGCGCACGATGGTATTGGTCTTGGGGTCCATCTTGACCTCGGTGCTGCCCGGCACGGCCTTGACGCACACCACCATATGGAAATCGCTCATCTTCACGCGCCCCCTTTCTGGACGAGCTCATCCAAGAGCTTCTCCGAAAACAGGTTACCGCGACCCAGCTGCCCGTCAGGATCGAGCTGGAGCTTGAGCCGCGCCGACTCGACCATGGCCTCGTGACCGTACATCGTCTCCAAGAAGCCCGCCTTGATCTTGCCGACGCCGTGTTCTGCGGAGACGGCGCCGCCCATGACCGTGACCTCGGAAGCCCACTGGGCAAAGAGTTCTCCGCCGCGGCGATAATCCTGCGCATCGCGCGGCAGAATGTTCACATGCAGATGGTTGTTACCGATGTGCCCCCAGGCGGCAGATTCAAGCCCACTTTCCGCCAGCGTGCGGCGATAGAGGGCGATAACATCGGCCAAGTGCGCGTTGGGCACCGACATGTCCGAACCCAGTTTGGTGATGGTGGGATCCATGCGGCGGCGCTCGTCGATGAGCATGTTGACGCTCTCGGGCACCGCATGGCGGAAGAATCTCTGACACTCGCGATCGACCTCGGTGCGCGCGACCCATGTCGCATCGTCACTGCCGCCCGCAAGCTCCAGTACCCACCCCAAGTGATACAGCTCCTCAGTCGCCTGGGCTTCGTCGTCGCAGTCGAGCTCCACGTAGACACAGACCTTGGCGTCTTTGTCGAGCGCAGGCAGCGAGGCAAACGCCGTCGACTGCTCGCGCTGGCGACGTAGAATATCCAGGGCGCCAGCATCGAAGTACTCGATGGCAGCCGCATGGGACAGGACGGGACGCACAGAATCGGTGAAGGACACGGCCTTGTCTTCGCTGTCGAAGAAGCAGCTCACGCCCCAAACGACCGCGGGTGCCACCTGCAGGGCAATCTCGAGTTCGGTGATGACACCGATTGTGCCACACGCACCGATAAACAGATCGATGGCATCCATATCGTCAGCAACGAAATAGCCCGAAGCATTTTTTGTCTTGGGCATGGTATAGCCGGGAAGATCGAGCTCGAGTGTACGGCCCGCTGCCGTCACGAGCGACAGGTGGCGGCCCTGGGCAAAAGCCTCGCCGCGCCGAAGCTCAAGCAAATCGCCATCAGCCAGCACGACGTGGAGTCCCGTGATATGTGGGCGCATGGGGCCGTAGGCGTAGCTGCGGGCACCGGAGGCGTTACATGCCGCCATGCCGCCCAGACAGGCAGACGCCTCGGTGGGATCGGTGGGAAAAAACTGCTCGGGAGCCTCTTGGAACTCCTCGTAGGCCTCAAGCGATGCCTGGTCCCAACCAGCGGTCGGCAGCACCTTCTTGCTCAGCTGCTTGCGCAGCTCCGAGAGCACAACGCCCGGCTCCACGCGCAGCAGAAATTGGCCTTGTTCATCGCGGCGAAGGCCCAAATAGCGATTCATACGGGAAGTATTGAGGATATGCCCGCCGTGGGGCACGGCGCCGGCGGCAAGGCCGGTTCGGGCGCCCTGAACCGTTACCGGAACACGCTCGGCATGGAGCTTTTCCAAAATGGCACGGACCTCGTTTTCCGTTGTCGGAAACGAGATGCTCGAGGCCTCGCCCGATGCGCGAGATTCATCGCGGCCATACTCTTCGAACTCGTCGGTGAAGGGTTTGATGGTTGCAGACACGCGAACTCCCCCTTTAGCTAACTACAGTGTTTGCAGGGAGATGTTACCGCATCGTTTCGTCGACGTGTTCGAGACCGTCTCCATAATTGGCGTTTTTTACGTTCGTGCAATTCGGCGAGCGGCTTGATTTCCTCGGCAGACGATGCTTTTGACACATATGGCCCCGCCGTCGCCGACCGCGCGATTGTCGCTCGAAAAAAGTTGGAGTATTTTTTGCCGCCTTTTACCTGCGGAGACGCCAATCCGTCAAGCATTTGGTCAGAAATTGGTCAAGTAGCGGCTGATAAGGTCGGCGTCGACAGCCAAAACCGATAGAAGTTTTGGCCCAGAAGCAGGGAGGTTCCCATGGCATATTACTGGCCCCAGTACGGCATCGCCATCGAAGTCGACGACGATCCCCATCTCCTGCCTTTCGACGAAGAGGCATTCCCCGATACGACGGTCTACCACGTTACCACCGATGTGATCTGCGACCCCGAGTCGTTCTCGGCGCTCGCCCACCACATCGCGCATATCCACGACATCGAGCTCCCTCCCGACTTCGACGAGCTCGTCTACTCGCGCCGTCTGATGCTTCACATGCTCTTTGGAGCGGACCCGTCCACCTTTGCGCGCGTCTATACCGCCAAGGATGCCGCATGAGCGCGAAGAAGCCACCCCACTTTGCAGGCCTGGGTCGTCGCAAGAAGCTCATCGTTGCCTGCTTGGCCATCGTCTGTGCCCTTGTCGCCGTAGGACTATACGTTTGGCAGTCGCAGCCCGTACCCGAGGCGGGCGCTTCGGTTACGACGGCCGAGGGCAAAACGCGCCAGGAAATCCAAGATGAGCTCGACGCCATCGTCCGCGACAACATGATGACGATTTCGGTCGCGCCGGTCGCTCAGCTGCAGGAGGACGGCAAACTGCGCGTCAACGTGCAAAACGTCCAAGACAATAAATTTCCCCAGCGATTCCGCGTCATCCAAAACGACGAGACCATGTACGAATCCGGTGTGGTCGAGACCGGCAAGACAATCGAGACGTGCCCCGCCGGCGACATCAAAGAAGGCGAGGCGTACATCGAGATCCAGGCACTCGATGCAAAGACCCTCGACAGCCACGGCAATCCGACACGTGTCAAGGTACGGGTTGAGCAAACCGAGAACTAGCCTTCCGGCCGACACGGCACCGCATGCAATTCACCAGCATTCGTCCAATCATCGCGGGGACGGCCCGCGGCGAATAGAAAGGAACGACCATGGACATCACCAGGAACATGAACGGAGTCAGAGCGCTCGTCGTGGGCACAGGGCTCGCGCTCGCGCTCGCAATGGGCGCCGCCCCGACGCCAGCTATGGCAGCCGGGCGCGTTGGAACCACGAAGGTAATGGTCAGGACCGAGATCGACAACGTTGAGTTCAAAGTTCCGACGGTTATTCCCTTCGTCGCCAAGGCCGACGGCACGCTTCAGGGCCCCTCAGAAGACGCGACCACCATCGACAATCATTCGGCCTACGGCATCCATGTCACCAACATGAAGATCGACGCCATGAACACCTGGACCATTGCCGCCGACGCCAAGGCCGGAACCGCGCAGAACTCCATCGACTTTAAGGTCGGCCCCGACGGCGCGCTCCAGAACGCCAGCGCCGCCGCGCAAGGGACGGGCCTCGATCTTTCCAAGAATGCAGCCTTCGACATGGGCTACCAGGGCATTGCCGGCGGCACGGACAAAATCAAGCTCAAGACAAGCGGAAACGTCGCCCGCGTCACGCGCGACATCTTCCGCGTAACCGGCGAAGGCGATCAGGTTGCGACGATCACCTGGACGGTCGAGCCCGGTGCGCACACGGCATAAGGCCGTCGCCCTGGCCGCCGCCGTCAGCATCCTAGCGTTTGGGCCAGCCATGGCCTTTGCCCAGCAAGAACAGGCGCAGGCCGCCACGCAAGTGACGGTCGACCTCTCGGAGCTCGACCGCGGCGACCGCGAGGAACCGTTGGCGCAGACAGGCGACAGACGATGGCTCTTGGCAGCAGGCGCCACAGCAGCAGGCGCGGGAACCGCCGGCCTCGGTCTGCACATCAAACGCAGCCAGAAACAAAACACGGACAGGCCGCACTAAATTAGCTAAGGAGACCCCATGGCATCGAAGAACCTTTTGCCCGTCGTCGCACTCTGCGGCGCGCTCGCAACCGGAACGCCTGTCGCCGCTTGGGCGACTCCCGTCATGGCAGACTCCTTACCAGTAGCCCTAAGTTCCGCACCAAATCCGTCGAGCGCCATTGCGTGCGAGCGTTTTTCGATCGCACAGGCCGTGATCTCAACCTCGGGATGCCTTCGTCGTAATACGGACGGCTCGATAGTCGTGGATATCAAGCGTTCGAACAAGGCAAACGGCTCCCAGGCGGGGTGCGCCGTCTGCACGTGGCGCTCGGTTGTGCTCGATGCAGATGGCGATCCATGCAATTTAGAGCTGCGCATCGACATCGCTTCGGTCGATGACTCGGCGAACGGAGCGAAGGTCGCCTTCGACGGTGCGTTTTTCGAGAAAGGAGGCGGTATATGTCTGGGCTGCGCCGCCGCGAATGCAGACGATGCGCAGCCCACCCTCTCATTCACGGCATCGTTGCGGCTGACCAAAGCCGGTACCGATGCTATCGCGGCGGGAGAAGCGTCCCTGCTGTTCTACGCCGTCAGCACCAAAGACACAGACGCTCATTTCGAGAAGCCAGCCGGATCACTCAGCCTTACACGAGGGATAGAGGCAGGCCCTATTGAAATCGATGCCCACGCGCAAAGCAGGCAACGCATTCTTGCCGACCCGGCGCTTCTCGAAATGGAGTGGAACGGATCCGGAGCCATCGGAATTCTCCCCTCCGCGTTTGACGCCAAGACGCTCCCCCCAAACGACGAACCCATCAACGCAACCATACAAGAAGAGAGCGCGGACAAAGAAGCAGGTGCGGGCGACACGCCGTCGCCGACAAACAGCGTCCCAGCTTCTCTCGAAGCGCCGAATGAGCCCGCTGCCGATCCAAACGATCCCGAGCTCGCGGACAGTCTGGGGCTTGCTGATCCTCAAGAGATCGATGAAGGTAACTGCTGCGTGCTTGCCGCGCTCGACCACACAGAGGTCATCGACGCTGCGAACATCGAAGTTGCCGCCGCCAATCAGCCCGTCCGCAAGTCGGCTATCATCGCATTTCCTGAATCCATCGAAGTCGTCTTTTTGCCATCGGGCGAGGTCGTGGCCCCAACACTGCTCACCTTGTTGGGCGCCAAGAATACTCGAAACGAAATTAAAAAGGTCACAGTTGTCGACCCTGCAACCACCGCCAAGCTGCGTCTATACGCCGTTGCTCCAGACGGAGGCAAGACCTTGGAATTCGATGGCGACACACTCCTGGCCTGGCGACGTCTGGACATTATGCAAGACGTCTCGTATCAGATCGAACTCGAAGGGTTTGATCGTGCCCGCGATGCCAATATCATCGCCGCGGCTATTGAATCCCCACAGCGGCTTATGACACTGCGCTTTGAATACTATCCCTATGTCCCGACAACCACCTGAGGCTTAAATGCCGCGCATCATTCCTAATACCACTTATATAACGTATTAGATGAGTCGCGATGTACCTCGCATTTCGTTCTGCTACGATTGCCACGTTGGCATCAATACAGGAGGGCTCATGCCGGGCTTGGGAACAATCATCAACGTTGTGCTTTTAGTTGCGGGCGGTCTTTTGGGATTAGCGGGCGGCCGCTTCATTACACCGCGCATCCAAGACACGCTCATGAAAGCATCGGGGCTGTGCGTCCTGTTTATCGGCCTTGGCGGCACCATGCAAAAGATGCTCCTTATCGATGGGAAGGCGCTAGCGACCACCGGCACCACCATGCTCATCGTCTCGTTCGCCCTCGGCTCGCTCATCGGCGAGGCCATCAACTTGGAGGCCGCCATCGAGAACCTTGGCGAATGGCTCAAGCGCAAAACCGGCAGCGAGGGCGATAACGAGTTCACCAACGCTTTTGTCTCGACTTCACTCACCGTGTGTATCGGCGCCATGGCCATTGTGGGATCGATCCAGGACGGTCTGCTCGGTGACTGGTCAACGCTTGCCCTGAAAGGCGCATTGGACTGCATCATCGTCTGCACCATGACGGCGTCGCTTGGCCGCGGCTGCATTTTCTCCGCCCTGCCCGTCGCCGTGTTCCAGGGGACGATCACGCTGTTTGCCGGCGCACTCTCCCCCATCATGACTACGGCAGCCCTCGACAGCCTTTCGCTCGTAGGCTCCATGCTCATCTTCTGCGTCGGCGTCAACCTCATCCGTCCTCAGACCTTCCGCACGGCCAATATGCTCCCCTCCGTCGTCATCGCCGTCATCTACGCCCTCCTGTTCTAAATCTATCTACGCAGCAGTATCTCGAACACCTGTTTGATGCTGTGCTATGATATGAGGTCACCGAAGCTGCGTTAGGAGAGGAGAAGCGGTGGCCGACCAGGACATCAAGATGCTCATCGAGCGCATTATGGCCGAGGCCCGGACCCATCAGTCCGCCCGCTTCTCAAACGAAATCTACGCAGACGAGCCGATTCTCAAAACCGGCCGACAGATGCAGAATTTCCTCCCCGACCAATACCGCAAGATGCGCGAGATATCGCGCTGGCAGGATGACCCCAAGGGCGGCGCGGGCCGCTGGCTATCGGAGGCCGAGCTTTTCTACCGCCAAGGCTTGCTGATGGCCGACTTTGAGGACGACTGTCCCTACAACGGCACCTTTAAGTCGTACTTTCCCACCTACAATGCCATGAGCGACCGGCAGTTGCGCGGCTACTTTACCTGGCGTGCCCAAGTGCGCCGCGGAACCGTCGAGGAAACGTCTACATCCTTTGCCTTTCTGTATCTCTATGAGCTGATTTGCGGCATTGGCATAGATGATCCGCTCGAAGGTTTTAACAAGATCAAGGCCTTTTGGGATGTCTATCGCGCCTTCGAGCCCGGCATCGACCGGTTTGCGCGCGTGTGGCTGCAGGATTACGCCGTTTTCCACGGACTCGACCCCAAGCTACTTCGCGACTCTAAAACCGTCATGTTCGATAACGCCCTTATCGAGCTACGCCGCGCAGCGCGAGACCTTGTACCAGCACCGGCACCGTCCGGCCAGACCCCTAAGCGTCGCAAAACCTCCGAGCCCACGCTCCCCCTTCCGCCCGATGAGGTGCGCGAGGAGCGACTCATGGCCGCCATCAACGCCCTCTCCACGTACAACCTAAGTAACTCGCGGCTCGACCGCAGCCACCACCGCGATCTGCGCCACGTGGCGTGCGCCGTGTATGTCCGTATGGCGCGCTACTATGACACGCACCGAAAGACCGACATCGTGGCGAGCTTATTTGGGGAGGAGACGGCCATGCCCTACACCATGTTTGCCTCGGCCGTATTCTTTGCGTCCGAGCGCCACGAGGACTGCGAATATCGCCTGGACCCCATTCACATCTACCGCTGCCAAAACGGCTTTTGGGAATGCATGCGAATTCACGGCAGCAGGCAAAAAAGCAGCAAGCTTGGTGAGATGATGCGCGCCTGCGACCAACGCCTACGCCTGGCCCTAGACCCCACCCACCCCCTGAAGGAGGAGAAGGTCCCCAAATATCTGGCCAAGATCATCGATGACGAGATCATGGCATGGCTTTCGTGGGACGCCGCACACCAGCCCATCAAGATCGATATCGATTTGAGCCAGCTGGGGCACATTCGGAGCGCCGCCGCGCAAACGCGCGAAGCGCTTTTGATCGATGAGGAACGCGAGGACGACGCATCCGCAGAAGCCGAGGCAGCGGACTCAGGGCAACCGGAAGCCGAGCCCGTAACCGACGCGATTGTCGAACCGGTCGTGGCACCCATTCGGCAGGACTTGACCGACGAGCCGACCATATCCACCGAACAGTTTGGTGTCGTGGCACCGCTTCTCGCGCCGACGCCCGCGTTCGCAGCTGCTGCGCCCGCTGACGCCACAAACGAACTCGCGCCCGCCGCAGATGCCTTCCTTCGCGCACTGCTCGAGCAAAACGCAGCGCAAGCGACATCGGCAGTGGCGCACTCGGGACAGAGCGAGGACATGCTCGTCGATACCATCAACGAGGCGCTCTTTGACCTGGTGGGTGACACCGTAATTGAATTTGGCGCGGCAGGACCGCAAATTATCGAGGACTACGAAGCAGACGTGAGAGGATACCTAGACTATGAGTGATACCGCATCCGCAGCACCCCGCGTGCCCAAGCGCGTCGCCGCCGTCATTCTCAACTCGCTCAAGGGCGGCGTGGTCCCGCGCATCGGCCTTCCCTACATCACCGTAGGGCGCGAGGTCGAAATCCGCGCCCTGCTCACCGACCTGAGTCTCATCGCCGACGGCGGCGCGAGCTTCCGCTTTCTGGTCGGTCGCTACGGAGCCGGCAAGAGCTTTTTGCTCCAGACCATCCGCACGCACGCCATGGGCGAGGGATTCGTCGTCGCCGATGCCGACCTGTCACCCGAGCGCCGCCTACAGGGCGGCCAGGGGCAGGGCCTTGCCACCTACCGCGAGCTCATCCGCAACATATCGACTAAAACGCGCCCCGAGGGCGGTGCGCTCAACCTAATCCTCGATCGCTGGGTCGCCTCGTGTGCCGATGCCGATGAGTCTGCCGTCAATGCCCAACTGGCCCCGCTCGAGGAAATGGTCCACGGCTTCGACTTCGCCCGTATGCTCCGCCGCTACCGCGCGGCCGTATCCGAGGGCGACGAAGAAGCTATGAGCCGCGTGACCAAATGGATTCGCGGCGAGTACCGCACCAAGAGTGAGGCACGCGCCGAGCTGGGCTCCTCGACCATCATCAGCGATGACGACTGGTACGACTACGTTAAGCTCATTGCGCGCTTTTTGGTCTGCGGCGGCTACAAGGGCATGCTGGTGCTCATCGACGAGCTCGTGAATCTGTATAAGATTCCCAACGCCATCACGCGCCAATACAACTACGAGAAGATCCTAACCATGTACAACGACACGCTCCAGGGCAAGGCGCAGTACCTGGGCATGATCATGGGCGGCACGCCAACCTCCATCGAAGACCGGCGCCGCGGTGTGTTCTCCTACGAGGCCCTGCGCAGCCGACTCGCTCAGGGCCGCTTTGCGCGCGAGGACCTTAAGGACATGCTCGCGCCCATCATCCGTCTGCAGCCACTCACCTACGAGGAGCTGCTGGTGCTCATCGAAAAACTCATGCAGATCCATGCCGGCTACTTTGGCTGGACGCCCACGCTTACCGAGAACGACTTGGTGGACTTCCTCAAGATTGAGTTTGGCCGCGTGGGAGCCGACACGCATCTGACGCCGCGTGAGGTCATTCGTGACTTTATCGAGCTGCTCGACATCCTATGCCAAAACCCCGACGCCAACGTGGCCGAGCTACTGCAAAGCGTCGGCGGCGACGCGCTGGCGCCGGCAACAGCAACAGGCGACACCGGCACCGCAAGCGGCGACCGCAATTTCGCCGAATTCACCATCTAACCTGCCAAAAAGGGACAGGTTTATTTTGGCAGGCTTTATCTGGGCAAACGTCGAGGCAGTAATGCAGCAAGCCACTGCCCACCGCGTTGAGAGATTCGTTTTTGAAAGGAGGCCCCGTGAACGCCTTTGACCGCTACGCCCCGTTTATCCAAGACTTCATCTACTCCCACGATTGGGAGAGTCTACGCTCCATCCAGGTTGCAGCAGCTGATGCCATCTTTAACACTCAGGACAATGTGCTCCTGACGGCATCCACGGCTTCCGGCAAAACCGAGGCAGCCTTCTTTCCCATCCTGACCGAGTTTTGGGAGAACCCGCCCGCGAGCGTTGGCGCCCTCTACATCGGCCCCCTCAAGGCACTCATCAATGATCAGTTCGTCCGCCTCAACGACCTGTGCGAAGAGGCCGATATCCCCGTCTGGCACTGGCATGGCGATGTTTCGCAGTCGCACAAGGCTAAGCTCATCAAAAAACCGAGCGGTATCTTGCAGATTACGCCCGAGTCGCTCGAGGCGCTCCTGATCCATAAGCACATGGCAATCCCTCGTATGTTCTGCGACCTGCGCTATGTGGTTATCGACGAGGTCCACTCGCTCATGCGCGGCGACCGTGGCGGGCAGACGCTCTGCCTTATCGAGCGACTCTCGCGCATGGCCGGCGTGCAACCTCGACGCATTGGCCTTTCGGCCACCATCGGCGACCCCGAGCGCACGGGTGCCTTTCTCTCACAGGGAACGGGGCGCGACTGCGTTATCCCACGCTTTGAAGAGCCGCGCCGCGTGTGGCGCATCTCCATGGAGCACTTCTACAACTCGGGCCCCCAGGCACAGCAACGGGGATTCATGGGCACAGGTCCTCAAGAGGCCGAAGTGCTTGCGTGCGAGCGCATCGAGGCGGCGGCATCCGCGGCACTGCCCGCCGGCGCCCAAGACATGCGTCACAGCGGACAGCTCACACAAGAGGAGCGCCGTCAACGTCGTGAGCGGGCACGGGGCAAGGCCACTCCCAAGGACCGCCAAACTTCCTCGGCCCCCGAGGGCGAAGTCGACATCCCGCGAGCGACCGAGCAGGCGCTTCTCAGCCCCACCGACACAGCACCAGACAACGCCGACCCCGGCATGGGCTATATCTTCGAACACACCCGCGGCCGCAAGTGCCTGGTCTTTGCCAACTCGCGCGAAGAGGCAGAGGCCGTATGCTCCATGCTGCGTTGCTACTGTGAGAGCCGGCACGAGCCCGACCGCTTTCTCATCCACCACGGCAATCTTTCGGCATCGCTGCGCGAGACGGCAGAAGAGCTCATGCGCGACGAGGAACAGGCACAAACGACCGTCACCACCTCTACGCTGGAGCTCGGTATCGATATCGGCCGTCTGGAGCGTGCGTTTCAGATCGACGCGCCGTTTACCGTCAGCTCTTTTTTGCAGCGAATGGGCCGCACGGGGCGCCGCGATCTTCCGCCCGAGATGTGGTTCGTCATGCGCGAGGAAGAGCCCGAGCCGCGCACGATGATGCCCGAGACCATCCCGTGGAAGCTCCTGCAAGGCATCGCGCTCGTACAACTCTATCGCGAGGAAAAGTGGGTCGAGCCGCCTGAGCTCGATCGACTCCCCTACAGTCTGCTCTATCACCAGACCATGTCGACGCTTGCCAGCACCGGAGAGCTCACGCCGGCCGAACTTGCCCAGCGCGTGCTCACGCTCAGCTATTTCCATCGCGTCTCGGCCGATGATTATCGCGTGCTGCTGCGTCACCTCATCAAGATCGACCATATCCAGGTCACTGAGGGCGGTGGGCTCATCGTGGGCCTCGCGGGCGAGCGCATCATCAACAACTTTAAGTTCTACGCTGTATTCCAGGAAAACGAGGAGTTCACCGTTCGCAGCGAATCGGCCGAGCTGGGCACGATCGTCAATCCGCCACCGCCCGGTGAGCGCATCGCCATCGCCGGACACTGCTGGATTGTCGAGGAAGTGGACTGGAAGCGTCATACCGTCTTTGCCACGCAGGTCAAGGGCCGGGTGCCGGCCTACTTTGGCGACTGTCCCGGTGACATCAATACACACGTACTCGAGCGCATGCGCAAGGCGCTCAACGAGCACACGGCATATCCGTACCTTATGGGCAACGCACGGGCACGTCTTGCACAGGCTCGCCATACGGCCGAGATTTCGGGCGCGGGGACCAAGCCACTCATCAACCTAGGCGGCGACACCTGGGTGCTCTTCCCCTGGCTGGGCAGCTACGCCTTTTTGGCACTCGAGCGCATGCTCAAGATTAAGTGCGCCGCGGAGCTTGGCCTTCGCGGGCTCGATCCGTCGCGTCCATACTTTATGCAGTTCAAGATGAAGGCCGACGAGGAGACGTTCTTTGAGGTGCTCGCCGCCGAGGCCGAGAAGGACTTTGATCCCATCGAGCTCGTCTATCCTGGCGAGGTTCCTTACTTTGACCGCTACGACGAGTTTGTTCCCGAAGAGCTCGTGCGCAAGGGCTTTGCCGAAGGCGTGCTCGACATAGAGGGCATGAAGCAGCGCGTCCGCAGCTGGCGCGACCACACATAAAACCAGTCTTTTTTTGGGACGGGGAGACTTACTTGTCGTGAAGGGCAGTGCCGAGGAAGTCGACGTCAAAAGGCACGGCTTCGGCAAAGGCATAGTCGCCGTCGCTGGCGATGAGCAGGTAGTTCTCCTCGCCGCCGAACTCCGCATCGCCACACGGGACCACCCAGGCGTGGGCGAACACCTCGAGTGCCGTGGCAGCGCAGTCGCGTAGGAACGTCACATCGTTCCCCTCGTTCGAGCTCACGATATTAGCCACGTAGATGCCGCCCGAGTTCAAGCTACCCCGCACCAAACGCAACGCCTCAACCGTTGCCAACTCGCGTACGGGCTCGGCACCGCCAAAGCAATCGCTCACGACCACGTCGTAGCGACGATGGCCCACGCTCGTCACGCCCAGATACGAGCGAGCCTCAGCGGTAATCACCCGCAGGCGATCGCCCACCGTGCGCTCCAGCTCGTCCAGGTAGAACCAACGGCGCGCCAGGCGCGTAATCTCGGCATCGTACTCAATGACGTCCATGCGCAAGCTCTCGTGCGACATCAGCGCAAATTTGGGATAGGCAAACCCGCCGCCGCCCAGCATGAGCATACGGTCGATACCATGCCCATAAGCATCACGCATTGCGTCCTTAGCCTCAAACACGTCGTCAAACGCGCGATAGTACGCAAAGACGGGCTCCGCCCAGCGTTCGCCAATGTAACTCGCGCTTTGGTAGACGCCGCCTTGCACCAATACGCGGACTTCGTCGCCGCCCTCATCGTGCACGCGTTTCACACGCGCCAACCCATTGCGGGTTCGCGCAACCTGCAGACAGGCAGCACGAACAGCGACGGCGGCCGCACCAAGCGCCGCGGCTCCCAGAGCAACGCCGGCAACGACGCCGGCAGAAACACTCGGCTTGTCCATCTAGAGCTCCTTTTGCAGATAAAGGCCATGGTCATAAAATCCAAGATGGCGATAGTACTCGCGTGTGCCAATCGCGCTAATCACGTTGATGCGCGCATAGCCCGCATCTCGGGCAATCTCGCACGCACGCTCTACGAGCAAACGCCCCAACCCGTGATGCTGCGCCGCCTGGCCTTGGTCGCCCACGCGCGCCGCCATGCCATACACGTGCACCTCGCGAATCATCGCCTCGTCCGGCGTCGTCGGCAATTCGCCCGCATGCGCGGCAACAAAAGCACGATCGGGAAGCGACAGCCGCAAAAAGCCCGCGATCTTGCCCTGCGGCGTCACCCACTGCAAAAAGCGCTCGTGCGTCACCGGCGTCTCGTACGTCACTTCCTCGTCAAGGGTCAACTCATCCAGGTCGGCACCCGCCGTGCTAATCTCGCGATAGCGGATCTCACGCACTGTCGTACCGTCACCCCGAGCAGCCAGGCGGTTCTCAACGAGCTGACGCAGGTTGGGCTTCTTGTTGCCCACCATGATGTCGTCGGAGCTAAAGTCGCGAATCATGCGACTGATGCGGCAGAACGCCGGCGTCACCACGATGTCATCGGCCAACACATCGAGCAGCTCTTCCTCGGTATAGGGGCGCCACTCGCCACGCTCATAGCAGCCCACCAGACGCGAGCCCTCGATGAGCACACACGGGTAGACCTTGACCTCGTCGGGCATAAAGGCCCCTTCGGTCATAAAGCGCTCGTAGTCGCGCTTGTCCCCCTCGGGCGTGGCGCCCAACAGGTTAAGCATAAAATGCGCGTGGATCTTAAAGCCAAACAGGCGCGCAAGCGAAAACGCCCGCTCGACCTGAGCCACCGAAATGCGGCGCTCGTTGATATCGAGCAGGTGCTGGTTGAGGCTCTGGATACCCATCTGAATCTTGGTGCAGCCCAGGCGGCGGATAAGCGTGAGGGCCTGCGGCGTTACGGCATCGGGGCGCGTCTCGATAACGAGTCCCACCACGCGATGCTTCGCCGTCTCGTTGATGAGCTGCTGACGCTCGAGCTCCTCCATCGTTGCCGTCTGCCACTCGGTGACCTCGCCCCACGGCGTACCGGGGCCGTACAGACGACGCACCGCACGGTTGTAGCCGCCCACGGCAGCATCTACACGCTCCTGCTCGTCGGCAACGCCGGCAGCGAGCTCGGCCTCGTCTGTCGAAATGCCGGCGGCCCGATAGCGCTCGCGGCGCTCTACTATCACCGGCGGCAGGGCATCGGCGGGAGCGTCATCGAGCAGACGCCCCGCCTCGGCACGACTGATGCCCGGACGCGCCAACATGGGGTTGGCCGCCACGCCCGCCACCGCATCATCATTGAGTGCACGGAAGAGCTCCGACACAAACCATGCCTGATACCCTTGCGGATAGTCGCTCCAGGTACCGCCAAGAACGATAAGCTCGATCTTGTCGGTTGCATGCCCCATCTGCGAAAGCGCGGTCAGACGAGCGCTCACCTGCAGATACGGGTCAAAGCAATTTTGTTCCGCACGGGCGCACGCCGGCTCGGCGTGCAGATAGCTTTTGGGCATGCGCAAATCGTTGGGGCAAAACAGGCAATCGCCCGAGCATGGCCAGGGCTTGGTGATGACGGTAATGGTCGCCACGCCCGAAGCCGTTCGGCGCGGCTTCATGCGCAGCGCCTGCAGCAGTTGACGTTCCAGATCGGAATCGACATTCCACGCAGCCCACCGAGCCGGCTCCTCGCGTTTAACCCGCTGGTAGAACGGCAGCAGACGGCGCTTGGCCAAATCGCGTTTGTCGGCGCCCTCACGGCGCGCCTCGGCATGTATCAGTTTGACGAGCGCTTTGTCGTCCACGGTCTCGCCGCGACGCAGAGCCTCGAGTATGTTCAAGATAATCTGTTCCATGCCCCCATTGTAAAGGCAAAGGCGCCGGAGCCGACCACGGCCCCGGCGCCTCCATCAAAGAGCATGCCTATATGTACTGATCTCCCAAAACCGCATGTCACTCCGGGTCAAACGACATGTCGCCCGAACCGACCTCAAAACGATACGTGGCAGACTTATCGCCGTTATCGAATTCAAGATTCAAAATGGTCTCGCCGTCGTAGCCAAGCGGAAGGAAATCGCTCTCGAAGTCGCCACTGCCCAAGGTGAGGATCGCCTTAAAGCCCGTAGAGTTCGGAACCGTCATCTCCACGTCGCCCGAGCCCACACTCACATCCATCGACTTCGCGGGGGCCTGGTAGAGCTCGAACGTCACATCGCCCGAACCGACCTCGGCATTCAGGGTATCGGTCACGGTGCCCGTAAACTCAACGTCTCCCGAGTCCAGAGTCAGGTTGAGGTCATGGCACGCAATGCCCGCGACCGTCAGATCACCCGATCCTACATTCGCTGTAATGCCCACCATGTTATCGGCAACTTCGCGCGGCAGTTCGACGGTAACCGTGCGGTCAATGGCGCGCTCGTCATCGCAATCGAATTGGCGAATCTTGAGCGTAGAGCCCTTGATTTCGGCCAGGTTCTGGGTTGCCGCATCGAAGGCAACGGTCCCCGTTGCCACGCGACCGCTTTCAATTACGCGCACTGGCCCGCCGGAGACGTGTTTGACCTCGACCGTGCCCGACGTCACGTCCAAGTCAAGCGATGTGAACGCGTCGGCATCAAAGGTTTCGCTCGAAAGCTGCTGAGGCTGAGCGGAATAGTTACCGTCATCCAAAAGATCGCCCTCGTCCACCACATCGTCCATACCAGACAGGCCGGATACAACATCGTCGAGATCCCACGGACCATCAAAATGAATCAATGTCCGCGAAATGCCAAAGACAAGTCCGATGATGAGCACGAACGCTCCGATGCCGACGCCCAGGCGCAGCTTGGATTCATGCGAGAGCTTCATCATTCGTCACCCTCTTTGGCACATGGCTCAGCGGTGGCCGCGGTAGCCACGCCAGCATCAGGTTCCGCAGAAGTATCCTTCCCCTGGACCTTGATCGCCACCGACGCCGGGCCAACCTGAATATCCCCGCGCGCCCAATCGCCATCGAGCGCACGCGCCACCCAGTGATAGATGGGAATCGTAAAGAAGATCAGCGCGGCAAAGGGACCGGCACCAAACAGGAACATCAGCAAAAAGAACAGCAGCCAGCACACGGCCCAATACGGGAACGACTGGAACGGGCCCTTCACCGGAGTCGAGCCAACCGCGGTGCCACTCGTCGCCTGCGCCGTAGCGGCATTGGCGGCCTGCGCACTCCAGCTTGCCGCCTGCGCCGCCTTGGCGGCGGCATCACTCGTCTGCGTTGCCGCCTCGGCGGCGCGTGCCGCCGCCTCATGGGTGCGGGCGCGCTCTGCCGCCTCGGCCTCGCGCTGACGAGCGCGGTCCTCGTTCTCAAACTCGATATCGTCCTCGATCTCATCGCTCGGATTGAGGAGCTCGTCCAAACTCACGCCATAGAGCTTGGCGAGCGAGATCAGGTTCTCGGTATCGGGCGAGCTCTCCGCGCGCTCCCATTTACTGACCGCCTGGCGCGACAGTCCCAGCTTTCGTGCCAGCCCTTCTTGGCTAAAGCCCTTGCTGCGACGAAGGTCGGCGAGCCGCTGTGCAGTTTCTACATTCATGGTTCCTCCTATGTGATGCCAGCCGTGCCGCCGGACCGTTTTTGTTCTTAAGGCGCCTTGCACAGTTAAAAATCTATCCGCCACCGCCAAAAGCATGCCACCTATTCTAGTGAGATTTTTGACAACCGGCGGTTGCGGGCACATATGAGCTGCGGAAATGTGTCCAAACAAAGCAATGACCCACGGCTCGGTTGTCCCCGTTGCTGCGTTAACGGTAGTATGGTCGTACTGTTTATTCCGCACCGCCAACGGAGGGAGTTCCGCGCCGTGAACCGCGATTTCGCCTCATCGCTCATCCAGCTCAATAACACGTTCTATCGCGAGCACTCCGCCTCCTTTTCCGATACGCGCCAAGCCCCGTGGCCCGGCTGGGTGCGCACCATGGACATCGCGCTCGAACAGCTCGACGTCGCCACGATCGAGCATCCCGTCCGCGTCTTCGATCTTGCCTGCGGCAATATGCGATTCGAGAACTTTGCCGCCGGCGGCGCACTTGCCGCCAAGGGCGTCGATGGCGCAAACCCCTCGGCAGATGCCAGCTGCCCGTTTGAGTTCTATGGTGTTGACTCGTGTCAGGATTTGGCTATCGATGCGCACGGTCACGCCCTGCGCATTCCCAACCTGCACTTCCAGGAACTCGACGTGCTTGACGCCCTTATGAAGCTCAACCCCGCCGAGACGCCCGACGTGCTTTTCGACGCCCCGCTCGCCGATATCTCGGTCTGCTTTGGCTTTATGCACCACGTGCCGTCGTGCGAGTACCGCGTACGCGTGCTCGACGCCCTGGTGCGGCAAACGCGCCCGGGCGGCATCATCGCCATCAGCTTTTGGGAGTTTATGAACGACGAGCGCATGGCGCGCAAGGCCGTTCGAGCCGAAGCCCGCGCCGAGCTCACCCCGCCGTTTGAGGGTTACGATTCCGCGCAGTTTGAAGCCGGCGACCACCTCATTGGCTGGCAAAACGACCGCCACGCCTACCGCTACTGCCATCACTTTGACGATCAGCAGATCACCGACCTGGTGCGCGGCGTCCGTACGTTCTACAAGAGCGGCGAGGTCCCCGTGCGCGAGCTTGAGCGCTTCCATGCCGACGGTCGCAGCGGCGAGCTCAACCGTTATGTGATCCTCAAGCGCCTGTAGGCACCGACGACTCGCCGTCGAGCCGTACCGCATCTTTCGGGCAAATAATGCCCACCCCTTTTCAACCCATTGACGGAACGCGCAGCTATGCGTTCCATATTTATGACCAAGGAGCCTCATGGGAGCCGTCCACGTTCGCACGCCTAAGAACTTTGTGCTCGAGGAGCGCCTGGAGCGCTACGCCGATGCGATTGAGACGAACCCCGAGGCCTATGCCGGAGATTGGCGTGAAGCCTGTGCGCCAGTTGGCAGCAAGCCATTCGAACACCTTCACCTGGATCTTGGCTGCGGCAAGGGAACGTACCTTGTAGAGCGCGCGGCCCACGAGCCAAACACCCTCTTTATCGGTATGGACCAGGAGCCCATCTGCATCGCCTATGCCGCGCAGAAAATCTGCGAGCAGGAGCTGCCCAATGCGCTTGTGCTGCCCCGAGGCGCGGCATCGCTGCCACAGCTATTTGCCGCAGGCGAGCTCGATGCCATCACCATTAACTTTCCCACGCCGCAGCCCAAGGCCAAGTACGCTAAAAAACGACTCGTCCATGTCGACCATCTGATGCTCTACCGCCCGCTCTTTGCAGTCGGCGCCACCGTCACACTGCGAACCGACAGCAAGCCATTGCGCGACTACGCCCTGGGGCAGTTTGCCGCGGCAGGCTACGACACGCTTTGGGTAAGCGACGACGTTCGTCGCGACCATCCCGAGCATCCCGAGACCGAATATGAATGCCGCACGCGCGAGATGGGTGCCGCCGTCTATGGCATTTGTGCCACGCCCGGTGCGCAGCCCAGCGATGAACAGCTCGCAGCAGGCCGCGCGCAGGAGCAAAGCCTTGCCTGTTACCTGCCCGACAACCTCGATGAGCTCACCTATGTACCTCTGGGCATGGAAGAGGCCGTCGAGAACTTTAGAAACCGCGCCCGCAAAGGCAAGAAGCGCCTGCCGCAAGAGTCCTAGGGACCTCTGATGGTCGCGGTGTCGGCAAACAAGCGCAAATAGGCGTCAGCAAGCAACCCTCAAAACCTAAGTGAGTAGACTTTTTTGCAATAGCCAAGCACAGCCCGAATAACGAAAACTAAACCGACGCTCCTATAAGTTGTCAATAGGCAGTTTGCGGGAGCGCTCCCTTCAATTCGCACAGGAGCTCGTAATACCTCCTCTCCAGTTTCGTCGACCGCCGTCTCCCATGTTCCAGGTGACCGAGTGAGGCCGCGGACATGCCGAGCCCCGCGGCGGCCTGCTTCTGGGTCACCCGCATCGCCTTGCGCATCTTCGCGAGCTCGGGGCCTTCCGGCGCGGCGCCGTCGGGGTTCGGGTCCATGAGCACGCGGTACACCTCCCGCGCTATGTAGCGCTTCAGGCAGCGGATCGCCTCCCTCCGGGACTTCCCCTCGGAGGTTCGCTTCGCCACGTACCTCTTCGTCCTCTCGTCGTATGCCATGCGCTTGATCGCGATCTCGTAGAGCGCCCAGTTCGCCTGCCGGTTGCCGCCGCGGTTGAGCCTGTGCCGCTCCGTCTTCCGCTCGACGCGGGAGTCGGGGAGACCGCCGCACAGCATC
>NZ_KN214134.1:669539-684939 GCF_000763055.1 Collinsella sp. 4_8_47FAA | reverse complement strand
ACGCCGACGACCGCACACGCTCCCCGGGTCGCCTACTCGCCTCCGCCAGCCTGTCGTAGACCCTCGGGGTCGGCCCTGAAGCTCCCGCTCCAGATCTTCCTCCCGAGGCCGTCGAGCAGGCACAGGACATGCACGTCCTTGTGCGTGTCGACGCCCGCGATGACCGTTTCGCCTTCCATTTTCGCTCCCCTCGGTCTGCCGCCTGCTCCGCGCCCGAGCCTCCCAGACATTGCACTGACGGGAGCGCTACAATCAAGTTGCCTTATCCGATTGTCCGCGCTCATGCTCCTATTAGGTCATGGCAGGACTCCGGGTCGCGGAAGCCGGGGCGAGACAGGTCGGATTTGAGGACGGCCGAAGAGGCGTCAGCAGGTCAGTGGGTCATCGTCCCGGCGTTCAGCATCAGGGTAGCGCTGCGACGCGGAAATCGCGCGCTGTTGACGCGCCCCCGCAGTGCCCGCTTCCCCCAAGGACAATTATCAGTGCAGGTAGAGCCCTTGCGCAAAAGCCATGTGCTCGCGACATCGCAAAAAGTCTACTCACTTAGTTGGCAACCGCACCAAACGGCCGGACAGAACGCCCATTTCCTGCATTTTCTCGCGCGCTGGCACCCCGCGCCGCCGCTACGCCATAATAGTTGGCGGACAATCGCGAGAGAAAGCAACCACATGGCACAGACCACGACAGATACCGCCGCCAGCACCGTCTCCGGCGCCGGCGCCGCCAGCTCATTCTCGGGCGGCACGGGAACCGAAGCCGAGTTTGGCTCGCTCGGCGCGCTCTCCCCCACCTGGTGGGAGCCCGAGGATGGTAGCGAGCCCGAACCATGGCTCACGCCCGATCAGGCCTTCGAACGCTTCTTTGAATGGACAAGCGACCGCGGTATTGAGCTGTGGGACCACCAGGAAGAGGCCCTCATGGATCTAGCCGCCGGTGACCATGTCATTTTGGGAACACCGACCGGATCGGGCAAGTCGCTTGTCGCGCTAGGCATGCTCTTTATGGGCATGGCACAGGGCAAGCGCTGTTATTACACGGCCCCCATCAAGGCTCTGGTCAGCGAAAAGTTTTTCGACCTTGTGCAGGTGCTCGGCCGCGATAACGTCGGCATGATCACCGGCGACACGCATATCAACACCAAGGCGCCCGTCATCTGCTGCACGGCAGAAATCCTTGCCAACGATGCACTGCGCGAGGGCGAGGGCGCCGACGTGGGCTGCGTCGCCATGGACGAGTTCCACTATTTTGCCGACCCCGACCGCGGCTGGGCCTGGCAGGTGCCGCTGCTCACCCTGCCTCACACGCAATTCATGCTCATGAGCGCCACGCTCGGCGATGTCACTGCCATCGCCGCCTCACTCGAGGAACACACCGGCGCTACCTGCGACTTGGTCGTCGATGCCCCACGCCCCGTGCCGCTGAGCTACGACTACGTGACGACCTCCCTCGAGGGCACCGTCGAGCTCGCGATGCGCGGCGGAGAGGCCCCGCTCTATATCGTGCACTTTAGCCAGGATGCCGCCCTTGCGACGGCACAGTCGCTCGCCAACTTTGGCATTGCCAGCAAGGAGCAGCGCGAGGCCATCAAGGAGGCGGCCAAGGGCACGAGCTTCTCGACGGCCTTCGGCAAGATCCTCAAGCGTTTGCTTGGCTGCGGCGTCGGCGTGCACCACGCCGGTATGCTGCCGCGTTATCGTCTGCTGGTCGAGCGTTTGGCGCAGCAGGGCCTGCTGCCCGTCATCTGCGGCACCGATACGCTCGGCGTCGGCATCAACGTACCCATCCACACCGTGGTGCTCACCGCGCTCACCAAGTTCGATGGCTACAAGATGCGTCGTCTGCGCGCCCGCGAGTTCCACCAGATTGCCGGTCGCGCCGGCCGCTCGGGCTTTGATACCGAGGGCATGGTGATTGCCGAGGCACCCGAGCACGAGATCGAGAACGCCAAGCTCATGGCCAAGGCGGGCGACGACCCCAAGAAGCTCCGCAAGATTAAAAAGAAGAAGGCCCCCGAGGGCTTTGTCACCTGGAACAAGCAGACCTTTGAGCGCCTGATCGAGACGCAGCCCGAAACGCTCAAGCCGCGCCTGCGCATCACACACTCCATGGTGATTAGCGTGGTCGAGCAGGGCGGCGACGCCCGCGCCCGCGTGCACGACCTCATCGAAACAAGCCTGCAGACCCCTGAGGAAAAGGCAAAGCTCGAGGTTCGTGCCGACGAGAT
Source organism: Collinsella sp. 4_8_47FAA (assembly GCF_000763055.1). Taxonomy (GTDB): domain Bacteria; phylum Actinomycetota; class Coriobacteriia; order Coriobacteriales; family Coriobacteriaceae; genus Collinsella. The sequence continues at coordinate 682,715 of NZ_KN214134.1, read as the reverse complement.
CTTCGCCACGCTCATCGACTCCGGCGTCGTCGTGCGCACCGAGGTGCCGCCCGCACCCGACGCTCCAGCTGACGCCGCGCCGGACATCGACTATGCGCTAACGGTCGACCTGCCCGAGGATTTTGCGCTCGACCAGCCGCTCTCGCCGTTTTTGCTTGCCGCGCTGGAGCTGCTCGACCCCGAGAGTGAGACCTATACCATGGATCTGATCTCAATGGTCGAGGCTACGCTCGAGGATCCCAAGCAGGTGCTGCGCGCGCAGGAGCGCGCCGCGCGCGACCGCGCTATGGCCGAGATGAAAGCCGACGGCGTCGAATATGAGGAACGCTTGGAGCGCATCCAGGATGTCACCTACGAAAAGCCGCTCGAGGATTTGCTCGATGCCGCCTTCGACAAGTACTGCCAGGAAGTACCTTGGGCCAACGACTACCAGCTCTCGCCCAAGAGCGTCCTGCGCGACATGTTGGAGAGCGCGAGCGACTTTAAGGGCTATATCCAAAAGCTCGGCATCGCCCGCTCCGAGGGCATTCTGCTGCGCTACCTAGCCGAGGCCTACCGCTCCCTCGATCGCACCGTGCCCATTGAGAAGCGCGATGAGCGCTTGCGCGACATCATTTCGTGGCTCGGCTTTGTGGTACGCTCGGTCGACTCGAACCTGGTGGACGAGTGGGAGAACGCCGGCAACCCGGCGGCCCTCGACGCCGCGCCGCCGCAGGGCATCGACGAGGTCGTTGCGGACCGTCGCGGCTGCACGCTGCTGGTGCGCAACGCACTCTTCCGCCGCGTGACCCTTGCCGCCCGCGAGCACGTTCGCGACCTGGGCGAACTCGACGAGGACTGGGGCATGAGCGAGGTCCGCTGGCAAAAGGCGCTCGATGCCTACCATGAGCAGCACGAGGAAATCCTCACCGACGGAGATGCCCGCAGCGCCGCGATGTTTACCATCGACGGGAGCGACGAGAAGACCGATCACGTGTGGCACGTGCACCAGATTTTTGCCGACGAGGATGGCGACCACGACTTTGGCATCATGGGCGATGTCGACCTGGATGCCACGCAAGACGGCGGCGAGGTCATCTTCAAAAACTACCGCGTCGGCTTTATCGAGGACCTGCTCGAGGACTAGCCGTACATACTGGAACGAAGCGGGGCCGTTGGCAGTATCGCCAGCGGCCCCGCTTTTGCACTATACGCTATCCCCTACTCGGCATCCTCGACCTCATACGAATCCGCCTCGGCGGGCTCATCGTTTGCCCCTGTCGCAGCCCCGCGCGCCTCGTCAAACGCCGCCTTCATGGTCTTGTTGCCCCAGGTGAGCTTGCGAATGGTAAGATCGTCGGCCTTCTTGTTGGCTAGACGTAAATTGTTCTCGGAGGACAGTAATGCCTCCTTGGTTTTCTGCAGATGGCTAATCGTCTTGTCAATCTCCTCGATCGCCGTCTGGAACTTACGGCTCGCAAGCTCATAGTTGCGGCCGAAGTCGTTCTTGAACTTCTCCATCTTGGCCTCGAAGTTCGTGACGTCGATGTTCTGCTGCTTGTACTCCGCCAGCTCCTGCTTATAGCGCAGCGAACCCATGGCGGCGTTGCGCAGCAGCGTGATCATGGGAATGAAGAACTGCGGGCGGATCACGTACATCTTCTCATAGCGGTAACTCACGTCGACTATCCCTGCGTTATAGAGCTCGCTTTCGGGCTCGAGCAGTGTGCAGAGCACCGCGTACTCACAGCCTTTCTGGCGACGATCGTGATCGAGTTTCTTAAAGAAGTCCTCGTTTTTGTGCTTGGTCGCGGTCTCGTCGTTCTCGTTTTTCATCTCGAACATAATCGAAATGACCTCGTTACCGCTTGCGTCGCACTCGCGGAAGATAAAGTCGCCCTTGGTACCCTCGGACGCATCGTTATCTTTCTCGAAGTACGCGTTGGGAAACGCCGTCATGCGCAGACGGTTAAACTCGGTCTCGCAGTGCTGCTCGAGCGACTCGCCCACCATCTTGGTAGACAGGCGGACCTTCATGTCCTTAAGACGCTCAATCTCTTCATCCTTGTAGCGAATCAGGTCATCGCTCGCGCGCTTGGCCTGCGCAAGCTCGAGCTCGTGTGCTGCCTTGGCTTGCTCCTCGCGAGAATCGCGCACCGCCAGCTCGCTCGTCAGCTTGGCACGTGCCTCATCGCGCTCTCGTTCCGCCGCGGCGACCGCCTCTGACAGGTTCATTTTTGCCATCAGTTCCTGCTCGCGCAGCTGGGCACGCAGGCCCTCGGCCTCTTGCTCGGACTGAGCCTTTGCGGCGGAAAACTTCTCTTGCACCTTCGCGCGATAGTCAGCAAGCGCGCGCTCGGCCTCGCTGCGAGCGGCATCGAGCTCACGCTGCGACTCTGCCGCGGCAGCGGCAAGCGCCATCTCCTGGGCCTTGTCCGCCGCGGCAAGCCTGGCCTGCAGCTCGGCAATCTGAGCGTCGCGTGCAGCTAAATCGTTTTGAGCAGCGTTGCGCGCCGCCGACTCGGCAAGCTTTGCTTCGTCGTCCTTGCGTCCAAGCTGTGCACGCAGGCTGTCAATCTCACGCTGGAGCTCGGCGTTCTCCTTCTGAGCATCGGCGCGAGCCTCAACCGCCGCTCGCTGGCTTGCGCTCTCACGCTCCGCGGCAGCACCCTCGAGCTTGGCGCGCAGCTCGGCAAGCTCGGCATCGCGCCTGGCAACCTCCTGCGCCAGTTCCTGAGCCGCGGCGTTTTTCTGCTCAACGAGCTGAGCGTTGCGCTGAGACTCCGCCTCCTGCAGAGCAGCCGTCGAGCGCGAGCGCTCAAGCTCCAGTGCCTGCTCGCCCTCGCGCTGGACTGCCTTCACACGCTCATCCAGGTCGCGCGAAAACTCAGCATCGCGCACTTGTTTGACGATATCCGCATAGCCGGACGCATCGACCTTAAAAACTTCGCCGCAATGCGGGCACTTAATCTCGTTCATAGCAGCTCCTCGATGGACGCAAATTTCAACCGACTACACTCTACCGCGCCGCACGGACAAAAAAGGCGCCGCCGCCATAATGGCAACGGCGCCAAAACCACCACAAAGCCACCTGCCCCCCCTTGTGGTGGTTTGAGGGCTACAGCCTAAAGAAGCTAAGAATCTGATCGCGGCTTACGGGCTTGTAATCGTTGGCATCGAGACCGACATCGTAGCGAAAGATAGGGCGCTCGCGATCGCGGTTGCGTGCGTTGGCGCGGTCACCCCTGCTGTGGATATGCCCATGCAGCATAATGGCGCCACGTGCCTTGCCGTTCCAGCTGAGCATGGGGTAGTGGCTCATAACCAGACGATGGCCCTTGGCATAGCCGGGAGCAATCTCCAGGTAATCGCGCACGTTTTCCCAAATCTGCGGTACGTCGGAATCTTCCCAGTCGCCGTCATGGTTACCGCGGATGAGCGTCACGTTCTGGCATTCGATACGCTCGCGCAGGCGCACCGCCTCCGCCAGGGGCAAACGATAGGTAAAGTCACCCAGAATATAGAGGCGGTCGTCCGCAGCCACGCACTCATTGATGGCATCGATGACCTTGCGGTTCATCTCCTCGACCGAGTCAAACGGCCGGTCCATGTCGTGCAAGATATTCGTATCGCCCAGGTGCAGGTCGGCGGTAAACCACATCATCGTCTATGCCCTCATTTCGCAACGTGCTCAACTCGTGCTAAGTATACAGACGTAGCGATGCGGCGGTTATCCAAAGAGCCCGCCGAACAGTCCGCGGCGGCGCTTGTCTTGCTTTTTCGAAGCGTCACCCTGAGTTTTCTTGTCCTGCCGCATCTTACGGTCCTGTTCCAGCTCATCGTCATCGAGTAGCACATCCCACTCAAACGGATCATCTGCCAGATCAAACAGGTCATCGTCATCAAACATGGCAGCCTCCATTGCCGACTAGCGAGCATCCACCACGTAGAGCCCAACGCGCACCTGATGCCACGGGCTGCGCTCGGGGGCAACCTGTTGCACACGGGCCTCAAATACGTCCTCGTGGCCGTAATACATCATCAAGGACAGTGGGCCGACCTCGTTTCCCGGAACGTAGCCAAGTTTGGTCTTGCCATAGTAAATCGCAACTGCCTCGGGGTCATGGGGATTATCGCGCTCGGCACACAGCGTCAGTTTATCGCCCGCTTTAAGATCGCCTAGGACCAAAGCGCCATCGGCATACTGAAATCCTGCAATGTGAAATGACAGAAGAACACGTGAAGGCTCGTACATAGCAACTCCCCTAACGGCCAGATAAACCGGCGCTTAACCTTATTGAGAAGTCTACGAACTCGTGCGGACACAAATTCATCCTGCCTGCGCCTTTCGACCGTTTGTCGCTACGCCATCTGATTCTAATGCACAAACATGCGCACGAACTTGTGCTTCCAGCTTGCGTAAGGCGCATAGCGGAATGGCACGTCCAGCCAGGTTGCCTTGTTCACGATGCTCTTCTTGTGGCTAAACGTATCGAAGCTCTCACGTCCATGGTACTGCCCCATACCGCTCGCGCCCATGCCGCCAAAGCCCATATGGCTCGTGGCCAAATGCATAATCGTGTCGTTGACACAGCCGCCACCAAAGGGCACGTAACACACAAAACGCTGCTGAACTGCGCGATCCTGGCTAAAGATATACAGGGCCAGCGGCGTCGGACGATCCGTGATAAACGTCTCGGCCTCATCCAGGTCATCAAACGTCAGCACCGGTAAGATCGGGCCGAAAATCTCCTCCTGCATCACGGCGTCATCGGGGGTCACGCCGTCTAGGATCGTCGGCTCGATCTTGAGCGAAGCCTCGCGCGCGGCACCTCCAAGCACGACCTTATCGGGATCGATTAGCCCGCGTACACGCGCGAAATGCTTGGCGTTGACGATATGACCGTAGTCCTCGTTATCGAGCGGATGCTCGCCAAACATACGGCGGACCTCTTCCCTGATGAGGTCCAGCAGCTCGTCGTGCACGTGCGCATCGACCAGCAGGTAGTCGGGCGCCACGCAGGTCTGCCCCACGTTGAGCCATTTGCCAAAGGCGATACGCCGTGCCGCGACCTTCAAGTTTGCCGTCGCATCCACGATGCAGGGGCTCTTGCCGCCCAGCTCAAGCGTCACGGGCGTGAGGTTTTTACTCGCGCGCTCCATGACGAGCTTGCCGACCGGAACGCTACCGGTAAAGAAGATCTTGTCCCAGCACTCATCGAGCAACGCTTCGTTCTCGGCGCGCCCGCCCTCGACAACCGTCACCAGGCGCGGATCAAATGCCTCTTCACAGATTTGCTTGAGCACCGCGCTCGATGCCGGAGCATAGGCACTCGGCTTGATGACCACGGTATTGCCCGCGGCAAGGGCGCCGGCGAGCGGCTCGAGTGTTAGCAAAAACGGGTAGTTCCACGGAGCCATGATGAGCGTGACGCCATAGGGCACGGCTTGCGTTTTGCACGCGCTCACGGCGTTGGCAAGGTCACACGGACACAGGCGCGGACGACTCCATCGAGCCACGTGAGCGATCTGATGACGAATCTCGGAAAGCGACGTGCCGATCTCGCACATATATGCCTCGTCATGCGACTTTCCCAAATCGGTCTTGAGTGCATGGGCAATATCGGCCTCGTGCGCCCGTACCGCATCGCGTAAACTCACGAGCGCGCGACGTCGGGCATCAACATCAAACGTAGCGTGCGTTTTAAAGTAAGTGCGCTGATCGCCGACGATGCGCGCAATTTCCTCGGTGTTCATGGCACCCTCCTAGTTCTCGTCCTCAAACATACCACCCGCGACGACCTCGTACATACGCTCGAGCTCCAAGCGGTCCATCAAAAGCGGAACGGGGTACAGCGGATTGGCCTCGGCATCGGCATGCGCCGCCATCTCGGGAATGTCGGAGCGGCGAATGCCCGAGACATATTTGGGGATTCCCAGGATCTCGTTCATGCGGTCGACCCAATCGATAAAGGCCTCGGCCGCAAGACTATCCTGCGCGGTAGCCGGCGCAATGCCCGCCATGCGAGCAAGATCGGCAAGCTTGGGGGCGGCGGCGTCACCATAAGCGCGAAGCATGTGCGGCAGGATGATCGCGTTGGCCAAACCGTGCGGAATTCCGTATCGGCCGCCCAGACTGTGCGCGATGGCATGCACATATCCGACATAGGAGCGGGTAAACGCAACGCCCGCCTTATACGCCGCCGAAAGCATATTGCGACGAGCGCGTATGTCGTCACCATGCTCATAGGCCTCGAGCAAATTGTCGTGGATAAGCTGCACCGCCTGTCGCGCCATCTTGCGCGTATAGGGCGTGGTGCTTCGCCCGATAAAGGCCTCAACGGCATGCGTCAGGGCGTCCATGCCCGTCTGCCCCGTAATGGAAGCGGGCAGGCCGCACGTAAACTCGGGGTCGTGGACTGCAAAACGCGGGATGAGCACAAAGTCGTTAATGGGGTATTTGTAGTGCGTCCCGTCATCGGTAATTACCGCCGCAAGCGTGGCTTCGCTTCCCGTACCGGCGGTAGTGGGAACGGCGATGAGCAGCGGCAGGAGACGATGAATCCGCAGTAGGCCGCGCATCTTGTTGATGGGCTTGTTTGGCTGCGCAATGCGTGCGCCCACGCCCTTGGCGCAGTCCATGGCCGAGCCACCGCCAAAGCCGATAATGGCCTGGCAGGCGCTCTCTCGATACAGGGACGCCGCTTCTTCCACGTTTGAAACCGTGGGGTTTGCACGCGTTTCGGCATAGACCGTAACGCCAATCCCCCTGGATGCGAGCGCCGTCTCGAGCGGTGCCGTGAGCCCCAGACGGGCAATGCCGGGATCCGTCACGATAAGGACCTTCTGGATCGAGCGCTTTTGAAGCACCGCGGGCACATCCTCGGCATGCTCCAAAATGCGCGGCTCGGTATAGGGCAGGATCGGCAATGCAATGCGAAAAACCGTCTGATATGTTCGGCACCAGGCACGACGGGCTAGATGCATAAAGGAAACTCCTTCATTTGTTGATAGGTCAACATTTGCTCGCCCGATTGTACTCAGCGGCGGTCAAAGACGGCCTGCCAATCGTTAATCAATCAACATCTTCATATCTCAAAATTGTTTTATTAAAAATCATTCCTAATAGGCTTCACATTTGGTTGCATTTATGGATAATAGAACTCGTCAAGACGCACGTCCGGAGAGGGCCCTTACGGGACCGGACGAGCGCGCAATCGCCATCGATCGAAAGGATCGAATCATGAAGTTTGTTTGCCCCGTTTGCGGTTATGTGGAAGAGTTCGACGGCGACCAGCTGCCCGAGGATTTTAAGTGCCCCCAGTGCGGCGTTCCCGGTTCTCGTTTCCTGAAGCAGGAGGAGGGCCAGCTCGAGTGGGCCGCCGAGCACGTCGTGGGCGTCGCCAAGATGGAGGGTGTCTCTGAGGACATCGTTGCCGACCTGCGCGCCAACTTTGAGGGCGAGTGCTCCGAGGTCGGTATGTACCTGGCCATGGCTCGCGTCGCCCATCGCGAGGGTTATCCCGAGATCGGCCTGTACTGGGAGAAGGCTGCCCACGAGGAGGCCGAGCACGCCGCCAAGTTCGCTGAGCTCCTGGGCGAGGTCGTGACCGACTCTACCAAGAAGAACCTCGAGATGCGCGTTGAGGCCGAGAACGGCGCCACCGCCGGCAAGACCGATCTTGCTAAGCGCGCCAAGGCCGCTGGCCTCGATGCCATCCACGACACCGTGCACGAGATGGCTCGTGACGAGGCCCGCCACGGCAAGGCTTTCGCCGGCCTGCTTAAGCGCTACTTTGGCTAAGCCAACCGCTTGAGACATAACCTCTAGCTCGATGAGGCCCGGACCGTATTGGTTCGGGCCTTTTTCGTGCCTCACGAACTTGTTAACGCCCTGAAATAGGACCGCCTTCGGCATCGGCTTCTCGTCAAAAACTAAGTGAGTAGACTTTTTGGAACTTGCCGAGCACACCACCCATATTGCTTTATAAAGCCGCAGGTAAATGACTTGTTGCAAAACGGCTTGGTCGCCAAAGTGCCAAAAGTCTACTCACTTAGAACCGCAGCCGTCCACGATCGAGCCATTTTGTGTCTAGCGGGCATCTTTCCGTCGATTACTCCCAATTTTGTCCAGTCAACGAATAGTTCAGACCGGAGTAATGTCTCAGCCCTTTGCTCATCCGAGCTTTTATCACGATATTCAGCATCGAGCATCCTGCATATGGCCTTAACGATCGCGCGGAATCTATCCTCATCCGATATCTGTCTGTGTGTCAGGAGAAGCACATCGTAGCCCATGGCCTGAAGGGCCGTCATGCGGTCAGCGTCACGCAAGCCATCCCCTGCGCGTCCGTGCGAGGCCTTTCCCTGACATTCAATGGCCACCTGTCGCCTGCCGTCCGGCGAAGAAAGAAGTAGGTCGATATATACACGGGACTTTTCCACAATCGCTCGAGCACTTGTGTTTAGCATCACTTCAACATTAAGCTCTATGCCGCAAAAACCTTCGCCTCCCAGGGCTCGCGGCAGTCCAAGCAACAAATACGCCTCGACCTCAAAAGGCGACGCGGCACCCAATGGAACGAGTTGCGATACCGCCATAAATCTATTGCCGCAACGCATCCCGCAAACATCTGAACAAAAACGGTCAAGGTCTCCGCCCAAAACCAAAGCGTCTCGACGCCATAAATTTGAGGCGATGCCGTCCTCGGACGGGCAGCACACCCAACCGAACGTTGTCGAAATCGCGCCCGAATCAATTGCACGCGAAAGCTCCGCCTCAAGTGCCGCCGGCAGGGCACACACCGCAAACAAGCCACACATCTCCGCCAATACCAAAAGAAGCTGAAGATCCGTCAGATGCCGCGACATGATGAATGTCGTCAGTAGAGGAGATGTAACCAAAAACCCATGCTCCGTTTCCAGCACGGATTCCCTGGGGAGCTCGCCAAGAAACAGCCGCTGCCTAATGCTGGCAGGACAAGTCCGTTTGTTTCTCGTCCGAACCAATGTATACAACGGAAAACCGAGCGCGACCGCAGCCGTCGGGTTGCGGGCGAGATCATATCGCTGCCGGTCTTCTTCCGGTCGTGGAAGCGGCGGACACAAAGCGCGGACTTGAGGAGGCAAACGCCAGTACCTAAAAGCCGATATGTCACAAAGTAGATCCTTCATAGGCACAGGAAAACACGAATTTCAACCCAGTCAGTCACGCATTGGCGCGAACGCACCAAAAATGGCGCCGAACGGACTGCAAAGTTTTCAACAGCCCTCCCCAACTGGCCAAAAGCTTGCCAAGAGCTGGACGAAGCCCTGTTGAAAACCCCATTTTTTCTCATGCAGGAACTTTGCGCGGCAAGTGAGTAGACTTTTTTGAACATCCCGAGCAGGCCGGTCATCCTGCTTTTCAAAACCGCAGGTAGATAGCTTGTTACAAAACTTCCTGGTCGCCAAAGTGCTAAAAGTCTACTCACTTAGGTTGCAGAGTGCCCCCCATTAGCTGCAATTCCAAGGTAGTTAGCACTTTTGGACTCAGATCGTCATACTGGACAAGAATTTGAGTTGAGTTTTCAGGGACAGATGCGCCATCGGCACACCAATAACAGTCACTGATATCGACAAAAGGGATGCTCGAGCGCGCGAGAGCCTGCGCAAAAGAGCTTCCGCCCGTTCCACGCTCCGCAACCACGGTACAGTAAAGGCCCGCATCTGCCTGCTCGATCGAGACCTCCCCTGCCGGAAACGCTTTCCGCACAAGCGCCATCAGGCCATCACGCGCCTCACGAGCACGAACGCGCACGCGGTTCACATGCCGCTCGTAATCACCCGATTCCAGCAAACGAGCCAAAGCGACCTGGTCGACAGAACTCACCGACGAGGCATAGAAACCAAGGTTGCACCTAAACCGCTCCATCAGCTCATCGGGCAGCACCATGTACGCTAGACGCAACGCCGATGAAAGGCTCTTCGAAAACGTGTTGGTGTAGATAACCGACTGGGCGGCATCAATCGACGCGAGCGCGGGAATCGGCTTCCCGGCAAGGCGAAACTCACAATCAAAGTCATCTTCGATGAGATACCGACCTGGTCGCTCAGCGGCCCAGCTCAGAAGCGCATAGCGACGCGCAATGCTCGTCACAAGACCGGTCGGATACTGATGGGACGGCATCAGGTGAAGGACATCGGTCCCGCTTTTCTGCAGAGTGCTCAAGTCCACGCCCTCATCATCCAACGGGATATGTCGAACTTTGCAGCCCATAGCCTGATAGATACGCGTCAGACGCAAATAGCCCGGATCCTCAACCGCATACACCTTGTCCGCGCCAAGCAACTGAACCAACATGGTATCGAGCAGCTGGGCGCCCGCACCGATAACGATGTTGTTGGGGTCGACATTCATACCCCTTGTCCCGTGCAGATGGTGAGCAATTGCGCGTCGCAGCCGAGCAGTGCCCTGCGCCGGTGCGGGCGAAAAGATTTCGCGCTCGTCTTCGGATGCCAGCGTCGCCCGTAGCGCGCTTTGCCAAAGCCGCGCCGCCTCCAAAGCAGAAGGAGAAAGTGCGTCGAATTGCTCGACCCGCCCGCGGACATCATGCGCGCTGGGGTCCACAGAGACGGCATCTCGGTCGATGCCCTCCGCAGCCGAAGCCAAAACCGGTGCATCCGGAAGCTCGCAAGCGTAGTAGCCACGACGTGGTATTGAGCAAATATAGCCCTCAGCGAGTAACTGGCTATATGCATTCTCGATGGTAATAACACTGATTCCCAGATGACTGGCAAAGGCGCGCTTAGACGGCAAATGCTCCCCCGCCACAATGCGTCCAGCTACGATATCATCTCGAATTTGCTGGTAAACATACTCATAGAGCGATGCTTCGCCGCGTTTTTCCAAATTGTAGTCAAGCATGAGCCTATCACCTGACCTTATTAAGTCATTCAATCTGGTATTAGTCTGACCTTGTAATTATCTCGAAAACTGAGTATTTTGTCATACCCAGCTCCCCGATAGGATGTTCCGTCAAGCAATGCACATGCCAACCAAGGGAGCAACCATGGCAGAACAGAACAGCAAGGCCGACCGCGTCAAACTCAATCGCGAGCTCGCGCAGATGCTCAAGGGCGGCGTCATCATGGACGTTACCACGCCCGAGCAGGCACGCATCGCCGAGGAGGCAGGCGCCTGCGCCGTCATGGCCCTCGAGCGCATCCCGGCCGACATCCGTGCCGCAGGCGGCGTCTCGCGCATGAGCGACCCCAAGATGATCAAGGGCATCCAGGAGGCCGTCTCCATCCCCGTCATGGCCAAGTGCCGCATCGGTCACATCGTCGAGGCGCAGGTCCTGCAGGCCATCGAGATCGACTACATCGATGAGTCCGAGGTTCTCTCCCCTGCCGATGACGTCTATCACATCGACAAGACCCAGTTTGACGTGCCGTTTGTCTGCGGCGCCCGTGATCTGGGCGAGGCGCTGCGCCGTGTTGCCGAAGGCGCCACGATGATTCGCACCAAGGGTGAGCCGGGTACGGGCGACGTCGTTCAGGCCGTGCGTCACATGCGCAAGATCCAAAAGCAGATCCGTGACGTTGTTGCCCTGCGCAACGACGAGCTCTTTGAGGCAGCCAAGCAACTGCAGGTTCCGGTCGAGCTGGTGCGCGAGGTCCATGCCACGGGTAAGCTTCCCGTCGTGAACTTTGCCGCCGGCGGCGTAGCGACCCCCGCCGACGCCGCGCTGATGATGCAGCTGGGCGCCGAAGGCGTGTTTGTCGGCTCGGGCATCTTTAAGAGCGGCGACCCCGCCAAGCGCGCAGCCGCCATCGTCAAGGCCGTGGCAAACTTCACCGATGCCAAGCTCATTGCCGAGCTTTCAGAGGACCTGGGCGAGGCCATGGTGGGCATCAACGCCGACGAGATCGAGATTATCATGGAAGAGCGCGGGCGCTAGTCCAGCAGAAAGGATCGCACATGAGCGATTATGCAGACCAAACGGTCGCCGTGCTGGCGGTCCAAGGCGCATTTGCCGAGCACGAGGCAAGACTATCCGAGCTGGGCGCGCGCTGTATTGAGCTGAGGCAGGCGGCTGATTTAAAGCAGGACTTTGACCGTCTGGTACTTCCCGGCGGCGAGTCTACCGTTCAAGGGAAGCTGCTAGATGAGTTGGGCATGCTCGAGGAGCTTCGCACCCGCATTGTTGAAGGCATGCCCGTCCTGGGCACCTGCGCCGGCCTGATTCTGCTGGCTCACGACCTTGCCGCCCATGACGATAAGGGCACGCCGCGCCTGGCAACCATGGATGTGCTCGTTGAGCGCAATGCCTACGGCAGGCAGCTCGGCAGTTTTCGAACCAAGGGGCAGGTAGCTGGCATCGACGGTGAAGTGCCGCTGACGTTTATCCGCGCGCCCCGCATCGTCGAGGTCCACGGCGACGCAAAGGCCTTAGCGAAAGTCGACGGCCGTATCGTCGCCGCGCGCCAGGGCAACCAGCTCGGCGTAACCTTCCACCCCGAACTCGACGAAGACACCCGCCTCCAAGAACTGTTCCTACAAATGTAGGCAGAACAGAAACGAGAGTGGATAATCTCCCACTTTGAGCCTGAATGCGAGCCCAAACTGGGAGATTATCCACTCTCATGCTATGTAGTCGTTGGGGACGTTCTTGAATGACTAGTCAAACAAGAACGTCCATTACAGTCGAAATTGTCAGCCCGGGACCGTCTCGGGCTACGATTGAGGCGCGCCCAGAACGGGCCGCCGACCGGGCGCCCGCGCACGGCCGAACGTCCCTGCCCCCGAGAGGGCCTGTTGGGTGCTGCCGGCGCGGGACGCGCCGCCCCCGACGGCTGATAGGAAAGTGCCGGGCAGGCGCCGCGGCTGGTAATGTGAGTGCCGAGGGGGAGGCCATCCGGTCGAACGACTACCGGAAGGATACCACCGTGAAAGCGCCATCCACCAGACCCGCGGCCGTGCTCGGCCTGGACGTCGGCAAGTCGTCGCACTGGGCCTGCCTGATCGACCGCGACGGGGAGGTGCTGGCCAGCGCCCCCGTCCGCAACAGGGAGGCCGAGCTCGACGCGCTGTTCGCCTCCGCGCCCGCCGGCACGCTCGTCGTCGTCGACCAGTTCCGCAACATAGGGTCCCTCGCCGTGAGGCGGGCCCGCGCCGCGGGGCTCGGGGTCGCCCACCTGCCCGGGCTCGCCGCC
>NZ_KN214134.1:656895-669219 GCF_000763055.1 Collinsella sp. 4_8_47FAA | reverse complement strand
CCTGGCGCCCGGATATCGGAGGCCCTCGACGAGGCCGGGGCCCTCGAGGCCGAGACGGCGGCGCTGCTCGAGGGCGACGAGACCTACGCGTGTCTGCTCACCGTGCCCGGCATCGGCCCGAGGACCGCGGCGCAGCTCGCGGTGTCGGTCGACATCGGGAGGTTCCCGGACCACGACCACCTGGCCTCGTACTGCGGCATAGCCCCGAGGGTGAGGAGCTCCGGCACGTCGGTGAGGTCGGTCAGGGCGTCCAGGCGCGGCGACGCGAGGCTCAAGTCCCTGCTGATCTTCTCGTGCAACAGCCTGGTGAGGTCCTCGGGGCGCTACGGCGAGTACTACCGGGCCTGCAGGGCGCGGGGCATGGGGCACGGGCGGGCGCTCAAGGCCGTCGCGAGGAAGCGGCTCAGGGCGATATACGCCGTGATGCGCGACCGGGTGCCCTACCGGGAGTAGCCCCGACGGTTGACAAAACTATAGGAACACCCAACGACTAGTCATTTAAGAACGTCCCCAATGACTACAAGGAGTGTCCCAAACTGCCGGCAGAAAAGGAACGTCCCTAACTGCCGCATCCGGAGCAAGACAGCGCCGCAGGTAGAGGACGGACAGCGAGCGGGTCGCATTTGAGGCAAGGTGACGTGAAACGAGAGGGCGCTGACCTTCTGGTCGCGCCCTTGAAGTTGAACGTCAGATTGTCCAAATGCGGCCCGCGCAGCGTCGGCCCGTTACGGCGTTTGGTAAAACGCCGTAACTAAAAACGGTTACCGCGGAAGCCGCCGCCGTTGCGGCCGCCACGGTCGCCGCCGCGACCGCCGCGGTCGTTACCACGGTTACCGCCGAAGCCACCACGGTTGCCGCCGCGATCGCCATAGCCACCACGGTTGCCGCCAAAGCCGCCGCGACCGCCACGGTCGCCGCCACGGTCACCAAAGCCGCCACGGCCGCCGCGATCGCCACCGCGACCGCCGCGGTCGCCACCACGGCCACCACGATCGCCAAAGCCGCCGCGGCCGCCACGGTCGCCGCCACGGCCACCACGGTCGTCACGGCCGCCGCGAGGACCGCGATCCTCGTCCAGGCCCATGGCGACGAGCGGAGCGATAACCTTATCGAGAGCGGCCATCAGCTCGGTGGCCTCCTCGTAAGAAAGCTCGGGCAGGAGCTTCTCCTTCTTGTTGGCAAGCTCGACCAGGCCCTCAGCGGCATCCTCGGCGGCGAAGACAACAATCTTGCGCATATCGCCCTCGGCGTCGTCGATGCGGCCGACCAGATCGGCGGCCTCGGCCTCGGCCATCAGGCCATCGAGCTCACGAAGGCGCATGCCCAGCAGGTCGGACATTTCCTTCTGCTCCATCTTGGGCTTGAGGTCAAGAAGTTTGATGGCGCGCTCGATGTTCGCCATGCGCTCGGCCTTGGCCTCCTCCTCCTTAGAAATAGCAAAGCGACGGCTACGCAGCAGGCGGGCGGCCTTCTGCATCTTGTCCATCAGCTCTTCGTCATCGTAATCAACGGCGGCCTCGACAACCTCGGCCTCCTCCTCGGCGGAAACCTCGTCAGCAGCCTCAACCTCGGCAGCTTCGGTCTCCACGGTCTCGACTGCCTCGACCTCGGCAGCCATGGTCTCGTTCTCGGTCTCGTTCATGATCTCTTCGTTCTCGGACATGAGACTCCTTCTTGGCCCTCTCGGGCATCATCGCCCCATTCGCGGGGCCCGTCGCGCACTCTTTGCGCTTTAAACATTCATGCCTCTCGGCAAAACGTTCATTAGTTTATGGTGTCGCCATCCAATCTAGCTGCAGAATCTATGTGCACACATTAATGCGACATGTGCGACTCGCGACGAGCGTACACCAGCGACGCCACGAACCCGACCACGGCAATTACAGCCGCCACACGCACGGCAGCCGCAAATCCAATCGCCTGGGCAACGTCCGTCGCAGCGCCAGCGGCGTCGGCGATCGCGGCAGAACTCGAGAGCAGACCGATAAACAGCGACGGGCCAAACGATGCGGCAATCATATTCCACGTGTTAAGCAATGCCGTTCCGTGAGGATGTTCAGCGGCGGGTAGCGTCTCCAAGCCGGCCGTTTGCGAGGGGCTCAGCACCAAACCGACTCCGGCATACACCACAACGGTCAGCGCCACGACGACGCCGATGTTCATGCTTGCCGCCGTCATCGAGATGGCAGTCTGCCCCACGGCAATCAGGGCAAAACCGACCGGCAGCAGCGGCCATGCGCCACGGGCGTCCATCACGCGTCCGCCCACAATCGAGGTCACGGCGTTGCAGGCAATCGCCGGCAAAATGAGCAAGCCCGCAATTAGTGCGGTCATGCCGTATGCGCCCTCAAAATAGAGCGGCAACAAAACGCTCATCGAGAACGTCGTCATCATCGACACCACCACAAGCAAACACGCAGGCCAAAAGCGAAAGCTCGCCATGGGACGCACGTTAAGCACCGGATGCTCGAGCTTGAGCTGACGGGCCGCAAACAGGCCGAGCAGCACAATGGCGGCGAAAAGCGCCACGATGCCGGCAATCAGATTGGTCGAGAACTCGCCTACGGAATACACAAATGCCGTAATGCCGGCGGCGAGCAAAACAACCGACAGAATATCAAGCGTGGTGTTCGAGCGCTCTCCGACATTCTGAACAAGCTTAACGCCCGCCGCAGCGACCACAATGCCGCCCACCAGCGGCACTACGAACACCGCCCTCCAGCCAAATAACGTGCACATAAGACCGCTAATCACGGGTCCAAACGCCGGCCCTAGCGTAATGCAGGCACCACCCAGGCTCAGATACAGACCGAGCTTCTCGCGCGGGGCGCAAGACAGCACCACGTTCATCATGAGCGGAAACAAGATGCCCGATCCCGCAGCCTGCAAAATACGACTTGGCAGCAAAACGCTAAACGACGGAGCGATCAGACACAGGACTTCGCCGGCGACCATACATCCGCATGCGAAAAACAACAGCTTGCGCGTCGAGAAACGGCCGGACAGGAAGGCCATGATGGCCGTAAAGATCGACGTCACAATCATGTAGCCCGAGACGAGCCACTGCGCCGTGGTGGCACTCACCGAAAAGGCCGCCATAATGTCGTGCAACGCCACGTTAATGATGTTCTCGTTAAACGCGGCAACAAAGGCCGCAATATACATAACGACGAGAAGCGCCGCAGTGGCCGATGGCGTTACTTGAACTTGTTGCTGAGATTTGCTCCCCATGCATTTCCTTCCTCTTGGAACGACAGTTGCATCGCCCCAGAGGAACAGTCCAGGGCGAAAAATGAGCCCTAGACTTACGCCAGACGCCGTACACGACGAGTCTGACAACATGGTCCAACGTCGAAAGATTGTAACGCGGACGCACAGCTTTCCTTCCGCGCTATTATTAAAAGTCCACGAAAGCATGAGACATGAGGAGCCCACCATGATTAAGCCCATCATGAAATCCGAGTTCTTTTTGCGCCTGCCTTCCGAAGACGCGGGACCCGACGACGCCGCGACCGGGCAGGACCTCCTGGATACACTCCACGAGCATGAGCGCGAGTGCGTGGGCCTCGCCGCCAACATGATTGGCGTGCGCAAACGCATCATCTGCGTAAAGGACGGCAACAGGACACTCCTGATGTACAACCCTCAAATTCTTGAGCAAGTCAATGCCTATCAGACGAGCGAAGGATGTCTCTCGCTGATCGGCGAGCGTCCCTGTACCCGCTATCGCCGCATTAAGGTGGAGTATTTGGACGAGAACTTCGTCCACCGCATCAAAAACTTCTCGGGCTACACCGCCGAGATCATCCAGCACGAAATCGACCACTGCAACGGCGTCGTGGTTTAGGCCACCTGCCAAAATGAGGGTACCGGAGGCCTCCCTATGGATATCAGCCGCTTTGGCGAATTCGCCATCTTAGCGCAGTCACGCACGTTTCTTGATGCGGCGGAACTGCTTTTCATGTCGCAATCAACCCTCTCCAAGCACATCATGGCAATGGAGCACGAACTCGGCTGCAAGCTCATCGATCGAAGCCAGCGCCACGTAACACTCACCGCGCAAGGTGAAGCGCTCCTCCCCTATGCGCAAAAAATTGCGACGCTTCAGCACCGCTATCTTGCCGCCATTCAAATAGGCGCAGGTGAGCCGCTCGAGCACCTCACCGTAGGTTCTATCCCCATTATGGCCCCTTATGGGATCACGGACGCCGTCATCGATTTTCAGCAGGCGAACCCCTCATATTCCGTTGAGCTCATCGAGGGCGAGGGCGACACACTCAAGCGCATGCTCCTGCACGAGGACATTGACCTGGCCTTCATCCGTGACGGCGGCGCCATCGAGCCGGAGTTCAAAAAGATTCCCTTTACGACCGACCGGCTCGTGGCCGTCCTTCCACTCGACCATCCGCTCGCCGAACGTGACACCGTCGAGATAGACGACCTTATCGACGAGAATTTCCTCATGCTTCCCCAAGGCTCGTTCGTAAGCGAGCTCGTCCTTTCCCTTTGTCGCGAAGCTGGATTTGGCCCACGTGTTACGTTCACCGGCAAACGAGCCGAGAACATCATCTCCCTTGTCGCGCGCGGCGCCGGCGTCTCATTCCTCATGCGCAAGCCGGCGGAATCGCTCGCCAGCGGAAAGGTAGCCCTGGTGCCGCTCGAGCCCGCGACGACCTCCGAGGTCAGGCTCTACCTCAAGCGAAACGCCGCGCACTCGCAGGCGGTCGTCTCGTTCATCGGCTTCCTCCCCTACCGTCAGCTCCTGCAGGGCGACCGTACGTCTTCCACCGCGGCACGACCGTCATAATCCCCGCTGCTCCACAACCGCAGACTTGTGTCCGCAAACACGCTGACAACGGCACAAAACACAAATATGCCTCGGGCGGCACGTCGCCGTCCGAGGCATATTTAGTTAAAGTGCGCAGACAGACTAGTCCACCGAGATGTTGAGCGCCTTACCGCCCTCGTCCTTCCTGGTACCGATCACCATAGCGGCGACAAGAGCCAGAACGAAAGCGACCACACCGGAGATGACAAGGCCGATAAAGCCCATGTCGATGCCGGCAGGGTTAATAAAGCTCGGGAAACCGAGCGGGCCGGAGGCACCGAAGGCATAGAGTTTGGCACCCATGAGGCCGGCGATGGCGCCGCCTACACCAGCGGAAATAAAGGTTGCCCACATAAGGCGCTTACGCGGCAGCAAGATGGCGTAAAGCGCAGGCTCGTTGACACCGAAAATCGAAGAGACAAGGGCGGGAATGTTGACGGCAGCATTTTCCTCGGAATCCTTGGTTCGGATGATCATGCCAAGCACAGTACCGGCGATGGCACAACCGCCTGCATACACGAGCGGATTAATGAGGTCATAGCCGTAGGTTGCGACATCGAGGAACCACAGCGGGATGATACCCCAGTGCAGGCCGAACATGACGAGCAGGCTCCAGAACGTGCCGATGACGAAGCCGGCGATGGCGGGCTGGAAGTTGATGAGCATCAAGATGATCTGGGCAACGATGTTGGAGAGGACCGTCATGACCGGACCGACCACAAGCAGGCCAAGGATGCCGCAAATGAGGAGCGTCAGGATGTTGGAGAAGAACGAGCTCACAAGCGCGGGCAGCGCGTTAGAAAGGGCCTTGTGCACCTTGGAGGCAATCCAGACGATAAAGATCGCAGGCAGAATCGTCGATGAGTAATTCTGCATGATCAGCGGGATGCCAAAAATATCACCGTAGACATTGGACTCGAAGACCGTGCCGGCGCCGAGCGTGTAGAGCGGATCTCCGCCCATAAGGGCAACGAGCGTCGGGTAGACGAGGATACCACCGAGCGCCATTCCCATAACGGGCTTAAGTCCGAACTTCTTGGCCGACGTCCAGCCAATGATTAGCGGAAAGTAATAGAAGACCGAATCTCCGATTGCCGAGAGCGTCACATACGTATTGCTGTCCTTGGCAAGCCAACCGGCAACCGTGCAGAGCGCGAGCATCGACTTGATAAAGCCACCGGCCATAAGCACGCCAAGAACCGGTTGCAGAATCTCGGAGATGATGGCAAGCAGACGCGAGAATGGATCGCTCTTTTTGACGTCGTCGCCTTCATCGATATCGAGCGCGGGTTTGGAGTCGAACCCGCCAATCTGAACAAGGTCGTTGTAGACGGCCTCGACAGTGGCACCAATCACGACCTGATACTGTCCGCCGGCCTGGATAACGTCAACGACGCCCTTCGTCGCCTTAAGCTCATTGGTCTGGGCGAGCGATTCATCCTTGAGGTGGAAGCGGAGACGCGTAATGCAGTGGCTCACGTCTAACACATTGTCTCGACCACCGACCTTTGTGATGATTTCATCGCAAAGCTTCTGGTATTTCATGGAATTCTCCTTTTTCTGAGCGGGGTATAGCATCGATTTCATGCCTCCGTAGTCGACGTGGGAGGACAAGGAACCCGCTTCCCCCTTTGAAATCCGCGGACGCACGTACGCCCGGGATGGGGAACGGCAGAGAAGATGGAAGATACCGATCACATGGCAGCGAGCCTCATTGGCCCATGCCACGCAATCAGGCCTACAGACGCGAAGCTGCTGCGCCGAGAAGTCTCGTCGTCTGGCAGAACTTGTCACACAGACGTTCCGGTTCGCCCTGGGGAATCTGAGTACGCTCGGTCTCAAAGGAGAGGCCGTACTCGCGTGCCGGAAGGAAATACTCAAAATAGCCGTTGGTGTAACCGCAGACTATTCCCTCGACCGGACATTCGCGCTTCATGCGAATGCCCAGGTCGCTGCCGAGTTCACTCGGGAACACAAAGAGATGCAAGCCGCCCAGACTGATGACGGCACACTTAAGCGTGAGTGAAAAGTCGTCATGGGCAACGGTGTGATAGAACGTCTGAGGCTCGATGCGGTCAAGAACGACCTCGCAATCGAGCTTGATCTGGGAAATCGCCTCGGCAAGACCGGTCGAAACACGCTCAACCTCGGGAATGCCGCGTCCCTGACGAAAATTGCGGTCGCTACAGTCGCCAGCAGCACCGACGACCATGGCCGGATAGTAACCAAGACTCTGAGCGAGCTTTTTGCCGGTAAGACCGGCGAGTTCGCTCGTGAGCTCCGTGCAGTCGGGTCCGACGCAAGCGGAATGCACCGCCCAGTTCACAAAGCCCGCAAATGGCTTGCCTTCGGTATCGAAGAACGATACGACAATGACCTCATTGTCGGCGAGTTCACCTGGGATGATGCGGTTGTCGTAGAAACCGGTGATGACCTGCTTGCCCAAGCGACAAATCGCGGGCTGTGCGTTGGCGCGGCACTCCTCAAAGCATTGGCAAATGGTATCGAGGAACCAGCGGTAGTAGTTCTCGTCGAATTTTCCCGTCCACCAGCTGCGGTGGTAAGCGACGATTGAAGTATGGTCGTGCGTCGCCGAGAGCAGGACGCAATCACGGTCAATGCCGTAGCGCTCGGCGAGCATTGTCTTGACTTCCTCGGCCATGCTTTCCTCGAACTCGAGGACATCGGCATTAAAGAGAAACACTTCACGTTCGCCTTGCTGGAAGAGGATGGCGTTGGCGAAGACGTCGTCATGGACGCCTGCCGCAGGCTCCAGACGGTTGGGAAGATTGCGGTAGCCAATCAGGTAGATGTCGCCCTGTGGGGTGATTTTGCGGCGCGCGTGTCCAATGTTCATGCACGTTCTCCTTCTGTGTCACGCCGCATTCAAGGCGGCAATGATGATTTCGACGAGGCGCTCATGGGATCCGGCGGCAAAACCGGAGTTCATGGCCTCATAGGTGATCTTTTCGTACGCGTCGGGAGCCGGTAGGTACTTCTGTCCGCCGTTGACGAGCGTGGCAAAGAACACAGAGCCGGACCGAGCGGCGCGCACAGTGGCGCCGAATGCACTCGAGACCTCAGGTTGTACGCCGACAAGCTCGACGTTTCCCAGCCGGAGCAGATAGACCCTCGTGCGCTGCTCGCCAGCGGCATGAAATTCATACGTTTGGTGCGGAGCCAAAGAGTGAAAATCGGCGCGTGTCTGAGCGGGCAGAAAAACGTCGACCGTGCGGGCATCGATGCCGGTGGCGTCATCCTCACGCGCCATGCGAGCGGCCTCGATCAAAGCATCGCCCAAGGCCTGCCCCTGCTGGTGCAGCATGCGGTATCCGTCTTCATGGGCATCGACCGTCTGCTTAACGCCGGCCGCATCGAACATGACGTTCATGGCGCGCTCCGCCGGACCTTGGTCGCCCGCGGCGCCTGGCAGCAACAGGGCAACGCCGCCCAGCTCGCGCTCGAGTGACATGGCGGCAAAACCAAAGAGGTCTCCGCTCGCCATGTGCCTCCCCTCGGAGTCGCGCGACCCGTCGAGCACGGAGGACTGAACGTCCGCCGTCGCGAGCACGGCAACATACTCGCCCCCGGCATCCCTTATGGCGAGTACGGGCATCGTGTGGTCGGCAAACCCCCTGGGATTCGAGCCCAACCACCAGCCGGCAGGCGTCTCAATGTCGCGATTAACGTTCACGGGGCATTCGCCCTCCACAGTGGCGAGCGTGGCAGAGCGAATGCCCGCAACAGCGCGCTCGACAGCCGTGCGGGCGGCAGCGACGAGCGCTGCGCGATAGCGCTCGTTGCGGTTGCGGGCAGCATCGTCGACAAGATGCCCGGGAGTGCGGACGTGAGGCATGGAAAACGTGTGGGTAGGAACCACCCAAGAATAAGCACCGCTGCAATTGGCGGCATCCTCAACAACCTCACGCAGATCGGCGAGTAGAGCCGGAGCGATCGAGGTGACCTCAAGCGAAAGGACGCAGGCGCGTCGCCCCGTCCCCTCGATGATAAGGGCACGGGCGAAGACCT
This sequence comes from Collinsella sp. 4_8_47FAA, assembly GCF_000763055.1. Classification (GTDB taxonomy): domain Bacteria; phylum Actinomycetota; class Coriobacteriia; order Coriobacteriales; family Coriobacteriaceae; genus Collinsella. The sequence continues at coordinate 660,362 of NZ_KN214134.1, read as the reverse complement.
CATGACGGAGTTCGTCGAAACCGTCGAACGGCAACACGTCCCCAAGATCGATGGCCACACGAGCGGCCCCAGCCCTCATCTCTCCTTCGTCCATGGCAGATACTCCCCTCTGATTGTCGCTCACTCGACACCGTACAGTTGCTGCGCCGTACCGCCAAGCACAAGGTCGCTGTCTGTATCGCTCAGATTTGCAGCGCGAACGCAGGCGACACCCTCGGTGAGCCACTCGCGTTTAACGGGATAGCTCGTGCCAAAAACAATATGGTCTGCACCCAGCACGTCAACCGCGCAGGCAAGGAGCGTCTTGCCCCAAGGCTGAGCATGGGACATGTCGAAATAGATGTTGTTCTCGAGGCGCCTGGAAACGGTCTCGGTATCGACCTGAAAACGGCCAGAAGCATCAGGGCGCTTGGGACCATGAGGCAGCAGCATCTCCTTGAACGCAAAGTATGCGCCGCCGAGCATGGAGTGGACCATCTTGATATTGGGGTAGCGCTCAAAGAAATCGCCAAAGATCTCTCGGCCGATCGCCGTAGTTTGGTCGACGCAGCGGCCATAAGAGCGGCGAAGGTTGTCGTACGCGAGAAGCGATTCGTTCTCGACCGGCACGGGAACATGGTGCACGTAAACGGTGACATGGCGTTCGTTCAGGTGCTCGAAAAAGCTCGAGAAGACCTGGTCGTCGAGATAGCGCTTGCCGTAGTGAGCGCAGAGCTGCACACCCGCAAAACCATCGTCGAGCCTGCGATCGAGCTCCTCCAAATTCGCTTTGGTGCCAAAGGGCGGCACAGCGACAAGCGGAATCAGACGGCCACTTGACGCCTTCGCGTCAGCAGCCATACCGTCGTTGAAACGCCGGCACATCTCGAGCGACATCCACTCGTGACAACCGGGGAGCTTGAGGATCGCCTTGTCGACCCCCGCCTCATCCATATCGGCCAAGCGCTTCTCGAGGGTGTAGTCGCCCTCAATGTAGTTAAGACCCGGAGAACCGGCGGGCATCTCGATCACGATTTGTCGTTTGCCGGCGGAATTCATGGTCAGATAGCCTTCGGTGTCATAGGCGCGGGGTACCTCGGCCAAAAACTGTTCGCAGAGCGTCTCGTCATGAAAGATGTGCTCGTCGAACCAGTAGGAATTTGCATCGATAATCATTGGTTGGAACCGCCTTTCATCTTGTTGAAAACATTCTAGAAAAGCAGGTACCCGGACATCAATTCAGGCTTAAGCCCACTGTATTCCATTTTGGAATAGAACTTACCGCTCACACGCGAACCTCGCCCGCTCAACGAGACAAGCGCTAACAGCACGGGCTTAGACAGAAAACGGTCGGCCCGCATCCGTTGCGGGCCGACCGTTTCATTACAGCCTACCTTTGCCGTTACGCCTGGCGGTAGTGATCGAAGAAATCGGCGAGGTCTTCGAGGGACTCTTTGAGTACTTCCATGCGCGGCAGGTACACGATGCGGAAGTGGTCGGGCTCAGCCCAGTTGAAGCCGCCGCCGCGCGTGATCAGGATCTTCTTCTCGTGCAGCAAGTCAAGGGCGAACTGCTCGTCATCGGTGATGTTGAACTTTTTAACATCCATCTTGGGGAAGATGTAGAACGCCGCACGCGGCTTAACCACCGAGATGCCGTCAATCTTGTTGAGCGCCTCATACACAAAGTTGCGCTGCTCGTAGACACGGCCGCCGGGACGGATGTAGTCGTTGACCGACTGATGGCCACCGAGTGCCGTCTGAACGATCGACTGAGCCGGTACGTTGGAGCACAGGCGCATGTTAGAGAGCATGTTGATGCCCATGATGAAGTCGCTCATGCAGCGCTGGTTGCCCGAAAGCACCATCCAGCCAATACGATAGCCCGCAATCATGTGCGACTTGGACAGACCGCTAAAGGTAACGCAGGGCAGGTCGGGGGCGAGCGAGGCAATCGAGACGTGCTCGTAGCCGTCCATGCACAGGCGGTCGTAGATCTCATCGGCAAAGATCATCAGCTGATGCCTGCGTGCAATCTCGACGATGCCCTCGAGCACCTCGCGCGGATAGACAGAACCCGTGGGGTTGTTGGGGTTGATGATGACGAGGGCTTTGGTCGCGCTCGTGATCTTGGACTCCATATCCTCCAGGTCGGGATACCAATCCGCCTGCTCATCGCACAGATAATGTACGGGATGACCGCCAGCAAGGGTTGCGCACGCCGTCCAGAGCGGATAGTCGGGGCTGGGGATCAGAATCTCGTCGCCATTGTCAAGCAGCGCGTTCATCGAAAGCTGAATGAGCTCGGACACGCCGTTGCCCGTGTAGATATGCTCCATCTGAACGTTGGGCAGGCCCTTGATCTGCGAATACTGCATGATCGCCTTGCGCGCGGAGAACAGGCCACGCGAGTTGGAATAGCCTTCGCAGTCGGGCAGCTGCTGGCGCATGTCCTTGATGACCTCATCGGGTGTGCGGAAACCGAAGGGCGCCGGGTTGCCGATATTGAGCTTGAGGATGCGCTCGCCCTCGTCCTCCATACGGGCGGCCTCGTCGACGACGGGACCGCGCACGTCATACAGGACGTTATCGAGCTTGGTGGATTTAGAAAAAGTACGCATGGTGGTGCTCCTTGCAATTTGAGCTGAGGGATGGGGTTCGGGCTTGGAATCGTTGCGGGGTGATGATGCCTCGCCTTGATCGGCGTCGCCGGCAAGCAGCCAGGTAACATCGACCTCCAAAATACGGGCGAGCAGCTCAGCCACATCGCGCCGCGGGATCGTCTTGCCGCTCACATATTGGCTCATCTGACTCTTGCCGAGTTTTTTGCCGAGCATCTCCGATGCGCGGATCACGTCCGACTGGCGAACGTCGCGATCGGACATAGCCTGTCGCAGGCGATCGCTAAACGTCTCTTGGGCCACTAGAACCTCCTTGCTGGCAAAGTTCAATTTATAGAACACGAATTGAACCATGGTTCAATTTAGCAAGCAGTATAACGCGGCACCTCATTCGATAGTTCAATTTCATAAGAAAATGTACCGGACTCCGAGATTCCTTGATTCTCATTTTCATTGCAACAGCCTCAGGACTCAGCGCAACGCGTTGCGCTGAGTCCTGAGGCGCGAATCCGGGTAGGCAACCCCAGAGGGGCCGGAATCCCCCGGCCCGCGATGGAGGGAGGCCGGCATGTCCAGACCCAAGCCGTCCGGAAGGTCGTACGGGAGGCTCACGAGGCACGAGAGGAACACGGTCGAGAGGATGCTCGACCGCAACCGCAGCGCCCGCGAGATCGCCGCGGAGCTCGGCAGGTCGCCCTCGACCGTGACCAGGGAGGTGGCGGCGCACCGCTACGTCACCGCGCCGCGCTCGCGCTACGGCGAGCCCGCGCCCGCGGACCTGTCGGGGGCCTGCCCCAGGCTCTCCGCGTGGCCGAGGTGCTGCAACGGCTGCTCGCACAGGAGGGGCTACGGCTGCTCGAGGAGGCCC
>NZ_KN214134.1:633874-656642 GCF_000763055.1 Collinsella sp. 4_8_47FAA | reverse complement strand
GCTCGGGTTCCTGACGCCGGCGCGCGTGCTGCGGATGGCCCGTCGGGGACGGACGCCTCCGCCCTCATGGACGCGTTCGGGATAGAGGAGCTGGCGCCCGGCGAGCTCGACCTCACGCCCGGCTGCATCGAAAGGGCCAGGGCCGCGAGGGGCGAGGGGCCGCTGGCGGGATAGGCGGCGGGCCGGGACATGGGCCGGAGGGCCCGTTGCGCTGAGTCCGGAACGGCTGCGCGGCGGGCTGGCGGAGCATGCGGCGGCGGCATGGGGGCACCGGACTCCACAGCCCCTCCACCTGCGGAAACGAAGTGATGGCCAGGTGCCGGGAGCTATTTCCGCGTTGCGCTAGCTGCGGAAACGCGGGGTCCGTTCAGGCTGTTGCGTTGAGATTGAAAATCAACCGGACTCCGAGATTTGCCCAAAGCGGACAATGACATGCACGCGTTTAGAGGTATTCAAGGAATCGAGCAGCGGCAAGCGAAACGTCAGCCGTTCGATATATGGCGTTGATCTGCCGATGAGGATGTCCCTCGAGTGGGCGCACGGCAACATCGAACTGACAGCGGCGCAAGATGAGCGCGGGAAGAACACTCACGCCCAGGCCGTCCTCGACCATGGCCATAATCGCATAGTCATCCCAGGTAGACAGCTTAGAGCGCACCGCCAGGCCCGCGCGGCGAAACAGCGGCGTAATCTCGTCGTCGCTACCGCGTTCCAGCAGGATAAACTGCTCGTTGGCCAAATCGGCAAGGGAAACGACCTCCGCGGTGGCAAGCGAGGAGTCCGCTGGCACCACGGCCATCAGCTCGTCTTGCACCAACGGTCGCGACGCCATGCCGGCGCCGCGTGGCTCGCGCGGGATAAAGCCCAGGTCACAACGACCCTCAGCCACCCATTGTTCAATCTCTGAGTAATCACCCATCAGCAACTCATAATCGACGTCCGGATGATCGGCACGAAAGCGCGCAATCACCGGCGGCAGCACGTGGGTCGCCACGCTCGAAAACGTACCGATGCAGATTTTGCCGCGCATGAGCCCGCGCATCTCATCCACCCGTCGCTGCAAGCGAGTGAATTCCTCGCAGAGCGCCTCGACAGCCGGCATGACCTGCCTCCCGTCGGCAGAAAGAGCCACGCCCTCGCGACTGCGGTCGAGCACCTTAAAACCCCAGTCGGCCTCAAGATCGGCCACCATACGGCTCACGCCCGACTGCGAATAGCTCAGGCGCTCGGCAGCACGCGTAAAGCTTCCGGCGCGCACCGTCTCCAGCAGCACCTGCATCTTTTGAATATTCGTTTCCACGGCGTCCCTCCACCTTTGCATGAGTTTTTGTCATGTTATCTATGCATTATATTCGCTTTTCTTCTAAAACCAGTTCACCCATAGTGAAGATGCTCAGATATAGAGGGGATGTCAGCGCATGAACAACGGGCTGTTTACGTACTTAGCAGCATTGCTATTGTTTGGCTCCAACGGCATCATCGCCGCTGCCATCGCGCTGCCGAGCTCGGATATCGTGCTACTACGCACGTTTTTGGGCGCACTCTCGCTTGTCACCATTCTCGCCATCACCCAACGCCATAAGTTGCAGGCGCCATCTCGCCCCCGCGAAGCCGCAGCCCTCCTCCTCTCGGGAGCCGCGCTGGGCGCCAGCTGGATTTTTCTGTTCCGCGCCTACCAGACGATCGGCGTCGGCGTATCCTCGCTGCTGTACTACTGCGGCCCCATCATTGTCATGGCACTCTCCCCGCTCATCTTTGGCGAAAAGCTGACCGGCGGCAAAATCGCCGGCTTTATCGCCGTTGCTTGCGGTGCTTTTCTCATTGCAGCGCAAGGTCTAGGCGGCAATATGCCCATTGCAGGTATCGCCTGCGGCATCGCCTCGGCATTTTGCTATGCGCTGATGGTCATCGCTAGCAAGGGTGCGCCACACATCGAAGGCCTCGAGAACTCCACGCTCCAGGTGAGTGCCGCCTTTGTGACCGCGCTGGTCCTCACGCTCATCACGCAGGGTGCATCCTCATTCCTGTCCGCCGGCGTCGCCGCAGGCATCGATTGGCGCGCCGTCGTCATGCTCGGCGTCGTCAACACCGGCATTGGTTGCCTGCTCTACTTTAGCGCCGTCGCCAAACTGCCTGTGCAGACCGTCGCCGTTGTCGGCTACCTCGAGCCGCTTTCGGCGGTCGTGTTCTCCGCCGTCCTTTTGGGCGAAGCCATAACACCGGTCCGTCTGATGGGTGCCGCGCTTATCATCGGCGGCGCGATTTTTTGCGAACTCGCCGGCAAACGCGCAAGCGCCAAGGCTGGCATAGCCCAGACAGCACGTGCTTAAAAGCCCCTGTTTTGAAATGCTACCTACGTACATAAATAATCCCCAGCTGGGGATTATTGTCTAAAATAACCTGATGTGCCAAACTGCTCTTGTATGTATAAAGACGGCATAAAGTTTTTTGTCCTAGACAGATAACCGGATGTCTAAGGGAGTCCTCGTGGCACACAATAAACTGGAGGCAAACCTCCAAGACCAGCACGGGCAAGGCGGGCACGGAGCCATCCCCCTCTCCGCTGGCATGCTGCTCGTAACGCTCGGCGTCGTCTATGGTGACATCGGCACGAGCCCCATGTACACCATGAAATCAATCGTCGCCAACAACGGCGGCATCGGTACCGTCAGCGAGGACATGATCCTGGGCGCGCTTTCGCTCGTCATCTGGACCATGACGCTCGTGACCACGGTCAAGTACGTGGTAATCGCCATGAAGGCCGACAACCACAACGAAGGCGGCATCTTCGCCCTGTTCAGCCTCGTACGCAAGGTGGCACCATGGCTGATTCTGCCCGCCATGATCGGCGGTGCGGCACTGCTTGCCGACGGCATCCTCACCCCCGCCGTCACGGTCACCACAGCCATCGAGGGTCTGCGCACCATCGAATGGGGCCATGCGCTGCTGGGCGACGGCCAGACCAACGTCATCATCATCACAATCATCATTATCTGCGGCCTATTTGCCATGCAGCGCGCCGGCACCTCGTCAATCGGCAAGCTCTTCGGCCCGCTCATGACGCTGTGGTTCCTGTTCCTGGCAGGCGCCGGTCTGTTCAACATGCTCGGCAACCTGTCCATCTTGCGCGCGCTCAACCCCATCCGCGGCATTATGTTCCTGTTCTCGCCCATCAACCATTCGGGCATTATGGTGCTCGGCTTTGTCTTCCTGTCGACAACCGGTGCCGAGGCACTCTACTCGGACATGGGCCACGTGGGCAAGGCAAACATCTATGCATCCTGGCCATTTGTTAAGGCGGCCCTTATCCTCAACTATCTGGGTCAGGGAGCTTGGCTACTCGCCAATAACTCCAATCCCCAGATGCTCGCGATGGATATCGTTAACCCGTTCTATATGATGCTTCCCGAGCCCCTGCGCCCCTTTGCCATTGTGCTTTCGGCCGTGGCGGCCATCATCGCCTCGCAGGCGCTCATCACCGGCTCGTTCTCGCTGGTATCCGAGGCAACGCGCCTCAACCTTATGCCGCACCTGCGCATCCACTACCCCAGCGACACCAAGGGTCAGCTCTATATTCCGCTCGTCAACAACATCATGTGGGTCGGCTGCATCTTCATCGTGCTGCTGTTCCAGAACTCCGAGCGCATGGAAAGCGCCTATGGCCTCGCCATCACCGTGACCATGCTCATGACCACCACGCTGCTGACGAGCTATATCGCCGGCATCCTCAAGCACAAGCTGGGCGCCTGCATCTTTGCCCTGCTCTTTGGTGCCATTGAGCTGTGCTTCTTCGCTTCGTGCCTCACCATGTTCTTTGACGGCGGCTACGTCATGATCTTCCTGGCCGCACTGCTGTTCGGCCTTATGTATGTGTGGCGTCGCGGCACCGCCATCGAGCGCACGCAGACGATTCTGCTGCCCGTCTCCAAGTACATCGACCAGCTCAACCGCCTGCGCAATGACGAGACCTACCCCGTGCTCGCCGACAATCTGGTGTTCCTCACCAACAGCCCCGACCCGCTCACGCTCGACCGCGACGTGCTCTATTCCATCCTGGACAAGCACCCCAAACGCGCCAAGGCATATTGGTTCATCAACGTACACGTTACCGATGAGCCCTATACGCACGAGTATTCCGTTGAGACCTTTGGCACAGACTTCTTGTTCCGCGTGCGCTTGGACCTGGGCTTTAAGGTCAATCAGCGCATCAACGCCTACCTGCGCCAGATCGTTGGCGACCTGATGGCCTCGGGTGAGTTGCCGCCGCAGCACCACACCTACTCCATCTACGAGACGCGCGGCAACGTGGGCGACTTCCGTTTTTGCATGCTGCGCAAGATGCTTGCCCCCGAAACGGACATCAACCGCAATGACCACCGCGTGATGGCCATCAAGTACGCCGTCCGCCGCGCCTGCGGAAGCCCGGCACGCTGGTACGGTCTCGAGAACTCTGCCATCATCATCGAGTACGTGCCCCTCTTTGCCCGCATGCGTCCGGCAGTCAAGCTTATACGCACCCAGGTGCCACTCGAAGTTCAGATCGAGGAAGCCGAGGAAATGGATGTCGATATCTTCTCGGACGACCTGGTCAACGGCAACGAGGCCGGTAAGAATATGAACGTCGATCCCACCGAGCTGCTCGAGAGCGTCGCCGATACGCCCGAACAGCAACAACTCGACGGCCTCGAGAGCGAACAACTCAACGACGCCAACTTCTAGCGACGTCACAAATCAACGACAGCGGCCCTGCACCTCGCGAGAGATGCAGGGCCGTCTTGTATTGCAGTAAAGCTAACGGCTACGAACGGCGCGGCTCGGGAACCACGAGCCTATCGGGGCTCGCGCCCTCGGCATCCATCAGGCTCACGTAGCGAATCGACGGATCCCCATACATCGCGTAGTAATAATTGCCCGTGCGCGCGCTAAAGCATCCGGTGTAGATAGTCTTCTCGAACTTGCCATCGCCCATCCTGGACGCTCCCTCGATCATCACCACGCCCTCGAGCGAGCGGAACATGCGAACGACGTTTTCGGTCTCGCTCTCCTTTTGCGGGTAATTGGCATTGAGGTACGCCGCCTTTACAAAACGGCTCGGCGAATAGCAATCGCCCGGAATGCCGCGCATGCCGGCACCGGCTCCATAGGGCTTAAGCTCGGCACCACGCCATGTCGCCGTCTGCGGAAAATCGCTTGTGGCGGTGATATAGGTGCGCAGGTTTTCCATGTGCCACGGGAAGGTCGGCTGGTTGGCAAGGGTGTCGACCGGATCGTCGTATACATGCAGGCCGTCAGCCATCATCTCGACCACGATGCTGCGCTGGCTGTCGCCGATAATCCAATGGAGCAGCGACACGCCCAGCCCCTCTCCGGCAGATTTGGCGACAATCACCGTGTCGCGCAGCGCGGCCTCGACCTCATCGACCGTCGAGAACGTCGCTGCCACCCACAGGGGGAACTCATAGGCCGCGATATTGGTCTTGCCGTCGACAGGGTCCTCGGCATACTCGGCATAACCCGGGAAATTGAGACCCGCCACGGCGAGGCCCGCATCGTTGCCGCAATCGAAGAACATAGGGTAGTTCCTGTAATCGATGCACATACCGATCACCGCGTGCGCCGCTGTCGCGTCGTCGATAAACGAATACGGAATGTGAAACCCGCGCGGCATCACGCGAACCTGTTGGCCGTAGTCAAAGCTCCAGTCGAGATTGCGGCCCAGATACATGTGGCCAGAATTATCGGTAAATCGAATACTCGTACACATAGCGCCTCCTAGCTTTACGTTCTTGCTAATTTCATTGTCTCCAAACAAAAAGGCGCTAAACACAAAAGCCCGGACATGACAACAATGTCATGCCCGGGCTATTCAAGCAGGATAAACTCAACCAAGTTAACCCCGCAGGTCGTCTAAGGGGTCAAAGTGCCGCAGATTGCCACGAAAGAGGAGCGAAGCGTACTTAAGGTACGCGAGCGACGATTGGGCGGCAAGGTGCGGTGCTTTGGTCCCCTTAGACCAACTTTCCAAGACAGTGGTCGATCATATGCTGGATCATCTGTGCCTCAAAGCCCGCGTAGTCGCGGCGGCACTCCTTCATCTTGCCGTCGACGATCTGATCAAAGGCGACCTTGCACTTGATATAGCGCGTGGACTTGGTGACCTCCTCGTGCGTCAGGCAGCTCTCCTCCATCTTGCTGGCGCCCAGGCCAAACACCAGACGGGGGTTGTAGAGTACGTGAGGCTCGCCGGCATCGTCCAGGTAGACGCAAACCTTCTTGGTAACGCCAATCTGGTTAGCGGCAAGGCAGCCGGCATCGTCGAGCGACTTGATGGTATCGATCAGGTCCTGAGCAACCGACTCGTCCTCGACGGTCGCAACCTCGCAACGCTGGGACAGGATAGCCTCGTCGTGGCAAAGCTCTTTAATCATACGTTCCTCCATAGGGGTCGTTGTAACCGCTTAAGTATACGGTACCCACACATTTTCATGCGAAAAATACCGTCCGTCTGCTACAAAGCGCCGAACATCAACATGCGAGGAACAACAGCGTCGTAAAGGGGCTATAGTAGTTGAGTTCGTGTCAATCGGCCTAAACTCGGGGCCGAACAAGGAAAGGGTATGCATGGACGAACTTTTTCACGTCAGTGAGCGCAAGTCCACAATCGGGACCGAACTCCGCGCTGGACTGACAACATTCCTGGCGATGGCCTACATCATCGCCGTCAACCCCGCGGTGCTCTCGGGCGCTGGCATCGATGCGGGAGCGCTCGCCTGCGCCACCTGCCTGGGCGCCGGCATCATGACCATCTGCATGGGCATCTTCGCCAACCGCCCGCTCGCCTGCGCGTCGGGCTTAGGCGTCAACGCGATGATCGCCGGAATCACCACCACCGTCTGCGGCGGTGACTGGCACGTGGCCATGAGCGTCATCTTCCTCGAGGGTATCGTCATCTTGCTGCTCGTGCTTTGTGGCCTGCGCGAGGCCATCATGGACGCCATCCCGGTTGTCCTGCGTCACGCCATCTCGGTGGGTCTGGGCCTGTTCATCGCCATGATTGGCCTGTGCGATGCCAGCATTATCACCGCTGGCGCCGGTACACTCGTCGGTCTGGGCGACATCACCTCCCCCACCTTCATCGTCGGCATCATCTCCATCCTGGTGACGGTCGCTCTCGCCTGCCGCAACGTCCCCGGCTCGCTGCTCATCGGCATCGTCGTCGCCGTCATCGCCGGTATCCCCCTAGGTGTGACCCAGGCTCCGACCGGTATCATCGCCCCGCTCGACTTCTCGAGCATTGGTGGCCCCATCGCCGACGCCGGCGGCGTGCCCGCCATCGTCAAGGTCCTTACCGACCCCGCGCTCCTCGTCATCTCGTTCTCGCTGCTCATGAGTGACTTCTTCGACACCATGGGCACCGCGATGGCCGTGGCCAAGCAGGGCGAGTTCCTCACCGACGACGGCAACGTCGAGAATATCAAGGAGATCCTGATCGTCGACTCCGCCGCCGCTGCTGTGGGCGGTTTCATGGGCGTCTCCTCCATCACCACCTTCGTCGAGTCCACCTCTGGCGCTGCCGACGGTGGCCGCACGGGCCTCACCTCCGTCACCACCGGCGTGTTGTTCATTCTCGCCGCGTTCTTCTCCCCCATCGTCACCATCGTTTCCAGCGCCGCCACCTGCGGTGCTCTGGTCTACGTCGGCTACCTCATGATGAGCGAGGCCTCCGAGATCGACTGGTCCGACGTGTCTCAGGGTTTCCCGGCGTTCATGATTGTCGCCGGCGTGCCCTTCACCTACTCCATCTCTGCCGGCATTGGCCTGGGCTTTATCGCCTACGTGGTCGTCGCGCTCTTTAAGGGCGAGGCCTCCAAGATCAAGCCGCTTATGTGGATCGCAGCCCTTGCCTTCCTCGTCTACTTCTTCGTGGCGTAACGGCATAGTCTGCTAAAGCAAAACAACAAGGCGCGGAATCGCATCGAGCGGCTCCGCGCCTTTCTTTTAGCGTCTGCCCCCGTGCCAGCGTGCGACAATTGAGGCTGTCAATATCACAACACCGAGAGAAGCCTGCCTTGGAAGCGCATCATAAGCAGATAACCGTTTATTCAGAGTGTGTGGAAGGCGCGCCCGTCATCTACCTCCCCGTGGTTATGGGCGACGGTAGTGAAGTCTACGAGCGCTGCCGAGAGCTCGACTGCCCGCCGTTCACCCTTGTCGCCATTGGAGGGCTCGATTGGAATCGCGAGCTGAGCCCCTGGGAATGCGACGGAACTATACGAGATGCCGAGCCCTTTGGCGGACAGGCTGCTGGTTTTCTTGACGAGTTGTTGAAGCAGATAATCCCCCAGGCCGAATCATCGCTCCCGCAACCGCCCGCCTGGCGCGGCGTTGCCGGCTACTCGTTGGCGGGTCTTTTTGCACTGTGGGCACTTTGGCAAACAGATGTCTTTGAGCGCACGGCGAGTGCATCGGGGTCGCTGTGGTTCCCCGGCTTTATCGACTACGCGCGCGAGCGCACGATGACGGCTACGCCCGACGCCGCCTATCTGTCGCTCGGTAAAAAGGAAACCAAGACGCCCAACCGCATGATGAGGCACGTACTCGACGATACGCACGCGATGGAAGAGCTGCTTATCGAGCGTGACATTCCAACAACGCTGGAGCTCAACCCCGGCAATCATTTTGCCCAAACTGACCTGCGCATGGCGCGCGGCATCCACTGGATACTGACGCATTAAAAATGATGCCCACACGCATATGTAGGCCGAGCAAGAACATGCGCGGGCGGCCGAGCGACGATGCATCGTAGATGGCATCGGTGACGGCGGGCGTCGAGGATTCGGACATGGAAGTCCTTTCATGATGGAAGGGCGATCAGGCATATCGGATAACCTGCCCGAACGATACGATCCGAACCATTGTATGTGATACGCCATGTCTCGCACGCGCCGTCACCCGCAAACGGTAGCGTTACTTCCAAACGCGCTCGGCAATGCGCTTGACCAGCGCGATCTTCGCCCACTGCTCGTCCTCGGTCAGCTTGTTGCCAATCTCGCAGCTGGCAAAGCCGCACTGGGGCGACAGATACAGGTTCTCGAGTGGAACATACTTTGCGGCCTCGTGAATACGCTCGACGATGGCATCCTCGTCCTCAAGCTCAGCGGCCTTGGTGGTCACCAGGCCCAACACGACCTTCTTGCCAGGGGCAACGTACTTGAGCGGCTCAAAGCCACCGGCACGCGGCGTATCGAACTCCAGATAGAATGCGTCAACGTCCTCATGCGTAAACAGGTACGGCGCGATGGGGTCGTAGCCACCCTCAAAAGCATAGGTAGAATGGTAGTTACCACGGCACACGTGCGTGTTAATGACCAGGTCGTCGGGCTTGCCCTTGATGGCGGCGTTGTTGAGCGCCACGCCCAGCTCGCTTACCTTTTGCAGGTCGACCGGGCTCATGCCGGTTTTGGCGACAAAGTCGGTATCGCAATAGATGCCCCAGGTGCAGTCATCAAATTGAATGTTGCGGCAGCCCGCAGCATACAGGTCGGCAATCACCGTGCGATAAGCAGCTGCAATGGCGTCGGCAAGTTCCTCATCGGTCTTATAGACAGCGCGCAGGCTCTCCTGCTGGCCGTCGCAGCGATCGAGCGTGACCTCAGAGAACGTCTGGATAGGCGCCGGGATGGTCTGGCGTGCAACGTGGCCCTCGCCCTCAAGTGCCTTGACAAACTTAAAGTGCTCGACGAAGGGGTGGTTCTCGCCGCTGATAGGGCCGGTCACCACGGCGGTATCGGCCGTAGTCTCCTCGTCGTGGAACATATAGCCCGTACGCGAGGTACGGCGTTCAATGCCGTTGAGCCCCCACATAAAATCGAGGTGCCAGTAGCTGCGGCGAAACTCGCCATCGGTGATGACCTGCAGGCCGGCGGCCTTCTGCTTTGCCACCAAATCGCGAATGGCATCGTCCTCGACGGCCTTAAGCCCCTCGGCATCAAGCGTGCCCGCGGCGTAGGCGGCACGGGCGTCCTTCACGGCCTGCGGACGAAGAAAACTGCCGACGATATCGGCGCGAAACGGCGCGTTCGGTTGAATCGAAGTGCTCATAGATATCTCCCTTTGCATTGGTTGCTTTATCGAGACAGAGTATGAGCGCTTATATGGCCATCGTAAAATATATGTTTATAACAGTTTGATATAGATGCTTCCTATATCAGTTTGGGCTGCCTTAAAGAGATTTGACCTGTGCAGAACGCAGCAGCCTAGATATGCCGACGAATCGCGTCGATATAGGCCTGTCCGTAGCGCGTGAGCGTCGTATTTTTGCGCGTGATGATGCCGATCTCCATGTACTCGTCTACATCGAGCGGAATGGAAATAATGCCCGGCCCGTTGAGCTCGTGACTGATCACGCCCGAACACACCGTATAGCCGTTAAGGCCCATGGCCAGGTTGAACAGCGTCGCACGGTCACGCACGCGGATATTCTTGCGGCGCTCAAACGTCGAGGTCAGTTCCTCAGAATAGTAAAACGAGTTATAGCTGCCCTGCTCATAGGACAGGAACGGGTAGTCTTCCAAGTCCTCGAGCGTCACGCTGGAGCGGCCCGCCAGCGGATGGTCTGCACACACAAAAACGTGCGGTGTGGCGCAGAAGAGCCCTTCGAACACGAGCTCGTTGGCCACCAGCATGCGCTCGATAACCTCGCGATTGTGCTCGGATAAGTACAGGATGCCCAGTTCGCTTTTCATATGCGCGACGTCCTCGATAATCTCGTGAGTCTGCTCCTCGCGCAGGGTAAAATCGTAGCGCGCGGCATCGAACTCGCGGATCACGTCAACAAACGCGTTAACGGCAAAGGAATAATGCTGGCAGCTCACACTAAAGTGCGGCACCTGCTCGGACGCGCCCTTGTACTTGCCTTCGAGCAGATCGGCCTGGTCGAGCACCTGTCGCGCGTAGCCCAAGAAGGTCTCGCCCTCTTCGGACACAATGACGCCCTTGTTGGTGCGCTCAAAGATGTGTACACCCATCTCGTTTTCGAGATCGCGAATCGACGCGGTAATCGAAGGCTGCGACACAAAGAGCCGGCGCGAGGCCTCGGTGATGCTGCCGCATTCGGCAACTTTGACGACATATCTGAGCTGCTGAAGCTTCATGGCTTTCTCCCTAGACGTTCGTGATGCCAAGACCCGCCGCGTCCATCTGACGCATAAACGGCGGCATCTCCCCCGTCGCAGCGCAGGCGGCAATCTGATGCAGAGCCCCGCCGACCGCATCATCTGCCGCAGCACCAATATGCCAGCGCGCGGCAGCCGTGACGGCCTCGTTGGCATTGGCGACTGCAACGGAGTTGGGAACGGCATCGATCATGGGCAGGTCGTTATCGGAATCGCCAAATACGGCCACCTCGTCGGGCGCCAGGTCCAAAGCGCGCGCCAGCTCCAGCGCAGCGCAGCCCTTGTCCCAACCGACCGGAAGGATGTCAAACAGGCGCACTCGGTTGTTGGGAAACACAAGCGAGAGTTCCGGCACCTCAGCGGCAACGCGCTCGCGTAGCTCCGCGAGCTCCTCACGCGAACGGGCACTCCAAATATTCGCCTTGAACACCGGCGCGTCATCGACGACGGACGGCACGGGGCCTCTTCGCCTTTGAGCCATGCGTTGCCGCCCGACTCCATGGCGCGACGAACGCGCTCGGGATCACTCGTCACGCAATAGGCATCGTTGCCCCAAAAGTCATCGCCCAGGCTATAGACCTTCAGATAGGTATCGTCGGTCTCTTGCTCAAGATAGTCGGCAAGACGCATGAGGGCACCGTTGTCGCTCGCACGGGAGGCAACAACCTCGCCGTCGACAAACATCACCTGGCCGTTACAGAACGCGCCAGTCGAAAAACACTCGGAACGATTTTTGAACATCCAACCCATCGCGGACGGCTGGCGACCCGAAACCGGGCCAAAGTGCAGGCCCGCCGCCTGCATGGCATGAATGCCCTCGATGGCGTAGTCGCTGGCGCCGTCATGCCCGGCTGGAATCAGCGTATCGTCCATATCGGTCAGCACAAGTTTAATCATAAGGCCCCCATTCGTAACGGTCCTACCTATTGTAACGACCTGCCAAAATAAACCTGTCCCTATTTGGCAGGTGCGCTAGTATAGGGAGCAACAGATTCGATGCGGGAGTGCCGGCGGTGCAAACCACAAGGCTGAGAGGGCATGGGGCCCAATCCTTTGAACCTGTCAGTTAATGCTGGCGTAGGGAGCATGCCGCCTTTACAGGGGCGCTGTCTATGCACAGCGCCCCTTTTCTATGCCAAGGAGGCATGTGCAGTGATTGATTCGGAACAGCTTAAGCAACATATGGTCAAGGCCGTGGAGGAGATTCGCGCCACCAATCCGATGGCCGGCTCCATCACCAACACGGTGACGATCGACTTTGTCGCCAACGCCCAGCTCGCCGTGGGCGGATCGGCCGCCATGGTCTATCTGCCCGACGAGGGCGAGGCACTCGTTGCCGGCGGCGGCGCCATCTATCTCAATATGGGCACGCTCTTCCCCATCTACGAGCAGACGATTCCCCGCGCGGCCAAGGCGGCACACGCCGCCGGCAAGCCCTGGGTGCTCGATCCGGTTGGCCTGGGCATCGGTAGCCTGCGCACCCAGCTGGTAAACGAGCTCAAGCAGTACAAGCCCGCCATCGTGCGCGGCAACGCCTCCGAGATTATCGCGCTCGCCGGCCTGTGGGGTCTTGAGGGCGAGGCGGCCGATCTGAGCCGCGTACGCGGTGTCGATACCACCGATACGGTCGACGCCGCCCGCGATGCTGCCGTGGCGCTTGCCCGCTACACCGGCGGCGCCGTGGTGGTCTCGGGCGAAGTCGACCTGATCACCGACGGCACGACCGTGGCCAAGTCCCACGGCGGCAGCCCGCTCATGTCCAAGATCACCGGCTGCGGCTGCTCGCAGGGCGGCGTGCTGGCCGTGTACGCCTGCGCTGCCGACCCGTTTACGGCAGCCGTCTGCGGTACCGCCGTCTACAACGTTGCCGGCACGCGTGCTGCCGCCGTCGCCGATGCCCCGGCAAGCTTTAAGGTCGCCTTTATCGACGAGCTCTACCGCGCAACCGCCCAGGACATTGCCGATAACCAACTCGAGCTCGAGGAGGCATAGGCCATGTCCGAACCCGCAACCAACGCCAGCATGAACACGCTCGTCGCCGTGGCCATCGCCCCGTGCGGTACGGGCGACGAGCTGTCCGCCGAGGTCGCCGAGGTCGTGCGCGTCATTCGCGAGAGCGGCCTTCCCAACCGCACCACCTCGATGTTCACCGAGATCGAGGGCGACTGGGACGATGTCATGCAGGTCGTGCGCGACGCAACCTTTGTGTTGGCGAGCAAGGGCATCCGCACCGAAGTCGTGCTCAAAGCCGATATTCGGCCCGGATTTACCGACACCATGACTGGCAAGCTCGAGCGCATGGAAGCACAGATCAAGAAGCAGGAGGAAGCACGATGAGCATCCGCGACAACCTTGATATCTCGGCCTATCTGGTACTCGGCCCCGAAAACACGCTCGGGCGCCCCGTGGGCGATGTGGTGGCCCAGGCGCTCGACGCGGGCTTTACCTGCATCCAGGTACGCTCCAAGGTGGCAAGTGCCCGCGAGATCATTGCGCTGACCGGCGACGCCGCGCAGGCTATCGCGCAGGCCGGCAAGACCGGTCAGGTCGCCTTGCTGATCGACGACCGCCTGGACTGCGTACTCGCCGCGCGCGAGCAGGGCATCGCTGTCGACGGCGTGCACGTGGGCCAGAGCGATATTCCCGTCGAGGTCTGCCGCAAGCTGCTGGGCCCCGATGCCATCGTGGGCCTTTCGGCCCGCTGCGAGGAGATGCTCGAGTACGTCAAGACCGCCGACATGAGCCTGGTCGACTACCTGGGCATCGGCCCGCTCCACGAGACCGAGACCAAGCGCGACTGCGGACGCGCAGCCGATGGCTCCATCATCACCAAGAGCTTTGAGGACCTGGCCGCACTCCACGCGGCAAGCCCCGTGCCCATCGTGGTGGGCGGCGGCGTCAAGACGGCCGACCTGCCGCAGCTCAAGGCCACCGGCGTCGATGGCTTCTTTGTGGTGAGCGCCGTCTGCAGTGCCGACGACCCCTACGCCGCCGCCAAGGAGCTTGTCGAAACCTGGCAGCAGGCATAAGTCTAGGCCGAGCAGTTGCTCCGCAGCCTCATATCTTCAATAACGGAAAGCGCATCCCAGTTTGGACGTCCATTCTGGGATGCGCTTTCCATATAGAGGCTCAACGGGAAACTGCGTCCCAGTCTGAACGCATATTCCGGGACGTACTTTCCGAAACCCCACCGTTTGGGAAACTGCAACCCGTTCTGAGCGCAAAACCTGGGACGCGCTTTCCGCCGAGGCCACGGCAGTTTGCTCTACCCCGCCAGATACGCTTCCAACGCCGGCAAGGTCGCCTCCGCATCGTGGCGGCCGATCTGGTAGATGCGCTCGAGCTCATCGGGCTCGCGGCATAGCGACGGCACCTTCACCGATTCGCTCGGACGCACCACAAAGATATCGCCGGCAGCCTCGCGACGTGCCAGGTCATCGAGCGTGGCATTGTAAACCTCATGCCGATGCTCAAGCGCTGCGACAAACTCCGGGTAGTGACGGAACACGCGACGCAGCATGGGCATCACGCTGTTGGGCTGCTTCACAAAGCCCGCCGGCTGCGTGAGTACCACGATATTGCGGTCATACCCCTGCGCAAACAGCCATGCACTGGGAATAGAATCAGCCACGCCACCATCCAGATACTTATGCCCGTCAATAGCAACGGGACGCGTCGCCACGGGAATCGCCGACGATGCCCGGATCCACTCGATATCCCGCTCGTCGCCATAAGGCAGGTCGTGGTAGACGGCCTTGCCCGTCTCGATATCGGTGCACACGCACGTAAACCGCATGGGACAGGCGCGATACGCCTCCAAGTCAATGGGATCGCGCTCGATGGGCACCTCGTGATAGGCAAAATCGGCATTGAACATATCGCCGGTCCGCAGCCAGCTTGCTACACCCGCATAGCGCTTGTCGGCACAATAGGCCTTGTTATAGCGAATGGCACGGCCGATCTGGCGCGATTTAAAATTGTAGCCAAACGCCGCGCCCGCCGAGACGCCCACCATATGGTCGCAGGTCAAACCGTGCTCCATCCAAACGTCGAGCACGCCCGCCGTATACATACCGCGGTAGCCGCCTCCCTCGAGCGCAAGCCCCACCGTGCGCGTCATATTTGGCTGTGTCATGCGACCATCTCCGTTCCTGCGTTTAAAACCGGGACAAGTATACCCGTCAACATATACCGCCCCAGTCGCATTTTTATCGGACATCGCATCGCCGCGCTACCGTTTGACGAATAATAGCCGCCCGCAGCATGTACACCCATATATAATTCTGCACTGTTGTTTATACTACTCAGCAGTTATCAACAGCGAACATTAGCCGGTAAATTAACCCAACAACGCAGCAAGGCGGGGGCCTGGATACACGCAAAGCGCCGAACAACAACGCGTGTGCACAACGAGCTCGCCCGACGCAATCCGCCCGACCTCAGAAAGCCGCTTACGACATGGATACTGTCAGCAATTACACCGAAACGCTCGAAAAGACCGTCCGTGACCTTCTCGAGCGTCAGGATGATCTGATTAGGACCGCCTTTACCGACCAGCTTACCGGACTTGGCAACCGCGGCGGCTTTGCCCGTTCCCTCGAGGAGCTCTGGGAGCAGGACACCCCCGTTACCATGGCGTTCATCGATATCGATAACCTTAAGCACTGCAACGACGTCTTTGGGCATGACGAGGGCAACCGTTATATCTTGCAGGTAAGCCTCTATCTCAAACTGTATATGAAAGTGGACGAGGCGGCGTTTCGCATAGGCGGCGACGAGTTTGCCATCCTATCTACGATTGCGACCGAAGACGACCTCGCCGAACGTCTGGAACACTGCCGAACGATCCTGCTCAAAAACAACGATTCCGAGATGCCCCACTCGTTTAGCTACGGAGTGGCACACGCCGACCCCGCCCTGGGCGAAGCCTCCAATCGCATGACACTCGATGCCGACCATCGCATGTACGACTACAAGCTACGTCATGCCATGCACCTCGATCGGCGCAATATCACGCAAGTCCACGCCGACGACTTCGAAATAAGCGACCGCGTTTTCGACGCCTTTTCGATGCTCAACGAGGGCCGTTATTTCTTTATCGAGAACTTGGACAAACATCGCACCCTTTGGTCACAAGGTGCCTTGCGCGATCTTGGCCTTCCCTCAGAGCACATAGACAACTGTCGCGATTACTGGAAAACGCGCGTCCATCCCGACGACCTTGAGGCCTGCGTCAACGACATCGACCAAGTCTACAACGGTACCAAGCACCGTCGCGTCATGCAGTATCGTGTGCGCAACGCCGTCGGCGACTACGTCCTTTGCCGTGCTCGCGGGTTTCGTATCGACGGCGACGGAAATGTCCCCTCGCTCTATGTCGGCGAGCTCGTCAACCACTCACTTGCCGAAACCGTCGACGCCGCCACAGGCCTCGGAACGCAGCGCATGCTGGTCAACGCTATCGATACCTGCCGCCTTGACCGTTGCAAGACAGGGCTTATAGCGGTGCGCGTTCGTGGCACGACAAAGCTCAACGAGCTCTACGGGGCCGAGGCTGTCGACAACATGCTTGCCGAATACGCGGGCCGCATGCTGTCGATCACCCGCGGCAGGAGCCGGGTCTACCGTTCACGAAGCGTCCAGTTTGTCGTGCTCAGCAACGATTTGGACCACGAGGCATTCGAGCAACTGACCCGCCACCTTAAAGAGGCCGTTTTCGCTCCTGTGCAAATCGCGGGCGACACCATTACTCCCGTCTGTCTTGTCGTCCCGGCATTTTACGAGCACTTAACCCATCAGGCGACCGCCGTTTTAGGCGAACTCGACCGTCGCCTTCGCACGGCCGGCGGGCTTGTTCCCAACGACAGCCTCCCCATACCCGAGGCTGAGCGCAAAAGCGCCATCGCCGAACGTATCGACTCGCTCACGGGCCTCTATCGACCCAGCGAGTTTATGCGGCGCGCCAACGCTTTTCTCGAGGCAAGGCGCGACGGCGCCTGGTGCATCGCCACGGTCGACATGGGCCACATGCGCCTGTTTAACGAATGGTATGGACAGGCCGAAGGCGACCGCCTGCTTGCCGATGTGGGCACGGTCCTCAAGGACATCGAGAATGCCGGCATGGGCGTCGCAGGGTACTGGGGCCAAGATGACTTTTGCGTACTCATCCCCTTTAAGCACATCACCGTCCATCAAATCTACAACCGCGTTCGCGAGGCAGTAGCCAGGCATGATGGCGGCGTAGGTTTTTGGCCGTCCATGGGCGTCTACCCCATCGATTCCAATGAGGAGATCACCATCGATGCGCAGGCAAAGGCCATGTTTACCAATCGGCGCGCAAAAAACGACTTTAAGGAGCGCATTGCCATTTTTTGCCCCGAGGAGTACAAGCGCGAAATCGTGTTCAACCGCACGCTGACCGAATTCCAGTACGCGCTGTCAAATGGTCGCATCACGTACTATCTTCAGCCCCAGGTCGATATGGAAACCGGCGAGATTATTGGCGCCGAAGCACTCACCCGCTGGATTGACAAGGACGGCTCTCTCATTTCGCCCGCAACGTTTATCCCCGCACTCGAGGAAAGCGGCTTTGTAGTGACGCTCGACAAATATGTTTGGCAGGGCGTCGCCATGTGGCTCCGCGAGCGCCTCAATCGAGGACTTCGCGTGGTTCCGATTTCCCTCAATGTGTCGCGCGTAGACATTCTTGCCTGCGATGTCGCCGAGCATATGGGGTCGCTCGCCGCCCAGTACAACCTGCCGCCCGAACTCATGCACATCGAGATCACCGAGACCGCCTATACCGGAGAGTCCGAGGCCGTGGATAAGCTGACCGCGGATCTGCACACCCGTGGCTTCTCGACCTACATGGACGATTTTGGCACCGGCCAGTCCACGCTCGCGATGCTCAAGAACGTCAACGTCGACGTCATCAAGCTCGACCGCACCTTTGTGCCCACCGACCGCGATCAAGGCCGCAGCGCGCAGATCGTGTCATCGATGCTCGAGATGGCGCAGTCGCTCCATCTGCCCGTCGTGGTTGAAGGCGTCGAGACAAATGAGCAGGCAAACATGCTACGACAAATGGGCGCCCGCTACGCTCAGGGCTTCCTCTACTACCGTCCCATGCCGGCGAAGGATTTTGAGGCATTGCTCGATGGTGGCAATAACAACTGATACGCTCGCGCGCAAAACGCCACCGCCGGAGGGGGAATTTGTCTCCATTAGCTAACTTATATCCCCAATTCAAACCGAATTGGGGATATGATACAAACCGTTGTTCCGCCCAAGGAGGTTATCCATCATGAACGAGTCATATCGCCTGGGTGAGCAATCGATTATTGTCTATCTTCAGCGACTTGCGAATGGCGTCTCGACCGCCGAGCTTGACGTTGCCGCCCTGCCCGTAGAGTTGCGCGGCATTGGCGAGCAGTTGAAAAAGACGCATGCCATCCTGCAACAAGAGCGCCGGCTGCTTGAGAGCAACGCCTATATCGACCCGCTCACCAACTTGGGCAACCGCAGCGGACTCGACCGTCACGTCGAGCAACTCTGGCACAAAGGCGACCCCTTCACCTGCGCCTATATTGACATCGACCATCTAAAACATTGCAATGATAGGTTTGGCCACGCCGAAGGCAATCGCTATATCCTGAGCATCTGCCGCACGCTCTCCGAAACCATGGAGCACGATGAGATGCTGTTCCGCATCGGTGGAGACGAGTTTGTGCTTATCTCGCCCTCCGCAAACGAGACTGAACTCGAGCAGCGCTTGGAGCAGGTACGTGCCGGGCTGATCGAGGCGAGCTCAGGCGGCAAGGCGCCCATGGTCGGCAGCTTTAGCTTTGGCTGCTCGCGCGTCGATCCACTTGCCGGCGACACGCGCCGCCAGATGACGATGGATGCCGATCGCAAGATGTATCGCTATAAGCTTATGCATCGTGTGCAGCAGCCGAAAGACAATGACGCGCCGCAACGCCCAATCGTCGATCAGCTTCCCTGCAACGACCGGGTGTTCCAAGCGATCTCCATGAGCTCCGAGACGCGCTATCCGTTCATCCTTAACCTCGATACGGGCGAATCGCAATGGTCGGTTAACGCCGTGCGCGATTTTGACTTGCCCTCCCAGCACCCTTTTAATTCGGTCGATATGTGGCTTGCCCGCGTTCATCCCGAGGACCGCGACAACGTACGCGCCGAGCTCGACATGGTGATAAACGGCACGTGGCACTTCCACTACATGCAGTATCGCGTAATGGACGCCACCGGAAAATACGTGCTTTGCGACTGCACGGGCTACCGCTTGGACGGCACCGATACCGAACCCAACATGTATGTGGGCATTATCATCAACCGAAGCCTAGCGGATACGACCGACTCCGTGACCGGCCTGGGCGATATTCACGCCCTGGTCAACGCCATTGGAGAGATGCGCCGCGTGGCGCGCGAGGCAGGCTTTATTGCCATTAAGGTTGACGATATCGCCGAGGTCAATGCCCGCTTTGGATTCGATGCAGGCGACCGCGTTTTGGCAGAAAGCGCCGCCTGCCTAATGGAATGCTCGCGCGGCAAGGGTCGCCTGTTCCGCACGACGGGGCCGACATTCGTGGCG
The DNA here is from genome assembly GCF_000763055.1 of Collinsella sp. 4_8_47FAA. GTDB lineage: Bacteria > Actinomycetota > Coriobacteriia > Coriobacteriales > Coriobacteriaceae > Collinsella. The sequence goes on along the minus strand of NZ_KN214134.1, from coordinate 636,857 downwards.
CTTTTCGACGACTTTGATCCCGAAGAGACCGACTCGATCGCAGACGAAATCGAGCGGTTCCTGGGTTCCCCCGTGCTCATCGGCTCGCTTGAATATCAGCCACCCATTCGTGTAGCGACGCTTCATCTGAACAGCGTTGACCGACAGCCCGTTTCCATTTTGAACGAGCTCAAAGCGTTGCTTAAAGAGGCGCCACGGGTACCGGGCACCAAGCTGGACTAGCACCACGGGGCGCGATGTGAAACACAAACCGTTTCACATCGCGCCCCACGTCATCTGCCCTCTCGTGCGATAATCCTCCGCAGAAGTCACCGACAGCAGAGGGAGTTTGTGATGAAGGTTCTTTTGGTCAATGGCAGCCCCAAGGCAAACGGCAACACCGCCCGTGCACTCGCCGAGGTCGCCGAGCAGCTCAATGCAGAAGGCATTGATACCGAGGTGTTTCAGCTGGGCGCCAAGCCCATTCGCGATTGCATCGGTTGCGGCCAGTGCGGCAAGCTTGGCGGTCGCTGCACCTTTGACGACGACGTGGTGAACGAGCTGATTGCTGCCGCCGAGCAGGCCGACGGTTTTGTCTTTGGCTCGCCCGTCTACTATGCGCACCCCAGCGGCCGCATCCTTTCGGCCCTCGATCGCGCCTTCTATGCCGGAAGCAAAGCCTTTGCACACAAGCCGGGCGCTGCCGTCGCCGTCGCCCGTCGCGGCGGTACATCGACCACCTTCGATGTGCTCAATAAGTACTTCACCATCAACCAGATGCCCGTAGTTGCTTCCACCTACTGGAACAACGTGTTTGGTCGCGTGCCCGGCGACGCCAATGGGGACGCCGAGGGCCTTGCCACCATGCGCAACATCGGCAAAAACATGGCCTGGCTCCTTCGCTGTATCGAGGCAGGACAGGCCGCCGGCATCAACGCACCCGAGGCAGATCGAGCAACGACCAACTTCATCAGGTAGAACGGCGGAACAAATACATGAACGTGCAGATTTTTGGCACCAAAAAGTCCTTCGATACCAAGAAAGCACAGCGCTTCTTCAAAGAGCGCCGCATTAAGGTGCAGTTTATCGACCTTAAGGAAAAGGAGATGAGCAAGGGCGAGCTCACGAGCGTGATGCAGGCGGTCGGCGGCATCGACAAGCTGCTCAACCCCAAAGCCAAGGACGAGGAGACGCTCGCTCTCATCCAGCACCTCACCCCTAGCCAGCGCTTCGACAAGCTGCTCGAGAACCAGCAGGTCTTGGCCGAGCCCATCGTGCGTAACGGCAAAAAGGCCACCGTCGGTTATTGCCCCGATGTATGGGGAGCCTGGGAGTAGCTTGTGTTATTTGCCGGCGCGTGGGTATAAGAGCAGGCGTTTGGCATAAGATTCAACTGTAAGCCATGTCTAACAAAGGAGGGCACATGCCCAACAAACCCGTGAAGATCATCATGCTTACCGGATACCTCGGTGCCGGCAAGACCACGCTGCTCAACCACATCCTCGCTAACGACGGCGGCATCCGCGCCGCCGTGATCGTCAACGATATCGGCGAGATCAACGTCGACGCCAGCCTTATCGCCGACGGCGGCCTTTCCGAGACCGACGACCTCATCCCGCTCACCAACGGCTGCATCTGCTGCACGCTTTCGGACGACCTTGCTAACCAGCTGCAGGGCATCGCCGATTCGGGCAACTTCGATTACATCATCATCGAGGCCTCGGGCATTTGCGAGCCCATCCCCATCGCCTACACCATCTCGAGCTTCTGCGACGAGGCCAAGGTGGGCGGCGAGCCCAAGCTCGCGCTCGACAACATCGTGGCCGTGGTCGACTGCGCCCGCATGTACGACGAGTTCAACGGCGGTCGCGACCTGCTGGCCGAGGATATCGACGAGGACGACATCGAGAGCCTGCTCATCCAGCAGATCGAGTTTTGCTCCACGTTGATCCTCAACAAGACCGATACCGTGAGCCCTGAGCAAATCGCCGAGCTCAAGGCTATCGTGCGCAGCCTGCAGAAGGACGCCGTGATCGTCGAGGCCCAAAACGGCGAGGTCCCCATGGAGGAGCTGCTCGACACCGACCGCTTCGACTTTATGCGCGCCTATAACTCCGCCGCTTGGATCGAGGCCATGGAGCATCCCGAGGAGCACGACGACCCCGAGGTGCTCGAGTACGACATCGAGACCTTTGTTTACTCGCGCCGCAAGCCGTTCGACCTGCAGAAGTTCACCGATTTTGTTGAGCAGGAGTGGCCCGACGAGGTCATTCGCGTCAAGGGTCCGTTGTGGCAGACCGGCGATCCGGACATGTGCTACATGTTTGAGCAGGCCGGCCACCAGATGCGTCTGATGGAGAACGGCCTGTTTGTCGACTCGGCGCCCGAGGGCGAGAAGCAGAAGATTATCGACGAGAACCCCGAAATCATGCAAATTTGGGACGACGAGACGGGCGACCGCATGACGAGCCTGTGCATCATCGGCCGTCACATGGACAAGGATGCGCTCATCGCCTCCCTCGATGCCTGCCTGACCGACTGGCACCGCGCCTAGGTTTATCCAAGCGGGCATTTGTCCGCCTACGTAACCGCCAAACCACCACGAAGGTGCCTGTGAACTGCCTCCCATTTCTTGGACATCGGGAAATGGGAGGTTTTCCATGAGTATAGACCTCAGGGTGAAGCACGACCTGGAGTCCAGGAGGCGGGCCGTCGAGCTCTTCGACGCCGGCGTCGGCTGCAAGCCGGCGGCCGAGGCCCTGTCCGTCCCCCGCGAGACCGTGAGAGAATGGCAGTGGGTATACCGGGCGTTCGGAAGCGAGGCGCTGCTGTCCATGGGCGGGAAACAATCCAGGTACACATTCGAGCAGAGGGTCGCCGCGGCGTCGGCCGTGGTCGACGGCGGGATGGCGAAGGCCGACGCTATGGCCGAGTTCGGGATCAGGTCGAAGTCCCCCGCTGGAGCGCTGGTGCAGGCTCTACCGCGAGGGCGGCGCCGAGGCGC
>NZ_KN214134.1:595677-633271 GCF_000763055.1 Collinsella sp. 4_8_47FAA | reverse complement strand
TCGTGGCGAGCGACATATCGACCTCCGCCGGACCTCGCCCCACGCAGCACAGGATGCTCGACCGGCTCCTCGAGGCCCTGCCCGACGGGGCGGCGCCGACCATGCACTCGGACATGGGCTGGCAGTACCAGCACGAGTCCTACGCCTCCAGGCTGGAGGGGGCGGGCATCACCCAGAGCATGTCGCGCAAGGGGAACTGCATCGACAACGCCGCCACCGAGCAGCTCTTCGGCCACGTGAAGGACGAGTTCTACCGCGGCAGGGAGTGGGGCAGCTTCGGGGACTTCAAGCGCGACCTGGAGGAGTACATAGACCATTGGAACACGCGGCGCAGGCAGGTAAGATTGAAGGGCCTGACGCCGGAGGAGTTCCGGAACCGGGCCCTTGCGGCGTAGTCGCTATTTGTTCAGTCCAAGTTTCGGGGCGCAGTTCACTGTCCCCTTCGTGGTGGTTTTTCGTTCTGAGCCAAGGAGATTCATGTTCAACATTGTGCTGTATGCGCCCGAGATTCCGGCCAATACGGGCAATATCGGCCGCACCTGCGTGGTTACCGGCGCCCGCCTGCATCTGGTGGAGCCGCTGGGGTTTTCGCTCGACGACAAGACGGTGCGTCGCGCCGGACTGGGCTACTGGCAAAACTTGGACGTGACGACCTATGCCAGCTGGGAGGATTTCCTTGCGCGCAACGGCCTCTCCCCTACCGACGAGCATCTGCATCTGCTGACCAAAAAGGCGCGCAGAACCTATGCGCAAAGCACCTACCGCGACGGTGACTATTTGGTCTTTGGCAGCGAGAGCTCGGGCATTCCCGAGAAGCTACTCGCCGCAGCGCCCACGTGCTGCGAGCGCATCCCGATGCTGCGCGATTGTGACTCACTCGACAACGCCGAAGCCTGGGAAGCCCACGAGGAATCGCTCGGGCATACCGAGCACGGCCACGAAACCATCCTTCGGCAGGATATCTGCGGCAACTTCGTCAACCCGGACGACTACCGCATCAGCGCCCTCAACCTATCCAACAGCGCTGCCATCGTCCTCTACGAAGCTCTGCGCCAAACAGGCTTTGCCGGCATGTAGCAAATCTGCCATTAGGGGACGGGGTAGAAATGGCAGATTTTCAAACCCTCTAGCTCTTGACAAATTGGTTTTGGCATTAAGGTGGCAAAGGGACTGTCCCTTTGCCACCTATTGCAACTACCGATTTAAATGGAATTAACCGTTTTTAAACGCTTTTAACTAGAATAGATGCCAGTATATTAGTAACTTTTACTGAGTTGCACCGTATGGGTTTATACGCTTCCATCCCGTAAAGGACAGGAACCCCGCAGCAAAAGGTCCCCACACATCAGAATTCAACTTCAAATACAAACGACTGCCGGAGTTCTCGCTTAGCTTGGCTTGTCAGGCTCGAATTCGCCCTTATGTTCAGTTTGCTGCATGCCTCGTCGATAGCCATAGCAAGTGATACAGACATGGTCATGGTCGTTTCACTTTTCAATTCGACCCGATAGCTCTTCGCCTTGTTTTTATCCTCTCCACCACATCTCGTCTCAATTAACAAGAGAATATCTGAGTCATGGGCATACCAGTGGAGCTCAGGGCGCTGCGGAACCATGTCACCCTCGAATTCCTGTGTAAACAGAATTTTCTTCTCATTTCTCGTTGAATCGCTCAAGGAACCGTCGATTCGAACCGAGCCCCTCTTTCCCGCCTTGGCATTTCCCTTAACCTGGCGGCCTCGCCGAGTTTCCTCGTACTCCGTCACCTCCAGCTTGCAGCGCTTCGCGCCAAGCATGAATGCAATCCGCCTCAACTCGGCCATCTTGTCTTGTTGCATGGTTGCGAAATAAGAGTCAAGGTCAACAAAGCGAGACCGATCAAAAGCATCTATGTAATATGTGGAATAAAGAGATGGTTTAGGATAGAAAGACAATTCGCTATCCCCGATTGCCTCGCGGTACAGATTGAAAATCTGCGTACCCTTAACGGTATCCAGCCAACCAATAGCATCCCTACAGGCGTCGATGCCCCGACGCTCATTTCCGTCAACAATTCGAATCATATTCGGCAAATAAAATGAAGGACTCTGATAGGTCTCCTTGGTTACCGGCCTGTATCTATTAAGCTGCTGCTGGTACGCCCAATCGTTGACGGCGTCACCGATATCCGCAGCAGCACCTGCCGCACCATCGGCCGCATCAGCAATAGCTGCCAAGGCGTCATCGACCATCGGGGTTGCAGCACGCATTGCACCATCGGCAACTTTCTGTACGGTTGCAACCGCGCCCGCCATCGCGCTTCCGGCGCCATCAACCAACCCAGCAGCGGCCTTACGGATATCAAAACTCTGCTTATGTCGCGACAGCTCCTCCCTTTCGACAACAGCTAGATCGTCTTTATCCTCCATAGTGACCTCCTATTTCCGATAGTCGAAATCAACCGTATATTCATCGCCAAATGCCGAGTTGAACATCGCACGGATATTTGCTTCGGCGTTCGCCTGAGCCTCTTCGAGCAGGTTGCCATCCTTGATGGCCTCGCTTTCACTCCGCTCCTTGCACTGCGCTTCAAACGCCGTGACGTCTTTGACCTCAATGGGATTGAGAATGTTGTTGCGTTCCTCGAGAGCACCCGATTTCTTCATATCCGGCGTGTTTGAGATTACATAAGGCTCATCCATCGTAATGGTCACCTTCTTCTTGTTTGTATGTATCTCTGCCGTCTCGAGATTCACGCCCGCCTTAATGGTTCCAACATAGCGATACCAAAAACTGTTTTCTGTAAACGGGATATCAAACCAATCGAAGAACCTATTGGTATCTGTCACCTTATCGACAATCGTATAGTTCTGCGATGCAGAAACCATCTCATTCTGGGAAGCAATACGTTCAAACACGACCGACGGGGAGAGCGTATTGGGGGCCGCTTCTTTTGCACCCGCAGCTTTGCCGTTATTAAAGATGCTAATAAAAAGTACAGCTACAATCAGCCCGCCAAGCGCCAAGCCCGCGATGAATACCTTGGGTTTCGTCAGAATTCTCCCGAGTCTCGCTTTCAGTGACCCCATGCCCTTCTTCATCTCATCCATTCCCTATCCCTTTCAAACTCCCTGTTATTTAAGAAATTAACAAAGGTTACGTCTCATGCCCAGATTGTCGTTTTCAGCGCGTCTTTAGACGAGGTCGGTTGTTTGCAATCCGAAATAATACATATTCGTCGTAGCACATGTTGCTCAATAAATGATATGAAACGGGCGGGCCAACCATTCAATACCGATCAACCCGCCCCTTTCGTGCAATACTTATTTATTTACATCGTAGCTGGAAACAGATGCGACAACGCGTGCAGCGTCCACATCGGACATTGCCTCGAACTTGACTTTCTCGCCCGGCGCCCACGAAGAAGTGTCCGCATAGGTCTCCTCCGCTTTGATGTCATCTGCATCATAGAGAGCAAGTGTCAGGCTGACGTTAGAGAACGATATACCAGAAGTGTTCTCAACTACCGCCGTATACGTATACAGACCGTAACTGTCATCCGATTTTTCGAAATTTGCTCCCTGAATCAAACTGTTGATGGCATCCTCATAGCGGGTCTTCTCTGCTACGGACTTTCCATTCTTAATTAAGTCGTTGAAATCATCCTTATATTTTTCCCCTACTTCCAGCCCGTAATTATCAACAAGCTTCTTGAGCTGCGCAGACCGTTTATCGTAGACCTTATTCCACTCTTCGTAATAATCCGCAGACGATTGCGAGTAGTCCTCGGTCACCTTAAGCTGGTCATCAAGCAGATTCAGATACGTGATTACGTCCTGTTGCATCCTGGAATCCTTGAACCTGGCGTTCTCGAGCTCCTTGTCGTTCTCGATCTCTGCTTTAATCGCTTCCTGGATATTCTCGGTTGAATGAGGATCGTCATCGTTTGCATTAGACTCAATGACGTCGGACCTTTTCTCAAACCCGGCGGCGATAACATTCATCGCCTTGTCATCGACATATTTCGGTTTATCTAAGTTTGTAGCATTCTGAGAACAGGCCGAGATAAATCCCAGAGAACAGATTAGTAGAACAAGCAAGCCCATCACGGGCTGCTTTTTAGTAGCATTTCGTTTCACGACTATTTCCCTTCGATTGACGTTACGGCTCATAACCCCTCGTCAAAAAGCAGACGAATTGGCAACGCGGTGGCACTATTTGGTTCCAGGGCGTGAACTGGATAAACATCGAGGGAAGGAGTGGGCTCTGTGCAATAAACTCCCCTCGTCAAAATGTCTAGTTAAAGAGGACGGACAGACGGCGAACGGTCATATCCGTTCGTGTCCGCCCGTCTCCAACGATCGAACGTCGATGCGCTGACGTTCAGGAGCGTTGCGGCCTCTCGCCTCGTAACTTCACCTCCTTCGAATGATTTGATGACATCGTTATAGCTATCCGGACGCTCGAGCGCCGGCCTTCCAAATCTCACGCCACGCAGGCGCGCCGACGCGATACCCTCCGCCTGGCGTTGCTTGATGTTTTCGCGCTCCAGCTGCGCCACGTAGCTCAAGATCTGAAGGACCAGATCCGCCATGAACGTTCCCGTGATGCCATCGGGCTGCTCGCGTGTATCGAGTAACGGCATATCAAGCACTACGATGGCAGCGTGTCTATCCACCGTGATGCGTCGCCATTCATCGAGGACTTCACGATAATCGCGACCCAAACGGTCGATACTTTTGATCACGAGAACGTCACCCTCGCGCAACCTGCGAAGAAGACGCTGATACTGGGGACGTCTAAAGTTCTTACCACTTGCCTTGTCAGCGTAAATCTGACCCCGTTGAACGGGAAACCTTCCCAGTGCGTCTAACTGGCGATCCAAGTTCTGGTCCGCGGAAGAGACACGCGCATACCCAAAGATTCGATTGTCCATAATTGCCCCTATCGGCCGCCTCTTGGCAGCATCAGCTCAAGCGAGAGCCCACTCACTATAGGGCGTGCAAATTTCGCGAATGGGATGAGGTCATTTTGGCCCTCAGACGCAAGCTGTTCAAGCGCTACGTCGACAACATGCTAGCTTTTAACGGTAATTAACTGCTTTTAACTAGAATTGGCTAGAAAAGAAAAGCGTGATGCTGACAGGTTTTCCGGGAATGTGACAAAGGAACTGTCCCTTTGTCACATTCGGTTATAGGTAGCGACCGGTGATGCTTGTAGAGCAGGCCGCGATGTCACCCGGCGTACCGGCGCAGACGATTTGCCCGCCCGCGTCACCACCGCCCGGGCCCATGTCGATCACGTAATCGGCGTTGCGGATAAGGTCGAGATCGTGTTCGATCACGATAACCGTGGCGCCCTTGGCAACAAGGCCGTCGAACACACTCAGCAACACCTGAACATCGAGCGGATGCAGGCCGATCGTGGGCTCGTCGAACACAAATACGGCATCGTCCTGCACGCGGCCCATCTCGCTCGCAAGCTTAAGACGCTGTGCCTCGCCGCCCGAGAGCGCCGGCGTGGGCTCGCCAAGCGTGAGATAACCCAGGCCCAGGTCATGCAAGGTCTGCAAGCGCGTCTGAACCTTCTTGAGTCCCAGTGTGGCGTCGATGGCCTCGTCCACACTCATGTCCATGAGCTGCGGCAACGTAAGCAGACTCCCGTCCTTGCCCTCGCGATGGATATGCGAAGCCGCGTCTGCATAACGCGAACCGCGACATGCCGGGCAGACGATCTCGACATCGGGCAAAAACTGCACGTCGAGCGATATCGAGCCCGTGCCATCGCACGTAGGGCAGCGCAAGGCGCCGGTGTTGTAGCTAAAGGCACCCGCCTTGTAACCGGCCGCCTTGGCCTCGGGCGTACGGGCGAAGGCGCGGCGCAGCTCATCATGGATGTCGGCATAGGTTGCCACCGTCGAGCGAACATTGGCGCCAATGGGCGTAGCGTCAATCAGGTTGGCACGCGCAATGCCCTCGGCATCGACCCAGCGCACGTGCCCCGGCAGGCGCTCACCAGCTGCCTGCGCCTTAAGCGCCGGAATGAGCGTCTCGAGTACCAACGTCGTCTTACCCGAACCCGAAACACCCGTAACCGCAACCAAGCGGCCGCGCGGGATATCAACTTCGAGCGGTTTGACGGTATGGATGGCATCGGTCGCCATGCGGATATGGCCCTGATCGAACATTTCGTCGTCAGTCACCTGTGGGCGCAAGCGCTTGGGCTCTGCGCGCAAAAACGGCGCGATACGGCTGCCCTGCGATTGCTCGACCTCGTCTACCGTACCAGCGGCGATCACATTGCCGCCGCCTGCTCCGGCAACGGGGCCCATCTCGACCAGATAGTCGGCTTCCGCCAGCACGCGCGTGTCGTGGTCGACAACAACCACGGTGTTGCCGTCGCTCACCAGGTCGCGCATCACACCCACCAGGCCGTCGACATTTGCCGGATGCAAGCCGATCGAGGGCTCGTCCAGCACATAAAGCACGCCTGTCGATCGGTTGCGCACCACGCGGGCGAGCTGCACACGCTGGCGCTCACCCGTGGAAAGCGTGGCACCGGCGCGGTCGAGTGAAAGGTAATCGAGACCCAGGTCGACCAGACGGCGAGCCGCGCTCAAAAACGAATCGCAGATATCCGTCGCCATGGGCCGCATCTCGGGCGGCAAGGATGCGGGCACCCCGCGCACCCACTCAATCGCCTCGCCCAGCGTCATGGCCGCCGCCTGTGCCAGATTGATACCGCGCACCTGGGGCTGGCGCGCAGCCTCGGAGAGACGCGTGCCGCCGCAATCACGGCATGCTCCCTCGCGCAAAAAGCGCGCAACGCGTTTTAAGCCCTTATCGTCCTTGACCTTGGCGAGCGCATTTTCGACGGTATAGACGGCGTTGTAATAGGTGAAATCGAGCGGCGTGGCACCCTCGCCGTTTTTAGGAACGTAGAGAATGTGCTTCTTAACCGCCGGACCATGGAACACGATGTCGCGCTCTTGAGGCGTGAGCTGGTTAAACGGCACGTCGGTGCGTACATCCATCTCGCCGGCCACCTGTTTCATCAGGTCCCACATGAGCGTGCCCCAGGGAAGCACCGCACCCTCGTTGATAGTCTTTGACTCGTCGGGCACCAGACTCGCTTCGTCCACCTCGCGCATGACACCGGTACCGCCGCAGGTAGGGCACGCACCGCCGCTATTGAAAGCCAAATCCTCGGCACTCGGCGCGTAGAACTCGCGGCCGCATGCGGGGCACGTGAGCGACAGGCCCGCAGCCACGTTAAGGCTCGGCTCCACACGCGTCCCGCAATGCGGGCACACGTGATGGGCGCAGCGGCTAAAGAGCAGACGCAGGCTATTGTTGAGCTCGGTCATGGTGCCAAAGGTGGAACGCACGCCCGGCACGCTGGGGCGCTGATGCAATGCGAGCGCCGCCGGCACGTGCAGTACCTCGTCCACCTGGGCGTGTTCGGCCTGCGTCAGGCGACGGCGAGTATAGGTGCTGAGTGCTTCCAAGTAGCGACGCGAGCCCTCGGCATAAAGAACTCCCAGCGCCAGCGAACTCTTGCCCGAACCCGATACGCCGGCAACACCCACGAGCTTTCCCAGCGGAATATCGATATCGACGTCCTTGAGGTTATGGACACGTGCGCCACGCACCTCGATAGCCTGCGGGCTCATCTTCTGTTCCGTCACCTTTATCACCCTACTCATGCCATAAGATGCGGTCGCGAATATACTCACCCAGCATGGGCACGGTAAACCGGACGAGGCCGTATCCGGCAGCCTCGATGACGCGCTCGCGAATCAGGCTTGCGCGATATTTACTCGCCCAGCTCTGGGTGCGGTCGCAACGCTCAATGATGTCCGCCATGCGCGTCGGTTTACCCTCGTCAACCGCCATGGCCTCGATAAAGAGGCGCTGTGGACTGCGCAGCCCGTAATACAGAGGCGCGTCAACCGCTTCGTAGAACTCGGAGACGGCATCCGCATGGCCATCCTCGACATCGCACCTTTCAATGATCTGAGAGCCACGCCGGACAGCAGAGCGCCACATGTAATAGCCCACCAGCTGAACCATATAGGGATGCCCCATGCTCTTACGTGCCGCAAGGTCCGCCGTCTCCGCGTCAACGTAAAGACCAGCGTCTTTGACCGTCTGGATATATGAATCGCGCACCTTGGGCAAAGAAATCGCCCCCAGCGTACGCTGCTGGGCACGGCGCAAAAACGTCACGCTCGGCTCTTCGAGCAAGTCATCAACCATACTGGGCAATCCAGCGAACACCAGCGCAAGACCGCGCTGGTCGCTATCGGGCAATCCCGTAGCATCCTGATCTCCGAGCACTTGCTGATAGAGAACGGCAAGAGCCGCCAGCTCCTCGATAGACGCCGATTGCGCCTCGTCAATCGCAAACAGTATGCCCTTGCCTGGACCGAGCTTCTTGAGGCGCTCGTTGACCAGCCCTCGTAACGTCTCGCCCTTTGCTCGCGCCGCCTCGACCGACATCCGGCCAAACGACGGCCCGAACTCCATTGACGTCACAACGGGTTTATTCGAGCGAAGCGCGTCGGCTAAGCGGTCGCATAAGCCAAGCGAAGCGGAATCAGAGATAACCGCCCATCCGCGCTCGCTGGCTAGACGTTGCAGCTCCCGCAGGAGAACCGTTTTGCCGCAGCCGCGGTTTCCCGTAATGAGCATGAGCCTACCCGGCGCTCCGGCGCCGTTGTCGAGTCCTTCCTCAAAATCTTCGATGACCGACTCTCGACCGATGAGCATCGGAGGCCGCTTGCCTGCCGTTGGCTTAAAGGGATTTGGATTCATGTCGGCCTCCTCGGATTGGCAAACCCTGGTAATAGTTATACCAACTTATACCGAATTATACCATCAGCAGGTGACAAAGGGACTGTCCCTCTTGCAGCGTCGGCGCCAAAATCAATTAGTCAAGGATCAGAGGGTTCAAAAATCTACCATTTCTACCCCGTCCCCTAATGGCAGAAGAAGGTGGGGTCGGCGGGGCGATAGGGGCGGAAGGTGGCGGGATCGACCTTGACGTGCGCTGCGGCGGGGACGTCGTACCACTTGACGGTGTAGCCAGCGCCGTGAGAGCAAAAGACCGAGTCGGGCGTGTTGGGCAGATCGGCCTCGGGCTCATAGGCGGCCGTCTCGATTACGCACTCGGCATCATGGCAAGGCGCATAGCCGGCGAACTCCAGGTACAGATGCCCACGACCACTCGTGTAGGCAGCCACCTCCAGCGCGTAATCCTGCACCTCGGATGCCGGCACGCGACCCACAAGCTTCGCCCGGTCTCCCGCCATCACCGGCGGCTCGTATTCGGCACCCATGCGCGTGGCATCCGAGAGCGCCCGGCCCACGCACTCCCCCGGCACCTCGAGCTCAAAGCGATACCACGGCTCCAACAGCACCGCCGCGCCGGCCTCACGCGCCTGCATGAGCCCCTGGCGAATCGCGCGGTACGTGGCCTGGCGAAAATCGCCGCCCTCGGTGTGTTTGGCATGTGCACGGCCACCCGTGAGCGTAATGCGCACATCGGTGATGGGCGAGCCGGTCAGCACGCCCAGGTGATCGCGCTCCATGGCGTTCGTGAGTGCCAGACGCTGCCAGTTAAGATCGAGCTCGTCGGTCGAGGTCACGGTGCCAAACTGCACGCCCGAACCCGCTGGCAACGGCTCCAGGCACAGATGCACCTCGGCATAGTGGCGCAGTGGCTCAAAGTGGCCCACGCCCTCGACCGGCTGCGAAATAGTCTCCTTATAGAGAATGCCGCCGGGCTCAAACGCAATCGAAAGACCGAAGCGATCGGCCAGCACCCGCTGCACGACCTCGAGCTGCACGGCGCCCATCAACTGCAGGTGAATCTGCTCCAGATGCGTATTCCAGCTTACGCCGAGCATGGGATCTTCGTCCGCCAGCTCAGTCAACGCTTTGAACACCGCATGGACATCGTGTTCGCCCGGAAGCACCGTATAGGTGAGAACTGGCGCAATGACGGGCGCATCGCCCACGGGCTCCGCGCCCAGGGCATCCCCCGGACGAACGTGCGTAAGACCCGTCACGGCACAAATACCGCCAGCAGCAACTTCTTGGGCAAGCTCATACTTCTCGCCGTTATAGATGCGGACCTGATCGACCTTCTGCTCCCATGTCTCGGCACCGGAACGTCCGTCAATCATCTGCTTGGCATGCAGCGTGCCGCCGGTCACTTTAACCCAAGCCAAGCGCTCGCCGCGATCCCCGCGGCTGACACGATAGACGCGCGCGGCAAACTCCGGGAGCCACGTCTGTTCACGCATCAGCGCGCATATGCCATCCAGCAGCTCGTCCACGCCTTGGTCCTTGAGCGCCGAGCCGGCAAAGCAGGGAAAGAGCTTGCGCTTGGCAACCATGCGCGACAGCGTTGCGACGGAAAGCTCACCCACCTCAAGAAACTCCTCGAGCGCCGCCTCGTCCAACGCAGCAGCGTCCTCCTGAACGGCACCGCCCGCCAACAGTTCGTTGGCATCCAGGCAGCCTTCGGAAAGACGCTGCCCAAGCTGTGCCAGCAAAACGTCGCGGCCGGGATTCTCCAAATCGATTTTGTTGATGAAGATGAACGTCGGGATGTCATAGCGCGCAAGCAGGCGCCACAGGGTTTCGGTGTGCCCTTGCACGCCATCGTTGGCACCCACAACCAAAATCGCATAGTCGAGCGCGCGCAATGTGCGCTCGGCCTCGGCAGAAAAATCGACATGCCCCGGTGCATCCACGAGCATGACGTGGGTATCGCCATGGTCGAGCACGGCCTGCGACGAGAAGATCGTAATGCCACGCTCGCGCTCAATCTCGTTCGTATCCAGATGCGAATCGCCATCGTCCACGCGACCGCGCTTGCGAATGCGACCCGCGTTGAACAGCATGGCCTCGGCCAGCGTGGTCTTGCCGGCATCGACATGCGCCAAGATTCCAACGACCGCTTGCTTCGACATGGCTCTCCTCTTATTACAAGCCCATCGCACGCGGCAACGGGCACTCACGCTCCACACTGGATGATACAATTTACGGACCGGCGGGCGAAGCGGGCCCTATCCCCCGACCGAGCTCATCGCCCTGCGTTGCCGCGCGGCGATTTTCGTAGGTTCGCGCCTTGCGAAAGCCGGCTTTCAAAACAGCGCAGCGAACGAAAATGGCCCCGGGTGGGACCATTTTCGTTCGCACGAATTATTGATATGAGGCGTCGCTCTTACACCTCGCGCAGCCAATCGAACGCGACGCGCGCCGTGCCGTCGGACACATAGACGATACCGGCGCGCTCAAAGCCAGCCTTTAAGATGGCGCCCTGCATGGGCAGGTTGTCTTGATGCGTGTCGATACGCAGGTGATCGGCGCGCTCCTTGGCAAAGGCAAACATCGCAGCCGCGATACCGTGCACGGTGCCGTCGGACGCCACACGGTGCAGCACGGCGTACGGAGTGTCGCTGCGCCATTGGCCGTCCTCAATTACGTCATAGCACTCGTCCGGGCCCGGCAAAAAGGCAAACGTCGCCACCACGCGGCCGTCGACTTCGCACACATAGCTGCCACCGGCAACGATATCGGCAGCCAGCTGCTCGGCCGAAGGCGTGCCCTCGGGCCACTGCGTGGCGTTGCCATGCGCGCGCATAAAGGCGCGGGCCGCGTCATAGATAGCCATGACGGCGGGAATGTCGGTATCGAGGGTTTTTCTGATCATCACGCGGCGACCTCACGTTTATTGGTATCACTTTGATTGGGCAATGATACCAGCGTTTGGAGAGGGACACGAAGCAGATGGGGAGCAAAAAGCGAGCCGCCTGGTCAAAGGCCAAAAGCGAGTTTTTTGGGCGCTGCCACGGGCGGCGATATGAGCGACCTGTTTGCGCGCGAAGACGAGCGCCGCGACGCCCTGGACGCCGAGCGCGATGAGGCCTGGCGCTACAAGTCGTGCGAACGCAAAAACCGTTACGACACGCGCGCCGAGGCCGAGGCCGTTATGGCCGACTGCGAAAACCGCGGGCGGCGCGGTTTGGCCTGCTACAAATGCGAATACTGCGGCGGATGGCACCTGACGTCGCACCCTTGGAAATAGGCGCCGCATCGGCACGGCACTGACGGAGTGCCAGCCATCGTACGCAAGCTACGGACGCGGCGGCACCAAAACATCGTAACGAACGGCCTTGCCCGCAAGTTGATAGCTCGGCTTAACGCCGGCAAGCAGAGGCCCCTTCACCGGTCGCTTGATAACGACCTTGCGCGGGTGCACCGCAAGCGCGGCTTCGACCAGCGCCTCTTCATCGGCGCACGGCTGTTCCAGATGATGCAAGAGTTGGAACTTCTTTTTCACCGCCGCGCTTTTGGTGCGCTCGGGAAACATGGGGTCCAGATACACCACGTCGGGGGCGGCAAACTCGCCCCGCCCGATCAACTCAGCCACATGGCGAAGACCGGCAATGCTGTCCTCGCCCGCATGAAGGCGCATGCGCGACACGGCAACCGCAAGCGCCGGATCATCTGCCGCGCGGTCCAAGGCATCCTTGAGGAGCGCCGCGATCACGCAATCCTGCTCATACAGATCGACGGTAAAGCCCGCGGCCGCCAACAGCAGCGAATCCTCGCCAAAGCCTGCCGTGGCATCAATCGCCCATGGGCGCTCGATGCCTTTTACGCGCGCAGCCTTCACCAGCAGCTCTTGCTGCAGACGGCCCTGCTTGAGCCGCGGAAGCATGCGGGTAAAATCGGCACGCAGCTCCATCGTGCCGTCGGTGAGCGTGAGTCCCTCGGACTTCCCGGTCAGCTCAAGCCCCGCGGCCCGAGCAACAGAAAAGGGATCGACGACGCCCATGGACACTCCTTAACAAGCAAAACAAATACGTAAGTGCCGTTTATGTCGGCACCCAACCGTCCGCTATTGTCCCACATGCGACATGGCCCACAGCATCGCAATGCAAAGTACCGCCATCAATCCCGTGCACACGGCTGCGATCACGGAATCGCCCATGCGCCTTCCTAACGACCGCGGCTCACGCACTTGCCCTGCTCCGTACATCATGGCTCCTCCTTGAGACCAGCTCCTTGTTACGGCCTCATCATCGCAGCGCCGCACATGAGCTGCCATCGATTTGGCTTACGTCCAGCTTTCCTTTTTGAAAGGTTGGACCGTACAGGCAAGAGACGCTTTCAAACGCATGCATCGTCCCGTTGAACTACAATGTGCTTCACGATATGTGCCGTAACCTGGGCGCGACAGATTCTCCGCGCCCGCATCGAAAGGACCAGCTATGAGCGCTGCTCGCAAGACACTCAAAATCCTTGCCCTGATTTATTTTGTTCTGGGCATCGCCAGCCTCGTCATTGGAATCGCCGGCATCGCGACCGGCAAGCTCGAGTCCACCTACGGATCGAATGCCATGCTCGCCGCAGCCGTGGTTATCGCCAAGGGCCTCATCGATCTTGCCGCGGGCGTTGCGGGCATCAAGGGCGCCAACAAGCCTTCGCAGGTGGATGGCGCGTTTAAGCTCGGCATCGTTGCCGCAATCGCCACGATTGCGCAGGCCGTGCTCACGCTTCCCGCGTTTGGCGGCGACGTCATCAACTATGGCGCCTTTGTCATCGTGGTCTACGACCTGTTCTTTGTTCAGCAGGCACACGAAGTTAAGGCCGAGAACAAGGACCGCCTGTAGGCACCCGTCTCCCATAATCCCTACTATCAAGCAGATAAAAAGGGCCGATCGCGTAGCAACGCGGTCGGCCCTTTACGTTTGCCCAGATAAAACCTGCCAAAACAAACCTGTCCCTTTTTGGTAGGCTGTTAGCCGTGGCGGTACTCGGCGATGATGAAGTCGATGTCGGTTTGAAGGGTGTCGAGGTTTGCCAGGCGTTCTTTGTCGGCAGGGCGCGTGCGGTAGTAGTACGGCGTCATCTGAAACACCGCCTCGATGTCGGCCTGGGTCTGAAGCGTAATATTTGAAGACACCCGCTGCGTTCCGACCAACTCGAGCTCGGTGGTCTTCGGCAGCTTCTCATCGTTAAGGTACGGTATGTCGTAGAGCACCTCTTTAAGCCCAAAGAGATGACGGGCACCCGGCACCACGGTGTAGAGCGAGCCCTCGGGCGCCAGCACGCGGGCAAACTCACGCTCGTTAAAGGGAGCGAAGAGCTCGGTCACCATATTGAAGGCGCCATCGGCCACGGGGATATCCTTCATGTTGGCCACGAAGTAGGTCGCATCGCCGCGCTTGGCGGCAAGGCGTACCATCTCCTTGCCCAAGTCGAAACCGTAAGCATCCACGCCCGGCACCGCGCCCATGGCACTGGTGTAGTAGCCCTCGCCGCAGCAAATATCGAGCAAGGCCAGCGGCTTGTCCGACGTAGCCGCGCACCGCTGAGCTCGTTCGCGCACCAGCTCGACCATCGCATCACGCAACGGCGCATAGTAACCGCGGTTCAGAAAGTCGCGACGGCTGCGTGCCTGCGACTTGGGATCGCCCATGGAGTCGCCGCTCTTGGACGAGCGCAGCAGATATAGATAGCCCTCGCGAGCACGGTCAAACCGGTGTCCGCCCGCGCATGCAGCACCGCGTTCGTCATCCACCAACGGTTCATGGCAAACGGGACACAACAACATGGCAACTCCTTAGCGCGAACAACACAACACCCACCATTGTCGCACGCCTTCCCCACCTAGTCATTGGGGACGTTCTTAATGACTAGTCGTTTAAGAACGTCCCCAATGACTATAAGAACGTCCCCAACGACTAGTCGATTAGGAGTATAATCATCTGCGCAAATAAGCACGAAAGAGCATATTAGAGATTGAGAGCGCATGGCTGACACCGTATCTAAGCACATTGACATGACCACCGGCTCGTTGTGGCGCAATATTCCCCTGTTCGCCTTCCCCGTGGCCGCCACGAGCATCTTGGAGCAGCTGTCGAACCTCATCGCCACGGTCATCATCGGTAACTTCTCGGGCGACCAGGGAACCCTCGCCATGGCGGCGGTTGGCTCCAATGTTCCGCTTACCAGTCTTATGCTCAACCTGTTTATTGGCATGTCGCTTGGCTCCAACGTGGTCATCGCCAACGCTATCGGCCGCAACGATCAGAACATGGTCAAACGCGCCGTCCATACCTCGATTTTAATGGCGCTCGTGGGCTTTGTCGTCATCGCACTGGGCGAGATCTTTGCCGAACCCATGCTCGCTGCGCTCAACGTTCCCGCCGAAACCATGCCGCTCGCCTCGCTCTACCTGCGCGTCTTTTTGCTCAGCCTGCCCTCGATTTTGCTCTACAACTTTGAGGCCGCGATCTTCCGCTCCGTCGGCATCACCCGCATGCCGCTGCAGGCGCTTGCCGTGTCCACCGTCCTCAACATTGGCCTGGACCTCATCTTTGTCCCCGTGCTCCACTGGGGCGTCGCGGGCGTCGCCATCGCCACCGCCATCGCCTACACCGTCAGCGCCGCTACGCTTTTTATCCGCCTGCTCAAGACCGACTCCGTCGTCCGCGTCACCCCGCGCGATTTGGCTATCGACCCCGTCGCCCTCAAGCGCATCGTCAAGATCGGCCTGCCCGCCGGCATCCAAAGCGCCGTCTTTGCCGTCGCCAACATCATCATCCAGTCTGCCATCAACAGCCTGGGCACCGAGGTCATGGCGGCATCGAGCGCCGCTATGAGCTTGGAGTACGTATGCTACAACCTGCTCAACAGCTTTAGCCAGGCTTGCACCACCTTTGTGGGACAAAACCACGGTGCCCGCCAGATCGACCGTTGCACCAAGACGCTCAAGGTCTGCCTAGTCGAAGGCGGTATCGTCGCGCTCACCACAATTATCGTTATTGTTGGCCTGGGGCGCGAGATCTTGTCGCTGTTCAACAGCGATCCCAACATCGTCTCGATCGGCTATATCCGCGTATGTTCGATCTTCCCGGCGTACGCCTTTAGCATGTTCTACGAAAACATGTCAGGCTACCTGCGCGGCTTTGGTATCTCGCTCACGCCCGCCCTCATCACCATGATCTGCGTCTGCGGCATCCGCTTCTATTGGGTTTTCTGCGTGTTCCCGCACTTCCGCACCTTTGCGAACATCATGATGGTCTACCCCATCAGCCTGGGCACCACGGCGTTCTTTATGGTCGTGGCGGTGCTACTCTGCCACCCGGCACGCACCTATCGCGCCACCAAAGCCAAAGCGACAGCCCGCTAAACACCGCACTCAACGCCACGCCAGTCATTAATTGACAATATGCGAGCTCATATAGTCGATAAAGCGCCTGGTGGCGATGGGCATGGTGTCCCAGCTGCGCCAGGCTGCCACCACGTCGCGCGAAGGAGCGTGCACGATGGGCCGCACGCGAATATCGGCCCGCACGCCCTCAACGGTACGGCGATATAGCATGCTCACGCCTAGGCCCTCCTCCACCATCGCCATGATGGTGTAGTCGTCGGTCACCTCACTCGTCACGTGCGGCGACAGTCCATGCGCCGCGAATGCATCGAGCACCAGACTCTGTTCGCCCTCATCCAGCAGCACAAACGGCTCGGACGCCAGGTCGGCGAGCGTCACCTTTTCCTTTGCCGCCAGCGAATGCGCGGCCGGCAACAATGCCACCAACTCGTCGTGATAGACCACGCGCTTCTCGAGCCCAGCGGTAAATCCGCGCGCCGTAAAGCAAAAGTCAACCACGCCATCGTGCACCCACTGGGCGTTGCGCGTGTAATCGCCCTGCTTGAGGGTAAAGTGCACACCCGGATGCAGCGCTCCAAAGTCGCGGATTACACGCGGCAGCACGGTACGACTCACGTTGGTAAACGTCGCGATGCGAATATCTGTCGACGAAAGCCCCAGCAGCTCCTGGCGCTTGCCCTCGAGCTCGGCCTCGGCGGTCACAATCTGGCGCAGGTACGGCAGATATTGTTTACCGTCGCGCGTAAGCGAAACGCCCTGCTTACCGCGCTCGATAAGTGTGGTGCCCAGCTCGCGCTCGAGCGCCTTGACGGCCTGGCTCACCGCACTTTGCGTATAGCCCAGCTCGTCCGCCGCACCCTTAAGACTGCCGCAATCGACCACCATACAAACAATCTGATACCGCGATGCCATCGTGCCTCCACATCGATGTAGACGTAAAACGTTTTGCCAGGGCTTTTCGCATCTACTTTAGCGTTTCTTAATCATACTGAAGATACATTCGCTTTACTACATCCAAATCTGGGAGCAGAATCCTTTTTACGAAACCGTTCTGTAACAAAAGGAGCCCCATGGATCGCAAAAAAGCAATCGCGCTCTCATTTTCCGTTCCCGTCGCATGGGGCTTTTCGTACCCCCTTATGAAGATCGGCATGGACAGCATGAACGCCACGAGCATCGTCGCGCTACGCTGCATCATCGCCTTTGTGGCCTGCCTGCTGCTCTTCCACAAGCGCGCGTTCCGTATCAACCGCGACCTTATGGTCCGCGCCGCCATCATCGGCGCCATCATGGCAATCGAGCTCACCTGCATGTGCTTAGGCTCTAGCCTCACCTCCGCCTCCACCGCCGGCTTTTTGCAGAGCCTGACGGTCGTGATCGTGCCGTTTGCCAATGCCGCCCTGCTGCGCCGCGCCCCCGAGCGCAAAGTGCTCGTCGGCACCGCCATCGTCACCTGCGGTATGTTGCTGCTCTCGGGCGCCGACTTCACCAGCCTGAACCCGGGCGCACTCATCATGCTGCTCTCCGCCTTTGTCTATGCCGGGCACATCATTGTCGCCAAGCGCTTTGTCGAAGAAGTCGATCCGCTTGCTCTGGGCGTTTGGCAGCTGGGCTTTGGCGGCCTGTTCTCGGGCATTGCCGCTTGCGTCTTTGGCGGCTTCACGCTTCCCAGCACGCCCAGCGAGATCGTCGTTGTCGTTGCCCTCGCACTCATCTGCTCTGCCTACGGCTTTATCACCCAGACGCTCGTGCAGCCCCACGTACCCGCCGAGACCACCGGCTTCGCCTTCTCGCTTGAGCCGGTCTGCTCCGCTGTCTTTTCGTTCTTCCTGGTCGGCGAGGTCCTGAGCCCCATCGCCTTCTTTGGCGCCGCCCTCATCCTCACCGGCGTCATGGTGGCAACCGTCGAGCTTCCGCGCCTCCGCGCACATGGACAAGCTCGCATGGCAGGAGCGCCCGAGCACGTCTCATAGATCCCACTCCTTATGCAGCCGCGACACAAAGGTCTCCGGACGCCTTTACAATAGATGCCAACAGAGCATCTGCCATAAAGGAGTCCCATGGACACCGCAACTCGCGACCGCAACATAACAACTTGGCTGGGCGATGCGCCGCAGCCGGTACGTGACACTACGAACCAGCTGCTCGAGCGCATCGCCCTTTTGCGTACCGAGCAGACCATCTACCCGGCACAAGACGACATCCTCAATGCCCTCGCTTACACGCCGGCCGACCAGGTCAAAGTTGTCATCTTGGGTCAAGACCCTTATCACGGGCCCAACCAGGCAATGGGGCTGTCGTTCTCGGTCCCCGCGACGCAAACCAAGTTGCCGCCGAGCCTGCGCAACATCTACAAGGAACTCAATGCCGATCTGGGCTGCCCCATTCCCGCCACGGGAGACCTAACCCCATGGGCACAACAGGGCATCCTACTCCTTAACACTACGCTCACCGTGCGCGAGCATGCCGCCAACTCGCACGCCAAACTGGGCTGGAGCACGCTCACCGACTACGTTATCGAACGCTGTTGCCAGCTGCCCCAGTCGGTAGTCTTTTTGGCATGGGGCCGCTTTGCCCAGCAGATGGTCGAAGGTAAGCTCGTCGCAACTGGCGCGGGCAAGGCAACCGACAAGTTCTGTCTGGCCTCCACGCACCCCTCGCCGCTTTCGGCCAACCGTGCCACGGCAGAACTCCCCGCCTTTATGGGATCACGCCCCTTCTCGGCAGCCAATCGGCTACTCGAACAGCACGGCTCGACCCCCGTCAACTGGACTTGCCTCGGCTAAAAATCGATACATCAAAAACGCGCCCGACGGCTTTCCATCGGGCGCGTTTCCTACTCGGGCCAAATAAATTGCGTGCGGCCGGCCTCGCCGCCATCGATCAACAGGCTCTGTCCGGTCATAAACCGGTTGGTCACGCCCACAAAGTAAATCCACTCGGCGATCTCTTGGGCGGTGGCCCAGCGTTTAAGCGGCGTGAGCTCCATAATCTGGTTCCACAGGTGTTCGTCTTCCATCACGCAACGGTTGAGCGGCGTGATAACGCCACCCGGGTCCACACTGTTGGCGATGGCCTGCGGCGCTAGACGGTTTGCAAGGTTCTTGGTGTAGGCGATAACGCCGCCCTTGCTGGCGGCATAGGCGGGAAACTCCGATCCCGTATGCCCACTCGCCGACCCCACATTGACCACGGATTTGATAGCCGGCGCCGGCTTGGCGGCAAGCCCCTCCCCCACAAAGGCATAGCGCTCGGTCACGTTGATGGTGCCGCACAGGTTGGCGGCGATGTCGTCGGCGGAATCCTGCGTACCGGCAACGTTCACGATTACCTGGGGTTCAAGGTCGCCTGGAAACGAGCCCGGCTCGCGGACGTCAACGACCAGATGGCGGTAGCGCTCGTGTTCGATCGCCGGCGACAGCAAATCAAAGCCTACGACCTCGTGACCCTCGTCCAAAAATCGCTGCACGCACGCGGTTCCGATACCGCCCGAAGCGCCCGTGATCAAAACCCGCATACTTGCTCCTTAGGCGGTTGCGTGGCGCTCGAGGTACTCGGAGCCCACATTCTCACGCTCCCAACCGCGCACGACCTTGTAGCCCACGGGGCTCAGGAAGACCTCGCACAGCAGCTCGGCGACAGCGCCGGTCAGCGAGCACATAAGGACCTGCACCCAGGTCCAACCAAAGAACGTATGGCTCACCACAATGGCAAAGACCAGGTTGTCGATAAACTGGCCAACACCCGTGGACACATAGGAGCGAAAGGCAAAGCTCGCAAAGTTATTCTTTTTGAGCATACGACCGAGCGACTGGTTGAGCGTGGAGTTAACCACGGCAGAGACGAGCATTGCCAGCGAAGAGCCCAGCACCACGTACCAGGTGCCGCCGATGGTGGCGTTAAGGGCGGTGTTGACCTCGATCATACCCGTGTCGTAGTAGGCGCCCCACATGCCGGGCGTGAGCGAGCATGCCCAAAAGCACAGGCTCACGGCAAGGTTGACCAGCAGCGCGAGGATAGAGATTTTGATGGATGCCTTGGCACCAAAGCGCTTGCAGATCATGTCCTGGCACAAAAACGAAACCCAGCTCACCACAAAGCCGCAATCGAGTGCCAGATACGGCAGGCTAATGAGCTCTTTGTTGGCCAGCAGGTTCATCATGATGACGCTCACGAAAAACAGCGAAACCGTTGCCGCGGGAATGCTCCGCAACAGGACCTTGTAGTCCTCCATGACCTTCTTGATCATTATGTACTCCTTTGGTTTTAGGTTTAACGAGCAGGATATCGGACCCGAACTGCTCGGACGTCTCGGTCTTGAGACGACGGTGGGTATGATAGCCGCTCACACGGCATCAGGCAAGCAAACGGCGCGGCAGCCCCGCAGGGCCACCGCGCCGATGCGTTAAAAGGCCACGTTGCCAAACTCCGACAGGATAAGGTCGGGGTTGTGGTCGGTTGCCCAATCCACGTTCCACGGGCTCGTGAACAGCAGCAGCTTGCCGCCGCGCATGTCCTCGACGCGCAGCGTGTCGCGCGTGAGCGAAAGGCCCGGGATATCGATGGTATCGGGGTCGTTCTGGATCCAGCGGATGTCCGTATAGGGCAGCGGCTGGCGACGAACCTCAACACGGTACTCGGCCTTGAGGCGGCGCTCGAGTACCTCAAACTGCAGCACGCCGACCACGCCCACGATGACGCTCTCCATGCCGGCACCCAGCTCGCGGAAAATCTGGATGGCACCCTCTTGGGCAAGCTCCTCCATACCCTTGACGAACTGCTTGCGCTTGAGCGTGTCGACCTGCGTAATGCGAGCGAACATCTCGGGGGCAAACGTCGGGATCTGCGGATACTGCACGTGGCGCTTGCCGGAGCACACGGTGTCGCCGATACTAAAGATACCCGGGTCGAACAGGCCCACGATATCGCCCGCATACGCCTCGTCCACGATGGCGCGGTCATCGGCCATCATCGACGTGCCCGTGGCAAGCTTGAGTTTGCGGTTGCCCTGCACGTGGAAGGCATCCATGCCGCGCTCGAACTTACCCGAGCAAATGCGCACAAAGGCGATGCGGTCACGGTGGTTCTTGTCCATGTTGGCCTGGATCTTAAACACAAAGCCGCTAAAGTCGTCGCGGCAGGGATCGACCGGCTCGCCGGTGAGCGTATCGGTATAGGCACGCGGCGTCGGGGCCAGGCGCAGGAACTCCTTGAGGAAGGGCTCCACGCCAAAGTTGGTGAGCGCCGAGCCAAAGAACGCCGGGCTCAGCTTGCCGCAGGCCACGGCATCCAAGTCGAGCTCGTCGCCGGCACCATCGAGCAGCTCGATATCGTCCATTAGGTTCTTATGGTTTTCCTCGCCGATAAGCTCGTCCATGGAAGGATCGCCCAGCTCGGCCTCGACCTCGGCGACCTTCTTGGTGGCGTTGGCGTGGCCGTCGCCCTCAAAGGCGATAACGCGACGGGTCTGACGATCGAACACGCCGCGGAAATTGCGGCCGCTGCCGATCGGCCAGT
Organism: Collinsella sp. 4_8_47FAA; assembly: GCF_000763055.1. GTDB lineage: Bacteria > Actinomycetota > Coriobacteriia > Coriobacteriales > Coriobacteriaceae > Collinsella. Next base: position 611,579 of record NZ_KN214134.1, on the reverse strand, counting down.
TCATGGGATACGTATTGATACCCAGGACGTTCTCGATCTCTTCCATGAGCTCAAACGGATCGCGAGCCTCGTGGTCGAGCTTGTTCACAAAGGTGAAGATGGGAATGTGGCGCAGCGTACAGACCTTAAAGAGCTTTTTGGTCTGGGCCTCGACGCCCTTAGCGCCGTCGATGACCATGACCGCGGCGTCAGCGGCCATAAGGGTACGGTAGGTATCCTCCGAGAAATCCTGGTGACCGGGTGTATCGAGGATGTTGACGCAGGCGCCGTTGTAGGTGAACTGCAGCACCGAGGAGGTAACGGAGATACCGCGCTCCTTCTCGATGTCCATCCAGTCCGAGACGGCATGCTTGGCCGAGCTCTTGCCCTTGACCGAGCCGGCGGTCTGAATGCTGCCGGTATAGAGCAGCAGCTTCTCGGTAAGTGTGGTCTTACCGGCGTCCGGGTGGCTGATGATCGCGAATGTGCGGCGCGACGAGATTTCATCCGACAGGCTTGCCATGCGGATCCTTTCTTGCATTGAGTGCATTACGTCGTTGTAACCGCACTATTGTAGCCGCGAAATTCCGTTTTAGAGCGCCTATCAGGACAAATTCATCAGTTGGGGCCTGGGCAACCGGCCCAATCCGTATTTACCTCTTGCATAACTGTGCATAGTGTATATATACTGTGCTTACCGGTTATATACACGTGTAGCCCAACAGCTAAGGAGCCGCTGTGGACATCATCCTATCCAATTCGAGCGACAAGCCCATCTACGAACAGATATCCTCGCAGGTCAAAGCTCAGATCCTTTCGGGCACGCTCGCTGCGGGAGCCAAACTCCCCAGCATCCGTGCGCTCGCGAGCGATCTTGGCGTGAGCGTCATCACCACCAAGCGCGCCTACGCCGACCTGGAGCAGCTCGGGTTTATCTGCACCGTGCAGGGCAAGGGCTGTTTTGTCGCCGAGGGCAACCAGGAGCTCTTGCGTGAAAACCAGCTCTGCCATATCGAAGAGCTGCTTGCGAAAGCGGCAAGCCAAGCCGAAACCCTGGGCGTCACGCGCGACAAGCTGCACGGGATGCTCGATCTCGTAGCCCCCGAAACCATGCAGTAGCCATCTGCAAGAAAGGCTATACCATGCAAAACTTGCTAGAACTCAAAGGCATCTCACGCACTGTAAGCGACCGCTTTTCGCTGCGCGGCGTCACGCTTGCCGTGGAACCCGGCCAGATCGTCGGCTTTGTTGGTGCCAACGGTGCCGGCAAAACTACGACGATTCGAGCCGCGCTCGGGCTTATCAAACTCGATGCCGGCGAGGTGTACCTGTTTGGGCAGCGCTGTGGCACCGACGCGCCCGATGGGTCGCAACGCCATCTACGCTCCCGCGTCGGTCTTGTCCTGGACACGTGCCCTTTCCCCTCCACGCTCAAGGTGGGCCAGATCGAGGCGCTCGTAGGCCCGGCGTACCCCACGTGGGACCGCGAAACGTTCGCCGGATTCATCAACCGATTTGGCCTCGATCCCAAGACAAAGGTCAAGGACCTCTCCCGCGGCATGGGTATGAAGCTGCAGCTCGCCTGCGCGCTCAGCCACAATGCCAAGCTGCTCGTTTTGGACGAAGCCACCGCGGGCCTCGATCCCATGGCACGCGAGGAACTGCTCGATGAGCTGCTTGCCTTTGTTTCCGACGGTCAGCGCAGCGTGCTGCTCTCGAGCCACATTACGTCTGACCTCGATCGCGCTGCCGACCGCGTCATCTGCATCGATAACGGCTCGATTGTGTTTGACCTGCCGCGCGAGGACATTACCGACCGCGCTGGCATCGCCCACTGCACCCAAGTGCAGGCCGCCGAGCTTATGGCTTGCGTCGAAGGCGCCCGTGCCGCCCACCACGCCTATAGCGTGGACGTGCTCGTGCCCAACCGTCGCGAAACGCTCGAGGCCTTCCCCGAGATTCCCTGCGATCGGGCAACCATTGACGACTATCTACGCCTCACGCTGAAAGGGGCTTCGAAATGAAACGCGCCTTTATGTCCGAGACCGCCATCGTTCGCACGCTCGCCCCGAGCATCGCGGGCGTCGGCCTGTTCATATTCGTCGTATTGACCCTTGCCAACGCGACAGACGGCGATTCCGGCATGAGCGCCGGCGCCTGTGCGGTCAGCGCAATGTCGCCCATCATAATCATGAACTCGCTAGCTGGCTACGATAACCAAAACGGCTGGGAACGTTATCGAGCAACGTTGCCCTTCTCGCGCAAAGACATTATTTGCGCACGCTACCTGTGCATCGTTGTCTTCTCGGTCGTCATGGCATGCGCGGCTACGCTTCTGAACATCGTCTCCTTCCCGCTCTTCAACAGCGTAGGTGTCCCGTTGACGGGACAGATCGTCTTTGAGATCGCAATAGCCCCGGCAGCATCGATGCTCATCTCCCTCATGATGGTATTCTTGACACAGCCGCTGTTCTTCCGATTTGGACACATGGAGGCGCTGCGCCTATCCCTTGGCCTGTTTGCCCTGTTTGGCTGCGGCACCATGGCAATGCTGAGTTCCTCCAACCCCATCAGCAACTGGCTCATGTCGATTGCCGGAGCGAATCCCGATCCTGCCGTTCTGGGCTGTCTGTGCGCAGGAATTGCCGTGCTGGCCCTCGCGCTATGTGTAATCAGCTGCACCGTCAGCACCAAGGTTTATCGAGTACGCGATCTGTAGCCACGCGAGCCTCAATCCACGAAGGACGCGATCGCCCCCCGCAAATCCGTGACAAATGGCATATCCCCGGCGTACGCCACCGTACTACTTGCGCAGCGGCTTGGGCAGTGGGATACCGGCGGCAATGGCTGCGGCGATGATCATGCAGACGATACCCTTGAGTGAGAAGCACATGAGCAGCAGGCCCACGACCATGACGGGCTGGCGCATGACGGCGCCCATCGTCGATGCCGTGCAGACAGCGACGCAAAAGACCGGATCGGCGCCGGTGAGGATGGCAAGGCCATAGCCCAGGCTCACACCCGAGAAGATAACCGGGAAGAAGTGGCCGCCACGCCAACCAAGGTTGATGAGGGCGGGCGTCAGCATGGCCTTAACAAGACCGGTCACAATAAGCACGCCGGCGGGAATGGTCAGATAGGTTTCCATGAGCACGTCGGCCTGCGTCTCGCCGGCAAACATGGTGAAGGGCAGAGCCGTACCGCAGGCGGCAAGTACCAGACCGGCCAGCATGGCCTTAGCGATGGGGTGCTCCCCTATTGCGTGGGCAAGCACTTCACTCGCGTGCTCAGAGACAAAGTACAGCCAGCCGCAGATTGTTCCGATCAGCGACAGAGGAATGAGCCAGGTAAGCTCCAGGTTGCCCACCTCGGCGGACTCGAACCTCGGCATACCCATGCCGCCGCCCACAAGCTGGCCAAGCAGCAGGTAGGTGCCCAGACCGCCGGCAATCGCAATGCCGTAGACCACGGTCTTTTGCGCCTTGGGCAGCTTGATGGTGACCTCGTCGGACACGGACTCATCGTCGGCGTCTTCGCCCTGTCCGTCGGCGCTACCAGCGAGCGGTGCCACAAAACCAAAGACGGGCGCGGTAAAGAGCGCCGTCAGGGCAGCCTGGGTGCCCAGCAGCGTAAGCTCCCTAAACTCGGCGCCAAAGCGACGCATGCGGTCGCCGACCCAGCTGCACAGACCAGCGATAACGCCGGTCAGGCCGGCCTCCGGTCCAATGCTTCCGCCAAACAGCAGCGGCAGCAATGCCGCGAGCGAAAGCTTGCCCAGGTTGTCGTACGGATAGCGCCCGTCTTGCTTAACCTTAGCCATCACCTGGTTGAGGTCATCGGTCTTGGTGCCCGTCATCTTTTCGTACAGGCCAATCACCAAGCCGCCCAACAGGCAAACGAAAAACGGGTACGGCAAAAAGCCAAACGGGCCGCTGGCGAGTTCGGGCGAAGAGACACCCAGCTTATGCGGGACCTCGGTCCACAAATAATCAATGCCGTGCTCCATCGCAAAGAAGAATAGCCAGACTGCGGCACCCGCGAGTGCACCGGTCACGGCAACGCTGACCAAAAACAGCGCGCGGTTTGTGGGTTTGGCAAGGTTATCCATCGGGTCCTCCCGCGGTTAAAGTCGACATAGATACGTTTTATTGTAGAGCGAGCGTTGCTCGAACGAGCCAACCATCTGCGCCGCAAACGGCACCATTGGGAGTCATGGTGGGGCAGGCTCAAGACTTATCCGTTGATAATCGAGGCAATCTCGCGCAAATCGTCGGCAAAGTAGATGCCCTGCTGACGCCGTGGGCTCGATAGCCCTTTATCAATCATGTGCCCGAGCAGCGCTTTGAGGTCGTTGTAGTAACCGTCCAGGTTGTACAGAATGCACGGCGCACTCAGATGCCCCAACGACACGGCGGACATGACCTCGGCAATCTCCTCGAGCGTGCCCGTGCCGCCCGGAAATGCGATGAACGCATCGCCGAGCTCAATCATCTTGGCTTTGCGCTCGGCCATATCACTCGTCACGATGAGGTCGTCGATACCGTCATGTTGAAACTCGGCCTCGATAAAAAAGCTCGGCTCCACACCCGTCACATGACCGCCAGCATCGAGCACGCTATCGGCGAGCGCGCCCATCAGGCCCGATTTGGACCCGCCGTATACCAGCGCGTGTCCATTGGCGCCAATCCAGTTGCCCAGCTCCTGCACCGCGGGCAGAAATGCCGGGTCATTGCCAGTGTTGGCACCCAGGTACACGGTGATGTTCATATTTGTCTCCCTGTTGTGGCGCACGACGTTCGTCTTAGCGTTGGCGTCGACGATACTCGCGCACGCGGCGCGAAAGATCGGCGAGCTCGTCGCGATCGAGCTCTTCCAAATGCTCCAGATCATCCATAAAGCGCGCCATGGTGTCCTTTTGACGCATCTTGATTAGCGTATTGCAGTAGTTCACCGCCACGCCCGTGAGCATGGCGATGTAGAAGATGCTGATAACGCTCAGGACGACGGTAATGGCACGGGCAACCGGTGTCTCGGCCGGAATGTCGCCAAAGCCGATGGTCGAGACCGTCTCAAAGCTAAACCACAGGCCATCGCCAAACGTGAGGGTCGTGGGCTCGGACAGCCAAACGGCCGTCGAGCACAGCAGATAGAAGATAAGAAACAGGCCCGTGATGCGCGCAAAGCCAGCCTGGCGCAACACGTCGGCAAGCGTCCTCAACTTGTTCATCGCGACCCCTTTTCCCAGACGCCCAATCACGTTCGCTCGGTATTGTCCCACGCCTCCCCCGCAAACGAAACTAGTCATTGGGAACTAGTCATTGGGGACGTTCTTAAATGACTAGTCAAACAAGAACGTCCCCAATGACTAGTCGTTTAAGAACGTCCCCGATGACTGCCGGGCGGGAGCGTTTAGCGGTACAGCTGCCGACTGGGCAGGCTGAGCTGGTATCCTTATGCGGTAATGTCTCGATTCGTTAGGATTGCATGTGAGAGCTGCCGTTGTCCTTCGTTCAGTTATATATCGCACCCTGGCCGTCGCGCTTGCCGCGCTTGCCGTACTGAGCACCATCATGCCCGCCCCCGCCTTTGCCGCCGACTCCGATCAGTCAGTCAAGACGGTCCGCGTTGGTTGGCTCGTCAACAACGAGGGCTTCCAGGACGGCACCCCCGGCGAGCGTCTCTCGGGATGGGGTTACGAGTACCTCCAGACCCTATCGTACTACACGCCCGGCTGGCGGTACGAATACGTCTCCGGCACCTTCACCGAGCTTATGGACATGCTCGAGGCAGGCGAGATCGACCTCATGCCCAACATCTCCTACTCCGAGGAACGCGCCCAAAAGCTGCTCTTTTCCTCGAACCCCGAGGGCACCGAGCGCTACTACATCTACGCCAAGCCCGATCGCGACGATCTGGCCAAGGGTGACCCCCAAGCGCTCCAAGGCCTCACCATCGGCTACAACCCCGACGTTATGCAAACCTTCGTTGGCCAGCAGTGGCTCACCAACGAAGGAATCACCTGCACATACAGGGAGTATGACGGAGGCTCCGTTCTCTTTGACGCGCTCGCAAACGACGAAGTCGATGCCGTCATCATGAACGACACCATTTCCTCGCCCGATGCCTCCCCCATGTTCTACGTTGGCTCGAGTGACTACTATTTTGCCGTCCCCAAAAGCCGCCCCGACCTGATGAACGACATCAATGCCGCCATGACGTCAATCGCCCGCGTCAACCCACGCTATATCGACGAAGTCAAATCTAACTACTCGGCCCAAAACAGCGGTTCATCATCGCTCAACGGCCCCGAACGTTCCTGGCTCAAGGCGAACAACAACACCATCACGCTCGGCTACATTACGGGCAAACTCCCCTACTGCAACGAAGACGAAGGCAGCAAAATAGAAGGCTCGCTCGCATCGCTTGCGACGACGCTGCACGATAAATTTGGCATTACGGTCAAAACCGTCGCCTTTGATAGCTACAAGATGATGTCAAAGGCCCTGTCAAAGGAAAGCATAGACGTTGCGCTGCCGGTATACCGAGATTACTGGTTTGCCGAGCAAACAGGCGTTGTGCAGTCGATATCGTTGGGGACCATATCCCTCACCGCCATCCACACCGGCAGCAACCTAAACAAAGACCTTCAGAACATCGCCTGTACCAAATCATCGTTTGTCAACAAAAATGCACTTGAAAGTCTGTTCCCCGCAGCGACCGTAACCGAATACCAATCCGACGATGAAGCGTTCGACGCCCTCAGGAAGGGAACGGCGCACTGCATCGTCGCTCCTAGTTCACGCGTAAAAACCATCGGTGACCGTTACGATCTCGAGGACTGCGAGACGACCGAGCTTCCTGACACCTGTGAGCTCTCCGTGCTGGATTTCGCGCGGAAAACCCGAGCTGTTGGGAATCATCAACAAGGGCATCATCAATGCCGGAGAATCGCTCTCCGCAAGCAATTTCTCCTCCACGTCGTACACGGCCCAGGAATCCAACACGCTTCAATTCCTTTATCGCAACCGCACCGCCATTGCAGCTACCCTCATCGGTATGTTGTCGGTCGGCATCGTCCTGCTCATCTGGGCGCTCGTGCGCGCTCGAACCGAGCGCAAAAAAGCCGATGCTGCCAACGCCGCTAAGACGGCATTCCTCACGCGCATGAGCCACGACATCCGTACGCCGCTCAACGGTATCCTGGGCCTTATCGAGATCGAGGAATTGAAGGAAGGCGACATGCAAGTCGCCCGCGAGAGCCGTGCCAAGGCGCGCGTTGCCGCCAATCACCTGCTCTCGCTGATCAACGACATCCTCGAGATGGGCAAAATCGAAGACCGCAAGCTAACACTGGAGCATGCGCCTTTTAACCTCAAAGAGCTCTGCGACGACACACTGGTGCTGTGCAAGCTCCGCGCGTCCAGTAACGGCATCACAATGCAGGACAATAGTCTGCCGTACGCCACGGGGCCATACATGATCGGCAGTCCCACCCATATCCGACAGATCATGATCAACCTGTTAGACAACAGCATTAAGTACAACAAGCGCGGCGGCTCCGTCACCTTTAGCTCAAAGGCCAAGCCACTCGATAACGGGCGCGCTCTCTTTTGCTTTAGCGTTTCGGACACCGGCATTGGTATGACTCCCAAGTTATTAAAGCATATCTATGAGCCGTTTGCCCAAGAAGGTGACGATGCGCGCAGCAAGTTCCAAGGAACCGGCATGGGCATGCCAATCGTCAAGTCGCTTATTGAACTGATGGGCGGCACCATCGAAGTCACCAGCGAGCTCCATGTGGGCACCACGTTCTACGTGGAAATTCCGCTCGATATCGACAAGAACCCCCAGGCGCGGACGGATACGGTCGAGAAGGCGCTCGACTGCTCGCTTGCCAACATGAACGTGCTGCTCGCCGAAGACAACGAATTGAATGCCGAGATTGCCCAGGCGCTGTTAGAATCCGAGGGCGTCGTGGTCACCCGCGCCGCCAACGGCAACGAAGTCGTCGATCTGTACCTATCGCATCCCGCCGGCAGCTTCGACGCGATCCTGATGGACATTATGATGCCGGACATGGACGGCTACGAGGCAACCCGCGCGATTCGTCTGAGCGAGAAGGTCGATGCAGCCGATATCCCCATCATCGCGCTCACCGCCAACGCCTTTGCCGAAGACGCCCAGGCGGCACACGATGCCGGCATGAACGCTCATCTGTCCAAACCGCTCGACTTTAACAAGCTCAAAAACATACTCGCCCGCATCAAGAAAAACGGATCCGTTTCGCTATAGTTTGTGCTCAACCACCACGCACGACCAGAAAGGAAGCCAACGATGTTTAGGCCCTTACGTCGAAAGAAACGCGCCATCACCGACGAGGAAGCGCGCGAACTGCTCGCTACCTGCAAGCGCGGCGTCTTTGCCGTCAACGGCGACGACGGCTACCCGTACGCCATTCCCGTCAACTACTTCTTTGACACCGAGCACGACAAGATTTATTTCCATGGCGCCAAAGCTGGCCACAAGGTCGACGCACTCAAGCGCGATGACAAGGTCTGCTTTACCGTTTACGGCAACGAGTGGTACCAGGACGGTGACTGGGCTCCCTACGTTATGAGTACCGTGGTCTTTGGCCGCTGTCGCCTGGCGAATGACACCCCCGCGTTTATCGAAGACAAAGTCCGCCAGCTCGCCCTTAAGTACTACCCTTCCGCCGAGGAAGTCGAAGAGGAAATCGCCAAAGACATCAAGGGCGTCCAGCTCTACGAGATTACGATCGAGCATCTCTGCGGTAAGCAGATTCAGGAAAAGTAAGTCCCTCAGCAGGCCTCATCAATAGCAATATGGCCCGGGTCCAACCAACATTGGAACCGGGCCATATGCTTATAAAGCGTCGGCAGCTATGTGTGCAAGCGCCTCAACAAGTTCCTGCGAGCTCACGGGTTTACTCAGGTGCGCGTCCATGCCCGCCTCACGCGAAAGCCTGCGGTCGTCGGCAAAGGCGTTGGCACTCACAGCGATAATCGGCGTAGTCGCGGCATCCTCGCGATCGAGTGCTCGAATTCGACGCGTGGCCTCAAGGCCATCGATACCGGGCATCATGATGTCCATCAACACCACGTCGTACTCGTACGGCGCGCTCGCGGCAAACATCTCGACGGCAGACTCGCCATCCTTAGCATGCGTCACGACGGCACCGGCACGGCTGAGCGTAAACTGCGCGATCTCGGCATTCAGATCGTTATCCTCTACGAGCAAAACGCGCAGGCCCTGGAGCGCATCGCCGTCGCCCGCATCTACGCGAACTGCCTGAGGAATCTCGGAGCGGTCGCACTTCTCGAACGGCAGGCGGATGGTAAACGTCGTCCCCTGCCCCAAGACACTCGTAAAGCTCATGGTTCCGCCCATAAGCTCGACCAACTGTTTTGCGATAGGCGCGCCCAGGCCAGTTCCCGATGAAGCGCCTTCCACCTGTTGTTCCTCGCGGCAAAAAGGCTCGTAGAGGTGCTGTTGGAACTCCTCGCTCATGCCAATACCGTTGTCGGCGACCGTGTATTCATAGACGGGGACGCCATCCGCTGGCTCCACCTCGCGGCACACCAGGCGAACATAGCCGCCCTGGCGGTTGTACTTGACGGCATTGCCGGCAATATTGAGCAACAAGCGCTTAAGGTGCGTCACGCTCACCCGTGCATAGGGATGATCAAGCGTCTGCTGGTCGCAGATAATTGTCACCAGACGCTCCTCGGCCTGGCGCTCCAGAATATCGCGCACCTCGTGGTTGAGGGTCGCCAAGTTTGTGGGAACAAGCTCCAGATCGACCTGCCCGCTCTCCAAGCGACTCATATCCAGGGCCTCGTTGGCAAGGTCGAGCAGCAGTCCCGATGCCGTCCAGATCTTTGAGCGGCACTCGGTCTGCTTTTGCAGATCGTCCGCATTGGCATCGCCGACCTCGACCATGCCGCGAATGCCGTTGATGGGCGTGCGCAGGTCGTGGCTCATGCGGCGCAAAAACTCCGTCTTTGCCGAGTTGGCAGACGAGGCCTCACGCGCTGCCTTTGCCAGCTTGTCGCCATAGTCGCGTTCCTGCTGCAGCAAGTCCGTCAAACGTCGACGATCGGCGCGGCGACGCACCATCACAACAGTGGCTACAACACCGCTGTAGAGCACCAGCACGCCGGCGGCAACAGCCGCGGCGACCTCAAAGTAGCGCTGCGCCGAGGCATAGGTGTACACATAGAATTTGTGCGCTTTTCCAAATGTGCCCAAATACCACTCGCCGTCGGCGTTAACCAATCTGACCTTACCAGCCAGGCATCGATCCTTAATACCGTCGACAATGAAGACGTCCGTCGCAGGCAGATCGAATACGCCCAATACAGTGGGTTCAACGGCATTGGTCGCAACGACCTTGCCGTCGCTTTCGATCACGATATTGCCGCTATCGATGGTTTCATAGCCTTCGAGCAAACTCTGCAGTTTGAGTGTATTGCTTGCAACCGCCTTCGCGCTCTGATGCCTTACCGCGATAACGATGCCCTCGCCATCCTGCCGAGTCACGCAGCCAATGTCTGCGACCGAATCATCCGCAAGCGTGATGCGGGCGGTATAGGACTTAAGCGGATGAGTTGCCACCTCAAGCACGGGTGATTCTTTGAGATACGTAGCGAGCGACCCGTAGTCCACATCGCCCGTCGAGGACTCGGACACCAAATTGCCCGATGCGTCCGTCACGATCAGCGCGCTCACGTTGAACTGGTCGGCATATTGCTCCAGAATGGCGTTATCCACCGAACCGTCGCGCTCCATATCGCGAGCCGCCTCTCCGGCAATCTCCATAACGCGAATCAGGTTTTTGGTCGTATAGGCGCTGTTGAATGCATCGTAGGAAAGGCTCTGCGTCGCCACGTAATCGACAACGTCGGCAAAGCGCTGCTCGGCTTGGGCCGTCATGTAACCGTAGCTCATCATGCCGGCAGCAACCGAGAGCGCTATCCCCAGCAGAGCGACAAGGAGCCATGCCCCTGCCGAACGATTGCCCCGCTCCTGAGCAGCGTGGTCGGGCGCATCGATCATGACAGGCCCTCCATATTCAAAAATGGCGAAGGGTCATCGAAGTACTTTGACACCAGGCGTTCCATGGTGCCATCGGCAAGCATTTCTTGGTAGGCATGAGTGAGCTTGACGTCGATGCCACGCGTATCGTTGATATCGAAAGCGGTGCCCAAACCGACCTCTAGCAGCGGCTCATCCAAAATGCGATATGTCACACCATAGTCTTTTTCGTAGGTGAGGAACGAGGACTCATGCGCGGCGATAGCGTCGACCAGGCCCTCGACGAGCGCCGGGTTCAGGTATGAACGGTCCGAAAAGCAGTAGAGTTCCTTGATCTGCGGAACGCTTTCATTTGTGCGATTGAGCAAAATGCCCTCGGGCTTGGTGGTGGACTGAAACGCCACGATCTTATCCTCAAGATCGGCAAGCGTGTAGATATCGCTCTGGGGATCGACCGCGACCACCTGGCGGCTCGCAAGGTACGGGCCGGCCCAACGATATTCGTTTTCGCGACCCGTCATACTAAAGCTGCCCATGACACAATCGAGTTCGCCGCTCGCCAGCAGCTCCTTCTTCTTTCCCCAGTCGATCAGCTGGTATTTTGGCTTGTAACCAATGCGAGCCAAAGCCTCGGTCAATATCTCGACATCCAGGCCAACGATATCGCCGTACTCGTCGGTATACACAAACGGTGGATAGAGGTCGCTTCCGACGTTGAGCGTCTTAAGGTCGTCGTCTTTGACTTGCGAGGCGTCCAGACCTTCTAATGCAGACGTCGAGGCTCCGTCATTCGACCCGGAGCAGCCAGCTATCGCTACGACAAGGGCGCTCGCTACTGCAAGCACAACAAGCAACGATATGGCAACCGAGCGGCGAGGTCTTTTCATCGAGCTCCATACGATCCTGTTTACAGACTGAAATGGCTAAAGATAATAGCAAACAAAACCACACGAGCACCCAATTGTTACAGATGCTTTACCATGCGGGGCCTTCCAGCCAACTTGGCAGAAGGCCCCGCATGCAGTGCTCACTTACCGTGCATTAAAAACGTAGCGGTCCAGGCGGTCGCACGCTTCCTTTACGCGCGAAAGCGGCAGCGCCAGATTCACGCGAATGTGGCAGGGCCCGTGGAACGGGCGGCCGTCCTGATATCCCACGCCCACGCGCGCCCCCTCGTCGAGCAGCCACTGAATATCGCGGCCGTGTTCGCGGCACCACTCGGTGCAGTCCAGAAACACCATGTACGTGCCCTGCGGACGCGAATAGGACACGCCCTCAAAATGCTCGTCCACGTAATTGCAGAAGTACTCGATATTACCGGCAAGCACCTGGTTGAGCTCGTCCGCCCACTCGTAGCCTTGCGGCTGGTAGGCACCGATAAGCGCATGCATGGAGAGGACATTCATTTCGTTGTAGTGGGTCTTGTTGGACACGGCGCACACGCGGTCGCGCAGCGTCTCGTTATAGATGATGTGGTAGCTGCCGACCAGGCCCGCCAGGTTGAACGTCTTGCTGGGCGCGTAGAGGGCAACCGTGCGCATGCGGGCATCCTCGCTCATCGACTGCGTCGGGATGTGCTTGTGCCCCGGCAGGATGATATCGGACCAAATCTCGTCCGAGATCACCACGCAATCTTGCTGGCGATAGATGTCCATGGCGCGCTCGATCTCGTCACGCTCCCATACGCGGCCGCAGGGATTGTGCGGCGAGCAGAACACCGCGGCATGGATGTGGTTTTGGGCGAGCTTGTGCTCCATGTCCTCAAAGTCCATACGCCACACGCCCTGGTCGTCGAGCTTAAGCGGGCTGTGGACAATACGATAGCCCGCGGCCTCAATGGACTTGGTAAAGCCAATGTAGGTGGGGCTGTGAACCAGCACCGCATCGCCCGGCTGGACATACGCGCGCAACGTCGACACGACGCCGCCCAGCACGCCATTTTCGTAGCCGATATGTTCAGGGCTCAAACCTTCGACGCCATTGCGGCGATTCTGCCATTCGATGATGCGATCGAAGTACTCAGCGCGCGGGTTAAAGTAGCCAAACATGGGGTGCTGGGCACGCTGAATGATGTGTTCCTGGACCGTGGGCACCGTGGCAAAATTCATGTCGGCCACCCACATGGGGATGCGGTCGAAGCCCTCGTCGGGTGCGTTCGGAGCCATACCGGGGATCTCGCCCCAAGAGTCAACGGCGATGGAGTCCATGCCGTGGCGGTCGATGATTGAAGTGAAGTCGTATTTCATGCTGGACCCCCGTGCAAAGTAGACTGTTTCGATAGGCGCTATTGTCCACCAGCACGGGCGGTTTTGGCGCGGGGTTTGGCGCTTAATTTGACGGGTGCGGGCGAATGGCTGGTTAGTCTCGCGCGTCGTTGACGGCGACTACGGTTAGCTGGGTTTCATCGACCGTAAACGATATGTCGAGCCCGGCGTAAGCCAAGTGGTAAATGCGGTTTGGCTCGTGCTTGCTGCCTGCGCGGCGTGGGTCTTGGCGAAGGACTTCGACCAAGCCGGGGAGCTTTGCGGGCGGGACCATATCCTGTAGCGCTTGCGGAAACTCAACATCGAGCTCTTGCCACGGAGCATCCTCGATCCAGCCTCCGGTCGCATCCGGGTGGCAGTCCGCAAACGGAATGTAGGGCTTGATGTCGTAGATGGGCGTGCCGTCGCGCAGATCGGCCCCCAGCACATGGATGATGGGGCCGTCGTCGGTAAGCTCGACGCGATCGAGCTTGACGCAGGTAAGCCCAATGGGATTAGGGCGAAACGGACTGCGCGTGGCAAACACGCCCACACGTTCGGCTCCACCCAGACGCGGCGGACGCACGGTTTTCGACCATTTTGCGTTGGTGCCGGACCTGTCCTGCGACTTGGCATCGGCAGCAATGTCCTCAGCCGTGCCGCCGGGCGTTCCGTTTTCGAAGCGCCACAGCAGCCATAGGTAAGAGAAGGAGTCCAGACCCTCAACCGCTGCATTGGAGGCAAATTCCGGCTCAAAAACGATGCGTCCCTGCAGATGGGGCGCCAAAAAGCTGTTGCGCGGAATGCCGAACTTCTGCGGCAGGTCGGTATGTATGTGTGCGATAGGTTCCATGCCGGTCATTGTACGGCATGGAGGCGTGGGGCATTGCGCGCAATTCTTCGCCACGGTCCCCCGTCGTGCAACCAACGGTTGCTTGGAAGGGTGCCTGCCGCCGCGTATGCTTAAGCCATCAACCAGCAGAAAGGAGCCGCTATGGCCTTTGCAGAAAAGCTCATCGCTGTCCGTCGCGTCCATCACCTTACCCAGGAGCAGCTCGCCGCCAAGCTCTTCGTCACGCGCCAAGCCGTCAGCCGTTGGGAACGCGGCGAGGTCACACCGGGCATCGACATGATGAAGCTCATTGCCGCTGTGACCGGCGAGCCCCTGTCTCACCTGCTCGAAATGCCCGAGCACTATTGCCAGAGCTGCGGCATGATACTCACGCCCGGCGACTGCGGCACCGATGCCACGGGCGCCACGACCGAACATTACTGCAAGTGGTGCTACGACCACGGCCAGTACACCTACGACACCACGATGGAGGCAATGATCGAGGACTGTGCCCCACGGCTAGCACAAAACACAGGTATGTCGCTCGACGAAGCCGTCTCGCTCATGGGCGCCGTCCTGCCGCAACTGGAGCGCTGGCGCACCGTGCAGGAAAACGAGGAACGCTACGGCGCCGAGGCTCGGGCTCGCTATGGCAATGAGGCTATCGATGCAGCAAACGAAACGTTACTGGATATGGATCCTCAGACATGGAACGACATGAAGGAACTTGAACGCGCCATTTTGGGCCAGCTCTCGATTGCCATGGGCATTGGCGACCCAGAGAGTAACGAGGCCCGCAAACTTGTCGCAATGCACCGTCGATGGATTGGCCTTAATTGGGGACACGAGCCCCAGAACGAGGCGTACCTGAGCCTCGCCCACGGCTATCTTGCCGACCGGCGCTTTGTTGACTACTACGACAAGCCCTGCGGCACCGGAGCCACGGCGTTTCTGATCCAGGCCATCGAGTCGTCGTTGACGCGTGCATAGACCGCGGCTGCTTTGGGTATTTCAATCGAAACCTCAACCGATTGGAGACCTATGGCTACTGATCACGAGCTCGTGCTCTACGTTATGACCGGCTGCCCGTACTGCATAAAGGTCAAGCGCTTTTTGGCCGATAACGGCGCGACCATTCCTGAGCGCAATATCTCGACCGATTCCGATGCCGAGCAAACGCTTATCGCCGTCGGCGGAAAACGCCAGGTTCCCTGCCTGTTCATCGACGGCAAGCCACTCTACGAGTCGAGCGACATCATCGCGTGGGTGCAGGAAAACCTGCTCTAGTACGCACGCTCTGTCCGTCCAGGGCCCCAACCCATACGACCCAAACATGTACACCAGCATCCAAAGTCGACATTTTTCGACATCTTTGGGGTGGCGCGCGCAGACGTGGTGTAAGAGCGTCCTGAGGTCCGTCGCTGCAAGTCCCGATGTTACTCCTTCTTGAGACCGCGCCTCTCGACTATCTCGTCCACTATCTCCCTGGCGCGCCGCCCGAGCGCGCGGCGCCTCCCCTCTGTCGGGGCCGGCCTGTCCGCGGGCTCGGCGAAGCCCTCGGCGGCCGAGGCCTCGGAGAACACGCGCTGCTGGGACCACTGCCCCTCGGTCTCCATGAGGCTCGCGCACGTCAGGCGCAGCATCGACTCCCTCGAGGGGAAGGACTGCACGACCCTGTAGCGGCGCTTGATCTCGCGGTTGGCGCGCTCCTGGACGTTGTTGGTGCGGAGCTTGGCCCAGTGCGCCCTGGGGAAGGCCGTGAACGCCAGCGCGGAGTCCTCGGCCTGCTCGAA
>NZ_KN214134.1:569412-595108 GCF_000763055.1 Collinsella sp. 4_8_47FAA | reverse complement strand
GTCGACGCGCGACCATCGCGCGAGCATGCCCTCGGGGTAGTAGGTGCCGTGCCTGAGCTTGGGTATCTCGAGCTCCACGTCGCCCACGGCGGTCTTGAGCGACCTGGGGCGGTAGCCGTTGCGGCTGTTCTCCCTGCCGTCGCTGCGCTCGTTGCGGCCCGCGCCGCACATCTGCTGGGCCTCGGAGTCCATCAGCGCGTTCATCACGCCGCCCAGCACCCTGCACGCGAACTCGCGCGCGTCGCCGCACTCCTGCCAAAGCCTCGCCGCCTCGAGGGCCTCGTCGCGGCCGAGGCGCAGTACACTCTCTTCTTGGGGCATCGCCTTTCCTTCCATTCGTCACCTTCATTACTCCAACGACGAATTCTAGGCGGTGTCCCCTCCCTTTCAAGAAAGGGAAGAGGCGGGGTATGCCCCGCCTCTTACACCACATCTCTGCGCGCTACCATCTTTGGATGCTGGCGTACAGCTTTTTGGTAGTCATGGACGCTCTTGGCCGGCTAATTGTTTGAGGAGACCTTTGGATTATGGCTGTTTGACGCCTCTGGAAAGGTTTCCGAGAGGGCTGTGGTCAAAAAAGGGCAAATATGAGTACTGCTACCTGTTTAGTAGCAGCGATTTTGATCACTTCAGGAACTATTCAACGTTCCACTCGTCCGCAGACGACGTTATTTCTCCTCATATGTTCAATAAAAGTAGCTCTTAATGGGAACAAATCTCATCAGGAGCTACAATTTATAGCAAATAAATGCAACCATAATGGCAACAGTACTCATATTTGCCCTTTTTTGACCACGACCCTCCAGAATAGTCGCTGAGAGCGACACTAAATGACAAAATCCGACACTTGAACGTTCTTATATGAGTAGCCATTGAAGGACACCTAACGACTACTCCCATTCGCGACACACTGTGTCGCGAATTAAGCTGGCCCCATTACCGAAGACCAGTGAGAGCTCCTGCTCAGAATCTCGATAGCTTAATAAAGCGCTCCCCTCCGGAAGTTCAATGAGCATCCAAATTCCAGGCTGAAAAGCAAAGGAGTATCGAAGCCGTCAATGCTCATTTCCTATCGAACAGGCAGGTCAAAACAAGCTAATTAGCCCGATGAACTGCTTGTATTTTTGTCTACAAAATTGTATACAAAAAGAGAATCCGAGAACCGGCGCTCGACATTATGTCGATCGATAGGAGGCGCCATGGATGCTAAGCAGCTCGAAAAGATGATGGGGTTTGCTCCCGGAGAGTTGAAGAAAGCCGCGGAAGCCTACGAAAAAGATGAGTGGCCGAAAGGTCGCACCATCAAGTTGGGAAGGCCACCAATCTCCGATGAGCCGAGCGTTGTTTTATCGGCACGTGTGGGCGAATCGGTTCTTGAAGCGTTTGATGCAAAAGCGAAGCGCCATGGGCAAACACGTACGGAGCGACTCAGGGAGCTCATCACACTCGATGCGATGATTGCCTAGTCACCCTCCGAACCCAAACATGTACGCCAGCATCCAAAGTCGACATTTTTCGACATCTTTGGATGCTGACGTACAGTTTTTGCGGGTAGTCATCGGGGACGTTCTTAAATGACTAGT
The DNA here is from genome assembly GCF_000763055.1 of Collinsella sp. 4_8_47FAA. Lineage (GTDB taxonomy): Bacteria > Actinomycetota > Coriobacteriia > Coriobacteriales > Coriobacteriaceae > Collinsella. The sequence continues at coordinate 593,525 of NZ_KN214134.1, read as the reverse complement.
CGCTAAAGAACGTCCCCGATGACTAACTAGCCGCGGAAGCGAGCTATGGGTGCGAGTGGCTGCTCGCGAAAGACCCGCTCGACGGCGGCGCGGTATTCGTCGACCTTTTTGGTCTTACGTACGAGCTTGTGAACGGTAGCGGGGTCGGCGAAAGCGCACTTGGCGTAGAACCACCACTCCTTCATACGAAAGACCGCGTTGCCGTCAATCTCTTCTGCATAGACCGCAAACAGCGTGTCGTGGAAACGCTGCAGTTCGGTTGCCGTGGCAGCAGGACCGCCCTTAACCATGCGAGCCAGCGCGGGGTTCGCGAGCAGGCCACGCCCTAGCATTACATGGCGCGTGTCGGGATAGGCCTCCGCCAGCGCGTCCATATCCTCAAGATCGAAAATGTCGCCGTTATAGGCCACCGGAAACGGCGCACGCTCCAGCGTCTCGCCGTAAAACTCCTTGCGCGGCGAGCCCGTATAACGGTCCTTCTGTACGCGCGGGTGCACAATCAGCTCTGCCAACGGCATGCGGCAATACAGATCGAGCACACGTTCATACTCGTCATCGCGTTCCAACCCCAGCCTGGTCTTTACCGATACCGGCAACGGCGACCGCTCGCACACATCGCTTAAGAACGCCTCGAGCTCGTCGAGATTGCGCAAGAAACCCGAGCCCTTGCCCTTGGCGACAACCGTTCCCGAAGGGCAACCCAAGTTGAGATTGACCTCGCGGTAGCCCATGTCGGCGAGCACCTGTGCCGCCCACACAAACTCGTCCGCGTTCTTGGACATCAGCTGAGGCACTACGTTGAGCCCCTGGTTATTGGCAGGATCGATCTCCTTAAACGCCTTGCCGCCAAAGCGATTTCCCACCCGCGGCGGCGGCAAAAACGGCGTGTAATAGCAATCGAGCGCGCCGAAGCACTCCGCATGCACGCGACGGAACACATGCCCGGTAATCCCCTCCATAGGGGCCAACGATAGAATCATCTACTCTTCTCTCATATCAACGAATGTGACAAAGGGACTGTCCCTTTGTCACATTATTCGGAGCGTAGGGCTTCGACGGGGTCCTTCTTGGATGCGCTGCGGGCAGGCAGCAGGCCGGCAACGACCGTCAACAGCACCGAAATCGCGATGAGCACCAGCGCATCCCGCACGGGCAAGCTCATCAGATTGGGTACCTGTTTGGCAGCAAGCGCCCAGGTATTAACCGGAAAACTCACGAGCACCACGACGATAATGGCAAAGACGCCGGCGATGAGGCCTTCGATAAAGGTCTCGGCATTGAATACGTTGGCCACGTTGCGCTTCGACGCGCCGATCGCGCGCAGGATGCCAATCTCCTTTTTGCGCTCCAGCACGCTGATGTATGTGATGATGCCGATCATGATGGAGCTCACGACCAGGCTGATACTCACGAATGCGATGAGCACCAAGCTGATGGTGTTCACGATGTCGGTCACCGAACCCATGATGATACCCATGTAGTCTGTGTACGAAATTGCCCGATCATCGTGGCCAGCGGCTTTGACCTGCTTGTTGTACGCATCGATGTGATCGAGTACGCGCTCCTTGGCCTCAAAGTCGCGCGGGAAAATCTTAACCGAGATGGGATCGGCCTCGTCCGCATAGCCCAGTGTGGCCAGATTGTTATCATAGGTGAGCTTCGACGCCTTGGCATAGCTCATCATGAGCGAACTCAGGTCCTCGGCGTCCATGTTGAAATGGATGGCGCGGGCAAAGGCGCTCGCATCCACACGCATAGCGCTCGCTAGGTTGGCAAAACTCGAAGACATCTGCGTCGCCATCTGGTCCATAAGCCCTGCCGCGCCCGCCTTGAGCTGGGATGATACCGTCGACGCTATCTGCTCGCTGATTGCCTTCATCACCTGATCCATAGCCTGCTGCAGATACGGAGCCAGCTGCTTTTGCACATAGTCGCTCATCGCCTGCTGCAGACGCTCGGCCAGGGCATCGCCGCCGAGTGCTTTGAGCTGGGCCAGGATTTGCTGGGCTGCCGTATCACTCTCAAGATACGTCGAGAATGCGGCAGAGAGCTTTGACGCGTCCTTAAGATCTTCGGGCGACAGCGCCTTAAACTGATCAGACTGCAAAATGCCCTCAAACAGCTGGTTGGCTAGTGTTCCCACCTGCTGCATTTGCTCGGGCGTGAGTTCCAGACCGTCAAAGATACCCGAGAAATCTGGGGTTGGCGCTTTTGCCATGATGTCGCTGAAGTCGATGTCCTTGCCAACGCCCGAAAGGTCAATGTCCAGCCCCGACAGATCGATGCCAGAAAGGTCCATACCGCCGGCTGCACCCGAGAGCGCAGATGTATCGAACGAAAACGCGCTCTTGAGCGCCGCCTCGTCCACACTGAACATGCTGCCCAGATTCACGCCTTGCTTGGCCTCGCCTTGCAGTTCGTCGAAGGTTTTGCCCGTAAAGACATCCGTCTCGGGGTGGTCGAGTTGCTCCCGCACAATCTGCGAATCGGCGGCGCGCTCCATAAGCTGGCGAGTCAGCGCGTGCGTATAGGCAATGCCCGGGGACAACGCGCTCGCGTTGGCCGTCTCGTTGGGTCGCACCACGCCCACAATGTGCACGTCGATACCGTCGGCAACCTTGGCTGCCATAAAGTCGGCGTCGCCAGACATGTCAGTCCACATGCCGGTCTCTTCGTTTTTGCGATACGCATCGGCCGGCGACAGCACCTTAAACGTGGTAGACAACGCATCGTCGTAGGTAAAGTCGGTACCGGTCTCGGGCGCTTCGACCCCACCGTCAGCCGTCATAGCGCTGTTAACCAGATTGTTAAGCTCATCGATGTCCAGCGCACCGATGCTATAGAGCGTGTAGTCACCCACCGTACCGCGGCTCGAAAGCACCATCACGGCTTCGTTGGCAGACGTGGGCCAATGACCGGCGACGACATCGTACTGGCTGTCGAGCAGGCTCTGGTCGTCGATCATCTCGTTAAAGACTGAGGTTCCCATGGATTCCATGCTCACCGTTGCCGCCGAGCTCGCGCCTCCACTCATGGCCTCGGTCATGGCGTTGGGCACCAGCCGGACAGGCTTCTCATCGCCCTTGCCGGCACGATAGACAACCGGCGATACACCGTAGCCGTACTGAATGGCGTTGACCTCTTTATCGATGCCGTCGCCACCGGCATCGAGCCATGTCTTAAAGCTCGTCATGTCGTTGGACTTAACGCTTGCAAACATATCCTTTACGGCCGTAACCACGGGAATTTTATCGGTTCCCTTAGCCTTGCCGCCGGCACTGTCGTCGGACGAATCCTCGCCGTTGGACGCCTCCTCATCCGCGGCCCCCTGTCCGCCCATCATGGACGACAGGTCGTAGTCCTGCTTGGAGATGGTGAGCGGGTAGCTCGAGAGCGTGTCCTCCTCGACCTTTTTGATGTAGCCGTTTACGCCATTGGAGAGCGCCAGGATCGCCGCGATACCGATAATGCCAATCGAGCCCGCAAAGGCAGTCATGGCCGTACGGCCCTTCTTGGTCATAAGGTTTCGGGCAGAAAGCCCCAGCGCCGTCACAAAGCTCATCGAGGTTTTGCGTGTAGGCTTGGCCTCGCGGCGCGTGGCGTCAGCGACATCGAAAGGGTCGGAATCGTCGGTGATTTTGCCGTCCGCCAGGTTGACGATGCGCGTGGCGTACTGGTACGCCAGCTCGGGATTGTGCGTGACCATGATAACCAGGCGGTCGCGTGCCACGTCCTTGAGCAGATCCATGACCTGTACGGATGTCGTTGAGTCCAGGGCACCAGTCGGCTCGTCTGCCAGCACAATCTCGGGATCATTAATCAGGGCGCGGGCGATGGCCACACGCTGCATCTGTCCACCCGAAAGCTGGCTCGGGCGCTTGTTAACGTGCTCGCCCAGGCCGACTTTCTCCAACGCCTCGCGCGCACGCTGGCGGCGCTCGGCGTGCCCCACGCCCGTGAGCGTGAGCGCCAGCTCCACGTTTTCCAAAATGGTCTGATGCGGAATGAGGTTATAGCTTTGGAACACAAAGCCGATGCGGTTGTTGCGATAGGCATCCCAATCGCGATCGTGAAAGTCCTTGGTCGAGATGCCGTCAATCAGCAGGTCGCCAGAATCAAAGTGATCCAGCCCGCCGATAACATTGAGCATCGTAGTTTTACCCGAACCCGAGGGACCCAGAATAGCCACGAACTCGTTATCGCGAAAAGACAGGCTTACGCTGTCGAGCGCCACCTGCGTAAACGACTGCGTAACGTATCGCTTGCAAATATCCTTGAGCTCCAGCATGGACGGCAACCTCTCCTGCGCAGGCACCCTGCCCGCTCTCCCCCGCCGTTCGTATTCGACGCGTTTGTCCTACTCTATCCCCATTTTTCACCGACACCAGTGAGGAATGTAACGAACCGCGCCAAAAAACGAACGGGACGGCGCCCAAAAGAAGAGGTCCCGAGCGGGACCTCTATATGGTGGAGCTTATCTTGAAAGGTAGCGGACTACTTCGCACAGCGGCGCACGATCCTCGCCATGCTTTATGCGTTTTTTACTGCTCGCTATTCGCAATCGCCTGGTCGATAAGTTTGTTGAGTGCTGCGCGCTGCTCGGCGGAGCTGATGGCTCCCACGATTGGATCCCCTACGATGTTGCCATTCTGATCGATGACATACGTTGTCGGGAACGAGAACAAATTTGACGTAAACTTACCGGCTTCGCTATCCGACTTGAACCAGATGTTCTTATATGTCACGCTCTTCTTGCTCAGCACGTCCTTGGCATCTGCAATCTCGCCCTTGTTGCCATCGAGCGTAAAGGAATTGACGCCCACGACCTGGCCGCCCTTCTTGGCAAGCTCCTGATTCAGTTTCTCAAGATCGCCCAGCTCGCCCACGCACGGCTTGCAAGTAGTGAACCAGAAGTTCATGACGGTGACTTTGTTCTTAGAGAACAGCTCGTCGCTGTTCACGTCGTTGCCATCCAGGTCCTTGCCCGTAAAGCTGGGGAACTTCGTCGCCTCGCTCGAAGCATTGGCACCAGCCGTCATGCCAGCGGTCGAAGCGTCGACGCTCTCGCCTGCACTCGGCGTGCTTCCACAGCCGGGGAACTCCTTCTCCAGGCTCTCGAGCTTGTCCTCGATCTCCTTGATCTGCTGTGCACCGGTCTTGAGCGTCTTAAGCTCATCCGCCGTGAACTCATCCTTGGCGCCGTCGATGGTCTTGAGCAGAAAATCGCCGTAATTGCTGCCGTCCTCAATCATTGCCGAGTCTTTATTTGCCGCATTGAATACCTTTTCCCACAGCGCGTTATCACTCGAAAAGATCTCGTTCTCCTTCTGCATGAGCTTCGCATACAGCTCGGCGGCCTCGTCGGCATTGGCCGGCTTCTGATCAGTGAGTTCTGCGATCTTAGGATCGGAGCTCGCAGATTCGCTCGCATTGCCACCGGGCGCCGAACATGCCACAAGGCACAAGGCCAATACCGGCACCATAAACAGGGCCGCAATCTTAGAAAGCTTCATAGTCATTCCTCCGTTTTGTCGAAGCTTGTTTACTTTTTATCGGCGGTCAAGGGAAGCTTTTCCGCCGACACATCCAGGCCATAGCGATAGCTGATGGCATCGACGGGACAGGCCCCGATGCACTTTCCGCACCGGATACATTCGGCATGATTGGGCGCGCGGACCACATCAACGTCCATCTGACAAACCTTTGAGCACTTGCCGCACGAGACACATTTGCATGCATCGACCCGGATCCCCAGTAGGGACACCCTATTCATGAGCGCATAGAATGCGCCGAGTGGACAAATCCATTTGCAGAAGGGGCGGTAGAACAAAACGCTCAGCACTACCACGGCAATGAGAACGGCAAGTTTCCAAGTAAAGAGATGTCCCAACGCAGATCGAATGCCGACATTGGCGATGGCCAGCGGAATGGCGCCCTCGAGCACACCCTGTGGACAGATGTACTTACAAAAGAACGGGTCGCCCATGCCCACGTCGTTAACCACCAAGACGGGCAGCAGCACCACGGCAAACAGCAGCACGACGTACTTGATGTACGTGAGCGGCTTGAGCTTTTTCGTGGAGAACTTTTTGCCGAGAATCTTGTGAAGCAGCTCCTGCAGCCAGCCAAACGGGCACAGAAAGCCGCATACAAAGCGTCCCAGCAGCACGCCGAGCAAAATGAGCGTACCGGTGACGTAGTAAGAAAAGTTGAACTTGGATGAGCCTACCACCGACTGGAACGACCCGATGGGGCACGCACCCGATGCCGCGGGGCACGAATAGCAATTAAGTCCAGGTACGCAGACTGTTTTTCCCGCGCCCTGATAGATGCCGCCTTTGGCAAAGTTTGGCAGGTGAATGTTGGTAATAAGTGTTGCCGCCGCCTGAATGAATCCGCGAAATCGGGCCAAAACATGCGACGCAGTGTTTTCTCTTTTATCCAATTCCGATACACTCCAAGCACAGCCTAATCGCTTTGGCCAGCACGGCATCCGCCTCGCCACGCATAACACCAAAGCACACCATGGTAATTCCGACGATTAACAAAGCGACCTGTACCACGGGTTTTACCGCTTTGAACAACCCAACCACTCCTTTCGTTACGCGACCATTGGACCATATCGACTATAAAATCCGTGTTAAGCGCGATTTGGAATGTGCAAGGAGACTGTTATGCGTATTTTGATCGTCGAAGACGAGCGAGCACTGTGCGATGCAATCGCACGCAGCTTGCGAAACTTGGCGTACAGCGTCGACTGCTGCCACGACGGGCAGGAGGCGCTCGACCTACTGGGCGTCGAAGTCTTTGACCTCGTGGTACTCGACCTCAACCTTCCCCGTATCGATGGCATGACCGTGCTCAGGGAACTTAGAAAAACCGACTGCGAGACCAAGGTACTGATTCTGTCCGCACGTGGCGAAGTATCCGATAAAGTCGCCGGACTCGATGCCGGCGCCAACGATTACCTTACCAAGCCGTTTCATCTTGACGAGCTTGCGGCAAGGATCCGCAGCCTTACCCTCAGGCGCTTTGCACAAAGCGACATAGTTTTAACCTGCGGAAAGCTCCGCTTTGACACCAAGGCGCGCATCGCTTCCGTGGACAGCGAGGCTTTATCTCTTACACGCAAGGAAACGGGAATCTTGGAATACCTGATGCTTAATCAGGGGCGTCCGGTAAGTCAAGAGGAGCTTATCGAGCACGTTTGGGATAGCAGCGTGAACAGCTTTAGCAACGCAACCCGCGTTCACATCTCGTCACTCCGCAAAAAGCTACGCAGCGCTTTGGGATACGACCCGATTCGCAATCGGATTGGAGAGGGCTACGTTATGGAGGATGGCGAATGAAAGGGCTTTCGCTGCAATGGCGCATAACGATTATGACGGCACTGCTGACGTGCGCAGCGTGCGTGCTGACGAACTGCCTGGTCGGCTATACGGGCATGCGCTACATGGATGCCATCGGCAGCAACATCTCGGCCTTTAGCGCAACCGGCGAAGATTCGCCCCAGGCGTTCGACCCAACGAAAGCGACCCCCGATGACAAGGTCACGATCGTCGTAAACGACGCACAGGAGTCTTTTGGCACGACAACCTGGTGCATCACGGCTGGAGTCACACTCCTTGACGGCGTGCTGGCATACTTTGTGAGCGGCCGTGCGCTCAAACCGCTACGGGCTTTTGCAGCCCAGGTTGAGCGTGTGCAGCCTGACAACCTAAGCGAAATCAGACTCAGTGAAGATGTGCCCACCGAGCTACAACGATGCAGCGCCTCTTTCAACGACATGATCGCCCGTCTTGGCGAAGGGTTCTCTGCACAGCGTCAGTTTACCGGCAACGCCGCACACGAGCTGCGCACCCCGCTCGCCCTTATGCAAGCACAGATTGAACTATTCATCTCCGAGCACTCCGGTTTGCAACCCGAAACAGCCGAGCTGCTCGGCCTGCTACAAGAACAAACCGAGCGCATGTCTCGAATGACCAAGGTATTGCTCGAGATGAGTGAGCTCCGCAGCGTTCCTTGCGAGGACGATGTTGAACTCGGTCCCCTGTCCGAAGAGATCCTCACCGATCTTGCACCACTTGCCGAAAATAAAGGCATAGCCCTCAATTGTGCTGGAGACGCTTTAGTAATCGGGAGCGACACGCTGCTGTACCGGCTGGTGTTCAACCTGGTCGAAAACGCTATCCGCTACAGCCGCTCCGGCTCGACTGTCAACGTCTCCATCTGCGACAACGACAGCCACGTGTTCCTGCGAGTCGAGGACCAGGGCCCGGGAATACCCAAGCAGTACCGTGAGAGCATCTTCCAGCCGTTCTTTCGTCTAGACAAATCCCGCAGCAGGGCATACGGCGGCGCAGGACTCGGGCTAGCGCTCGTTTGGGAGATTGCAGCGCTTCACGGTGGCGCTGTAGAGGTCGAAGCAAGTTCCGAGAACGGGACCACCATGCTCGTAAGCCTTCCAAAACGATCCGCAGCGTCAACCGAACAGTAAAACGAAAGGGGTCCCGAGCAACAGGGGTACAATTGCTGCATTGTTGCCAACTGTTGGGAGATGGAAGATGGACTGCGATGGCTACCCATGCGTTCCCATGCCGTTGATGTGCACCGCCTTTGTGCCGGGGCAGATTGACGCTGCGGTTGCAGGCATTTCCGACCCCGATTCGCGCGCCATTGCCACGGCAGAAGCGCTGTACTTTCGCGGACAGGCCGCCCTCGCTGCCAAGACGGCGCGCCCCTATCTTGACGCCACCGATCCCGCGCTGCGCTATTCCGCATGCTTTATCTGCGGATATGCCAGCCTGTCGCTCAACCGTATCGCCGACGCCCGCCGGTGCCTTGCTGGCATCCTCGATACGCCGGCTGACGAGGAGTCGCCCGCCGTCCACGCCACGCATATCCTGTTCGCCTCGGCCGCGAGCGTCCTGCTGCACTTGCCTTCCCCGTATTCCGCCGAAGAGTTTTATCCGCTTGCGGCGCATCTGCCCGAAGGCCTGCGCCTTTTCGCCAGCTACGTGATGGCGCATGCCCTGTACCTGCGCGGCGAATATGGCCGCAGTCTGGGCATGGCGGAAAACGCCCTGATCATGAAACAGGGAAGTTATCCCATCTCGGAGCTGTTCCTGCACCTGGCAGCTTCCATGGCCTGTATGAGTCTCAAGGACATCGACGCCGCAAAAACGCACTTCGGAACTGCTTGGGACATTGCGCGTCCCGACGGCCTTATCGAGCTCATCGGCGAGCACCACGGCCTTTTGCAGGGGCTTATCGAGGCGTGCCTAAAAACGCAATACCCTGACGACTTCGCGCGCATCATCGAGATCACATACCGCTTCAGCTACGGCTGGCGACGCATCCACAACCCCGATTCGGGCGAGGACGTAGCCGACGACCTGACGACCACGGAATTCACCATGGCCATGCTCGCCTGTCGTGGGTGGACCAACGCCGAAATCGCACGCCACATGGGAGTATCGCCGGGCACCGTCAAAAACCGCCTATCCGGCGTATACGCAAAGCTTGGCATCGGCACACGCGCCGAGCTGGTCGCGCATATGTTACGTTAGCGACCGGACTACCAAGCGCATCGAACGCGTTCCGGAACCCGGCGCTTCGCTCGATCAATTTGGACATTTTGACCCTTGAACGACACTACCGCCACGGGGCGCCTTCTCGCAAAATTGGATTATTTCCACCGATACCTGCGGGATGGGAGCCAAAGATGCTTGATCGCCGTTCGTTACTTGTTGCCGGAGCGTCCTCGCTGGCGAGCATTATGTTGCCGCGCGTGCCGGGAAGCGCAAACGCCTTCATATTGCCGTTCGCGCCCACCGAAGCCTATGCCGACGAAAAAGACCCTTTCAGGGTGCTCGTTCTCTCGCGCACCATGTTTGGTGTGGTCGTGGTCGACGTCGCCAACAAGAATACGCCCATCACGGGTGCCCAGGTCACGCTCACATCGCGCTATGCCGCAGGCAAGCAGCTCACCGCCACTACCGATGAAGAAGGCACGGCCATCTTTGAGATCGCCCCTCTTTCGGAAGGCTACGTGGACGAGGCAACGCTTCTCGACGCGTACGACTTTAACGGTGGCATCTCCATTAGCATGGCGGGCTACCGTGATGTCGAGATTCCCCTTGCGCGTATCCAGGGCGGCACCGCCATAACCGCGCCCACGCGTCCGCTTTCCGACGGCGAGCCGTACTTCCGCCAGCTCACATTCGACGAATGGGACATCCAGTACGCTGAAGCCACGTTCATGGCATTGCCGAAGGACGACACGGCAAACGGGCAGCCCGATACGCACTCCTTTACCGTGCAGGCACATCTGCCACAGGGTGGACAGGCAACGCTGTGCATCAACAAGGTATTGCCCGCCACGGGCAGCTCAGCCGAAACCGTCACACAGATCGGCCAGATCAAGGCCAGTGCATCGGGTGCGAATAATCTGGCAACGTTCACACTCGAAGACAAGTTCCTCGATGCGGCATCGGGCCTTCTGGAAGAAGGGTGCAAGCTGCGCTTTGTCCTCGACTATCAGGGCAAAACCTACACGCTCTCCTCCCCCATGGCCGTTGTCACCGCGCCGGCCGCAAAGGCGGAATCGGGCTCGACCACTATCGTCCCCACCACCATGGACCAAGAGATCACTCCGTTTGATTTCCCCGCGGCGTTTCCCGGCATCGGCGGCAATAAGTTCACGTGCTGGATGCCCACATTTCCGATCCTCTTCGATTTCTCGTTTGCTGGATACGTGCTGTTTGGCGGAGGATACAAACCAGCCAGCTATATGAACGATTCGGGCAACCCTGATCCGGAATACTGGAAGAAATCGCCACGCGAGTCGGGCGCCAAGCAGGCAAACCGTTACCTCGACGAAATGGAGGGGAAGTGGAATCAATATAAGAGTATGAGTGCCGGTTCGGGCACCGATCCAAGAAACACCAAGCTCCTTCGCCACCATTGCACGCCGCTGTTCACGATGGATATCGCCACACAGCTGTACGGCTCGCTCGCCTACGATTGGGTGGGCAAAACCTGGGGCAACAACAACGACCCCGCATACGGCAATATTAAAGCCCTCTTCCAGGTAAGAACCGACCTCAATTGGACCGAGCAGTTTACCCTAGGACCGGTGCCGTTTTTCCTAAACGTCAACCCCTGGGTGCTGGCAAAACTGGCGCTCGCCGTGGGCGCCCACACGCACGGTAGCGGCGCGGCGTTTTTCAAGAACATATCGCTCGACTATTCAAACACGTCGGGCTCGTTCACCATCCAGATCGGGCTTGCCGTCACCTTTGGCGCCGGCGTTGCAGGCGTCGCTTCGTCTGCCGTGCGCGGCGCCGCATCCCTCACGCTGTTCATTGGGTATGAGAAGGCAGATGGACACCAGCTTCCGCGACTGCGCGTAGGTGCAGACGTCGATGTCGATGTGATGCTCCAGTTCGTCATGTTCAAGTGGACCACCAAAGCTTGGTCGGGATCGTGGCCCACACTCCTCGATTCGTGGAATATGTCGGTGAGCAACGGCGACCAGTATGTACTCCAGCGCTCTGAACTCGCATTGGGCGGAGATACGCCTTACACGCTGGATGCCTGCTTCGGCTCGGCCGGCAACGCCGAGGCGGGCGGCGTGCCGCAATTTATCGCATCGGCCACCATCGTCACCAACGCCGAACTGCTCGCACGCGCCGAGGTTAATGCCACTGCCGCAAACGTTGCGCCTGTCGTGCGCGATTGGGATCAAGCGGTCACGCGCATTGAGCTCGAGGCAGATGCAGAAAGCGACGACACAGGACAGGTTGAGCATTTCGTCCACGCACTGATGGGAAACGACAAAAACGCCGCACCGATGTATGAGTACACCTATATCGGGCAGGCGACGAACGCCGTTGCGGACCCCAACGCCAATTCTGCCGGCGTGTCGGAGGACGAGCGTGGCGGCATAAAACCCTCGAGCGACAACGTGCTGTTTTCCGGCGTGCTCAGCGAAGCCCACATGAAGCTAACGATGATTGCCGGCGTGGAGTGCCTATTCCGTATCGCCTCGGTGCGCTACGGCGAGAATGGTCGTTCGCGCCTGGTGGTGCATACAAAGACGAACGGCACGTGGTCCGCTCCCACGCCCGTGGACTTCCCCCTTGGGTTTGGCGAGGGCGACGTGGAGCGCGACGGCATATACGATTACGACTTCGACGTGGTGGAATATAAGGACGGAAGAGGAAACCAAGACGCCTACGTGCTGCTGGTCTCGGGCGAGCGCCCCGCCGGCGACAACACCCTTTTCGATACGGCGAGCACATCCGGCATACTGTCCGTTGTGCGTCTGCGCATAAGTAATGACGAGATCCGCGTGGTGTCGCATGCGTCATGGCGCAGCATCTCTCGCGGTCGCCTTCAGGAGGATGGCTACCATTGCCTGCAGTGCCCACGCATCACGGTGGGCAAGACGCTGGTCGACGGGCGCCTGTCGGGTGCCTACCTCCACCGCCGCGGAACCACCGCAGAGAAGGCGCTCGGCAGCGAGGCTGAGGTTGCGCTGGAGTGCTTTACCCTGTGGTCGGACGTTTCGGGCGACAGCCTGACGTTCCGCCAAGTTCTCCGCTTTTCGCAGGCACCGTCGAGTATCGAGCTGGGCGCGCCCGAGAATATCAACGGCAAAATGGTGGTGCCCGTTGCATACGATACTGTAAGCGGTTGTGGCTGCGCATCGTACGCCGTGATCGGCCAATCCATCGCGGGTTGGGGCGTTATGTCGCCAGATGCCGCAGTACCCCACGCGGTGCCGTGGCCGCAGCACACGGGCTTTTTGGCTACCGTCAACGAGCGACTGCAGCATATTACTTGGACGCGAGGCGCATCGGCATTTGCAACGCAGCCCGTGAGTGCCGCAGGCTGTGGCCCGGCATCGTTTAGCGTAAGCGACAACGGCCGGTGCGTGATGTACGTAGAGAACACCGACGGCAAGGTGGGACAGACCTACGACGAAGAAGGCAACCCGGTAGCGGTGATGGGCAAGCACTTCCGCATCTTCGCCAGCACCTTGGCAGGCGATCTGTTCACGGAGCCGTTCGTGATGTGCGAGCTGGACCATCCCGTCGATCAGATAACGACATTTTTGACGTCGGGAGGCATGCTCTCCGCGCTCGCCACGCACATTGTGAGTGCCGAGCAGAGCGAGGCAGAGCTGCACGGCATCGAAGTACCCTTGGTGGCGTGTGCCACTCCGACGGGCGCGGTCGCTACCTCGGGCGCGGTGGTGCCCGGAGCAGCAGGCGAATCCTTCATGGTCACGGTGCGAAACGACGGCAACACCTTGCTGACCGCCGGCACGATCGATCTGTACCGAGAGGGTTCCAGTCAGCCGTTCTCCAGCGCATCCATCGGATTCGACGCGAACGCACGCATGGCTTCGATCTACGATCCGGAGCTTGCCGAGGATGCTTCGGCCAACGACATGGCACACGTGAAGTACGCAGTCGAGACGCTGGGCACACGTTTTGCGACGCACCCGCTGGTTGCCGACAACGGCAACGCCGTGCTGGCACCGGGTTGCACGGCACAGTTCCGCATGAGCTTCGCCATCCCCGAGAGCTGGAGCGATGAAGTGGGCAAACGCGTAACGCTGTATGCGAAGGCGCGTGACCTGGTGGCACTCGATCCCGTAACGCTCGAGGAAATTCGACCGGGCGCAAACTCAGCGCTGGGTGCCGTGCTGCACGAGCTTCATGTGCCCGACGCGGCATGCGAACGCTCAGAAGTTCAGGTCGGCGTATGCGACAACGCGGATACGACGGGGCTTCACGATGCACCGATGACGGTCGACGGCGAGGGCGGCACGAGTGGAGGTGGCTCCGGCGGAAGCAGCTCCGGTAGCGGCAGTGGCTCTGGCAGCGGCAAGGATCACGGCAATAACAAGCGCCCCGGAAAAGCGGGCCCGCTCGCCGGCACGAGCGATGTCAACGCTCCCCTCATGGCAGCCGCTGCAGCACTCGCCGCAGCTGGTGCCGGCCTCGTCGCCTACAGCGCCCGCCGCACGGCGCTCGAAACCGACACCGCCAATGAGGTCAATTCGGATAGGCCTCGCTAGCTCCTAGTTACTTTTGTGAGAGACGCCGACTCGGCTCATTGAACATCAAAATGGGCTGGTTCTGGATACCCAGAGCCAGCCCATTTCGCATTAGATATCATCAGGGGAGTCGAGTTCTGCCTCGAGCTTGGCACGGCGTCTTTTCGCCGTGAAAAACGTTGCGCACAGGACAGTAAACGTGGCCGCGAAAATCGTCGCACCGCAGAACACGCCCGTGGCCAGGTTCGCCAACCAAAAGACGCTTTCGAGTGGTACGATCTGCGCCTCAGCAATACAGCGCATTGCGGCAATAACAAGCGCGAACGCGGCGCCGCTAAGACCGCTGAGAAGCAGGAAATATCCAACAGGAAGATGCTCGGTTTGCCCAAAACGATTGGTGTCGACATAGCCCTTCCGCGTTTGCAGCCCTGCGCAAATCAACATCACGAGAACGAGCCACAAATACATGGCTGCCTCAAACGGCGTTGCAAAGCCATGCGGCATTTCACTGGCGTCGCTGTGAACCCACGCAACCTGTCGAGCTATAAACTGGTAGAAAAAGATCATCAACATGCCAAACGAAAGCAGCACGAAACCAATCTTGTAGATCTTTGCGCTTTCCGCCTCCAGGCGCTCGTCCTTTGGGCCGGCATATTCACGCCACTTTTGCACGATTTTCAGATCTTCAAATTTCATAGTGGACTCCTAAAGAGCGTTAGGGTCGACGTCGATCCCGTCTTCCCAAAACAGATCGTTCAACGTAACGCGTAGCGCTTTGCAGATCGCCACACATAAATTGAGCGTGGGGTTATAGCCGCCCGCTTCGATTAGGCCGATAGTCTGGCGCGTAACGCCCACGGCCTGGGCCAAGTCGGCTTGCGAAAGGCCAGCCGCCGCGCGCGCCGCTTTCATGCGGAGGTTCTTTTTGCCCGGCATGGAGTTCCTTTCGTAGTAATGGACAGATATCCGTTGCAACATGACACATATATATTGCATCTATCAGCCAATGTCAACTATATCTGTCATTACGGAAACCATATCCGCCATCGCTATGCGGACATAGCAATTTCGATTCGCTATTCAAACTTACTCGGACAGAGCCGACTCGGTTTTGTCCGAGTAAACGAATCTCCATCGAACTCCGAACGATTGTTCGATGGATTTCGTGTTGGGTGGAATCGTCTGTGGGCTGGGCTATGCTACCTTGACTATCTATATGACTTAAACGCAGCAAAGGAGCACCGAGAGAGCGAGTATGGCAAAAAACACCGCAAACTATGGTAACGACAGTATCCGCCAGCTCAAGGACGAGGAGCGCGTACGCCTGCGCCCCGCCGTCATCTTTGGCTCGGACGGACTCGACGGCTGCGCGCATGCCGCCTTCGAGATCCTGTCCAACGCCGTTGACGAGGCGCGCCAGGGCTACGGCAAGCTCATCACCCTTACCGCCTTTCGCGATGGTTCCATTCAGGTAGAGGACAACGGCCGCGGCTGCCCGCTCGACTGGAACCCCTCCGAGAAGCGCTTTAACTGGGAACTCGTCTTTTGCGAGCTCTACGCCGGCGGCAAATACAACAATAACCAGGGCGGCGACTACGACTTCTCGCTCGGCACCAACGGCCTGGGCTCATGCGCAACCCAGTACGCCTCCGAATACATGGACGTCACGGTTTGGCGCGACGGCAACAAGTACTCCCTGCACTTTAAGAAGGGCAAGGTCGTCGGTGCCAAAAAGAAGGCACTCGAGATTGAGCCCAGCAGCGAGGATCGCACCGGCACCACCATTAAGTGGCGTCCCGATCTTGAGGTCTTTACCTCCATCAGCATCCCCCACGATTGGTATCGCGAGACAATGCGCCGCCAGGCCGTGGTCAACGCCAACGTGACCTTCCGTCTGCGCATCGAAGGCGACGATAGCGAGTTTTCCGAAGAGGATTTTTGCTACCCCAAGGGCATCGAAGACTACGTGCTCGAGAAGGTCGGTACCGACTACCTCACCGAGCCCTTCTTTATCGAGGCCGATCGTCGCGGTCGCGATCGCGAGGACCTGCCCGACTACAATGTAAAGATCACCGCGTGCATGTGCTTCTCGCGCACCTTCATGATGCAGGAGTACTACCACAACTCATCGTGGCTCGAGAATGGCGGCTCGCCCGAGAAGGCCGCCCGCAGCGCTCTGACCAGTGCCATCGATGCTTACATTAAGCAACAGGGCAAGTACAACAAAAACGAGAGCGGCATCAAATGGCAGGACGTCCAGGACTGTCTGGTGCTGGTAACCAACTGCTTCTCCACCCAGACGTCCTACGAAAACCAGACCAAGAAGGCCATCAATAACCGCTTTATCCAGCAGGCCATGACGGCCTTCTTTAAGGAGCGGCTCTCGACCTACCTAATCGAGAACAAAGACGCTGCCAACAAGATCATGGAGCAGGTGCTCATCAACAAGCGTTCGCGCGAGAACGCCGAGAAGACGCGTCAGAGCATCAAGACCAACCTACAGCAGAAGACCGACATGGCCAACCGCGTGCAGAAGTTCATCGACTGCCGCTCCAAGGACAAGAGCCGCCGCGAGATCTACATCGTAGAGGGCGACTCGGCAGCAGGCGCCATTCGCACCTCGCGCGATGCCGAGTTCCAAGGCGTTATGCCCGTCCGCGGTAAGATCCTCAACTGCCTGAAGGAAGACTATCCGCGCATCTTTAAGTCCGACATCATCATGGACCTCATGCGCGTGCTGGGCTGCGGCGTGGAGATCAAGGACAAGCGCATCAAAAACCTTGGTGCCTTTGACCTGGACAACCTCAACTGGAACAAGGTCATCATCTGTACGGACGCCGACGTCGACGGTTATCACATCCGCACGCTCGTGCTCACCATGCTCTACCGCCTGGTGCCCACGCTTATCGACGAAGGTTACGTGTATATCGCCGAATCGCCGCTCTACGAGATCAACTGCAAAGAGAAGACCTACTTTGCCTACACCGAGCTCGAGAAGAACGGCATCCTCAAGGAGATTGGCGACCAAAAGTGCTCCATCAACCGCTCCAAGGGTCTTGGTGAGAACGACCCGGACATGATGTGGCTCACCACCATGAACCCCGAGACGCGTCGCCTGATCAAGGTGGAACCCGAGGACGTCACCAAGATGGAGACCATGTTCAACCTGTTGCTGGGCAATGACGAGGCAGGCCGCAAGCGCCATATCTCTGAGCACGGCAAGGAATACCTGGACCAGCTGGACCTGCAATAGCAGCAAATCGATTACGACGGCCCATAAGAAGTTCAAGAGGAAATCGTGGCAAAGAAGAAGACGAAAAACCAGCCAAAGAAAAAGCAGGTCAACGCCGAGAACGTCATCGGTCTGCACTCCGAGGTCACCGACCAGCCGATCACGCAGACGCTCGAGGTCAACTACATGCCCTACGCCATGAGCGTCAACGTCTCGCGTGCGTTCCCCGAGATCGACGGCTTTAAGCCCTCGCACCGCAAGCTGCTCTACACCATGTACAAGATGGGTCTGCTCAAGGGTGAGCGCCAGAAGAGCGCCAACATCGTGGGCCAGACCATGAAGCTCAATCCGCACGGTGACGCCGCGATCTACGAAACGATGGTGCGTCTGGCCACCGGCAATGAGGCACTGCTCGCTCCCTTCGTGGAGTCGAAGGGCAACTTTGGCAAGTACTATTCGGGTGACCTGAGCTACGCCGCTTCGCGTTATACCGAGGCCAAGCTCTCCCCCATCAGCGCCGAGATCTTCAAGGACATCGACAAGGATCCGGTCGACTTCGTCGACAGCTACGACGGCGCCATGAAGGAACCGCGCCTGCTGCCCACCACGTTTCCCAACATCCTTGTCTCGGCCAATAAGGGCATCGGCGTCGCCATGGCATCCGACATCTGCGGTTTCAACCTCAACGAGGTCTGTACTGCCACGATGCATTACCTCAAGGATCCCGACTGCGATCTGCTCGAGTACATGCCCATGCCCGACTTCTCGACCGGCGGCGAGATCATCTACCGCCGCGAGGAGATGGAAAAGATTATCGAGACCGGCCTTGGTAGCTTCCAGATCCGCTCCCGCTGGCGCTGGATTCCCGAAGAGCGCATTATCGAGGTCTACGAGATCCCCTACACCACCAAGACCGATGTCATCATCGAGCGCATCGTCAAGCTCTCCAAAGAGGGCAAGGTCAAGGAGATCGCTGACATCCGCGACGAAACCGACCTCTCGGGCTTGCGCATCGCCATCGACCTTAAGCGCGGCGTCGACCCCGACAAGCTCATGGCCAAGCTCTATCGCTCGACCACGCTGCAGGATTCGTTCTCGTGCAACTTCAACGTGTTGGTCGATGGTTACCCTCGCGTTATGGGCGTGCGTCAGATCCTGCACGAGTGGGTCAAGTGGCGTATTGAGTCCACGCGTCGCCGCATTAACTTTGACCTGGGAAAAAAGTCCGAGCGCCTGCACCTGCTGCACGGCCTCGAGGCTATCTTGCTCGACATCGACAAGGCGATCGCCATCATCCGTGGCACCAAGCTCGAGGCCGAGGTCGTGCCCAACCTTATGCGCGGCTTCGACATCGACGAGACCCAGGCCGAGTTTGTTGCCGAACTCAAGCTCCGCAACATTAACGAAGAGTACATTCTCAACCGCACCAAGGACATCGCTAAGCTCGAGGGTGAGATTGCCGAGCTTGAGGAGATCCTCTCCAGCGAGGAGAACATCAAGAAGGTCATCAGCGACGAGCTGGCCGCGGTCAACAAGAAATATGTGATGCCGCGCCGCACGGGCAGGATCGAGCCCCATGAGGTCGTCGAGGTAAGCCTGGAGCCCGAGGTCGAGGAGTACCCGGTGACCATCATGCTCTCGCGCGATGGCTACCTTAAGAAGATGACGGGCCGCGTGCTCAAGAAGGCGACCACGCTCAAGTACAAGGACGGCGATAAGCCCTTTATCGAGTTCCCGTCCTCCAACACGCACGAGCTGCTCGTGTTTACCAACAAGAGTCAGGTATACAAGTGCAAGGTCGCGACGTTTGAGGATACCAAGTCGGCCCAGCTGGGCTCGTACCTGCCGACCGATCTTGAGATGGAACCCGACGAGAGTGTCATCTGGGTCATCGACCCCGAGGACTACAAGGCCGACGTGCTGTTTGTCTTTGAGAACGGCCGCGTGGTGCGCGTCGCGCTTTCTGGATACGTCACCAAGACCAACCGCAAACGCCTCAAGAACGCCATCTACGGTGGCAGCAAGCTGCTGTATGCCCAGGTGCTCAACACAGATCGTGACATCGCGCTGGTCTCGAGCGACTATCGTTTGATGAACTTCAACACGTCGCTGCTCAAGACCAAGACGACCACCAACACGCAGGGTGTCCAGGCCTTTACCGCCAAGAAGGGCCGCTCGGTCACCACCGTCGGCACGACCGAGGAGATTCTTGGCGCCGGCGTCTCGGCCGAGAAGTTCACCGCGCAGAGCCTCCCCTCAGCCGGTGCCCTCATGAAGGAAAACGACATGCCGAGCCTGTTTGACTAGGTACCACGGCAACGAGACCGTTAGATACTTCGCAAAGCGACGAGGCCCGGAGCGCAACGGCATTGCGCCCGGGACTCGTCGCTTTTCTTCTCAACTATTTCTTAACGCAGATTAATTGATTTCTGCTTATTTTTCTGCGTTAAAAAATGTCAGCGTCACTGCTTCGATACCCTTTGGTCGGTCGTTAGCAAAACTTGCAAAAATTAGCAAAACTTGCAAAAATTAGCAAAACTTGCAAAAATTAGCAAAACTTGCAAAGGAGACACCATGGAGTACAGCAAGAACCCCTTTACCCCGACGTTCGGAAGTATCCCTCCCTTTCTAGCGGGTCGCGAGCATATTCTGCGTGACATCAACCGTGGTTTTATCAACGGCCCGGGAGATCCAAACCTGTCGACTATTTTTACGGGCGCAAGGGGAACGGGCAAGACGGCGCTTCTCTCGCTCCTTTCAGAAACGGCGCTTGAACACGGTTGGATCGCAGCAAATGTCTCCGCCATGCCAGGCATGCTCGAAGATATTATCGAGCGAACCAAAGAAGCCGCAGATAGCTACCTCTCACAGCCTCATGCGCGCATAAACGGCGTTCAAATTGGTCCAGTGGGCATCGATTGGACATATGCTCAAGAGGTCCAGGGCAACTGGCGCACACGCATGAATGGCATCTTTAAGCAACTCGAAAAACATGACATCGGACTTCTCATTACCATCGATGAAGTCACCGTCGATCTCGAAGAAATGCTTCAATTTGCCTCTGTTTACCAGCACTTTGTACGCGAAGGTAAAAAAGTTGCCCTACTCATGGCAGGACTGCCCTACAAAGTATCGGCGTTGCTGCGTAACGATTCCGTCTCGTTCCTCAGGCGTTCCCAATATCATCAGTTAGGACGAATCACTGACGTTGAAATTGCAAACGCGTTTCGCAAAACCGTTGAGGCCGGAGGACGTTCAATCACACCAGAAGCGCTCGAGAATGCTGTGAAGGCCGTCGACGGATTCCCCTACATGATGCAGCTCGTCGGATATCGCACTTGGGATGTTTCGGAGAACTCGCCCCAAATCAGTGCATCCGATGTCCAGCAGGGTTCCCTACTCGCACGCATGGAGCTGCGTGATCGCATTCTCGAAACGACCTATCGAGAGCTTTCCGATAAAGACATTGAGTTTTTACTCGCGATGCTGCCCGATTCTGGCCCCAGCAGGGTCTCGGAGATAGCCAAACGCATGGGCGTCGCCAGCAACTACGCAAGCCAATACAAACGCCGCCTTCTCGAGGACGGCGTCATCGGGGAACGTGGGCGTGGTCTCGTTGGCTTTGACATCCCCGCATTCAGGGAGTTCCTGAGCGAGAAAGTCTCCTAGCACGCGGAGATTGTCCATAAGGACATCAACGCATGGCAATCAGTAATCCTCTTGGTAAGGGAAGTAGGCTTTCCGCCAACACCGATTGCCATGCGTTCTTCTTGTCCTTAGGCGAGCTTGCGAGCGAGCTCTCGCACCTCTTCCAACTTGGGCGACGATGCCATGCTTTCGCGCTCGGTCATACCGCTGATGGTGATAATGCCCTGGTCCTCCCACTTGCAGTACGCACAGGTTGACTTGTACATGGCGATCGCCGCATCATAGACGCCCTCGCTGTGGCTATCGAGTAAAAGGGCCGTCTTGGTGAACGGGAAGCCCGTAGCACCGAAGGCGTATAGGCGATCGATGGCGGCCTTCTCCTGCGCAGTGATATCAAACCAGTAGATAGGCGAAGCGAAGACAACCATGTCGGCGTCTTTCAGCGACTCGATCACGTTGGCCATGTCATCCTTCTGCACGCAAGTGCCCTCGTGGGCGAAGCAATACTGACACCCCAGACAACCAGCGATTTTCTTACTGGCAACGCGGATGACCTCGACCGTATGGCCACCCTCACGCGCGGTCTCAGCAAACGCCTCGACCATGGTGTCGGTATTGGCGCCCTTGCGCGGGCTACCGCTCAATACAACGATATTCATAAGAATCTCCCTTCTTCATGCCGCAGGCGCGCGGCATACATTTCGTTGTAACCAAAACGGATGGAGCTATTCAGTCGTCTGTAGATCGCATCTCTCGTTCGTGTTCTCTAGACACAATCTCATTGCCTGATAACTCCTCGGCCACCTTGATTCTCTCTCCGAGAATTGAACAGCAAATCGTTGCTCGCAAAGTATCGACTGTGAGAAAATTAGCTTGAGCTTTCTCCCTGCTCGCATAAGCGTTCGCGTGAAAGAGCCTAGCCGCATCGGCCAGGCGCAATATAGATCCGCGGAAACCGGCCTACGAACAAGGAGCGTCTTATGTATGGACAGCATGTTGCACCGCAGACCCATAACAAACGGACTGGCCTGTCTATCCGCGACGTCAAGCGTCATGCAGACGCCAGAATCGCCGCCTTCGGAGTAAGCATTCTTGTGGCAGGACTGCTTTTGCTACCCTGCGCAGCACTGGCGACAGAAATGCCCGAAACCGATGTCGCAGCACCCATTACCTGCGACGAAGCCAACGCGGAAGGCAGCCTCACGGCTACCACCGTTGTCGACCATAACTATGACCTGGAGCTCCCTCCTGCCTTTATGTTGGTCCAGAATGAGGCGTTTGTATACGATTTCCCCGACAAACCCGAAGACTTCATCTACGGGCTTAACGACACCGTCCTTCTCTTCAAGATCGACACCGATACCGAAAGCCTTATAAAAACCGAGAACCCCAAAGAGGCCAGCGTCTCTATTGCCCTGACCATGATCGACAATCACGTTAGAGCAACCGCTGTCTTTACAGGCGGCTACGCCGACGACCAAATCCCTTACAGACTGAACCTCACCAGCTCAACCCGCCTTGGCACACACGTTGACCGCGACTTCGACAGCGGGCAGGGGATTATGCACGAGACGCGGCACGATTACTACATCCGCTACGTCTTCGACAGCGACGTGCACTTGATTGCAACCGATACGAGCGGTTCCAAACCCGATCCAAGTGTTAAACCGAGCCCAGAGGTCAAACCCGAACCGGAAACCAAGCCCGACCCCACACCGCAGCCCAAGGCAGAAAAGCCCGCGGCAAATCCCGTTTCCACTAAGGCAGTAGCGGCGGTTAAACCAGCCAGGACCACCCTACCCGCGACGGGCGACAACGGTGCGATGGCTGTCGCCCTGAGTGTTGCCGGTGGCGCAGTTGCAGCAGTTGGTATTTCCGCAACAAGGCGTCGCAACCGCTAGCCAGCATTTCGTACCCCGCAGACAAAGCTCTATCCCCGCTCCGATGAGCTTTACTCACCGAGAAGTTTCTTCCCCACGGAAATGAGTTTCTTTCCAACGGCCGCCTTCACGCCAATCATTACAACCACGTGGGCAGTGCGGGCTTCGAGATCCGCAGCGAGGATGTCCCCCGATGCCCGCACTGCGGCTGGCAGCTTGTGCCGTGGGTGCGAGACGACACGTTTTTGCTGGGCACGGTATGGCGCGAGAGTCTCGAACGATACGAGCGTTTCATGCGCGGGCGCGGAGCTGGCCGCGTGCTGTTGCTGGAGCTCGGCGTGGGCGAGATGACCCCCGGCATCATCACGCTCCCGTTCTGGAGCATGACCGCAAAGCTGCCGGATGCGCACCTGCTGAGCGTAAACATCTCGGGCGACTCGGCCCCGTTGCAGCTCGGAAACAAGGCGGAGGCGATCCAGGCAGACTTGGGTGCCTTGCTCTCGGCGGCGCGGGCCGACGACTAGTAGCGCGGCGAGGCGTCTTGCCGCAAACCGTCCTCGCTAAATGCATGACCGTTAATAAGTAAAAAGCAAGGTGCGTCTTATTTCAAATACTCCTCAAAGAACGCTTTCAGCTTTCCAAACGGAATGACGTCCATCTGATCGTTGAGGTCGGTGTGACTGGCACCGGGGATAATGAGCAATTCCTTGTTGTCCCCCGTCAGCTTGCTGTACGCGGTTTCGCTGAAATAGCGGGAGTGCGCCTTCTCGCCATGCACCAGCAGCACGGCGGAGCGGATCTCGCCGGCGTACTGCAAGATCGGCATATTCAAAAACGACAGACACTATGACCCAATCCGAGGGCACTAAAAAGACAGGAGCCCCCGCTCGTGACCGCGGGTCGGGGCTGCGACAATGATGTTGAAGTGCCATAGGCGCAGCCGCGCCGCAACGAGGTTGGGAGGCTCCCATGCCAAAGTATTCTACCGCGTTCGGGATGGACGTCCACCTGAGGTCGACCACCGTCTGCGCCCTCGACGCGGACACCGGCGAGGCCGTGACGAGGAGGTTCCCCGGCAACCCCTGGGGCGAGATCGCCGGGTGGATGGATGGGTTCCCCGGGCCGTCGCTCGCGGCCTACGAGAGCGGCTACCTCGGCTTCGCCCCGCAAAGGGAGCTCGCCGGGCTCGGCGTCGAGTGCGTCGTCGCCGCGGTCTCGAAGATCCCCAGGTCGGCCGCCGACTCGGCCTCCAAGAACGACAGGAACGACGCCGCCAGGATGG
>NZ_KN214134.1:562031-568869 GCF_000763055.1 Collinsella sp. 4_8_47FAA | reverse complement strand
TGCGGCGGCGCGAGGAGATGCTCGCCCGCGGCGATGCCCGCGGCGAAGGCCAACGCGGCCACCGCGGCCGAGCTCGTGAGGTGGCTCTGGGCCCTCGGCATGATGTGCCGGGAGGGCGCGGAATAGACATAGCCCCCGTCCCGGCGAGCCGGGCGGCCTTCGGGGACACCCCCTATTTCGCTGTGCGCGCGGAGCCCTCCGCATGCGCCTCGACAGACTTGGGGAACCCCGCCGAAGGAATGGAGTGCGGGCCGGCAGAACGGTATCCGCGGATATGAGACTGAGCCGAAGGCGTCGACGACATGCCGGGGGCGGACCGGGACGGGTTAACGGCAGGCCCCGCCGACCGATTGCAAGCGGTCGGCGGGGCCATTGTGGCTCTTGACAGCGGATTGGGTCATATGAGCGAAGACGTCACATTCCAACCGCCATTGGAGCCCAGGCTGCGGGGATGGTAGCCTCGCGGAGTCTTGTAGTAGGCGTAATAGTCCGCCACAAACTGCGGCGCGTCATCGGGCAGCTGATCGACCACGCCGCCCGCCAGCGCGTAGCTGTCATTTTTATAGTCCTCGGTGCGCTGCGCGTTCAGCGCTTTACGTTTTTCGAAGCGCGCCTGCTCGGAATCCTCGGCGTCAAAGTAGCCGTTTGCGGTCACGCGGGTCATATCGTACATGGTCATAGCCGCGGTGGCCTTGATGCGGGTGTCGATGGCTGCGGCATTGATTGCCATGCCGCCCCAGCCGCAGATGCCGATGATGCCGATGCGCTCCGGATCGACGTTTTCCTGTACCGAGAGGAAATCCACCGCTGCGCAGAAATCCTCGGTGTTGATGTCCGGCGATGCCACATAGCGGGGCGCACCGCCGCTCTCGCCGGTATAGGACGGGTCGAAGGCAATCGCGAAAAAGCCCAGCTCCGCCATTTTCTGCGCATAAAGGCCGGACGTTTGCTCCTTCACCGCGCCAAACGGACCGCTGACGGCGATGGCAGGCAGCTTGCCCTCCACGTTCTTTGGCACGTAGACGTCGGCCGCCAGCGTGATGCCGTATCGGTTGTGGAAAGTCGCCTTGCTGTGCTCAACCTTGTCGTTTTTGGGGAACACCTTGTCCCATTCCTGCGTCAGTTTCAACTGCTCCATGCCTAAGCCTCCTTGTCGGTCGCTTTAAGGTATTGCTCGTCGATCACGGGCTCCAACCACTCGTTGGAGGCCTCCTCGCCCGGAACCTCCAGCGCGAGATGGGAGAACCAGCTCTCGGGCGCGGCTCCGTGCCAATGTTTCACACCCGGGGCGATGTTGACCACGTCGCCAGGGCGCAGCTCCTGTGCCGATTTGCCCCATTCCTGGTAAAACCCTCGACCGGCCACACAGACGAGGATCTGTCCGCCACCGCTTTTGGCGTGATGGACGTGCCAGTTGTTGCGGCAGCCGGGCTCGAACGTCACGTTGTAGACGCCGACCTGCTCGGTGGAAAGGGGCGCGAGGTAGCTTTGCCCGATAAAGTACTTCGCAAATGCGTCGTTGGGGGCACCGATAGGAAAGGCCATCTCGTTTTGGTGTCGGGCCTTTGCGTCGGCGCCGTCGTCCTCGTCCGCCCAGACCTCCTTCGCCATGCGGAAGGCCGCCCACGCCTTGGGCCATCCCGCGTAAAACGCCGCGTGCGTAATGATTTCCGCTATCTCAGCCCTGGTCACCCCGTTGTTCTTTGCGGACATCAGATGATATTGGAACGAGGAGTCCGTCAGCCCCTGCGCCATCAGGGCAACCATCGTCACTATGCTGCGGTCGCGCAAGGAAAGCTCGCCCTCCCGGCTCCACACCTCGCCGAACAGCACGTCGTCGTTGAGCTGTGCGAATTTGGGGGCAAAGTCCCCTAGAGCATCCCTACCCGCCGTCTGTTTAATTGCCATGATCGATTTCCTCCTATCGATGGTTCTGGACACGAATCTGTCTCCGCGCGGCTAAGTAGCCCGCCTAGATTTCCATGCCCATTCGTTGCGCCTGTTCCAGAGCGGGATGCCCGGCGATATCGCCCACACCGTTCACGCCGCCGGCGAAAACCGTTTTGCCCATTACGGACCACCCCTTGCGCTACCGATTTGTATTGACGAGAATGAAGGTAATACCTAAACCTGACTTTAGGTCAAGGAATGAATTCGAGATTTATTCGGAGGGGCCATGTACACAATCGGACAGGTGGCGGAAATGTTCGGCTTGCCCGCCTCAACGCTGCGGTATTACGACAAGCAGGGATTGTTCCCGGGGCTGGAGCGGACGTCCGGTATTCGCCGATTCGGCGATACGGAACTCGAGGCGCTTCGGGTCATCGAATGCCTGAAGAAGGCTGGAATGGAGATTAAGGACATCCGACTGTTCATGGAATGGTGCGCGGAGGGCCCATCGACATATCCCAAGCGCAAGGCCATGTTCGAGGAGCGAAGGGCCCACATGGAGTCGGAGATCGCAAACATGAACCGTGCGCTGGATATGTTGAAGTTCAAATGCTGGTACTACGAGCAGGCGATCCAAGATGGCAACGAGGATAGGGTGAAGGCGCTGATTCCCGACAATTTGCCGGAAGAAATCAAAGATACCTACGATAACGCCCACGCTCGATAATGCCGACCGATCTCAAGGGAATTCGGTGAGGAGTCCTCTTCGGTTAGTGATGTACTTCTTCCCCTTGATGTCGTAGCGCTTCGCCTCATAGAAGGCGAAAGCGTCGCGGAGGTACGAGATATAGCGCCCGACGGTGACGTGGTTGGTGGGAACCCTGTTGGCGTCGAGGACGTTGGCGATGTTGTTGGGCGAGTTGAGGTTGCCGGAGTTGTCCATCATGTACTCGGCCAGCCTCTCCAACACGGTGGAGTCGGTACGTATTGCGGTCTACCCAAGCCATAATCCACTCCTTCTCGGTTTCGAAACTCGATTATTTCTAAAGTTTCGAAACCGAGAAGGCAATGTGCACAAGGATGCATCAAAGAGCGAATCCCAGTAGCGCCATGTCAGCAGCGATGCCGGGCGCATTCGCACGTGCTACAATCCAACCACCAGAGATGAAAACACAGTCCCCGTCGGGTAGTCGTGGGCGTGCGCTAGTCCGCATCAGTAACCTGCCTCCTTGGTTGTCCCTTCTCTGCATGGTCATCTACATAAAGGAGGAACCAACCATGCAGATCAGCGTGTCGTCCACCCTGACCGTATATCACGACGGTCAATTCTGGGTCGGGCTGGCGGAGCATGTCGAGGACGGAAGGTACGGCGTCGCTCGCATCGTCTTCGGCGCGGAGCCGTCCGATGAGGAGATCCTGCGATTCGTTACAAGCGAATGGGAGAAGCTCTCGTTCTTCGGCGACAAAGTCACTGAAACAAGCAAGCCCGCGAAGAACCCCAAGCGGCGCGCCCGCGAGGCAGCGAAAGCCCTTAAACGGCCCGCGGTGAGCACCAAGGCACAACAGGCGCTCGCGGCACAGCGGGAAGCGATGAAGCGGGAGTCGGCTCAAGCAAGAATTCAGCGTCGCGCGGATGAGGCGGAGACGCGCTTCGAGCAGCGAAAGTTGAAGCGCAAGCAGAAACATCGCGGGCATTGATCGCTATTTGCAGCAAGGCAAACCATATACAGCAGCGGCGCCAGTTCCACTTGAAGCCGACGCCGCGTAGACGCTGATGGTGACGGCTATGCACGGGCACGTGCGCGCCACCGCACTTCACAGCTTGTTTCTCAAGTATTTGGGACGCACACGCGGCGTTCAAAAATGCGGAGCGGCTCCGCATGGCTCAAGACTGAGCCGAGGTGCCCTACTTCTCGCCCTCCAGCAGCCCCACGATGCGGTCGATGTCGACGGCAAAGCAAGGCCTTCCCTCGCGCTCGTAGCGGTCGAGGTACGCCTGGCACTCGGAGACAATGCGCTTGGTGTTGCCATCGATGATGCGCTGGAGCGTCTCGTAGTAGGCCGAGCCCTCGGTCCTGAAGCGGCGCTGGTAGGCCTTGGTTATGGGGAACATCTTGATGTAGTGGATGCCGTGGCGGCAGCCGGGGCGCGTCGTGGGGCGGGGTGGCAACGCAAAGTACTGGTCTTTGGGCACGTTAGGGGCGATGTTGGAACGCAGCGGCACGGCGAAGTCCCTGCGCTTCCCGCGGAAACGCAGCCTCACCACCACGATGCAGGGGCGATTGTGCTTAAGCATGAGCTCGCGGTCGCCCTCGACGAGGTCGAAGAAGTCCTGGGAGATGGATACGATCTTCATCGGTTACGCCCCCTTCATACGAAGCGGGGCCCGCATCGCTGCAGGCCCCTACAGGTGGGCGATATTCTACGCCTTGCGGCACCCCGTCGCCCACGGAGGTTAAACGTACACGTAAGCCGTACTCTGAAAGCCGCGGCTTCCGGCAAGTAGTTTATACCACGAAAGGTCGCTTTCAATGCGCATAGCTCGCAAAATAACACTCGCTGGGCCGTCACCCCTGGCAGTTACCCTCCAATCTTCATTGGAGTCAGCAGGTCAATTCATATATTCATGGGGGTTTATCCTACCGTCGGTGAGCGATTTCGTTAGGGAGTCGAAGCGGTCGAGGATGTCGACGACCTTCCGCTGGGTGGCGATGGATGGGGCGGGAATCTCAACCCTCGATAAGTCCACAGGCGCGGCTTCGATTGCCTTTTTCGATTTAGCGTATTGCTCTTCAGATCATCGTGGTGTGCTCGTAGCCGCGCTCCACGAGGAGCCGCTCGGCAACGTCGAGAATCTTCTCGACCGTCTCCTCCGGGTACTTATTGCGTGCCACGGGCACCTCCGTCCTTGTTATCGCGATAAACATACCATGAGTGGCGTACGGGTCGAGAAGGGCTGGCGCCAAAAGAGCCCAACGGCCGTTACAGCTTCGTTAGAAACGCGCCCCACCATGGATGGTGAACCCGAAAGGTAAGGCGCGTGGGCACGGCGACTCGGCCCGCGCGCCCGGAAGAGAAAGGACGAACCCATGGGTTACATGCTCGAGACGCGCGGGCTCACCAAGCGCTTCGGCCGCGGCGACCAGGCGCAGGATGCCGTGGCCGACGTGAGCCTTCATATCCGCGAGGGTGAGGTGTACGGGCTGCTCGGCCCCAACGGCGCCGGCAAGTCGACAACGCTCAAGATGATCTGCGGGATGCTGCGGCCGACGGCCGGGGAGATCCTCTTTGCCGGACACGCCTGGCGCCGCGAGGACCTCTACGCAATCGGCAGCCTCATCGAGGAGGCGCCGCTCTACCCCAACCTCACCGCGCGCGAGAACCTGCGCGTGCGCACCACGCTGCTGGGTCTTCCCGAGAGCCGCGTAGATGAGGTGCTCGCCGCCGTGGACCTCGCGGACACCGGGAAGAAGCGCGCCGGGCGCTTCTCGATGGGCATGCGACAGCGCCTGGGGCTCGCGCTGGCGCTGATCGCCCGGCCACGCCTGCTCGTGCTCGACGAGCCCACCAACGGCCTCGACCCCATCGGCATCGAGGAGCTGCGCGACCAGATCCGCGGCTTCGCGGCGGCGGGTACGACGGTGATCGTCTCGAGCCACATCCTCTCCGAGGTGCAGCAGATGGCGGACACCATCGGCATCATCTACGGGGGGCGCCTCGCCTACGAGGATGCGCTTCGACCCGGGCAGGACCTCGAGGAACTCTTCATGAGCGTCTGCCGGGAGGGGCGACGAGCGCGCGGGGAGGTGGCGGCATGACGGGCGAGAAAGGCGGCCTGCTCGCGGGCCTGCGCGCCGAGGCCCTGAAGTCGCGCCACGCGGCACCGGTTCGCCTGGCCGTGCTCATGGCGCTGCCGATGCCGCTGCTCGGCGCGATGCCCTACCGGGGCGTGCAGATCTTCAGCGCGTGGAACTACTGGTACGCGCTCTTTCTGCCCGTGTCTCTCTCGCTCGTGGTGGCGTGCGTCGCGCGGGCGGACACGCGCACGCGGATGCGGGGGCTTCTAGGCTTGGGCTTCCCGCTCGGGCGCGCCTGGTGGGCCAAGGCGCTCTGGTGCCTCGCGCTCTGCACGCTCTCGAACCTCGTGGTCTTCGGCATCTACCTCGCGGGCTCGGCGTTCTCCTCGCAGGGCCTCACGGCCGCGGGCACGCTCACGATGCTCCTCTGCGCGCTCGCCAACACGGTGACCGCGGCGTGGATGATCCCCGCAGGGCTCTTCCTCACGGCGCGACTCGGCATGCTCGCGGGCATCTTCTGCCCGCTCGCCGCGCAGCTCGTGGGTGGGTTCGCCTGGTCGCTGATGCCGCTGCCGCAGCTCTTTCCGCCGTCGGCGAGCATGGTCATCCCCACGAGCTTCATCCCCGTGCTGCCGAGCGGCGAGCCACTCGCGGCGGACATGGCGCTCGGCGGGGCGCTCACGGCGGACGGCATGCTCACACTGGCGGGCCTTGCGGTCTGCGCACTCGCGTTCGCCGCGCTCACGGCGGCGGGCGCGGCCTGGTTCGCGCGCTCCGAGGAGAGGTGATGGCCATGACACGACTCTCCGACCCGACGCCGCGCATGACTCTCCCGCGGGCCCTGCTCTCCGAGGCCCTGCGCCTGGCGCGCTCCCCGCTCACGGCGGTGCACCTCGTCTGCGGCCTGGCAGCCGGTCTTGCCTGCGGCGAGTACTTCTCTGTAACCCGATGGGACCCGGCGCTGGGCGCGGACGCCTACGCCCAGTTCCTCGGCGCCCTCATGCCGCTCATGTCCGCCATCGTCTGCGGGCTCGCCGTGGACGAGGAGCGCGCTGCCGGGCACCTCGCCAACCTCACGGCGGTCCCCTCGCGCGGGCGCGCCGTCGCGGCGAAGCTGCTCGCCCTTGCGGCGCTCGGCGCGGGCGCGCTGG
>NZ_KN214134.1:452908-562011 GCF_000763055.1 Collinsella sp. 4_8_47FAA | reverse complement strand
GGGCATCGTGCTGGGCAGCCTGCCCCTCTACGCGCTGGGGCTCGGCGTGGCCCTGCGCCTCAGCCGCAACGCCGCCATCTGCGCCGGTGCGGCGGGGATGCTCCTCGCGTTCTTCTCAGTGGGCGGACTTGCGCACGGCCTCATGACCGGCGAGCTCACCGGTGCCCTGGCGACGCCCCTGAGCTGGGTGCCGCTCGCCTGGCCCGCGCGCCTGGGGTCGCTCGGGATAGAGGCCTTCATCGACGCCGCACGCGCGGCGGCCCCTCTCCTCACGACTGCGCTCGCTGGCCTCGTGCTCGCCCTGGCAGCCGCCGCCGTCCTTCTGGCCTGGTTCTGCCGCTTCGAGGACGGGAGGGCAGATGAGTAGGAAGCCGCTCGCCGCCGTGCTCGCCCTCCTCTCCGCAGCGCTCGTCCTGGGCGGGAATGCCCTGCTCGACGCCGGCTGGGGGTCGGCGCTGCGCTCGATCGCCGACCGCGTGCTGCCCAACCCTGAGATCACCATGTGGGCGCCCGCGCCCGCGGCTGCGCGCGGGGCTCTGGACCGCTGAGCGCGGCGCAAGTACAATGCCGACGGGAGTTTCAGGAGGTCGAACATGGCGAGAATACTGGCAGTGGATGATGAACGGGCGATCCTCGACGCGCTCGCGCGCGTCCTCGGCCGCGACGGCCATGAGGTCGTCAAGGCAGCGGACCCGACGGCGGTCCCGGGGATGGACCTCTCGCGCTTCGACCTCGTGCTCTGTGACGTCATGATGCCGGGGCTCGACGGCTTCGAGCTCGTGCGGCAGATCCGCCCGGACTTCGACGGGCCCATCATCTTCCTGACCGCGCGCGTGGCCGAGGAGGACGCCGTGGCCGGCTACGGCCTAGGAGCCGACGACTACGTCCGCAAGCCCTTCGGGGCCGCGGAGCTGCGCGCCAAGGTCGCGGCCCATCTACGCCGTGAGCGCCGGCCGCGCTCGCACACCCTCTCCTTCGGGGAGGTGCGGATCGACCTCGGGGCGCGCGGCCTCGCCGTGGGCGGCGAGGCCGTTCCGCTCACGCCCACCGAGTACGCCATCTGCGAGTACCTCGCCCGCCACCCCGGGCAGGTCATGAGCCGCGCGCAGATCCGCGAGGCGGTGCTCGGCTGGGAGAGCGACGCCGACGACGCGGCCATATCCATGCAGGTCAGCCGCGCCCGGAGGAAACTCTCCGAGGCCGGCGCCGATCCGATCGCGACCGTCTGGGGGATGGGGTACAAGTGGCAGCTCTGAGGACCGGGGCGCGAGGTCGCGGGGGCATGCCGCTCTCCTTCGTCATCGCGCGCTACTTCGCCTACGCGTTCGCGGCGGTCGCCACGGCGTGGCTCGCCTCGTTCATGGCGCTCTCCGCGGCGATCAACGCGGGCTTCGTCTACGAGGCAAGCTGGGGGCCGGCCAATGCGCGCGAGGTCGCGGAGGGTCTGGCACGCGACGGCGTCTGCGGGCAGCAGGACGTGCCGACGGCGTACCGCTACCTCATCCTGAATAAGGACGGATACGTGCTGATGACAGACCTCGAGGGCACGCGGCTCGAGGACGCGACGGAAATGGCCCGTGCGGCACTCGCCACGGATCCGGGCACAGTGGAGATCGAGGGCGGGGGCTCGGGCCTCACCTACGCCGCGTTCCCGCTCAAGGGCGGCGGGGCCAGCGCACTCGTCAGCGAGTACCTGCCGCAGTGGGTCTCGCGCGACCTCGCCGGCCTGCTTCCCAACCCGCAGAATCTCATGCTCGTCGGCGCCGCTGCGGGAAGCGCGCTCGCGCTCGCGCTCGTGGCGCGCCGCGCGAGCCGCGTGATCTCGCACAAGATGGCGCCGCTCGCGGAGGCAGCGGGGCGCGTCGGCGCGGGAGAGCTCGACTTCGCGGTCGGCAGCACCAACGTGCGCGAGGTGAACGACGTCCTCGCCGCGATGGACGCCATGCGGGCCTCCCTCGCCGAGTCGCTCGAGGCCCGCTGGGCCGCGGAGCGGGGGCAGCGCGAGCAGGTGGCGTCGCTCGCCCACGACCTCAAGACGCCGCTCACCGTGCTGCGCGCCAACGCCGACTTCGTGGCGGAGGAGCTGGAAGACGAGAAAGACGCCGACCTCGCGGCCGCCGCGCGCGACATAGCCGGCGGTGTCGAAAGGCTCGACGGATACGTGCGCCTGCTCATCGAGGCCTCGCGCGGGTCCGGCGGGGCGGAGAGGACCCCCATGCGGCCGGCCGAGCTCTGCGAACAGGTCCTCGCCGAGGCCGCCCAGATCGCCCGGGCGCGAGGCGTGACGCTCGACGCGGCCACGGGCCCTGCTGTCGCGGGCGCGCCCGAGGCCCCGCTCGACCGAACCGCCCTGGCGCGAGCCGCCGCGAACCTCGTGGCCAACGCCGCCGAGCACGCGCGCTCGCGCGTGGCGGTCTCCTGCGACGTCGCGGGCGGGCACCTCGTCATCGAGGTCGCTGACGACGGACCGGGCTTCTCTCCCGCCGCCCTCGAACGTGGCTGCGAGCGCCTCTTCACAGACGACTCCTCCCGCTCCTCGCGCGACGGAGGCCGCCACTACGGGCTCGGCCTCCACGCCGCCTCCGAGGCCGCGAGCGCCCACGGGGGCTCCGTCTCGCTCGCCAACAGCCCCTCGGGCGGCGCGGTGGCCACCATCGCGGTCCCCCTGTGCGGGGCCTGACGACTCAGGCCCCGCACACCGGCGTGGCTCGCAACCAAACGTTTCCCGGACAATAATACCCGTTGCGGGGATCGCCCTGGCTAGTCGCCGCCCCATGTGCATGAGCATGTCGGCGATGCGAGTCGCCATCTCGTCCGCCGCTGGACGGATGTTGGCGACCCAGGACGCAAGGCCGGCCTGATCGGATGCCTCCGCCTCAAGCACGTCGCAAATGACGGCCGCGACCGCCCCGGGAGCCGCCCGCGGCCGGGCACGCGAGGAAGCCTCGAGACGAAAGGAGCTCGAGGACGACCATGACCAAGAGCATTAACAGGAGCCAGGTGAGGCTCATCGCATCGACCAACGCGATATTCGGCGCCGACGAGGCGTGCGCGATGCCGCGCATCAGCCGCGACGCCATGTACCGGCTCGCCCCCCTTGATCTTACCGTCAGAGCATGCTATAAGGTTATTGGTGGCTCATTAAGCTACCTCCAAGTGCCGGGGGAGTCCCCCGGCTATTTTTTTATCCATTCCATTAGGAGTCCCCATTGGCCAAGGAGCTCAGCATCTTCGTCGACGAGAGCGGCGACCGCGGCGGCAAAGCTCGCTACTACCTGCTCACACTCGTCTTTCACGACCAGGCAAACAGCATCGCCGAGGCGGTCACGGGCTATGAGGCCAAGCTTGCCAGGGCCGATCTCCCTAACATTCCGTTTCACTCCGAGCCTCTCATGAACGGGCACAAGGATTATGAGTTTCTTGACATCGAGCAGCGCAAGGTGATGCTCGCCTACTTCTCCTCGTTCGTCCGCAAACTTCCCATTTCCTATATCACGTTCGTCTACCGCCGCAGCCAGTTCGAAGACCCGGCAAGGCTAATGGAGCGCATGGGGCGCGACATCTCCTCCGCAATGATTGAACACCTGGGCTTCTTCCAGTCCTTCGACGATGTGAAGGTCTATTACGACAACGGTCAGGACATTGTCAAGCAGGCGCTCGACCGCTCGGTGGACAAGGTTCTCTCAAAAGGGGTCGTCCGACGCCGCAAGACCTCGATGACCGACTACCGCCTCGAGCAAGTGGCGGATTACCTCTGCACTATCGAACTTGCCTTGGTCAAGTACGAGGCCAAGGAGAACGGTGAGACGTACAACAAGTTCTTCGGAGGTATAGGCTCTTTCAAGAGGAACTGGCTCAAGCAAGCCCGCAGCAAGCGGATATAGGTGGTTCCGCAGTCTCGCAGGGAGCGGTCGTCTCTCCTCCGGCCAGGGCCCCAAGCGACACGCTTCGAGCAGCGATAGCGAAACGCAAGCAACGGCGTCGCGGGCGCCTCGTGCGCCATAGTGTCCATGTGGTCATCTCCTATCGTCTCAGCGTGGTAGCTGAAGATTCTAGGCGCTGGCCACACCCCTTTTCCGGGGCGCCAACACCAACGTTTAGCACACAAGGAGTTTGACGAGATGGCTCAGCGAGTATTGAATCTATCCGCCCATGCAGCCACGTCGAATAACTCCAGATTGGGGTAACTGACCGTTTCCCCCGTTTCTTTAAGACAGGCCTCCGCGGCGTTGCACAGCGAGCTCGCGAGCGACGCCGCATCAACGCGGAACGTCACGCTCTTAGTCGCACGCATCCCGCTCTTGGGCGACGGCCAGGAAGAGCAGAGGGCGTTGCACCCGTGGAGGACAAGCTCGAACTTGTAGTCGTAGTCGAAGCTCTCGTCTTTCTCGGGAGCATCGACCGACACATCGTAGTCGCCTGAATGCAACAGGGAGCACCGGAGCTTCCAGCACATCTTCCCATTAAAGATTTGACCTGGAATCGTTTCACCTTCGTTCGAGGGGTCTCCCGAAAACAGGAAGTCGTTTGCCGCCCAGTCATCAAACCACTTCACATACTGCCGCCCCGCCGCTCTCTTCCCGTTATGAAGGACGAGATTGGGATAAAGAAGCTGCCCCATGGCGTCGGGAATGGTAAGGGAAGACATAAGGGCTGGGATAAGGCAGTCTTTCTCAACCGCATTTCTAATCGATTCGACGAGTAGCTTCATTTCGATGCCTCAAAAAGTCTATGCGGTCTTATGCGAAGAAACGGCCGATCGGCCATGAGCCGAGCGTCGTTCGTGCTTCTTCGTCAAGTGACGCTCTGAGCGCAGAGGCCATGTCCGAGTCTCCGCGCAAGGCTGCTGCGCATGCTTTCGACAGCGCACTATCTGAATTCAGCTGGATTGCCATTAACTCAGATTTCTCCTCGCTAGTAAGATCTCGCTTTCGAGCGGCAATTTGATATCGATTTATCAGGGTTGCCTCTCGATCCGCAAAAGCTTCCAGGGCGTCTACGGTCATCTCGCAGCATTTCAGCAACTCTTCCTTACAGCACGCATCTTGATCGTAGGCTGATAGCATTTCAAGCATCTTGTCGTTGACGTAGGCAGAGCTAACTTCGGTGACTGGATACTGCTTCAACGTAGCGGCAAACACCTCGGCATCGATATTGGCAAGCCTCATATAGTCCTGCATCGTTTGGACGAACAGAGGCGCGACGACTACGGGGGCATCCCCCCTCGCCCCGGAAGAACACCGAGACCGTCAGGTCATCCAGTCGAAGCCCATCGACCATTCGGTACATATCTTCAGATACTTGGTAAAACACGAGCTTAATCGGATGGTTCCCCAGATTGGACCTAACTGCCTCGCGATGAATCGCATGGCCCTAGAGGAAAAAGTCCCTCGCGCTCACGATGCGGATGCCGTCGATATCCGTGTCGTAGGAACCCTGCCTCACGACCACGATCTTCTCGTGGTTGTCTCGTATCGACTTCAGAGGGGCGATCTCTCGCTCCCTGGTCTCGCTTGCGAACATCTCGTCAGTCGCCTGCACGTAGAGCACGCGCCCGTCCTTCGTCGCAACGAAGTCGACTTCCTTGCCATAGAGCTTGCCCACATGCACGCTCCATCCTTCGTAGAGCAGCTGGAGATACACGGCGTTCTCGAACAGGCGGCCAGTATCCGTGACCCTATAGCCGGCCATCCAGGTCCTGAAGCCGGTGTCGACGATGTACTCCTTTGGGTTCGTCTTGAGGAGCGCCTTGCCGTGCAAATCGTAACGCGTGGCACGATAGAACAGGAAGGCCTCCTCAAGCGCACCCACATACGAGGAAACGGTCTTGTTCGTGGTCTTCGGCCCCGCAGAAGTTAACGCGCCGGCGATTCGACTCGACGAGCACTCGTTGCCGATGTTGTCCGCCAGGAATTCGGCCACATGGCGCAGCAGGGAAGGGTCAGTCACCGCACTTTTGCCCTTCCCGCGCTCACGGTTGACAATATCACGCACGGCGATGGCTTCGTAGACGCCGGACATGTACGCCGAGTGCTGCGCCTGGGTCGTCGAGAGGGATGCGATGGCTGGCATGCCCCCGTACTCAAGGTAACGAGTAAGCATGTCGTCGAAGAGAACGGGATCCCCCTCGGGAGTGAGAGCCACCGAAGTTCCCGATACGAACTCGATTCCGCAGAAGTCGGCGAACTCGGAGAAGGACAGGGGCAGCATCTTTACCTCTACGTAGCGCCCGGAGAGATAGGTGGCCAGCTCGCTCGAGAGAAGATACGCATTCGAGCCCGTGAGGTAGATGTCACAATCGAAGTCGACCCTCATTGCGTTGACCGCATCCTGCCAGCCATCGATTCTCTGGGGCTCGTCTATGAAAACGTAGGTGCGACCCTTGTCCGACAGGCGCCCGCGAACGTAATCATAAAGCTGGTCCTCCGTCTTGATGCCCGTACCCTTGCTTTCCAGGTTGACGCTCACAAAGCCGCGGCCAGCGACTCCTTCAGACTCGATGGCCATCCTAATTAGATCGAGAAGGCTCGACTTGCCGCACCTGCGCACGCCCGTGATCACCTTGATGAGGTCGGTGTCATGGAAGAGCATCGCCTCCTCGAGGTATCTATCGCGGTTCCTGAGTCTGCCACCCTTCAAAAGCTGCTCCTAAAACTCGAATCTGGTTACACTTTTAGGAGTATCGTAACTCCACGCCACAAGATGAGCAAAGAGCGCACCTCGAGACGGATCGACCAAGGGGATTACGCACCTGCCGGGAGGCAGGGCAGCTTGCTCGATCGACGCGGACTACCAATTGATAAACCCCAAAAGCCGGACCGCACGGCGGCGCTCGTTTCGCTAAATCGGCTTGATGGGATGGCGAATCACGGTCTTGAGCTTCTCCGGCGCGTACTTGCGCGGGTCGGAGAGGTAAATCTCGTGACAGAGGCGGGATTCGGAGAAGTCGGGCGCATATCCCCGTTCCGCCGCAAATGCACGCATGGCGCCTATGATCGTCAGCTCGTCATCGTAAGGCCCGTATAGCAATGGGCGCGGATTCGGAAGATGCCGCGCCCATTGGCAAACACTATAGCATAGAATCGAACGTCTGTTCTACTCCCACTCGATGGTCGCGGGCGGCTTGGACGTGATGTCGTAGCACACGCGGTTGGCGCCGGGGACCTCGGCAACGATGCGGCCGGAGATGCGGGCCAGGACGTCGTAAGGCAGTTTGGCCCAGTCGGCGGTCATGGCATCGCTGGACTCGACGGCACGCAGGATGATCGGGCGCTGGTAGGTGCGCTCGTCGCCCATAACGCCAACGGACTTGATGTCAGGCAGGACCGCGAAATACTGCCAGCAGCTGTGCTCGGAGTTGCGCTCGCCGGTCTGCTCAAACAGACGCTGGTTGTAGGCGTCGAGCTCCTCGCGCACGATAGCGTCGGCGTTCTTGAGGATCTCGAGCTTCTCCTTGTCGACCGCGCCGATGATACGGATGGCAAGACCCGGGCCCGGGAAGGGCTGACGGAACACGATGTGACCCGGCAGGCCCAGCGCCAGACCAAGCGCGCGGACCTCGTCCTTAAAGAAGTGATCGAGCGGCTCGATAAGGTCGAAGTGCACGCCCTCGGGGAACGGGATCAGGTTGTGGTGGCTCTTGATGGTGGCCGTCTTGCCGCCCGTCTTGCGAGCGCCGGACTCGATGATGTCGGGGTAGATAGTGCCCTGAGCCAGGTACTTGACCGGCTTGCCATCGGTCTCGAGCTGCTGCGCCACGGCGAAGAACTCTTTCCAGAACTGCGTACCGATGATGCGGCGCTTCTCCTCGGGCTCGGTCACGCCAGCCAGAAGCTCGGCATAGCGGTCCTCGGCGTGAACGTGGATAAAGTCGACGTCAAACTGCTTGGTGAAGACCTCCTCCACCTGCTCGGGCTCGCCCTTGCGCAGCAGGCCGTGGTTGATGAACACGCAGGTCATCTGCTTGCCCACGGCGCGAGCGCCCAGCGCAGCCACGACGGAGGAGTCGACGCCACCGGACAGGGCCAGAATCACGCGGTCGTCGCCGACCTTCTCGCGGAACTCGGCCGTCATGGTCTCGACCAGGTTGTCCATGCTCCAGTTGGGCTCCAGGCCGCAGATCTCAAACAGGAAGTTGCTCAGCAGCTGCTGACCATACTCGGAGTGCTTGACCTCGGGGTGGAACTGCGTGGTGAAAATCTTGCGCTCGACGCACTCCATGGCAGCAACCGGGCACACGTCAGTGCTGGCGGTAACGGTAAAGCCCTCGGGCACCTCGGAAACGGCGTCGCGATGGCTCATCCACACGGTCTGCTCCATAGGCGTGGAGTTAAAGAGCTTGGCGCCGGCCGTGCGCGTGATGGTGGCACGGCCGTACTCGCCCACCTCGGAGTGGCCGACCTTGCCGCCGAGCGTCACGGCCGTGATCTGATGGCCGTAGCAAAAGCCCAGGACGGGAAGGCCCAGGTCAAAGATGGCAGGATCGATGGACGGAGCGTCCTCGGCATACACGGAAGCCGGGCCGCCGGAAAGGATGAGCGCAGAGGCGTTCATCTCGCGAATCTCGTCGGCCGAGATGTCGCAGGGGACGATCTCGGAATACACGTTGAGGTCGCGGACGCGACGGGCAATGAGCTGACCGTACTGCGCACCAAAGTCGAGTACGAGGACCTTTGCGGAAGCCTTTTGATCCATGGTTCCCCCTCTTGTTGGCGGGGAGCCGGTGCCCACCCGCGCGAATAAACGAGAATAACTTTCATAGTGTACACGTTATATGGGGTTTCTCGTCCCTCGCAGCCATCAGCGCACGGCAAACGCACGACCTGGGCCCCTATTTAACAACAATTGAAGTGTTACCAAACGTTACAGATGATGTAATACGTTTGAACATTGGACGCCCTGTGCCACAATACTGCCGAACGACTCCGCCTCTGCGGCGGCAAATACGATAGGAATACCAGCATGAAGCGCATCCTTCTCATCGCCACGGGCGGCACCATCGCATCGACCGAGGACGGCAACGGCCTCTCCCCCGCCCTGACCGGTGAGGAGCTCGCCCAGAGCGTCCCCGAGATCTCGGGGCTCTGCGAGCTCGACGTCGTGCAGCCCATGAACATCGACAGCACCAATATGCGCCCGAGTGACTGGATGCGGATCCGCGACGTCATCGTCGAGGGCTATGCCGACCACGACGGCTTCGTGATTCTGCACGGCACCGACACCATGAGTTACACCGCGGCAGCGCTTTCCTACCTGATTCAGGACAGCCCCAAGCCCATCGTGCTCACTGGCTCGCAAAAGCCCATGGGCAACCCCTTCACCGACGCCAAGCTCAACCTGTACCAAAGCCTGCTCTATGCACTCGATGAGCACTCGCACGACGTCTCGATCGTGTTTGGCGGCGTCGCCATTGCCGGCACGCGCGCCCGCAAGCAGCGCACCATGAGCTTTAACGCGTTCATTAGCGTCAACTATCCGCCCATCGCCTATATCCGCAACGGCCGCATCGTGCGCAACGGGCTTCACGGTACGCATCAGGGCGAAAACCCGGTGCATTTCTACGACAGCATCGACCCGCGCGTATTTGTACTCAAGCTTACGCCCGGCGTAAACCCGGGCATCCTCGACGCCCTAGCCGATAGCTACGACGCCGTGATTCTAGAGACCTTTGGCATTGGCGGTATCCCCGAGTTTGGTGAGTCGGGCGAGTCGTTCCAAGAGGCAATTTTCCGCTGGGTCGATTCGGGCCGCACCGTCGTTATGACCACGCAGGTCCCCGAAGAGGGCCTCGATCTGGGCGTTTATGAGGTTGGCCGTGCTTACGCCGATCATCCGGGCATTCTGCGCGGCGATGACATGACCACCGAGACGCTCGTGGCCAAAACCATGTGGGCGCTCGGCCAGTCACGCGATGCGGCTGAGATTCAGCGTCTGTTCCACAGCCAAGTCAACCATGACCGCATCCCGATGGCGTAGTCCCTAAGGCAGTTCCACTTATCGCAGCCTCAAACGACAGGTGGTCCCCCTCGGGCCGTGCAAAAATCGGAGTATTCTGCAATTTCTCCTCCGGACGCATAGAATCGGCCGATTATTAGACGAACTTTTAGGACGAAGGGTCCGTTTAGTAAATATTTATTCCTCATTTTTATTAAGCGTGTGGATTAACTACTGTCAAAAAGGCAAAGCCAGCCGCTCGAGCTACCATCTACGGCTGAACAAGTGCTGAATACTCGCGATTTTGCACATCGAAACCAGGGGGACCCGCCCAAAGAGCGTCAATTAGCAGCGAGGAACGCCCTATTCGATGCCCTCGAGAAGCTCTGACACCGTCATACCGAGTGCGGGCGCGATCTTAAATAGAACCTTGAGCGTGAAATTTGCCGTCCCATCTTCGATTCGGTCGAGGTAGGGTCGGCTGATTCCTGTCGCCACACAAAAATCAACCTTGGAGATACCAAGGTCCCTGCGTGTCTCTTCGACCCGCCTGCCAAGAATCTGTTTCGCACGTTCGTCCATGCAGCCGAGTTTGAAATGGAGCCGAACATAAACGTAAACTATAGTTTACGTTTTGCCGAATACACAGGAGTTTTCTATGTCGGGTTCTTCGGTCCGCATGTACCGAGCCACGCCTCGCACAAACAGCGCGCCGCCCAAGCTCGTCGTCGTTGAAGCAGAATGCCTTTCGCCCGATGAGCGCACAGCATTTGCATTGCTATCAAGTCGCGTCGTCGCCGTTCTGGTCCCTTGCCCGGCGCAAGGTGAACTTGCCATCCAATGCCAAGCGCACAGCTGCTCGCTCAATCAGGCTGCCGTAATCGCAACCAGCCAACGCGGCCTGCCGCTCCTTTTAGAAGCCGGCATCGTGCTCGCCCTTCGTGGCGCCGGATACGAAAACGAGGCCGCCGCCGACATGGTCTTTAAACCACGATCGAGCGGCGGCCTCGCAGCAGCCATTGAATATGCGTGCAGACTCGTTGCCTAAAAGGACAAGCTAGAAACCAAAGCCAAAGCCCGTTCCGGTAATCGCCGAGTACATAAAGTAAACGTTAACCACGTTGAAGAACACGCCCGTGATACAGCCGTTGCGCAGGTAGCGCTCGCACACGATGCGCGCCATGGCGGCGGAGTCATCATTGTTTTTAGCCTGGCGTCCTGCCGTAAAGTACGTCGCCACGCTCAGCAGCAGGTTGAGCACCGGCAGTGCCAGCAACTCATAGCTCTTGCCCCAGCGCGTCGCCTCGCCGGCGGCATTAAACTTTGTTGCCACCTCGGGACCAATGTTGGGGATAACACACGCTGCAACCACCAGCGGAATCACCGCAAGCACCAGCAGCGCGATGCCCATGTAGCCGGCTTTTTTTCCATATTTAAACATGCGCGTCGTCCTTACACGTTAAAGCGGAAGTGCACGACGTCGCCATCGGCCATGACATAGTCCTTGCCCTCAATACGCAGCTTGCCGGCGGCCTTGGCGCCCTGCTCGCCGCCGAGCTCGATGTAGTCGTCGTAGCCAATAACCTCGGCCTTAATAAAGCCGCGTTCAAAATCGGTGTGGATGACGCCGGCGGCCTGCGGGGCGGTCGCGCCCTGACGCACCGTCCAGGCCTTGACCTCCATCTCGCCGGCCGTAAAGAACGACTGCAGGCCGAGCAGCTTGTAGGCAGCCTGCGCGAGCACGTCCAGGCCGGGCTGCTCCAAGCCCAGGCTCTCCAGGTAGTCGGCGGCGTCCTCGGGATCGAGCTCGGAAAGCTCGGCCTCGATCTTGGCGCAGATAGGCAGCGGCTTGACGCCGTCGATGGGGGCCAGATCGTCGTTGAGCATATCCTCGTCCACGTTGGCCACATACAGGATGGGCTTCATGGTGAGCAGGAACAGGCCCTTGGCGGCGGCACGCTCCTCATCGGTCATCTCCATGGATGCGGCGCGCTTGCCCTCGTTGAGCCAGGCAAGCAGGCGCTTGGCCACCTCGAACTTGGGCATGAGCTCCTTGTCGCGCTTGGCCTCCTTCTCGAGCTTGGGCAGCTGCTTCTCGAGCGTGCCCATGTCGGCCAGGATAAGCTCGGTCATGATGGTGTCGGCATCGCCGGCGGGATCGACGAACTCGCCCGTGCGGCCCACCTCACGCATGACGTTGGGGTCCTTAAAGTAGCGTACGACCTCACAGATGGCATCGGTCTCGCGGATGTTTGCCAAGAACTGGTTGCCCAGGCCCTCGCCCTCGTTGGCACCCTTCACCAGGCCCGCGATGTCGACAAACTCGACCGTCGCCGGCACAATGCGGCCCGGGTTGACGATGTCGGCAAGCTTTTGCAGGCGGCTATCGGGCACATCGACGATACCCACGTTGGGGTCGATCGTGGCAAACGGGTAGTTGGCGGCAAGGCCGGTCTTTTTGGTAAGCGCGGTGAACAGCGTCGACTTGCCCACGTTGGGCAGGCCCACGATACCGATGGAAAGGGACACGACAGCTCCTTTTAGTACAGGTACTTCAAACTGTATAAGTATAGCGCCGCCGCGGTGTCCGGATTCGCCCGGATGCTGCGGCGGCGCAAATGAAGCAGAGATAGAGCTCGCTGACTAGTCCGCGAGCTTCTCCACCTGATCGAGCATCTTGTCAAGCTTGGCCTTTGCCTCGGCCTTGGCCTTCTGGGCCTCTTCGTGGGCCTTGGCCTTCTGAGCGGCCTTTTCCTCGGCCTCGGGGTCGACAACGACCAGATTGGACGCATCGTGCTCGACCAGCTTGAGCGCATGCTCGGGGCACACCTTGACGCAGGCTCCGCAACCTAGGCAATACGTGGACTCCAGTGCAAAGCGACCGCTTCCCACCAAATCGCAGGCAAACGTGGGGCACACGTTGACGCAATCGCCGCATGACGTGCACTTGTCAAAATCGCATTCCGGTGTGCTCACCTGCATATTCTGGGCAAGCTCGGGGTGGTTCTGCAGCGTCGAGAGCACCAGCTGCCGCCCGTGCGTGAGCGAACGGCGACGCTTGGTCGTCGTGGTGCCGCACATGGTGTTGAGCGTGCGCTCGAGCTGCGTGATCTGGTGACGGTGAGCCTTCAACTTCTGCGTCACCGAGGCCAGCGCCGCCGTCGCCGGATTGAGCTTGGTCACCGTCAGGCCCGTGGTGCGGGCAATCTTATCCATGTACTCCTTGCGCTCGTACTCGCGGCGCTTATGGCATTTGAGGCTCTTGGGGTCGACCTCCAGGCCCATGCCCGTACCCGCCCACTCCTCGGCGGTAGCAATGGCCTCGCCCAAAATGTCCTCGCCACCGGTGTTGCGGCACTTATCGCACACGCCCAGTGGCAGGTAGACGCTCACGTTGGGATAGTCCGCCAGTACCGAGAACCAGGTCTCGGCCGTAATATCGCCCACGCAGGCAACGACGACCTCGTTTTCGCGCGGCATGCGCTTGAGGGCGCGTGTGCAGGTGACGTAGGCGGTCTCGTGGCTCGTAGCAGCGGAGACGATATCGTCATACAGGTTTTTAGGCGCCAGGCGCGGCGAGATGATCGCCTCGGTCGGACAGGCAGCGGCGCACAGGCCGCACTTGCGACAGGAGTCGAGGATCTCGATGGCGTCTTCCTCGACCTCGATAGCGTTGACCGGGCACACGTCCATGCACGCGGCGCAACCGCTCTTTTCGTTTTTGCAGGTCAAGCACGGAATGGTGTTGCCGCGCGGACGCTCCTTGTAGTCGGCAGGATTCCACTGCGGCGCCGACGGATCGAGCGCGTCGGTCACGCCGCCAAGCGGGTTTTTAAGAAAGTCGAAACCCTTGCTGATCTCG
This sequence comes from Collinsella sp. 4_8_47FAA, assembly GCF_000763055.1. GTDB lineage: Bacteria > Actinomycetota > Coriobacteriia > Coriobacteriales > Coriobacteriaceae > Collinsella. The sequence goes on along the minus strand of NZ_KN214134.1, from coordinate 548,216 downwards.
ATAATGTCATCAAACAGATCGTGTTCCTGCGCCATGCGCGGCCCCTCCCTGAGCAGTGCAAACAAGCAAGAGATAATGATACGCCATCGGCCCACGCCTCGGGTAAATTACACGCGGCGCATCTTTGCGGCAAATAGCCCATGGCTTATCGCCGCCCCGATTGCACAAGGTCGATCAAGCGCCAAGCTATGCCTCGCACATGAGCTGCACGAGCTTCTGTTTGGTCACCTTGGCCTGCTCGTTGGCCATGTTACGCTCGTTACTAAAGACCGCATTTGCAACACCTTGCAGGTCGACATCGGAAATCTCGCTGCACGGACCGTCATAAATCTTAAAGAACGGCTCGCTTAGATCTTCGCCCAGAAATCCATCGACGATCTGTTTGCACAGTCGATCCTCGGTGCCTTGGTCAAACAGGACATAGGCGGAGCACCCCAGCCATGACAGAAATCTGCCTTGACGCGAGAGCTCTCCCGGCCCCTGAACATACCGGCCCGGACCGCCATAAACCATGGGAGCGCCATACGAGAATCCGCCCTTCATCAAACAACGATTGGCGCAAAGTAACCTGCCCTCTGCACCAACTTGTGCATTGGAGACAGGCCACTTTGCACCATAGCAAAAAAGGGGCAAAGCCATCTGTCGGCTTTGCCCCTTCCTTACCTAAGTTTACTCATCCATGAGATAGTAGTGGCCCAGTGCGTCTGCACCCAGAATGGCGTTTGCGACCATCTCGGGCGTCACCTCAAAGGGCATGTTGCACATGGTGTCCTCGGGCGCGCAGGCGGCCTCGGCAACAATCATGGCCTGCTCGCGCGTAAGCTCGGCAACGCCAAGTTCCTTCATCGTGACCGGCAGGCCCAGCTCAATGCAGAAGCCCAAGACTTCCTCGAGCTTCTCGGTCGGGGCATCCTCGAGCACCAGCTGGACGATGGTGCCGAAGGCGACCTTCTCGCCGTGATACATGCCGTGGCACTCGGGCAGCATCGTCAGGCCATTGTGGATGGCATGAGCAGCAGCAAGGCCCGAGCTCTCAAAGCCAATGCCCGAAAGCAGCGTATTGGCCTCGATGATATGCTCGACGGCAGGCGTGAGCGCACCCTTCTCCAGCGCGACCTTGGCCTTGACGCCATCGGCCATAAGCGTCTCGTAGCAGAGCTTGGCGAGCGCCAGGCCGGCCATGCCGCCCTTGCCGCCAGCGCAGGTGCCGCCGTCGGCATCGTGCGTCGCCTGGGCCTCGAAATAGGTTGCGAGCGCATCGCCCATACCGGAAACCGTCAGGCGCACCGGGCTCGCCGCGATAACCGTCGTATCCATAAGGACGATATTGGGGTTTGCCTTAAGGAAGAGATACTTGTCGAACTGGCCGTCATCGGTATAAAGCACCGAAAGCGCCGAGCACGGTGCATCAGTCGAGGCGATGGTGGGGCAAATGATAACCGGGGACTCCAGGTAATAGGCGACAGCCTTCGCGGTGTCGAGGATCTTGCCGCCACCGACGCCGACGATGATGTCGCAACCGTTGTCACGAGCGAGCGCAACCAGGCGATCGACCTCGCCCTTGGAGCACTCACCGTTAAAGTCCTCAAACAGCAGCTCGGCCTTAGCCTCGGCAAAGCCGCCCTCGATCTTGGCGCCGACGCGCTTCTTGCCCGAAGGCGTCACGATGACGAGGGCCTTAGCGCCGAGCGGCTCGACATAGGAACCGAGCTTGGCCAGCTCGTCCGGACCCTGGATGTACTTGCTGGGGCTATTGAAAATTGCAGCCATAACTATCCCATTCTCTAAAAAAGAAAGGGGCTCCGTACGGATACGTGCGGAGCCCCTCGTTACGATAACAAGAGTCGATTAGAAATCGATGTCGGTGTCGTAGTAGCAGGCCTTGAGGATCTTCTCGAAGTCGGCAGCCTTGGTCTCACGCGGGTTCTCGGGCGTGCAGGCGTCCTGCTCGGCGTTCGCGGCGATCTCGGGCAGCTTGGCGAGGAACTCCTCCTCGGAAACCATCTGCGGGTTCTCGGCGTCGACCTTCACGCCACCATTCGCGTAATCCTTGATGGACTGCGGAATGTTGAGCTGGTCGTTGAGGTCGCGGATCTTCTGGACGAGCGCAGCGATGAGCTCCTCGTTGGTCTCGCCGGGAAGGTGCAGGATCTCCTTGGCCACGTAAGCGTAACGCTCGGCAGCACGGGGATCCTTGGAGTTCCACTGGATGACCTTGCCCAGGTACATGGCGTTAGCGGCACCGTGGATGATGTGGCCGTTCTCGAAGGCAGCACCGGTCTTGTGAGCCATGGAGTGAACGATGCCGAGCAGGCCCGAGGAGAAGGCGATACCGGCGATGCACTGAGCCTCGTGCATGTGCTGACGGGCCTCATGGTCGCCAGCATAGGACTTGGGCAGCCACTCGACGATCTCGCGGATGCCGTGCAGAGCGTTGGCGTCGGTGAACATAGAGGCGCAGGTGGAAACGTAGGCCTCCATGCAGTGGGTCAGAGCATCCATGCCGGTGTGAGCGCACAGCTTGGCGGGCATGGTGTAGGTGAGCTCGGGGTCGACGATGGCGACATCAGGGGTGATGTTGAAGTCGGCCAGCGGGTACTTGATGCCCTTGGCGTAGTCGGTGATGACGGAGAAGGCAGTGACCTCGGTAGCGGTACCGGAGGTAGAGGAGATGGCGCAGAAGTGAGCCTTCTGACGCAGCTCGGGGAAGCTGAACGGCTGGATGATGTTATCGAAGGACTCCTCGGGATACTCGTAGAAGACCCACATGGCCTTAGCGGCATCGATGGGCGAGCCGCCGCCGATGGCGATAATCCAGTCGGGCTCGAACTCGCGCATGGCCTCGGCGCCCTTCATGACCGTCTCGATGGACGGATCGGACTCGACGCCCTCGAACAGCTTGACCTCGAAGCCGCCCTCTTTGAGGTCGGCCTCGACGTCCTGCAGGAACCCGCCGCGACGCATAGAGCTGCCGCCAGAAACGATGATGGCCTTCTTGCCCTTGAGGTTCTTCACCTCGTGGCGAGCGCCCTCACCAAAGTACAGATCGCGAGGATTGGTAAAACGTCCCATACTGTGCCTCCTAAACAAGCCCCTCTTAGACTTGCGTATATAACGGAGCACCCAATTGGCTCCGTTAGGACCGGTTTGCGCGTTGCCGGCGATGACAATGCGCGATGTCTAAACGTCTCAACGCTCAGACAAACACTATTTTACCGTTCTGGTTGGTCAGTTATTCACCTAAAGCCGCCAATGATGAAACGTTTTTTCTATCCCTGAAGACCCTTGTGCGGCATTCATACTCCCAAGCTGGGCAAACGTTTTATCAAGGTTGACTACATATCCTGGGCAGGACGGTGCCCCTCCAAAATATGCACCGTTCGCCGCCAAAAATCGACCGTTTGCGGCACCGTGATACCACTCGGTCGTCCAAGGTGCCGACATTTGTGCGACATCCGTCTTCGTGGTGCAAAGGTGCAAGTCCAAGTGCGGCACCCCCGGTGTGCCACATGCGGGTAAACTAGAACCTTATATAGAAACATTTGAACCCTAACCGCAGCAAAGGAGGCCCCATGGCATTCGATCCCATTCAAGAGGATTGCCATCGCCTCGTTCTTGAGGCCTTGCGCCGCGACAATATCCCGCTCACCGACGCTGCCGCCGTAGAGCGTCTGATGGAACAATTCACCCGCAACCCCGCACCGCTCATCGTGCACGACCGCGACCGCGCCGGGCACCTCATTGCCAAGGTGGTCGAGGCTGTCGACTACCGCATTCCCTTTATCCCTGACGATACCCAGGCAGAGCAAGAAGAGACAGCTGCCGAGAACATGCTCCGCGAGGCGGCCGCACTCGATCCGGCCAACTGGGACGCTCAGCGCATGCTGACGGCACTCACCGCCGAATCCAACGAGGAATACGTACAGTACCTGGTGTCCAAGTGCGATGAGGTCGAGCACGACCTAGCGCTCAAAATCGCCTCGGCCCAGGACCCCTACGAGCGCGAGGCCGCAGGCGACCTTACGCGCCGCCCCTATCTGCGCTGGCTTGCCGCCTTGGCATCGCGCGCCCTCATTAGCGGCCGCTATCGCATGTCGCTCGAAGCCGCGAATCGCAGCTTGGACTTTGCGCCCAACGACCCCGCTGGTGTCCGCCACACCGCGATGCTCGCCATGGCAAAGCTCGAATACCCCGCCGAGGAGCTCAAGCGCTTTCGCTCCGCACACTCCGTGCCGTACCTCGCGAATACCCCACTGCGCCGCCGCCCCAAAGATGCGGAGCGCGACTTGGACCCGTGGACGCTCATCGCGCTGATGAGCACGGCTTGGCGCGAACTGGACTACGAGGGCGCCGAGCACTACCTGCGTATCCTTGTGCGCTCGTGTCCGCACGCAGCCGAGGCACTCTACTTCCAAACCGAGTTTCCCGATGGCGTCTATGCCCGCGTCAACGTGGGTGTGGGCTCCACCGACGAGCTTGTCCTTGCGCTGTCCGAGGCGACGCCGGTACTGCAGGAGGGCCTGGGCGCCCCCGACAACGCCAGCTTTGCCGCCTGGGTCGCCACCAACGACATCGTGCGCTCCCAAATCGATGAGCGCATACTGCGGGCGGCCGAGCAGGGTTTGCCGTTTAAGGGAGGAGACCTCTAATGGATCCGAGCGTCTACATCCCCGCCTACCTGGAGCGCGCCTACGTTGCGTCGCACCCCGAACTCACCGATGCAGCACGCGAGCTTGTCCATAACGACGTGAGCGTCAACCCTCATAAGTATGCGCAGACCGAGCATGCCCAGGCACTGCTGTCCTATGCCGGCGTTCATCGCCACCTGCTCGACGAGCTCCATCGCATCGAGGACATGGGCAGCGACGAGGAGTTTGAGCAGACGCGCAACCGCCTGTTCGACGATATGCGTGATGAGCTGCTCAAGATCGTCCGCATCGATGCGCATGTCCTCGATGCCCAGCTGCTCGCCATCATTTTGGCGGACACGCCCGTCGACGCCTGCCTGGGCGATCTGATGAAGCTCGAGGCGACCACGGCCGATTACCTGCAGCAAAGCGTGCCCGGGTTCGACATGGAAGCCCCGCACTACTGGGCCAATAATGTTTTGGCCGATGGTGTCACCGCAGCAGACCTTACCGTGAGCGAGCCGGCTCTTATCGGGTGGCTTCACACGCTCGAGGCCATCTCGCAGCTGTGCATGGCGAGCGCCCGCTACCGCGCTGCCGCCAACTACGCCCGCCGCGTCCTTAAGGCAGAAGGCTATCCCACCCGAGCCGCAGGCACCGTGCTGCTCGCCCTCGCTCGTCTGGAAGACGAGGACGGCTTTTTTGCCCTGGCCCACCAGCTCGAGGAAGAGATCGGGGCTGACGCGCTTGAGAACTCTCCTTGGTATCTGCTCGCCCGCACGATTCTGCTGTTCAAAACAAACAAGATGCGCCCGGCGACACGCGCGCTGCGTGAGTTTGCCAACCGTTGCGAGGGCGGTGCGTTCTTCTTACTGAACCCCATGTACCAGACACCGTACCTTCCCTGCCGGCCCGAGCCACACGATCCCTGGGATCTTTCGCACCAGGCCGTTTGGGAAGCGGACGGTATTATCTCGGACACTCCCGACTTTGCCCCCTGGGCCAATGCCTGCGAAGACGTGTCGCAGCTTGCCCAGGAATTTGCGCGCCGCTACGGTTTTTAGTGACGCACTCGACCCGACCATGTCGTTTACGTTAGGAACGGTTTCATGAACCTCCGCTCATCTCTTGCCTGCACCTCGAGCGATATCGCCCGCTGGGGGCTGCGCTCCGTCCTTAAGCGCCAGGGTGGCGTACTCCCCGGCCGTATCGCCATGAAGATCGACCCCGAGTTGCTGAGCGACCTCGCGGGCCTTGTCGACCGCAGCGTGGTGATTACGGGTACTAATGGCAAGACCACCACCTCCAACCTCATCGCCGACGCCGTTGCCGCCAGCGGCGCTACCGTGGTGTGCAACCGTGCCGGCAACAATATGGAGCCCGGTGTGGTGGGTGCTCTGCTCGAGGCCCGCAGTGGCCTTAAGCACACTGACAGCGGCAAGCGCGTGGGCGTTTTTGAATGCGATGAGCTCTACACCGTGCGCGTCCTGCCCAAGCTCAAGCCGACGTACTTTGTGCTGCTCAACCTGTTCCGCGACCAGCTAGACCGCTACGGTGAGATCGACCACACCCAAGACGTTATCGCCCATGCGTTGGAGCTCTCTCCGACGACAACGCTCATCCACAATGCCGACGACCCGTTGTGTGCCTCGATTGCCGCGCGCGTTCCCAACGCGAGCATTGCCTTTGGCATCGACGGCGCCACCAACACCGAGTCCGACCGCATTAGCGACTCGCGCTTTTGCTCGCAGTGCAACGCGCCGCTGGAGTATGACTACGTGCAATACGGCCAGCTTGGCGCATACCATTGCCCCTCGTGCGGTTGGGCACGCCCCGCACTGGTCCGCCGTGTGACGGGCGTGAAGCTCGGCTGCGACGGCTACGGCTTCGACCTGGTCTTTGGATCTGCGCCCGACGCGGCTGCCGTACACATCGCCACACGCTACAACGGTCTGTACATGGTCTATAACGTTGCCGCCGCCTTCTTTGCCGCACGCGAGTTGGGCGTGGACACGGCGTTTCTACAGCCTACGCTCGATGCCTACGTCCCCGCCGGCGGACGTATGGGCCGCTGGGAGATCGCCGGCCGTACCGTCGAGGCAAACCTGGCCAAAAATCCCGTGGGCTTCGATCGCCAGATCCAGTCCATTAAAACGGCAGGCGGCAGGCTCTGCGCCTTCTTCCTGAACGACAACGACGCCGACGGCCACGATGTCTCGTGGATCTACGACGTCGACTTCGAGCGCATCGCCGACACACCGGGTCTTGTCGCCTTTGCCGGAGGCACGCGTGCGCACGACATGCAGGTACGCCTCAAGTACGCCGGCATCGATGCCGCGATTATCTCGGACGTCGCGCAGGCAATTGGCGCCGTTGCGGATGAAGCCGCAGGCGACACTTTCTATGCCGTCGCCAACTACACGGCCTTCCCGCCGCTGGTCAAAGAACTCGATGGGCTGAAGGGTGCCGATGCAGCCACGGTTGCTGCCCGCGCTGCAACGTGTGCCGATGGCAGTGCCGTCCCCGTCGGCATCGCGCCAGTCGAGCTTTCGCGCCCGCTGCGCATCGTCTACCTGTACCCCGATGCCCTCAACCTCTACGGCGACGGCGGCAACGTTATCGCCCTCGAGCGTCGCTGCGCCTGGCGCGGCATCCCCGTTCGCGTGGACGAGGTCCGTATGGGCGAGTCACTCGATCTCACCGGTGCCGATATCGTCATGATGGGTGGCGGCTCCGACCGCGACCAGCTAGCCGTGGCACACGAGCTGCTCGCCCAAAAAGACAAGGTCGCATCCTATGTTGAGGATGGCGGCTCGCTGCTCGCCATCTGTGGCAGCTATCAGCTGCTCGGCCGTTCGTACTATATGGGCGAGGATCGCATTGAGGGTCTGGGGGTCATTGCCGCCGAAACCGTACGCGGCTCCGACCGCCTGATCGGCAACGTAGCCGTCAAAACCGACCTGGCACCTGAGCCCTTTGTGGGATTCGAGAACCATGGCGGCCGCACGCTTTTGGACGCCGATGCCACGCCGCTCGGAACGTCCGTCGTCACGGGCACCGGCAACAACGGCGACGATGGCTTTGAGGGCCTGATCTACAAGGGCGTCATCGGCACGTACCTGCATGGCCCGGCGCTGCCCAAGAACCCCGAGCTCGCCGACTGGTTGATCGCCCATGCCCTCGAGCGCCGTGGCGATGCACAGGCCGCCGCCCTGCTGCCGATCAAGCCCCTCGACGACACCTACGAGCACGCCGCCCACGACGCCGCCATGAAGCTCCTCCCCTAGCACCTCACCACCACAAAGGGGACAGGCACCTTTGTGGTGGTTTTGACCCATCCCAGCGGTTTGTCTCAATCTGTAACATCTAGACCGTTAAAAGTCGTCTTACTGTTACAGAATGAGATGTTCGTCCCGACGCCTGCCTTTTGTCTCGATCTGTAACAGCTAGAGCCGATTTGCCCGCCCAGATGTTACAGATTGAGATGTTTGAAGATCGGGATAGAGAGCCAGCTCCTATGTGGTGGTTTTCCAGTTTGCCAACGATATACGCGCCGGCAAAAAAGTCTGCTATACTCTTTCCCGCTGTCCCCATCGTCTAGCGGCCAAGGACGCCACCCTTTCAAGGTGGATATCGCGGGTTCGAATCCCGCTGGGGGCACCATTTGAAACTAGAAGCCCGTTGCCCTCGCGGTGACGGGCTTTTTTGCTATCCATGTGCCGGGATTCGAACCCGGCAGGGTGCGGAGCTGAGGAAACGCGCAAGCGTTTTCCAGCGCAGCACGCAAGGAGCGGAGCGACGCGGCGAAAGCGGGCGGCGCCAGCCGCACGCGGACATCCCGCTGGGGGCACCATTTTAGATGTGAAGCCCGTTACCCTCGCGGTAGCGGGCTTTTTGCTACCCATGCGCCGGGATTCGAACCCGGCAGAGTGCGGATCACGGCATCATCGCAAAGCCTGTGGGCAAAAAATAGCAAATATGAGTACTGTTACCAATTTAGTAACAGCGATTTCATGCCATCAGAAGGCGATTTAGACGCCAGGCGTCCTACGGCGGAAGAATTGCAGACGTTTATCGGCTAAGTACTTGTACATATGTTGCGTAACACTACATATTTTGCAAATAAATAATGCTACAGGACTTGTGACAGTACTCATATTTGACGTTTTTTGTCCACAACCCTTTATACCTAGGCAAGTCGGCGGCAAAACGGGCTTCAAAGCGTCCTTCGCAAACAAAAAGCCGGGGCCCGCGCGATGCGGGCCCCGGCTCAATACCGTGACGATATGTCAGTTACGTTCTACACATAGAACAGAATGTCGTCGTAGGTCGGAACCGGCCAGTAGTCGGCGGCCACGATCTCCTCCATGGCATCCACGGCGGCGCGCAGCGTATCCATAGCGGGAACGACCTCGTGTGCATACACATTGGCCTGTTCCTGGCCATCGAGGGCCTCGGCCTTCTGATGCACGGCGTCGAGCGCCTTAATGGAGTCGTTGATGGCAGTGATACCGTTGCAGAGCTTGTTGAGCGTATTCTGCTCGCACTGCATGGCGGCCTCGGCGCCGGCGGCGCGAATAGTCTCAAGGCCCTTAGCGACCTTGGTGGCATAGGCGGTAATGACCGGGCGATAGGTACGACGCGCCTCGCGAACCATCGTGGTAGCCTCGATGTTCATGAGCTTGTTGTACTTCTCGAGCTTGCAGTCGTAGCGGCACTGAGCCTCGGCCTTGGTCAGGACACCCGTCTCCTCGAAGAGCGCGATAGCCTTATCGGAAACAAAGGCGGGCAGGGCATCGGCCGTGGTCTTGTTGTTGGCAAGGCCGCGCTTCTCGGCCTCAATGGGCCACTCGTCGGAGTAACCGTCGCCGGAGAACAGGATGCGCTGGTGATCGGTCAACACCTTCTTGCAGTACTCGAGCGCGGCATCCTGGAACTCATCCTCGGGCGTACCCTCAAGCGCGTCGGCGAAGGACTTGAGCGACTTGGCCACGGCGGCATCGAGCACCAGGTTGGAGTCGGAGACGTTCTGCTCGGAGCCGCAGGCACGGAACTCGAACTTGTTGCCGGTGAAGGCGAACGGGGAGGTGCGGTTGCGGTCGGTGTTGTCCTGCATCAGCTTGGGCAGAGTATCGGCGCCCAAGTCGAGCACGCCGCGCGTGGCATGGACGGAAGCCTTGCCATCGATGATCTTCTCGACGACCTCGGTAAGCTGGTCGCCCAGGAAGATGGACATAATCGCCGGAGGAGCCTCGTTGGCGCCCAGACGATGGTCGTTACCGGCCGAGGCAACGGAGGCACGCAGGAGCTCCTGATAGTTATCGACGGCCTCGATCACCGCGGTGAGGAAGACGATGAACTGCAGGTTGTCGAGCGGAGTGTCGCCCGGATCGAGCAGATTCTCGGACTCGGTGCCAAGCGACCAGTTGTTGTGCTTGCCCGAACCATTGATGCCCTCAAAGGGCTTCTCGTGCAGCAGGCAGACCAAGTCGTGGCGGGAGGCGATGAGCTTCATCTTCTCCATCATGACCAGATTCTGGTCGATGGCCTCGTTGACTTCGCCATAGACGGGGGCAAGCTCATGCTGGCAGGGAGCAACCTCGTTGTGCTTGGTCTTGGCGGGAATGCCAAGCGCCCACAGCTCATCGTCCAGATCCTTCATATAGGCCGAGACGGTGGGGCGGATAGCGCCAAAGTAGTGCTCCTCGAGCTCCTGGCCCTTGCAGGGAGCGGCGCCAAAGAGGGTGCGGCCGGTAATGACCAGGTCCTTGCGCTTGCGGTAGGCGTCCTTCTTGATCAGGAAGTACTCCTGCTCGTCGCCCACGGAAGGAACGACCTTCTTGGGGGTCTTGCCAAACAGCGCCAAAACGCGCTTAGACTCACGCGAGAGCGCGGTCATGGAGCGCAGCAGCGGGGTCTTCTTGTCCAGGGCCTCGCCCGTGTAGGAGCAGAAAGCCGTGGGGATGCACAGGACATCGTCCTTGATAAAGGCGGGGCTGGTGGGGTCCCAAGCGGTGTAGCCACGGGCCTCGAAGGTAGCACGCAGGCCGCCGTTGGGGAAGCTGGAGGCATCGGGCTCGCCCTGGATGAGGTTCTTGCCCGTAAACTTGGTAATGGCGGTGCCGTCGTGGTTGGGCTCCAGGAAGCTGTCGTGCTTCTCGGAAGTAATGCCCGAAAGCGGCTGGAACCAGTGCGCGTAGTGCGTCGCGCCCTTGGAGATGGCCCAGACCTTCATGGCATGGGCAACGGCGTTGGCCACATCCAGGTCGAGCGGCTCACCGCCCTCGAGGGTTGCAGCAAGGCGCTTCCAAATGTCCTTGGGGAGGTAGTCCTTCATGACTTCCTCAGAGAACACCATGGTCCCGAAGCGGTCAGTAAGATCGGCCATACGGAACTCCCTTCGTATCGGCACCGCGTGAGAAGCGGTGTTGATTACTAACGAACGAGTCATAGCTTAGACTCGCCGTGTTTCCGCGACATTACCGTTATGTTGCTGTCGCGAAACCAATCAATGAGGTTACCCTATCGAGGCGGCGTTGCCACCCTCAACAGCCAATCAACTGTATAAATAGCAGACCTCTCTCCATGGTTTAAGGGTAGTCAATTTGGGATGGAGCTCTATTAACTGGTATTTTGCATCAGATACCAGTCTTTATAGTCCGTGCCTAGATTAGCCGCTCTGTTATAGAGAAAGCCGATAGCAAGGCATCTTTGATTGGTATCCTCAAATAGCGAGTGAAACTCCACCGTGGCACAGTGGTGCTGTAGAATCCTTACAACACATCACACTATTACGTATCTAGAGGAGCACGATATGCGCGTCGACGAGGTTTTTAAGCAGGCAGCATCCCAGGGCACCGCACCCGTTTCGTTTGAGATGTTCCCGCCCAAGGGCGAGCTGACCCTCGACACGGCTCGCGAAGTGGCAGGCAATCTGTGCAAGCTTTCGCCGAGCTTTGTCTCGGTCACCTGCTCGGCTGGCGGCTCGGGCAACGGCGCCACCACCGCCCCCATCGCGCATATGATTACGAGCGAATTCGATACACCCTCGGTGGCACACCTTACCTGCGTGGGCCGCTCGCACGCCGATATCGCCGCCAAGATCGACGAGTATCGCACTACCGGCGTGGAAAACATCCTGGCCCTGCGTGGAGATCTCCCTGCCGGCGCGACCGAGGACGACAAGCCCGCCTCCGACTACGCCTACGCCCGCGACCTCATCCCCGAGCTCGTCGACGCCGGCTTTTGCGTGGGCGCCGCAGCCTACCCCGAGGGCCACATTGCCTGTGAGGATCTCAACCTCTCGGTCGAACACCTCAAGCAAAAACAGGACGCCGGCGCGAGCTTCTTTGTGACGCAGCTCTTCTTTGATAACGAGTGCTTCTACCGTTTTCGCAAGCTTGCCGACAAGGCCGGCATCACCGTGCCCATTACCGCGGGCATCATGCCGTTTATGGGCAAGTCACAGATCAGCCGCATGGTCTTTATGTGCGGCGCGTCGCTGCCCTCCCCCGTCATCAAGATTCTCGCCAAGTACGAGAATGACCCCGAGAGCCTGCAGGCAGCTGGTGTAGATTATGCAGCCCGCCAGCTTTGCGACCTCAAGGAGCACGGCGCCGACGGCTTGCACCTGTACACTATGAACCGTCCTGCGATCGCCGCGACCATTATGGAGCGCCTGGGGTAATGGAAAAACCGCACATCGATACAACCACTGTCGAAGTGCCGGCCGACCTTGCGTCGCCGGCGCTCTACCGTGTCGATGCTGCGCACCATCCCCGTGTCGACCGTGCCGAGATGCTACGGTATCTGGGTTACGGCGGCCAGCAGATTGAGCCCGAACTGTCACGACGTATTGAGCTTGTCGTTGAACGTCTGGAACTGGACATTGAGCCCCGTGGCGTGCGCCGCGTATTTGCCGTCGATGCCACGAGCGTGGACGAGCAGGGCAAGCCTTGCATCCGTCTGGTCGGCACCAATGTTGAGCTGCGCGGTCGCGATATCTATCGACATCTTAAGGACGCCCGTATGGCTGCGCTCATGGCATGCACCCTCGGCATGGACGCCGAGCGTCGCCTGCGTACCACGGGAGCCCAGCAGCCCCTGGAGGGAGCCGTACTCGACGCCGCATGCTCTGCCTATGTAGAAGCCGCCGTCGAGCAGATGGACCAGCAGGTCAAGACTGCGGCCGCCGCGCACGGACTCGCCGGTAACTGGCGCTTCAGTCCCGGCTACGGCGACTGCCCGCTTACGGCACAGCGCTCGATCGTGGCCGCACTCAACGCCACGCGGCTCATCGGGCTTACCGTCACCCCCACCAGCCTGCTCATGCCCACCAAGAGCGTGACCGCGGTGATCGGCCTGTTTGATGGCGAGGTCCACGACGCCCAGAGCCGCCCCACCTGCACTATCTGCCGCATGCGCGAGCACTGCCGCTTCCGCGCCGCCCACACCACCTGCTATTCCAGCCATTAGGAGCTCATTGATGTTTACTCCGCTTATCACTCATGATCTGGATGGTGCCGCGCTGGCGGCGCCCGTTGATGCCGCACGCCGCAATGGCGCTGTTTACAAGACGCGCACGATCGACGACCTTCGCATTAAGGACGATCGTCTGCGCGCTGCCATCGAGGGCACGGGGCATCTATTGTTCGACGGCGGCATGGGCACCATGTTGCAGGCCGCCGGCATGAAGGCAGGCGCCCTGCCCGAGCTGCTCAACTTTGAGGAGCCCCAGGTCATTACCGATATTCAGCGTCAGTACGTCGAGGCCGGCTGCGACGTGATCACCGCCAACACCTTTGGCGCCAACGCCCACAAGCTCGACGGTGCCGCCACCGTGGCAGACGTCTTTGCCGCGGCCGTCACCTGCGCCCGCGAGGCCTGCGCCCGCTACGTCGCCGGTGACATCGGCCCCATCGGCGCGCTGCTTCGCCCCTTGGGCACCCTCAGCTTCGACGAGGCCTATGACCTCTTTGCCGAGGAGGTGCGCGCGGGCGTCGCCGCGGGCGTGGACCTCTTTATTATCGAGACCATGACCGACCTTGCCGAGATCAAGGCGGCCGTCCTCGCCTGCCGCGAGAACTCCGACCTGCCCGTCTTTGCCACTATGACCTTTGAGGAAGACGGTCGCACGTTCCTGGGTACGAGTCCCGAGGTGGCCGCCATCACGCTCGATGCCATCGGCGCCGACGTCCTGGGTATCAACTGCAGCCAGGGACCGGCCGAGCTCCGAGGGCTCGCCGCACGCATGCTCACCGTTACCGATAAGCCCGTTATGGTGCAGGCCAATGCAGGGCTCCCCCGTGTGGACGACGACGGTAACACCGTCTTTGATATCCAGGCCCCCGAATACGCCGAGGCCGTCGCCGGCATGATCGAGGACGGCGTGAGCGTTGTGGGCGGCTGCTGCGGCACCACGCCGGCACACATGGCCGCCCTGCGCACGCTTATCGACAACCACACGCCCAGCCCGCGCCACCGCAAGCCCAGCATGTCGATCACGAGCGCCCAGACGGTCGTGGACCTTCCCTGTGACGGTCACAAGATCGCCGTCATCGGCGAGCGCATCAATCCCACCGGCAAAAAGCGCCTGCAGCAGGCCCTGCGCGACGGTGACCTTGACTACGTCGTAAGCCAGGGCATCAGCCAGCAAGAGCAAGGTGCCGATATCCTGGACGTCAACGTGGGCCTGCCCGAGATCGACGAGGTCAAGATCATCCAGCAGGCCACCGAGCAGCTCCAGGGTTCCACGCTCCTGCCGCTGCAGATCGACTCCACCGACCCCGCAGCCGTCGAGGCCGCCGTGCGCCGCTACGCCGGCAAGCCCATCATCAACTCGGTCAATGGCAAACAGCAGATCATGGATGAGATCTTTCCGCTAGTCGCCCACTACGGCACCAACGTCGTCGGCCTCACGCTCGACGAAGGCGGCATCCCCGATACCGCCGAGGCTCGCTTCGCCATCGCCGAGCGCATCGTGGCCGAGGCTGCCCGCTACGGTATCGGCCCAGACCGCATCCTCATCGACTGCCTGGTCATGACCGCCTCGACCAATCAACGCCAGGCCGAACAGATCCTGCGCGCCATGTCCCTGTGCAAGGAGCGTCTGGGCGTCAAGTGCGCGCTCGGCGTGTCGAACATCAGCTTTGGCCTGCCCGCCCGCCCGTTGCTGGGCTCGGTCTTTTTGGCCGCCGCCTTCGGCGCGGGCCTGGACGCCCCCATCATGAACCCGGGCTCCAAGCGCTTTATGGACACCGTTTACAGCTATCGCGTCTTGAGCGTTGAGGACGAGGGCTCGACCGGATACATCGAGCGCTACGCCGGCTGGACCGATCCGTACAAGATCGCCGCGAACCCGGCGGCGGCCCAGGCGGTATCGACCG
The DNA here is from genome assembly GCF_000763055.1 of Collinsella sp. 4_8_47FAA. Taxonomy (GTDB): domain Bacteria; phylum Actinomycetota; class Coriobacteriia; order Coriobacteriales; family Coriobacteriaceae; genus Collinsella. Next base: position 533,203 of record NZ_KN214134.1, on the reverse strand, counting down.
ACGCCGCGCCCGCTGCTGGCACCGCCGGCACCGACGGCACCGACGACCCGATTCGTCGCATGGTCGTCTCGGGCCGCAAAGGCGAGATCGCTGCCGAGACTGAGCGTCTGCTGGCAGACCACGACGCCATGGACCTCATCAACAATCACTTTATCCCCGCCCTCGATGAGGTTGGCGTCCTCTTTGACCAGGGAAAGTTCTTCTTGCCGCAGCTCATGGCCTCGGCCGAGGCGGCACGCGTGGGCTTTGACACCATCAAGCGCCTGATGCCCGCCGGCGAGATTGCCGACAAGGGCAAGATCTGCGTGGCCACCGTCAAGGGCGATATCCACGACATCGGTAAGAACATCGTCAAAATGCTGCTCGACAACTACGGCTACACCGTCTTTGACCTAGGCCGCGACGTCGACCCGCAAGAGGTGCTCAAGACCGTACAGGAGCGCGACATCAAGCTCGTCGGCCTTTCGGCGCTTATGACCACCACCGTCGTGGCCATGGAAGAGACCATCAAGCTGCTTCATGCCGAGGTGCCGGGCGTCAAGATCATCGTAGGCGGTGCCGTGCTCACCCCCGAATATGCTAAGCAGATCGGCGCGGACTACTACGCCAAGGACGCCGCCGAAAGCGCTCGTATCGCCGAAGAGGTCTTTGGGCAGTAACACAACGGAAACAACCGAGCACCAAAACGTGCCGCACGCGCCACTTGGCACGTGCGGCACGTTAGAATAGATAAGACTATGCTCGTTTTGGCAGATAGGAGCGCAAGGATGGCGATCACGCCCGCAGAAATCGCGGAAACCCGCGGCATGGTTGAGGAGCAGAACCTCGACATCAGGACCATCACCATGGGTGTTTCGCTCATGGGTTGCGGCGACGAGAACCTCGACCGCATGTGCACGAAGATCTACGACCACGTGACGCACACGGCTGAGCACCTGGTCGAGACCGCCGAGAACCTCGAGCGCGAGTACGGTATCCCCATCGTCAACAAGCGCGTTTCCGTCACCCCGGTGGCGCAAATCGCCGCATGCTGCAAGGATGAGGACCTCACCCCCATCGCGCACGCCCTCGACCGCGCGGCCGAGACACTCGGCATCGATTACCTGGGCGGCTTCTCCGCACTCGTCCAGAAGGGCATCGGCGACGCCGACCGCCGCGTCATCCAGTCCATCCCCCAGGCGCTCGCCACCACCAGCCGCGTCTGCTCCAGCGTTAACGTCGCCAGCCTGCGCGCCGGCATCAACATGGACGCCGTGCTTATGGCCGCCCAAACCATCATCGATGCCGCTAAGCTCACGGCCGACCAGGATTCCGTCGGCGCTTCCAAGTTTGTCTGCTTTGCCAACATGGTCGAGGACTCCCCGTTTATGGCGGGCGCCGTCCACGGCGGTGGCGAGGCCGACGCCGTCATCAACGTAGGCGTTTCGGGCCCCGGCGTTATGGCCGCAGCCCTGGAGACACTACCCGATTCCGCATCGATGATGGAAGTCGCCGAGAAGATCAAGCAGACCGCCTTTAAGATCACCCGCGCCGGCGAGCTCATGAGCCGCGAGGCCGCCCATCGCCTGGGTGTCGAGAAGGGCATTGTCGACCTGTCGCTGGCTCCCACGCCCGCCATCGGCGACTCCGTCGCGCGCATCCTCGAGATCATCGGCGTGGGCACCTGCGGTGGCCCGGGCACGACCTGCGCGCTCGCCATGCTCAACGATGCCGTCAAGAAAGGCGGCGTCATGGCCAGCTCCAGCGTGGGCGGTCTCTCCGGCGCCTTTATCCCCGTGTCCGAGGATGCCGGCATGATCGCCGCCGTCGAGGCCGGCGCGCTTTCGCTCGAGAAGCTCGAGGCCATGACCTGCGTGTGCTCCGTTGGCCTGGACATGATCGCCATCCCCGGTGACACCCCGGTCGAGACCATCGCCGGCATCATCGCCGACGAGATGGCCATCGGCGTCATCAACAACAAGACCACGGCCGTGCGTGTGATTCCCGCCATCGGCAAGGGCGTGGGCGACTGCGTCGAGTACGGCGGCCTGTTTGGCCGTGCACCCATCATGCCGGTGAACCCCAACGCCGGCACCGTGCTTGCCCACCGCGGTGGTCGATTCCCGGCACCGCTGAACTCGCTGAAGAACTAGCTGAGGGGGACTGGCGAGGAGCCCCGGGGAGGGCAAATATATAAGGTCGCCTGCTCGGACAGTCCTGACTCGCACGGAGAGCACATTAAGTGCTCTCCGGCTCGTGCGGAACTCGCGATCGACCTTATATATTTGCCCTCCCCGGGGCTCCCGCACAACGGGACCTCAGTTAGGTTCTATCCCGGTTGCAGTTGCTTCGCTCCTGCACCACTTGGCTGGTGCGGCGATTTGGCGTTGGAACGGTTCTTTTTCTGATATATGCTGGTTGCGGCTCTTCTTTTGGGAGGAGTCGCTTTTTTGTTGCTAGGAGGTTGGCCCGTGGTTGATGGGGAGAATCGTTCTGAGCTGCTTGCTGCGGATTGGAATGGCGAATGGATGCGTCTGCAGGCCGCTCGGCATCGGGCTGATGATTCTTTTGAGTGGGATAAGCGGGCTCGGCATTTTCGTCCGTTGGAGACTGCCCCATATGCTCGGGATTTTATGAAATTGCTGGCGCTTGAGCCTGGTGAATCGGTGCTGGATATGGGATGTGGGGCTGGGTCGATTGCTATTCCGCTTGCGCAAGACGGGCATCCCGTGATTGCCGCTGACTTTTCCCCTGCCATGTTGGGCACCCTTGATGCTGGCATTGAGTACTATGGGCTCGAGGACCTGATTACGCCGCTTGAGCTTGCTTGGGACGATGATTGGGATTTGGTTGGGCCGGTTGCCAAGACTGTGGATGTTGCCTTTGCCAGTCGTTCCGTCACCACCAATGACCTAAAAGGCGCGCTTGCCAAGCTCGACCGCACGGCTCGCCGGCGTTGTGCCGTCACGATGGTCGCCAACTCCAGCCCGCGCTATGACCTGCACGTGATGAACGCCATTGGCGCCTCGGTTACCTGCAGTAATGGCTTTGTGTATGCCTTTAACATTCTCATTCAGATGGGTGCCCTGCCGCAGGTTACGTACTTTGAATCGCCTCGTCGCGACACCTTCGATAGCCTTGAGGCGGGCGTAGCGGACTTCTCCCGTATGCTCGAACATGGCAACGAGGATAAAATCGACCGTCTGCGCAACTACATCGCCCAGCACATGGTCGAGAATCCCCATGCCGGCGAGCCGGGATCCAAGGGCGTGCCGCAGGGGCGCTATATGCTCGACCATATCCGTAAGGTCCGCTGGGCCTTTATTGCCTGGACGCCAGTTTCTGCGAACCGCCTGTAGCCCAATTGCACCCGCGCCGCCTACCCGCTTGCAGCCCGCGCCGTCCGCCAGTTCGGCATCCGCATTCTTTGCGAACTGGGCAAACGTGCTCCACACCGCGCCGTTCCTGCGCTATCGTGGGACAGCTCACGTAGATTAAGGCCCCGTCGCGGGGCGCCCCATACATAGAAAGCGAGAACCCATGGCACTGACAGGAGCCCAGGTCAAGCAGCTTCGCAGCATGGCCCATCACCTCAACCCCGCCATCATCATCGGCAAGTCCGATATCAACGAGGGCACCGTCGAGCAGACGGTCGCCTATCTGGAGAAGCATGAGCTCGTTAAGTGCTCCGTGCTGGACGGCTCCAGCCTTTCTGCCCGCGAGGCCGCCGAGGAGCTCGCCGAGCGCTGCCACGCCGAAGTCGTCCAGGTCATCGGCCGCAAGTTCTCGCTGTATCGCGAGTCCTCGCGCAAGGATATCGAGAAGATCAAGCTCGTCTAAGCGCTCACGCATCGTGCGCCTGCGGGGCGTCCGGGTTACCCGGACGCCCTTTTTTATCGCACGACGGCCATGCGCTTAAGTCTGCCTTCGACCAAGCGCTCGTAGAGGCGCCGCGTCTCGGGCTCGGGCACGCCCGCAATCTGCTCTTTTAGATGGTGGACGTGTCCGCTGTACAAATCGATGATGTCACGGCGGCGACCCGCGGCGTTGTAGACGCGCATGGCACAGCGGACCATATCCTCGCGCGCCGTTTCCTGGCGAAGCCCCGCTTCGACCAGCCATATCGCCGACTGCAGATCGTTTTCCTCCAAGGCCTCGTTTGCCCCGCGAATCATGCTGTCGATAAACTTCGATTGCATAATGTGACGCATACGCACGAAATACGTTGGGTTACAGCCATTGGGAATATAGAGCGAGCCTGCATAGAGCTGCTCGACCTTTAGGCACAGCTCCACCAGGTGAGGTCCGCGCGCTCCCCCACGGTTTCCCAGAATCTCCCGGGTCATCTGCTCAAACAGCCGCACGTCGGTCTTAACGTAGTCACCGTTGAGTCCAATGCACTCGTTTTGAATGAGCACGCACGACTTGCCATCGGGCGTCGGCCCCAAGGCCGAACGCAAGCGCGATATCGTCGAATATAGGTTATTGCGAGCACGGTTGAACTCGGCATGGGGCCAAAGCTCCATGGCCAGAGTCTCGCGATCGACCAGCGCATCCATACTTAACGCAAGGCGTTCCGCGAGCGTTGCCGCCTTCTTGCGACGCCACATCTTGTCGGTAATGGGAAACCCGTCGCGCTCGGCACGAAATGCCCCAAACATACGAATCTCGATATGCTCGATCGTGTTGACGGCCTCGACCTCTTCAACCTGAAACAACCGCTCGCGCGCTTCGTCCAAATCGCCGTGTAGCGTGTATTTCGAAAGCTCGTGCACCGGAAGCTTTTTGCGAATCCTTGCACCAGGCTCGCCAAGACAATGCATGGCAAGGCGTGCAAAGAGCCGATACGACGGCTCCAGCATCCCCGGGCGGTTCATGGACATCCACGCCGCCAAATCGCTATCACGGCCCGCAGAGGCCAAGTGCAGCGCCACCATCCACGCCTCCGAGCCACGAACCTGCGTCTGGCTTATATCGAGTAGCTCCGCCTCCTCGCGCACCGTCATCATCGATGTGTTTCGTAAAAATGCCACGCGCTCCAGCAGCAGCGCGTTATCTCGCATATACGTTGCCGTTTCGTCAACAAGCTTGAGCACCTGGACGGCGCGGAACTTTGCGTTGACGGGGCGCCCCTCGGACATCGATTGCCACCCTTCGAGCAAAAGCCCAAAGAGCTGAAGCCGGTTGTCGCGTACGCGCACGGCAAAACGGTCGATCTCGCTAAACGCCGCTTCGTCGGTCACCGGCAAGCCGGCAAACAGGCGGCGCGCCGCCAGCACCATGCGCACCCAAATCGTCAGTGACCTCAGGCTACGGGCATCGAGCGCCTCGACCATCAGGGCAAGCTCGTCATCGCGCGCATCGATTCCCGCAAACGAACCGTCAAAAAGCTCCACCAGCATCCGGTCCGCCCGTATAAATAAGCCGGCGACATCCAGCTCGCAATCATACGCCCCATACTTCCTGAGCCCATCAAATGCATCGCCCACGTCCGCACATTCTGCCAGGCGGCGCTTTATCTCGATGTGCGCCGACAACATGTCGAGTGCGTCGCAGGAAGCCACGTGATCAGGAAACGAAAGCGTCGCAGGCAGCCCCAGCCCGCTTTGCCCGTAGCAAACGATGGTAAACGCCTGCGCCACTTTCCAAGAAAGCGGATCGATCTCCTGTGCAGCGCGCTCGCCCGCTCGCTCGATAACAGCTGCCATACATCGGGCAAGCTTGGCGTTGGAAATGCTTACCGCCGACAGGTACACGCCGAGAGCCTCGGACAGTGTCGGCTCGTACGACAATCCGTCGGCATTCATTGCCCCCAGCACCGCGCGGCAAACGTCAGCCCCATGTCCAGTCAAGGCCAGATCGACCCCATACTGCCCGGCAAGTTCGAGCACGACATTCCGGTCTAAAAAGGCGTCCGCCAGATCCATTGCCAAGTCGCACCGGCCCGCCTTGATTAAAATGCGGGCCGCACGCCGTATAAGTTCGGGGCTGATCTCGGCAATCAGTTTGCGCAGCCTAAGCCGCGCATTGCCCTCCGTTCCCATGCAGACAAAACTTCGTTCGGCAGGGTCAATACCGAATATGGGATAGTCGCGAACCAGATACGATTGGTCGACCATCGAAAGCCGTACACCGCATGCCTCGAGCTCTGCAATATTACCCTCGCCCATTAAAACCATAAGCCCCGCAACGTTAAACAGCGTGTTGTTCTCGAGAGAGGCCAAGTCGGCAAGTACCGCGCCGTATACGTTGACAATCTCGTTTTCGAGCAGTTGGGCGACGTCGCCCTGGCCATACAGCCCTGTCTGCAGCGCCGAGACAAGCTCGGGCACACCTTGCGTGAGCTGATAAAAATCGAGCGAGGTGCTAATCGAAAACGCCGAAGCCCAAGCCGAATACTCATAGGCATGCACCTTGAGCATCTGCGCGTTGACCTTTACCGAATCTCCCAGCCCGTGGATAAGCAGACGATTTGACGGACGGCATGTAAGAAGAATGCCCACCCCCGCTGCGCGCAGGCCGCGAATCATATCGATAAAGTCCTCGGTATCGCGCTGATCAAGAACCGGCACGTTATCGATTGCTATAAGCGAGTGCGGCTTGTCTTTGAGTTCCTCTGCAACCACCTCGAGCTGCATGAACACCTCGCGGCCAATGGCCCGGTCGGCCTCGATAACTCGCACCGACCCTCGCGTACCATCGCCTTTGGCCTCGCGAACATACTGCATCAGCACAGAAGTCTTACCAAACCCATCGGGCGCGTAGAGAAGCACGATTCCGGCTTGGCGGCCCTTGATAACCAGCTCGTTCATCAGCCGATCGCGGCGAATCATATAGCTCCCGCCTATCGACATCACTTCGAGGTCGCTCGTATTACCCAGATCTTGCACCATACCCGCTCCTCAACTCGACCACATGGATACCGTAACCGCATGACCACATCCACCACCCTATGAATAGCGTGGCACCATGTTTTTGGCTGCTCGTCGGTACGCATTCGGCAAGTTTTTGTACAGCGGGCACTGCTCGTTGTTTTTCCTTCGACAGATGACTGTTTATGCAGGTCAAATAGCTTGCTGAAATGTCCCATCTATTTAGCAGTCTACCGTAACGAAAGCGTTTTATTTGAGTTGCGCAACTCGCCTATTCACCGCTACCGCCTGCGACTATTTGGTGGTAATTTTGCATAGAATATGCTATTAAATGCATCATTCTATCTAGCGTGCACACGGTGCGCTTTTTGATAAGGATTGTTTCGCATGTGGTCTATGCTTATGGGCCGCGTAACGACCTGTCGCTTGCCCAGCAAAAAGGCCCCCGCAACGCGGAGGCCTCTCAAAACGCAATACGGTTTTCGCGGAGTCTTTACTCGCAGAGCGAAAGGGCAGCCTCGTCGGCGACCACGACGCAGTTGGTGTGCAGCTGCAGGATCGAAGCCGGGCACTCGGGCGTAACCGGACCATAGCACATGTCATGCACGGCCTGGGCCTTGGCCTCGCCGTTGGCGACGACCAGGATCATGCGGGCATACATGATGGTCTGGGTACCCATGGTGTAGGCCTGACGGGGCACGTCGTCGATGCTGTCGAACAGGCGGCTGTTGGCCTGAATGGTGCTCTCGGTGAGGTCGACGCAGTGCGTACCCTTGGAGAAGTGGTCATCGGGCTCGTTGAAGCCAATATGACCGTTATTACCAATGCCGAGCAGCTGCAGATCCGGGTAACCGGCGGCCGCGACGATCTTGTCGTACTCGGAGCAGGCAGCGGCGGCGTCGGGGTTGGAGCCATCGGGCACGTGCGTGTTGTTCAGATCGATATTGATGTGATCGAAGAAGTTCTCGCGCATAAAGTAGTGATAGCTCTGGGGATCGTCGTGCGAAAGGCCGCGATACTCGTCCAGGTTGTAGGTGCTGACCTCGGCAAAGTCGATGTCGCCCTTCTCGTACCAAGCAGCGAGCTGCTTGTAGGCACCGATCGGGGTGGAGCCGGTGGCAAGGCCCAGCACGCAATCCGGCTTGAGGATAACCTGGGCCGAGATGATATTAGCGGCCTTGCGGCTCATATCCTCGTAGTCTTTAGCTTTAATGATCTTCATTACGCGTCCTTTCTCGTACAAGAGAGGCAAGGCTCCCCTTACAAGCACTTGCCCGCGGCCCGCGTCGGCCGCAACCAACGTGTGCGGCCACCAGGGCGAGGTCGCGTAATGTATGCGTCTCGTGTCTAGCCGCGTCGAGGCCCCTGCCCGTCCACGGTGACCCAAAGCTGTTTAGCCTCGGACGTTTCCCATCTTGCCACGGAGGGCGTCCTCTTTCAAGGGCGCCCTCCGTAAACGTGATTGAATTGTAGGCTAAAGGCCAAACGGAGCGACTAGCGCTCACGCGCAACGATGAGTTGGTCCATCTCCTCGACATGCTCGCCAACGGAACCCTTGATGCTCGAGAACTCAACGGAGTTACACACCAAGATGGGAACCGTCACATCGTAGCCCTCGGCGGCAATTGCCTCGCGATCGAACTCGATGAGTACATCGCCCTTATGGACGATGTCGCCCACTTGCGCATGTACGGTAAAGTGCTTACCCTCGAGCTGAACAGTGTCCAAACCAACGTGGATGAGCACGTCCAGGCCATCGACCGTGTTAAGCGCAACGGCGTGTCCCGTGGGAAAAATAGCCTCGACCTTCGCGTCAGCCGGCGCGATCACCCGCGTACCCGTGGGCTGAATGGCAACGCCCTGGCCCAAAAGGCCAGTGGCAAACGTCTGATCGTTTACCTCGGAGAGCGGAATGACGTCGCCCGAGATGGGAGCATCCAGCGTAAGGACTCGACCACGCATACCAAAAGACCTTAGGACTTTAGTGAACATGCTCCCCCTCGGACATACCAATCAATCAAAATAACCGTATCAGTTTACCACTTGGCATCCGTTTTTGGCCATTAGGGAAGTTCGCGCTTGACAACCTCGACGATATCGTCAACAACGCGCTGGGTCAGCTCATGCGTCTCCGCCTCGGCCATCACGCGAACCAGCGGCTCGGTACCGCTCGGGCGCACCAAGATGCGGCCGCGACCGTTGAGCTCCTTCTCGGCGGCAGCGACGGCGTCCCAAATGGGCTGGCAATCGTCCAGGCCGGCCTTGTTGTCCGAATGCACGTTGACGAGCACCTGCGGGTACTTCTTCATGATGCCGGCAAGGTCGGTGAGGGTGCGGCCGGTGCGCTTGAGCACGGCCAGCAGCTGTAGAGCCGTCACCAAACCGTCGCCAGTGGTGTTGTGCTCAAGGAAGATGATGTGGCCGGACTGCTCGCCACCGATGACGGCACCGTCCTCGAGCATACGCTCAAGAACATAGCGGTCGCCTACGGCGGTCTGGACCATCTCAAAGCCCTGCTCCTTCATGGCAATGGAGAATCCCAGGTTGCACATGACGGTCGAGACGATCTCGGAGTTGGCAAGCTTGCCGCGAGCAGCAAGGTCGGAGCCGCAGATAGCCAGGATGTAGTCGCCATCGATCTCGTTGCCCTCGCTGTCCACGAACAGCACACGATCGGCGTCGCCGTCGTGGGCCAAGCCGATGTCGGCGTGGGTGCGGAGCACGAGCTCGCGCAGGGGCTCAAGATGGGTGGAGCCACACTCGACGTTGATGTCGGTGCCGCAGTAATCGGTGTTGATGGCATGGACCGTGGCGCCCAGGCGCTGCAGCGCGGCGGGCGTGGTCTGGCAGGAAGCACCGTGACCGCAGTCGACGGCAACGACCAGGCCATCGAGCTTAAGGCCGTCGAGAGTGCTGATAGCGTGATCGACATATGCCTTGCGGGCGTCCTTCATCTTGATGATGTGGCCCACACCAGCTCCGGTCGGCATCGTGTCGGCAGCCATGGCCTCCTCGGACATGACCCAGGCGCTGATCTCTTCCTCAACAGCATCGGGAAGCTTCATGCCCTTGCGGCTAAAGAACTTGATGCCGTTGAACTCCGGCGGATTGTGCGAAGCAGAAATGACGATGCCGCCATCGAGCTCGTTTTGAACGGTGAGCAGCGCCACAGCGGGCGTGGGGATAACGCCGCAGCAGTGCGGGCGGCCGCCCTCGGCCATAATGCCGGCGGTCAGAGCGCTCTCGAGCATGGTGCCCGAAAGGCGCGTGTCACGGCCGATGCAGATGTCCGGACCAAGAAACTTGGTCGCCGCGCGACCCAGGCGAAACGCGAGGTCGCACGAAAGATCGGCGTTGGCGACGCCACGGACGCCATCGGTACCGAAGATGTTCTGGGGCATAGGATCGCTCCTTCCCAAGTGGGCAAAACGAAGCCGCCCACCCTAGTCGAAAAGAAAAGCGGGACCCACCGAGCAATCGGTAGGCCCCGCTTGTACATTGTATCTCGAAAGGAGATAAAACCTTAGCGCTTGGAGAACTGGGGAGCGCGGCGGGCCTTCTTGAGGCCGTACTTCTTGCGCTCGACCACGCGAGCATCGCGCGTAAGGAAACCGGCCTTCTTGAGGTCAGCACGGTAGTCGCCAGCGTTCAGAAGAGCGCGAGCGATGCCCAGGCGCAGAGCGCCGGACTGACCGGAGATGCCGCCGCCATCGCACAGAGCGATAACGTCGAACTGACCGGCGGTGTCGGTCACCTTGAAGGGAGCAAGGGCGTTCTCAACGAGTTGATGACGGCCGAAATACTGCTCGGCGTCACGCTTGTTGATGGTCACCTTGCCGGTGCCGGGGACGAGACGGACGCGGGCGACGGCGTTCTTACGACGGCCGGTACCCTGGTAGACAACGGTGTTCTCAGCCATCTTTAAGCCTCCAGCTCAATCTTCGTGGGGTTCTGGGCAGCGTGCGGATGCTCGGCACCAGCGTAGACCTTAAGCTTGGTCATCTGGGCACGGCCGAGGGTGGTCTTGGGCAGCATGCCGCGAACGGCGCGCTCGATGACCTTCTCCGGGTGCTTCTCCATAGCCTGGCGGAAGCTCTCAGCCTTGAGGCCGCCGTTGTAGCCGCTGTGGCGATAATAGGTCTTCGTGTCGGCCTTGTTACCGGTAAGCTGGACCTTATCGGCGTTGATGACGACAACGAAGTCGCCGCAGTCGCTGTTGGGCGTGAACTGGGGCTTGTTCTTACCGCGCAGGATCATTGCGATCTGGGTGGCAAGACGGCCCAGGACAGCACCATCGGCGTCGACGAGAACCCAGTTGCGCTGGACCTCGCCCTGCTTGGCGTAGTGAGTCGATTTCGAAATCACTTAGACTCCTCCATGTACAGTACGTGTTGTTACAGAGATTCACGGGGCTCTGCAAGTAACCTGTCCATATTACCCCGCTCGTCGCCCGAGTCAACAGGTATTTTGGCTCCGACCAGAGTTTCTGCACATGTCGTCCATGCCAGGTGCCTTCACGAGACAGGGCCCAGAAATCCCTCGGCGTGCGAATGGTTCTCTGGGCCCCTGTCTTTTGTCGCCTTTTGCGGGTCAGTCGTCTTAGCGCTCAACGAACTGCTGTATTTGCGCGAGCAGGCGCTTTGCCTCTTGGCGGCCCTGGATATACAAGTCGAGCAACTTGGCCGGATCGTGTTCGACATGGCCGACCTCGACCGGCTTTTGCGGAGCGACGACCAACGCACGGCCCTCGCGCTCATACTTCCACAGGTGCATGCGCTGGATGTTGTAACGGTCGTGGCGCGTCTCGATGGCCTCGAGCAGATAGGGATAGTCGCCATAGCGCGCACGCGCGGCCGGCATAAACTCGTAGGGCGCCTTTTCGTACGAGCGGTCCTGCGTAAGCACGACGACCGCACGATTGTATCCGGCCTCTTCCAGCACGTGCTCGACAGGCACCGAATCTGCCACACCGCCGTCGACGTACTTGTGACCATCAATCTCGACCGGCGGCGTCACCAGCGGCAACGAGGTCGAGGCGCGCACGCAATCGATATCGAGCATGGCGTTTTTGACGGGCAGGTAGGCAGCGGTGCCAAATAACATGTCCGTCACGACAGCATACATTTCGATGGGGCTCGCGTCGAAGGTCTCGTTATCGAAGGGGTCTAGGCGATCCTGCACGTCGTTGAAAATAAAGTCGTAGCCGACGATGGAGCCCGTGGACGCAAACGATGCGGCACCCATGTAGCGGCTGTCGTTGCAGAAAGCCAGGTTGATGCGGTTGGCACGGCCGATCTGGTGCGACTTGTAGTTCACGCCGTTGAGGGCACCGGCCGATACGCCATATACCGCCGGAATCTCGACACCGGCCTCCATGAGAACGTCGAGCACGCCTGCGGTAAATTGCCCGCGAAAACTACCGCCCTCCAGGACGAGCGCGACCTTGCCAGCATTTTTCGCCTTATCTTCTACAGTCATGATGACCTCCTACCGTTGCGTTTTGGCTTTCTTCTACCCAGTTTTGCGGAGGAGAGCGCGCAGGTTTTGGAGTTGAGAAGGACGGGGCGGTCGGTGGGAAAGCGCGTCCCGGTCTCAGAACTAATTCCGGGTCTCAGTTTCCGCTGAGCCCGCCATCCGGAAAGTGAATCCCATTCCGAGCTTAGATTCCGGGTCGCAGTTTCCGCTAGAGGCGTCATCCGGAAACTACGTCCCGGTCTGAGCGCGGATTCCGGGATGCGCTTTCCGCCTGGGCTGCCATTGGGAAAGCGTGTCCCGGTCTGCGTTGCCAAGGCGCTTTCTCTACGCCCGCGCCCTGCATAGAGTTCTATTCTCCGCGGTACGGGGGGATTCACTGATGTGGGGCACGGCGGGCTGAGATTCGATAAACATCGCATCCATATTGGGCTGATAGTTTGCGCGGAGAATCCGCGTATTTGCTTCGCAAATCCGCACCGGCTTCGGCCGCCTGCCGGCGTCCTCGCCCGCGGGCTAAAAACGCTTACGCGTTTTCTTTACGCCCGCGCCCTGCATAGAGCTCGATTCTCCGCGGTATCTGTAAGTAATAAAAAGGCAGGTAGAGACACTTCTCTACCTGCCTGTTACTTGTGGTGGAGGCGCGGAGAATCGAACTCCGGTCCACGAAAGCCCCCTGATTGGCATCTCCAAGCTCAGTCGCTGGTTTAGTCTCGGACGCTTTGCGCGCAGCGACACGCTCGCGGCATCCCAACCGGTTCGGTCTTAGCCCGCGCCATACCGATTACGTACGCAGGAGCATTCCCCTAACATGACGTCGCGCCGGTGTCGGGGAAATCACCGGGTTGACGCGCCGCTATAAACTAAGCAGCAAGAGCCATAGGCTCAAAAGAAGAGTTGTTGTCAATTCAATTTGACGGTACCCCTGTTTAACGAGGCGAGGAGACCTCGGCTTGCTTCCTCTCTCAGAGCTATCGTGTCGAAACCAGTCGCCCCCGAATGTCGGGAAAGTCTGGATGGTATCGGGCCTGTAAACACCCGATAACCGTCGATTTTTCAAGGAGCACGCGGGGTAAGCCCCGCTCGTGGATAGCTATCTTACCACGTTCTAAAGGCAGACAGCTGTTCTATGCACGAGCTGTGAAGACCCTAATGTGCACCACACTTCGCACTTTTGCCACCGAACGCGTCACGTATATTTTCGCCAAGCAAAATTGACCCGTCGAAAGGACCGTTATGGATACCAAGCAGCAACTCGTCAATGCCCTCGCAGGCCTGGGCTCAACCATTACCGAAGCTATGGATGTCATCGAAGGCTTTGTCCCCTGCGGACATCCCGCCCTCACGGTTTCGAACGCCCTTGTTGCGCTGAACGCCGACGATGATGCAGCTCTCGCCCAGCAGTTTGAGACCGTCGAGGGCTTTATCGACCACGTGAGTGAGAACCGCGGCGTGACCGCCTACCACGGCATCGCGGTCGAGCTCGCTGGTCCCAAAGCCGATCTGTTCGCAGCAATCCGCGAGGTAGGCGCCCTTATGCAGACCGCAGGCGTCAAGAACACCCAGGTCAACGAGTGGGTCTACCGCAGTCTGGCAGCACTCGACAACTCCGACGAAAAGGCAGCCAAGCAGCTCGCAGAAAGTCCCGCCATTAAGGCCGAGCTTTTGTAAATAGCAGACGCGGGCCCCTGGCGCATCGTCGTCCAAGAGGCCCGCAAACAGTTCGCATCAACCGATAGCCGCGCCGCCACGTTCCGCCAAAGCAAGAATTGGCATCATTTGACGAGGTGTCTTTGCTGCAAGATCGGCATGTTCGAGCAGCTTGCGATCGTTAGTTACCAAGTAATCAACCTGCGCGCGCTTGCACGCGGCGAGCACCAAGTTGTCTTCGTAATCGCGATGGAGCGCTAAGTATTTGTCGGCCAGCCAAAGGTCCGACGCATCTGCACCCACGGCCGTGGCGTTTTCGGTCATGTTCCGAACAAACGCCAACGCCGCATCGCCAATTGCACGGGCAGATGCCTCGTCGAGCGCTCCCCCGCTGGCAAGAACGCTACGCTTGAGCTCGTGTTGGACAACGTACAGCACGTCCTTAGCGATATGCACCGGGAAGAACAGCAACGCCCCCGTCTCCGTCGCCTGCCCAATAAACGCACGCGCGGCAAGCGACTCGGCATGGTCGACGCAAAACGAATCAACCCATACATTGGCATCCACCATTATTTTGAGGGGAGCCCCGCTCACAGGATCATCCCCTTTTGGCGATAGCGCTCGTCCATGGCTTCGGAATAGATTGCGTCCCAGTCGCGATCGTCGGATACGGGCGACGCAGCGATGCCCAGGTCCGCGTAAAGCTGATCCACGGCCGCCCATGATGCGGCGAATGGCGTATCGGGCGCGACGGTCTGCTGCCGGTCGTCGACGGCCGCAAGCACTTCCTTGCACTGCCCGCCACCCTGCGCGACCTTGGCCACCACCTTTTTGATGAGCTCGGGCAGTGACCCGCCCGAAAGCCGCAGCGCCTCCTCGGCACGATTCTTGACCTGGCGATCCACGCGAACGTTCACCTGCGCCATGCCGCTAACAGCACCCACGTCGATCCCGCTCCCTTCAATTGCTATCCATGCTAGCATCACTATATAGACAAGCTAGCACATGGTCAAACGCAAAAAGGCCTGCGCCTGGACGGCATCGATGCCGTCCAGGCGCAGGCCAGATAACGTAGACGAACACGTTTGCTAGCGCAGATATGCCTTCGCATTGCTCAGGCTGTAGGCAATCGTCGAGCCGTTGTGCAGCAGCGATGACGCCTGCGGGGTAATCGCGCCGGTAATGCCCAGCGCCAGGAGCGCTGAGTTAGTGAGCATCACCTTAGAATAGGAACTCGTCAGACGATCAACGAGGCCCTGGCTCATGCGGCGCAGACGAACGATCGCGGCCAGATCCGTGTCGGTCAGGATGATGTCGGCGACCTCCTTGGCGATGTCGCTTCCGCCACCCATCGCCAGGCCCACGTCAGCCAAACCGAGTGCCGGAGAATCGTTAACGCCGTCGCCCACCATGGCAACGTGACGGCCCTCGCGCTTGATTTGCTCCACGTAGGCGTACTTGTCCTCAGGCAGCAGCTCGGCCTTAAACTCGTCGACTCCCGCCTCGCGCGCAATGCGCTCGGCCGTGCGCTCGGAGTCGCCCGTGAGCATAACGACATGCCTAACACCCAGCGCATGCAGGTCGGCGATGGCCTCACGGACCCCGGACTTGAGCGGATCCTCGATACCGAGCACGCCCACGACCGTGCCGTCGACCGCCAGGTACAGCGGCGACAAGCCCTGCATCTGGGACTCGATTTGCTCCTTGATGTCGGACTCGAGCTGCGCGCTCTCGTCCTCAAACACAAAGTGTGCCGAGCCGATAATCGCGCGACGCCCTTCGATGGACGAAGCGATGCCGTGCGCCACGATGTACTCGACGGCAGCATGGCGCTCGCGGTGCTCGAGCCCGCGCTCACGTGCCGCATTGACCACGGCGCGTGCCACCGGATGCGGAAAATGCTCCTCCAAGCAAGCGGAAAGGCGCAGGACCTCGTCCTCGCTCCAACCATCGGTGGTGAGCACGCAGGCAAGACGCGGCTGCGCCTCGGTAAGCGTGCCCGTCTTATCAAACACAATGGTGTCGGCCTTGGCAAACGACTCAAAGTACTTCGCACCCTTGACCATGACGCCCATCTTGGCAGCATCGCTCATGGCAGTCATGACGGCGACGGAACCCGTGAGCTTGAGTGCGCACGAGTAGTCGACCATCAGCGCCGCTGAGGTCTTGATGAGGCTGCGGGTGGTAAGCGCAACCAGGCCCGCGAGCAGGAAGTTCCACGGGACGATCTTGTTGGCAAGGTTTTCCATGTGCGACTGGCCCTCGGACTTGAGCGAGTCGGCCGCCTGCACGAGCGAGACGATCGAGCGGAGCTTGGTCTGGGCCGTATTGGCGCGCACGCGCACCAAGATGCTGCCGTCTTCCACGACGGTTCCGGCGAACACGTCGTCGCCCACGCTGCGCTCGACGGCCAGCGGCTCGCCGGTCAGGGTCGCCTGGTTGACCATAGCGCTCCCCTGCTCGACAACACCGTCGATGCAAATGGACATGCCGGTGCGCACGGCGACCAGATCGCCGGGCTCAAGCTCGGTCGCGGCAACACTTACCTCGGTGTCGCCGACGACCTTTTGCGCCTTGTCGGGCACATCGAGCAGCGAGTTGATGAGCTCGTTTTCGCTCATGGCGCGGGTGTAGTCCTCGAGCAGCTCGCCCACGTTGAGCAGGAACATTGTCTGGCCCGCGGTGTCGACATCACGCTTGACGAACGAAATGCCGATGGCCGAAGCGTCGAGCACAGGAACGGTCAGGCGCGGCTGCGCCAGCTCATGAAGGGCAGCGCGCAAAAATGCCATGTAACCGGCCACGACAAACACCGCACGCAGCGGCGTAGGCAGAAACCAGCGGCGCGCGTAGTGGGCGCCGATAAGTGTGGCGAGATCCATGACGAGCTTGTGCTTGCGTGGCTCAAGCTGCATCACGTAACCCGTCTTTGCGTCGGCAATGGCCTGAGCGTCAAGCGCACCGACGGCGGCCAGCACGGCATCGCGGTGCGGCTCGTCGTATTCGAGCGCCATCTGGCCAATGCGGCCGTAGACGCGCACCTTGCGCACGCCGTCGATGTCGCCGCTGAGCTTTAAAAGCGCATCGAGATCGCTCTCTGGCACAGGACCCGCCAACTGGAGGCGGGTCCTGCCGGGGATCTCGCTGATAATCGAGAATCTCATAGTTTGTGCCTGGGAGCGCTACTCGGCTGCGTTGTCCGCGGCGGCCTCGCTCTGGGTGATGTAAGCAGCCTCGGCAACCATGTCGTCGACATTAGCCTTGGCCTGCTCGACCATGTCCTGGTAGCCGTTCTTGATGCGCATGCCGCACGCGATACCCTGCACGCAGGCGTTCTTTACCGGAGCGCTGGTGAGCAGCTTGATGCCAGCCGTACCGAGCAGAAAACCGCCACCAACAAGCAGGGTGTTGAACGTGGACTTCTTCATGATGTCTCTCCCTTTTGCCGCATTGGACGCGGCACAGTGCCTCAGCACCCGAGTAAACAAGTTTACTCGAGCACACTTTTAGAAAATAGTTTAGTTTATCTAACTATTAAGTTCAACAAAGGTTAACTTTTTGGAAATCTTGAGGCACGGAACAGCCGACTTCTGGCGATCCGTCTGCCGCAACGTACATCTCCGGCATCCATGAAAGGCTCTCCCCCGACCCGACGAATCGAGGTCTAATACTTTTCCGCGAAGTGAACGAGCAAAATCGGACCCCCGAAACATCTGCATTTTTCGCCAGCAAAACCGCAGGAAAAACTCGACAAATCCGCAGGAAACAGAGCCCAAAAAGTGTCGATGCTACAGGGGTCCAAATAAGGTCGTTCACTTCTCGGGAAAAGTATTAACCTTCGATTTCCACAGCTCCGAAAAAATGTGACAAAGGGACAGTCTCTTTGTCACCCGCACAAAAATGGGCACGCCAACGGCGCGCCCATTCACTCTATTCAATTCAGCTTACCTGACCCGAACGGCCGAGTCGTCACGGAACCGAGGGGCCGGGCGCGGGGCCTTGCCTCTCAATGAGTTCCGCACGAACAGGAGGCGCCAGTGGCGCCTCCGTCGTGAGTCAGGACTGTCCGAAATTGAGAGGCAAGGCCCTGCGCCCGGCCCCTCGGTTCCCGCTTACGAGAGCGACGTTCTCAGCAACTCGTTGAAGAGCTTCGGGTTGCCCTTGCCGCGGCTCGCCTTCATGCACTGACCCACCAAAAAGCCGATGACCTTCTGGTTGCCGTCACGATACTGCTGAGCCTGATCGGCACAGTTTGCCAGCACCTCGTCCACGATCGGCTGCAGCGCGCCGGCATCGCTCACCTGACGCATGCCGCGCTTGTCGACAATCTTGTTGGGATCGTCGCCGGTCTGAGCCATGGCCTCAAAGACCTCGTGCGCTTGATTGGAGCTGATGGCATCGGTCGCCAGCAGCTTGGCGAGTGCCGCCACCTGAGCCGGCGCGATGCCGGACTCGGTCAGCGAGACGCCCGCGCCCTTAAGGTAGGCGATCATCTCGTTCACCAGCAGGTTTGCGACCGTCTGGGCCTCCTTGCCAGCCATGCCGGCAGCGGCAGCCTCAAAGAACTCGGCAAACTCGGGGTCGCCGGCAATCTGCTCGGCGTCGGCCGCCTTAATGCCAAAGTCGGTCTCAAAACGGGCGCGCTTGGCATCGGGCAGCTCGGGAATCTCGCCACGGCAGCGGTCGATGAACTCGTCGTCCAGGTCGAACGGCGCTAGGTCGGGATCGGGGAACAGGCGGTAGTCGTCTGCCGTTTCCTTCACACGCATGACCACGGTGCGCTTGCGGCTGGGCTCCCAGTGACGGGTCTCCTGGTAGATGATGCCGCCCTCCTCGAGCACCTCGGCCTGGCGGCAAATCTCGTAGGCAAGGCCGTCATGCAGGCTCTTAAACGAGTTGAGGTTCTTAAGCTCGGTCTTGGTGCCCAGTTTGGTCTCGCCGCGGCGGCGCAGCGACACGTTGCCGTCGCAGCGCATGGAACCCTTCTCCATGGAGCAGTCCGAAATGCCCAGCGTCACAAAAATGCGACGGAGCTTCTCCATAAACAGGCGAGCCTCCTCGGGCGTACGCAGGTCGGGCTCAGTCACGAGCTCAATCAAAGGCGTGCCGCAGCGGTTGTAGTCGACGAGCGACTCGGCCGCGGCGGTAATGCGGCCCTCGGCGCCGCCCACGTGCACCATCTTGGCGGCGTCCTCCTCCATATGGATGCGCAGGATGCGAATGGGCACCGTGTAGGAACCGTCCTCGCGGCGCTCGGGCATCTGCAGGTTGGACGCATCATAGCTGGCCAGGTGGCCGGCACGCTGGTTGCCCTCGCGCATGGTCGACGTCATGGATGTGGACAGGCCCTCGGCGTTGGCCGAGGCGCTCGCCAGGCTCTGGGCCTCGGCCTCACCAAACGCGCAGTCGGGGCGCTCGGCGGCACCGCGACCGGTCACGTCCAGATCCAGGTGACCGTACATGGAAAAGGCGACCGGACCCTGCGTGGTCTGGAAGTTCTTGGCCATATCGGGATAGAAGTAGTGCTTGCGGTAGAACATCGAGTGGCGCTGGATCTCGCAGTTGGTGGCGAGACCGGCCTTGACGATGCTCTCGATGGCGCGCTTGTTGGGCACCGGCAGGGCGCCGGGCAGGCCCAGGCACACCGGGCACACGTTGGCGTTGGGCTCGTCATCGTGGCTGAGCTTGCAGTTGCAAAACATCTTAGTATCGAGTGCGGTGAGCTCGGTATGGATCTCCAGGCCGATCACGGCCTCCCAATCCTGCAGGACCTCGGAAAGCTCCTTCATTACAGCTCGCCTCCCTTCCCGGCAAAATCGGGCGCGACGGAAAGCGCGGGCGCACCCGTGGCGGCATCGGCAAAGCCGCGCTCCAGGGCGCGGGCAAACGTGAGCAGCTGACGGTCCTTAAAGGCCGGACCCACCAGCTGGGCAGAAACGGGCAGCTGAGTATCCTCGCCCAGGCCCAGCGGCACCGAGATACCACCGTTGCCGCAAATGTTGAGCGAGATGGTGTACAGGTCGGAGAGGTACATCTGCGTGGGGTCGCTGATCTCGCCAAACTTAAAAGCCGTGCGCGGCGAGGCGGGCATGAGGATGGTGTCCACCTTGGCATACGCGGCGTCGTAGTCCTGCGTGATGAGCGTGCGGGCCTTTTGCGCAGCGTAGTAGTACTTGTCGTACACGCCCGAGCTCAGCAGGTAGGCGCCGAGCATCTGACGGCGCTTGGCCTCGGCGCCAAAGCCGTGGGCGCGCGAAAGCGAGCTCTGGTCGGACAGGTTGGCGCAGCCCTCCTCCTGGTAGCCGCAGCGAATGCCGTCGAAGCGGGCCAGGTTGGAGAACGCCTCGGCCGGGCCGATGACGTAGTAGGCGGCGATAGCGGCGTCCAGGTGCGGCAGGTCGACCTCGACCAGCTCGGCGCCCTGGTTCTGCAGCTCCTGGGCGGCGCGCTGAACAGCAGCCTTGACCTCGGGCGTCAGACCATCGGCCTCCATAAACGCGGGGATGATGCCCACGCGCTTGCCCTCGATGCTGTCGTTGAGATGCTCGGTAAAGTCGACGGCGCAATCCTGGCTGGTGCAGTCGTACGGATCGTGGCCCGCGCCGGTAAGCGCATTCATGGCCAGCGCGACATCCTCGACCGTGCGGCCAAAGGGGCCCACCTGGTCGAGCGACGAGCCAAAGGCGACCACGCCGTAACGGCTCACGGCACCATACGTGGGCTTAAAGCCCACCACGCCGCACAGCGACGCCGGCTGGCGAATGGAGCCGCCGGTGTCCGAGCCCAGCGAGAGCGCGACCTCGCCCGCGGCGACGGCGGCAGCGGAGCCGCCCGAGGAGCCGCCGGGCACGCGCTCGGTATCCCAGGGGTTGTTGGTGCGGTGGAACGCCGAACTCTCGGTGGAGCTGCCAAAGGCAAACTCGTCCATGTTGGCCTTGCCCATGGGCAGGCAGCCGGCATCGAGCATGCGCTGGACGCAGGTGGCGGTGTAGACGCTCTGGTAGTTCTCGAGCATGCGGGAAGCGCAGGTGGTGCGCGTGCCCACGAGGTTCATGTTGTCCTTAATGGCCAGCGGCACGCCCGCGAGCGGGGGCAGCGGCTTGCCTGCGGCACGGTCGGCATCCACGCGCGCAGCGGCCTCGAGCGCAAGCTCGGGCGCCACCTGCAGGAATGCCTGGACCCCGCCCTCGCGCGCCTCGATGGCGGCAAGGGAAGCCTGGGCCACCTCGGTAGCGGTAAAGTCGCCGGCAACAACGCCCGCGGCGATCCGGGCGGCGGTAAGGGAATCGAAGCTCTGCGCCATTACTCGCTCTCCCCCTCTCCCAAAATGGACGGCACGCGGAAGTAGCGGTCGCGCGCGCTGCCGGCGTTTTCGAGCGCGACGTCGAGCGGCAGGTCGCGCTCGGGCTCGCGCAGGTCATCGCCCATCACGTTGGACAGGCTTCCGATGGGATGGAACGTGGGCTCCACGTCGGGCAAGTCATATTGCAAGACGGGCTCGAGCATCTGGACGGCGTCGTTCATGTAGGACGTCATCTGGGCGAGCTCGTCATCGGTCAGTGCGATCTTTGCGTACTCGGCGATGCCGCGCACGTCTTTCTCGCTGAGTGCCATAGGCGCTCCCTTCCGCATAACAGATAAACCGCTCTAGTATACAAGGCAACGCCGGCTTGGAGCAGGCGCTTTACCCAAATGCAGCGAAAACGTAACGAGGACGGCGGTCTGGCAGGCGGCGGGCTGGCAGTTCTGCAGCGAAACCGCACCGTCCATAGCGAAAACCGCGTCGCCCACAACGAGAAGCATCCCGCCCACAACGAAAACCATCACAACATTCGACGTTTTTCGCCATAATCGAGATTTTCATCGAATGTTGTGATGGCTTGGAAGCCCCCGACCACCCCAAAGGTGCCTGTCCCCATTGTGGTGGTTCTGGACGATGTCTTATGCCGAGGCCTTGGCCTTGCGGCGCTTACGGACCGCGTGGATCACGATGTCCAGCAGTAACAGCACAATGGCCACGACCACAATGAGCACGGCAAACTCGCGCTTGCCCCAGTGGCGGCCGGCCAGCGACTTTTGCTTGTCGACGTCCTTCTTGTTGTACTTGGTGCGCACGCAATGCACCAGCAGGCGATGGTCGTTCACGCCGTAGGGCGTGCAGGTGACGAGCGTCACCTTGTCGGCACCGGGCTCGATGGTCAGCGACTCCATCTCCTCGGGCAGCACCACCTCGGAGTCCACCATCTTGTAGGCGAGCGTCTTGTTCATGGTGTGCAGCAGTACCAGGTCGCCGGGCTCCAGCGAGTGGATGTCATCGAACATGCTCAGGTTACGCATGCCCGAGTGCGCGGTGAGCACGCAATGCGTCGAGGTGCCGCCCACCGGCAGGCTCGTGCCCTCCAGGTGGCCGACGCCCGCCATAAGGACTTCTTCGCTCGTACCGTGGTAGATGGGCATGCTCACGTCGATGGAGGGGATCTCGACCCAGCTCATCATGGGGTCGCGGTCAAAGATGAGTTGCTGGGCGTAGGGCTCAATCTGGTCGGCAGGGAGCTCGGTGGCCTCGCCCGCCAGCTGCTCGTTAAAGGAGCGCGCCTGGAGCAGGATGCGCTCGCGCTCCTCGGCAGATAGCGCGTCCACGGTGCTGGACACGGTGCTGATCTGGTTGAACACGCCCGAGGCCTCGAGCCGGTCCAAGATCCACGGCCAGGTCATAAGGCCCACGCCAATAAGGATAATGACGATGGTGATGAGCCGGTCGGCCCAGCGCGGCAGCCGCTTGCGGCGGCGCTTGGACTTGGGCTTGGACTGAGGTTTGGGCTGAGGGCTTGAGCCGCCGTTGTCCGCGGCGTTATTGCTCTTCATATGTTTGGCGCCCTGCACCATCGCCGGTCACTCCTCTACAGCTCAGGTTGTCTAAACAAATAATAGCCGATTAGCGAGCTTCCGCGCCGGACAACGCAGCTAGACTGCACCGTCCAGTCGAGGATAAGCCAGCATTTGAGTTTTCAAAATGTCCCGAATCGACTGGGCGATTCGGGATACAATGTCAATAGAAAACGACGCACCCCGCGTAAATGTACGAGAGCGCGGGCGGCCTAGTTTTCTGGTTTTGTTAAATGCCCGGGCTCCGAACCCCGGGCATTCTTGTTTGCGCTTGCGACGCAAATGCCGTCCACCGTCCGCACCGCGCGTGCGCCTACGGACCTTAAGCCGAACCTCATACGAGTCAAGAAACGCGATGACGAACGTGCCCACCGCCGCGAGGGCGGCGAGCGCGTTAAGGAATTTCAGCATTTGGGGACCTCCGATTGAGTCGTCGGCCGCCCGCGCACGGGATGCGTCGCAAGGGTATTTTACTGCGAGTGCATGCACCCACGGCTGGTAAACGCAATAATTGCAAACATCTGTTCGATATTCATACGCTCGATCCATCGGGCAATGGAGCCTGGCTGCGCTACCAAAAAACGGGGC
This sequence comes from Collinsella sp. 4_8_47FAA, assembly GCF_000763055.1. GTDB lineage: Bacteria > Actinomycetota > Coriobacteriia > Coriobacteriales > Coriobacteriaceae > Collinsella. Next base: position 509,756 of record NZ_KN214134.1, on the reverse strand, counting down.
AGACTCCAGTGCGGAGTCTGCCCCGAAAAGAGAATGGCAAAGCAAGAACGTGGATGGACGAGAAAAGTGTCCGCAAGTCTCATGGCCAACACATCCCACCTGCCAAAGGGATGGGTGAGCGAGCGTTACTCCTGCTCGGACTCCTCAGCCTGCTTACGGCTGCGGATGAGGTGCGCCACGCCGATGCACAGCACCGCGCCACCAGCGATCCAAGTGAAGGTCACGCCGTTAAGACCGGTGAGCGGGAGGCCAGAGCCCTTCTTGTTCTGGATGGTGACTGGGATCTTGGTCGTGGTCACGCTTTTCTCAGTCTTAGCAGTTGCCATATTGGAGCTGGACTCCACCTTAAGATTCGTCAGTGCACCAGTCGCATCATACGTAGGCGTCACCGTAATGGTAAATGGATCGATGGTGTTGTAACCTGCAGGCGTCTCGCTCTCGGTGATCTCGTATGTGCCCTCAACAAGACCGGGAATAAATACCTTGCCATCAGTATTAGTCGTAAACACTCCGGCATGGCCTGCGTCGTCGACGAGCCCACCTTCCCGCGTCAGCCATTTTCCGCCATTGGGAATTTCGGTGTCCCCCTCCTTGGTCACTTTGACCTTAAAGCTGGCAACGAGCTTCTTGTCCGTATTATCTGAGTCGGCCTTAGTGACATCGAGACCAAAGACGTAGTCAGTGACTTCATCCGACTCGGAAGTGCCAGTGCCGGTAGACATGGGATCGTTGGAATAGACGAGCTTGACCTCATTGGTGGCGCCGTCGGCCTTGTATTCGACTTGACTGTTGAGCTTAGCCTTGTAGGTTACGACCACGCTGGAATTAGCATCGACTTTAATCGCTGCGCCAGTTTTATCCTTCACAGACTTAAGGTTGCTAAAAGTAATGGTGAGATTTTCCTTCTTATTGGCGTTGTCTTGCCCTAAAGCCACCTTATATCCATTATTAGCATCTTGCACGACCTCGGTCTGCTTGCCCTTGTTGTCAATATAAACGTGGAGATCCTTCGCTGCGTCATTGGAGTCCTTCACAACCTCAAGACCCTTGCTCAACGTGTCCTGAAATACATACTCATACTTATTGAACGTAGCGATGTTACTGGCAACGTGGCCAGTCAGTTTATATTCGACCTCCTCGCCAATATACGAGTCGCTTACCTTTCCCCAGTTCGCGCCCTCGAGCACCCGCTTCTCGACGGTTGGAATGCTGGTCTTCTCGGTAACGGTCACGCCTTTACCACCAACAACAGCAAAGATCGGCGAAGTGCCAGTATTCTTCTCTGGCTTCTCTTCGGTGCCCAAGGTACTTTTATCAGTCACAAAAAGATAGTAGCCTTGCAGAGCATTGCCCTTGTTGTCCTTGGGCTCAAAAACAGTGTCAGAGGCAAAGGATGTCGCCGTTTGACCTACGCTTCCTTCAACTGCCTTTGCCAATCCGTTAAACAAATTGTTGTTCTCGATAGCGGTCGTCTTGCCAGTACCCTCCGTATGGTCGGTCAGATATTTGGCGGCGGCCTGCGCTGTAGAGTTTTCGTCAATACCAGAGTTGGGCACGGTTTTAAGATATCCAAGGACGGCGCTCCTCGCTTCACCGCTCGCCCAATCAATGTTCGAGACGACCTTGTTGTCGTCTTCATCCACGACATTTGCCTTGAAAATCTGGTATGCCTTGTACTTCACATCGCCATTCGCATTGTTCTTATTGATGGTGATGCTGTTATTCGGAGCCGCCGCGCCCTCAGCAAACGCCATGGTCACCGGGGCCATCACGCCGCCGAAGCTCAGCGCTGCCGTGAGGCCGGCGGTTACTGCCAGGCGTGCGATGTTCTTGCTCATGCTCATCTTCTTTTCCTCTGCTTTCTGCTTGAAGTCCGTTTGATCTAAATCTGTCTGTCTGTGTCTTAGCATCTGCTTCGCTACGTCTCGCCCCGCTCTCTGTGGGGCTGCCAGCTACTCTTTATGGCTGCCACCTCCCCGCTTGACCAGGAGCGCGACCACGATGAGCGCGGCTCCGGCGACCGCTGCGGCGGCCGCGGCGTACATTGCCATATCGCCAGTCGAGGGCATAAAGCCTCCGGTGGTAATGCTAGGGGGTGTGCCGGTGGGCGTGTTGATGAGCGACGCCTCCAGGCTGCCCGTCGACCCGTCCGCGCTGTCGGCGCGCAGGGGCGACTCGGCGGTAATGGTGAGCTTGGGCTTGGCGGCGGCCACCTGGTCGACGTCCAGGCCCTCGGCCTTGACCGTCACGGAGCGCGTACCCTCAAAGGCGGCGTAGCCCTTGGGTGCCTTGAGCTCGCGGACCTCCAGCTTGCCCGAGTCCACGCCCGAGACGGTCACGCGGCCGTCCTCGCCCGTGGTGACGGTGACCTTGCCCTCCGCATTCCACGTGCCGTCGGCGGCCAGCGTGCGACCACGGTCGTCGGCGATGCTCAGGACCGCCCCGGCAAGCGGCTTGTCGCCGTCGCTACCGCGCTTGGTGAGCGCGAGATCCCAGGTGTAGGCGCACGCATCATCGCTCGGCGTGCGGGTGAATCCGGCGTCGCCGGACTGGTCGGCAAAGGGAGAGCGCGGGTAGCGCAGGTAGACCTCGTTGGGGTTGCCCTTAGCGATGCCGTGGTTGCATGCGCTGTTGAGCGGCGCATTGTACACGGCGACCACGCGGGCGCCCGCGGCAAAGGTGTCGGCCCCGCCGAGCGCGGCGATTAGGTCGCCGGTGCGCACGGTGAAGGTCTTACCGTCGGCCGCTACCTTGGTGGCGCACTGGGCCGTGATGTCGGTCCAGCCCTTCGCGGGCTCGGTGCCGACGCGGCCGTCCTTGCCGGTCTGGACCGCGTCAAAGCCGCCGTCTGCGCCCGCCGCCACGTACACGCGCATGCTCGCGGCCACCTTGGAGGGGTCGAGCCCCGCGCTCATGGTGTCGACGAACCGCACCGTATAGGTGTCGTAGGCGGTGAGCCCGGCCGGGACCGTGGCGGAGAGGCGCCAGTACAGGTCGTCGGCGACCGTGGCGTCGGCGGCCTTCTGCCAGGCGGCGGTGCTGTCCTCCAGCACATGCTTGGACACCTTGGGGGTCGCCGCCTTGGGCTTGACGGTGACGGCGCTGCCGCCCACCAGGGCCATAATCGGCGCGGTGCCGGCCTCGCCCCGGGCGATGGCGTCGTCTTTGGCGACGATGAGCCAGTAGCCGCAGGGCAGCTCGGCCGCCGTGCCCGCGTTAAGGGCCACGGACTCGGCGTCAGAGCTCTGGAGGGAACGAGCGAGCTGTGCGCTCAGCGCGCTCGTAAGGTGGGAATCGGCGTTGAGCCACTCGGCAGCTTCCTGCGCGGTGGTCTGGGAATTGGGCATGCCGGCGCTGTGCAGCACAGGCAGCGCGGCGTCGCGCACGGCGTCGCTTGCCCAGGCGAGATCGGTGGCGATCTTGGCGTCGCTGTCGCCGTCGACGACGTTGGCGCTAAAGATCTGGTAGGCGTCGTAGCTGCTCGCCACGGTGCCGCTCACCGTGATGGAACCGGTCGAGGTCGGCGCGGCCTGCGCGGAAGCGGGGAAGACAACCGCGCAGGTGCCGATCAGGAGGGCAAGCAGCGCAAACAAGACTGGGAAGGAGCAAACTTTCTTATTCACGACGCTTACCCCCCTTCGCATTCGCCTTGCGACGAATGTGCATCCAGGCCGCAGCAGCGCAAAGCACCGCCGCGCCGGCAAGGTACGTCAGAGTGACGCCCGACATACCAGAAAGGGGCAAAGAGGTGGAGTAGGTGTTGGTGAAGGTGGGGTTAGGGGTTGAATTCGCGCTCACATTATCGTTGGCGTCGACCTCGTAGTAGACCGGCGTGCATTTCAGCGTGCCGTCATCGTTGTCCGTTGCCGTTACCACGACCTTGAACCTCTTGGTGTCGTTCTTGTAGCCTTCGTGTTTGGTGCCATCGGCCTTGCTGGCGTCGCATTCACGGATGTAGTAGGTGAACGTTGCTTTGCCATTGGTAAGATCATTGATGCCCAGTGGACCGATTGGTACCGGATCGAACGTTACTGTCTGAGAATTTCTCGACTCAGCAGAAGTATATTTGGTCTGAGGGGGTGTCTCCGTGTTGTCGGAATTCTCAGCATACAGCTCGAACTTGAACCTCTTCATCTCGCCGCCGTCGACCTTCTTGGTCACCTGAGGTGTCCAAGAGCCCGAGGTCTGGTAGGGCGCGAGCTCGTTCGTAAACGCAGGTTTGGAGGCGTTGCCGATTTTTACGGTCGAGACGGTCTTATCGTTCGCATCTTCGCTCCAACTATAGAAGTCAGATCCGCACACGGTGAAGTCCGCTGCGCCTTCTTTTTTTACGGATACTGTGGAAGCGCTCCTATCAACTCCATAACGATTAATCTTGATCCCCAAGAGGCTGGTCGTATTAACTGGTGTCGTACCAACCTTTATATGTATTTTGTAAATGGCCTTATCAAAGGTCGTGCCTTCCTCACTGATAGGGACTTCAACAAGGTAGAGGTCGTAATTGCCCGACTGGTAGTTCGCAGCCGTATCAATGACGATCTCTCCACTTTCATTAACGGTAACCTCGGACGTCACCTCGCATCCGTTTGCGTTAAGTGAGCCGTCCGTATTCCAATACGGCTCCCCAGCTGAATCGGCGGCTTTACCCAACAGCTTGAACTTATAGCCGTGGCCCGTGAGGCCTTGCGGTTTGCCGTCCTTCATGAGGACCTTGTTAGCCTTGACCTTGATTGCAGGATACACGTCCAGGGAAGTAACCTCACCGACGATGAGGTCGCCGTTGGTCATGATGCCGCCGCCGTGGGTGTAAGAGTAGTTACCGCTGATGATGGTCGTAGCCGCTGACTGTGCATCAATTTTAGCCTGATCGGTAGGATGGGCCTCAAGGCCGAACATGTACTTAGCCTCGGCACCGCCGTTGGCATCGATTTTGATCTCATTGTTATCGCAGGTGCCATGCCAGCCAGCTGAGCCGCCACCGAGCATCTTGCCAAGAACAACGGCAATCGTCTTATCCGCGCCTTGCATATCGCGTACCAAGAAGAAATCCTTATGGCCGAACTTCTTGAAATTATCCGTGATGTATGCAGGCAGCTGGTCTTGCTTTTTTCCGTCGCCACCAGCGGAATAATGGGGCTCGTTCAAAGGAGTGCCATCTTGACCAACGTTATCAGTATTGTTATAGATAGCAGCACCATCGGAGTGCGAGACGATCGTCTCACCTGTAGGGCACGCACCAATTCCGCCACTCCAGCCGCCGGCCTTATTGTCAGTGATGAGCGATTTGAGAATGTTGAGTCTGCCGTTCTTCTGAATGAAGATACCGCCGCCGCCCCAGTCGCCCTTGCGACCTTCGCCAGAGTTAGAGCCCGTCATGGTCTTGTTGTTGGTGATATATATCTTGCCGTCAGCGTCAGCGTCAATTGTCGCGTGCGTACCAGTGCTGATACGCAGACCGCCGCCTTCGGCGTTCTCCGCCACGTTGCCCGCGATTGTACCGCCCGTCATTTTGAACGTAATCGCCTGGCTCCAAAAGCCAGCGTAGATTCCGCCGCCAGCCTCATGGGAGTAGTTGGCCGTAACAGAACCGCCCGTCATGGTCAGTGATCCCTTTTTATTATCACTGCTCGTTGATGCAATGCCGCCGCCACCGAGGAGACCGTTGTTGTAAATGTCCTGATTAGTGACTTGAGCTTCAACTCGGTTGTTAGTTATATTGGCAGAACCACTGATGGTTACGGTTGCACCCTTGGTATAAACACCGCCACCGTAGCCGCCGGTGTCGGCGGTATCGCCCCTGCCGACAGAAACGGCATACGTAGCGTTGCCCGAGATGACACCACCGGAGAGATCCAACGTGACACCGCTGTCGGCAAAAATTCCACCACCGGAAGCAGCCTTATTCGCTGCAATCACGCCGCCGGTCATATTGAGTGAACCCGCTGCCATGCACAGGCCACCGCCCCAGCCACCGCCGTTGCCGTTGGTGACGTAACCGCCAGAAATATAAACAGCGCCCTGAGAGAAAATAACGTGGCCGTCGTTGCCCAGGGCACGAGGCGTTGTGATCATGCCACCCTGAAGGTTGAGCGTGCCCCCATCCTCAACGGAAATGACTTGATTTACATAGCCCTTTTTGCATGCAACGATAGCGCCGAAATTGGCAACAGTGTGCTGGTAGGTCGTTTCCCTAGTACCAAAACCGTTAGGCGTGCTTTCAGTTACGTAGTATGTAAGTGATTGTGGAACACTTTCATCAATGAACTGCATCTCTGCTGGCTGACCAGGTTCACCACTGGTAGCTTCAGTCTTCGAGTCATTCGCCTCACCTTTGACAGTTAGCGTATAGCCCTTTGAAATTGTGATAAATGCACGAACAGGCTCTTTGGTTTCCTGCATAGGGTTACCGTTGCTGTAATAAAGCTTGTGATTCGCAAGGTCGATCGTAGTGTCGTGATTGATTAAGATCGGATCGCTCGAACTAATATCAGCAGTCAGACGCAGCTTTGCGGGCTTTTTCGCCGCGGGAAGGTCAAGGTACGTAGACAGGTCTTTATCTCCCTCCAGCAGCGCGAACCCATCCTTATCTGTTTTAAGTCCCGGAACCTCACCTTCATTTGCAACAGTAGCGACCTTATCGACAGACTGTCCATCATCCGCGGGCTGCGCAGCGCTCTCGGCTCCCGCGCCATCGGCAGCCGGATCCGCCGCAGCAGCGTCTTCTCCCTCGCCACCCTCAGCGTCGTCACTTTTCCGGTTTTCGGCGTCTTTGCCCGTGGAATTGCCTGCACCGGCCTCCTCGCCCAAAACGTTCTCGTCTGCACCGGCGTCCTCGCCCAAAGCGCTCGCGTCTGCAACGGTCGCCTCGGCAGAATCTGTCTGGACATCGTTGGCAATGGCCTGCGAGATCGGAGGCATGACGAGCGACAGTACCAGGCTCAACACGGAGGCTCCGCACAAAACGCCTGCCAGTACGCGGCGCGTCGCTTTTTTACTCTGCTTAGTTTTTTCTGAATTCGCTTTCATCGATGTCTCCTCCCCAAGAGACCGCGATCTTGCTCTTTCACCATCAAACGTATCTGCGCAATCTGTAATTGCGCTCGCGTAGTAATACTATTGTAACTATTGTTTAAACATCCGAGCAACAAAACCGACATTTTTGTAGCCAGTTCTCAATTCTCTTGATATTTACTCAGATTTGCTTTCGTTTATTCGCTCTGAAATATCTGTTTCTACTGGTAATTAAGTTAGTTATCAGTTTTTTAATAGCATTTTATTTATTTGCACAACATTTTGCTCAAGAGCAAGCATCCTGTGAACGGTCGAAAATCGACCGTGAACGGTAGGTCATTAACCGGGAGGAATAGACTACCAAATTGATGGGAATATCTTTAACTCATCGGTGGTTAGAAATGTAATGTTCAGACAACCATATCTGAATTTTCACACAGATTTTCGGTATCAATTCGCCCAAATCGCCTGAGGCCGCCACAAAGGCGCCTGCCCCCTTTGTGGCGGTTCCCCCCCCTGCGCTACAGCAGATGTTCCTCGATAAAGATCGCGATGCCGTCTTTGTCGTTGCTCGCGGTTACAAAGTCGGCGGCGGCACGGGTGGCGTCGCTGCCGTTTGCCATGGCCACGCCCACGCCGGCGTCGGCCACCATGCAGGTGTCGTTGTCGGCATCGCCAAACACGCAGATGTTCTGGAGCTCCATGTCGTTGAGCTCCGCCACGCGCACAAGGCCGCGCGTCTTGGACACGCGCGGATCCATGAACTCGTAGAGCCGCTGCGTGGTCTGCAGGGCCGCTGCCTTAACAGTGTCATCGGCAAACGTCGACGCCCGCTCTATCACCCGCGGCATTACCTCGGGCGCCATGGTAAACATCACCTTGGGCTGCGGCTCGCGCAAAAACTCGGCAAAATCGACCACCTGGTAGGGCACGCCATCGACGCGCGACAGGTGCTCGACGCACGCGTTGCTCTCGGGCACGTAGAACACGCCGTCTCGGGGGCAGACGGGCGTTGCCGGAAGGTCCGCCATGTGCTTGCAGATGCGCGCGATGGTCTCGCCCGGCAGCGGATAGCTCAGCTCGTTGATGTCGTGCGCACGGTCGATGACCTCGGCGCCACCGCAGCCCACCATCACGTCTACCAGGCCTTCGATGCCCCAGAGCTTGTACATGGCCTCGGTCGCGTGGGCGTCGCGCCCGGTGCACAGGCCAAAGAGCACGCCGCGCTCGCGCAGGGCGCGAATCGCCGCCACGGTGCGCGGGGACACCGTGTGCTGGCTCGTGAGCAGCGTGCCGTCGATATCGCAGAACACGGCTTTGATGTGGCTGAAGATGGTGTCCATGAAGGCCTTTCTGGGTTGTGCGGCGGTGTGGGGTGTATTCGCAAACGGCGTACATGGTATACCAAGGCACGGGCCGTTGGAACCCAATCGCCACAAAGGTGCCTGCCCCCCTTGTGGTGACCGGACCCGAAGGGTGGCCGGACCCGGGGCGCGAACCATCACAACATTCGACGTTTTTCGGCAAAATCGCGATTTTCGCTGAATGTTGTGATGGTTTTACTGCCTTGCAGAACGATCGAAATGCCGGCGGCCAAACAGCAGCATCGCCGCGGGAACCGCCGTCACGACCATGCCCGCCCCCACGAGCGTCTGTTGCACGCCAAACGTCGCCGCCAGCCACGGGGCAATAGCCAGCGGGGCCACGCCGGCGAACATATTGCCAAAGCCCATGACCGAGTTCACGCGACCGAGCTGCTCGAGCGGGGCCGTCGTTTGCACGATCGTGTTGTGGAGCGGGTTGACGATGCCCCAAGCTATGCCCAGTGCAATCTGGCCGACGAGGGCTACACCCACGTACGGTGTCCCCACATAGAGCAAACTTCCCAGGCCCACGGACATGAGCGCCACGAGCAGGGTTTTAAGGTTGACCAGGTGCGGCGGCAAGCGGAGCGCGAGGACGGCGCCCAGCACCGCGCCAACACCGCTGGCCGACGAGAGCCAGCCCATCCATTCGACACCGACATGTAGGACATCGCGGTAGAAGAACGACTCCAGTGGATCGAAGGCACCATAGCCAAAGTTCGAAAGAAAGATAATGAAGAACAGCAGGGCGAGGACGCTATTGGTAAAGACCGTCTTGATGCTGGTCGCGAAGGTTGCGCGGGTGGACGTGCTGGGGTTGGAGCTTTGTCCCGCACGCTCCCCTTCCTCTGCCGAATCGGCATCCGCATGCCCGGCGACATGGCTGGTCTGCGGCCTAAAGCCCCAACCGGCGACGAGTGCCAGCACGGTAAAGATCATCATGAGCACGAACACCGCGCGCGACGACGCAGCAGCCGCGACAAAGCCGCCCAGCGTAGGGCCAACGATGATGCTCACGTTTGAGAACATGGCGATGGCGGAGTTGATGTCTTTGAGCTCGACAGGATCGTCGGTGAGGTAGGCCGGATAGGATGTGGCGATGGACTGGGCGAACCCCATCACGAAGCCCAGGAGCACCGCGCCGAGCAGGACGATGCCAGTCGCGCTGCCAAAGACGATGATCGCCGCGCCGGTTGCCAGCGTGCCGACGATACTCAGCAAGAAATGACGGCGCGGGCCCCAGGCGTCGAGCACCGCGCCACCCGCAAAGGATCCCAGGATCACGAATACGTTCATAAACAGGACGGCCAGCGATGTCGCCACGACCGAGGCATCGTCTGCATAGGTGAGCGTTCCGATGACGCCGATAAAGTAGCTGGTCTGAAAACCGGTGTAGATGAGAAAGCGCATCGCCACCAGGCGCTTGGCCTGCACGGACAGCGATGATTGAGGCTTTGAGAAAAGAGGGGCGAGCACGGAGACTCCTTGTTTCATACGAATACGGGCGGCGGGCATTCGCCGCCGTCTGTCAAATCAATCTATCCGCATGAAACATTAAGGACGCATCAAGCCCCTTTTCTCCGTTTTTCGCCCGTCATGAACTACTTGGTAGATTGTAAGGCATGTCCCACACATCTACTAAAGCAAAAACCACCACAAAGGTGCCTGGCCCCTTTGTGGTGGAAATGACGTTTGCCCAGATAAAACCTGGCAAAATAAACCTGTCTTTTTTGGCAGGTTTTAGGCCAGATGGTCCTGAATCAGATCGCAGATGGCTCGGGCGTCGTTGATGTTGATGGCTCGGGTCGCGAAGCCGGCATCGAATGCCTGGCGCGCCAGAGCCTCGTTGCAGGCAAGGGCCAGCGTGTGACCATCGACCAGATCGAGCGAGCTCTTGCCGCGCAGACGGTCAACACCGGAGCGCGCGACGACGATGTTGTCGAAGCCCTCGGTCTTGTAGCCCTCGATGATCACCACGTCGACATCGTTGTAGCGCGACAGCAGCTCGCGCGCGGGCATCTCGTCCTCCTCGCGCGTGTCGGCGTACTCCGCCCAGCGCGTGGCGCAGATGAGGCCCACGTGCTTGGATCCGGCCTGGTGATGGCGCCACGTATCCTTAGCGGGCACATCGATATCAAAGCCGTGATGCCCATGATGTTTGAGCGAACCCACGCGCAGGCCGCGGCGGGTGAGCTCGGCGATAACCTTCTCGACAAGCGTGGTCTTGCCCGAGTTCTGGTAGCCGATAAACGCGATCGCAGGGACGGCCGGTGCCGGAGCTGCGGGCGCGACGGCGACGGGTACGTTCGCGGGTGCGGCACCGTCAGCGGCCACGGCCTCAACAGCAGCAGCCTGACGCTCTGCGCGATCCCACACACCCGAGCGGCCGCCCTCCTTGTGCAGCAGACGCACGTCGACGATCTCCATGCCACGATCGACTGCCTTGCACATGTCATAGATCGTTAGGCACGCGGCACTCGCGCCGGTCAGGGCCTCCATCTCGATACCCGTCTTGCCCGTCACGCCGGCCGTAACCAGCACGTGAAAGCCAACCTGCCCGTCCGCGCGCGCCGGCGCCCAGCCCTCGGGCACGTCCTCGGCCGGCGTCCCCGCCGGAGCGATGGGCGCAATGTCGCACTTGCTCTTGGTAATGAGCAACGGATGGCACATGGGAATGATGTCGCTCGTACGCTTGATGGCCATGATGCCCGCCACGCGCGCGCAGGCAAGTACATCGCCCTTTTTGGCGCGGTCCTGCAGCACCATGGCCTGCGTCTCGGGGTGCATGAGGATGGTGCCCTCGGCGATGGCAATGCGATGGGTCTCGGCCTTGTCGGACACGTCGACCATGCGTACCTCGCCCTTGGCGTCCACGTGCGTCAGCTCATCGCGACGGGCGTCACGGGCGGGCTCGGCGACAGCGCTGGCAGACGGCTGCACGGACGTGTCGGCGCTGCCAGCATTCGCCGCAGCCGTGGCTTTATGGGCAGACATCGCGGCCCTGCGAGCGGCCTTGGTGGCATCGGCGTACCTGCTCTTGGCCATATGATCATCCTCCGATTTGGGACATAAATCGTTGCGTGCCCTCAATTATCGCGTGTTCCTGCGGTTTGTGGGCCACGGCATCGCGCCAAATCGAAAGTACCTGCATATCATCACCACGGCGCAACGCCTCACGCACCGAATACTCGGCATCGCTGAACAGGCACGGACGCACGTTGCCATCGGCCGTCAGGCGCAGACGGTTGCAATTCGCACAAAAATGATTGGACATGGCGCTAATAAAGCCAACCGTCCCCGCCGCGCCCGGAAAGTGCCAATAGCGCGCAGGGCCCGCGCCGGCAGGAGCGTCGTTGATGTCGAGCGGCTCGAGCTCGCCCAGTCCCGCCGCGGCGGCCCCGGCATTGATGCGCGCCCGCAACTCATCACTCGGCACGGTGTCGCTCGCGTCCCACAGCTCGGGATTGAGCGCGGGCGCATGCGGGTCCACAGCGCAATGCGAGCTCGTGCGCTCGTCGCCGATGGGCATGTATTCGATAAAGCGCAGATGAATGGGGCGGTCGACGGTCAGCCGTGCGAGGGCCGCCACATCCTGGTTGAGCCGGCGCACCACAACGCAGTTCACCTTAACCGGCTCAAAGCCCCAGGCCAGCGCCGCGTCGATGCCAGCCATGGTCTGCTCGAGTCGGCCCAGGCGCGTGATCTTTCCAAAGAGCGTAGGGTCGAGTGTGTCGAGCGAAATGTTGACGCGGTTAAGCCCAGCATCTTTGAGCTGCGGTGCCAGCTTGGGCAGCAGGGCGCCATTGGTGGTAAGCGAGATGTCCTCGATCTGCGGAATCGCGCGGATGTCGCGAATGAGCGGAATGATACGGCGGCTGACCAGCGGCTCGCCACCCGTCAGGCGCACGCGGCGAATGCCCTCCCCCGCCACCAGGCGCACAAAGCGGGCGATTTCCTCGGCGCTGAGCAGCTCGTCGTGCGCACGGGGCGCCACGCCATCGGCCGGCATGCAGTAAATGCAGCGGAAATTGCACTTGTCGGTAACGGCAATGCGCAGGTAGTTGATATCGCGGCCAAAGCCGTCATGTTGCACGCGCCCGTCCACGCAGCCCTCCCCTCACGCGGCGTTTTATTCTTCGGAAAACATAATACCCCACGAGAGAATCATGCCGACACCCGTACGACAGGACAGGTCGCTTCGAGCAAAACGGACTTTCTAGGCCCATCCTCAGCACAGACCATCACAACATTCGATGCTTTTCCCGTTTTTGGCAAAAAACGTCGAATGTTGTGATGGTTTACCTGCCCACAGCACCCCGTAGAAGGGCCAAAGCGCCCCTAAAGGCTGCCGTCCCAGTGCCGGATCACGAACTCTCGCAGGTCGTTTTGACGTTTCTGAAACACCTCGCTTCGGTCGCACTTAAGGCCCATAGCGAGTGCGATGGCGTTCATCGCCCGGTGCAATTGCAGCTGGTGGGCAAACTGAGTCCCGGTGAGGACGATCATCCTAAAGCCCAGCGCGCTCAGCACGGTCATACGCTCCGCGTCCGACGCGCTGCGCTGTTTATCAAGATGGTCCGAGCCGTTGTATTCAATCCCCGTACCGCTCGCAGGCGCATATACGTCGATCTCGAAATACCCGGCCTTTGCGAGATACTTGAACTCGTTGGGAACATCGACCCGATGGTTGAGCTCAACCTTGGCGTATCCCAACCCTCCCTGGGAACGCTTTGCTACGACCATGATTGCGGTGGCCGTCTCCATGGGCGACCGCGCGCCATCGTGCACGCGCTTGAGCACGGCGGCCGCGTGTATAGCCCCCTGACGAGATCGGTTCTCATTGCAATAGGCAATCAAGTCGGCAACGGTATACCTCTGCCCCATCTCGATATAATCGCCTGTCGACAGATGATTCAAATGGTATCGGGCGCAGATTTCGTAGCCATATTCCAACTGCTCGGGCTCACTCATCCACGAACCCGCTTGGACAAAGCACATGGCCTCATCAACCACCAGAAGGCCCTCTGCCACCTCGATAAGATGGCCTGGAGGTACCGGCGCCCCAAACACGTGGCACCTAAATCCAGCCGGCGTCGAGCGCTCAAAATCAAAGTTGACGAGCGTGTCGATATGATCGAGCTCTTCTCGTGGAATACCGATCGAGACCAGATAGTCGGTAACGATCCCGACTGCCGTTGAAGCCCTCAGCCCTTTGGCATCGAGTCCCAATTTGGGCAGGTCCGCAGTCGGCTCTGCCTCGTTAGCAAGCGAGTCCTCATCGTATAGGCTGCTTGCTCGCGAGAGCGGCTCGGACGGGCGCGCCACGTTGTGGTACAGCCAGGCGGTCTTATGGGACAGGACGATCGGCAGGTCCATGAGCCCTCCAATGGAGTCGGATAACCAACCTTATTCCCCTGCTCACGGGTCCGCACACCTTCGTGCACAAGAAAGCGATTCCACCCGGTCGAGTGGCAGAAAAACCATCACAACATTCGATGCTTTTCCCGATTTTGGCGAAAAACGTCGAATGTTGTGATGGTTTGAGGCAAGGTGAGGGGCACGGAGGGGTCAAAGTATCGTGCTCGAACGGGTTAATCCAGCTCTTTTAAGCCATGCGCCAGCTGCCAGTACTCGCCGTGCTGGGCGAGTAGCTCTTCGTGCGTGCCGCGCTCGATGATGCGGCCGTGTTCGAGGACCATGATGGCGTCGGCGTCGCGGACAGTGGACAGGCGGTGCGCGATCATAAACGTGGTGCGACCGCGCATGATGCGGTCCATACCGCGCTCGATGAGCTTTTCGGTACGCGTGTCAATGGAGCTCGTGGCCTCGTCCAGGATGAGCACCGGCGGATCGGCGACGGCCACGCGCGCGATGGCGAGCAGCTGGCGCTGGCCCTGCGACAGGTTGGCGCCATCGGCCGTGACCGGTGTGTCGTACCCTCTAGGCAGGCGGCGGATAAACGAATCCGCGCAGGCGGCCTCGGCAGCGGCGCGCACCTCCTCGTCGGTCGCGTCGAGCTTGCCAAAGCGGATGTTCTGCGCAATGGTGCCGCTAAACAGGTGCGTGTCCTGCAGCACAATGCCGAGCGACCCGCGCAGGCTGGCCTTGGCAATGTGCTTGACGTCGATGCCGTCGTACGTGATCTCGCCGTCATCGACCTCGTAGAAGCGGTTGATGAGGTTGGTAATGGTCGTCTTGCCGGCGCCCGTCGAGCCCACAAACGCGATCTTTTGCCCCGGCTTGGCAAACAGGTTGAGATCCGTGAGCACACGGGTGCCCGGCACGTAGGAAAAGTCCACGGCATGGAAGCGCACGTCGCCGGCAAGCGGGACCAAGCCGCACGTGAGCTCGGTGCCGTCGGCGGCCACCGCGCGGCCCGACTCATCAACGGCTGCCACGTCATGCAGATGCCCATACGCGCCCACGCCCTGGCCCTCGGGAATCTTCCACGCCCACGCGGCGTCGCCCGTCTGCACCAGCTCCACGCAGCCCTCGTCCACCTCGGGCTCAAGGTCCATGGCGGCAAACAGGCGCTCGGCACCGGCCAACGCGTTGAGCAAGAAGTTGCCGAGCTGCGTAAACTGGTTGATGGGCATGGCGGCCTGGCGCACAAAGACCAGGTAGCTCGCGAGCGCACCTACGTCGGCGAGCCCCTTGATGCAGAGCATGCCGCCCGCCACGGCGACGATGGCATAGTTGACGTAGCCAATCACGACAGTCATGGGCACCATGGAGTTGGCATAGCTCACGGCGGCGGTGCCGGTGCGGCGAAGCTCGTCGTTGCGGCAGGCAAAGCCGGCGACATTCGCCGCCTCACGGTTAAAGACCTTGATGACCTTTTGACCCGAGACCATCTCTTCGATATATCCGTCCAGGTCGCCAAGCGATGCCTGCTGGGCAGCAAAGAAACGCTTAGAGCGCGCGCCCGAGTAGCGCGCATACAGCACAATGGCCGCATCGCACACGAGTGTGATAATCGTGAGCTGCCAGTTAAGGATGATGAGCATAGCCGTGGTGCCCACAACCTGAATGGCGGCCTGAATCACGTTGGCAAAGCTGTTGTTAAGCGCCTCGGAGACGGTGTCGACGTCGTTGGTGAAAAAACTCATGATGTCGCCCGAGCGCGTGCTGTCAAAATAACTGAGCGGCAGCGTCTGGATGTGCGCGAACAGGTCGCGGCGAATATCGGACACCACGTGTTGGGCCGCGCGCACCATGATCTGTGAGTAGCCCAGGGCCGAGAGCACGCCCGCGGCGTAGATGATCGCCGTCAGGATGACCTGCTTGGCGAGCAGTTCCTCCCCGCCCGTGGCCAAACCGTTAACGATGGGGCGCACCATGTAGGTGCCGGCGAGGCTCGCGATGGCGGCGACGGAGGCGAGCACGCCCACCGCGAGCAACGAGAACTTGGCATGCCCCATGTAGGAGAGCAAGCGACGCACAGTGCGCTTGAGGTCGGCCGGGCGTGCTTGGGCTGCGGTCTTAGGCATGGCGCTCACCCCCTTCCAAGGGTGATCCGCATGCGACAGAGGAAAACGGATCATTCGCGCAGCCACCGTCGTTGCCATCGCCGGCGTCCGCGTTCCCCGCAAACTCCATCTGCGAGGCGTAAATCTCCTGGTATATGTTGTCGCCCGCCAGCAGTTCCTCGTGCGTGCCCACGCCGTGGACACGACCGTCGTCCAGCACCACAATGCGATCGGCATCCATGACACTCGCGATGCGCTGGGCGATGATGAGCACGGTCGCATCGGGAATCCGAGCGATATGCTCGCGAATCTTTGCGTCGGTCGCCATATCGACCGCGCTGGTGGAGTCATCAAAAATGAGCACGCGCGGATGCTTGAGCAGCGTGCGCGCGATGCACAGGCGTTGCTTCTGGCCACCCGAAACACCAGCGCCGCCTTGGCCCAACTCGCCGTCCAGCCCGCCGATGCGATCAAGGAACTCGTCCACGCACGCCGCGCGGCAAGCCGCGAGGAGTTCATCGTCCGACGCCTGCGGATTGCCCCACTGCAGGTTCTCGCGCACGGTACCCGTAAACAGCACATTCTTTTGCAGCACAATGCCCACAGCGTCGCGTAGAGTCGCGAGGTCGTAGTCGCGCACGTCGCGTCCGCCCACAAGCACGGCGCCCTCGGTAGCGTCGTACAGGCGCGCAATCAGCTGCACAAGCGAGCTCTTGCCCGATCCCGTACCGCCGAGGATGCCCACCGTCGAGCCGCTCTCGATGCGAAGGTCGATATGCTCGAGCACATCCTCGGCTGCATCCGCGCGGTATTTAAAGGAAACGTCGCGAAACTCGATACTGCCGTCCGCTGGCGCCGCAATCGCGAGGTCTCCCGCGGGGTTGGCGATAAAGGGCTCCTCATCGAGCACCTCGGCGATACGGCCCACACTCGTAAGAGCGCGCGTGAGCAGCAAAAACACGTTGGAAATCATCATGAGCGAATTCATGATCAGCAGGACGTAGCTCATAAAGCCCGTGAGCGAGCCCACGCCCAGCTTGCCGGCGAGAATCATGCGACCGCCAATCCACAGGATGGAGAGCGCAGCCACGTACATCGACAGCTGAAACACCGGCAGGTTGAGCACCGCGTTGCCAAAGGTCTTCGTCGCAGTGCCGGCGAGCTCGGTATTGACGGTGTCGAACTTGGCCTCCTCGTGCTCGGTACGAACGTAGGCCTTGACGGCACGCACGGCGGTGAGGTCTTCCTGTACCACGCCGTTGAGGTGGTCCATCGAGGTCTGGAGTTGGCGGTAGAGCGGACTGACGCGATAGGTGATGACGCCCAGTACGATTGCCAGCACGGGCAAGATGATCGCAAAGACGGTGGCGAGCGGGCGCGACAGCATCAGCGCGTAGATAAGGCCGACGATAAGCGTCACCGGGCCGCGCACCATAGGGCGAAAGCCGTTGCCCACAGCATTTTGGATAACGGTGATGTCCGTGGTCATGCGGGTGACGAGCGAGCTGGCGTCGTAGTTGTCCAGGTTACCAAAAGCGAGCGTCTGAATCTTTTTGTACTCGGCCTCGCGCAGGTTAGCGCCTAGGCCCGAGGCAACGCGGGCGGACGTGCGGGCATAACCCAAGCCCAGTACCAGCGAAAGCGCAGCGCACACCAACATGTACGCGCCCTGCAGCAGCATGTAGTTGATATCACCCGCAGGCACGCCCACGTCGATGATGTTGGCCATGATGACCGGGATAAACAGCTCGAGCACCGTCTCGACCGACACAAAGAACACGCCGAGGATGGCATCGCGACGGTATGCCCCTAGATAGGAAAACAGTATTTTGAGATTGCGCACGCAGGTTCAACCCCCATCAAACGTTGTTCGCAAACGCACGTATTATTGCGCGCCGAATAATGGTGTCAAGTATTCCGAAATCGTTTTCTGCAAGGTTAGCGCCGGCGGCGAGTTCTCGTGATGTGTGTCCATATTCACTCGGAATAATGGTGCGCGAGACTTTTTCATTTCGGCGTCAACACAAACCTTGACTCTACAATCGTTGTAGGGTTTTCACTACACTGGTAGCTAAACGAACCCAGCCAGAAAGTGCCCCGCCCATGGAACACGACCTCACACGCGGCAATGTCCTCAAGACCATCGCGGTCTTTGCCCTGCCCTACATGCTCTCGTACTTTTTGCAGATGCTCTACGGCATGGCCGACCTGTACATGATGGGGCAGTTTAGCGGCGCCGCCGGCATCACCGCCGTGGGCAATGGCGCGCAGACGCTCTATATCATTACCGTGACGCTCGTGGGCCTGGCCATGGGAACGACGGTCATCGTCGGCCACGCCGTGGGCTCGCGCCGCTTCGACCGCGCCGAGACCGCCATCGGCAACACCATCACACTCTTTATGGGTGTCTCGGTGGTGCTGGCCGCTGTCCTGCTCGCACTGTGCCCGCAAATCGTGGCACTCATTGGCACGCCGGCCGAGGCAGTCGAAGGTACCGCCGCCTACCTGCGTATCTGCTTTATGGGCATTCCCTTTATCGCCGCGTACAATATCCTCTCGGCCATCTTTCGCGGCCTGGGCGATTCGCGCTCGCCTATGTACGTGATCGGCGTGGCATGCATCATCAACATCGCGCTCGATTTTCTGTTTATCGGCCACATGGGGCTCGGCCCCGTGGGCGCGGCGCTCGGCACGGTGACCGCGCAGACGGCCAGCGTTGCCCTCGCGCTTGTGTGGCTCAAGAGCCGCCGCACGAACATCCACGTTAAGCGTAGCGACCTGCGCCCCCAGCCCGAGGTGCTCGGCAGTATTCTTAAGATCGGCGTGCCCGTGGCCGTGCAGGACGGCTGCATCCAGGTGGCGTTTATGTTTATCACCGTCATCGCCAACCATCGTGGCCTGGTCGACGCCGCTGCCGTGGGCCTGGTCGAGAAGATGATCAGCTTTTTGTTCATTGTGCCGAGTTCCATGGGCGCCACCGTCAGCGCGCTCACGGCGCAAAACGCCGGCGCGGGCAAGGGCGACCGCGCTCGTCAGGTACTCAAGGACGCCATGACCATCTCGGTGGTGTACGGCTGTCTGATTACGGTGCTGATGTGGCTAGTGGCGCCGGCGTTTATCGGCTTTTTTGCCAAGGACCCCGCGGTGGTCGCGGCCGGTACCGGCTATATGCACAGTTATATTTTCGATGCAATCTTTGCCGGCATCCACATTTGCTTTAGCGGCTTTTTCGCTGCATACGGCAAGAGCTACATCGGCTTTGCGCACAACGTGCTGGCCGTGGCGCTCATTCGCGTGCCGGGCGCGTGGCTGCTGTCGAACGCCTATTCCGACACGCTGTTTCCCATGGGTATCGCTTCGCCGTGCGGATCGATTTTGTCGGCCGTCATCTGTGTTGTCGCGTTTACCGTGCTCAACCGGCGCGGGGCTTTTGACAAGTTGGCAGCGTAGCGGGACGACGCGAAATCGCCCTTATCGACGACATCATCAGCGACGACCCGGCGACCCAAGTGACGCGGATCGCGGTGCCGGTTGCCCCAGCAAAGTAAGAACCGCCCGGAAGGCATCATACTTCCGGGCGGTTCTTACTAATCATCATCTAGCAACTCGAATCGATTTCTAGATATCACCAATGCGGCATAATCTTGGCTTTGGTGAAAAACATGGGCAATCACAACGTCCTCGTTATCGTAGTAATAAAGCATTACATAAGAATTAACGAGGCAAGCATGGTAACCAAGCACTGCAAGCTCGGGCAACTTCGATAAGCCGTAGTCAACTACACCACTTTGAAGAAGCTGGAGCTGACTACGGTATTTATCAGGAAAGTGCCGGGCGGTAAAAATACCATGCCCCAATAGATAATCAACGATATCGTCAACTTCTTGTTCAGCTGTAGGCAGAATCTTGACGTTATAGGCCATATTTTGCCTCAAGGTCATCGAGGGCCTCAAAGGCATCACGCGCCGTGCCGGCAGCACGCTCCCGCTCGGCCACAGCTATACGAGCCATCAGGCGAGCCTTAGCCTGTTCCTGAACCATGAGGTCGTAGTCCTCGGATCGAAGTACAACAAATTTGCTATAGCCGTTTTTTGTAACAGTCACTGGACCAGGAGTAGTTTCAACGAGCTCCGAGAATTTCGCGGTGTCCCGCATATCTTTAATTGGAACGCAAACGGGCATGTTCAACTCCAATCATAATTATGTACATAATTATGAAGTGTAGCTCAACTAACGAGCGTCGGCTACAGAAGATCTACCACACTGGAGACAGTCCTCGATATGGCGGTTTTACTCCTCCGGAATCGGAAACGCACGGATGAACTCTGCAGGCGAGAAGGTCTTGATGGTCGAGCGCACAAAAGCGGCGCGGTCACGCGTGATAATAAAGTCCACGCCGGCACGCTCGGCCATCGCACGGATACAGCCGTCCTCAAAGTCCGGCTCATCGGAATAGGCGGAGGTAAAACAAGCTTCTTGGTCGAGAGGCTCTACCGAGTAGCTCTTAAGGCAGTCACGCACTACCTCGCGGGCGCGTGCCTCGCCTGTCTGTTTGGTGAGAATGTAGTACGCGTCCTTGAGAGAGCAGGCCGAAACAACGCCCTCGATAAGCCCCACGTCGACGAGCCCCTTGATCGTTTGCGCCGCTGCGTGCTCCGGCCGGCCCGGAAGCACGCAATCGAGCAGAAAATTGGTATCGAGAAATGCCCTCATAGGTAGCGCTCCCTTGCGACGCGCTTTTCATCTTCAACCGTCATCGTATCGAGCGGCGTTCCCTTTGGCATGTTAGCCACGATATCGAGATACTCCTGGTAGTCCTCATCCTCCGCGAGCATCTCGCGAATCTCCTTCCAGGTGATCTTGGGATGCCACATCGTACCCACGTCGCGCTTGGGCTTGTCCGAGCCGCGCGTCGGCTTTGCGTCCCCACGCTCCTGGACGGCGTCATATTCCACCGCAACGGGGCTTTCATAGTCGAGCGGCACGATCTTGAACAACGGCTTGCTCCGCTTGAAGACCACAACCTCCTCGCCATCATTGGCAACCCTTTCGGCCACCTGCGTAAGGTTTTGGCGCAGTTCCGAAAACGCGACGGTAACCATAACTGCTCCTCTCAACATATATCTTTACTGCTAAGTATACACGTTAATGTTAATGTTAAAGTGTATAAAACTCATCACGATGGGGCAGCCCTGTTGTGGGACCTCACTGCGGGGCCCCTTTGCTTTGTATGAATCTTCTATCGCTCCGGAACGACACCGCTCCGCAGGGTCACCCTCAGCAACCTACATGACGCGGATCATGCTGCCCGCCACCACGCCCAAATAAAAACCTCCCGGAAAGTATCAACCTTTCCGGGAGGTTTTCTAATTTGATTATCGATGCACTAAGCCTGGGGTACCTCACCAGTCGCCAGGATCTGCTCGAGTGCATCCTCATCCAGCACGGGCACACCCAGCTGCTCGGCCTTGGTGAGCTTGGAGCCCGCTTTGGGGCCGGCGATCAGGTAGCTCGTCTTCTTTGAAACACTGCCCGAAACCTTGGCGCCGAGTACCTTGAGCGCCGCACCCGCCTCGTCGCGGGTGCGGTTGGCGAGCGTGCCGGTGAGCACGAAGGTCAGACCCGCGAGCGGTTGTGCATCGGCGAGCTCGCCCGCCACGCCCGCGTCGGCTGCGGCTTGTGCATGCGCGGCGCCCAAGTCGACCTCGAGCGACAGGCCCGCCTGGCGCAGGCGCTCCAGCACGGCAAGGTTTTCGGGCACGGCCAGGAACTGCTTGACGCTCGCCGCAATCTTGGGACCGATGCCCTCACACTCGGCAATGTCCTCTTCGCTCGCCAAGATGAGCTTGTCGATCGACAGGAATCGCTCGGCGATGACCTCGCCCACACTCTTGCCCACGTGGCGGATGCCCAGGGCAAACAGCACGCGACCGAGCGGCTGGCTCTTGGACTTGTTGAGCTCGGCGATAATTTTCTCGGCCGTCTTGAGGCCTACCGGAATGGGATCGCCCTTCTTGACGCCCTTTTTGCTGTTGGAGCTGGCGTACACGCGGCCCGTGTCCAGGCCGGCGATGTCGTCGACCGTGAGCTGGTAGAAGTCCGCGACATCGTGGATCAGGCCGGCGGCGATCATCTTGTCGACGATCTCGTCGCCCAGGCCATCGACGTCCATGCAGCCGCGGCTCACCCAGTGAAGCAGGCGCTCCTTGAGCTGCGCGGGGCAGTCGATGGAAACGCAACGGTAGGCGACCTCGCCGTCCTCGTGGACCACGGGGCTGCCGCACACGGGGCAGACCTCGGGCATGTGCCAGTCGGCCGAATCGACCGGGCGCTTGTCGAGCACCGGACCCACGACCTCGGGGATCACGTCACCCGCCTTGTGCACGATGATAGTGTCGCCCTCGCGCACGTTTTTTCGACGGATCTCGTCGATGTTGTGCAGCGTGGCGCGCGCGATGGTGGAGCCGGCGACCGTCACCGGGTCAAACTCGGCGACCGGCGTGAGCACACCGGTGCGGCCCACCTGGATGCGAATTTCGCGCAGGACGGTCTGCTTTTCCTCGGGCGGGAACTTAAAAGCAATGGCCCAGCGCGGTGCGCGGGCGGTAAAGCCCAGGTCGAGCTGCTGCTGGAAGCTGTCAACCTTTACGACCACGCCGTCGATGTCGTAGTCCAGGTCACCGCGATGCTCGAGGGCCTGGGCGCAGAACTCGTGGACCTCGGCCGGCGTGGCACAACGAGCCACGTTAGGGTTGACGCTAAAGCCGGCGCTACGCAGCCAATCGAGGAACTCGCGCTGGCTGTGGACGTGCAGCGGGTCGGTATCGGCGATGGCATAGATAAAGGTGGCCAGGTCGCGGCGCGCCGTGACCTTGGGATCCTTTTGGCGCAGGCTGCCGGCGGCGGCGTTGCGCGGGTTGGCGAAGGGGTCGCGCCCCTCGGCATCGGCCTCTTCATTCAGACGGACAAAGCTGCCCTTGGGCATATAGACCTCGCCGCGTACCTCAATGGTGCGCTCGCGGTCGGTACCCATGTGGGCGAGCGCCGGCTCGGACAGGTGCATGGGCACATCCTTGATGGTACGGACGTTGAGCGACACGTCCTCGCCCGTGGTGCCGTCACCGCGCGTGGCCGCACGTACGAAGCTGCCGTTTTGGTAGGTAAGCGCCACGCCAAGGCCGTCGATCTTAAGCTCGCAGGTATAGGTGACGCTGCCGGCACCGAGGGCATCCTCAGTGCGTTGGAGCCACGCGTCGAGTTCGTCCAGATCCATGGCATCGTCCATGGAATACATGCGTGCCATGTGCGTGACCGGCGTAAACTGCTCGCTCACGTAGCCGCCCACGCGCTGGGTATAGCTGTCGGGCGTCACCAGGTCGGGGTAGGTCGCCTCGATTTCCTGCAGCTCAACAAGCATTTTGTCAAAGGCGGCATCCGTGATCTCGGGCGCATCGAGCATGTAGTAGCGATAGGCGTGGTAATCGAGCTCGTGGCGCAGCTCGGCCGCGCGCGCTGCCGCCTGGGCACGGGCATCGGCCGGTGCAGCGGCATCCGCACTCGCGGGAGTTTCGGCATCGATGTCCACACCGTCACCAAACAGGCTCGATTGCTCCATAGCGGCACTCCTTCGCTCGATTTCAAACGGATACTAGAGTACCACCGGTCGCAACGGGGCCGAATAGCGGTCTCAAACCGCACCGAATCGGCAGCGGCCGGACCGGGGTGGACAGTTAGTTCAGATACGTATAAATCCTAGAGCTGAATCAGGCACGAACACCCCTGTTTCAACTAATTTGGGCTCCTCGAGACCATGTAAACGTCCCGCTCTCCCTTCCAAACACCCATTCGAGCCCCATCCCAATCAAAAATTGCTCAAAACGCATCCCAAGCTGCCCCAGATTTATACGTATCTGAACTAACTGTCCAGACCATTCCGGACCAGGCCTCTTGTCAGCCCCAAGCGATCCGTTTTCCTCCGTCCCCAACGGATCAATAAGAAAAGAGGGGCTGTCCCACACTTGGCGGGACAGCCCCTCTGGCTTCGGCATATGCGAAACGGCTCGCTAGTAGCCCTGGCCGTAGCCCTGGCCCTGACCCTGCTGGCCCAGCAGCTCCTCCAGGTACTGGCGCAGCTGCTCGTCGGTAATACCGCCGTTGCCGGTGTCGGTCGAGCTGTCGTCCTGCTGCTGGTTCTGCAACTCCTCGTCGGAGCCCAGCTCGACGGTGACCTTTTTCTCTTCCTTGCCGCGCATGAGTGTGATCTCGACCTTCTCGCCCACCTCGTGGCTGCGCAGCGCGATGATCAGGCCATCGGCGCTCGTAATCTCATCGTCGCCCAGCTTGGTGATGACGTCGCCCTCCTGAATGCCGGCCTTGGCGGCAGGACCATCCTCAACGACGCTCGCCACATACGCGCCGCTATCGGTGCTCAGCTTGTTGGTGCGGGCGTTAAGCGCATTGACGCTCGAAAGCGTAGCTCCCATGTACGGATGCACCGGCGTCTTGCCGTCGATGATCTGGTCGGCAATGTTCTTGGCGTAATTGACCGGAATGGCAAAGCCAACACCCGAGCTGGAGCCCGAGTAGCTCTCGATGAGCGAGTTGATGCCCACCAGCTCACCGTTGTCGTTGACGAGCGCGCCGCCGGAGTTGCCCGGGTTGATGGCGGCATCGGTCTGAATCATGTTGGCATAGATGGTGTTACCGCTGGTAGAGCTCATGGCCGTGGAACGATAGAGCGCCGACACGATACCCGTGGAGACAGACTGCTCGTTGCCGAACGGCGAGCCGATCGCCATAACCCACTCGCCAACGTTGAGCTTGGAGGAGTCGCCAATTTCGATCGGCGTAAGCTTGGAGGCGTCGGCGTCCTTGAGCTTGATGACGGCCAGGTCGCTCGAGGCGTCGTTGCCCACGAACTCGGCCTCGTAGGTGGTGCCGTCGTCCATGGTAACCACGTACTGGTCATAGCCATCGACCACGTGGTTGTTGGTGAGGATGTGGCCCTCGGTATCGAGCACAACGCCCGAACCGACGCTGCCCGAGCTGTCCGACTCGTCGGCAGACTGCGAAAGCGAGCCATTCTGGCTGCCGCTCGAAGTGGCAGTAATGGAAACCACGGAGGGCAATGCCTTGGCAGAAACGGCCTCGGCCAGCGTGGTGTCCTCGGAATCAATCGTAATCTTTTGCGTCGACGAACCCGAAGTACCCGCCGTCACGGCATTCTTGCCGCCACCGATATCGAGCGTACCGCTCATAATGAGCGCGATGACCAGCAGGGCGCCGCAGGCACAGCCGGCGAGTGCCGTAATAAAGATCGGCAGCTTTTTGGTCTTGGTCTTGACCACCGTGTGCTTGTTCACGACCTGCTGACCGACGAGCGGCTTGCCGGTCTGCGTGTCGTAGGCCTGCACGTAGGGAATGTTGCCGTCGGCAGGCGTCGACTCAACCTGTACGCGCGGTTGCTGCTGAGTCTCGCCGGCGTGGCCCGCATCCTGGGGATGCTGGGAATCGTACTCGCTCATAGCTGCGATCCTTTCGTCAAATAACCAAAGGCCCGCCAAACATGTGGCGGGCCATCATTGTTCACGTTGAGTTGTACCCCAATATGCGGGTGCACGTGTATGAGAACGCAATCTTTTAGGAAGGCTTAAGTTCTTCTGCAAACCCGAAAGGAACCCGCACATGCGGCAAAACCACCACAAAGGTGCCTGTCCCCTTTGTGGTGGAAATCTAGTCCTTAAACAGATAGCCCACACCGCGGACGGTGGTGATGTGTGCCGCGATCTGCGGGCCCACCTTGGAGCGGATGCGTCGAATGTGCACGTCGACGGTGCGCGTACCACCGCAGTACTCAAAGCCCCACACGCGGTGCAGCAGCACCTCGCGGCTGTAGGCACGGTTGGGATGCGTCGCCAAAAAGCTCAGCAGCGAGTACTCCATCAGCGTCAGGTCGATGGGCTCGTTATCGAGCGTCACCTGGTAGGTGGCCAAGTTGATCTCGAGGTTATCGATATTGAGCACATCGTCGGCGGTAACGGTCTCCTCCTCGCCCATCAGGCGCTGCGCGCGAGCCTTGAGCTCGTTGGGCGTCGCCGTGGGGCATACAAAGTCGGCATGCGCGTGATTGGGCAGGCGCAGGGTGCCGAGCGCCTCATCGTCGACGATCACCAACATGGGGACGCCGCCGCGATCGTCAAGCCACTTGGCAATCTGATCGATGCGGTCGCTGCGGATGCCATCGGAATCGAGAATCAGCAGGTCAAAGTCGTGCGCTGCAGTCGGCGAATCGGGGGTTGCCAGGCTCACCTCGACACCCAGGGTGGTCGTCAAGCTGCGGGCAAACTCGTGGAAGCGCGTCGTGCGCGCCATGAACAGGGCACTCTTTTCGGACATATCGGCCTCCAAGGAAATGAGCTCAATCGTACTGGAACAAGTCAGCGCGATTAGGAGTTCGCCAGGTAGTGCTTGATCTCCCACTCGGTGATCGTAGACTCAAACTTATGCCACTCGTCGCGCTTCTTTTTAAGGAAGAAGCTGTGGATGTGCTCGCCGAGGGCATCCTTCATAAACTGCGAGTCCTCAAACACGTCGAGCGCCTCTTTGAGCGAGCGCGGCAGCGGCGTGTAGCCGGCCTCGACCATCTGGCGGTCGGTAAGCTTGAGCGTCTCGGCCGTGGCCTCGGGCGGGAGCTCCAGCTTGCGCTCAATGCCGTCCAGACCAGCCGCCAGCGTGACGGCGTTGACCAGGTACGGGTTGGCCATGGGATCGGGACTGCGCAGCTCGATGCGCGTGGACAGCTGCTTGCCGGGCTTGTAGACCGGAATGCGGACCATGCTCGCGCGGTTGCGCAGGCCCCACGTGGCGTACTGCGGCACGGAGTCGCCGCCTGTGGTGATGCGCTTGTACGAGTTGACCGTTGGGTTGGTGATGGCGCTGATCTCGCGGGCATGCGCCAGAATGCCGGCCATATAGTGCTTGGCGACGTCGGAGAGGTGGTACTTCTCGTCGTCCTCGCCCCAAAAGACGTTGTTGCCGTCGTGGTCGAATAGCGACTGGCACAGGAACATAGCGCTGCCGTCCTCGCCCGCCAACGGCTTGGGCATAAAGGAGGCGTGGCACCCGCTCTCGTAAGCTTGCTGCTTAATGATGAGTTTGGCCGTGGTGATGGCGTCGGACATGCTCAGGGCCTCGGCGTGGCGCAGGCTCATGCCGTGCTGCGAGCGGCCGGCGGCGTGGAAGGTGTACTCCACGGGCACGGACATCTTCTCGAGCGTGAGGACCGTGTTGCGACGCAGGTCGCGGGCGGCATCGCTCACCGAAAGATCGAAGTAGCCCACGTTGTCGAGCGGCTCGGGGGTGTGCTCGTCGGGGAAGTAGTAATACTCCAGCTCGGCGCCCACGTTGAGCAGGTAGCCAGCCTTCTCGGCCTTGCGGAACATGCGGCGCAGGGCATCGCGCGGATCGCCGGCGAAGGGCTTGCGGTCGGGGGTGCACACATCGCAGAACACGCGGGCGACGCCGTTGTGGCTCGGGCGCCACGGCAGAATCTGGAAGGTCGAAGCATCGGGGAATGCGAGCATGTCGGCTTCCTCGGGCGTAGCAAAGCCCTCGATGGCCGAGCCGTCAAAGCCAATGCCCTCCTCAAAAGCGACCTCGAGGTCCTCGGGGCTAATGGCAAAGTTCTTGAGGCGGCCGAGAATGTCGACAAACCACAGACGCACAAAGCGGATGTCACGCTGCTCTACGGAGCGGAGTACGTAATCGATGTTCTGCTGGTTCATGTCGCTCCCCTTTCTTTCGGGCGGGTTTCGACTGGTCTATATCGCAGATACTATCGCAGAAAAATGTTTCCGCAGGGTTAAAGCGTATCAAGCGCTCAAAAAACGTGCGCGAACAGGCCGTTGCGAACGAGCGACTAGCGCGAGGTCGAAGCTCGGTGTTCGATGTGGCCGGGGATCTCGATGCGTTTGGGCGCCAGCTTTGCGGCCTCGCCCACGGTGGTGGTAACGACGTCGATGCGCTCGGAAAGGCGCTCGACTACGCGCTCGGCAATGGTGAGGGTGTCCTGCGCGGCCGTGGTGACGCCGCCAAAGAGCACATGGTTCCAGGGGTAGTCGTCAAACGTCGCGATCTTGAGCCCCGCCGGCAGCGAGGGACCAAGCTGCGCCAGCGCCTCGGTCAGACGCAGGAAAACCAGGCCGTTGACGGCGATAAGGCCGAGCCTTTTGCCCGCGTAGTCGCGGATGGTCTTGTCCAAACGGCCAACGCCCGTGGCGCCACCGTCGGCCAGGGTGACGACCTCGCCCGCAAGGCCGCGGCGCGAAAGCTCGTCAGCAAAGGCCTCGGCGCGCTCGCGACGCACGGGGCTATCGTCGCTTGCCTCGGTGAGCAGGCATAGGCGCTCGCTGCCCGCAGCGGCCAGGGCGTCTACCAACCCGGCGACCAGCTCACGGTTGTTAGATGTCACCAGATCTACACCGCCGTCGGCAACATCGCGGTCGAGCAGCACAACGGGCAGACGTCCCGCTGCCGCGGCGATCGCCCCGTCATTACCTCCGCAGGTGTTGACGACCAGGCCGTCCACGCCGGCATCGATAAGTCTGGTGAGCGACTCTGCTTCCTTTGCGGGGTCGTTGCCGCTAATGGCCGTCATGAGCGAGCAGCCGCGCGCGGCGGCGCTGGCGGAAAGTCCTTCGAGCATGGCGCTCGAGAACGGGTTGGCGATGTCGGCCAGGATCACACCGATGAGGTTGGTGCGCGAGCTGCGCAGATTGCGCGCGGCGGCACGCGGGCGATAGCCAGTGCGCTCGATAACCGCCGCGATGCGAGCACGGGTTTCCTCGGTCATTTGTCCGGGGCGGTTGTTGAGATAGCGCGAGACCGTGGCCGGACTCACGCCCGCCTCGGCGGCAATGTCCTTGATTCTCATCTGCGCCATAGCGCACCCCGTTTCCCAATGTCGGCAGTCTGAGCCATTTTAGGCATTTTTTAAAAATCTCGGTTGCAAAACGCTGTAGGTGAGTATACTACAACTCGAAACGAAACCGATTTCGTAAACCGATTTCGGCGAGCGTTGGCACGCAGGTGCAAAGACGCACCCTACCGTCTTGGCACCTGCGTGCCAACGCCATATCAAAGGTGTACGCACGAGTAAAAGGAGCTGCGCGACCATGGGTAAAACGGTTCTTACCTTCGGCGAGATCATGATGAGACTCTCACCCAAAGACCACCTGCGTATTGAGCAGGCAACCGAGTTTGACGTCCGCTACGGCGGCGCCGAGGCCAACACTGCGCTTTCCCTGGCCTACCAGGGCGACAAGGCCGCTTACGTCTCCGTTGTCCCGGCCAACCGTCTGGGCGAGTGCGCCCTGCGTTCGCTGAAGGCCTACGGCGTCGACACCACGCGCGTCGTGCGTCAGGGCGACCGTCTTGGCTCCTACGTCTTTGAGGTCGGTGCCTCGCAGCGCGGCAACGGCTGCGTCTACGACCGCAAGTACTCTGCCATCAACATGGCCAAGCGCGATATTTTTGACTGGGACGAGATCCTCAAGGGCATCGATGTCTTCTACTTCTCCGGCGTGACGCCCGCCGTCTCCGATGAGATGGCCGCTGCCTGCAAGGATGCGCTCGCCGCCTGCCGCGCCAAGGGCATCACCACCGTGTGCGACGTGAACTATCGCGGCAAGATGTGGTCGCCCGAGAAGTCGCAGGCCACCATGAAGGAACTCCTGCCGCTCGTCGACATCTGCATCGCCAACGACGAGGATGCGCCCGCCGGCCTCGGCATGACCTGCGTCTCTGGTTCCCTTGCCCATGGCATCGAGGAGCGCGACACCTATGTCGAGATGGCCCGTCAGATCTGCGCCGAATACGGCTGCGAAAAGGTTGCCTCGGTCGTTCGCAACATCTCCTGCGTCGAGCGCTCCATCTGGATGGGCATGCTCTTTGACGCCGAGAGCGGCGAGCACTGGTTCTCCCCTGCTCACGACGTACACGTGCTCGAGGGTGTTGCCGCCGGCGACGCTTTCAACGCCGGCCTCGTCCATGCCCTCATCAACGACTTTGACCCGCAGGACGCCGTCAACTACGCGATTGCAGCCTCGATCCTCAAACTCACCATCAAGGGCGATTCCAACTTGGTGACCGCAGGCGAGATTGCAGCCGTGGCATCCGCCGCCGACGGTGGCACCCGCGTCGCGCGCTAGTCCGTCTCCATTCCGCGGGCCGCAGCCTTCCAATCCCATACCCCCGCGGCCCGCTCCCCGATTCCTCCGGCCGGGCAAAACCACCAGTCCCATTCCGGTTTTGCCTGGCATTCCCTACATGACTGGTCGAGCAGCCGGTTTTGGAATTGCTTGAACCCCAAGCAGTGCCTCCGATAACCAATCCAAAATCGGCTCCTGACCAGCACATTTGGCAATCACGCGCCCATGCGCGCCACACATCGAAAGGAACATCATGTTCGATCAGTTCTACACCACGCTTGAGTCCCTGGGCATCGTGCCGGTCGTTGTGCTCGACAAGGTCGAGGACGCCGCTCCGCTCGCCCACGCCCTTATGGCAGCTGGCATGAAGTCCGCCGAGGTCACCTTCCGCACCGCCTGCGCCGCCGAGTGCATCGCCGCTATGGCCGAGGCCGAGCCCGAAATGTGCGTTGGCGCCGGCACTGTCCTGACCGTCGAGCAGGTTGAGCAGGCCCGCGCCGCCGGTGCCAAGTTCATCGTCTCCCCGGGTTACAACGAGGACGTCGTGAAGCACTGCATCGACATCGACCTGCCCGTCCTTCCCGGCACCGTGACCCCCTCCGAGGTCACCGCAGCCGAGAACCTGGGCCTCAAGGTCACCAAGTTCTTCCCCGCGTCCCAGTATGGCGGCCTGAACACCATCAAGGCCCTCGCCGCTCCGTTTGTCGGTCACCGCTTTATGCCTACCGGCGGCGTGAGCACCGCCAACGTCGAGGAGTACCTGAGCTCCTCCGCCATCATCGCCTGCGGTGGCACCTGGATGGTCAAGCCGGCCCTGTTTGCCGACGGCGACTTCTCCAAGGTCGAGCAGATCGCCCACGAGGCCATGGACGTCGTCAAGAAGGTCCGCGGCTAGGTTTAGCTCTCTATCGTGAAAGGGGGCGTGCCCTAAACCTCGCCCCCTTTCTTTTAAAGCGGCTCGGAAGCGCGCCGTTTCCGTCACGAACAAGAACCAAAACCGTCTTGTATGCTGATAGAACGTGACGGAAGCGACACGCCCCCGAGCCGCTTTGCCTACTCGGCTGGCAACCGCGCCCAGTTGAGCCACATCGACAAAAACCGAGCCATCAAAACAGCTGCGGCGCCGTCTGGAGGAATGGACCCTTGCTTCCGGTCTTTTCCTCCAAGCGGCGCCGCAGCTTTGTGCCCCGGTTACGCCCCAACGCAGTTGCGGTGAAATAGGGACTGTTTGCGCCACCCAGGCCGCAAAACAGTCCCTATTTCACCGCAACTTATATGGGGATTGATTAGATGGCCGAGTCTTTGGACAGCTCAAAATAGTCGGGATGCAAGGCGATAACCGGGCCCTGCTCCTCGGGCATCAGGTGCAAGTGCGTCTCTGCCAGATAGCTCGCCGCATCGGTATCGCCCCTCTTAATGGCCTCGAGAATCCGGCGATGCTGCCGACGAATCGGCTCCCAATCCAGGTCCTGCGACACCATACGCAACCAGTTGTATCGCTCAAAATGTGTGTTGACGCTCTTCATCCAATCCCACAACATGTGACGGCCGGCAATCTCAAAACACGTCTCATGGAACAGGTTGTCCAGATCGAAAAAGCGACGCGTTTCGCTATGGTCGAGCGACTCGGACTCGGCAAGAATCTGCTCGAGCCGCTGCTTTTGCTCGGACGTAGCAGCCGAACAGCATTTAATAAGCACGCTTCTCTCGAGCTTCTCGCGCAAGAAACAGGCGTTCTCGGCGCGCTCCATGCTGATTTTTGAGACATAGGTGCCGCTTTTGGGACGCGTTTCCACCAGCTCCTGCTCACGCAGGCGCACAAAGGATTCGCGAATGGGCGTGCGCCCGATTCCCGTCTCCTTTTCCAGACCAATCGCCGAAAGGCGCGTGCCGGGCTTGAGCTCGGCATAGATGATCTTGGAGCGCAATGCGTTGTACGCCTGGTCTTGCAGGCTCTGATAATGCTGGTGTTGTTCCATAAAGCCCTCGGATAAGTCCTCGGTTAGTCGAATACCACCATGCAATACTATCGCATCGACACGCCCCAGCTCCCAATCAGTCTTTTTGGGACGAGGCTCTTTTAGCTACCCTGGCCCGCAGATCGGCCCCCTTACCACAAAAGTGGCCCATCTACTACGTTAACATGGATAGCCTCGGCCATACCGAAAACCGTGAAAACAAAACCGCAGGTAGACAGCTTGTCGATTTTCGAAAAAGCCGGCTATGGTTGACCTCTGCGGCTTAAACGTAGTAGATAGGCCCTTTTCGTGGCGCAGCACTACTGCACCCCAAATTGGCACCCCGAGCCCTCGTGAGTTGCCAACAAGCTGTTCGCCCAGCGCTTTATCCGCGCGGCATTCGGAAAATAGCACCACCGTAAGAACCCGCGAACAGCGCTATACGTTGCTATATCTCACTATACTTTGCTATATCTTGCTATACTTTGCTATATCTTGCTATATCTTGAGCAAAGGCGGCTCACATGCAAACAAACCCTTTTAAGCCCACAGCAGGTAAAACACCTCCCACGATTATCGGCCGCGAAGATGTACTCGAAGAATTCAGTGAAGGCCTCACCAACGGGCCTGGTGCCCCGGGGCGCCTAATGCGCATAGCCGGCGTCCGTGGAACGGGCAAGACGGTCCTCCTTGACGAGTGCTCACGTTTGGCGCAAAGCCGTGGCTGGACGGTCATAAAAGAGGTCGCAACCGAGGGACTTTGCCAGCGCATTCTCGAACAGCTGCAGCCCAAATTCCAGGCAAAACACGCCAGATTTGAGCCCACCGTAGCTGGCATATCCATCGGCAGCATAGATATTGAGCGAATCGGCCCATCGCTACGCGACGCCATGAGACAGACAATATCCAAGAATGGAAATGGCCTGCTCATCACTCTCGACGAGGTTCAAGACGCAGAGCTCGATGAGGTCCGAACGCTCTCCATTGCGATTCAGCAGGTTATCGGCGAAGACCTTGATATCGCCTTTGTTTTTGCTGGGCTGCCTTCGATGATTGAAAGCATCATCAACGGAAAGACACTTACGTTTTTGCGCCGTGCCCTCCCCTTTGACCTGAAGGCTGTGGCAGTAACCGAAGTGTCGTACTCCCTCGAGGAAACCATTGAAGCGTCTGGCATGGAGTTGCAGCCAGGTATTGCCGGCCAACTTGCCGAGGCAACGCAAGGTTATCCTTTCATGATCCAACTCGTTGGATACTACGCATGGCAGTTGGCGAGACGCGCACATACAGCGATTATTGGAGAAGAAGAAGCCGAGCGCGGCATTGCAACGGCACGCGAACGCTTCTGTGCCATGGTGATTGAGCCCGCGCTACAGTGCATTCCGCCCACGTGCATCGCTTATCTGCTGAGCATGGCATCTTTGGGGCAGACGAGCTCGACCAGCATGGTTGCCGATGCCCTAAACAAAACGCCTCAACAGGTGAGTTCCGTCCGCAGCCGCCTGTTAAGAGAATCGATTATCGAGGCTCCCTCGTACGGCAAGGTCTCATTTGCCATCCCCTACATGCGCGACTACCTCTACGAGCACAAAGCCGAACTGGAAGTTGAACTGTAGAAACGGCAACTGCCCTGCAAGACGAAAACCGTTTTCGTACGGATTTAAAGCAGACGTAAACGATTTTCGTCTTGATTTGCGTACGGAATTAAGACATAAATTGCGCTTTCGTACGCTTATTACCAAACGCAAATTGTTTTCGTCCGGCCATGCGTCCCCAATCTAGACGAAAAGAGCCCCGAGCTCAAAAATCGGGGCTCGATGTAAGTTCTAGGGTGTCAGAAGTTACATCAGCCGCTTACGACCGCTCTGTCTATCTCTCCGAGCGGGACGGGCGCCGATGCCCTGATCTCTGCCATGTCGAGGTGCGAGATCAAATCCTTGGCGCGCTCGCCGGAGTGGTATGCCTTGTTCGGCGCCACCTTCCTGTAGAGCTTCTTGAGCTTCGTCTTCCCCTTGTTGCCCGGCGGCATCTCCGTCTCAGGTGGCAGCCCTAGGAAGGACAGGACGCCGGGCAGGTCGCACAGCATCACGTCCTCGATGTCGGCCTTGGCCGCCAGGTCGACGACTCTCTGCGCTGTCGGCGAGATGTTCGGGGTGCTGCTACCGCCCGCTGGTTCGGAAGCTGGCGGGCAGTAGCGGCAGTAGCGGCAGTAGCGGTGTGGCTCGATAGGCCCGAATATCCGTAAGGAAGGTGCTCGCTCTCATATGTGCTGATATGCCTCGCCTCGCGAACCTTGGGATGCTTCCTGAGGTAATCCCTCAATTCGAGCCACTCTTTATGCTCATAACGCTTCGAAATCGTTTCCCCGTCGACAGTTTCCTTCACATAATGGTATGTTCGAACGCCTTCGAACTTGTCGAACCCGTTCTCGACGCTGAAGTTTCTGGACCAGCGCGAAAACCCATTCAGGTCCATGAAGTTGACTTGGGGATGCCTGTCTTTCGTTCGTTCGAATGAGTGGACGAGCGGAGTGCCTTTGACTTGTTCCAGGCCGAAGGCTTCCATTTCGCGGGCCTGCTCCTTTTTCCAGAATTCGAGATACGACGTCAGCGTCTCGCTTATCGAGATCCTCCGCACGCTTTTCTTGCTTTTGGGCGAGCGAACGCTTCGATCGGCCGCGAACTGCTGCTCAATGAGGATGCTTCTGTTCTCGACGGAGACATCGGACCACGTCATCCCGAGGGCTTCTGCCCTTCTCATGTCGGTGTCGAGCATGAGCATCACGCATGTGATGTGCGCGTCCGGTTCTCGATTGAGTAGGATGTCGAGTAGGCGAGCGGCGTGATGGTTCCTTCGCGGTTGTCGTGGAACTTTTTTGCGTACGAGCCGACGGTGTCCCTCGATTTTTGGACGTAGGTGCCGCTGTTGAGTTCTGCCTTGTAGGCTTCGAGCGCGGCGTCGACCTCTCGGCTTTTGGTGGTATGTATGGTCTGCCACGGCGAATAGCGGTATTTGCCCGTGATCGGATCCTTGCCGAGGCTGTGACGGTAGCGCCACGTGTATTTGTCGCGGCGTTGCTTCGTTCCTTTGCCTATGACGAGAGGTCGGTCGTTCATCGTGTTCCTTGCCTGAAGTGCCTGAGAATCGCGCTCGGTTGCGCGGAATGGCGCAAAGGGCTGGGGCGGGTGGGCATTACCCTTGGTGGTGGGCCCTGCGTGGGGTCACACCCCAAGGGTAATGCTCCGCCTGACCGCTTTCAAGCTCGTTGTGGGTCGAATTTGGGTCGAATTATTCCGCGTACTTTTCTTTCGTAAATCTATGAAAACATCAAATGACCTGGAGTTATATTGACTTCAATTTAGGTCGAAATGTCTGAATGAAACAACGTCGTAGCGACCTCATAACCCGAAGGTCGGTGGTTCAAATCCGCCCCCCCCGCGACCATGAAACTTCAGGTCGGAAGCATAAAAGCTCCCGACCTTTTTCTTTGTCTAGGGGTTTCGGCATCTCTCGTTCTTTGGGTACCTCGAGGCGGGCAATCAGATAGATGCTTACGAGTATCATAGGGTCTTTTTACGTCGCGGTCGTGTCTCGTACTGGTGCGCCGCTCTTTGTGGGACGTGTCACTTTGCCATAGGTTGTCCGGCGGCGGGGCGCAGGTCGTTCCCCGTGGCGTCGCTCCTTTCGACGCTACGCTGCCTGGCTACTCGTTCCACTGGTGCTTTTTCATGTCGACGCAGCCGTTGTCTCGGAAGGCGACTCCTTCCTCCGTCAGTAGTGCTCGCTGGTCGGGGAAGTTTGGCGCGAGGCGTCCCGCGTGGTTGACGACGCGGTGGCAGGGATAATCGCCGTAGCGATCCGCCTCGCTCAGCACCGCTCCGACCAGGCGAGAGTTTTTCTCCCTGCCGATGAGGCGCGCTATCTGACCGTACGAGGCGACGCATCCCGCCGGAATCTCTGCCACGACGGAGAGAATCTCATAAACCAAATCTTCGTCCAGGACTTTTCCCATCGTATCGCTCCCGTGTTCGCTTTTGCCTTCGGGGGCGCGGCGCCGATCACCCGTGCTGCGATTTTCGCAGCTCCCCTTACCGAAGCATCGAGGGAAAGCGTGTGCGTATCAAGGTTGTCTGGTCCAGTTGCTGGCTCGATGCCTCGAGATGTTCGCCTCAAGTGCGACCTGCCCCTATTGGAAAAGGATGCCGAAGATGTATTTGGTGATGGCGGAGCGGCGGATGACCCCCACGAGTTTGCCCTCGTCATCAACCACAGGAAGCTTCTTGAACTTCTTCTTCGCCAGCAGCGCGGCGACGCGGGCGATGCTCTGCTCGGGACGGGCACACACTACCTGGCGCGTCGCGAAATCCATGACGCAGCGATCCTTCAGGTCTTCGATGCGCTGCTCAAGGCTCTGATCGTCGAAGTACAGCATGGACGCGTCGCCGCCCGTGAAGATGGTGTGAGCGCGATGCTGCGCGATGGCTCCCATGACATCGCCGTCGGAGATGAACCCGACCACCTGGTTGCGCTCATCGATTACGGGCATGCTGCTCACCTCGTTTTCGGCGAGCATGCGCACCACGTCGGAAATCGTGCAATCCTGCGTGCAGGTGAACGGCTCTTCAATCATGATGCTCGAAACGGGCGTCCCCTCGAGCTCGAGCGGGATGCGCTCGGACAGAATCTCGGACATCGCTTATGCCTCCTTCGTTTTCGGTGCGGTTTTCTTGGTGCGCACGCTGAATATGGCGCAGATAAGGGAAACGAGGCCGATTGCCGCGCACACCTTGTAAGCGACGCCCGCGCCCACGGCGGTGGCTACTTGAATGCTCGCATCGACGCCGGCCGACGCGGTGACGCTTGTCATGACCGTGATGATGAGCGCCGTGCACAAACCGCCGGCGACCTGGCGGCCGGTGTTCGCGATGGCGTTGCCGTGGGCGATCATGTCATTTTTCAAGGCATTGACACCCCATGTGTTCACCGGCATGTTCGCGAGCGACTGGCCGGCGGACTGCAGCATGCAGAACAGCGCAACCACCAAGATGGGCGTGTTTACCGTCGAAAGCGAGAGCAGGAACAGGGCGCCGGTCATGAGGGCCAGGCCGACGATCGAGATGGCACGCGGACCGAACTTGTCGAACACCACGCCGGAGATAGGGCTGATGATGATGCCCACCGCCGCGGCGGGAAGCATGGCCATGCCGGTTTCGAAGGCCGAAGCGCCAAGCGAGGTTTGCAGCAGCAACGGCAACAGCGTGTTGGTGACCAGGCATGCGGCGTTGATGAGCGTGACGATGATGGCGGCCACGCGGAACTCGCGCGTCTTGAGCGTGCCCAGTTGAAGCAGCGGGTCCTCGATTTTGCCCTGGCGTACGACGAACAGCACCAAGCACACGACACCCGCGACGATCGAGCCGAGCACCACGGGGTTGCCCCAACCCATCGACGAGGCGCTCGAGAACCCGTAGAGAAGTCCGCCGAAGGCGATGGTGGAGAGGACGACCGAGGGCAGGTCGAGCTTGGGGTTCTTCAGCTCGCCCACGTTTTTCAGCATGAACACGCCCAGCACCAGCACGAGAATTGCGAGGGGGACGATGGCGCCGATCATGGTGCGCCAGCCGTACGTGTCGATCACCGCACCGCCTACGACGGGGCCGACCGCGGGACCCGCCGACATGACGATGCCCGCCATGCCCATAGCCGTTCCTCGTTTCTCGACGGGGAACACCAGCATGGGAACCACCGAGACAAGCGGCATGAGCACGCCTGAGCCCGCCGCTTGCAACACGCGACCGATGATGAGGAACAGGAAATCAGGGGCTGCGGCGCACAGCAGCGTGCCCAGCGCGAACACCAGCGTCGCCCCGAAGAATAGCGCGCGGGTGCTGAACTTGTCGATAAGGAACGCCGAAACGGGGACCATGATGCCGCTCACCAGCGGGTATATGGACATGATCCACTGGGCAGTCGAGGCATCGATGGCGAAATCGGACATGATGACCGGCAGCGCAGGCGACATCACCGTTTGGTTCAGTAGCGCCAAGAAGGCACCCAGGACGACGACCGCGACGATGCGGATCTGGGTACCGGTAATGCGCCCATTGGCGGGCGCGACCGTACAATTATCAGACATAAGCTTCCTTCGTATCTATTCGATTCTTCGCCGAAGGCGCGTCGGCCCACGGGCGAAATAACATGCACGTGCTATGCGTGCATCAGATACGACAGGAAGAAAGCGGCTGCTCAGAGCGCACTTGGGGAACAACAGGAGAGGCCCCGTATACCAGGGGCCGCCGAATTGCGATGTATGCTTTGGTCAAATCCTTCATAGCGGGGAGGTATTTTAGCAGCCGACTTCGCCCCTTTCAAGGGATGTAACCCAGACGTTGATTTTCTTCACCGAGGCGCCATCGTTGACGGGTGGCGTGCTTCTCTATCGCCACACCGCGGGGCGAGGGAACGCCGCGGCGAGCTTGTACATCGGCTATGTGTGCAGCTGTGAGCGTGTCGCCGGCGCGCACTGGGCGCCAGTCCGATCCGGCCGACTCTTGCCGACGGTCGGTCGCCGTCCTCCTCCATCTCCGCCTGCTCTGTTTTTGCTCGGCTCCCTTGTCGCATCATGGACGGACGAGAATTGAGCGAAGGCGGTACGTATGAACATCCAGATATTCGGCACGAAGAAAAGCTTCGATACTAAGAAGGCGCAGCGCTATTTCAAGGAACGTCGTGTGAAGTTCCAGTTCATCGACTTGAAGGAAAAGGGGATGAGCAAAGGCGAGCTCGAAAGCGTGGCGCGCGCCGTCGGCGGGATCGACGCTGTGATCGATCCAAAGGCGAAAGATGCCGACACGGTTGCGCTCGTACAGTATCTTGCTGCCGACCAGAAATTCGAAAAGGTGCTCGATAACCAGCAGATTCTTCGTGAGCCCATCGTTCGCAACGGCCGCCAGGCAACCGTTGGCTACGAGCCTGACGTGTGGAAGGGCTGGGAATAAAGCGGCTGGGAATAAAGCGAAGCGCCCACGCCCGTGGTTTTATCCACGGACGCGGGCGCTTGCGTAAGACGTCTCTTGTCGTTTGAGTGGAGCGCCCCGGCGGCGCTGAACAACGCGCCCCGGTGACGTGGCTCGGGGCTCTTTGTGCCGCACATCTATGAGAGGAGATATTTGATGCGCATGGGCGCTACTCCATGTAGCCACCCTGAATGGCGGAAACTGCATGCTCGGTAAAGAACTTGAGCGTGCCGGAGGTATAGCGATTAGCCTTGGGCTTCCAAGCGGCTCGGCGCTCGGCCAGGACGGCATCGATCTCGGCCGGCTCCATCTCCTTGCCGGCGATGCCCACAATAGACAGCGAGCGCTCGGGGATGTTGATCTGGATAAGGTCGCCCTCCTCGATCAGGGCAATCGGGCCGCCCACGGCAGCCTCGGGCGAAACGTGACCGATAGCCGGGCCCTTGGAGGCGCCGGAGAAGCGGCCATCGGTGATAAGGGCAATGCTCGCACCCAGCTCGGGATCGCTGGCGATAGCCTCGGTGGTGTAGAACATCTCGGGCATACCGGAACCCTTGGGGCCCTCATAGCGAATGATGACGGCGTCGCCGGGCTTGACCTCGTGCGTCAGGACGGCGTGGATAGCGTCCTCCTCGCAGTCGAACGGACGCGCCTTAAGCGTGGCCTGGAACATCTCGCGCGGAACAACCGTGTGCTTGACGACGGCGCCCTCGGGAGCAAGGTTGCCGTGGAGGATGGCGATGGAGCCGTCGGTACCAAAGGCCTGGTCAAACGGGCGAATGATGTCCTCGCGCTTGAGGTTCCACTTCTCCAGGTAGCGGCCGCACTTCTCGTAGTAACCGTTGTTCTTAAGGTCCTCGAGGTTTTCGCCGAGGGTCTTGCCGGTGACGGTCATGACATCGAGGTGGAGCATCGACTTGATCTCCTCCATGATGCGCGGCACGCCGCCCGCATAGTAGAAGAACTGCGCCGGCCACTCACCTGCGGGGCGAACGTTGAGCAGGTAGTGGGCGCCACGGTGCAGGCGATCGAAGTCGTCGGCGGACATCTCGATGCCAAACTCGCGGGCAATCGCGGGGATATGCAGCAGCGAGTTGGTGGAGCCCGAAATGGCACCGTGGACCATAATGAGGTTCTCGAAGGACTCCTTGGTCACGATGTCGCGCGGGCACAGGTTGTGTTCGGAGAGCCACACGGACTGACGGCCGGCCTCGCGCGCAAACTCACGCAGATCGGAGCTGGTTGCGGGCAGCAGGGCCGTGCCGGGGAGCATAAGGCCCAGGGCCTCGGCGGTAACCTGCATGGTCGACGCGGTGCCCATAAACGAGCAGGCACCGCAGCTGGGGCATGCGTTGTGCTTGGCAAACTCAAGCTCCTCGCGGGAGATCTCGCCGCGCTCGTAGCGGGCAGAAATCGCGCCGAGCTGTTCCAGGGTCAACAAATCGGGACCGGCATCCATGACACCGCCGGTAACGACGATGGAGGGGATGTTGATGCGGCCCATGGCCATGAGGTTCGCAGGCAGGCCCTTATCGCAGCTGGCGACAAAGACACCGGCGTCGAACGGGGTGGCCTTGGCATGGATCTCGATCATGTTGGCGATCATGTCGCGGCTGGGCAGCGAGTAGTTGATGCCGTCGTGGCCCTGTGCCTCGCCATCGCAGATATCGGTGCAGAAGTAACGGGCACCGTGACCGCCAGCCTCGGCAACGCCAGCACGGACCTCCTCGACCAGCTCAAACAGGCCGGCAGAACCCGGGTGCGAGTCGCCGAACGTCGACTCGATAATGACCTGCGGCTTGTCCAGATCCTCGATGGACCAGCCAGAGCCCAGACGCAGCGGGTCCATCTCGGGGCTGATGGTGCGAAACTTGCCGGAACGCGGCTGCAGCTTGGCAACCAGGTCGGCTGCCTCCTGCTGAATCTGTGCCTTGGTCTTCTCGTCCATGATGCTCTCCTCTTTTGATTTGAACGGTTGTACCAATCGTTGGTTAATGAATCAGGTGTAAATGGGTACCGAGCGATGCACTCGGCAAAAGATGCTTAGCTACGCGAACTAGGCGAAGAACGAAATCACCAGGGCGCAGGCAAGACCCGAAAGGCCGATGAGCGTCTCCATAATGGTCCAGGACTTGAGGGTGGTTTTCTCGTCAATCTCCAGGAACGAGGAGCACATCCAAAAACCGGCATCGTTGACGTGCGAGAGGGCCGTGGCACCGCCGCAGATAGCACGCATGGCGGCCGAGCACGCAACCAACGACCAGGTCGTCTGTATCAAAGAGCTCTGCGACGAATCCGAGCGCCTGGCCGAGGCCGGTGAGGATTACTCCACCGCCGACACCGCGTTCCACAATGCCATTGCCGAGAGCTCCGGAAACCTCGTCGTTCCCCGCCTGATGGGCGTGCTCAAGGCATCCGTCCCCCTCTTTATCGACGTGACCGGCAAAAAGCTCGTCGAGGAAACTATCCGCACGCACCGCGATGTGGCCGACGCCATCGCCTCGCGCGATCCCACCGCCGCGCACGACGCGATGTATCTGCACCTGGTGTATAACCGCAACATGATTGCGGAGGGAGCAGAAACAAAAGGCATTTAGGGCCCGACAATAATCTTTCTTTGGCAAAACGCAGGCGGCGGCTGCCCAACACACAGGGCAGCCGCCGCTTTTTGCAATCGAATGGTGCAAAGGGGTTGACTAGAGCTCGCAAGCAACCTTGTAGCCATCGCCGATGGCGTCGCGGATGTTGCCGCACTTGTTGGCATCGCCCAACACGTGGGTGGTAACGCCGGCTGCAGCAAGGTCGTCGGCCAACTTGGTATTGGGACGATAGCCCATGGCAAGTACCAGCGTATCGGCATCGGCGATGGTGTGGATCTCGCCGTCCTTTTCGTAGCTGATGGCATCCTCGGTAATCTCGGTCACCTTGGCCTCGGTCAGCACGTGAACGCCCTTGGAGAGCATGCGCGTGATGAGCACCGCGCGACCGGCGCCGCCCTCGTTGGCGGCGAGCGTCTTGGTCATCTCGATGACGGTGACGTCGCGATTGGCCGGCGACAGATCGTTGACCAACGGGGCCAGGTAGTCGGCCGTCTCGCAACCGACGGTGCCGCCGCCCACGATGACAATCTTCTTGCCCGGGAAAGCCTTGCCGCCCAACAGGTCGTCAGCCGTCATGACCTGCTTAAATCCCTGCATGAAGGCCGGGGCGATGGGCTCGGCGCCATAGGCCAGGACGACCTCGTAGCCGGCGTAGTCACGCTGAATGTCCTCGGCAGTAAGCTCGGTGCCAAATACGCACTTCACGCCGGCCTCGGCCAGACGACGATACTGATACTTGATCACACGGGTGAGTTCCTGCTTTGCCGGCGGAACGGCTGCGATGCGCATCTCGCCGCCCGGCTCGTCCTGCTTATCCACGAGCACCACGTTGTGGCCGCGCTTGGCGGCAATGTAGGCTGCCTCCATGCCCGCAGGACCAGCGCCCACAACCAGTACGTTCTTGGCCTCGGCGGCAGGCTCGTAACCGGCCTCGTCGCGCTCAACATCGGGGTTGACGGTGCAGGAGATGCGCTTGCCAAACATAATGCCGTTCAGGCAGCGCAGGCAGCCAATGCAGGGGCGGATGTCGTCGGCGTTGCCGGCGGCTGCCTTGTTGCAGAACTCGGCATCGCACAGATTGGCGCGGCCCATCATGCAGATGTCGGCAGCACCGTCCTCGATCAGTTCCTCGGCAATCCATGCCTCGTTAATGCGGCCGACCGTGGCAACGGGAATGTTGACGTGCTTTTTGATCTCGCGCGAGCAGGCGGCGTGCGAGGCCTGCTGAGTACCGGCGGCGGGAATTGCGGAGCCGCGCTTGATGGTGGTACCACCCGACACATGAATCATGTCGACGCCGGCCTTCTCCAGGCGACGCGAGACGTAGATCATGTCGTTGAGGGTCA
This sequence comes from Collinsella sp. 4_8_47FAA, assembly GCF_000763055.1. GTDB lineage: Bacteria > Actinomycetota > Coriobacteriia > Coriobacteriales > Coriobacteriaceae > Collinsella. The sequence continues at coordinate 466,785 of NZ_KN214134.1, read as the reverse complement.
GGCCGCCATCGGTGTACTCGTCGCCCGAGATACGGACGTCGATGATAAAGTCCTTGCCGCAGCGCTCGCGAATCTCGGCGATGACCTCGAGCAGGAAGCGCATACGGGCGTCGAGCGAGCCGCCGTACTCATCGGTACGCTTGTTATAGAGCGGGGTCAAGAAACCGCCGAGCATGCCGTGGGCGTGCGCCGCATGGACCTCGACGCCATCGACACCGGCCTTCTGCATACGCACGGCGGCGTCGCCAAACTGGTGCGTGAGCTCGTGGATCTCATCGACCGTAATGGGGCGCGGTGCCTCGCGGGCGTAAGACGGGCCCACAAAGGACGGAGCGATCAGGCGAGGCGTGCCCGGAATGTTAAAGGCCATGTAGGCGGGGTGGAAGAGCTGCGGCATGATCTTGCAGCCATACTCGTGGACGGCCGCGGCGAGCTTTTCCCAGCCAGGGATAAACGTGTCGTCGTAGCAGCACATGTCACCCGGCAGATAGGTATAGGTGGGCTCGACTGTCACGACCTCGGTAATGATGAGGCCCACGCCGCCCTTGGCACGGGCACGGTAATGATCGACCAAGTCGTCGGTCACATAGCCATGATCGGCCAGGTTCGTGGACACCGGCGGCATAAAGACGCGGTTCTTGACCTCGGTCGTACCGACCTTGATCGGGCTAAAGAGCATCGGATAGGCGGATGACTCCATACAGGGTTCCTTTCGTTTGAGCCGCTCGGCGGCAGTTGCTAACGTACTTATCGTATCAGCAACCGCCGCGTCCGTACCCGCTCGCACTCCCCACCTTCAATCCCGACCCTCACAAAAAAGTTGCGGTGGAATACGGAGTAGGTGAGGCTTTTGACAGCCAAGACAGTCCGTATTTCACCGCAACTGATGGGCGGGGTGGAATTGAGGGCTCAGATAGCCAGTCATGCCCTCATCCGCCACTCCCTCACCTACAGCGCGCCGTCCAGCATAAGGTTCACCTTGAGCACGTTGACCGTGGGCTCGCCGAACACGCCGAGGAAACGGCCCTTGGTGCACGCGGCGATGATGTCGCGCACCTCGTCCTCACTTTTGCCCGTGGCCTTGGCAAGGCGCGGGACCTGGTACTCGGCGGCATCCGGAGAGATCTCCGGGTCGAGGCCGGACCCCGAGCACGTCACCAGGTCGACGGGCACAGCGTCCATATCGGCATCGGGGTTGGCGGCGCGGATCTTCTTCACGCGTGCGTCCACAAGCTGCCGATACTCCTCACTCGCCGGGGACAGGTTGGACGGGGCACCATACGCCATGAGCTCGCCGTCTTCGCCTTCGACAATTGACACGTTCTGGATACGACCCCACATGTGGGCTTCGTCATCGAAGTTCTGGCCGATGAGCTCGGAACCCACAACCTTGTCGTCGACCGTAATAAGCGATCCGTTCGCCTGGTACGGAAACGCAAGCTGCGCGACGCCGGTCACCACAAGCGTGTACCCCAGGCCGCAGACAACGGTAAACAGCGCGAACACGCCCAGTGCGCGCGATGCAACACCTTTGAACATACAAACCTCCGTCTACATCATGCCAATGCCGAACAAGGCCAGCAGCATGTCGATAATCTTGATGAATACGAACGGCGCCACGATACCGCCCAGACCCCACACCAGCAGGTTGTGGGTCAGCAGCTGGCCGGACGAAAGCTCGCGGTACTTCACACCTTTCAGGGCGGCAGGAATCAGCGCGACGATGACCAGCGCGTTGTAGATAATGGCGGACAGCACGGCAGTCAACGGGCTGGTGAGCCCCAGGATGTTGAGGGCGTCCAACCCGGGGTAGATCGGCGAGAATAGCGCCGGGATGATGGCGAAATACTTGGCGACGTCGTTGGCGACCGAGAAGGTCGTGAGCGAGCCGCGGGTCATGAGCAGTTGCTTGCCGATACGCACGATATCGATGAGCTTGGTGGGGCTGGAGTCGAGGTCGACCATGTTGCCGGCCTCCTTGGCAGCCTGGGTTCCCGTGTTCATGGCCACGGCGACATCCGCCTGCGCCAGCGCCGGCGCGTCGTTGGTGCCGTCGCCGGTCATGGCGACCAGGTGGCCCTCACGCTGGAACTCGCGGATCTTCTCGAGCTTGCCCTCAGGGGTGGCCTCGGCCAGGAAGTCGTCAACGCCGGCCTCGGCGGCGATTGCCGCGGCGGTGAGCGGGTTGTCGCCCGTCACCATGATGGTCTTGATGCCCATCTTGCGCAGGTCGGCGAACTTCTCCTTAACGCCGGACTTGATGATGTCCTTGAGGTACACAACGCCCAGCACGCGGCAATTCTTGGTCACGACCAGCGGGGTGCCGCCGGCCTTGGCGATGCGCTCGACGGCCTCGTCGCACTCCTGGGAGAACACGCCGCCGGCTGCCTCCACATAGGTGCGCACGGAATCGGCAGCGCCCTTGCGGATCTCATTGCCCTCGTAGTTCACACCGGACATGCGGGTCGCCGCGGTGAAGGGGATGAACTCCATACCCTTATCCTCGAGTGTGCGGCCGCGCAGACCGAACTGCTCCTTGGCGAGCACGACGATGGAACGGCCTTCGGGGGTCGTCGTCGGCCAGCGAGGAAAGCTGGGCGGCATCGGCCAGCTCCGCGGGATCGATGCCGTCGACCGGGATGAACTCGGCGGCTTGGCGGTTACCCAGGGTGATGGTGCCGGTCTTGTCGAGCATGAGGATGTCGACGTCGCCGGCGGCCTCGATGGCGCGGCCGGACATGGCCAGCACGTTGGCCTCGTTCAGACGGCTCATGCCGGCGATGCCGATGGCGGAAAGAAGGGCGCCGATGGTAGTAGGAGCCAGGCACACGAGCAGCGCCACGAGCGTGGTCACGGCCGTGGGGTTGTCCATGTCGTTAAGACCGACCGAGAAGCAGGAGTAACAATACAGGGCCAGCGTGACCAGGATAAAGACGATGGAGAGGGCCACCAGGAAGATCTCCAGAGCGATCTCGTTAGGGGTCTTCTTGCGCGCGGCACCCTCGACCATCGCGATCATCTTGTCCAGGAAGCTCTGGCCGGGCTCACTGGAGATCTTGACGATGATCCAGTCGGACAGTACCGTGGTACCGCCGGTAACGGCAGAGCGGTCGCCGCCGGCCTCGCGGACCACGGGGGCGGACTCGCCGGTGATGGCGGACTCGTCAACGGAAGCAGCGCCCTCGATGACGTCGCCGTCGCCGGGAATCTGCTCGCCGGCGCGTACGATCACCAGGTCGCCGCGCGTGAGCTCGGTGCCGGGAACGACGGTGAAGTGCTCCTTGTCCTCAACGGACTCGATGCGATGGGCCTCGACATCCTTTTTGGCCGCACGCAGGGAATCGGCCTGGGCCTTACCGCGGCCCTCGGCAAGCGCCTCGGCGAAGTTCGAGAACAGGTCGGTAAGCCACAGGATGACCGCGATGGCGACCACATAGTAGGTGGGCACACCCGCGTCCTGCACACCGAAAATGGAAGCGACGGCCAGGACGGAGGTCATGACGGCGGAAAGCCACACCAGGAACATGACCGGGTTTTGAATCTGGACGCGAGGATCCAGCTTGGCAAACGAGTCGCGGACCGCGCGGCCCATCATGTCTTTTTGCATAGTCATAAATCTGCGCCCTCCTTTACGCAATCATCTGGAAGAACTCGGCAACGGGGCCAAGCGCCAGGGCCGGGAAGAAGCTCAGGGCACCGATCAGCAGAACGATGAACACGAGCAGGAATACGAACATGCCGTTGGTGGTAGACAGGGTACCGGCGCTCTCGGCGACCTTGCCCTTCTTGGCCAGCGAGCCGGCGATAGCCAGCGTACCGATGATGGGCATGAAGCGGGCGAACAGCATCTCGAGGCCGAGCATGACGTTGATCCAGGGAATGTTGCAGTTCATGCCTGCAAACGCCGAGCCGTTGTTGCCGCCGCATGAGGTGAAGGCATACAGCGCCTCGGAGAAGCCGTGCACGCCACCATTGTTGAGCTGGTCGGCAAGACCGGGCACCATGCAGGCGATGGCCGAGCACACCAGAATGGCAAACGGAGTTGCCAAGCACAGGACAACTGCCCAGCGCATCTCGCCCGGCTCGATCTTCTTGCCCAGGAACTCAGGCGTGCGTCCGACCATGAGGCCGGCGATGAACACTGTGAGGATGGCGAAGCCGATCATGCCGTACAGGCCGCAGCCCACGCCGCCGAAGACGACCTCGCCCAGAGCAATCTGGAGCATCTGGACAAAACCGCCCAGCGGGGTGTAGGAGTCGTGCATGGAGTTAACCGAGCCGTTGGAAGCAGCCGTCGTGAAAGCGGACCAGGTAGAAGAGGAGGCGATACCGAAACGGCTCTCCTTGCCCTCCATATTGCCGCCGGCCTGGCCGTCGGTCATCTCGATATTGACCGCTCCGCCATCGGCCAGCTGCGGGGTGCCCGCATGCTCGTTGACGGCGATGATGCCGGTGAAGATCACCAGCAGGATGAACATGGCGGCAAAGATGGCCTTGCCCTGCTTGGTGTTCTTGACGCCGATACCGAAAGCGAAGCAACAGGCGGCCGGGATCAGCAGCAGGCTGGTCATCTCGATGATGTTGGTGAAGGCACTGGGGTTCTCATACGGATGGGCGGAGTTCACGCCGAAGAAGCCGCCGCCGTTGGTGCCGGACTGCTTGATGGCGACCTGAGGAGCCGCGGGACCCTGGGGCAGGAACTGCTCGGTGACCACGCGCGCGCCCTCGACAACCTTGCCGTCGACCTTGACCGTGTCGCCCTCGATCTGGGCGCCGTCGATGACGCTCCAGCCGCCGTCTGCATTAGGCTGAACAGCGACGGGTTCTACGAGCTCAGCCTTCTGAGCCGGCTGGAAGTTGGAGATGACGCCACCGGCAGCCAGGCAGATGCCGAACACGAGGTTCAGCGGGATGAGCACATACAGGACGGTGCGGGTGAGGTCGACCCAGAAGGAACCCAGACCCTGCTCCTTGACCTGACGGAAGCCGCGGATCAGCGCGAACATGACCGCGATACCGGTGCCGGCGGACAAGAAGTTCTGCACGGTGAGACCCATGAACTGCACAAGGTAGGACAGGGTGGTCTCACCGGAGTAGGACTGCCAGTTGGTGTTGGTTATGAAGGAAGCAGCCGTATTGAACGACAGGTCCCATGACACACCCGGCAGGTGCTGGGGATTGCCTGGCAAGAAGGACTGAAGCGCCTGGAGTGCCACAAGAGTCACGAGGCCGATCCCCGAAAAGACCAGCACGCTCGCCAGATAGCGCCTACACCCCATCTGTTCTGCCGCGTCGATGCGAAGCAGACGATAGACGCCACGCTCCACAGGAGCAATCACAGGCGACAGGAACGTATGCTCACCATCCATGATATGGGCCATGAACCGACCGAGCGGAACGGCCAGGACGACGAGTACGGCAAAGTACAAGATGTACTGAATCGCAGCGTCCATAGTTTACGAATCACTCCTCATCAGAATGTAGATGTAATAGATAAGAAGTCCAATGCAGACGACTCCGATGATGGGAATGAGGATGTCCATTTACCGCCCCTTTCACACGCGGTCCGATGTCTCGGACGCCTGCCCTCGCAAGCGTCTGGGGACAGTAAACGCTTCTAGGGATTAAAGAGGCGTGAGGGCCGGGGCTCACGTCCTTAAGATGCCGTAAAGATGCAGGTAGAAAGCACTATTGCAGCTGCAGTGCGCCTATACTCGACCTCGCGAGCATACAGTGGTGTCTTCACCGCGTATGCACGCATGGACAACGCTTCAGAAAGGCTACGCTATGCAGCGCGACGCATCGGACACTCGCGTCAATCCAGACCTCATCCTCAAGGCAATTGAGAAAGACGGGGTCGCCGATGACACTCGAACCAGCCGGGGACACCTCAAGATTTTCTTTGGCTACGCTGCTGGCACAGGCAAAACCTATGCGATGCTTCAAGCCGCCCACGCCGCCAAGCGGCGAGGTGTCGACGTCGTCGCGGGATACATCGAGCCGCACGAACGTCCGGCAACTGCCCATCTTGCACAAGGGCTTGAGAACGTGCCCTGTAAACTCATCGAGCACAACGGCATTGCGCTCAGCGAGTTCGATCTAGATGCGGCTATCGAACGCGCCCCTCAGCTCATCCTCGTCGACGAGCTCGCCCATACGAATGCGCCGGGGTCTCGCCACGACAAACGCTATCGAGACGTCGAGGAACTTCTACATGCGGGCATCGACGTCTATACGACCGTGAACGTTCAGCATATCGAGAGCCTAAACGACATGGTTGCATCCATCACCGGCGTTGTCGTGAGCGAACGAATCCCCGACCGTATCTTCGATGATGCCGACCAGGTCGAGCTCGTCGACATAGAGCCCGAAGACCTACTTGAGCGCCTTCGCGCCGGCCTCGTCTACCGTCCCGCGCAAGCCGCCCGAGCGCAACAGCATTTTTTTACCGTCGAGAACCTCACCGCACTCCGAGAAATCGCGCTGCGCCGCTGCGCCGATCGCACCGGCCACCTCACAGACGCCGCACGCGTGCTGGGAAACCGTGACTACTACACCAGGGAGCGTATCTTAGTCTGTGTCTCCCCGGCGCCGACCAATCCCCGCATCGTCCGTGCCGCCGCGCGCATGGCGAAAGCGTTTCGCAGCGAGCTCGTCGCCCTGTTCGTAGAGAGCCCGCACACGCAAGCCATGAGCGATAATGAGCGTACCAAGCTTGCAGCCAATATCGCCCTAGCCGAGCAGCTCGGAGCACATATGGAAACCGTCTATGGCGACGACATCGCGTTTCAGATCTCCGAGTTCGCGCGCCTGTCGGGTATTTCGAAGATCGTCATGGGGCGCACGGGCGAGCGCAGCAGCGTCCGTCAGGCCCTCTTTGGCCGCAAATCTCTCGTAGAACAGCTCATAACATTCGCCCCGAACCTCGACATTTACATCATTCCAGACCAGTCGACTCCGCCCTCCCGGCCCAAAGGACGCCGCCGTACGCTCGCCCTGCAGCCGCCCAACAGCCGAAACGTGCTTCGCACGCTGGCCCTCTCTCTTGTCGCCACGGCGATCGGCACGGCTTTCCGCCATCTGGGATTTGCCGATTCCAGCATCATATCCCTCTATATCCTCACGGCCCTGCTGACCGCCGTCACCACGACGGGGCGTATCTGCACGATCGTATCGAGCGTGCTCTCTGTAGTGCTTTACAACTTCTGCTTCGTCACGCCTCTGTTTTCGCTCGCCAGCTACGACCGAAGCTATCTGGTCACATTCGGCATCATGTTCGCTACCGCTATGGTCGCCGGCGAGTTAACTGCGCGCATCGCCGACAACGCCCGTACCTCCGCCGAGAACGCATTCAAAACGCGCGTACTCCTCGAAACGAACCAGCTCTTGCAGCAAGCCCATAGCGCGGAGGAGTGCGCCCGCGTCGCCATGAACCAACTCATCAAACTGCTAAAACTCGACGTGGTCTTCTACACCGCCGAACACGGCACGCTCGGCAAAGCGCTCTATGAGTCCGCTGGCACCGAAAACCGATCCGCGTCGCTGCTCACCGACTACGAGCGCGCCGTTGCAACCTGGACCTACACCAACAACAAGCGCGCGGGCGCAAGCACGCGGACCCTGCCTGAGGCACACTGTCTCTACCTCGCGGTTCGCACCGGCGACAAGGTATTCGGTGTCATCGGCATCGCCCTGGAGGGGCGCGAGATCGAAGCCTTCGAGCATTCGATCGTCCTATCTATCGTAGGTGAATGCGCCTTGGCGCTCGAAAGCGACCGGGCGGCGCAAGAGCGCGAAGAGGCTGCGGTCTTGGCGAAAAACGAGCAGCTGCGCGCCAACCTTTTGCGCTCCATCGGCCACGATTTGAGGACACCCCTCACGGCTATATCCGGATCTGCGGCAATCCTTCGGAAGAGCGACGAGAAGCTCAGCCTCGAACAGCGCTGCGATCTTGCCGATGCCATCTACGATGATTCCCTCTGGCTTATCGATACCGTGGAGAACCTCCTCGCCATCACACGCGTCGAGGACGGCACCATTCGCCTCAACTTAACATCCGAGCTCATCGACGAGGTCATCGAGGCCGCCCTCAGCCATGTCGCCCAAGCATCGCATGGACGTACCGTCACCATCGAGCACACTGACGACATCCTGCTGGTGCGCATCGACGTCCATCTCATCATGCAAGTGCTTACGAATCTCATCATGAACGCCTTCAAATACACACCCGAGGACTCGACTGTCACCATCAGCGCACGTCGCGAGGGTGCGTTCGTCGTGGTGGACGTCGCAGACGATGGGCCGGGTGTGGCAGACTGCGACAAGCCTCATATCTTTGAGCGCTTCTTCACCTCAAGCAATACGCGGCCCGTGGATTCGCGTCGAAGCATCGGCCTTGGGCTGTCGCTCTGCCGCTCCATCGTGGAGGCGCATGGCGGCGTCATCGAAGTTCGCGACAACCACCCCCATGGGGCCGTCTTCCGTTTTACCCTGCCCACCGAGGAGATCGAGATTCATGAATAATGCCGCTAAGCCACGCATCCTCCTGGTCGAAGATGACCCGACCGTTCAAAACCTCGTTTCGACCGCGCTTGACCTCCACGGCTATGTCGTGAGCAAGGTTTGCGACGGCCAGGCCGCCATCATGGATGCGGTGTCGCACGGCCCCAGCCTCATCATGCTCGACCTCGGCCTTCCCGACATTGACGGTATCGAGGTCATCACGAAGATCCGAAGCTGGTCGGCAGTCCCCATTATCGTCATTTCGGCGCGCACCGAAGATTCCGACAAGATTGCAGCACTTGACTCAGGGGCAGACGACTACCTCACCAAGCCCTTTTCTGTGGATGAGTTGCTCGCGCGCGTCCGTGCGAATTTGAGGCGCTCCTCGATGACGTTGAGCGAGTCGACAGAAGCGAGCACGTTCGACAACGGTCCGCTGCATATCGACTACGCCGCGGGATACGCGACGAAAGACGGACGCGAGCTCTCGCTCACGCCAACCGAGTACAAATTGCTCGTCCTTCTGGCAAAAAACGTCGACAAGGTGCTCACCCACACCTTCATCACCCGCGAGATATGGGGCACGAGCTGGGACAGCGATCTGGCGAGCTTGCGCGTGTTCATGCGCACCCTGCGCAAGAAGATCGAGACAGACCCCTCTCACCCCAAGATGATTCAGACACACATGGGCGTCGGGTACCGCATGCAGCGTCTCTAGCTCCACCCCACAAAAAGTTGCGGTGGAATACGGAGTAGATGAGGCCTTTGACAGCCAAAACAGTCCGTATTTCACCGCAACTGATTTAACGATACCCAAAAATACTCTTCAACTCGCCGCGCTCGCGTCCAAATACGCAAAGTGCCCCGCGGACGGATACCCGCGGGGCACTTGGATGTCTGGGCCTTACTTGATACCGCGGCCCAAGTCTTCGGCGATTTTGTCTACGCCCTTAAGCGCGGCGCACGTCTTTTTGTTAGAACAATGCCCCGTGCAAACGCCACCCTGAGCGCAGTCGGCGCAGGTGCCCTTGCGGTAGATGCGCACGCACACGGCAACAAACGCAATACCGATTACAGCCAGTACAACAATATCGATAGGTGCCATAGCAAGCCTCCTCTAGTTAGCCATCACTTACTTTACCCCATTCTCCACCTACCAAAAAGGGACAGGTTTATTTTGGTCGGTTTTATCTGCGGAAACGCCACATCTCCCCCACCAAAAAGCCCGAGTGTCGCTGGGACACCCGGGCTCGTGGAAAGGGGTTGATCCTTATTCGGACTTAAGCGGAAACTGCGGCGGAAGCAGCGTTGGTCTCGTCCTCATCGGTCCATGCATGTTTGGGCATGGGGCGGAAAATCTGGAAGAGCATCGCAACCAACAGCACGATGGCCACAATCGTCCAGATACCAAACTGCCCAAGAACAAGCAGGTTGTAGAACTGGTTGATGAACAGGCCGATGACCCAAGCGAAGGCGCACTCGTAACCGATGGCAATCGCGGTCCATTTGCCGGAGTCCATCTGGTTGCGGATGGTGCCCATGGCGGCAAAGCACGGAGCGCACAGCAGGTTGAACGCGCCAAAGGCAACGCAAGCGCCCATGGTCGGGAACATGCCGGCGAACGCGGTCCACAGGCTCGGGTCGGTCTCGGCGGCATCGGCAACGGACAGCAGCGAGCCGGCAGTGGCGACGACGTTCTCCTTAGCGACAAGGCCAGAGACGGTCAGCGCGGTAGCCTGCCAGGTGCTAAAGCCGAGCGGGGCGAAGATCCAGGCAACCAGGTTGCCCAACATAGCGAGCACGGAGTAGTCCATAAACTCCTCGGGGATGCCGTCCATCGCAGGCAGGAAGCCAAAGGAACCGTTGTAGCTACCAAAGTTGGACAGGAACCAAACGACGACGGTGGACGCGAAGATGACCGTGCCGGCCTTCTTGATAAAGGCCCAGCAGCGCTCCCACACGTGCAGCGCCCAAGAGCGAATCGCCGGGAAGTGGTAGGCAGGAAGCTCCATAACGAACGGCGTCGGGCGACCGGCGAAGAGCTTGGTCTTCTTGAGCATGAGGCCCGAGGCGATAACGGCAAAGACACCCAGGAAGTAGAAGAGCGGGCTAATCCACGCGGCGGTGGTGGAAGAATCGCCGATGATGGAGCCCATGAGCAGGGCGATGATCGGCAGCTTGGCGCCACAGGGAATGAACGTGGTGGTCATGACCGTCATGCGGCGGTCCTTCTCGTTCTCGATGGTCTTGGTGGCCATGACGCCGGGGACGCCGCAGCCCGAGGACACGAGCATGGGGATAAAGGACTTACCGGACAGGCCAAAGCGACGGAACACGCGGTCCATGATGAAGGCGACGCGGGCCATATAGCCGCAGTCCTCCAGGAAGGACAGCATGACGAACAGCAGGAACATCTGCGGTACAAAGCCGAAGATGGCACCCAAACCGCCGACGATGCCGTCGCAGACCAGCGAATCGACCAGGCCACCGTCCTCGGTGCCGCCTGCCACGAGGGCATCGTGCACCACGGTGGTGATGCCGGGGACATAGGGGCCATACTCCGCCGGATCAACCGAGTCGGCATTGTCGCCCGCAGCCTCGACGGCCGCGTCGTAGGCGTCGCGGCCCTGACCGAGCACGTACCAACCGTCGGTACCGAAGAGCTGGTCGTTGGTGAAGTCGGTCACCGTGCCGCCCAGGGTGGAAACGGCGATGTAATACACGCAGAACATGATGACCACAAAGATCGGCAGGCCCAGAATACGGTTGGTAACCATGCGGTCGATCTTCTCGGAGGTGCTCATCTTTGCCGGAGCCTTGGTGAGGCACTCGTCGATGATGTGGGCAATGACGCCGTAGCGCTCGCCGGTGATGATGGACTCGGCGTCGTCGTCGCAGTCCTGCTCGCACTGGGCGACCAGCTGCTCCACGCGAGCGGCCTTCTCCTTGGTGAGGTTGATGAGCTTGCAGGCGTCTGTATCACGCTCGAACAGCTTGACGGCGTAATAGCGGCGCTTGTTGGCGGGAACGCTCGCCGGAAGGTTGTTCTCGATGTGGTCCAGAACGTCCTCGATAGAAGAATCGAACTTGTGCTCCGGCACCTGGCCCTTGGAAGCAGCGGACTTCTTAACCTGCTCGAACAGCTCCTTGATGCCCTTGTTCTTAAGAGCCGAGATCATCATGACCGGGCAGCCGAGCTTCTTGGACAGCTTGTCAGTGTCGATCTTGTCACCGTTCTTCTCGACCAAGTCGGCCATGTTGAGGGCGACGACCACGGGCAGGCCGGTCTCGATAACCTGAAGCGCCAGATACAGGTTGCGCTCGAGGTTGGTGGCATCGACAACCTGGACGACAACATCGGGCTCGCCGCTCATGAGGTAATCGCGCGAGCATTGTTCCTCGGGACTGTAGGGGGAAAGCGAGTAGATGCCGGGGAGGTCCGTAATGGTAACGTTCTTGTCGCTTAGGAGCTTGGCTTCCTTTTTCTCAACCGTGACGCCGGGCCAGTTGCCAACGTAGCCGTTGGCGCCGGTGATCAGGTTCAAAAGCGTGGTCTTGCCGCAGTTGGGGTTGCCCGCCAGCGCGACATGGATCTGAGAATCCGCCATTCAATCCTTCTTCCTTGTGTACCTGTGCTGCTTTCTCCGCGCAGGCTGGATAATGTGCTTCAAAGTTGCTGCATTAAGTTAGAAATACCTAACTTTACCTGCAGAAATACACGCCGCGAGCCCTTACTGGACCTCGACGACGGCCGCCTCCTCCTTGCGGATGGAAAGCTCGTAGCCGCGCACGTTGATCTCGACCGGATCACCGAGCGGTGCAACCTTCACGACCTTGAACGAAGTGCCCTTGATGAGCCCCAGGTCCATAAGGTGGCGGCGAAGCGCACCCTCACCGTGAAGCTTGACGATGGTGGAGCTCTCGCCCACCTTAACGTCACCCAACGTCTTCATCCTCTTGTCCCCCTTTCGGTTTTTATGAAATGCTGCGGACTAACCGACGGTCATGATGTGCATGGCAACCTTGGAATCGATGCCAAAGCGTGCGCCCAACACCGTGACGATGATATTGGCACCACTCGAGCTCACCACGTGGATTTCGTTACCCTCGACAAAGCCGAGGTCCTTGAGGTGGTGTTTCATGTCCTCATTGCCCTTTACACGAGACACGCGCACGGTTTCGCCCGCTTTTACCATCGAAAGCGGCATGGCCGGCATCTGCGGTCCGCAAGACATGAGTGGCTCCTAACGTCAGTTCGTCCTCAACATCGACGCGATAAAAGTTAACCACGTCTATGTTCGCTTTAGTAAACTAGCACGTGGTTAACTTTTTGGAAAGGGTCCCTATTCAGATTTCGAAAAAGTTTCCTATATGAAACAAAAAGGCGCGGCAAAGAGCTGTCCTTTGCCGCGCCCTGTCATGCTTAGAGCGAGAGGTTTCTGATCGACGTGACGCACGAGGCCTCATCCACGCCCGAAACGCGGAACACGATATCTTCGCCACATTCGCCGTAGAGAGCCATGAGTCCCATGACATCGCGGCCATCCGTGTGGCGATCGCCGATGCTGACTGACACGTCGCTACGATGCTTGGCAATGATGTCATAGAGCAGCGCAACCGGGCGGGCATGTAATCCCAACGGATCTTTAATCGTCTTTGTAAACTCGACCATGTCCCCTCCCACGACATCGCACATTCGGCCGGCAAAACCCAGCCACGTGGTAGCTATTGTAGCGTTAGATGCTTCTCGAGAGCTCCTCTGAACACCTCGTGGTCAAAAAGTGGCAAATATGAGTACTGTCACCAATTTAGTAGCAGCAAAATCGAGAGCAAATTGCCTAATTTGAGCGATTCGAAGAGGTTGAAAGCCGTCAAACGCCCTTTAAAGGGGGTGGCGCGCGCAGACGTGGTGTAAGAGCGTCCTGAGGTCCGTCGCTGCAAGTCCCGATGTTACTCCTTCTTGAGACCGCGCCTCTCGACTATCTCGTCCACTATCTCCCTGGCGCGCCGCCCGAGCGCGCGGCGCCTCCCCTCTGTCGGGGCCGGCCTGTCCGCGGGCTCGGCGAAGCCCTCGGCGGCCGAGGCCTCGGAGAACACGCGCTGCTGGGACCACTGCCCCTCGGTCTCCATGAGGCTCGCGCACGTCAGGCGCAGCATCGACTCCCTCGAGGGGAAGGACTGCACGACCCTGTAGCGGCGCTTGATCTCGCGGTTGGCGCGCTCCTGGACGTTGTTGGTGCGGAGCTTGGCCCAGTGCGCCCTGGGGAAGGCCGTGAACGCCAGCGCGGAGTCCTCGGCCTGCTCGAAGACCTCGCCGGCCCTGGCGGACACCGACGCCACCCAGGGCGCCGCCTCGGCCCACACGCAGCGCGCGA
>NZ_KN214134.1:432570-452761 GCF_000763055.1 Collinsella sp. 4_8_47FAA | reverse complement strand
GAGGTGTCGACGCGCGACCATCGCGCGAGCATGCCCTCGGGGTAGTAGGTGCCGTGCCTGAGCTTGGGTATCTCGAGCTCCACGTCGCCCACGGCGGTCTTGAGCGACCTGGGGCGGTAGCCGTTGCGGCTGTTCTCCCTGCCGTCGCTGCGCTCGTTGCGGCCCGCGCCGCACATCTGCTGGGCCTCGGAGTCCATCAGCGCGTTCATCACGCCGCCCAGCACCCTGCACGCGAACTCGCGCGCGTCGCCGCACTCCTGCCAAAGCCTCGCCGCCTCGAGGGCCTCGTCGCGGCCGAGGCGCAGTACACTCTCTTCTTGGGGCATCGCCTTTCCTTCCATTCGTCACCTTCATTACTCCAACGACGAATTCTAGGCGGTGTCCCCTCCCTTTCAAGAAAGGGAAGAGGCGGGGTATGCCCCGCCTCTTACACCACATCTCTGCGCGCTACCTTTAAAGGGGGCTAGATAAATTGATTTTGAGCCCATTTTCGCTCAGAGCAGGCCGAAAAATATGACACCTCTTTTGCAACAGTACTCATATTTGGTATTTTTTGACCACAGGGTCCAAAACCATGCTCCAAAACACAAAAGGAGGGGCCTCGTAAGGCCCCTCCTTAGGAAAGGGAATCGATTTATTCCATAACCGTAGATTAATCCTAGCCGCTACTCCATCATGTCGAGGACGGAGGGGCGAAGCTCGTTCTCAGCAGCCTCGGGATCGGTTTCGCGCAGGCGGTTGATGTAGCGGTTGTACCACATCACGGCAAGGCCCAGGAAGACAACCACGCCGCCGACGTTGTAGACCAGCGTCAGCCACAGAGGCTGATCGAGCGGAATGGTGCCGCAGATAAGCACGAAGCAGAAGACCACAAGCAGGAATGCAGCAATAACCAGGCCAAAGGTGCGCGAACCCATGCGGAAGCCACGGGGAGCAGCGTCGAAGTTCTTGCGCAACATAAAGTAGGCAAGCAGGATCAGCAGCGGCGGGAGCAGAGCGGTGGCAGCCGTCATGTTGGTGACGATCATGAGCAGGTCGTCGAGGTTACCGGAGCCCAGGGCCGGGATGATCAGGATGGGGACGACGATGGCGAACTGCAGCCAGGCAGCGCGGGCAGGAATGCCGTGCTCGTTGAGCTCGACGATCTTGCTACCAAAGACGCCCTTGGGGATCTCGGTGAAGAACACCTTGATGGGAGCGGAGGTCCACATCATGCGGGAGCCCAGCGTAGCGGCGAGTAGGATCAGGCCGATGACGCGCGTAGACACTTCCATGGGAATGCCAAAGTGGGCAAAGACAGCGCCGAATACCTCGAAGATACCGGTGGAGATGGCAACGCCGCCCTCGGGGATGAACAGGTTAACCAGCAGCGAAGCGCCTGCATACAGAAGGCCGATGGTCAGACCGGCGATAACGACGGTGCGCACGAAGGCCTTGACGCCACCCTTAAGGTCGTTAAGGAACACGCCGACAGACTCAGCGCCGCCAACGCCCTGGATGATCCAGGCAAGCGTACCGAAGAAGCCCCACGCAGTTGCGAAGTTGCTCATGTCGGGAGCCATGTTAGCGGGAGTAGGAGCCGTAGCGAACTCAACGCCGCCAAAGGCAGCAGCCAGGGACAGCAGGATGAACACGGCGGTCAGGCCGAGAGCCGCGGTCGAACCGAAGGAGGAAATGGAGCCGATCCACTTAGCGCCCTTGGTCGAAACCCACGTGGCGATAGCAAAGACAACGATCTCGATAATGGTGATCCACAGCTGCGAAAGCTCGGCGTTGGCACCAAAGAACACGTAGCTCGCGTAGATGATGACGTTGGGCAGGACGGACGCAAAGAAGAACAGGTTAACGAACCAGTAGCTAAATGCCGTCAGGAACGCCCAGCGACCACCCATCGAGGTCTTAACCCATGCGTACACGCCCGACTCGGAGTCCTTGTTAAGGCCGACGAACTCGGCGGTAACCAGGGTATAGGGGACAAAGTACAAAAGCGTGGCGAAGAAGAACGACGGCGCGGCTGCTAAGCCGATGGCCGCGTTGTTGTTGATGATGTTCTTGATACCGAACACGGCGGCGACCGTCATGCCCAGCAGAGCGAACGAACCAATCGTTCCTCGTTTTTCAGAGCTCATAAGCCCTCCCAATCATCTATTAAATGTCATCTAAACCCGTCCGAGCTGCAAGTGCAAACACGGACGGCGCACCTGCTAAGGGGAATGGGGAAAAGGGAGTCAACAAAGCCATCCCCCTTAACGGCGCGAAGCAAACGTCCAGGCGGACGAATACTACTTGTTGGGGAAGGAATAACCTTCGACCGTCACGTGCAGTACCACGACGCGGGGATCCGCGGCATCGGCCACGACACGGTAGGCCTCGTCAATTTCGACGACGGCAACGCCGCCGGCGGGAATCGTCACGGTCTCCCCCGCCCCCTCAAAGCGCTCGCGATCATCGATATCGCTGTAAGCGCGGGTGCAGGTGAGGCCTGCCTTGGGGGCAACCTCGACGGTCAGGTCGCCGTCGAGCGGAGCGAGCACGGCATGGTAGCGACGGTGACCGACCAGGTCGGCGGTTGCGGCCTCGCGGGCATAGACCCACCAGTACACCAGCGAGTCGCCGATGGAGTACGCCACATCGTGCTGCAGTTCAGAAACGCCGTCGAGCGCCTGGCCGGTACGCATCCACTTCTTGACGGACTTCATCTGAGCGTCGAAATCGGCGCGCGAGTTAAAGACATGCATGGCTTATGCCTCCTTAATGGGTGCCAGCGCCTGAGCCAAATCGGCAGACGTCAGCGGTCGCAGGGACACCTCAAAGCTGAAGCTCTCAAAACGGGTGCGATAGGAATCGAGCACCTCGGAACCCCAAGAGTTCGAGCCAAGGCCGAGCAGCTGGTCGTTGATGTTAACCGTGACCGTGTCGCCCGGAACAAGGTCGTAGACGTGCTTGGCATTATCAATAGCCTCGCAGCTATAGGGCCATGCCGAGAACGAGAACGGGTTGGAAGCGGCGTCGGCCGGACGAGTCACCAGCACGCCACCACCGTGGCTAGAGCGCAGGGCAACCCAGCGGGTACCCTCGCGGTTGGCACAGTCCTGAGGCATAACGTAGGGCGTGAACATGTCGTCGACCGTAGTGCGGTAATGACCGACCGGGTTGGCACGCAGCGAGTCCGGATAGTTCTCGCCCGGGCCGTGGCCATACCACTCGACGGCACGATCGCAACCGGGAACCTCAAAGGAGATGCCGATGCGCGGGATAATGTCCGAATAGTCGCCGTAGGGCTCGCCGGAAACCTTGAGGTCGACGCGACCGCTCGGAAGCACGGTGTAGACAAGCTCGACGCGCATGCCGAACGCGCGGACGGGAGGAGCAATACGTTGGCTCACGGTAACGACGACCGCATTGCCGTCCTGCTTCCAAAAAACCTGGCGGGTGGACGTCTGCATTACATCAATGAAGTTGTCCTTCCACAGGGAGTCGTACTCCTGGGCGTGGTTGTCGACGAGCGGATGCCAAAAACCAACCTGGGGACCAGAGGCCATGACGTCACGGCCGGATGCCTTCCACTCGCTCACGGTGCCGTTTACCTTGCTGAAGGTCAGCTCGCCGTTGAGGGAGTGAATGCGAATCTCCTGCTCGGTCTCCTCGACCGTAAGCTCAGGACGAGTGGGAGCCGCAATGGCCGGTGCCGGATGGTTTGCGATGGCAAACTGGTTTGCGCCCAGTTGGAACATCGGCTCGCACCAGACGTGAGCGGCCATGGTGTAGGCGCGCACAGTCAGCAGGGTCTCGCCTACCGCGGCCTCGTGAATCACCAGCGGAAGCTGGACGGACTCACCGGGGGCAACCGCACCGGGCATGAGCGTCTTGCGGCAGACCACGTCGCCGTCCACCAGGGTCTCCGCCGACAGGCAAACATCCTCGAGGGTGGTAAACCAGCGCTTGTTGGTGACAGTCAGCTCGCCCGCCTCGGCGTCATAAGCCATGCGAACCGGGCAGATGACCTGGCCGTACTCGGTAAGGCCCGGGCTCGGCTGCTGCCAGGGGAACACCATGCCATCGATGCAGAAGTTGCTGTTGTTGGGGTAATCGCCGTTGTCGCCGCCATACATATCGTAGGCAATGCCGTCCTCGGTCACAGCAGCCAGACCGTGGTCGCACCATTCCCAGATAAACTGGCCTTGGATGCAATCCCAGCGATCGAAGACCTCCTGATACTCGGACAGGCCTCCGGGGCCGTTGCCCATGGAGTGACCGTACTCGCAATTGATGCGCGGCTTGGGGAACGGATGCTCACCAAAGTCGTTCATCTGCGACACACGGGAGTACATCGTGGAAATGACGTCGACGGTATCGGCGTTGCGGTCCTCCTCGTAGTGGACCGGACGACCATCGAGCTCGTGAGCCTTGGCGTACATCGCGCGGATGTTGCAGCCATAGCCGCTCTCGTTGCCCAGCGACCACATGATGATGCACGCGTGGTTGCGCTCCTGCATCACCAGGCGCTCAATACGGTCGACGTAGGCCGGCTCCCATGCCGGGTCGTCGGTAACCAGGGCGATGTTGCCGATATTCTCGAAGCCGTGGCTCTCCATATCGGTCTCGGCGACCAGCATGATGCCATACTCATCACACAGCTCGTAGAAGCGCGGGTCATTGGCATAGTGAGAGGTGCGCACTGCGTTGATGTTGTGCTGCTTCATGAGCTCCAGGTCGCGGCGCATGCGATCGAGGCCCACGGCGCGGCCCTTGTGATCGTCGTGATCGTGGCGGTTGACGCCATGCATTTTAAAGTAAGTGCCGTTGAGGTAGATATGATTGCCCTCGACCGTCACCTCGGCAAGACCCTGGCGATGCGGGACGTACTCGCTCACCTTGTCGTCGTCGTAGACCTCAAACGTAAGATCGTAGAGGAAGGGGTCCTCGGGATTCCAGAAGTGGGCATCGGTCACGCTGCACTCGGCATGGCTGTCGACGCACTCACCCGTAGCCACCACGTTCTCGCCATCGCTGAGCGTAAACACAACGCGGGAAGCGCCCTCGGCAACCGTATCGAGCGTGATCAGAGCGGCATCGCCCTCGCGGTGCGTGCGGAACCTAAAGTCGACCAGGTGCGCGGCGGGACGCTGCATAAGGTACACATCGCGGAAGATGCCCGAGGCCCACCACATGTCCTGATCCTCGATGTAGCTGCCATCGCTGTACTGCAGGACCTTGACCGCAAACAGGTTGTCGCCCTCGACGAGCGCGTCGGTCACGTCGAACTCGGCAGACAGGCGCGAACCCTTGGTCATGCCGATATACTGACCGTTGACGTACAGCTCGCCATAGCTCTCGATGCCGTCGAAGCGAATGATCTCGCGAGCGCCGGCAGGAACGGCGGGAAGGTTGACGATGCGCTGGTAGACGCCCGTGGGGTCGTCGGAGGGAACGAACGGCTGATCAACCGGGAACGGGAAACCCTCGTCGGTGTAGGCAAGGTTGCCATAGCCGTCCACCTGCCACAGGTGCGGAACCTCCACGTGATCCCACTCGGGCTTGTACGTGGAGAGTTCCTCGTTGGAGACGGCAGCGGGGCCCTCAAAGAGGCGGAACTGCCACGAGCCGGACAGCTGGACAAACCCGCGCGACAGCTCGCGGCTGTACGTTGCAGCGAGATCGGCGGTCTCGTAACCCATAAAGTACGCATGGGGTGCCAGGCGGTTCCTGTGGGTGAGCGCTTGGTTTTCCCAATCGTTAATGGCGTCCATGGTGATGCTCCTTCATCATCGTAGTGATTCTTGTGCAACCGGTTGTCCTTATCTTACGGGCGATGCAAAATACTGTGCAACCGGTTGTCCGCTGAACGGTCGATTTGGCCGGGTTAACGGTGCAACCGGTTGTACAATCGCAACACTTATGTCACCCTGAGTATCGAAACTCAGCACAAGACATCGTTCTTAAGCTCGTAGGCAACCTCCACGCCCGCTGATATCTCACCCACACGAGACGTATTCGATTTCGGCTTGGTTGTAAAACGACACCGGTCACCGGATATCATGAACGCTGTTCAGGCGCACTATAGTAAGCTGTATCCGCACTAGCCCGTATCAGTGACAACATCGACCGCATTTTCCAGGAGACGCCATGACACAACCAGTTCGCACCGCACCTACGCTTGCCGAGGTTGCCGCAGCTGCCGGCGTGTCGCGCTCCACGGCATCGCGCGCCCTCAACGATTCGCCCCGCATTAGCGAGGAAACCAAAAAGCGCGTCCGCGCGGCGGCCAAGGAAGTCAATTTTGTCCCCAACGCTCGTGGCCGAGCGCTCGCTGTCGGGCGCACGGAAATCATCGCCGTGCTCGTGACCGAGCCTCTGAGTGAACTCTTCAGCGACCCCACCTATAGCGAGTTTTTGAGCGGCATTACCGAGGAACTGTCGGAGTCGTCCTATCTGCCCGTTATCTTGCAGGCGTCTTCTACGCATGAGCGCAACCGCGCACGCGAGCACTTTGAGCGCCGCTCGTTCGACGCCGTGATCGACGTCTCCCCCTACAAGGGCAGCGAGCTGCTCGAGGTACTGTGCGAGCTGGGCGTACCCACCGTGTTGTGCGGCCAGCTCGAGGGCCACCCCTATCGCGATGTGTTCTCGACAGTCTACTCTGACGACGAAGAGGGCGGACGCTTTGCGGCACTCGCCATAAAGGATCGCGGGCGCAAAGATATCGTCGCCGTGTTGGGACCGCAAGACAACCCCGCTGTTGCCGACCGCCTGCGCGGCTACCGCGCCGTCTTGGGCGAAGACCTCCCAGACGCAAACGTTATCTATACCGGCTGGAACAGCGGAGACGGCTATCAGGCCATGCACCAGATTCTCGCGCGCGAGATCGCTTTCGATGGCGTGCTCTGCGGATCGGACCGTATCGCGGCTGGCGTCATCACCGCACTCAACGAGGCAGGCCTATCCGTTCCTGCGGACGTTTCTGTCGTCGGCTTCGACGATCACGAGATTGCGGCGCGCTGCGTCCCCGCGCTCACGACCGTCCGCCAGCCCCTGCGCGAAGAAGGACACATGGCCGCCAACATTGCGCTCGACATGATCAAGGGTGCCGAGCCCACCACCTCCGTGATGCACATGCAGCTGATCCAGAGAGACTCGCTATAAGAAACTGGGGCAGGTTTTCTGCCAGACAGTTGTTGCGGAAAGCCTGCCCCGTTTTGAGCGCTCATTCTGGGGCACAGTTTCCGTTAGACAGCTCAACCGGAAACTGTGCCCCATTATTTGGCTGGATTCTGGGACGCAGTTTCCCAAAGGGGCCTGTTTGGGAAACTGCGACCCGTTCTGGACGCAAATTCCGGGTCGTAGTTTCCGCGACGCCCAGTCAACCTATGCCCTCGCAACGCCCGCGCATAAAAAACGAGGGAAGGCACGCGTCCTTCCCTCGTTACAGGCAATATGTAGCCGCTTCCCTACATCAGGCGCAGACTGACGTCCTTGAGCTGGGCGCCGCTAACGGCACTCGGAGCGCCCGACATAAGGTCGGAGCCGCTGGCCGTCTTGGGGAACGCCATGACGTCGCGGATGGAGTCGGAACCGGTGAGCAGCATGCACACGCGGTCCAGGCCCAGAGCGAAACCGCCCATCGGGGGCGCACCAAACTTGAGGGCCTCCATGAGGAAGCCGAACTGAGACTCGGCACGCTCCTCGGTAAAGCCCAGGAGCTTGAGCATGGACATCTGCATCTCGGCGTTGTGGATACGCATACCGCCGCCGCCGGCCTCAAAGCCGTCCATGACAAAGTCGTAGGTGCAAGAACCGGCTGCCAACGGGTCGGCCTCGATCTTGGCGATGTCGGTCTCGGTCGGCAGGGTGAAGGGCTGGTGCTCGGCGGCATAGGCCTTACGGTCCTCATCCCAGTGGAACAGCGGGAAGTTGACGACCCACAGGAAGTCGTGGCCCTCGCGCTTGATCTCGAGCGCGTTGGCCATGTGGGAACGCATGCCGCCCAGGATCTCGTCAGAGAGCAGGCGCGGGCCGGCGGCGAACATCACAAGGTCGCCGGGCTCGACGTCCATGCGCTCGCGCAGAGCCGCCATCTCCTCGTCCGAGAAGAACTTGACGATGGGGCTGTTGATAGAGCCGTCCTCGCGGAAGGCGATCCAAGCCAGACCCTTGGCGCCAAACGTGGAGGCCACGCCGGCAAGCTTATCGATCTTGGCACGTGCCCAGGCACCGGCACCCTTGGCGTTGATGGCCTTGACGACAGAGCCCTCCTCGTTTGCGGCGGTCGCAAAGACCTTGAACTTGGAGTTGGCGAAGATGTCGGTCAGGTCGACCAAATGCATGCCATAGCGGGTATCGGGCTTGTCGGAGCCATAGGTGTCCATGGCATCCCAGTAGTTCATGCGACGCAGCGGCGTGGGCATCTCGACGCCCATGCGGCCGAAGGCATCGGACAGAACCTCCTCGAGCGCGCTCATGACATCGTTCTGGTCCACGAAGGACATCTCGATATCGACCTGAGTGAACTCGGGCTGGCGGTCGGCACGCAGGTCCTCGTCGCGGAAGCACTTGGCAACCTGGTAGTAGCGCTCGACGCCACCGACCATGAGCAGCTGCTTCAGGAGCTGCGGGGACTGCGGCAGGGCGTAGAAGTTACCCGGCTGGATGCGGCTGGGGACGATGAAGTCGCGGGCGCCCTCGGGCGTGGACTTGAACAGGGAGGGCGTCTCGACCTCCATGAACTCACGGTTGTGCAGCGCCTCGCGAATGGCAAAGGTGAAGTCGGAGCGCAGCTTGAGGTTGGCCATCATTTCGGGACGACGGAGGTCCAGATAGCGATAGCGCAGGCGGGTGTCCTCGCTGGTCTCGATGCCGTCCTCGATCTGGAACGGCGGGGTGACGGACGTGTTGAGCACCTCGGCGTGGTCGGTCAGGACCTCGATCTCGCCGGTCGCGAGCTTGGTGTTGGTGGTCTCCTCGCCACGGGAGCGCACGACGCCGTGGATCTTGATGGGCCACTCGGGACGCATGGTCTCGGCGATCTTAAAGGCGTCGCCGTCGGAGTGCTCGGGGTCGAAGGTGAGCTGCGTGATGCCCTCGCGGTCGCGAAGATCGCAGAAGATAAGGCCGCCGTGGTCGCGGCGACGGCTCACCCAACCGGTGAGGGTGACCTCTTCGCCCACGTTCTCGCGGCGAAGCTCGCCGCAGGTACGGGTGTGCATGGAATGCTCGTCGATGGGACGGGTCTGGCTCATACCAGTGATCCTCCTTTATGGATCTGTGCCGCCCCGTGTCGTTCCGGGCGGCGTCGTACAGATTTGCCCAGCCTGCGTAAACCGCGCAGCCAGACATGGCGTTATATCTTATCGCACCTGTGTCGATGTGCCGCGGAAAAGTAGCTCCTGCCCAAAGACTTGACGGAGACGAAACAATTGACGCACCGCGGCACCCGCCCGCGCTCGTCACGTGCGACAATATGCCCCAATAAAACAGCACTTGGAAAGGCCCGTCATGACTGCACGCCTCATTGTTATGGATATCGACTCCACGCTCATCAACCAGGAGGTCATCGATCTTTTGGGCGAGGAGGCAGGCGTGGGCGAGCAGGTGGCGCAGATCACCGAACGCGCCATGCGCGGCGAGCTGGACTTTAAGCAAGCGCTCGAGGAGCGCGTGGGGCTGCTTGCCGGCTTGGATGAGAGCGTGTTCGAGCGCACTTTTGAGCGCGTGACATTTACCCCCGGCGCGTTAGAGCTTGTGCGCTCGGCGCACAGCAAGGGCTGGAAGGTCGGCGTGGTGAGCGGCGGCTTCCACGAGGTCGCCGACAAGATCGTGGCCGCCGCGGGCATCGATTTTTGCCTGGCTAACCGCCTAGAGGTCGTGGACGGCAAGCTCACCGGTAAGCTGGCGGCAGACATCGTGACCAAGGAATCCAAGCTCATCCGGCTGCTGGATTGGGCAGTCGAGTGCGGTGTCGATATGGCCCACACCGTCGCGATCGGCGACGGGGCAAACGATATCCCTATGATTCAGGCCGCGGGCACGGGCATCGCGTTTTGTGCCAAGCCCAAGACGCGCGAAGCCGCCCCGTTTGCCATCGACGAGCGCAACCTGATGCTCGCCATGGACATCATCCTGCGCGACTAGTCGATCCGTCTAACAATTGAATCAGTCTGTCCTATAGTTTCCGAACAATTTTGTTTTAGTGTTCGGAAACATACCTTTGAGTGCTAGACTTTGCGCCGTCGAAGGGAACATATATGGATAAGCGAGATCTTGAGCAGTTGCTGAGCGATGTTGCCGACGGAGCAGTCGCCCCGGCAGTCGCCCTCACACGCATCCAGACGGCGCCGACCGCCGATCTGGGTTTTGCGCAGCTCGATCTTTCGCGCGGGGTGCGCCAGGGAGCCGGCGAGGTTGTCTACGGTGCCGGTAAAACCGCCGAGCAGATTGCCGCCATTATCGAAGCGCTGCGCGATGCCGGTCAGGAGCGCATCCTGGTCACGCGCCTGGACAGCGAAAAAGCAGCCCGCACCTCGGAGCTCCTCGGCAACGGCATCGACCTGGGGTATATCCCGAACGCACAGCTCGCCCTCGTGGGCGGCAAGCCCTCCCCTACTGGCAACGGACGCATCGTCGTCGCCTGCGCCGGCACGAGCGACTTGCCCGTCGCCGAGGAAGCCGCGTTGACGGCCGAGTTCTATGGCAACGAGGTCGACCGCCTCTACGACGTAGGCGTCGCCGGCCTGCACCGCCTGCTCGCGCATGCCGAGGAACTTGCTCAGGCACAGGTGGTCATCGCCATCGCCGGCATGGAGGGCGCACTGGCGAGCGTCGTCGGCGGTCTGGTGAGCTGTCCGGTCATCGCCGTCCCCACCAGCGTGGGCTATGGCGCGAGCTTTGGCGGCGTGGCCGCACTGCTCGCCATGCTCAACTCCTGCGCCAGCGGCGTTTCGGTCGTCAATATCGACAACGGCTTTGGTGCCGCCTACCAGGCAAGTCTTATCAATCATCTGAGCGCCGGCACGCCCTGCGCCCGTTAAGGAGCATTTCATGTCCAACCATCAGCACACGCTTATCATCGACGGCACCTCGGGCATCAGTGGCGACATGACCGTCGCGGCCCTGCTCGACCTGGGCGCCAGCGAGGAGCACCTGCGCGAACAGCTCGCCACACTGCCGGTCGACGGCTTTACAATCGCCGTCACGCGTGCAAACAAGCATGGCATCGACGCCTGCGATTTCGACGTCCAGCTTGCAGAGGAGCTCGAGAACCACGATCACGATATGGCCTGGCTCTACGGCAACGAAGCAACTGCCGAGCACACGCACGAACATGAGCACCACCATCATGACCACGACGAGCACGAGCACGAGCACACACACGAGCATGACCATGAGGCCCACGGCCATGGCCACGAGGGCCATCATCACGCCCACCACCACCATCGTTCTTTGGCGGACGTCACCGCCATCATCGACGGCTCGCAGCTAAGCGATGGCGCCAAGCGTCGTGCGCTCGCCATCTTTACTGCGCTCGCCGCCGCCGAGGCCAAGGCCCACGGCAAAACGCCCGAGACCGTCATGTTCCACGAGGTAGGCGCCGTCGATTCCATCGTCGACGTCTGCTCGGTCGCCATCTGCCTCGATGACCTGGGTATTGAGGACATCGTTGTCGAGTCGCTTTCCGAGGGCCACGGAACCATCCGCTGCGCCCACGGCCCCATGCCCATCCCGGTGCCCGCCGTCGTCAACCTATGCCAAGCGGGCAATATCGCCCTCACGCCCGCGCCGGTCGCCGGCGAGCTCGTGACGCCCACGGGCGCCGCCATCGTCGCCGCACTGCGTACGACCGAGCACCTGCCGGCCCGCTACCGCATCGAGGCCGTCGGCTACGGCGCCGGTAAGCGCCCCTACGAGGGCTGCTCTGGCACGCTCCGTTGCCTGCTCGTTCACGTGGATGCATAGCCATGGATGCCCGCAAAGAAAAAAGCCGCGCTGCTATTGTCACGGCGTTTTCCGAGCTCCTTCGCGAGGAGGACTACGGCAAGATCACCGTCGGCGACATCATCGCGCGCGCTCACGTAGGCCGCGCGACATTCTACGGCCTCTTTAAGAGCAAAGACGACCTACTGTCCGAGCTCGTGAGCGATATCTGCACCCACGCCCTCGATGACGATGGCACACCGCTCGACGACCCACTCGTGCAGATCGAGCATATTCTCAACAATCTCTGGGAGCGTCGCCAGGGCGTCCGAGCCCTCGTAGCCGGCGCCGGCTCACGCGTCTTCGCCGACTGTTTACGCAAGACCATCATGTCACGAGCAGCCGAAACCGTCCCCGCCGACCCCACAGGCCCCGCTGGCACCATGGACCGCAGTTTCTTACTACACCACATAGCCTCAAGCTTCGTAGGAATGGTCCAATGGTGGGCCTGGCACAACTTCGAAGCCCCAAAAGAGGACGTAGCCAAAGACTACCTATCAGCCATAAAACCCCTCTTCAACTAAGTAAGAAGCTCATCCCAAAGCATCGCCCCAACCCAGGCCGCCACGCATCCCAAAGTATCACTCGCGCTTCAACGCCCCCAACAGCAACAAGCCCCTCCCATCCAAATTCAGATTTATATTTTGGATTGCTTGCTCAAGCGCAACAAAGACCCCGCAGCTGTCCGCATGGGGTAACTTCCCAGCGCACTCCGCAGGACGCAAAAAGGCTCGCCGCACGAAGTGCGCAGCGAGCCTTTTTGCGTCCTGCGGAGTGCGCTGGGAAGTTACCCCATGCGGACAGCGGACAACTATGTAGCCTTGGACTAGAACATGCCCAAGAAACCGTGCACAAACAGTGCGGCCAGAGCGGCACCGACAAACGGAGCGATGCCAGGAACAAGCAGGCCGTACTTCCAGTTGTTGTCAGCCTTGTTCTTGATCGGCAGCACCTGATAGGCCATGCGAGGACCAAGGTCACGAGCCTGGTTCATGGCGAAGCCGGTGATGCCGCCCATGCCCATGCCAACAGCCCAAACGATCAGACCGACGCAGATAGCGAGCATCAGAACGTTCTCGCCGGCGCGGTCAGCGGCAGCAAGGATGGCGCTGATGAACACGAAGGTGCAGATAGCCTCGCAGAAGAAGTTGCGGGCATAGTTCGTACCCTCGGTGGTGGGGTTGGTCGAGAAGATATTGCGCTGGGCAATGGGATCGACGACACCATCGGAAGCCTTGAACTCATCGGCATACATAAGCCAAGCGATTACGGCACCCGCAAAGCCGCCGAGCATATCGGCAATCATGAAGGGAATGCAGCTGCTCCACGGCACCAGGCCTACGATGCACTGGGCAAGCACCATGGCGGGGTTCATGCACACGGCGCCGCCAAAGATAAACAGAGCGACCGAGATGCCAAAAGACCAGGTGGTGATGGCAAACATGTGGCCGGAGCCCTGATACTTGGTGCCCTTAAGTACGGTATCGCAGTGTACGCCCACGCCAAAGATGATCATGAGGGCCGTTGCGCCGAATTCGCAGAGGAGTTTGGTAAGCATAAAACCTTATCTTTCTTGTCGGTTATAAACGATTCGTTTAGGCCGCGCACTAGTGCTGCGCGACGACAACGCCCAGGCCATCGGGAATGACGGCAACCTTGGCATCGGCACCCTTCATCTCAAAGGCGAGCTTGAGCGCCTCCTCGATAGTGTTGACCGGCGTCATGTGCATATCCTTGAGCATCTGGTGATCGCACAGGTCGGTGACCATGATCACGGGGTGATGCGCCAG
The DNA here is from genome assembly GCF_000763055.1 of Collinsella sp. 4_8_47FAA. GTDB lineage: Bacteria > Actinomycetota > Coriobacteriia > Coriobacteriales > Coriobacteriaceae > Collinsella. The sequence goes on along the minus strand of NZ_KN214134.1, from coordinate 439,004 downwards.
GATGCGGGCAAAGATCTGGCTCGTCCACTGGTCGGGCAGGGTCTCGTCCTTAGGACGGTCGATGCAGGCGCGCTCAAACTCTGCCGGATCATTGTCGGCGATGTTGTGATAGAAGCCCTCGCCACCGTGACCGTCGGCACAGCCGGCGACGTCGATGATCACGCCGCCCTCGGGAAGCGTGGCCTCGGCAGAGCACATGCCCTTCACGGCCTGGTAGATGTTCTGGTCGAGCGGGTAGCCGCCGTTGGTGGTGATGGCAATCTCGCACTCGACGGGCTCAACGCCGGCAAGGCTCTTCACGAACTCGCAGCCAGCCTCGTGCGCCTTGTGGATATCGCCGGCAAAGGAGCCGATGACCTCGTGCTTGCCGTTGAGCACCACGTTAAGCACAAAGGCAAGGTGAGCCATCTCGGCGGCAGCAAACATGTCCTCGCTCACGTGGTTGTGGCACAGGTTGCCGGCACGCGAGTGGGAATCATTCACAAACTGACCGTTGTGGTTGTACATGATGGTCTTGTAGCTGGCGATGCCAGGCAGGACGGACTTGCGGCTACCAGAGAAACCGGCAAAGAAGTGCGGCTCAATAAAGCCCTCGGCAAGCAGCAGATCGCAATCGGCGGCAATCTTGTTGATGATGCACTCGCCACCAGAAGGCAGGGTGCCGATCTTTTTCATCATGCTGTCGTCAGTCGCGACGTGCATAACGATTTCCTCGTTGGCAACGATCTCCTCGCCGTACTTGTTGACGAGTTCCTCATGCGTCGACGGACGATGCATACCCGTAGCAACCAAAATGCGCACGCGAGCCTCGGGCGCAGCGGAATGGATGTGATGCAGCAGAATAGGCATCGTCACACGCGAGGGAACGGGACGCGTATGATCGGAGCTAATAATGACAATATCCTTCTTGCCAGCACAAAGCTCCTCGAGCGACGGCGAGCCATAAGGGTTGGCAAGCGACTCCTCTACCAGCTCTTCCTGCGATTTCGTGGTCTTAAACTCGTTTTGATGACCTTCCATCACACCCGCGAAGTTCTTATCCTCGAGCTCCAGATGCAACGTCTTGTGGTCAAACGGCAGTTCACATTCAAACAATGACGAGCGCCCTCTTCCTTTTCAACTGACACACTAGATAAACCGTTGGAAGGATACGCCGCTCACCGAAAAACACCACCGTCCACCGACTCATTAACACAACGTTCATATTTGACCCACAACAAAACGGCCACGATCCCAAACGGGACCGCAGCCGCCTGTCAAAGACACTATAGACAGGATGATTTACGCAGCGCCGAGGCAAACATCTAGTCCGAGACGTACGCACGTAAGCCATTTTGCATAAATCCGTTAATTAATTGCATAAGATGGCGCATGGATTTCTGGCCATAACTGGGTAGTACCCTCCGGAGCGTGCATTTTTGCGAGTATTCAGCATCGCGGGATAAGATTTTGGTGCCAAAAATCTTTCAAAAGGTAGATAGTCCTCATGACTCGACCCATCTGGATAGCATGCGGCGAGAAACCAGCCATATATGATCGTCGCCAAAGCCCAATCGTCGTGCAAAAGCATCAACAAAGGCAGCGAAAGCCGGCTATGGCCTTATGCATCAATCTTTGGCTGCTGAAAACTCCGTTTTTTGCACGTCGCCCCAAGCACCACCCTCACCCAGCGGCTGATCCGCCGAAGACCGGACATCGCAGGGCCCGCCATTAGTTTACTTTTAGGCACACTCCGCAGGACGCAAGAAGCCCTCGCCACACTCCACGCTATGCGCGAAGCGCGCCTTATTCCCTTCAGCTTTAATCCCAGAAGACCGAGGACGAAGGGATCCGATGGGTTTCCCTCTGAATGCACTCCGCAGCACGAAGCCCCCTTATCCGCAGCTCCGAAGGAACAGGATAAGGGGGCTTCAAGTGCGAGGACGCATTCAGAGGGAAACCCATCGGGTCCCGGTGAGAGCCACAGGGCTATCGATTACCCCGTGTTCTGCAGTCCTGCCGAGACGCCGGTCACAGTCGAAAGAATCAGGCTCATGTACTCGGCCTTCTTCTCCTCGGCCATCTCGTCCTGGTTCATACGCACCTCGCGAAGGGCGCGGACCTGGGCGATGGACAGGGCGTCGACGTAGGGGTTACGTACACGGACGGCGCAGCCGAGCACGCGACGGCGCTGCAGCGGCCACTCGTCACCGACGATGGCAAGGACCCACTTACGCGTGAGCTGCATCTCGGTAAAGACCTTCTCGGACAGATCCTGGCGGTCGCCCAGGTGCAGATACATCTTGGCGATGCGCTGGTCGGTCTTGGCGATCGACATCTCGATGTTGTCGATAAAGGTGCGGAAGAACGGCCACTCCTGGTAGGCAGCCTTGAGCTGGTCAAGATCGCCAAGCTGCTCGCAGGCGGTGCCCAGACCGTACCAAGCGGCCAGGTTAATGCGCGCCTGGCTCCAGCTGAAGATCCACGGGATGGTACGCAGGTCATCGAGCGACTTGGCGCCCAGACCGCGCTTGGCGGGACGCGAGCCGATCGGCAGCAGACCGACCTCGGTCAGCGGCGTCACGGTCGAGAACCACGGTGTAAAGTCCTCGGTGTTCAGCAGGTCCAGATAGCGTTCGTGGCTTGCAGTGTTGAGCTTCTCGGCCATATCCCAGAACTTCTGCGTGGTCTCGGTGTTGGTCTTCTCGACACTCGGGGCCGACTGCAAAAGCGTTGCGGCGGCAACGGACTCAACATGGCGCTGAGCCAGCGTGCGGTTGCCGTAACGGGCAAAGATGACTTCGCCCTGCTCGGTGAGCTTAAAGAAGCAGTTGACCGAACCCTTGGGCTGCGCCAGCACGGCCTTGTTGGCCGGGCCGCCGCCACGGCCCACGGCACCGCCGCGACCGTGCATGAGCACCAGGTCGATATCGTTCTTCTCTGCCCACTTGGCGATGCGCTCCTGCGCGGAGTGCAGCGCGAGCATGGCCGTGGTAGGACCGGCATCCTTGGAAGAGTCGGAATAGCCCAGCATGACCTCCATGCGGCGGTTGGTCTGGGCAAGGCGCTTTTGCACCACGGGCAGCGTAAGCATCTGGTCGAGCACGTCAACGCAGCCCTCGAGGTCCTCGAGCTGCTCGAACAGCGGGATCACGTCGAGCTCGGGAACGTCTTCCTCGTGTGCGAAGGACAGGTGGGCCAGCTCAAAGACGTCGGCCACATGCTGGGCACTCTTGGTAAACGAGATGATGTAGCGGTGTGCCATCTTCTTGCCGTAGCGCTTTTGGATGGAACCGATGGCACGGAAGGTGTCGATGACCTCGCGCGTCATGGGCTGCAGGTCACCATGGATACCGTTCTCGTGGATATCCTTGAGGGCGCGGGCGTGCACCACGGAGTGCTGACGGAACTCCATCTCGACCATATGGAAGCCGAAGGACTCGACCTGCCAGATGATGGTTTGGACCGGACCGTAGGCGGCACGGACGGCACCGCAGGCAGCAAGCGAACGCTGGACGACGCGCAGGTCATCCAGGAACTCGTCGGCGCTGTGGTACATGGTGTCGGTGATGCGGCGCACGGTGGCGTTCAGGCGGTCGGCCATGACGAGCATGACGGCGCGATGCGGCTCGTGCTCGGAGATCAGCTCGGCGCGGGCCGTGTAACGAGGGCTCATCTCGACCTGATGGTTCCACAGGTTGATGAGCTCGGCAGACGGCTTGCTGTAGGTGGCCTCGAGCGTGAGGTTGCGGCCGATGCGGCGGCACTTGTCCTCGAGCTTGAGCACCATGTGGGTAAAGTACTTGGCGGCGACCTCACGGCTCACCTTGGCGGTGACGTTGGGGTTACCGTCGCGGTCGGAACCGATCCAGCTGCCGGGATGGAAGAACGCCGGGCACAGCGGCGGCACGGTACCGGCCTTGTCGCCCAGCACCCAGTCGTCAAAACGACGATAGATGACGGGGATAACGTCGAACAGCGTGTTATCAAAGATGTCGATGATGGTATCGGCTTCCTCGACCGGCGTGGGCTTCTTGAGCGCGATGGGGCTCGTACGCACCAGGGCGTCGATCTCCTGCAGCATATGGCGCTCGTTCTCCACCAGGTCGGAGCCGCCCAAACGCGGACGCTCCTCCAGCAGGTTGGAGATACGGCGAATCTTGCCCTCGACGGCCTTACGACGGGCCTCGGTGGGATGTGCGGTAAAGACAGGGTGGAACTCGAGCTTGCCGAGCAGCTCATTGGCACCCTCGACGCCCATCTCGTTTACCAACTGGTGATAGGCGACGGTGAGTTCGTTGGCGGGATCGACCTCGGTATCGGTCGATGCGCCGGCCTCGCGCTCGCGCAGCTGCGCCACACGGTAGTTCTCCTCCGACAGGTTTGCCAAGTGGAAGAAGCTCGTAAAGGCGCGAACGATGACCTGCTGCTTATCAAGCGGCAGGCTGTCAATCAAATCGACGACTTCGCGAAACGCCACGGCGGTGGGCTCGTCGGCAGTGGGCACGCCCTGTTCGTCAACGGACTCGTCGGCAGCGCGGCTACCGGGGTTGCCAGCATTGGCCACAATCTCGGCTGTCAAAATCTTGTCGAACAGGTCCGCGATCTCGGGATCATACTCGCTAAGCACACGACGTTCCAGGCGCAGGAACAGCGCCAGATTATCGCGCAGCTCCTCGGGGATCTCGATCTCGGCGAGACGCTCCCTGGACTCGGCATTCGAGCCGATTCGGTTAACGAGGCGGTTGACCACGGCAGCGACGCGCGCCGCGGCTTCGGGTACAGACTGGTTGCTTAGGTTCTCAGCCACGTTTCCTCCCATTCCTCCTTCTATGCACGTAACATGCGGTATTCATTATAGGCGCTTGAGAAATACTTTCGACACTGATTGCGCTTTACCACACAAAAGTATTTTCTGCATTGCAAGGGTTTTTGCCCCAAATGGTCGTATTTCTCGGTGGGCGGCATATGCAAACGAGGGCATTCCGCATAAATGCGAAACACCCCCGTAACAATAGCTCGTCGCGAGCGGGACATGTTAGCGGGTCCGCAGCTCAAAAATCATGCGCTACAGACGCTCGCGAACCGCCTCGACGACGTTGGCCAGATCGACGAGAACCTCGTCATGGCTCTGCATGTCGCGCACCTTGACCTTGCCGGCGGCAAGCTCGTCGCCGCCCAGGACCAGGATGAGCTTGGCGCCTACCTTATCGGCCTGCTTAAACTGGGCCTTGAGCGAACGGCCCTGATAGTCGGCCTCGGTCACAATCCCTGCGGCGCGAAGCTGCTGCGTAATGGCAAAGACGTTCTGACGCAGCTCCTTGCCGGCATTGGCGACGTAGACGCACGGGACCTCCTCGGCACCCAGGTCGCTGCCAAAGGCCTGCAGGGCCAGCAGGGCGCGCTCAAAACCGACGGCGAAGCCGACGCCTGCCGTGGGCTTGCCGCCCTCGAGCTCGACCAGACCGTCGTAGCGGCCGCCGCCGCCGATGGAGCCGACGCCGGCGCCAGGGGCCTCGACCTCAAAGACAGTACGGGTGTAGTAGTCCAGGCCGCGCACTAAGGTGGGATCCTCGACATACTCGATACCCGCCGCATCCAAATAGCGCTTGACCTGCTCGTAGTGCTCGCGGCACTCGTCGCACAGGTTGTCGCCCATCAGCGGGGCGTCGGCCATGATCTCACGGCAATGGTCGTTCTTGCAGTCGAAGGCGCGCAGCGGGTTGAGCTCGGCGCGCTCGCGGCACTCATCGCACATCTCGTCGGCGTGATCGAGGATAAACTGCTTGACCTGCTCGCGGTAAGCCGGACGGCACTGAGCGTCGCCCATCGAGTTAATGAGCAGACGAAGCTTGGAAAGATCGAAGCCCAGGCGCTTGTAAAACTCCATGAGCATGATGATGCACTCGGCGTCTGCCGCCGGATCGGGAGCGCCGAGCCACTCGATGCCCACCTGGTGGAACTGGCGCAGGCGGCCCTTCTGGGGACGCTCGCCGCGGAACATGGCCTCGGCGTAGTACGCCTTAAACGGCGTGGAGCCCTGGGGCACCAGATTGTTCTCGACGACAGCGCGCACCACGCCGGCCGTGCCCTCGGGGCGAAGCGCCAGGCGCTGCTTGGGCTTGAGTTTGGTGTCGGTGCCCTCGGTAAAGACGCGCTCCAGGTTGGCACCGCTGAACACGCGGAACATTTCCTTGCGCACGACGTCGGTCGACTGGCCGATACCGTGGACAAACACGTCCACCTGCTCGATCGCGGGCGTCTCGATGGGTTTAAAACCAAACGGCTCGAACACGCCGGCCGCAATCTGCTGCATCTTTTGCCAGGCGCGCATCTCGGCGCCGATAAGGTCGCGGGTTCCCTCCGCCTTCTGTGCCTGCATGGGCAAACACCTTTCTTTTGTATCGCGTCATAGGTAACGGTCATTATACGGCACAAATACAAACAGCGGCGCG
>NZ_KN214134.1:393309-432396 GCF_000763055.1 Collinsella sp. 4_8_47FAA | reverse complement strand
CAAACAGCGGCGGCGCGTCTGACCGAACGAGGGTAGTGGGGACTCGTTCGGCCAGACGCGCCGCCGCTGTTTGTGATCCCTTTTCCTCCGTCCCCTTCGGATCACGTGATCCCTTGGGGACGGAGGAATAGGGATCATTTCGTAGGCCCGTGGCCGCCTTGGAAACCGAATGATGGTACGAGCATCCATTCGGCTTCCAAGGCGGCCACGGACAGAACGGGACGAACAGAAAAGAGCGACGGACGCCTACTCCCCCGCCACGCTCGCGCGCAGCTTGGAGGTGATGGTGCCCGTGACCTTGCCGAGGTCGGCCATGCCAAACTGCTTGGACGCGGCTGGGCAGCGCCGCCACCATGCAGATAGCCGCGAGCACCAGGAAAGCGGAACGCCAGCCCACACTCACGATAAGCGAGCTCACGATCGGCGAGAGAACGGCTCCGCCAAAGCCCGAACCCGAAAGTGCGATGGAAACGGCAAGGAGCACGTAGACCTGCCACAGCTCACCCACAAAGCTCATGCCAGCAAGCACCGCCGAGGTAGCGATAACGGTGAGCGAGCCCAACACGTGGCCATGATCACGAAGCCGGAGGCCACCACGAGCCAGCCGGGGAAGAACTTACGCTGCTGGGGCATACTGCTCCTTATTTAACAAACGAATAGCCTGCGCCGGGCGCCGGTAGTGCCCAAGATTGCCTTGAAAGACAAGGGCATAGGCCTTATGGCCATGCCCGCAGGCTTGAAAGGCAAGGTTGGGTGCTACCGGTGGTCGGCGATATAGCCCAAAGCGACGGCGGTATAAGCCGCAGCACCGAGCGGCAGCTCGGCATCGTTAAAACGTGCCTTGGGATGGTGCTGGGCAAAGTGTTCGTCCGTGTCGGTTACGGCCGCGCCCACGGTAAAGTACGCACTCGGAATCTCGCTCGAGATAAGCGCGAAGTCCTCACTCGCCATGGCATGGAAAAGCGGCAAGAAAGCCGCCTTGGGCAGCACTGCGCCCACGTAGCCAAGCGACGCCTGAGTCATATCGCTGTCGAGTACAAGCGGCGGAACATCCGAAAGCGTCTCGATGGTCGCCGGCGTACGATATGTTGTGGCAACGCCGTTAACGACCTCCGCGATGCGGGTCTTGAGGTGCTCCATGAGCTCGACGTCGAAGCCGCGCAGCGTGCCTTCGAGCACGCAGGTATCCGGGATGACGTTGGCCGCTTGGCCACCGGCAAACTTACCCACGGTCAGTGCGACCTCCTTGGCGGCCGGCACCTCGCGAGCGATGAGCTCCTGAAGCGCCAGGTGCACATGGACGCCGGTCGTGATGGGGTCGATGCAGATCTCGGGGCTCGAGCCATGGCCGCCCTTGCCCTGCAGCGTGATGCGGAAACCATACACGCCCGAAAGCGCCGGGCTCCCATAGAGCACCAGGCCGAGCGGCGATTGGCTGTTAACGTGCATGGCAAAGGCCGCCTGAGGGCGCGGGTTCTGCAGCAGACCGTCGGCGATGGCGGCGCGGGCACCCTCAAAGGTTTCCTCGCCCGGCTGGAACAGCAACTTAACCGTAGCGTTGGCATCAACAAGCTCTGCCTCGCGCGCTTTGAGCATACGAGCCGCACCAAGCAGCGCCGTCGCGTGCATATCGTGACCGCAAGCGTGCATGCAGCCGTTGGTGGATGCAAAGGGCTCGCCGGATTCCTCGGCAACGGGCAGGGCGTCCATGTCGCCACGAAGCATGATGACCGTACCGGCCTGCTCATTCGTGCAGATGCCATTGCCTTGGGCCGCGGCGGCACCGGCGCCGACAAGGCCCACAACGCAGGAACCATCGACGAGCGTAGCAAATGGGATGTCCATCTCGGTCAGGCGCGCTTGGATATACGTAGAGGTCTGCGGGAGGCTATTACCCAGCTCGGGCATCTGATGTAAATCGTGTCGCCACGCAGCGAGCTCATCTGCAAAAGCCTGAGCTTCTGCAACAAGACCGTCACCGATAGCGGTCTGCGCCGCCGCGGTGGCCTTGGGCGCTGATTGCGGTTGAAGATCGGACGGTGCTGGTGCCATAGATGCCCTCCAGTAACGTTTTTGCAGCAAGCACTTTGATAGCGTAAAGTGCAAGGTACTACTTTAAGGGCGACGCATAAAAAATGCCGCCCCGGGAGGCGGCGCAACAAATTGTTTACAATTGCGGACGCGGCTTTCGACGCAAAAAATCGAAATGCGTCTCGCTCAAGATAATCGAAAGAAAGATGAGCGCGAAGCCGGCGAGCAGGCGCGAGGTGAGCGCCTCCCCCATCAGCAGCACCGAGAACAGCACACCCGAAGGCGACTCCATCGAAAGGAGCAGCGAGCCCGTTGAGGCCGGGACATGCGCCAGGCCGACGTTTTGGATGAGCAGAGCCACACACGTACAGCCCACCGATAGAAACGCCATCACACCGATAAAGCTCGGCGTCCACACGGACGCGGGCGCTTGGGTCTCGAATAGCAGCGACGTTGCCAAGCTCAAGACGCCATTGCCCACAAACATCCAAAATGTGATGACGTTGATGTCCATCTTGCGACCGTATTTGGCCGTCACCGCCATCTGGATGGCAAAGAAGACCGCACCGCCCAGTGTGATGACATCGCCGACATTGAACTCGACGCTATCGAGCGCCACCAGACCAATGCCCGCCAGGCACAGCAACGCGGCGCCCAAGTTGTAACGGGTAAGCTTTTCGCCGCTTAGGACGTAGCTCGCAAACGGCACGAGGATGCAATAGGTACCCGTCAAAAATGCACTCTTGCCCGCCGTGGTCTGTGCCAGGCCAATCGTCTGCAAACCGTACGCGCCCCACATAAGTGCGCCCATACCAAGTCCGACGATAAGGTTGCGGGCATTAAAGTGCGCGATGATGCGTTTGTGGAAGATGGCAAACATAACCAGCGAAGCCGGAAGAAAACGAATATAGAGCAGTTCGAACACCGGAATGGTGTCGAGCGCATCTTTCATGGTGGTAAAGGAATAGCCCCAGATGACCGCCACCGATAGCAGCAAGACCTTCCAGAAGAACGGGGAACGCGCGCCGGCGCCGCGGGAGGTGCCGCCGGCGCCCAGGTCCTCCCGTGCGACAGGGCTATCGGGCATGTTTTCGATTTCGTTGGCAGCGTATTGGGCCATGGAACATCCTCACACTCAATCTTGGCGTGGTGTCCGCACGCGTATGGCTGCGTGCCGCCTCATGGTCAAATAAAAACAGGGCGCACCGGACCCCCGGCACGCCCCGCTACTGTAGCAACAACCGGCGTTGCATCGCAATCCAGCCCACTAAAGCGTTTTGTTCCGCCGTTCTACCGAACGGCGGACCGGCCGTCGCTGCGCGAGCCGCATTCACGCCAATCTGACGTTCAATTTCAAGGGCGCGACCAGAAGGTCAGCGCCCTTTCATTTCACGTCACCTTGGCGCAAATGCGGCTCGCTCGCTGGCATTAGTGCTACATCAGCGTTAACGTTGCCGCACTAAATTAGCTTTGTCGACTCCAGCTTTTCGATGATCCAGTCGTTGGCTTTGATGACCGGACGGCGGAAGACGACGCCCAGGGCCAGCGACGGAATCAGATAGCTCGCCAGAATGCCCAGCTCAACCCAGTACTCCATATGGTAGGCGCCAGCCATGGCGGCATGCATGGCGTTAATGCCATGGGTAAACGGCAGGAACGGATAGATCGCCTGGAACACAGGGCCGGTCATCTCGATGGGGAACGTACCGCCCGAACCGCCGACCTGCATGACCAGCAGCACAACGGCCAAAGCCTTGCCGATATCGCCAAACGAAACCGTAAGCGTGTAGACGATATTGGAGAACACGAGACTCGCGACCCAGCCCGCCAGCACAAACTGCAGCGGGTTGTCGCACTGAATGCCAAAGAACAGGATGTCGCCCGCGCACACGAGCGTTGCCTGCAGCAGGGCCAGACCGCCAAAGAACAGGTAGCGGCCCAGGTAGATCTCGTGCAAGCGCACGGGGATTAACTCATTGATGAGTTCGTCGTCAACCGACACCTTCATCATGGCCGCCAGCACGATCGAGCCGACCCAGAGCGACAGAATCGTGTAGAACGGCGCCATGGCCGAGCCGTAGTTGCGGATCGGATAGACCGGCTTGCGATCGAGCGCGACGGGACCGGAAAGCGACACGGCCAAACCCTCGGGATCATTGCCAATCATCGTCTTGATCGTGGCCAGATCGTCCGACATAAGGGCGCCGTCGAGCTCGTCCTTAAAGGCACTGATCTTATCGGACGCTTCACCCAGCTGATCGGAAGCCTTGTTGACCAGCTTTGCAGCCTTGGAGAGGCCCTTTGCCAGCGAACCGGATGCGTCGGTCAGGCCGGCAACAGCACTATCCAGATCGTTCGAAATACCGTTCAGCGAATCCAAAACGCCCGAGATGGTCTTCTTGAGCTCCTTTGCCTTGGCCGAGAACGTGGAGTCGTAATCGATTTTGGCACCCGAGATACCCGCCTTGGCGTCGGCGATCGCCTGGTCGGTTTCGGCGCGGACATCGTTAACCTTTGCCATGCTGTCCGAGAGCGACGTCGCGATGCTCGTCAGCTCCTTGGCATTGTTGCGGTACTCCGTCGCGGTTTTGTTAAGCTCAGCAGCCGCGTCCTCAAGCCCTGCCTTGAGCTTATCGTTACTCACCTGCCCAGCAAGACTACGGAGTTTATCTGCCGCGGCATCAATCTCGTCGGCACGTGCATTGAGTGACGCCGCGCCATCGTTGAGCTGAGACACCGTAAGATCGACATGCTGGTTCGCGGCGTCAAAGGCCTTTGCAAGCTCGGTGGACACGTTGTCGAACGACCCGGCACTTCCTTCAATCGCGGCATCAATGGTATCGCTGGCAGCCTTGAGCGCTTGCTCGGAATCGGCAATACCGCTCTCGGCATGCTCCATCAGCTGCTTCACCGACTGATCGGTAGTTCCGGTCTGCTTGAGCAGGCCGCCCGCCGACGTCAGCGAATCGGAGGTCGAACTCAAAATGCCCGCAAGCGAAGTAGCGCTGGCCTTGATGTCCTGCAGGTCCTGAACCGAGTCGCCAAGCGTCGAGGACAGGTTGGCGATAAAGTTGCTGACCTGGTCGGTGCTCATGTAATCGAGCAGGCTGGACACCGTCTTAAGACCGATGCTCGTAATGGTCTCGGTAAAAGTTTCGTTAACCTGGCTCTGAACGGCACTCGAACCCTTCTCGGTCACGATCTGCGCAATGGCGTTGGCCTTCTGGTTCTCGTAAAACTCGATATCGGCGTGTTTCACGTCGGTCGAGAAAAGCGTCATCATGTCAGCGCTAAACGTTTTGGGGATAACGACGGCAGCATAGTACGCGCCCGACTTAACGCCCTCGATAGCCTTTTCGCGATTGTTGAGCACAACCCAATCGAAGCTCTCGTTGCCGCGTAGGGTGGCGGTCACGTTTTCGCCCACGTTAACCTCGACGGGGATCAAATCGCTCTCGTAGCCCTCATCGGTGTTGACCACGGCGATCTTAAGATTGCCGGTGTTGCCGTACGGATCCCAGCTGCCGGCGATGTTAAACCACGCGTACAGACACGGTACGATAATGAGGCCCATCACGACAACCAAGCCGATCACGGAGCGAGACACGTTTTGGACATCGCGCTTAAACAGATGCAGGATGTTCTTCATTTATGCCTCACCTCCTTTGGAGTGCTTGCCAAGCGCGGTGGTATCTCCATCATTTGTGGCTGTGCTGTCGCTGCCCTGAGATTTATGGTGCGAGCCGATATGCGGCAAGCGGCCCGTGGACTGATCGCCGCCCTTGGCACCACGCTCGCTGGCGTTGAGGCCAAACATGTGGCGGGCGGCAGGAATGGCGGCCGTGTGTTCGCGCATCTCGCGACGCAGGTCCTCATCCGAAAGCGCCGAGATGCGCATCTGGGTATTGAGGCTCGCGCGGATATATTCGATATTGATAAGCCAGCCGCAGATGGCAATAACCGAGATGATCCAAATGACAAGCAGGATGATCTTGCCGTTATTGTCGATATCGAGAACCGTCGACAGGACAAAGAGCAGGACCTGAACGCCCACCACGGCGGCAAAACCGCCCTTGATGTAGTACGGGTAGCGATGTTCAAAGGCGACCGCATGATCGAGCAGTTCGCGACGGTACGAATCGGAATCGAGCATGACACGCATGGCCGTGCGCAGCGAGTAGCGCTGGCGCGGCAGGTCGTTGGACTCGCAAATCATCATACCGGTCGTGGAAAGCTGTTTATCAAAGAGCAGGTTAAGGTTGAGCAGCAGCGGACGCAGCTGCAGACCGATAAAGAGCGCCACGATCAAGAACACGCCCAGAATGCACAGGTTAAACAGGTAGTTGAACGAATACATGCCGCCGACCGTCTCGCGCAGCAGATTGATGCCGTAGGTAAAGGGCAGCAGCGGGTGCAGCCACTGGAAGAAGCCTGGCATCATCTCGATGGGGTACATGCCCGACGAACCCGGGATCTGCACGATAACCAGAATGACGCCGATAGCCTTGCCGATATGCTTAAACGTGGTGGACAGCGCATAGATGATATTGACGTAGGTGAACGAGATGGCGATGCCGCCCAGCACGAACAGCAGCGGGCTGACGCACTGCACGCCGATCACCAGATCGCCTACCGTAACGATGATGGCCTGCAACGCGCCCAGGATCACCAGGAGCAACCAGCGGCCAAAGTAGCCCTGACGCGCGGTAAAGCTGCCGATGCCTTCGCGGTCGACCTCGAGCTTGTAGATAGCGATAAGCACGTAGCCGCCCACCCACAGCGCCAGATTGGTATAGAACGGGGCAATGCCCGAACCAAAGCTCTTGACCGGGTAAATTGACTTTGAGGTCAGCTCGACCGGAGATGCCATGAAGTCTGCAACATCATCGACGTCGACGCCCATCAGGCCGGCCAGCTCGCCCATGGACTCGGAGGTCTGTAGCGCCGCGATGTCGTTGGCGGCGGTTGCGAGCTTGTCCTGGACCTTGGCAAGCGAGGCATCGGTCTGGGACAGCGTGGTCTTGGCCTGACCGAGCGTGGCGTTGAGTTGCGAAAGTGTACCGCGCGCACTTGCAATAGTAGGCGTGAGGCCAGACACGATTCCCGTCAGATCACCCGAGACGGCGGCAAACGAATCAAGTGCGCTCGAGACCTTCGGCAGCGCGTTTTGACCCAGGTCCGTCTGAGCCTGGCCAAGGTTGGTCGCACCGGTCTGAATTGCATTATTGATAGCGTCGCTGGCACCCGAGACAGCCGCAGCGTCATTCGCCATGGCGCTCGACTGCGCAGACAGACCGTCCTTGATGCTCTGAAGCTTTTCATTCTGCTCGCAGAGCAAATCGATGATCGATACAATGCGCGCGTCAATTTCCTTGGAACCTGTCGACGTGTCATTGACGAGAATTTCCAAGTGCCCGATAACGGCCTTATTGTGGTCGATCGTCGCTTGGAGAGACTCAAGCGAGTTGTCGATACGGGTAGTCGTAGATGCGACCGTGCCCGTCAGCTTGCCAATCGCAGCGTTTGCGGAGGCTGACGTCTTGGTGAGCGCAAGGCTGCCTTCCGAGAGCGCCTTGGAGAGCGAGGCGACAGAGTTGCCCGCCGTGGCGCGAGCCTCGCCCAGCAGGTCATTGCCCTGGGAGATCGCCTGCGTCAGCGACGGCGCCTGACCCTGCAGACCGGCAAGTGCCGCATCTGCCGAGGCAATGGAACCACTCGTCTTATCGATGGCGGCATTCATGTCGCCAATCGAATCACGCACTTCGCCCAACGTATCGGAAGCCTCTGATACCGAACCGGCCAACGAATCCTGAGTCTGGGTTGCCTTGTCCTTTAAATCGACTCCGGCATCCTTGGCGATACCGGCAACAGTCTTGCCTACCGTAGAGACAAATTCCGAGTTGATCTGCTCCTCGATGGTGTTTGCACCGGTATCGGTAACCTTGGGCGCAATGGCGCTCTTCTTCTCATTGACGTAGTACGTGAGCTTGGGCTGATGGTAGTTGCCGTCGAGCATCGAAACCAGGTTATCCGAGAAGTTCTTGGGAATCACGATAGCGGCATAGTACTCGCCGCTCTCGACGCCCTCCTTGGCATCGGCCGTCGAGTCGACGAACGTCCAGCCCAACTGATGATTCTCCTTGAGCTGGTCGACCACTTTGTCGCCAGCGTTGAGCTCACCCACCAAGTCGTTTTGGGTGCCTCGATCGTTGTTGGCGATAGCAATCTTGATGCCTTGGGTGTTTCCATACGGATCCCAGTTTGCCACGATGTTATACCAGGCATACAGCGAGGGAATAACGCACACGCCTAGGGTAACCACCAGGGCGACGGGGTTCACAAGCAGTCGCTTAATGTCGCGCTTAAATATCGCAAAGGACACCTTTGCATTGGATAGTTTGCTGCCGAGACTCACGCTTGGACCATCCATCCTGTCGTTAAATCGAATCGTACTATCGACAACCATTGTAGTAGGCGCTTTAACGTCTCAAAGCACAATGGTGTTGAGTTTTGCGGGTAGCAATATACTACGAAGATGAGTTAACGTACAGATGTACAGTATCCTAAATTTCAGCAGGTCACAAAACCACAACCCGCACAAATAAATGATCCCTTGGGGACGAAGGGATCATTCAAAAGGAAACGAGAGTGGAAAATCTCCCACTTCAAGCCCGCATTCGAGCCAAAAGTGGGAGATTATCCACTCTCGTTCTAATCTAGTTACGGTGCCGTATCCCCGAACTACATCAAGTTGCAAACAGCCGCCGCGAAGGCAACGGGGTCCTCGGGGAGGATACCCTCGACCAGCAGGGCCTGATCGTAGAGCAGACCAGAGTACTGCTTGATCTTGTCGGCGTCGCCTGCCTTCTGGGCAGCGACAAGCTTGTCAAAGACCGGGTGCTTGGCGTTGAGCTCGAGCACGCGCTGGCTCTTGGGCATGCCGTCGGGCGCGCCCTCGGGTCCCTTCTGGAGTACCTTCTCCATCTCAAGCGAAAGCGGACCCTCGGTGGTGATGCAAGCGGGGGCATCGGTCAGGCGCGCGGAGACGGCAACCTTCTCGACCTTGTCGCCGAGTGCCTCCTTCATGGCGTTAAAGAGGTCCTCGTTCTCCTTGGTGGCGTCCTCGGCCTCCTTTTTCTCGTCCTCGGTCGCCAGGTCAAGATCACCGGTTGCGACGTTCTTGAGCTCCAGGTGACGATCCTCAACCTCGGGCTCGGCACCATCGGCCACGGCCTTCTCGGCAGCCTCGCGGGCGGCATCGTCCTCGTAGATCTTGGGCATATCGGCGGCAACGTACTCACGCATAGCCTGGAAGGTGAACTCATCCACGTCCTGCGTCAGCAGCAGCACGTCATAGCCGCGGTCGAGCACGCCCTTTACCACGGGCATCTTGGCCAAGCGCTCACGCGAGTCGCCGGCGGCGTAGTAGATGGCCTTCTGATCCCCGGGCATGCCCTTGGCATACTCGACCAGGGTAATCATCTTCTGTTCCTTGGCAGACCAGAACAGCAACAGATCGGCGAGCTCATCGGCCTTCATGCCATAGCTCGAGTAGATGCCGTACTTAAGACCGCGGCCAAAGTTCTCAAAGAACTTCTCGTAGGCCTCGCGGTCGTTGTCACGCATATCCTCAAGGTCGGCGGTAATCTTCTTTTCCACACGCTTGGCAATGGCCTTGAGCTGACGGTTCTGCTGCAGCGTCTCGCGCGAGATGTTAAGCGACACGTCGGCAGAATCCACGACGCCGCGGACAAAGTTATAGTAGTCAGGCAGCAGGTCGTCGCACTTCTCCATGATCAGGACGTTGGAGCTGTAGAGCGCCAGGCCCTTCTCGTAGTCCTTACTGTACAGATCGAACGGCGCGCGGCCCGGCACAAACAGCAGGGCGTCGTACTCGAGCGTGCCCTCGGCGTGGAAGCTGATGGTGCGCGCAGGATCGTCAAAGTCGTGGAACGTAGACTTGTAGAACTCGTCGTAGTCCTTCTGCTCAACATCGGAGCTGCGCTTCTTCCAGATCGGCGTCATGGAGTTGACGGTCTCGAGCTCCTGATAGTCCTCGTACTCGGGCTTATAGTCGTCACCAGCGTCCTCGGGCTTGGGTTTCTGGCGGCTCTTGGACACCATCATCTGAATCGGGTAGCGCACATAGTTGCTGTACTGCTGAATCAGGCTCTTGAGACCCCACTCGGTCAGGAAGCGATCGTAGGTCTCGGCCTCGCCGTCGGCATCGAGCTTCTCGTTCTCGCGCAGCGTCAGGATGACATCGGTACCGTGCTCGGCGCGCTCGCCGTCCTCGATGGTGTAGCCCTCAAGACCGTCGGATTCCCACACATGGGCGACATCCTCGCCATAGGCGCGGCTGACGACCTTCACATGGCTGGCGACCATAAAAGCCGAGTAGAAGCCCACGCCAAACTGACCGATGATGTCGACATCGGAGCCCTGCTGCTCGGCGTTCTCGGTCTTAAACTCCTCGGAGCCGGAATGGGCGATGGTGCCCAGGTTGCGCTCGAGCTCCTCGGCGGTCATGCCAATGCCGTTATCCGAGATCGTGATGGTGCGGGCATCCTTGTCGAAAGAGACGCGAATAGCTAGGTCGCCCTGGTTGATCTTGACGCTCGGGTCCTGCAGGCTCTTAAAGTTGAGCTTGTCGACGGCGTCGCTCGCGTTAGAGATAAGCTCGCGCAGGAAGATTTCCTTATTGGTGTAGATGGAGTTGATCATGAGGTCGAGCAGTTTTTTGCTCTCGGTCTTAAATTGACGCATGTGCAGTCCTTTCGCGCTACCCCCGTCCGCAAAAACGGCCCGGTTGCCCGAGCCGCATCGCAGACCTGCTATGTTCAGACTTAGATTTTATAACCCAATAGCGCGCATATATACATACGGAATCGAAAAACTGTATGTCCGAGCGCTCCAATGCGTCAATTGCCAAGGAGTGTCCCCAGCTGCCGGCAGAAAAGGAACGTCCCTATCTGCCATCTACGCGCTTGGCCATCCAGACATGGGACTGGCCCTCGTCTTCGTAATCTACCGGGGCAATTTGCGTGTAGCCCGCCTTTACATAGAGCGGCAGCACGTATTCCTGCGCATGCAGCTTAATAAGCTTGGCGCCGGCATCGCGTGCACACGAAGCACTGGTCTCCACGATCGCACTCGCCAGTCCGCGACGACGCATAGCCGGCAGCACGGCGACGCGCCCCATAATGTAGGTCTCCCCCGCCGCAACGCCTTCGTCCATGTCGCATGCCGGCAACACCGGGGCCTCTGCGTCAGCCACGCGCTCAAGCTCTTCGGGAAACACGCGCGAGCAACCGGCAAGCTCGCCGTCTACATAGAGCGTCACATGAATGCAGTTTGGATCCTCGTCGATAGCGTCGAACTCATTCTCGTAGCCCTGCTCGTCCATAAAAACGACGCGGCGCACCAACGCCGCGTCATCAAAGCATCCCGTCTTAAGTTGGATATCCATGGCTGCCCTTTCATTCAATGCGAACGTTAGGGACAGATTTTAGCGAAAATGAGCTCCGCGTACGCTAAACTTCGCGCGAGCCTTCGCCAGGCAGTCGTAATGACCCACGTTATGGGCATCGCTCGCGATGAAGCTGTACAGGTTCTGATCGAACAGGCGCTGTGCCGGCTTTTTCTCGCGACCAAAGCGACCGCCGGCAATAAAGTCCGCCGAAGCCTGCAGCTTGCAGCCCATATCGACCAGACGCTCCGCCACGCTTACATCCTTTTGAACCGCACGATAGCGCTCAGGATGAGCGATGATCACCTGGTAGCCACGGCACTGCAAATCGTAAATCGTGTTCTCGTACTCTCTAAACGCATACGCATCGGCATGCGTCGAAAGTTCGAGCAGAAACTCGTTGGTCCCATCGAAATGCAAGTGCTCCGCGGCATCGATACCAAGCTCAACGAGCTTTCGATGGTTGACCTCGAAGCCCATCTGGAGCGGAAAACCGTCAGCGTTATCACGCAGCAGCTCAAAGGCATCCCACATCTTGTCGTAATCAAAATAGGGATCACGGCAGTGAGGAGTGCAAACGATTCTGGTTACACCGGCCCGCTTGGCAGCCTCGAGCATCGCCAAGCTCTCATCGAGATCGGCGGCGCCGTCGTCTACACCCGGCAAGATATGGCAATGAATGTCACGCATAGGTCAGCCTTAATCAACTAAACGTTTGCTCGGTTGGTGAAGATGCCCTTTTTGGAAGTCCCCTGATCGTCGGAGCCCTTCTTCACCTTCTTACCGTCCTTGGTGTAGTAGGAGTAGTAGTACTCGCTGGTCTCGGTCTCGCAGTAGTTCATAACGGTACCGATGAGCTTGACCTTCTCGGACTTCTTAAGCTGACCGATGGCGTTGAGCGCCTCCTCGCGCTTGGTGAAATCCTCACGCACGACAAAAAGCGCACCGTCGGTCAGACTTGCGATCTCGGCAGCATCGATGAAGGTGCCGACCGGGGGAGCATCAAAGATAACGTACTGGAACTTGGCGGACAGTGCCTTTACCAGCTTGGCAAAGCGGTGAGAGACGATGATGTCGGCAGGATTGGGAATATGCGGCTCGGCATCGAGGAAGTAGAAGTTCTTCTGCCCCGTCTCGACAATCGCCTGGTCAATAGAAACCTGCTCGGAAAGGACTGCATAGAGTCCGCCGCGGGAGCGGACGCCAAGCATATCGGCAAGGGACCTGCGACGCATATCAGCCTCGACCAGCAGGACGCTCTTGCCGCTGGTGGCGATAGCCTGGGCAAGGTTGATGGAAACCGTAGACTTGCCCTCGTTGGGAATCGAGGACGTAACGGTGATGGTGCGAATGGGGTCGTCCACGCTCGCAAAGCGGATGTTGGCCAGAAGGGTCTTGGCGGCATTCTGTACAACGAGCTTATCGGTGTTCTTTGCCTTAGCCATGCCTATTTACCACCTTTCATAGCCGGAATTCGGCCAACAACGGGAATGCCCAGGAGCTCTTCTGCCTCTTCGGCACCGCGGATGCGGGTGTTGAGCATGTCTGCCAAAACGACATAGGCAACTGCGATAAAGATGCCCGCGAGGAACGCGACAGCAACGTACAGCATACGCTTGGGGCCGCTGGGGACTTCGGGAGTCTTAGCCTCGTCGATAACGTTGATGCTCTGGGCAGCGCCGACGTTCTGAGCGACCGTACTCACCGAGCTGGCCATGGCCTTTGCGACCTTAGCCGTCTCCTTGGCATCGGTGCCGGTAACCGAAAGCGTAATGACACGCGTGGTGGTCTCGGAGGAAACAGACACCTTGTAGTCATCCAGATCGGTGAGGCCCAGTTCATTGGCTGCGCCGCTCTTAACGCTATCGCTATCCAGCAGCGTGGCGATATCGTTGGAAAGCATCTGACTCGCCGAGAGATCGTTGTAGCTCATCTGACCGCTATCGTCGGTCTTGGCGAGAATGTACATGCTCGTCGTCGCGGTATAGGTGTTGTCCATCGCAACGAAGGACACGATGCCCATGGCGATCGCGCAGACCACCGGAAGGGTGATGACCAGCTGAAGGTGCTTCTTCAGCAGCTGGAACAGTTCGAGAAGGGTCATGCAGCTTGCCTTTCATTTCCCCAGTTCGGATTGACAAAACTGTCCGTATGTTATCGCATCTTTTTACCGAGACCAAACTCTATACATAAGAAACAGGCTCTCCTGTAAAAATGTCGGAAGCAATCGTAAAATTGCACAACAACGCCGCACCCGAAAGTCAAATGCGGCGTCTGCATCAATATCTATGTTGTATCGCTATGCGAATGGCTCGTCCTGCCGTATGGGAAACGTCACCGTAATGGTGGTTCCCACGCCCAACTCGCTCGACAGATCGAGCGTGGCGTGATGATACAGGGCCGCATGCTTGACAATTGCAAGCCCCAGACCGGTTCCGCCGCGCGCCTTGGACCTACTCTTGTCCACGCGATAGAACCGCTCAAATACCTTGCCCTGTTCTTCAGGCGCGATACCGATTCCCGTGTCGGCGACCGCAAGGAACGGATGGCCTTCGTCGTTGGTGCCGCACTGCAGCGTAACCGCACCGCCGGGTCGATTGTAGCGGATGGCGTTGCTCGCCAGATTATAGATGAGCTCGTCAATCAAGCGCGACACGCCTTCGATGACCACAGGCTTGGTCTCATGACTTATCGTCACATTCGCCTGACGGGCGACCTGTTCAAGACGCTGCTCAACCGCGTAGATGGCACGCGAGAGCTCAATAGGCTCCGTGGAACCAATGGGCACCGCCTCGCCCTCAGTTGCACGCTCGGCCTCGTCCAAGTTAGACAGCGTAAGGATATCGTTGACAAGCGCTGCCAAGCGGCCCGCCTCGCGATAGATGCGACCGCCAAAGTTGCGCAGGTCGCCCTCGCCCTCGACCATACCGTTTGCGATGAGCTCGGCATAGCCCGAAATCGCCGTAAGCGGCGTCTTGAGCTCATGGGTGATATTCGCCGTGAACTCGCGGCGCATACGGTCGTTGTCCGCTAGCACCGCCATTTGGCGCTTGAGTTCCTGGCGCTGCGACTCGATACGCTCAAGCATGGGGACCATCTCGGCATAGGCGTGCTCATAGCTACGGCGTGGGTGGTCCAAATCCACCTCTTGCAACGGCGCGATGATGGCACGGGACTCGCGGCGCGCCATAAAAAACGAGAGTACCGCGCCCGCTGCTGCGATAAGCAGCATCGGCGCCACCATCGACAGCAAAATCGCCGCAACGCCAGGCTGGGCCTGCGCCAAGCGGACAACCTGGCCGTTATCAAGGGCGACGGCGCGATACAGCATAATCTCGTCGAGCGTAAAGCTTGCGCGCTCCGCGGAACCCGAACCATTCTCAAAGGCCTCGATGACCTCGGGGCGATCGCCATGGTTGGGCAGTGTGGAAGGCGACGCCTCGTTGTCGTAGGCAACCGATCCATCCTTGTTAATCAGCGTGATGCGCAAGTCCTCGCGATCGAGGCTACGCAAGAACGGGATGGGCTCCTGCTGCTCGTCGAGGGCGGCAGCAATGAGCTCGGTTTCCTGCGCCAGATTGGCACTCGTGGCATCCGCCAAGGTGTTTTGCACAAAGAACGCACCCAGCACCGTAAACGCCACGATAACCGCCATGGCGCAGACAAAGATCGTCACAAAAACGCGGTGCGACAGCGTATGTTTTCCCTGGGGGGCGAAGACCACGGGTTACTCCTCCGATGCGGTGGCCGCGGTGACGTCACCTTCGGCACCATCACCGGCAGAAGGCTCGGCCAAGCGGTAGCCCACGCCGCGCACGGTCTCGATGGCGCTGGCATGCTCGCCCAGTTTTTGGCGAAGCGTCTGCACGTGCACGTCAACAGTGCGCGAACCGCCGTCGAAGTCCCAGCCCCACACGCTCTGCAGCAACGACTCGCGGGTAAAGACCACGCCGGGCTTGCGCATGAGGTACTCGAGCAGGTCGAACTCGCGCAGGGTGAGCTTAAGCGACTCGCCGGCAACGGTCACCTCACGATGGCTGGGCGAGAGCACAATGTCGCCCACGCTGAGCACATCGCTTGCCTGTTTGACCATGCCGCCGCGACGCAGCAGTGCGCGGCAGCGGCTGGCGAGCTCCATGAGCGAAAACGGTTTAGTCAGGTAATCGTCGGCACCGCCATCGAGCGCCATCACCTTGTCGAGCTCGGTATCCTTGGCGGTAAGCATCATGATGGGCACCGTCGCCGTCAGGCGATCGGCACGCAGTCGACGCATAATCGCCAAGCCATCGGTATCGGGCAGCATGATGTCGAGCAGGACGGCATCGGGTACCCGTCGCGCCACGGCAGCCTTAAACTCACCGTCGCACGAAAAGCCTTCGGCCTCAATCCCCTGCTTGCGCAGCGCATAGACCGTCAAATCCCTGATGTTGTCATCGTCCTCGACGTAATAGATCATGTTGAACCCCTTTGCGGCCGGCATGACCGCATCTTAACCCTAAAGGTACCTTCACTAGATGGTATCAGCCAAAACGCCCCGTCAAATAATCCGCCGTGCGCGGATCGGTCGGATTCTTGAAGAGTTGCGCGGTG
The DNA here is from genome assembly GCF_000763055.1 of Collinsella sp. 4_8_47FAA. Classification (GTDB taxonomy): domain Bacteria; phylum Actinomycetota; class Coriobacteriia; order Coriobacteriales; family Coriobacteriaceae; genus Collinsella. The sequence continues at coordinate 416,306 of NZ_KN214134.1, read as the reverse complement.
GGCGCGTGCTCCACCAGCTCACCCAGCAAAAAGAATGCGACCGAATCGGAGATACGCGCCGCCTGCTGCATATTGTGCGTAACGACCACGAGCGTGCAGGTCTCTTTGAGCTCGCAGGCCAGCTGCTCCACCACCAGCGTCGACACAGGGTCGAGTGCCGAGGTCGGCTCGTCCATCAGCAGAATGTCGGGCTGCACGGCAAGTGCGCGGGCGATGCACAGACGCTGCTGCTGGCCGCCCGAAAGACCCAGACCCGACTCTTTGAGCTTGTCCTTGACCTCATCCCATAGCGCAGCGCGACGAAGGGAGTCCTCGACCAGCTCATCCAGCGCAGCGCGATCGCGCACACCCATACCGCGCGGACCATACGCGACGTTGTCGTAGATGCTCATGGGAAACGGGTTGGGGCGCTGGAACACCATGCCCACGCGCTGGCGAAGGCGGCAGATGTCGTAGTCGCCCAGGATATCTTGACCATCGAGCGCAATCTTGCCCTCGATGCGGCAGTCCTTGATGCCGTCGTTCATGCGGTTAAAGCAGCGCAGCAACGTGGACTTTCCGCAGCCCGAAGGCCCGATGAACGAGGTAATCTGCTTGTCGCGGATCTTGATATTCACGTCCTTGAGCGCATGGTGGTCGCCATAGAACAGGTCGAGGCCCTCAACATCGATTCGCGTCGGCGAGGCGGCAAGATCCTCTGCCGTGGGGCGAGTCGCATCCCCAACCTCGCGCTCGTGCGCGGCCTCGGCCTGCGCTTTCATGAGTTCTTCAAGCTCCGTGGGCTCCACAGCCGCAGCAGCCGTCATACCGCATACCTCCACATCAATATCAATTCAGCAGTATCGATAGTAGGAATCGCGGCTCATATGCACGTGAGCGCATTGTCAAGTGTTTGTAAGGGCACACTGGCTATGCGGCGGGCAGCTCGATGGTGAATATCGTGTGTTCGGGCGTCGATTCACATGCAACGGTACCGCCGTGCGCGCATACGATCTCCTTGGCGATGGCAAGCCCCAGTCCAGCGCCGCCGCGATTGGTCGCACGCGCCGCATCCAGGCGATAGAACTTCTCAAAGATCACCTTGAGCTTTGCCTCAGGGATGGGATCGCCCTGATTGATAAAGCGCACGCGCACGCCACCGCCGTCCCGGCGTCTGGCCTCGATCGTGATGGTCGAGCCCTCATAGCTATAGGCAATAGCGTTTTTCATGATGTTGTTGAACACGCGAGCCATTTTGTCGCCATCCACGAGCACCGTCAGGTCCTCGCGAATATCAACTTGGACTTCCTTATGCTGCTCGTTGAGGATGGGATAGAACTCGTCAGTCACCTGAGCCAGCAGCAACCCCAGATCAACATAGCCGCGCGTGAGCACGATATCGTGGAAGTCAAAGCGCGTGATATCGAAGAACTCTTCGATGAGCGTATCGAGCCGGTGCGCCTTGTCGAGCGCCACGCCCGTAAAGTGCGCACGTTGCTCAACCGGCAGCTCGGGAGCCTCTTGCAGCAGCGAAAGATAGCCCACCACACTGGCAAGCGGGGTGCGTAGGTCATGTGCCAAGTACGTGACCAAATCGTCCTTGCGATGCGACTCGTCACGCAGAGCTTGCTGCACCTTGCGCTCACGGTCACGCACGCGGTTAAGGGCGCCCTCGACCTCCAAGAAGTCGCCGTCGATGTTATCCCAGGTGTCGGGGTGATCGATCAGGCGATCTTGAATACGAGCGGCCAGCACACAATCGGCATGCTGCTCGCCCTGCTCGTAGCCCTGGTAGTACAGGGCGCGGCCACACAAGAACAGCACGCACGCGGCAAGCGCCAGCACAAAGCCAAGCATGTTGAATACAAAGCCGGCATCGAACAGCACCGGCCCTTCGATGCCGCCGAGCGCCATGGCGCCAATCGCCAACGTCATGGCCCACGCGGCGCCGCCAATCACCACGCAGCGGCACACGATCTCAAATCGATCGATCAGCAAAAAGCCGACAAGCAGCACCGCCAAGATTCCGACGATGTTGTCGATGCCAATCAGCAGCAGGCTCAGCAAAAAGAGCAGCACCGTTGCAAGCGCGCGGTTGTCGACGACCGACCTCACGTATTCAAAGAGCCGATCGGGCACCTCGAACGCTTGCCTATCGCCTTTTGTCATATCAAGATCCTCACAAGCGAAAAGCGTTATTCGATGATGTAGCCGACGCCCCAGACGTTTTTGATAAAGCGTGGCTTTTGTGCGTCGTCGCCGATCTTTTCGCGCAAGTGGCGAATATGCACCATCACCGTATTGTTGGAGCCGGGCATAAAGTCCTCGTTCCACACCGCGCGGAACAGGTCCTCCACGGCCACCACGCTGCCGCGATGCTCGACCAGATACAGCAAGATTGAATACTCGGTGGGCGTGAGGCGAACCGGTGAACCGTCCACTGTCACGGAACGAGCATCGCGGTTGATCTCCAAGCCGTCGAGCTGAATGGTCGGCGACTCGGCCGCCTGTGCACGGCTACCGTAGCTGGTGTAGCGGCGAAGCTGAGCGTGCACGCGCGCGATGAGCTCCAGCGGACGGAACGGCTTAACCACGTAATCGTCCGCGCCAAGCGAAAGGCCCCCGATCTTGTCTTGCTGGGCATCGCGCGCCGTCAGCATGATCACGGGATAGGTATGGCTGGAACGGATCGTACGCAGCAGCTCAAACCCATCGATATCGGGCAGCATGACATCAAGCAGCGCCAGATCGAACTCCTGCTCCAAAATCGCCTTGGCAGCATCGGCCCCGCTATAGGCAATCTGGACATCAAAGCCCTCTTTTGTAAGGTAGATACCAACCAAGTCGGCGATGGCCTTCTCGTCATCAACTACCAGTATGCGCTCGTTCATGCGTGCTCCTCTCGCGCTCCATTATGCCCGAGGCGACGCACGCCACACACAACAAGCGTGGGTGATTAAGTCGGCCTTAAGCGCCCTTGTGCCCGTTCGGGAGCGGATGTGGGCCACGCACGCACGCGATGATCGCCGACGCCGGCAAACGATATACTCTAGTTCCAGAAGAGACCATCCCGTCGAAAGCGAAATCCGTGAAGTCCCTCACCCCTTTTGCAAAGCGCTCAGCCCAGCTTGCCGCCAGCTTTGTCTGCGCTATCGCCCTTGCCGCTGGCGTGCCCACCGTCGCCGGCGCCCAAGTGCTCACGACCGACAATGTTTGCGGCAAAACCGCCGATGCGCGCGGCATCACGGCCGAAAACCTGCCCGATATCGATGCGACCAATGCCCTCGTCATGGGCAAAGACGGCACCGTCTACTATGGGCGCGGCGCCGATGAGCAGGTCAAGATTGCCTCGATCACCAAGGTCATGACCGCAATCCTAACCGTCGAGAATTGCAAGATGGACGAGAAGGTCACGGTGAGCAACGCCGCAGCCACCGTGGGCAATTCGACCGCCGGCTTGCTCGAAGGCGACGAGCTTACCGTGGAGCAGGCGCTGCGCGGCCTGATGATTCCCTCGGGCAACGACGCCGCCATCGTGCTCGCCGAATATGTGGGCAAGAAGATCGACCCTAAGACCAAAGACGCCGAGGCCACATTTGTGAAGGCCATGAACGAGCGCGCTAAGAAGCTCGGCTGTACCGGTACGCTTTTTGAAAACCCGCATGGTCTGGACTTTGATGAGTGGGCTGGCGATATGCACTCAACCGCACATGACGTGGCGCTGATGATGCAGGAGGCCATGAAAAACGACACGATCCGCGAGGTCGTAGCGAGCGAGGATTCCTGGATCGAGGTCACGGGCGCCGACGGCACCGACCATTCGCATTCCATGGACACGCATAACTATTTGCTGGGCCAAGATGGCAACATCGGTGGCAAGACCGGCACCACCGACGACGCGGGCTATTGCTTTACGAGCGCCTACAACCGCGACGGCGACGAGATCTACACCGTTATTTTGAACTCCACCACCACCGATCAGCGCTTTACCGATACCGCCACCCTTGCCAACTGGTACTACGGCCACAAGGTGACGGTCGCAATCGCCAACACGCAGGAAAAGACCGCGAACGGCAACCCGCTTATGGCGCGCATTGGCCAAACCGACTGGACGGATAAGACAATCGACGCCACACTCGCCGATCCTACGGCGCAAGCGACCGTGTTTTCCCTTGCCGGCGAGGTGACCGAAAAGGTTAGCTACGACGATCTTTCGGGCACGGTGCATGTGGGCGACAAGGTGGGCAGCGTTACTCTCAAGCAGGACGGCACCAAAATCGCCGTTATGGACCTGGTTGCCGACGAGGAAGGCGCAGGGCCGAATCCCATTGAGTGGCTCCTTGTGAAGCTCGACCGCCTGGGCCGCCGCATCGACAACCGCCCACTTGCGGCAGAGAGCGAGACCGTAGCCAAGGCTCCTGAGATGTAGGGCTGGGGGAACATTACATTTGAGATTGGAGAGGCGTCCAACGGGCGCCTCTTTTTGAATACCTCTTAAACGGGATGCGTCAGAATCACCAAAGCGACATTGCTAGCCGTTTACCTTCGCTGTGTCTTTTCGGACCTTGAAAACGGGTCCACCGGGCATGCTAGTAGATCCTTTCGACCTCCTTGGTCAAGGCCCTGAAAAGATCCCCAGCTGAGGGGTCTGCCCCAGGACACAGCGATTGCCAGGCACCCGTTTCTCCGATGGTGCCCGCACTCGTCATAACAAGATCGTCGCTCCGCCTGCGAATGGAAACACTAACGGAGCGGCCATTATGGAACCCATGGATATCGACTTTATTTATGCGCCCATCAGCTAGATAACTAATCATGACATTGATGCTGTCACCATACTCCGGCAATTCGAAGCCGTGGGAATCCATCAATAGCTTCACGTCCTGATGGTAAATGCGGGCCTCGACGACATTCTTGGGCATCTTCCCCGTCTTTGTTGGAGAGCAAAAGCTGATGCTTGGCTCCTCTTCGCTCATGCCTCGGTCAAACCTAAGCATGCACGGGCATACCGACTCAATGGTTCGCAAGGCGTCCGCCGCGACCTTTTCCTCGGTAAACATCTCCACGTCGATGCCGTTTTCTTCCATATAGGCACGGTTTTTACGTTGAAGCTCTAGCCGAGCCGCAGCCTCCCCATCTCCACGCTGTTCCCAATTTCCGGAGTCGGCGACATTTCGATCGAATGTAGAATCAACGGAACATGGCGCTTGCTGTTGAGTCTGATCACTGTCGCCGAGACGCCTTAGCTCGGAGCGTCTCATCAGTAGTGTCACAATATCAAACAGCCAACCAAATCCAAAAAGGCCAAAGGTAAAGAGATATAGAAAGAAGCTACCCCACATCCGTGCATACGCCCTATGAGCGCCCGACCACCCAAGAAGGAAGCATAGCAAAAGCGCCTTGTTTGCCCTGTCAACCGACGTAATCTCTCGAGTGAGAGATTTCTGTTCAGGCTTCGCCAAAGGTGTAATTTCATGCGATGAAACAGTAATTGAGGACGTCCTTGACGCCGAGCTCCGAGCGCCTGATTTAGCAACGGCGCGAGCGACATCCCCAACTCCGACGGTCGTTCTGCTGTATACGGCATTGTAAGCAGCCTTCTTCGGATTTTTGATCCACCCCATGCCCTTCTTACCATAGCCGGGGATTATCGCCCGCTTTACCGCGCGCTTCGCTCTGCCGGTCGTTCTTGCCTTGAGTGATGTCTTTAGATTCGGCTTACGCAGCCCGACCTTTACCATATTTCTACTCCATCCCCTCGGAACCCCACACCGGGGTGCACGAGCACGCCTGGGTCTCCCCGTTTTCAAGCGCCCCGTGTTTGCCTAATGTTCACGCCCTTTCGGACTCTAATCCCCAGCTGCCATTCTTGATAATAAAAAAGGGCCCCAAATGGGACCCTTCTTCAAAGTCATACTGGCGGAGAGCTGGGGATTCGAACCCCAGATGCCCTTTTGGGGCATACTCGCTTAGCAGGCGAGCACCTTCGGCCTCTCGGTCAGCTCTCCGTAACAGCCGTTCTATAGTAACCAAACAGCCGAAGTTGGGCAAGGGGAATTTTGAGGCGTTTCCTCTTTTACCTCTCTTTTACCAGTAAACGTCTCAGTCAATCATCTCAACCTGTAACATCTGCAGGCCGTAATCCCCTCCAGATGTTACAGGTTGAGACAAAGATACAAGAACGGCCCCAGCGACAGCGCGGACAGCCCATTCTTTATTAGTCCTCTCGAACGGTCTCCAACAGATAATCGCGCATGTACGGAATTGCAAACGAAACACAGCCATAGCCCGCGGGCTCAATCAACCCCGCATCGATCAGACGCTTGCGATATGACCCAACTTTGTTCGCCGACAAACCCATCTTCTTGGCGATATCGCCGTTGGCGATATCGACGCCCTCGCATTGAGCCATCGCCGCGAGATACTGAAACTGCCGTTCCGACACCCTGCGCAGCGCTGGGGCAATCACCATAGCATTAAAGCTATCAAGAGCCGCCTGGATACCCTTACGAGCCGCCTCTTCGCTCACGCTCTCCGCCCCACTGCGCGCAGCAACCTGCCAAGCGTAATATCCGACCAGCTGGACCATAAAGGGATAGCCTGCCGAAGCTTTTGTTAATAGCTCAGCGGCACCTTTGTCGAGCTCCTTGCCCGCTCGTCTCATCGTATCCTCAAACGATCCGCCAACTTCAAAATCGGAAAGCCGAGTAAGTTCAACATGTTTGGCTCGCTGAAGGAACGTCAACGTATCATCCACCACCACGCCATCTACCGATGTCGGCAGCCCGGCGAAAGCGAAAGCGACATTCGCTCCTTGGCGGATCAAGAGCTGCATCTCATTGCCTAGCTCGCGCATTTCCTCAGTTGAGGCATCCTGGATCTCGTCGAGTGTGATGAGCAAACCACCGCGCTTCGCAGCATCGTACATCGCCTCGCCCAGATGAGAGGCCGACTTCGACATCTCCATGGAGCCAAGGCTGACCCCTAAAATCGATGGGGAAATCGAGATTGATTCAAGACGAACGTTTCGCTGCAGAGCCTCGAGGATTCTATTGCAAAAACCAGCATTGGAGGCAACGTCAACGACCTCGAATCCTTTTTTGCGTGCAAGGTCACCCAATGCATTAAGGAGCACCGTTTTACCTGTGCCTCGGACGCCCGAGATGCGCATGAGTCGATCGGGGGCACCAGGACCATTCTCAAGAGCCTCGGCAAAGTCATCCAAAACAGTGTCCCGTCCGATAAGCTCAGGCGGATTCATGCCCGCCGTTGGCTTAAAGGGGTTAACAGCTTTCATCATTCTGCCCTCCTCTGCTAGTTTTAACAACTTTAACAAAGTTTAGCAACTTTAGCAGAGTTTAACAGTTTTAGCAGGCTCGGCGGCTTTATGCCTTACCAATCCTGCCGGGTCCTCCCGCCCGCGCCGATACAAATAGCGCGGTGCAGCCCCTCTATATCGCCCCTACCCCAGCGAGCGGTTGAGGGAGCCGAGCTCGTCGTTACCCATGGTGCGCCACATTTGGAAGATGCAACCGCGTGCAAGGAAAAAGAAGCCGTTGTCGACCAGTTGCACGGCGGCATCCGCCAGCTGATTCGTCACGGCGGACACTGGCGGCAGCTCAAGTCCAGCCGTGCGGATGGTCTCGACCGCTTCCTCGAACGTCGGCGGCTCGCTGACGCCCATCTCGTTCATGAGGCCCTGCATTTCTTCCAGCGCGCTGCTGCCCGACTCCTCGCCGCGCGGCACTAGACGGTAACAAGCCAGCGCCAGGTCGAGCTGATCGCAATTCCAATAGGCAAACGCCAAGCGATAGAACAGGTAGCCAATTGCAGAACGATCGCTGGCAATACGTAGGCCGTGGCGCGCCACCTCGATAATCTCGTCAAAGCGCTCCAGACGCGCAAGCACGTTGATGAGCGCAAAGTGCGATTGCATGGACGAGCGCGCCAGATCGTAAAGATGGCGCACCTCGGGCAGCGCTCGTTCAAAGTCCTCTTGCTCGGCGTAAAAGCTGCAGATCTCGTGCTGGGCAAAGTACAGCGCATCGGGCGCACGAAGGATTCGCACCGAGCGGTCTTCTTCCAACACCGGTAGCACCATGCGCACCAGCTGGTTATCACAAAACTGCGTTTGAACCGGACCTGTCGCCAAAAGCTCGGCGACGGCGCACTTAGCCTCCAACTCCTCGACAAGACGGGAAAAGCCTTCAAAAGCACCTGTACGGTCGACTTTTGCCTGCTCGCGCAATTCAACAACACGGGCCACGTATGGGTCGTCGTCCTCTTCCATGACCTCCAACTCGTCAGCCGTATCGGCAAGTAGCAGATCGCGCAGCGCCGGCGGCAGCGTGCGATGGTCATCACGCGGACGAGCATGAACCTCCGCAGGCTCAATCGTCTCCGGAGCGGTTGACTCATACGCCTCAAGCACACGCTTGCACGGCATATCGTCCATGTCCATGCTCTCAAGATCCTTGGCGACAGGCACGCAATCGGCCAGATAGGCCGCACGCCCAAAGAAATACGTTGCGACAACGCGCTCGCCCTGCTCACTGTCGGGAGCAGCAATCTGCACATAGCAGCGCGTGATGCAGGTGCCCGCGGCAAAACACGCTGCCGCAAGCGTAAGTGCCACGCGCGCATCGTGCTCCGCGGCCCAGATCGCGCGCATGTCCTCGTCCAGCTCGCGCCAGGCGTCATCCTGAGCGTCGTATTCACGTTGTGGCATGGCATCCACGACAGACCGCCCAAACCGAACGAGCATAATCCCCTCGGCAACGTTTACTCGATAGGTATAGTCGAGCCGCGTGACCACGTTGAGCGCCTCAACGATTCGCGCAAAACGGGTGCGCACGTCCCACTCGCCGCCCGGCTGGCAAGCCACCGTACCCGGTTTGCCCCACGGGTTATCGCTCGAGGCCGTATCGAGCAGTCGGGGAACATCGTTGGTCGTCTTGGCGATATGCCACGAATCAAAGAGCGCGCAGCCCTCAAGGCTCGGCGAGGATGCCGCAGGGACCAATCCGGCCCCGATGCGCTCAAGGATGCCGGAGAGGCGGTTGAGACGGCACTCGATGGCAAGCAGCATGTCAATCTCGTCCTGGTCCAGCAGGCTACGATCAAAATTGAGATAAAACAGCTTTGACCGGTCGATGCGCGCCAGGCTCATTTCGGACTTGGCGGCAATGGTGCGCAGACGGGGCAAGTCGACCTCGCTCATAAGGGTGGCGGCATAGCGCTCGATACCGCTCGGATTCTCGGCATGGTCAACGCGGTAAAGCAGCGTCTCGATAGCATCGGGGAGCGGTGCCGTGTTAAAGCCCAAAAACACCTCGACCGGCTCGGGCAACTTTACGAGCTTGATCTTGTCGACAACGTTTTGCATGTCCGCATCGAGACCGTCGACGCCCGCCGTGTTCGCAATAGCGCTTTCGGAGTTGGCAAATATCACGTAGCGCAGGAACATCGACGCCATGAACTCGCCGTAAGGAAGGGAGCGGGCCGAATTCCATGTCTCGTGATCGGACTGCTCGCGCATGGGGCCTTCGGGAGAGCCGACGGTTCGCGCGCACGTGCGCATTGCACCGCTGGCTTCCCTTACCATAATCTCACCAATACTGGAATCCGACTCGTCAAGGACCAGTTCCATGTCGGGATCGTTGGGCAGCGGAGCCTCGCTAACGGGGCGGTCCACCTTGTACACCTCACCCGAAACGCTTACGTAGCCCAAAAGCGACACATGACTTTTGCCAACGAATTCGACGACATAACAAGATTCATGCTGATCCTCGCCAAAGAGTTTCCAGACCACGCCATATGAGCGTCCCGCAGGCTGCTCGGGCATGGCCGGAAAGCGCTTTTTGGGATCAAGAAACCGGAGCTTGTATGTCGGACGCTCTGCCACGAAATATCACCCTGATCGGTCGTCTAAAGAAAGAGCGCGCCACGGGCTCACCGAGGCGCATACTCGAAATCTTACACGAGTCGATGAGAAATAGTCCCCTTTGACCGAGGTTCGAATCCATGCAGTGTTTACGTAAAAGAAAAGCCCCCGTCGCCGGGAGCTTTAATCTCAAATGGTGCGGCGTATAGGATTCCGCGCATCCGCCGCGCGGATCCGCACCGGCTTCGCCCGCCTGCCGGCGTGCTCGCCCGCGGGCTAAAAACGCTCCGCGTTTTCTTTACGCCCGCGCCTCGACCGAGGTTCGAATCCACGCAGTGTTTACGTAAAAGAAAAGCCCCCGTCGCCGGGAGCTTTAATCTCAAATGGTGCGGCGTATAGGATTCGAACCTATGACGTTCTGATTCGTAGTCAGACCCTCTATCCAGCTGAGGTAACGCCGCGACTTGTTGATTATTATGCACATCGACTGAATAAAGGTCAAGCAATTTTCGAAAAAAGTTATCAAATTTGATTTTTACTCATTTTGACCACCTGATGCGATCTTCGACGCATCGCGATATAAGAAAAGCCTCCGTTACCGGAGGCTTTAAAGTTCAGTTGGTGCGGCGTATAGGATTCCGCGCATCCGCTGCGCGGATCCGCACCGGCTTCGCCCGCCTGCCGGCGGACTCGCCCGCTCGCTAAAAACGCTCCGCGTTTTCTTGACGCTCGCGCCTCGAACGAGGTTCGAATCTCCGCAATGCCCCCGTAAAGGAAAAGCCCCCGTTTCCGGAGGCTTAAAACTCAATTGGTGCGGCGTATAGGATTCGAACCTATGACGTTCTGATTCGTAGTCAGACCCTCTATCCAGCTGAGGTAACGCCGCAACGCACGGATTATTATGCACGTGACCCCTCGATGGGTCAAGCGACAATTTGGAAAAATTTTACGAAGTGATGATTGAGACGCCCGCGCCTCGACCGAGATTCGGATCCATGGGATACCGCCATAAAATAAAAGCCCCCGTTGCCGGAGGCTTTCAATTTCGATTGGAGCGGCGTATAGAATTCCGCGCATCCGCTTCGCGGATCCGCACCGGCTTCGCCCGCCTGCCGGCGCGCTCGCCCGCGGGCTAAAAACGCTCCGCGTTTTCTTTACGCCCGCGCCTCGACCGAGGTTCGAATCCAGGCAGTGCCGACGTAAAAGAAAAGCCCCCGTTGCCGGAGGCTTTCAATTTCAATTGGTGCGGCGTATAGGATTCGAACCTATGACGTTCTGATTCGTAGTCAGACCCTCTATCCAGCTGAGGTAACGCCGCAGCGCAAGACATATAAAACCACTTTAGCTTATTGGAGTCAAGCACAATCTCAAACTTTTTTGTGGAACGCAGTTTTGTCATGCTGCTCCGCATATACCGCTGTTCCCCGTACGATCGATTGGCTTTTCGATCACGTCAAACTTGGCATCAAGTTCCCTCAGGAGCGATCTCACCCGCTGGGCACAATCATAATCGGCAAACGAGATGCTCAGCATGCGCGCGACCTGGTTGGAAGTCCCAACTCCATAGAAGTGCTCCAGCGCCACAAGTCCCTCGTGCGTCACAAAGGTCTCGACCACATGCGGCGACTCCTCAAAGCACCATTGTGTCAACGGACCCTCACTCGTCTGCCGAACCACCAGGCCGCCCATGCCAGACGGCTCACACGTTACAAGCAGGTACTCCCCGCCCTCGTCGCTCTCAAACAAAACCACCCGATCATCAAACAGCTCCATCGCGTCCCCTTTCTCTCGCTCTTATTTAGCAAAAGCATAGCAGGTAGATGGCTGTATACAGAACAGTTGTTCGTGTGTTTTCTATTGAGCTGTCCGCACGGCATGGTATGGACCTGCGCACGAAATAGGGCGCCCCCGAAGGAGCGCCCTTGCATATCCCCTATGCAGCCAACTTACGCGACCGGCTCGATCTTCTCGAGACCACCCATGTAAGGACGCAGGACCTCGGGAATCGTGATGGTGCCGTCGGCGTTCTGGTAGTTCTCCAGAATGGCGGCCATGGTGCGGCCGGCCGGCAGGCCGGAACCGTTGAGCGTGTGCAGGTAGCGCGAACCCTTGAAGTTCTCGGGGTCGCGGTACTTGATGTTGGCGCGGCGGGCCTGGAAGTCGCCGCAGTTGGAGCAGGAGCTGATCTCCTTGTAGGCGTTGTAGCTCGGCAGCCAGACCTCGACGTCGTAGGTCTGACGGGCAGAGAAGCCCAAGTCGCCGGTGCACAGGCTAATCACGCGATACGGAAGGCCCAGCTGCTGCAGCAGGTACTCGGCCTCGGCGGTCATGCTCTCGAGCTCCTCGTCGGACTCCTCCGGCTTAGCGAACTTGACCATCTCGACCTTGTCGAACTCGTGCTGACGGATGATGCCGCGGGTGTCGCGACCGGCGGAACCGGCCTCCTCGCGGAAGCAGGGGGTGAAGGCGGTGTAGCGGCGCGGCAGGGTGTCGGCATCGAGGACCTCGCCGGCGTGCAGGTTGGTAAGCACGACCTCGGCGGTGGGGATCAGGAAGTTGTCGCCCGAGACGTGATAGGCGTCGTCCTCGAACTTGGGCAGCTGGCCCGTGCCAAACATGGTCTGACGCTTGACGACGATAGGCGGCCACCACTCCTTGAAGCCACGGCTGGTGTGCGTATCGAGGAAGAAGTTGATGAGGGCACGCTCCAGGCGGGCACCGGCGCCACCGAGAACGGTGAAACGGCTGCCGGAGAGCTTGTTGCCGCGCTCGAAGTCAAGAATGTCGAGGTCGGTGCCCAGATCCCAGTGCGGCTTAAAGTCGAAGTCGAACTCGCGCGGGGTGCCCCAGCGGCGACGCTCGATGTTCTCGTCCTCGTCCTTGCCGTACGGCGTGGCCTCGCAAGGAATGTTGGGCAGGTGAGCCATGAAGTCGTACTGCTCCTGCTCGAGGGCAGTACGACGCTCGGCCAGACCGTCAATCTTCTCGTTGACGGCGCGCACGGCCTCCTTGGCGGCCTCGGCCTCCTCCTTCTTGCCCTCCTTCATCAGGGCGCCGATCTTCTTGGACTCGGCATTGCGCGTAGCCTGGAGTTCCTCGACCTCGGTGATGACGGCACGGCGCTCGTCGTCGAGCTCAAAGAACTTCTCGCGATCCCAAGACGTCTGGCGGTTAGCCATGGCGACATCGATGGCATCGGGGTTCTCGCGAACAAACTTGATATCAAGCATTAGATCCTCCGGCGATATACATTCCATTTAGGTTGCAACCTTGTACATGTATGGGCAAGTATATACTTATGAGCGTTTACGACCCAACTCAACTACGCAAGAAGGCACCCAATGGACGCAGTTTTTTCCTTTTTGTTTGGCACCCGCACCGGTTTTGCCATCCTTTTCGCCGGCGGCATCCTGTTATTTGCGATTCTTGCCTTTGTAATGGAGAAGCGTACCCATAAGATGTACGTCGACCGCGGACCCAAGTCCGAGGATGAGGAAGACAGCTTCTGGGACTAACCTGCCAAAAAGGGACAGGTTTATTTTGGTCTGTTTTATCTGGGCAAACGCAAGCGCCCCGCAACCGGTAACGATCCGGTTGCGGGGCGCTTTTCGCACATACAACAAAACCGCAGGAAAAACCTGCCAAAATAAACCTGTCCCTAAATGGCAGGTTTTACTGGAGAGTTGCGTCGATTGCCTTGACCAGGGCACTGCGCATGCCGGCATCCTCGAGCGCGATGACGCCCTTGATGGTGGCGCCACCGGGCGAGCATACGGCATCCTTCATCGCCGCAGGATGCTGGCCAGTTGCAAGCTGCAGCTTTGCCGTACCCAACACCATCTGGCTCACAATGCGATAGGCATCGGCACGCGGAATACCGTGCTTGACCGCCGCATCGCCCAGGGCCTCGATTGCCATGGCGACAAATGCCGGAGCGCAACCACCCACCGTGCCGCCCACAAACAGCAGGCTCGTATCGAGCTCGACCACCGCACCGAGTTTGCCAAGCAGATCAAGCACCACGGCGCTCTGCTCATCACTAAGCGTGGAAGCCTTCTCGCAAGCGATGACGCCCTCGCCCACCGAAACCGGTGTGTTGGGCACCGTCGAGATATGCGCGACGCCCGGCAGGACCTGCTCCCACTTGGCACTGTCCCAGGTCCAGGCAACCGACAGAACGACCTTTTTGGCAAGAGCATCCTTGAGCGGGGCGAATACCTTCTCGATCATGTACGGTTTGACCGCAGCGACCACGATATCGGATGCGGCGACAACCTCGGCGGCATCGTGGCAGGCGACCATGCCGCGCGCCTCGCAGCGCTCAACCAGTGCGTCGTAGCGACCCGCGCAGGCGCACATGTCGCTCGCAGCTACACCGGCAGCGATCCAGCCATCGGCCATAGCGCTCGCCATATTGCCAAAACCGACAAATCCAATCTTCATATCTCATAGTCCTCTCAGACACGCTCTTCAAAACGAAAGCTATTGTCCCACGCCATTGTTTCGTATTGCCGACCTATTTGTGATACGGCTCGCCACGGCTGATCTTGCAGGCGCGGTAGATTTGCTCCAGCAGCACCACGCGCGCCAAGTTATGCGGCAAGGTAATGCGTCCAAAGCTGAGCATCTCGTCGGCGCGGGCGCGCACCTCATCGCTCACGCCGTCCGAACCGCCAATCACAAAGGCGATGTCGCTGCTGCCTCGCAGCATAAGATCGTCGAGCCTCGCCGAGAGCTCCTCACTCGAACGCTCCTTGCCCTCGATAGCCAGCAGGATCACATGCGCTCGAGACGGCAATGCAGCAAGAATTGCCGCCCCCTCCTTGTCGCGCGCGGCATCCACGCCGCCCGCCTTAGCCGGGTCGATATCGGCCACCTCGCGGATATCCACCTTGGCATAGGCGCCTAGGCGCTTGGTGTACTCAGCGCACGCGTCCTTCCAAAAGCGCTCTTTGAGCTTGCCAACACAAACGACGGTGTATTTCACGCGTGCCTACTCCTTTGACTCGTTCTGAACCTTACCGGCAGCCAGCATCTGCTCGAACATAGAGGCCGACTGCGAAAAGTCGCTCGGCAGCACGACCGTCGAGGTTTTACCCGTGCGAGCGAACTCCGTCATCATCTCGGACCACTGCGTAAACATGAACAGTTGGTTGGCCTCGTCATTGCCGACACCCGTCTCCTGGATGATCTCGAGCGAATCTTTGATACCCAGTGCAATGGCCTTGCGCTGGTTGGCGATGCCCTCGCCCGCCTTTTCCATAGCCTCGGCCTCGGCGGTCGCCTCGGTGACGCGCTTGATGCGGTCGGCCTCGGCGAGCTCCTGTGCCGCAGCGCGCTTGCGCTGGGCGGCGTTGATGTCGTTCATGGAGTTCTCGACCTCGGTCGGCAGTGCGATTTTGGTGATGAGCGTCGACACGAGGGTGAAGCCGTAGGCGGCCATCTGCTCGGAAACGGTAGCGTTGACATCCTTGGCGATGTCATCCTTCTTGGCAAAGACCTCATCGAGTGTGTAGACGGGAATCGAAGAGCGTAGGGCGTCGGTGATGAAGTCACGCATCTGGTCGACGGGCTCCTGCAGCATGTAGTAGCTCTTGTAGATACCCGAATCTGCCGGGCCGGCGCCCATGTCATAGCTCACGTGGTACTGAGCAGAGACCTCAAGGCCGATGGTCACGTTGTCCTGGGTCTTAACGTCGATGCCAAAACCGTTTTTCATGGTGCGCAGGCTCACCGTGGCGGCCTTGCGGTCGATCACGGGCACCTTCATGTGGAAGCCCGCGTTGACGATGCGGTTAAACTTGCCCAGGCGCTCGATGATCACGGCATGCTGTTGTTCAACGACATAGCAGGCGTTGGGAAGCAGTAGCAACAGAATGATGATGGGAATCAAAAGGCTGGTAAGGGCGGCGATGATACCGGACAACAGCATGGTCTCTCCTCTGATAGGCACACGTTGGCATTAGGATACCCGTACAAGGAGATCGTACATAACAAAAAAGCTCCCATTGCTGGGAGTTCTTTCATTCAATGGTGCGGGCGAAAGGACGTCCGCGTATCCGCTTCGCGGATCCGCACCGGCTTCGGCCGCCTGCCGGCGTCCTCGCCAGCTCGCTAAAAACGCTCCGCGTTTTCTTTACGCTCGCTCCTTCACAGGTTCAAGTCCCTGTGAAGGGCCCATAACAAAAAAGCTCCCATTGCTGGGAGCTCTTTAATTTAATGGTGCGGGCGAAAGGACTTGAACCTTCATGGGGTTGCCCCCATACGGACCTGAACCGTACGCGTCTGCCAATTCCGCCACGCCCGCGTGCAGGAATTAGAATAACGGAGCGCCATCGCGAACGCAAGAACTATTTTTGAAAAAGTTTACAGGCATTTTCCCAAGCTGCTCGCGCGATTGCCTCAGCATCCTCGCCGGTACGATCGACACGATCGTTGACCAGCGTGTTTGCCGTAATGGAGATCATTGCGGGCTCGCATTCAAGACCGCGGATGGGCTCTGGAGCCATATACGGGCAATCCGTCTCGAACAAAATTCGATCGAGTGGGGTTGCCGCAAATGCCTCGCGCACGTCGTCGTTGCGCTTAAAGGTGGCCGCACCACCATAGGCGATATAGCAGCCCAGCTCCACAAAGCGCTCCATCGTGGCGCGGTCCTCGCCAAAACAGTGCAGCACACAACCGGCCTGGGGCACGCCCACCTCACGAAGCACGTTGTACGCATCAACGTGCGAGGTGCGCTCCCCATCCGAGTCCTCGTGACGCAGGTGCAGCTCCACCGGCACATTGCGGCGCACGGCAAGCTCGAGCTGGCGCGCCATGCAATCAATCTGCACGTTATGGGGTGCCGGCGCGATATCGTCGTCATAGTCCATGTGGTAGTCCAGGCCGATTTCGCCAATACCGGCGCATAAGGGGTCATCAAGTGCCGCAACGACCTGTGCATGAACGTCGTCGGTATAGTCCGGCGCGCCATACGGATGCACGCCGGCAAGATACTTGATCTGCGGGATATCCTGCATCGGAAGAATCTCGCGCACCAGCCAGTCGCTATAGTCCGCCACGCTGCGCTTGTCGGCAATGGGGTCGAACATCGTCACCAACAGGTCGACGCCCGCGGCTTTGGCGCGCACGAGCGTCTCGGGCACATCCTTGCCCCAAAACGAAAGCAGATGTGCATGCGTGTCGGCAAGCGGCGCCAAGGGCACGGGACAAGCAACCGTCTTCTTTTTCTTGGTAAACGTCACGCGTTCGGCATTAGGCGTCATGGATTAGCTCCCGGGCCAGACGGACAAAGTCGGCAACATCGAGCGTCTCGGCGCGCGTGGTGGGTGCGATACCGCAAACCTCAAAAGCGGCATCGAGCACGTCCTTGGCAAAACCGTTGGCGCTCATGGAATTTCGGACGGTCTTGCGCCGCTGAGCAAATGCAGCGTCGATCACACGAGCCACGAACTCGCGATCGAGCCCCTCGGGCACCACGCCGTCAACACGGTCGATACGCACGACGGCCGAGTCCACGTGCGGCGCTGGCATAAAGCAACGCGGCGGCACCTCAAAGCGACCCGTCACCTGCGCATACAGGCCGAGCTTTGCCGTATAGCCGCCATAGGTCTTGTTGCCCGGCACTGCGGCAATGCGATCGGCAACCTCCTTTTGCACCATGACCACGGCACGCTTGAGCGCGGGCATCGTCTGAAAAAACTGCAAGATGATCGTCGCCGCCACGTTATAGGGCAAGTTCGCGACAAATACCGTCGGCTCACCGCCGGCGGCCTGCTCAATCTGCTCCGGCGTCACCTTAAGCGCGTCGCCCATGATAAAGCGGAAGTTGGCGTAGTCGGCGGCGTGAGCATCGAGCACCGGCTCGAGCTCGGGATCGGCCTCGATCGACGTGACGCACGCCACCTCCTGCAACAGCGCAAGCGTGAGCGTACCAACGCCCGGACCAACCTCGAGCACGCGCTCATCGCCTACAAGCTCGGCAAGCTCGCAAATGCGCTCAATTACATGGTTGTCGATCAGGAAATTCTGGCCCAGGCGATGCTTGGTCGCAAGGCCAAACTCCTCCAGCAGCTCCCTGGTGGCCGTGGGGTTTGCCAAAGGCGAAGTTGTCATGGTTGCCTCCTCAGCATGATGGCGGCGTCTTGAAACAAAAGGGCATGGACCGTGGCGGCCATGCCCTTACAGCTAAACAGCAAATTGCCGATATGGCGCGCTGCATCTTAGCCCAGACGCGGGAACAGCGGCTCGCCCTTCTCGACAGGCTGACCGCCGGCAAGCAGGCCCCAAGCGCAAATGCCCTTGAGGTCGTCGGTCGCGGCCTCGTCCTCGCAGGACAGGCGGCGCAGGGCCTCGGCAGAGGTCTGAGGCATGAGCGGCATCAGCAGGTGGGCGGCAATGCGGATGGCCTCGAGCAGGTTGTAGATCACAAACGCCAGCTCGTCAGCCTTGGCCTCGTCCTTGGCAAGTGCCCAAGGCTCGGAGTCCTCGATGTAGTGGTTGGCGGCATGGATGAGCTCCATGACCTCGTCCTTGGCTCCGCCGTAATCGAGCACGTCCATCTTGGCCATGTAGCGCTCGACCAGACCATCGGCGATCTTTGCCAGCGGGTTGTCGAACGCATCGAACGATGCGGGCTTGGCGGGCGCGCAACCATCAAAGTACTTGCCGCTCATGTTGAGCGAACGCGAGATAAGGTTGCCCCAGCTGTTGGCCAGGTCGGCGTTGTAGACCTGCTCCATGCGATCGAAGCTGATGGCACCGTCGGTACCGGGGACGACGTCGGTCATGAAGTAGTAGCGATAGCCCTCGACGCCCAACATATCGATAACGTCCTGCGGAGCGATGGCGTTGCCGCGGCTCTTGGACATCTTCTCGGCCTTGCCGGTCTCGGCATTGCGCACGGTCAGGAAGCCGTGGGCAAAGACGTGCTCGGGCAGGGCCTCGCCGATGGCCATGAGCATGGCGGGCCAAATGACGCAGTGGAAGCGGATGATGTCCTTGCCCACGATGTGGAACTGCGCGGGCCAGCGATAGGCCAGCTCGGCACGCGCCTCGTCGGTGTCGACACCGTAGCCGACGGCCGTCATATAGTTGAGCAGCGCATCGAACCACACGTAGGTCACGTGACCCTCGTCAAACGGGACCTGAATGCCCCAGTCAAAGCTCGTGCGGCTCACGGATAGGTCGTTAAGGCCGCCCTCGACAAAGCTGCGAACCTCGTTCATGCGGAACGCAGGCTCGACAAAGTCGGGGTGCTCGTCATAGAGCTTGAGCAGCTTGTCCTGGAAGGCGGAAAGCTTAAAGAAGTAGGACTCCTCCTGCACGCGCTCAAGCGGACGGTGGCAGTCGGGGCACAGGTGCTGGCCGACGCTGCCGTACTCCTCGTCGCCCTTCTGGACCTGTGTATCGGTGAAGTAGGTCTCATCAGGCACGCAATACCAGCCGTCGTAGCTGCCCTTATACAGGTAACCGGACTCCTTCATGCGCTCCCACAGGTACTGCACGGCATGATGCTGGCGCGGCTCGGTGGTGCGGATGAAGTCGTCGTTGGAAATCTCGAGCTTGCTCCAAAGCTCCTTGAAGTGCGGGGCCTGGCTGTCGGTCCACTCCTGCGGCGTCATGCCATGCTTGGCTGCGGCCTCGGCGACCTTCTCGCCGTGCTCGTCCATGCCGGTCAGGAACTTGACGTTATAGCCGGCGGAGCGACGATAACGGGCCTGAACGTCGGCGATGATGGTGGAATAAGCCGTGCCCAGGTGCGGATCGGCGTTGACGTAGTAGATGGGCGTCGTGATAAAGAACGAAGGCTTGCTTTGATCCATGGGGTTTGTCCTCCAGAAAAACGTTGCATACAGAGGATGATTCTAGCGCAAGGGCTGGATATCCTCCATCTATTGCATATCGAGCACCATGGCATAGACATCGCGCTTGCGGCGCGAATACTTCTGAGACAGGCGCTTGGCCACCGCAGACGCGGGCTCCCCCTCCTCGAGCGCGGCGCGGATATCCTCGCGCAGGGCCTCGTCGGGATCCGCTGCCGCGGCGCCAACCGGCACGATACCGGCCTCCTCATCCTCGCTCGGCGGCGCGATGACCAGCGCAATCTCGCCCTTTACCTCGCCGCGAGCACGCAGCTCCTCAGCAAGCTGGGCAGCGGGCCCGCGCAAGACTTCCTCGTGCAGCTTGGTGAGCTCGCGGCAGACGGCAACCTCACGCTGGGGAAAAACCTCTGCCACGGCCTCGAGCGTCGCCACGATGCGATGTGGAGACTCGTAGAAGATGAGTGCGCCGGGAACCACGGCAAGGCGCTGCAAACGACGCACGCGGTCGCCGTGCTTTCGGCCCAAAAAGCCCTCAAAGAAAAAATGCTCACAGGGAATGCCGGACGAAACGAGCGCCGTGACGCAAGCGGAGGGCCCGGGAATAACTTCGACGGGCACATCGGCCTCACGTGCCGCCTCGACCAGCGCCTGGCCGGGATCGGACACGCTCGGCATGCCGGCGTCCGAGGCAAAGGCGAGGGTCTCCCCCGCCAGCAGACGGTCGACCAGGCCGGCGGCGCGGCTGGCGATCACATTCTCGTCGCAACGGACAAGCGGCTTGGAAATGCCCAGGTGCATCAGCAGCTTTGACGTCACACGCGTGTCTTCGCAGCAGATGACATCGGCGGCGGCAAAGGCCTCGCCAACGCGCGGGGACAGGTCGCCCAAGTTGCCGATGGGCGTGCCGACCACATAGAGTTTGCCCGTATGGGCGCTGTTTTGCGTCATATCAACCTATTCAATCATGCCACGCTCGAGCGTACCGAGCGCCGCGCGGGCGTCCCATGCTGCAATGCGCTTCTCGGTCTTCCACGTTTGGAAGAACCAACCGGCAGCCGGCGCAAACGAAGCCAGCTGATTGGCGATAAACACGCGCTCGTAGGCATTGCGGCCCTCGGGCGTAACCGACGAGTTGGCAAAGATCGCCGCGCCCGACCATTCGCCCACCAGCACGGGGA
This sequence comes from Collinsella sp. 4_8_47FAA, assembly GCF_000763055.1. Classification (GTDB taxonomy): domain Bacteria; phylum Actinomycetota; class Coriobacteriia; order Coriobacteriales; family Coriobacteriaceae; genus Collinsella. The sequence continues at coordinate 395,439 of NZ_KN214134.1, read as the reverse complement.
ACCCAGTTGAAATCGCTTCTTTAAGCTCGCGCTTGTTACGCGAAATCGCCGTCGTCAGCCCGCGGGGGCTCGTGATGTCGAGCGCATGCTCGTCGCGGTAATGGTACAGGTGAAGGTCCATGTAGACGTTCTTGTACTTGGCGCCGCGCATAAAATGCTTCCACTCGCTGGGATGCCCCGACGACGAGAAAACGACGATCTTATCCTCGGGCATATACGAACGGACGAGCTCGTAAGCATCGCGATAGAAATTGCGCAGGTAGTGAGCAGGAATGCCATCCGTCATGGTGAAGAGGCTCTTACGGACACTCATCTGCGGCGTATCCAGCAGCTCAATGCCCAGCAGGCTCTCGGCCTCGCCGTAACGCTCGGCCAAGCGCTCGAGCACGTCAAGTGCGACATGGCGGCCGTTAGTGGACGAATGCCACTCGGCAACAGCCTCCGGCGTGGCGGGCGAATCGTTGGAATCGCCCTGGCCACCGGGCACAGTCGCCAGGTCAAGCAGCACGCGAATGTTGTACTTGGCAGCCCACTCAATCGCGCGGTCGATGTAATCGACAACCGAGATGTAGGAGGCATCGGACTCCTGTGAGCCAAAGGCATACCAAGGCACCGGCAGGCGCACGGCGTTGAGGCCGATCTGCGCCATGCGACGGAAATCATCCTCGCTCACAAACGTCTCGTAATGACGGCGCATGCGCTCGTTATAGGCGGCGGTGCCCATGGCCTCCTGCAGCTCGGCCGCATTGGATGCACCGGTCGCCGCGTATAGCGACGGGGTCACCCAAGGCTCGGGAATAAACCAGCCAGAGAGATTAACGCCGAGTATCCTCTCCATCACTGCCCCCTTCGGATCGTGCAGGCCGAGCCTGCATCGTATTGCATAGGAAAAGTATCGTTTTGAGTATACCCGCGCGTGCGGACAGACGACCGAACGGTCTGTAAAGTGGCGCAAAAGCGGGAGGAATGTCTGAGCGGGCGGACCCGAGATGTGCACGCACGTCGGAAGTAAGCGCCGGAAAGCGCGTCCCGTTTTTCGCAAAAGACTGGGATGCATTTTCCGTTCGAGGCCTCAACCGGAAAATGCATCCCGTTCTGAGCGCGGGATCTGGGACGCAGTTTCCGCCAAAGGCCGAAAAAGGAAAGCACGTCCCATTCTGACGCGATTCCGGGTCGTGCTTTCCCAAGCGGCCTCAAAGCGGAAAACGCATCCCACTCTGAAGCCAAATTCCGGGACGCAGTTTCCGCAGAACCCTACATAAAAGAAAAGGACCCCTTTGCAGAGGTCCTAGTCAATTCAAGGTGGCGGGGAAGGGAATCGCGTCCGCGCGCTGCGCGGACGGACCGCTGCGGCGCTTACGCGCCTTGCGAGCTGCGCTGGCAAACGCTTACGCGTTTACTCAGCTCCGCGCCCTCACAGGGTTCGATTCCATGCGGGAGCTTCATAAAAGAAAAGGACCCCTTTGCAGAGGTCCTAGTCAATTCAAGGTGGCGGGGAAGGGAATCGAACCCCTGACACGAGGATTTTCAGTCCTCTGCTCTACCAACTGAGCTACCCAGCCATTTGAGGTGTGCCTTGTTTCAAGGCTTGATTAGTATAACCAAGGACGCGTTCCGGTCAACCGAGAATTTTAAAAAAGTTTTTGAGCACAGCCTCGGTTCTATAAATCCTTGATTCTCATTTTCATTGCAACAGCCTCAGGACTCAGCGCAACGCGTTGCGCTGAGTCCTGAGGCGCGAATCCGGGTAGGCAACCCCAGAGGGGCCGGAATCCCCCGGCCCGCGATGGAGGGAGGCCGGCATGTCCAGACCCAAGCCGTCCGGAAGGTCGTACGGGAGGCTCACGAGGCACGAGAGGAACACGGTCGAGAGGATGCTCGACCGCAACCGCAGCGCCCGCGAGATCGCCGCGGAGCTCGGCAGGTCGCCCTCGACCGTGACCAGGGAGGTGGCGGCGCACCGCTACGTCACCGCGCCGCGCTCGCGCTACGGCGAGCCCGCGCCCGCGGACCTGTCGGGGGCCTGCCCCAGGCTCTCCGCGTGGCCGAGGTGCTGCAACGGCTGCTCGCACAGGAGGGGCTACGGCTGCTCGAGGAGGCCCAGGGTGTTCTACAGCGCCAGGAGGGCGC
>NZ_KN214134.1:341640-392434 GCF_000763055.1 Collinsella sp. 4_8_47FAA | reverse complement strand
TGACGCCGGCGCGCGTGCTGCGGATGGCCCTCGGGGAGGACGCCTCCGCCCTCATGGACGCGTTCGGGATAGAGGAGCTGGCGCCCGGCGAGCTCGACCTCACGCCCGGCTGCATCGAAAGGGCCAGGGCCGCGAGGGGCGAGGGGCCGCTGGCGGGATAGGCGGCGGGCCGGGACATGGGCCGGAGGGCCCGTTGCGCTGAGTCCGGAACGGCTGCGCGGCGGGCTGGCGGAGCATGCGGCGGCGGCATGGGGGCACCGGACTCCACAGCCCCTCCACCTGCGGAAACGAAGTGATGGCCAGGTGCCGGGAGCTATTTCCGCGTTGCGCTAGCTGCGGAAACGCGGGGTCCGTTCAGGCTGTTGCGTTGAGATTGAAAATCAACCCGGTTCTATAAATCGGCACGTCAGAGGCATCAGCCGGCAGCAAGAAGTTTTTCGCTCAGAGCCGCACGGGCAAACTCACTTGGCGTCATCCCCTCGGCAGCCGCCCGTCGACGAATGGCCTCCTTCATTCCCAGAGGAATCTTGACCGACAGCGTTGCCGTCCCCTCACCTGAGAGCGGGGGCCGTCCATGCACGATCCCACCAACGGTGTGTTCGCCATCCGGAAACTCTCCGCGCTCGTACGACTCGCACCACGCGTCAATCATTTCATCCGTTACAACCTGACCATTAGCGGCCGTATACGTCTTGCCCATCATCGACCCCTCTGCCGAGCTCGCTCGATCTCTTGCCAGAATTTCTTCTGAACCGGAGACAGGGCATGAATAATGAGCCATCCACGAATTAGTTCGACCGCAACAAGTTCCACACTTCGACCATCTGGAAGCCATCCAATGGCAAGCCATCTCGGCGGCTCGTCCTCCGACTCGCGGCGAATGCACTCAGTAACCGCGAACCAGGCACCTAGTACCTGCTTTTCCGTCAAGTGTTTTTTGGCGTTCGGATGGATCTCAACATCCATGCACCTTCTCCTCCATCTTACCCAATTTCGTATGACGAAAGTCCGCTGTCGCCAATCTCTTACGCCGGCACGCGTTGGAGAGCAGGGGTCGAAACAATGATTGAAGGACGCTCTAGTACGGCCCAGGCGCCGGGGCAGGAGCACATACACCAGGGACGTACGTTTTCGTAGCGCGCGAGGATATTGCCGTCGCGATTGATGAAGGCGATGTCGATGGGATAGGCCATAAAACACGTATGGACCGAAGAACAGCGTGGAAACGCCATGACGAGCGGCAGGCCGTTGGCGGCAACCGGACGCCGTCCCAGCATGCCGCGCAGGCGCACGACAAACGACTCCGCCACCACAAACTCGGCCGGCGTCCAACCCAGCCTGTTGAGTGCCCGCGCGTAGGCGATGTAGGACGAGACCGCGGTCACATGACCACCCCCGGACGCCATGGATCGACCGTCACCGCGCGCTCGTGCGACAACGTTGTCGGCGCCCCCAGCAAAACGCCAGCGATGCTGAGAGAAGTCGGCCACGGCTCATAGTGCATGGTGCAGGTGTAGGTCCTAAACGTACCGGATAGGGAGAGCAGGCCACCATCCAATGCCTTCGCGCCTTGCTCGCTCGACACTTCGATCTGCAAGTCATAGCCTTCCATGGCATTCAGAATTTGAGTCTGAACCGTCGCCGAGGCATCGGCAGAGCTTTCGTCGCCCTCCCCCTCCGACGCCACGGCGTGCGCCAACACGATGTCGGGCACCACGCGGTCGAAGCGCGCGACAGCGCTGGCAAAGATCATGACGTTGTACACGACGAGTGCCAGCACCAGCAAAACGGGCGTAACCACTGCCATCTCAACCGTCGCTTGGGCGCGCTCCTCGCGCAGACGCATGCGGATACTCATTACGACCCACCGCCCAGAGCGCCAACCAGCGTGGCGACATCGACGGTGAGCGGGATGGAGCCGCCGCCGGGCAGAGGAATCTCCGCAAGTGTGAACACCGTACCGCTAATGGTGCGTTCGACTTGATATTCCAACGCCTCGCAAAGCGCCTTGGGATCGGTCACGCCCAACGGAATACTTCGCAGTTTGTCTTGCGCTTGAGAGAGACCCGCAATGTCAGACCCCGGGCTCTTAATGACATTTGCGGAATCGGTCAGCACCGGCTTTCGCAGGCGCAAGTCGCACGGCTCCAGGCCCAACGCCGCCACGGACGCCGAAACGGTATCGCCGAGCCACGATGCGATGGAGCCCAACGCGCCGCTGCCCCCTCCTAGGCCCTTAATCATCTCGTCCATAAGTTCGTCGGCCGAACCTTGGATATCACCGTATCCTACGAGCAGCCGTCCCCAAACATCCATGACGCCATCGAGTACGCCGGCAACGCCGCCCGAGCGTTCCTTCAATGTCGAGAAAAATCGCGAAAGCACGTTGTTTTGCGCCGCCGCCTCATCGGGCGCCAGCACCGCGGCAGAGATAGCACCGCGATCGCCAAGCCTGACTGCCGTGTTAAACGAAGAGTTGAGCTCATCGGGGCTCGAGATGGCACCCGAAACCGCAAGGGCAACCACGCCGTTGCGACCGGGCGGGGCGATACGCGGGCGCTCGCCGGAAAGCTCCTTGATGGCCTGGTCAAACGCATTGCCCGCACGGTCGGCCTCATCCTCGGTCTGACGCTCGAGCTCGAGCTCTTTGTTGCGGCATTCGACGTAGTCTTCCAGGGCCTCTTTGAACTTATCGAAGTGGTACTCAAAGCCGTTTTCGATAGAAGTCGAAGGCGCTGCAACGGCACCGAGCGACGAAACGCCAAAATGGCATCTGTTGCATCTGTCCTGTCCGTCATAATCAGCAACCGAGGCTAACCCGCCTGGCGACCCCTTCTTATAGTTGGGGCAACTCGTTCCGTAATGCAGATACGTCTTGCCATCGATGGCGCTGGTTGGCCACGCCGCATCGGTATAGAGTTCCGTCGCTCGCACCTCGTCAGCGTTGCGCGGCAACAGCGGGATATGGGAAGTAACTTCATCTCCGTCCTCGGTTACATATGCACGATTGACCTCTGTACTCGCATAGGTGTAAAACGCCTTGCGCGCCGCCGACTCCGCCTTCATCTCGACGCTCGATCCCTGAGGTTTTTCATTCGCCAAGCGCTGCCGGTAATAGATTTTCGCGCGATCGAGCGCTATTTGCGGCTCCCATGTGATGCTCGACTTTTCATGACGGTTCTGACTGTCAGATAGTTCTGCTAGTTTTTTCGCACGCTCCCACATACACGAGTACTTGCCAATCGAACTCTCGTCCGACCCGCCACAATCCGCCAGCCAAGCGCGCTCTTTAGCCTTCGCCGTGTCCTCAGAAGCCTTCCGCAGCTCCTCGGCCGCACGCTCTAAATCATCTGATGTGCCTTTAATGGCATCGGTCGAGATCTCGGACCCCTCGAGCGCAGCGAAGTCCGACTCGGATGTCTTGGGCACGGCAAGCGCCGTACCGGTATAGGTCACACTATCGGTATCCTGCGCCGACACCGCCTGCGTGGCACGCGCGGCGATCAGATACGGCAGAGCCGTCTCGATTTTCTGTAAGCCTTCCGATGCGCTTTTGGCAAACTTGTTGCGCGTTTTAATGATCTCAATCCCGGTGTCGACCATATTGCCGGCAACTGGTTCGGCACCCGGGATGAGGATGGCGACCAGGCCCGTCCCGATCGTGGCAAACCCCGCTAGGCCCAAACTCAAGATGCTCGCATCCACCACCGTGGCAGCCGTGTGATAGGACGACACCACATTGGCGCCTGCCAGCGCGCCGCTATCGGCAGCCACCTGGGTGTCCCCCGCGCGCGACATGCTCCATATCGCCGCCGTCGACGAAAACAGCAGCGTGAGCACCACCAAGATGACCACCGCAGAGGAAAGCGTGGTGTAGGCACCGTCTTCGATAAACAGGTCGATACCGGCTCGACCCATAAAGCCGCCTCGCTTGCGATGGCAGCTCGGACGGCGCGTCAAAACGCGTCTAGACCAGAAACGCTTAATCCCATGCAGCAATCCACGAATCATAATCTCCCTCCAGCCATTCGGGACGTGATTGATACGAGACATCGACCTTGAGCTCAACGTAGCCGCCCTCGGCGGTACCACCCATAGCCTGCGCAAACGCACCGATCACAGGCAACGGCTTGACCTCGCCGGAAACGGACACGGACGAGACGCCGCCCGCATCGGCCCGGCTAAGCTCGACATCCCACGACAACGGCCCGCCGGCATGAAAGATCGAAACGTTGGGCACTGCGGCAAGTCGGCGGCGGGTGAACTCCTTAAGATCGTCGTCCTCCGCCGTCGTCGTGGTCATGAGCCGCGCGGTCTCGGCGGCGGCAGACTCCATGACCGCGCGCGTATAAAGCAGGCACACCGGTTGCAGTGCGAGAAGGATGAGCGTCAGAAACGTCGGCAGCAAAAAAGCGGCCTCGACCGTAGACTGCGCCCGGTCCTCGCGCGCGATATCAATACAACGCGATGTCCTTAGCGCCCGCAGCGGCGTCGATAACCGACGTCGAGGTAACGCCATGGGATGCCGCCCGCTCAACCAGCGCTGCCAAGCGCCCATCGGTGCCAGCACGCCAAAGCCCCGCGATCGCCAGCACGATCGATAACAGCGCCACCGTGACGATGGCGTATTCGACCGTCGCCTGGGCAGATTCCTCACGCAGAACGCCATGCATTTCACGATCCCTCCTTTGAGCTTATTGTTTGCGGGACCAGACGCACGGCGCGCAGACGACACGAAGCATCGCCAGCATCCGCGGCAACCGTCACCATATCGACCCAGCCGCGCCCATCGCGCACGATGGCGCCCCATACGTTGCCCTTAATATCGAGATAGCCGCTCAGGGCGAGCTGGGCCGTTGGCACCTCGCGGTAGCCGCGTAACATATCCGCCGCTGCCTCGGTCATCGGTCGGTCCTCGGACCATGCAAGCCGGACCGCAATCGCGTTGTCCTCAGGTGAATCCGTCGCAGTGCCAGACCGCTTGTCGAGCGTCCGCAGAAAGGTTTGCGCCGTGACAGCGACATCCGAATCGTCCGCATCTCGCATCTCATCTTTTTGAGACGCCACCGCCGAATCTGAGCCCGAATCGAAGGCGGCCCCAGGACGCTGCTGCCGCGCGGCGTTAAGCCCCCAAAGCACCGCCGCTATCGCCACGGTCAGGCAAGCAAACACCAGCAGCACCCCGATGGGGCGCTCGCCCTCTACAGGCTGTTGATGCCCTCGCTGATAGCGTTCCATAGATCTTGGACCTTGCCCTTAAATGCAACAATGGCAATGATGGCGATCACCACGAGCACGCCGACCAAGATGGCGTATTCGGTGGTGCCCTGCGCACTCTCCTCCTGCAGTAGCTCCCCGGCATGCTGGCGAGCGCGAATTGACTGGCAAACAGCCCAGCTCCAGACCTTGCCAGCAACGTCAGTCATCGTGTTCATGTATTCCTCCCTACATCATCCCGCCTGCTCCCAACAGCGGGCCCAATATGGACAGAAGCAACGCCGGCAAGATGAGTGTGCCGGTGGGAATCAGCAGCTTGACGGGCGCACGCTCGATCTCGCGCTCGACCGCGGCGCGATGAGCCGCACGGATCTCGCGACTTTGAGCGGCCAGTGCCTCGGCAAGTGGGGCACCCAGAGCGAGCGCCTGTCCCACCGTGATGGCAAAGGTCTCGAGCGCTCGCACGTCCAGGTCGCGCGCGGCGGCCAACAACTCGTCCTCACGCGTGCCCACGCCCACCTGCCACGCCATGCAGGCCCGCTCAAGTCGAAGAGCCAGCACTGACCGGCGGTTGGCGCAGAAAATCTCAAGCGCCGCATCAAACGAAAGACCGGCCGAAAGACCCAAGCGCACAACATCGATCATCTCGGACACTTCGCCGAGCGACACTCGCGCCGGGCCGCCCGCTCCAACCGCGCCCTTCATTCGCGCGGTCAGAGCATCGACCACCGAGCGACCCGCGGCAGCGACCAGCACCGCCTCGCGCTTGCAGGCCTCTGCGATCTTGCATGCATCCGCCCGATCCAAACCCGTCGCGACAAATACACTCAGAGCGCACAGGCAAGCCGCAACTGCAACCGGGGCGCTCATAGCTCCACCCGCATAATGCGCCTGATAACCACCAGGGCAACGGCGTTGAGGGCAAGACCCAGCACCACAGCGCCCGCGCCGGCAGGCGTCGCAAGACCGCGACGAAAATCTGCCGAAAGCAGCGCCAACACCGCGCACATGCCCGTCGGCATCGCCGCGACCATATGCGCAGACATGCGGGCCTGCGACGTCTTAACATCTAGGCGGCGCTTGAGCTCAATGCGCTCCCCCACCATGCTCGACGCCTCGGACAGTAAGTCGGCAAGCGGAGCGCCGGTGCGCTGTGACACCTTAAGCGCCAAGGTCACAAGCGAAAGACCGGGGGCGTCGATGCGCACGAGCAAGTCATCGAGCGCGTCGGTCGCCGAGATGCCGCAATCGATCGCCGCCGCCACCCGCAAAAACTCGGTATGCACCGGTTCTTGCGCATGAGCGCCCACAAAGCGCATGCCCTGAGCCAGCGAATGTCCCGAGGCAAGCGACATGGAAAGTGCGGTAAACGCCTCGGGCATGGCCTCTTCTGCATCGTGTTGCTCGCGCCGGCTCTCAAAGCCATCCCGAGCGGCGCCAACGGCAATCGGAGCAACAAGTCCCAAGGCAAATCCGAGGGGCGATAACGACACCATCGTTAGTAAAATGCAGCAGACACCGCTCGAGAGCAGCAGAAACGCCAAACGCCCCGAAGCATCTTCGATCACGAGGCCAAGGCGATGCGCCGGAGCCAGCGATGCCCACGAACGGGCGATCTTTTTCAGCAGATCGTTTTCCACCAGCTCACGCGGCAGTTTCTCTGCCACCGTCTCGAGCGCCTGACGCGCCAGCTCCGCCGGCGGCACCTGCGGCACACGAGGTTCCGCCCCGCACGCCGTCGCGACAGAAAACCCTGCCAAACCCCCTACGACGAGGGGCACAGCGACCTCCATTCGTCCACCTCCTCTTGTGTGAGCGTCCCCGACCGCAGGCCTTCTGCGATAAACGGCGGCTCGCGGTCAAGCGTCCAGGTGCGCTCGGCGGCATCGAAAGTCACATAGCGCTCGAGTTCTACGCCGCCCGACGCGGCGCGACGCACCCCCGAATACGAGGAGACGAAGCGCCTGCCATCGGCGTGGCGCTCGGACATCACGATGCCGTCGAGCGCCATGGCAATCTGCTCCTCGATGAGCTCGCTCGGCAGATCGATGCCATAACGTGCAAGCAACGTCAGACGCACCACGGTCTCCTGTTCTGAGCCCGCATGAAGTGTGGTGAGCGACCCGTCGTGGCCCGTGTTCATGGCCTGCAACATGTCGCAGCACTCAGCACCGCGCACCTCACCCACCACGATGCGGTCGGGGCGCATGCGCAGGGCATTGGTCACCAGGTCGCGGATCGTCACCGCGCCCTCGCCCTCAATTGAAGCCTCGCGCGCCTCTAGACGCACCACGTGTGGATGATGCGCAAACTTGAGCTCGGCAGAGTCCTCGATCGTCACGATGCGCTCGCCGGTGGAAATCTCGCATGACAACGCGTTGAGCAGGGTGGTCTTACCAGATCCCGTGCCTCCCGCAACCGCCAGGTCCTGTCTCAGCGACACCGCGCATGACAGCAGCTGCGCGTACCAAAGCGGCAGCGACCCCAGCCCCACAAGCTCGTCCAGCGAGCAGATGCGGTCCGAGAACTTTCGGATGGTGAGAATCGGTCCGTCAATCGCCACAGGCGGAATCACCGCGTTGACGCGATAGCCCGTTTTGAGGCGGGCGTTGACGATGGGGCTGCGCTCGTCGATACGGCGGCCAAGTGGCGAGATGATGCGGTCGATAAGCACACGGATCTGCTCATCATCCTCAAACGCATGCTCGATGGGGTACAAGACGCCGCCGCGTTCAAAGAAGGCCGAGCGGCAGCCGTTAATCATGATCTCGGTAACGGTGTCGTCCTCGATGAGCGGCTGCAACGGCCCCAAGCCCACCACATCATCCAAAATCTCGTCGATGATGGTCTCGCGCTCGGGCGTCGCGAGATCGGTCGGCTCCTCAACATTGAGCGCCGCCTCCACCGCGGGACGCAATTCCGAGCGGGCAAGTGCCGGGTCGATATAGGCGCTGATACGCGCCACTTCGTCGTAACCCATGCGGTCCATCACGGCGCGCTTGGTGCGTCGTTTCACCGCGCGGCGACGCCCCGCATCTACAGGCGCTGCCGCCGCTGCAGCGCCGGCAGCCTTAATCCTCGTTTGCAGGCTCATCGCTGATCACCCTCGCGCGACCAGGGAAGGCGGATACGCGGACGTTCGGTGCGCGTTGCACGGTCGGCGACCATATCGCTCCAAGGGCCGACGGCGCACCCCAGTTCCACGAGCATCTCGCGCGTGGCCTCGCGCACGCTGGTCGCAAAAGCGCTGGTCTGCCCCACTGCCTCGTCAGCGCGCCCAAACGCCATGAGCGCGGCGAGATCCTGCCCGCCATCGGCGATACGAATCTTGGAGCTCAACGCACAGGCAATCTCAAAGCGCATGGCGACGTCCTCGTCTGCCCCGCGCGCGCCAAACCGGTTGAATACAGCGCTCATGCGCGTGCGCGGCACACCTACTCGACTTGCCAGTTCAATGACGCGCGACGCCGATGTCGCGGACGACACCGCCGCATCGCCAACGACCAGGCAGCGGTCGCTCGCCGCCACCGCAGCCGCCACGGCATCACCCCAAAAGACCGAGGTGTCGACAAAGACCACGTCGGATTCGCGACGCAGAACATCAAGCAGTAGCTCCACCGGACGTGCCATGAGCTCGGCTTGCTCGGGCGCCGCGACGGGACCCCAGAGCGTAACGCCCGGCGCCACGCGCATCGATGCGGCTACGATATCTGGCTCGGCGAGCGCGCCCGCCGCCGACGGCTCGATAAGTGCCGCCATATCGCGCGGAGCATCGACGCCTAACAAGTCGTAAAGGTTTCCAAACATCAGGTCCAGGTCGAGCACGGCGGCACGCAAGCCCAACAGCGACGATGTGTGTGCCATGGTGGCAACGATCGTCGACTTGCCGCAACCGCCCGAACCCGAAATGGCGCAGATGACCGGAGCTCGGTGCGGCGAAGCGGCAGCGTCTGCCGGCGGCATCGGAGGCGGCGGGGCGGGCGTCGGCGGCAGCGTCCCCGTCTCCCCCGCCGCAACCACACGCTGCGTCCAAGCCGGCATGGCAGCTTGTTCGGTCTGCAAGGCAGGCTCGTTCTGCACAATCTGCTCATGCTGCATCAGCGACAACTCGCCGCACCCGGCAAAGCCCTCAACTTCGTCGAGTTCATCCGCCAGATTCACGCCGTGCACGTATCCCAAATCTACAGCCGGGGAGTCGCCAGCATGCTGCGCCGGCCCTCCAGCGTCATCGTATACAAGGGGGTTCCGGGGGCGCCGACCATGCTCGGCTTCCGCTTTTCCATAATCATCAACACGCGGGCCTCTTGTAGCGCGAGGCGCCCCGGGTTCCCTATCAACAAAAGCATCGGGCTCAATCGTCATGCGCCGATCGGAATCAACCGCTCCCTCGCCCGCGCGCCCGTTGCCGCATATACTGTGCGCAGCGATGACCTCGGTCGCCCCTGCGCGAAACAGCCCCTCGATATCCGACGGATCGAGTGCTTCTATCAACACGACCACGCGACTCACGCGGCCTTCGGCCGTCAGGCGCGCAACAGTCTTGCGCACATCTTCGATATCAAACAGAGACGCCGCGATGATGGCAGCCCCGCGGCGCGACGGAAACGCCCGCGCCATGGAAATCAGCCCGTCCAGGTCACCCACGCGAAGCACCTGTGCACCCGCATCACGGCCCTCGACTTCCCGCTGCAACAGCCCGTAATCGCCGCACGCGCAGCACGCAAGCCAGATCGCCTTCATCACTCGTCGCCTCCGCTCTTTTTGCCGCGCGCCGTGGCGGGAATCGTCAAGCTGACCGTTCCCTTGCCCGAGGCTCCCAGCAGTTCCTTGACGTCTTCGGGGTCAGCCGCCAGCGTCACCCATTCGATCTTGCCCTCGCGCGTGGCACCGGAATTCTCACTGGTATCGATCACGTACGCGCCGCACAGTCGATCGGTTACGCCATCTTTTTGCACGTACACGTCCACATAGCTGCCCACGCCCGTGGCACCGCCGACCGAGTGCTCGGCATCGACCGCCACCGAAACGGCGACCTTGCCCTTAGGCACCTCGAGCTTGTGGCTCTCGGCCTTGGTGTAGACATTGCAGATCACGGCGTTTTTGGGAATACGTGAAGTCGTCACGTCGCCGCGTACCTGGCGCAGCTCGGTCGCCGCGTCACGCGGCAGCAAACTCGTCAGCCATTCCTGGGTTATGACATTGGTCTCATCGAGGGTCTCGCCCACATCGATATCGCGCGCCGCGACGCATACCTCGACGCGATCGCCACCATACTTGGCCAAGGTCTCAGCCTGGACCTGTTCGGCTTGCGAGCGGATCGACGAGCCGTAAACCATGCAGAGCAGAGCAGCGAGCACGCCCGCGACCAGACTGATGGCGATGCGCTTGCTCTTGTTCACGGCCGCTCCTCTCATGGCAGTGCCGGGCGAATGCCCGTACCACCATTGTCTGGGCGGTCAGAGTGCAAAGCGGCGCAATCGCGATCTTGGTTTTCGATGTCAAACCAATCGCTGACCAAAAGCTGACCAGCCCGTCAAGCTCGTGGCAAGGTTTTGGTCAGCACGTCAGCAAACTGCATATTTCGAGGCTTTTCCGCAGCAAAAAAGCCGTCTCCCGAACAGTTGGGAGACGGCTGTCATAGGAAAAATCAATTACAGATGGACATCGGGATCGAGCATTTGAGCGCTCACGCGCATGGATGACGCCAAGTTTTGGAACGTTTCCAGACGCAGACTGTCGATCTGCCCGGCGTCCTCGGCCTCGCGAACGGCGCAACCCGGCTCATGGGTATGTGTGCAATCGCCAAACCGGCACGCGCGCGATGCCTCAACAATCTCGGGGAAGGCGCGCGCCAGACCCCGCTCGTGACCCACGAGCGGTAGGCTGCGCAGGCCCGGGGCATCGGCGATCACACCGGCGTCGCCCGGCAGCGCCACCATCACGCGCGCGACGGTAGTGTGACGGCCCTGGTCGTCGCGTTCGCGCACACCGCCGGTCGCCAACGTATCGTGGCCCAGCAGTGCATTGAGCAGCGTCGACTTGCCGGCACCCGACTCGCCCAGAATCATGGCGCAGCTCCCGGCAGGCACGCAGGCACGGACCTCGTCCAGGCCGCGGCCCTCGGCAGAGGACGTCACGATCACGCGCACGTCCGGACCCACCAGGCGGCGCACGCGGTCCAGATCGCGCTCGAGCTCCTCGGCATCGCAGCGGTCAGCTTTGGTAAGCACCACCACCGGCTCGGCATCGCAGTCAAGCGCCAACACCAGCGAGCGCGCCACGCGGTCGAGCAGCACCTCACCGGCACCGAGCGCCTGCACGATTAGCACGCTATCCACGTTGGAGCAGAGCACCTGGCGCTCTCCACGGGCACGGCCGCGCCAACGCTCAAAGCTCGTACGGCGCGGCAGCACGCACTCAATCACGCCCATATCGTGCCCGGGAGCGCGGCGCACCGCCACACGGTCGCCCACGGCAGGCAGCAGGACCTCGTCCTCGCCGCGCGACTTGGCAAACCCCACGGCATGCTCGGCGCGAAAGGTGTCGTCGGCAGTCGCCACCAGCGGAAACCCGCGATCCAAGCGCACCACGGCGCCAAGCTGCATCTGCTCGGGCTCCTCGGCATGTGCGCAAAAGTCGTCAAATGCCGCCTGCTGAGCTTCATCGACCGGCAGGTCATCGAACGCCGGAACATCCTGCAGCGCGTCGAGTCCCGGCACGTTTGCCAGCAGCTCCTCGGCAGATGCGGGGGCCTCGGTCGCAAGCTTCCGACGACGATCGCGCTTAGCCCGCGCCCCCGTCGTCTTTTTCTTCGCCTTCGCCTTAGCCTTGCCCACAAACGCCTCCCAGCACCACAAATCACAACTGAGCAGGTATTTTACCCACAAAAAAGAGTCGGTCGAGCAATTGCTCGACCGACTCACACACTTTCCCTCAGCTTATGGTCCCGAGAGGTTATCCGAAGGCCCGACCGCCGGGAGGGATTTCTTCTGAGCGATCCCGCAGCGCGAAGCGCGAGGACCAGCGAAGAAGAAACCCCGCAGGCGGTCGGGCCGGTGGGAAGGATGGCCTTTCGACCTACTCTTTCTCGACCGCGCGCATGATCGCCTTGTAGATCTCCATCAGCGGGATGATCAGGAAGGCTAGACCCAGCGCGGCAAGAACGCCCTTGAGCTCAAGCGTCACGGGGCCAAAGAACATCTCGGCAAGCGTCGGCTGAACGGTCACGATAACCGTCAGTACCAGCGCCAGCGCGGCGGAAGCCCACAGCCACTTGTTCTGCTTCTTCATGGTGAACAGCGACGCACGACGGCTGCGCATATTGAAGCAGTGGAAAATCTCGACCATGTTGAGCGTGATGAACGCCATCATCACGCCTTCCTCGTCGGCATTGCCGGCGATCATATCGGAGATGTGGATGTAGCCCATGTCAAAGTACACGCCCACAAAGAAGCTCGCCAGCACCAGCGCGGTGATGATCAGGCCCTGGACCACGCAGTCCAGGCCCATATTGCCGGCAAAGACGCCGTCCTTGGCGTTGCGCGGCTTGCGCTTCATGATGTCGCCCTCGGCATCCTCCATGCCCAGCGCGAGCGCGGGGAAACAGTCGGTGACCAGGTTCACCCACAGCAGCTGCACCGGCTGGAAGATGGTAAAGCCAATGAGCGTGGCGATGAACACCGAGAACACCTCGGCAAGATTGGCCGAAAGCAGGAACTGGATGACCTTGCGGATGTTGTCGTAGATGCGACGGCCCTCTTCGCAGGCACCGATGATGGTGGCGAAGTTGTCATCGGCAAGCACCATGTCGGCGACGTTCTTGGTGACGTCGGTACCGGTGATGCCCATGCCAACGCCGATGTCGGCGCGCTTGATGGACGGGGCGTCGTTGACGCCGTCGCCCGTCATGGCCACGATCTGGTCGCGCGACTTCCAAGCCTCGACGATGCGTGTCTTGTGCTCGGGCTGGACGCGGGCGTACACGCCGTAGTCCTCGATGTGCGCGTCGAGCTCCTCGTCGCTCATGCGGTCGAGGTCGGCGCCCGTGATGGCCTGACCGCGATCGGTGACGATGCCCAGCTGCTTGGCGATGGCCACGGCGGTGTCGATGTGGTCGCCCGTGATCATGACGGTGCGGATACCGGCGTCGTGGGCCTCGCGGATGGCGTCGGCGACCTCGGGGCGGACCGGGTCAATCATGCCGGACAGGCCGCAGAAGACCAGGTCATGCTCGAGCGCGGCGGGGCTGCAATCGCCCGGGACCTCGGTGTAGGTGCGGCTTGCCAGCGCCAGTACGCGCAGGGCCTCGTCGGCCATGGCCTTGTTAGCGGCCACGAGCTCGGCGCGACGCTCCTCGGTCAGCGGAACGACCTTGTCGCCCTCGTAGATATGGGTGCACAGGCCGATCACCACGTCGGGCGCGCCCTTGGTGTACTGCTCATACTCGCCGTCCAGGGTCTCGACGACCACGGACATCATCTTGCGACCAGAGTCGAACGGGGCCTCACCCACACGCGGATGCTCGGCAGTCAGGCCAGTGAGACCAGCCTTGCCGGCATCGTTGACGAGCGCGCACTCGGTCGGCTCGCCCACGGCCTCGCCCAGCTCCTCGTCCCACTGGGCGTCGGAGCACAGCGCCATGCCGGCCAGGAACTTCTCCTTAGGCGCAGCGAGCTCGTGCTTGACGACGGTCATCTTGTTTTGGGTGAGGGTACCGGTCTTGTCGGAGCAGATGGTCTGCGTGCAGCCAAGGGTCTCGACGGCAGAGAGCTTGCGGATAATCGCCTGGCGCTTGGCCATCTTGGTCACGCCAAGCGACAGCACGATAGTCACGACGGCAACTAGGCCCTCGGGGATGGCGGCGACGGCAAGCGAGACAGCGACCATAAAGGTATCGAGCAGGGCGGTCGGATCGGTAAGGACGTTGCCCACGCCGTGGCGGATGATGTCGACGCCAAAGATGACGACGCAGATGACGATAACCATGATGGTGAGGATGCGGCTGAGCTCGGCGAGCTTCACCTGCAGCGGCGTGAGCTCTTCCTTGGCCTCGGCCAGGGCGCCGGCGATCTTGCCCATCTCGGTGTTCATACCGGTGCCGACCACGACGGCGCGACCGCGGCCGTATACCACGGTGGAACCCATGTAGCACATGTTCTTGCGGTCGCCGAGCGGCACGTCGTCGGTGCCGGCGGCGAGCTCAATGACGTTGGCATGCTTCTCGACGGGCACAGACTCGCCGGTAAGGGCGGCCTCCTCGATCTTCATCGTGGCGCTCTCGAGCACGCGGCAGTCGGCCGGGACGGAGTCGCCCGCCTCGAGCATGATCACGTCACCGGGCACGAGCTCGGCGCTCGGCAGGTGCACGAGCTTGCCGTCGCGCAGCACCTTGGACTGCGCCGCGCTCATCTCCTGCAGGGCCTCGAGGGCCTCCTCGCTTTTAGCCTCCTGGACCACGCCCAGCACCGAGTTGACGATAACGACGAACATGATGATGGCGACGTCGGCAAAGTCGGGCTCGCCCTTGACCATACCCGTGAGCGCGCTGATAACGGCGGCAACGATCAGCATGATGACCATGGGGTCGGCCATCTGCTCAAAGAAACGCTTCCACAGCGGCGTTTTCTCGGCTTCCTCGAGCTTGTTAGGGCCTGTCTTGGCGAGGCGCGACGACGCCTCGTCGTTGCTCAGGCCGAGGTTCTCATCGACGCCCTGGTCGCTGAGCACCTCCGCCGCGGCGGACAGGTATTCCTTTTGCATATAGAGTCCCCTCCTGGGATTCGGGCCACTCAGCAGATTGATGCCCGATCATAATTCCCAGGAGAAGGGCAAGGGCTCATCAAGGCTGCCGTGCTGAGCGGCAGTTGATAGTGGAGCTATGGTACCCCAAAGCAGCGCGTCTAGCCAAAACATTCCAATTGGAAACACGGCTCGAGTGCAACGATGCAGACCGTGTGATGCTCAATATTGATAAAACGTTTTTTCTTCGGCGCATCGTCAAACTGAAATATCGCCCAGATAGCAGCGGTCAGAACGGTTGGTAAAGTTTTTGCATATACCGTTTTTCCGCAAAAAATGAACTTCTAATTCGGCATACGGTCGATTTTTTGGGGTATTCGGTCGCCATTTCGTTATAATCATCTCAGTTTTATTTCTTATGGTTTATCTATCAGCGCAAGACGATGTCAGATGGAGGTCTGAATGTACAAGCGCACCAAGATTGTATGCACCATGGGTCCCGCCTGCGATAGCGACGAGACCATCCGCGAGATGATCAAGGCGGGCATGAACGTCGCCCGTTTTAACTTCTCGCACGGATCCTACGACGAGCACCACGGTCGCATCGAGCGCGTCCGTCGTATTTCCAAGGAGCTCGGTCTGCCCGTCGGCATCCTGCTCGACACCAAGGGCCCCGAGGTCCGCACCGGCCTTCTGGTCGATGGCAAGAAGGTTGCCGTCAAGACCGGCGATAAGATCGTCGTCACCGCTCAGCCCACGTCCGAGGATTTCCACGGCACCTCTGAGCATATCTCCCTCGACTACCTGGCTCTGCCCTCCGAGGTCGAGAAGGGCTCCCTCATCCTGATCGATGACGGCCTGGTCGCCCTCGAGGTCGAGTCCGTCGACGGCCAGGACATGACCTGCGTCGTCAAGAACGACGGCCTGATCGGCGAGCGCAAGGGCGTCAACATGCCCAACGTCAACATCTCGCTGCCCGCCATCACCGAGCGCGATCGTCAGGACATCCTCTTTGGCCTGACCGAGAACATCGACTACATCGCCGCTTCCTTCATCCGTGACGGCGAATCCGTCCGCGGCATCCGCGAGCTTTGCCGCGAGAACGGCGGCGAGCACGTGACGATCTTCCCGAAGATCGAGTGCGCCCTGGGCGTCGAGAACTTCGACGAGATCCTCGAGGCTTCCGACGGCATCATGGTCGCCCGTGGCGACCTAGGCATCGAGATCAAGCCCGAGCTCGTTCCGCACATCCAGAAGGAGATCATCGCTAAGTGCAACGCGGCCTACAAGCCCGTTATCACCGCTACGCAGATGCTCGACTCCATGCAGCAGAACCCGCGCCCGACGCGCGCCGAGGTTGCCGACGTTGCCAACGCCATCTACGACGGCACCGACGCCGTCATGCTGTCCGGCGAGTCCGCTGCCGGTAAGTACCCGGTCGAGGCCGTCAAGATGCAAGCCAGCATTGCTCTCGAAACCGAGAAGTACCTCCCGGCTCACGCTCCGCTCGAGGTTCCGGCTGACGCTCACGGCACCCGCGTCGTCAACAACGTTGTGGGTATGTCCGCCGTGAACATGGCTACCACCGTTGGCGCCAAGTGCATCACCGTGCCGACGACCACCGGTCGTACCGCTCGCCTGATCTCGCACTTCCGTCCCAACATGCCGATCTGCGCGTTCTCCCGCCACGAGTGGGCCGTCCAGCAGATGATCATGTACTGGGGCGTTATCCCGCACCAGGCCGAGATTACCCAGGGCACCGTCAACGGCACGATCGTCAAGGCGATCGAGACCGCTAAGGAGCTCGGCTACGTCGAGGCCGGCGACCTGACCGTCGCCACCGCCGGCGATCCCCGCATGAGCGTCCAGCTCGAGGACAAGGTCTCCTCGACCAACGTCGCTTACGTCGCTCAGGTGCGCTAAGTCGTACTTGCAAGCACACTTGCATCGCAAAGGGCCCGGAAGGCGAAGCCTTCCGGGCCCTTTTTCTGTGCCAATGCCGGCGCACGGCAAAACACACACTCATTTCTTTACCAAAAGCGCGAAATCCACCCTTCGAGACCCAATGAATAAAGTCCCAAGCGCTAAAAGTGTTCGCCCGGTGGCAAACCCACACCTTAACCGACGCTGCTAAATCGTTTTAGCAAGAGCCGGATTGACCTGCTTTTCGGAAGTATGCGGCAAATTCTGATACCTCCGAGCACACCCCGTTTTTTCGCAACAAAATGCCTGATAAACTAGCCTCAAAAGCCAGGTCTGCTCACAAGGTTTAGATTTTGCCGCATACTTCCGAATTGACACTGGCATCGCACGGTCCAAAAGCATATTTCGACCAGGAGGACGTCATGGACCTGACGCTATGCGGTCAATCCGCTTTTTACTATCACCGTATCCCGCCACAGATATTAGGCCTTTACCCTGCCATTAGCCTTGGCAATATGGATCGCAGATGTTGCGGCCTCGGAAGTCATGCAGTTGTAAAAGACCTGCTTCACGCACCGCTTCACAGGATTGTATTCACTCGGGCACAATCCGGGTCGCGAAGCCTGTTTAAATCGCACCTCCTGACCCAAGAGCCGCCTCCCGGGTCGTTTAGGCAAACCGAGCATGGGTTTGATGTCACATCGCCCGAGTTCACACTGCTCAACCTTGCTACGCAGGTCTCACGCAACCAGCTGCTTATGGCGTGTTATGAGATGTGCAGCTCGTTTGCTGTGTATACACCCTGCAAACGAGCGCAACGGCAACTTGATGAAGCTATTTCGCTTAAGCTCATTCCACCCAACTGCGGCTGGGAGCGGGTTATCGACGTCAACGGCAAGGATACCAACCTGTGGAAGCGCACGCCGCTTCTTTCCGCAGCGGATATCGCCGCGTTCGCCAAGCAGGCCGCAGGCCTGCGCGGTGTTAAGCAGCTCCGCTGGGCCGCCGAACGCATGACAGGACAGACCGCCTCGCCCTTCGAAGTACAGACCTCCATGCTTATCTCGCTCCCCCGCGACGAGGGCGGCATGGGCATCAATATCGCAAACAACGTGCGCATCCCACTCAGCGACGCCGCGCGCTCGCTGTATGACAAAACCTGCTGCTACGCCGATATCCTCATCGAAAGCGCCACCGACAGCATGGGTGTCATCCTTGAATGCCAAGGCCGCTCCGCCCACGACAGCGAAGCCGCGAGCCTCTCCGATGCCGAGCGCGCCACCGCGCTCACAAGCATGGGCTACGACGTCATCCAAATTACCTTTGGCCAGATTAAGGATAAGAAGAGCTTCGACCACATAGCCGAGCTCATCCATAAAAGGCTGGACTTTCCTACACCCCAAAGACCAAACAGGAGCGCGCCGCCGAAGTCACCCTGCGGCAAGAGCTACTTGTCAATTGGGTTGAGCTATTCACCGTCAAGCCGGCCAGCTAGCAGCTAGCAATCAGGGGAAGCGCAGGCATATCGGGCGATTCGACGCGAGCCGCAAATCCCGCCTCGGTTAGCTCGATGACCTCGGTAAACGTTGTATCGAAAAACTCCTCGGTTAGCAGGCGATACGGCGGATGATCGGACTCGCCGGGGTTTTCGCGTACAATCTCGTGCATAACGCCGATGGTCTTGAGCACATACTCCTTATGGATGGGATACTGACCAAAACGGGTCGCCGCAGTATACAGGCGATCGGTCGCGCGCGGTATCGAAACGATGCCGAGTGTCTTGCCAAACCAGTCAAAGTCGCCTTGCTTTTTAATGCGGAATTCCTCGCACGGCTTGCCGCCGTGCGCCTCCAGGTACTGATTCACACGCGTATTCCATACGGTATCGGCCACCAGATGCGACCAAACGCCCAGCGTCAGATCGAGCAGCGACTGCGCCACGTCATCGGGCGCGAGCGAAAGCTCGCTAGCACCGGGACCGGCGACCGGCTCGGCGTCCTTGTAACGTTGGGGATAATGCACCCGATTGAGTCGCTCGCGCTCCTCGACAATCGAGGTCGCGGCAGCTGGCGCACCGGTGGGCGAACTTTTAAGCAACGGTGCCACATAGGTATCCCAGAACTCATGCTCACGAGGCTTAGGGATAGGCTCGGGCTTTGCAAAGTGCGTAATGCGGTACGGGATGGGATCGGCGATGCCAGGGACCATATAGCCCACGAAGATATCCGGAACCACGCAGCCAAACAAAAAGGCATTGCGGTCGCGCACGCTATTGGCAAGCGCACCGGTGCGCTCCAGCAAACGCTCCGTCTGAGCGATATGAATGTTCCAGCTTGGCATAGCCACCCCCATAAAAACCTGGATAACTATACCATCACGGCAAAGCCGCGCGGGCGGCTACGCACGCTCCACGCAGCAACTATTCCACAACGCCGCTCTCGGTTCCATACGACGATACCGGCGCCTCGACCACATGGTGATATCGATCGATAAAGATTGCACGGGCACCCAGGCGTCGTACCAAATCCTGATGGTGCGTGCTCATCAAGACCGTCTTACCGGCAGCAACATAGGCCAGTAGAAAGTTGACCACGATGTCGCAAGAGTCCTCGTCAAGTCCGTTGGTAGGCTCGTCGAGCACCAGGATATCCGGGTTCATCGACACGACGGCAGCCAGCGCCACGCGCTTCTTTTGCCCGCCCGAAAGCTGATAGGGCGAGGCATCGACCAGATCGGCAACCTGGAACAGCTCCATGGCGTCGCGGACGCGACGCTCGAGCTCGTCTGCCGGCAGCCCCATTTGAGCCGGGCCAAACGCGACCTCCTCGCCCACCGTGGCGCAAAAGAGCTGCGCATCGGCATTCTGGAACACAAAGCCCACGCGCTGATGGAACCGCTGGGCCGTCGCGGAATCCTTGAGATATGCCGCATCGACCGCATGCCCGTCAAACAGATACGCACCCGCGTCCACAAGTTCAAGGCCGTTGATAAGGCGCATGATCGTCGTCTTGCCGCAGCCGTTGGGACCGAGCAGAGCAACGAGCTCCCCACGGTTCACCTGCAATGAAATGCCGTCGATCACCGTATGACCCGCATAGGAAAACAGCACGTCGCGAAACTCGATGATCGGCGTGACCTCGGTGCCGGCAGCACCGCTCGCACCCATCGCGTTATTCGTATCGTTTGCCAAAACGTCGCCCTTCCCTACTCACATCGACGGTTCGACCGTCCGCGCTACAGCACCGCGCACAACACGGCGAGCAACGCAACGCCGGCCGCGTAAACCGCATCGCGCCAGCCAAAGCCGCTCCGTGCAGGCGCCGGATACACGCCGGCGAAGCCGCGGCACAGCATGGCCTCGTCCATCGCGCGGCTGCATTCCATCGCCTTGATAAACGTCATGCCCATGATACCCGCCAGCGAGTCGGTACGCGAAAAACCCGCGGGCGCGGAACCGACGCTGCGCAGCATGACCGATTCGCACAGATCGTGCGCCGTGCGTCCCAGCACCTCGATATGCTTGAGTGCCATATCAAACGTAAAGATAACCTCGTCGGGCAGGTGCAGCATTTTGAGCGCCGCCGACATGCGGCTCCAGGTAAGCGTCCACGAAACACCCAGCACCAGCGACACATTAATAAACGTCTTGAGCGCGATCTTGAGCATGGCGCCCGTGGCAGACGCGCCCAGCAGCAGGGCAGGCAGTGCCAGAACCACGGCAAGCCCCGTGGCGCCGAGCGCCGGTACAAAGGTCGCACGCAGCCCGCGTGCGGGGCGCACCGCGACCAGCACCAACGCGATTGCCGCCATCAGCATCAGGTACAGCGGACTCTGCGTCAGGCACACGCACAGGACGCAGACGAACATCCCCACCAGGCGCACCGGAGCCGAAACGCAAGAAAGGGCGCGGTCGACCATCGACCCGCCCTCGTGCGCGCCTCCACCCAGGCGAACCCGCTCAAGCAGGCTCGCCAGGTGCAGGACATTCTTTTGCATCACACGATGCCGAGCCCCCGCGGGCTCGTAACGCTGCTCGGTCGCAAGCCAGCTAGGCAGCTCGGCTATTGCCATGAGCACCGCTTTCCTTGACCGTCAGCGAGATCAGACGGAATGCGATGGTGAGCACCGCCACGCCAATCACGCCGGACAGGATATACATGGCAGCCTGACCGGCAAAGCCAAGACCCTGCTCCTCGGAATAAGCCTGCAGGTAATCACCCGTGGGCAGCGCGTCGGCAAAGGTCGGGGTATCGAGGCCGACCGAAGCCTGCAGGCTGTCGTCGCCAGCCTCCTGAACGGCGGTCGCGGCGCCCTCGGCGTCCCACTCACCCCAGGCGTCACCGGTGGCAAGCAAGCCCAGCGGCGTGGCCACCACGAGCACGGCGACCAAAATGAGCGTGGGGACCAGCGAGGTCTTCTTGGCAGCAGCGCCCTCGGCAGCAAGCTGGCCATCGACGGCCTCGGGCCCGACGATAATGCTCGGCGCCGTCTTCTTAATGAAACCGTAGATGGCGGCCGTCGCCACGCCCTCGATCACACCGGCAACCAGCATATGCGGGATCAACATGGCCGGAATAGCCACGGACAGCGGGAAGGGGCAGTACAGCGGAGCGCCCGAAGCGTTGGTGAAGAGCATCGGCTGAATACCGAACTCGACCGCCGCGCACAGGGCCGCCAGGCACAGGCCAACCCAGCCGCTCACGATGGCAGAAACCGAAGTGCCCCAGCTCTTGTCGTGCAGACGGCTGTTGAGCGCACGAAACACGATAGCAGCGACAAACGGCAGCACAAAGGCCATGTTAAAGCAGTTGGCGCCAAACGACAGAACGCCGCCGTCGCCAAATAGCAGCGCCTGCAGCGCCAGCGCGACCGAGACAGCGATAGCCGCGGCCTCGGGGCCCAGCAGCAGCGCGATGAGCGCGCCGCCGACGGCGTGACCTGTGGTGCCGCCGGGCAGCGGCACGTTGAACATCATGAGCAAGAAGGAGAATGCGGCGCAGATGCCCAGGAACGCCATATGCTCGCGATCGAGCGTGGCACGCACCTTCTTGATGCAGTGAACCCAAACGGGCACCATCGCCACCGCCATGACGGCATCGGTCTGCGGGGACAGATAGTTATCTGGAATGTGCATGTACGCCTCCCGGTTGTCGGCGCACAGAATTGCAACGCCGCTTAAATCACCTTGACAGTGTTACGTATTGTCAAATTCGTAACACGACGCGGGCTATCATAGCAAAACGGCGCACTGCCGACAAAGCAGCACGCCGTTATGTAATGCGCGTGTCATATATACAGGCTCAACGGTGCCTCATACCGAGCATAGCGGTCACGTAGGACTCGGCGGCAGCCACCGCCGACCCATATCCCAGTGCAGGACCTATCCGCGGACCTCGCCGTTTACGCCCTTGCACACCTTGGTGACGATCTTCTGGTGTGCTTTTTCGACCTCTTCGCTGGTGAGTGTGTGGTCGTCGGAGCGATACGTAAGCGCAAAGGCCATGGACTTCTTGCCCACGCCCACGCGGACCGGGTCGCGGTAGACGTCGAACAGGCGCACGCCCTCGAGCAGCTTGCCACCGGCGCTGGTAATGCGGCGCTCAAGATCCTCGCAGGTCACGGAGTTATCGACCACGATAGCCAGGTCGTGCTCAACAGCCGGATACTGCGAGAACTCGCGGTAGTTCTCCTGGTTGCGAGCGCCCTTGATCAGCTTGTCCAGATCGAGCTCAAAGGCAACGACGACCTCATCGATGCCCATCGCCTCGCGCGCCTCGGGGTGAATCTCGCCGACCCAGCCCAGCACGGTGCCGCCGGACAGGACCTCGGCGGCGCGACCCGGCTGCAGGAAGGCATAGCCCTCGCCCTCGACGGGACGGAAGCGAACCTTCTCGATGCGCAGCTGGGCGAGCAGCTCCTCGACGATGCCCTTGCCAAAGAAGAAACGCAGCTTACGGTACTTCATGCTCCAAGACTGCTCGCTCCACTGGCCCGAGAGCACACCCGCCACGGACTTGGTCTCCTTGGGTAGGCTGGCGTTCTCGCGGCCGTGGAACAGGCTGCCGACCTCGTACAGGTGCACGTTGGGCGTGCCGTGGGCCTCGTTATAGGCCACAGACTGCAGCAGGCCCGGCAGCAGCGAGCGGCGCATCTCGGTCTGCTCGGCCACCAGCGGGTTCATGAGCACCACGGGGCAGCCGCGGCCCTCGGTGGACATGCCGATCTTCTCCAGGTCGCCCGGGGCGGCAAAGCCAAAGGTCGTGGTCTCGTTGAGGCCACAGGCGCGCAGGATCTCGCCGACCTTGCGGGTAAGCTTCTGCTCGCGCGTCAGACCGCCGATGTGGTTCTTGGCAGCCGGGATGGTCGCCGTGACGCGACCCATGCCCCACAGGCGCAGGACCTCCTCGATCAGGTCAATCTCGCGCGGCAGGTCGGGACGGAAGCTCGGCGGGGTGACCATAAAGTCCTCGCCGTCGCGCTCGACGGTGCAGCCCAGGCGGGTGAGCGAGCGCTCGATAAAGTCGGGCTCGATGTCGGCGCCGCAGATGGCGTGCACGCGGGCCAAGCGCAGCTTGATGCTGTCGATGGTCTTGGGCGCGGGGAACACGTCCACATAGCCGGGGGCGACCTCGCCGCCGGCGATCTGCTCGATGAGCGCGCAGGTAACGTTGGCGACATCCACGCAGCCGGTCTCGTCGACCTGGCGCTCAAAGCGAATGGAGGCGTCGGAGATCAGCGACAGGTCGCGGCTGGTGTGCGAGGTGCGACCGGCGTTGAAGCAGGCGCTCTCGACCATCACGTCGACGGTGTCGTCCTCGATCTCGGAATCCATGCCGCCCATAACGCCGGCCAACGCCACGGGACGCTCGCCGTCGGTGATGAGGCCCATACCGGCGTCGAGCACGCGCTCCTCGCCGTCGAGCGTCGTGAACTTCTCGTCCTGCTGGGCGGCGCGAACCACCACACGACGGTGGCCATCGCGCTCGGCAAAGGTGTCCAGGTCAAAGGCGTGCAGCGGCTGACCGGTGAGCATCATCACATAGTTGGTGATGTCGACGATGTTGTTGTGCGGGCGCACGCCCAAGGCGTTAAGGCGCTTGACCATCCAGTCGGGCGACGGGCCGACCTTGACGTTGCGCACGATGCGGGCAACGTAGCGGTCGCACAGGCCCTCGTCGGCAATCTCGACCGAAAGCTCGTCGTCGGTCGCGCGGCCGGTCTCGGCCTTGATGGCGGGCAGCTCAACGTGGAAATCGCGGTCGAAGATGGCGCCGGTCTCGCGGGCCATGCCGATCATGGACAGGCAATCGGGACGGTTGGGCGTGATCTCGCAGTCGAGCACGGTGTCGCTCGAGCCCACGTACTCGGCAAACGGCATGCCGCAGGGCGTATCCTCGGGCAGGATCATGATGCCGGAGTGGTCGCCGCCCAAGCCGAGCTCGCGCGCGGAGCAGTTCATGCCCATGGACACGACGCCGCGAAGCTTGCTCTTCTTGATCTTGACGTCGCCGGGCAGGACAGCGCCGATCATGGCCGTGACGATGTGGTCGCCGGCCTCGAAGTTCTGCGCGCCGCAGACGATCTGCAGCGGAGCGGGATTGCCGTCGGCGTCGAGATTCTTGTCGCCCACATCGACCGAGCACACATACATGTGGTCGCTATCGGGGTGCGGGATCTTGGTGAGCACCTTGGCGGTCACCACGTGGTCGAAGGACTCGCCCACGGTGTCGATCGCCTCGACCTCGGTGCCGGTACGGATATATTCGTCCGAAAGGGTCTTGGGATCCTCCGGAATATCGATCATGGTCTTGAGCCAGTCGTAAGAAACGCGCATGTAGCTCTCCTAGTTCTTAATCTCCGCATAGGGAGGAAATATCAAATGAAGACGTTCGCCTTAGGGTTGTCCAGGTGCCCCAGGTTGGCGTGAAAGAGGAGCGACGCGTACTAAAGGTACGCGAGCGACGGTTGAACGCCAAGATGGGGTGCCTGGGCAAGCCTAAAATTGGTTCAGGAAACGCATATCGCCTGTCATCAGGGTTCTGAGGTCCGGCAGGTCGTAGCGCAGGGCCGCGACGCGCTCGGCGCCAATACCAAAGGCGAAGCCGGTGTACTTCTCGGGGTCGATGCCGCAGTTGATCAGGACGTTGGGGTCGACCATGCCGCAGCCCAGGATCTCGATCCAGCCGCTGTGCTTGCAGAAGTTGCAGCCCTTGCCGCCGCACACGTGGCAGCTCACGTCCACCTCGCAGGAAGGCTCGGTGAAGGGGAAGAAGTGCGGGCGATAGCGCGTCTTGCGATCCTCGCCAAACATGCACTTAACAAAGTAGTCGAGCGTGCCCTTAAGATCGCCAAAGGTGATACCCTCGTCGACGACCAGGCCCTCGATCTGGTTGAACTGCGGCAGGTGGCAGGCGTCGGCCGTGTCGGGACGGTAGACGGTGCCCGGGCAGATCATGTAGATGGGCGGCTTCTGCGACTCCATGGTGTGGATCTGCACGCCCGAGGTCTGGGTGCGCAGCAGCACGTCGGACTCGCCGTGAGCGTGAGCCTCGGGATGCGCGACGCTGCCGGGGTTGTTGTCGACCACATAGAACGTGTCGCGAGCCGAGCGACTCGGGTGATCCATGGGCGCGTTGAGCGCAGTGAAGTTGTAGTAGGAGGTATCGACCATGGGGCCGGACTCGACGGTGTAGCCGATGCCGCAGAAGATGTCCTCGGCCTCCTCGATAATCTGCTTGATCAGGTGCTGGTGACCGATCTGCGGACGAATGCCCGGCAGCGTGATGTCGACGGCCTCGTGCTCGAGCGCGTGCTTGAGGGCGGCGGCCTTCATCTCGGTGGTGCGCTCGTCGAGCATGCCCTCGATCAGCTGGCGCATCTCGTTGGCGCGTTTGCCCATCATGGGACGATCCTCGGGAGCGAGCTTGCCCATCATGCGCATCAGGCCGGTGATACGGCCCTTGCGGCCGAGCAGCTCAACGCGCGCGGCCTCGAGCTTGGCAGCGTCGTCGGCGCCTGCGACGAGCTCCTTGGCCTCTTCCTCGAGTTTGACCAGATCATCAATCAGACTCATGTCTTCCCTTTCGTCTCTCGCACATCCGCGCTCCGGGACGGCTGACGCCGCCCGATGTTGCGGATGCGCGGCCCGGTTCGGTAACAAAAAAACCGCCCTCGGGCATGTACATTGCCCAAGGACGGTTGAATTCCGCGGTACCACCTTGTTTGACCCGGCGGATGTCTGGCCCGCCGCGCCCACTCTGTGCCTCTTGTCGCGAGGCTCACGGCTTCCCTACTGGGACTTTGCTGCCACTGGCCGCGTGCCCGTTGAGGTCGCTGCTCGGGAGTGAACGCTTGGCCCTTGCCACCGCAGGAAGGCTTGCAGCCCATGACCTTCCCTCTCTTGCCGGCGACGCGGCGGGCAAAACCCTCTCCGTCAACGCATTGGGCTATAGGATAACACATTTCGCGAGCGCATCGCCGCGTTCCGTTTTATTCGCGCTGGGTACAAGGCAGGTAGCTGTGCAAACTGGCCGCGCACCCGCCTGCGGCGCTCGGCCTGCGAGATTAAGGATACGGTATGGGAAAGAAACTCGATAAGAAGGCCAAGGTCGCCGTGGCAAAGGCCGCCAAGGGCGTCAAGGCCGCTAAAGTCGACAAGGCCGTCAAAAAGTTCCGCAAACTCGAGGGCAAGCTGTGGACTCGCGAGTACCTGCTCAAGATTGCCGAGTTCGATGGAGCGACGATTGCTCCTGCCAACGGCGCTGCCGCCCGTGCCGACGCCATGGGCACGCTTGCCGGCGAGCATCACAAGCTGCTGACCAGCGAGAAGTCCGTTGAGCTCGTACGCTCGTTAGCACGCGAGACGGTTGCAGGCGGACACGTAGACGACCCGCAGCTGCTCGACGAGATTCGCGTGCTCGGCCGCGACCAGCGCGAGGCAAGCGTTATTCCTACCGAGGAGGCCGAGGCCTGGACCAGGCTCACCTGCGAGGCCGACGCCGTGTGGCACAAGGCCAAGACGGCCAACGACTGGGCGAGCTTTGAGCCCTATGTGGATAGAATCGTCGCCCAACTTAAGCATCAGGCCGAACTCATGGACCCCAAGCGCGACCCATACGACGTTTGGCTCGACCAGTACGAGCGCGGCCTTTCTGCCGAGAGCTTCGATGCGTTTTGCGATGAGGTCAAGGCGACGGTCGTGCCGCTCGTGCACGCCATCGGCGAGCGCGGCCAGCAGCCCGATGCCGACTTTTTGCACGCCCGCGTGCCCGAGGCCGCCCAGCGCGCCATGAGCTTTGACCTTATGAAGCTCGTCGGCCTAGACCTGGACGACACCACGCTTGCCTTTACCGAGCACCCGTTTAGCGAGGGCTTTGCCGTGGGCGATGCGCGCATCGCGACGCACATCTACGAGTACGACTGTATCTCCAACGTCTTCAGCATCATCCACGAGGCAGGTCACGCCATGTACGAGCTGGGCGTGAACCCCGCCTATGCGCGCACGTGCCTGGAGGGTGGCACCTCCATGGGCATCCACGAGAGCCAGAGCCGCTTTTTCGAGAACACCGTGGGCCGCAGCCGTGCCTTTATGGGACCGCTGCTCGAGGTGCTGCGCCGCCACGCACCCGAGGTCTACGGCGACGTCGACGAGGACACGCTCTACCACGCCGTGAACATCGCGCAGCCTTCGCTGATCCGCACCGAGGCCGACGAGCTCACCTATCCGCTGCACGTTATGGTGCGCTACGAGATCGAGCGCATGCTGTTTGCCGGCGAGGCCACGGCCAAGGACATCCCCGCGCTTTGGAATCGCTTTATGGATGAGTACCTGGGCATTCCCGTTCCCGACGACACGCACGGCTGCCTACAGGATACGCACTGGAGCGGCGGCTCGTTTGGCTACTTCCCCACGTATGCGCTGGGCAGTGCCTACGATGCCATGTTTGTGCCGGCCATGTGCCGCGACGGCGTCGACCTTACCGGTGCTTGCGCGAGCGGCGATCTGGCGCCCGTCCGTGCCTGGCTGGGCGAGCACATTTGGCAGTGGGGCCGCGCCAAGGACGCGCCGGAGCTCATCAAGGGCGCCTGCGGCATGGCGTTCGATGCCCGCTACTACTGCAGCTACCTCCAAGACAAGTTCACCACGCTCTACGAGCTGTAAAGCTTAGGCGACACGCCAACGCAAAGGGGGCGCCGCGGAACCAATCCGCGGCGCCCCCTTTCCACCTAGTCGTTTAAGAACGTCCCCAATGACTACCTTACAGAGCTTCCAGCGCGTTGGCGATGCGCTTCATGGCGGCATCGGCGGATGCTTGGTCGGGCGCCTCGGCCAGCACGCGGATAACCGACTCGGTTCCGCTCTTGCGTACGAGCACGCGGCCCTCGCCCGCCAGCGACGCCTCGGCCTCGGCGATGGCGTTCTGCACGCCCATGTTCTCGAGCGCGGCGTCCTTGTCCGCCACGTGCACGGCCACCTGCGCCTGCGGCAGCAGCTTGCACGGAGCCGTGAGCTGCGAGAGCGTCTCACGCTCGGCACGAATCACTTCCATCACGCGCAGCGAGGTCATAATGCCGTCGCCCGTGCGCTCGATATCGCCAAAGATCGTATGGCCCGTCTGCTCGCCACCCAGGCTGTAGCCGCCCTCGCGCATCTTGGCATACACGTGACGGTCGCCCACACCGCTGGTCACGGCGCTCAGACCGGCAAGCTCCAGCGACTTGACCAGGCCAAAGTTGCTGGCAATCGTCGGCACCACGGTACCGCCCGAGAGTCGCCCGTGCTTGTTCAGATACACGCCGCACACGTACAGGATCTGATCGCCGTCTACCACGCGACCGCGCTCGTCCACGGCCAGGCAGCGATCGGCATCGCCGTCATAGGCAAAGCCCACGTCCAGGCCCTGCTCCACCACATGGCGCTGCAGGCGCTCCATATGCGTGGAGCCGCAGTCGACGTTGATGTTAAAGCCATCGGGCGCGGCGTTGATCACGCGCACGTCGGCGCCCAGTGCGTCGAACACCGGCTTGGCCACCGAGGATGCCGAGCCGTTGGCGCAGTCGATACCGATCTTGACGCCCTGCAGCGAAAAGTTCGCGCTGGCGATGAGCGAGGCAATATAGCGGTTGCGGCCCTGCATGTAATCGACCGTGGCGCCGATATGGTTGCCCGTTGCCAGCGGTACCTCGCTCTTGCCATCGATGTAGTCCTCGATGAGCTCCAGCACGTCCTCGTCCATCTTAAAGCCGTCGCTGTTGACGAGCTTAATGCCGTTATCGCAAAACGGGTTGTGGCTCGCACTGATCATGATGCCGCAATCGAAGCAGCCCTCCACGGTCTGATGTGCCACGCCCGGCGTCGGGATCACGTGCAGTATATAGGCGTCCGCACCGCTCGCGACCAGGCCGCTCACCAGCGCCGCCTCGAACATATAGCTCGAGCGACGCGTGTCCTTGCCCACGATGACGCGCGCCTTGCGCTCGCGGTTGACACCGTAATACCAGCCCACAAAACGGCCAATCTTATAAGCATGCTCTACCGTCAGCCCAACGTTGGCCTCACCGCGAAAGCCGTCGGTGCCAAAGTACTTCATGCGCTCTCCTTACAAAATAGGGGCGGACAGATTGCCTGTCCGCCCCAAAATGGTACTCGATTATCTGCGCTACCAGAAAAACCCTACGCCGACGCGCTGTCGCGAGCCGCCTGGCATGTAGGGGTCTGACGCAGCGTAAGAGGCTTGTCCCCCGCCTCGGCCGACGTGGTCAGCGTATACGTGATCGTCGTCGTCTCGCCAGCATGCAGGTCAACGGTGCCCGAATAGAAGGGGATTCCATGCCACGTAGCGGCACCAAGACCAAACTGGGTACCCTCAACCGTAAGGTCACTGATGTTGCCACCCGTCGGGGCAAACAACGAGACATTCAGACGCTCGTCGTCACGCGCGGCATCGGGCGCGCTCGCCGCAACGTAGTCGGGCAGCTTGCCAGCCTCCTCCTGCGTCATGATGTTCGTCAGGGTAACGGTGATGTGATAGGAGCACGTGCCGTCGCCGTTCTTCACGCCCTGACCAATCTGAGTGTCGGCGTTCAGATACCAGTCGAGCTTGGAGAAGCTCAGGTTGTTAAAGTAAACGCCGGCAACGGGATCGGCACTAGGATCATCCGGATCGGGCAGCGAAGCGTCAATGCCCGTCTCTTTGATGGCATTCTGCTCATCATCGTTTCTCATCCACGCGATCAGGCGGCCCTCTTCGGCACCGCGCTCAACGGCGCTGACAAGCTTCGTAACATCGACATCGCCGATACCGCCAAGGACCTTGTCGAAGGCAGCGCTGGCGACGGATGCAAAGATGCCGTCCGACTCCTCGACCGGATAGTTCCAGTACACATCGTGCATGAGGACCTTTGCGGCGTTGGTGCCGTCGACAACCGTTCCGTCGGGCAGTGACACGTTACCGACCAGGCCCAGCAGATACTGCAGGAACACCGGGTCGATACCGATGACGCCATCAACGTCCTGTCCATACTGGGACTTCCACAGCGCGGCGACACGCTGCGAGTTGCGGGGCCAATCAGGCGAATAGGTATTGCCCGAGTTGTACAGGTTGCTGTGGTTGCCGAACAGCGCCTCATCCTCTTCGTCGACGCTCTCGACCGCCTCATCCTCGCTGAGTCCAATGCGGGGAACAAACTCGCCAATCGACATCTGACCGTCGGTG
The DNA here is from genome assembly GCF_000763055.1 of Collinsella sp. 4_8_47FAA. Lineage (GTDB taxonomy): Bacteria > Actinomycetota > Coriobacteriia > Coriobacteriales > Coriobacteriaceae > Collinsella. The sequence goes on along the minus strand of NZ_KN214134.1, from coordinate 361,841 downwards.
ACCGAAATCAGGCCCTGCGAACCGCCAAAGCCGCCGCAGGCACGAATCTCGACGTTGTTCATGGCGTACATAAGGTAGTTGCGCGTCTGGCCGTTGGCGCCGAGCATCTGGGGAAGGACGGGGGCGACCTTCTCCGCCGCGTCAACCGCGCCGTTGAGGGTGGCAAAGCCGTCCTTGGCCTTATCGACCAGCTCGGTCACCTGGGAAATATGAGTATCGCCAATGCCCTGGACCTTCTCGTTGGCGCTCTTGAACACCTTCGAGCTGCTGGAAAGCGAATCGGCGACCGCCTGCAGCGCGGACACGTTAATCATGCCGTCCTGGAACAGCTTGCCGGGCGTAGCCTGCGAAAGGTTATCGGCCATGGGAACCAGCGCATTGCTCGAGACATCGGACAGGGCGTCAATCATGGTGCGGGCCGCATTGATATCGCTGCCATACACCGGGATAAACGAAGCCGCCGTCCACAGCGGGCTCGAGGTCTCCGCCTTCATGCTGTTACAGAGCTCATCGATCTTCTTCGCGTCGTCAGGCAGCGTCGAAAAATCGCCCGACGTGACCTTGTCCTTAAGGCCACCGACGATCTCGACAGCCTCCTTCGCTTCGCTCTTTACGGTCTTTGCCGAGTTAAGCAGCATAAAGCCGCTTGCGCCAAGCGCAACGAGAAGCACCGCGACTACAGCGGCAATAATGGCGCCGGTGTGACGCTTTTTGCGCTCGCCCTTGCGATGGCGATGACGGACCAGACCGTCAGAGGTCGAACTCGACGAAGCATCGCTACCGTAGTTCAAGCCAAAATCGTAATAATCTTCCTTGGAACCCGAGCCCGCAAACTCGGCACCGCTATCATCCAGGCGGGCGAACGTGCCTGTCTCGGAGGCGCCGGTGTAAATCGTGCCGAGGTTACCCGTAAGCCCCGCGCCACCGGCAGAGGGAGTATTGTTGTCGGCCTTGCCGGCATTAACGTTGCCGGCGCCATTCGCGGCGTTGGCAGCACCTGCGTTGTTCGCAGGTACCGAAGGAGCCCCGCTCGGCTGCGACGCAGAGGTTGCACCGCCCGCAAAGACATTTCCTCTTGCACGGCCGGTCTTTTTTGCCTTTTGAGACTGCTCGTACAGAGCGGTAAACATCGCCGTCTCGCCCGGGGACACGCGCTTACCGGAACCGCCCTGTCCAGCGCCGCCCGGCGTGCCGGCCTTACCAGCCCCGTTCGGACGCGGCGGAACTGCAGGGCGGCCGCTATCGCTGCCCTTAAAGTGATTACCAGCCATAAAGAAATCCTCGCAATTGAGTCGCAATGAAAAAGTCCATAACGTTACTAGTTTATGGCATTTTGAGCATCGACAGCTAAACTCCAGACACGGACATCAATTGGCGAAAATGCGGCACAACACCTTTTCCGTCTTGGCAGCGGCGCTAGCTACACCGTGAGGAACATCATCACGATGATCATGACAAAGCCGATAAGGTCGGTCGGCAAAAACACCGTCCCCAGCATAACGGCGCTGGTGATGGTCGCCGAAACCGGCTCCACAGTTCCGATGAGGCTCGCGCGCACCGAGCCGATGTCCTTAACGCCCTGCATATAAAGCATGTAAGCAAAAAACGAGCCGATAACCACGAACACCGCGAGCGCCTCGATGCCGGCAGCGTCGAGCGCCGGCATATGCGCCCAGGGCTGCACGAAGACGCACGAGACCACGCCCGCCGTGAGCATTGCCGAGCCCGTGACGATGGGGCTGCCGTATTCGGGCAGGATCTTGGCGGGAATCACCGCCATACACGCGGCGCTGACCGCACACATAAGACCTGCTGCCAGGCCAAGCGGCGAGATATTCAGGCTGGTGGGGTCGCCGCCGGTGGCGATTAAAAAGGTTCCACCCAGAGCCAGGCCAATGCCGATGACTTCGCGAGTACGCGGCATACGGCGATCGGTCACGCAGGCGTAGCCCATGATGATAACGAGCTGCAGGCACTGGAGCACCGTCGCGGTTCCGGCGTTCGTCAGGCGCACGGCCGAAAGATAGCAAAACTGGTTGAACAGCAGGCCAAAAGCGGTAAAGAGCAGCAGCTGCTTGCGATCAGCGGGCGTCGTCCAAAGCTTGACCAGGCGTGCGCGGTCGCGCGTGACAACCACAGCCATAAAGAGCAGGCCGGCGAGAATCTGACGCACGCTCATAAGCCACAGCGTATCGACATGGTAGGTATCGAACAAAAAACTCGCGCTGGTGCCCGAGAAGCCCCAAAACGAACCGCCCACCAGCGTAGCCAAGACGCCCGTGATCATCTTGCGCGTCGAAGCGCTGTTCAGGCGGTCGCGCCATGCGCGACGGGTGTTGCGGCTGAGCTCGTCGGTGCCCTCGGGCACATCAATGTTCGATATATCGGTCATCGGCACCGAAGCCCCTGCGCCTTCGACCTGCTCGACACACTCTTTGCTCATTCCACTCCCCCGAAACAGCCTGGAAACAATTCGGCTTACCTTACCACGGCGAAGTCACCAGCTGGAGGCTTGTCCGCTTATCGGTAGGACAATTCCGCAGGCGTCTTTCCATAGCTCGATACCGCAATGGCCTTGCATTATGCGACAGCCAAATCGCGGCAGCAGGCTCTTTTGAAATGGATGCGACAAAGCCCCCGAATTCCACAATGTAAGCGATTTTTAAAAATGTTCTTGCCACCGAGTTCAGGCTCCGTTATATTATCCCTTGCGCGCTTGCGCACCCTTGATCGGGCGTTTAGCTCAGGGGGAGAGCGCTTCCCTGACACGGAAGAGGTCAGAAGTTCAAATCTTCTAACGCCCACCAAATGTTCGCAGCTCAGAGGCTATGTCCTCTGGGCTGTTTTGTTTTATGTCGCCAAATCAGCTGGCAGCTCCAACCGCCCAACTAGCCAAAAGCCGACCATCTACTTGCCGATCTATTCATCGGCATAACCAATCAGTCCGCACCGCAACTTCTCAGCAAAACGCCGCGATGTCTGCGCCCTGCGGTATCCTTGAGCCACTTGCACCTGCAGCACCAAGGAGCCGCCATGCGCACCGAGCTCGATGTCCCCTTTTCGCACAAAGAAGAAGCCAAGGCGCTGGGCGCCAAATGGGACCGGACCAAGAAGATCTGGTATGTACCCAGCGGCGTCAACCCCGAGCCCTTTGCCGAGTGGCTGCCCGGTGTTGACCGATCCGACCCCTCAGCGCCGTATATATATCTAGTACTGGGCAAGCGCGAGTGCTGGAAGTGTCACAAAGAGACCTCGGTCGCAGCCTTCGGCATTCCCTATCGAACCGATAACGACGAGAGCATCGCCATCGCGCACGCGCCCAACGAAGCCGGGTACATTGCCATCGACACGGCCAACGCCAACGCACTCGCCATCGTGCCCGCTCTTGGCTGCGTACCGGGCGAGATCCGCGACTACCTTCATAAGCGCTGCGGCTACAAGCCCGTAGGCGCGCGAGCCTCCAAAGCCCCGTCGCTCGGCAACACGTGCACCAGTTGCGACGCGCTGCAAGGCAGCCGCTATCTGTTCGAGGAGCCCTCGTCCCCGTTTGCCCTCACTGCCATCAACAAGCTGCCGGCACTGGAGTTTATACGCGTCGAAGTTGCCGGCGTCTTTGGCGTCCCGGTCACGCGTACCGACTTTGACCAGGCGCTCTTTACCTGGGCACGCGACCATCACGCCGAGTTCCACAAGCAACTCGGTGAGGGGATTTATTTGTAGAGGCAAAAGACACTCACAGCCAACTCCTCCGCATCACCTATCCCTCGTCGCCGGCGTCGTACACGATATCGAGGCCACAAACAGGGCATTTCTCCGGATACACCGGCATATGAACGCCTGTCCGTTTTCTCACTTCGTCGCTGAGTCTGTCGCGCGCATCGATAAACCGAATGTCGAGACACGGTATTTGCGAGCCGCAGCAAGGGCAGGTGACGACAAACGACGCGCAATCAACCTCTACGCTCGGAAACATATTGTTGTCTATAAGGGCACACGGCAGTTTTCCGTACTTCCCCATCGCAATATCGCCTCGCCAGCTCATATACGCTCCCCTCTCGCTATACAAATCAGGAAGAGCATGCACCGGCGGGCGTGCGCGAGATTGCATCGCCACGCGATCCGATCAAACAACACGATCGTCAAAGAATGCCAAAGCCAAATACGCTAATACGGCAGAAGCCCCGCCTTTTCACGCTTCTTTTCCGAGCGATCGAACTCAATGCGATGGGCCTCAAGAAACACCGTATCGGGTCGCCACTGACGCTCATCCGGCTGCCTTAGCGTCGCACCCGCAAAGGAAGCGTAGTCGGTCTTATCCAGCAGGTACGATCCGCACAGCCGATATTCGCCGCAAACAGGCTCAAACGAAATCAGGTGAGCATCAAATAGGGAATGAAGATCGCGCCGAAGCAGAATACCGTTGCTGGCAACCTGCGATTTGGGTCCCGAGTAATTCTCGATATGTGCAGCCTCCAGAGCTTCACTGACGCCGCAGTCCGACACCGCGCAACGGCCATCATAGGCGGCAACGAGCTGCTTGCGGAACCATTGCTGCCCCAATCGCTCGCGCCTTAACGCATAGCGGACCTTTTCGTCGTCGGTCGCACCCTGTCCGGCAAACTCAATATCGACGGGTATGTGCTTCAGATAACTCATGTCGGGCGCAAAACGAGGGTCCGGTCCGCCTTTATGAACAGGACCGTGCAGAACAAACCATCCATTTTCGGGCTCGAACCGCTCAACAAACGCAAGGCCGAGCACCTTATAGCCCACCTCGGTTGCAAATATGACTCCGACTGGGACGCCACATTCCATGCAGTTGAGCATTTTACGGTTGTAATTCTGGTCTCGAGAACCAACGGCTCCTGGCGCTTGGACCGAATACTTAATGACCCACGTACCGTCATCCAAATAGAGCGGAGGCACATCGGTGTAGAAGCTCTTTTTAGAGTTATGGACCGAAAGCGCAAAGATCTTATTGGGATCTTGCTTCACCCGATCCTGGCCCGGCCAGAAGATCCCTGAATCCCGCGTTACGGGAAAGAAGTCCGAGCCAATTCTCAAACGGTACTGATACTGAGGACTATCTTCCTTGGTGTGGTGCGGAAGGCTGGTCCAAACGCCGCCGCGCTGTTCCTCACCCAGAAACCACTCCCATGCCTCAACGTATTCGGAAGGCACGAGACTGCAGGCGCGGTCATAGCTTGGTCCATCCATCAACGGAACAGCAAGGTCAATGTCGTTCATCGCCAGCACCTACAACCATACGAACGCGAGTCATGCCCCTCAATAATATGGCCGAGAGTCAATTATTACGAGATCTCATTCCGCGATCGGCACATCGTTGATGCTCTCGGTTTGCCGCTGGCGCGCTTGTACCCCGCTACCCCACTTCCCTGTATACTGATGTAGCACGTGTTTCATCCGGGCTTGTTGGGCCGGGTCGTTCATGGGAGGTTCTTGTGGCTGTTTCGAATCCGCCTAAGGGAAGCGTTTCTTCTTCGTCCATCAAGCCGGTTACGCGCAAGGCCGTGCGTTGCCAGCGCGAGGTCGCTTGGCTTGTCACGCAGGCGGCGGGCAGGCTTGTGGCGACCACTCAGGACGTCAATGCGCCTACGCCGAGCTTTGTGTTAGCGGCGGCGCTGGATTTTGTGCGCCAATTGGAGGTTGCCGCGCAGGATGCCAACGGCCACCTCGACTACCAGAACGTTATGGCGCCCGACCTGCAAACGTTCTGCCACATGGCCAAGTTGCCTGCCGCGCCCAATGCGCTTTCGGACGCAGGCTACATGTTTACGCTCTCGGGCGCGGACCTTATCCGCGACATCTATGCATACTGCAGCGAGCTCGCCGAGCGCCACGTCTTTGACGCGGCAGAAGTCAAACCGGGAAATGTCATCAAGCTGGTTCTTAGGCTGTTCCTGATAGACGGGTTCGGGGCCATGCCGGCGTAAGCCGAGTCTTTAGCATCACCGTCGACTGGGCAACAACCGCTTTACCTTAATGGACGCCAATCGAGGGTCGATTATTGGGTCGCCTCGTCCACTAACGCATCTATCCCACGCGCTCCGACAGTCGATACTTGCGGTTGCGGCTCGTCGCCGGCGCCGTGGGCTCAAGCTCGCCTTGAGCAATGAGCGCGTTGACGCGCGACCTAACCTGGGAAATTGTGAGCCCTGTGTGCTCTGCCAGCTCGCGCGTCCCCAGCTCGCCGTAGTGTTTGAGTGCCGTCACAATTAAGCCCCCGCCATGATCGACCGGCTCGATCTTTGAACGGTAAAGTACGACCTTGAACCGATCGAATCCCGGGCAGAACAGGGGCCCGGCCAGACCATGCGCGCGCATGGCATCGATCATCATCGGGATGCCCGAGCCATTGCCCTCAGCCGGCGAACCTGCGCCATCCGGCAGCGGGACAATCGACATGAGCTTCACAAGCGTCGCGTTACGGCATCGGGAGCTGCCGTCAAACAAGTTCTCGCGAGTCTTTCCCCCGTAAAGGCCGCCAGGATTTGTCACCTCGACACGATCATCAAAGACGTCGACGGCAATCGATTGTCCACAGAACCGATCCCCGTATTCTCGATGGATTACGGCGTTGGCGATTGCCTCGCGCAGAACCTCCTCGGGAATCTCAAGCGAGTCGACACGCGAGACGCCTTGGACGGTCGAGGTTCGCCGCAAATTCTTGGCGACGGCTGCGACGGCATCCGAGATCATCTCGCCCAACGTTCCCTCACAGATTGTGCGGTCCATGAACCTCAGCGACCCCGCCATGCCCTTCTGAGTTCCCGCATGGACAGCCACGTCAATGAAGAGCTTGGGATAGAACTGCTGAGGGTAGGTGCCCACAACTAGGAGTCCAGCCTTGGTGACATTGCCCTGGGAATCAAGGATATTTAGGCGCTCCAGCTTCGTTTGTTTGTCCGGCGCGCCGCGCATTGCCCGGGGCGTCAACGAGAAAGCCCGATCTATCGTACGGTCGACCAGCGTCTCGTCGAGATTGTCCGCGCCCGCACCCGCCACCGCGTCCCGATCGCTCGGAGTCGCTCGACCGTATGACGCCAATGCGAGCACCTCGGTCGATGAAAGCGGCACATCTTTGTCATCGATGCGCTTGTAGCTGCCGCCCTGGGCGCCCCGCTCTATGACATAGCAGGGCTTGCTCGACGGATCGAGCTCCTCAATCGTAATGACGAGAACGATGACGTCCTGAAGCTCCACTCGCTCGATCGTGTATTTAGGCGGATTGGCCAGCTTTCCTCGACCGCCCGCATCACCCATGCCTGACACAAATTGGTTGAGCACTTTCTCGGTCTCGAAGTTCTCAACCGGGACAAAACCTGCGCGCTCACTCACTCCGAGCACGATGATTCCGCCGGCAGTGTTCGCGAATGCGCTCACCGTTTCCCACACATCGCGGGAAAGCGTCGTGGCGCTCTCCTTCACTTCGACGTTAAGATCATCCGAGCCCATACGCCTTAAAGACTCAAGCAGACCGGTCAGCTCGTTTTCGTTCATCTGCACGTCCTTTCGCTCGGTCCTGCGGAGAATGCCGCGGATAGATTTCCCTCGTCTCTCAGTTATCTCTCGAAATTATCTCTCATCTATCTCTCTATCTCTCGGCTTAGAGATAGAGAGATAGATGAGAGATGGAATGTCTACCATTTGCTTCATTTATACATATTTTTGCTGGTAGAACAATTGGTATTGAGACAATACCATGATTGCCTGTCTCTTTGCTGCTCAGTTATCTCTCATATTTTTCTCTCATCTTCCTGTCATCTCTCATATTAGAGACGAATGAGGGACGAGAGATACGCGAGTGATGGACGAGCGAGGATTTTCGGACGGTCGGATATCGAGAGTGGATATTTGGACGGTTTTTGGGGCTTTTGCGGCAAATTCCGTCCAAATATCCACTCTCGTTCGATAGGTATCCGGAAATCCTCGCTCGTCCGTCCGAATATCCACTCTCGTTTGGCGAGTGTCCAATTTTCCACGCTCGTGCGGCGGGCACGCGAGCCCTTCGCCCAATCCGCTGGCATCGTCTCCAGTTCGCCGCAGGGTCGCGGCCCCATATGGGTATACTCTCGAGGATTCGACTCGATTCGCCCCCGCTGGGGCGTCAAAGGAGACTGCATATGCCCACCACCTCAACCGACCCGCGCGCCGCAGCCGCTGCACTGCTGGTGCCCGGCACTACCTGCCACGGCTTTGCCGTCGAGCGCCGCGAGACCGTGCCCGAGCTCGACTCGGACGCTTACGTGCTGCGACACACTGCCTCGGGCGCTCGTCTGCTGTACCTGGCGTGCGACGACGAAAACAAGGCCTTTGCCATTGGCTTTAAGACGCCGCCGGCCGATTCCACCGGCGTGTTCCATATTCTTGAGCACTCGGTGCTGTGCGGATCGGCCAAGTTTCCCGTCAAGGAGCCGTTTGTCGACCTGATCAAGAGCTCCATGCAGACGTTCCTCAACGCCATGACCTACCCCGACAAGACCATCTACCCCGTTGCCACCACCAACGAGCAGGATCTGTACAACCTGATGGACGTGTACCTGGACGCGGTGTTCAACCCGGCCATCTATACCAAGCCCACCATTTTTGAGCAGGAGGGCTGGCACTACGAACTGGACCTGCCGGAGGGCGACGGCGACAGCAGCGCCGCGAGCCTGCACGAGGGCACGCTGCGTTATAACGGCGTGGTGTTCAACGAGATGAAGGGCGCGCTGTCCGATCCCATGAGCGTGCTGGACGATGCCGTCAACGCCGCGCTCTATCCCGACACCGCCTATGCGCACGAGAGCGGCGGCGACCCGCGCGCGATTCCCGCGCTCACCTACGAGCAGTTCCTGGACACGCACGCGCGACACTACAATCCCTCCAACTCCTACATCACGCTCTACGGCGACCTGGACGTGGACCGCGCACTGGCCTTTTTGGACGAGCGCTATCTGTCGCAGCCGAGTGCCGCGAGCCGCCGCATGGACGCTGCCGTTGCCGCCGGCGAGGACCCGTCCACGCTGGCGCCCAATCCGTTGGACGCGCAGGCGCCCGTGACCTGCGAGTACAAGCGCATCGAGATGGCCACCACACCCGAGAACGCCCTGGTGGGCCTGGGCCTTGTGCTGGGCAGCGCGCTCGACCGCAAGCGCACGATCGCGGCGGATATCCTGTTCGAGGCGCTGCTGGGCTCCAACGAAGCGCCGGTTAAGAAGGCCATTCTGGCCGCCGGCCTGGGCGGCAACGTGGTGAGCTACACCGCGGCCGAGAGCCTGCAGCCCTACGAGCTCATCATGCTGCAAAACGCACAGCCCGGTGTGGCGCGCGAGCTGCGTCGCGTGTTCCAGGACGCCTGCCGCGACCTGTGCGAGCACGGAGTTCCGCGCGAGCGTCTGGAAGCCATCATCAGCAGCAACGAGTACGACCTGCGCCAGCGTGACTATGGCATCGCCGACGGCGTGGCCATTGCGTGCGACGCGCTGAGCACCTGGCTCTACGATGACGACGCCGCGACGCTGGCGCTCAAGTACGGCCCGGTGTACGAGGAGCTGCGTAGCGAGCTGGACGGCAGCTATTTTGAGGACCTGCTGCGCGAGCTGGTGCTGGAAAACGACCACATGGCACTGGTCGAGCTGGTGCCGGTGGACGCCGCCGAGGGTTCGGAGGGTGCCGAGGCCGCCGAGCTGGCAGCCAAGCGCGATGCCATGACCGATGCCGAGCTGACCGACGTGGTCGAGCGCACGGCCGCGCTGCGTGCCGCGCAGGAGGCGGAAGACACACCCGAGGCCAAGGCCACGCTGCCGCGCCTGCGCGTGTCCGACATTGGCGAGGCGCGCCCCGAGCCGCCACTGATCGTGGACACGACCGTGCCCATCCCCTGCCTGCGCCACGGCATCCCCACCAACCGTCTGGCCTACGCCATGCAGTATTTCGACCTGAACTGCGTCGCGTTTGAGGACCTGCCCTATGTGACACTGCTCTGCCGCCTGCTTAAGCAGCTGCCCACGCGCGAGCACTCGGCCGAGGAACTCGACAACTTGCTCGCTGGCAAGCTCGGCTTTTTGAGCTTTACGACCGAGGTCATGACGCAGCCCGAAGTGGACGGCGTGCGCCCCTACCTGCTGGTGAGCGCCGGCGCCCTGTCCGAGAAGATCGATGCGCTGGCGAGTCTGCCGCGCGAGGTATGGTCGAGCACGCTTTTGGCAGATGCCGACGCCGACCGCGTGCGCGACGTGCTCACACAGATTCGCATTGGGCTTGAGCAGGGCTTTATCAACAACGGCCACTCGGCGGCGCTCGGTCGCGCGATGAGCTACAGCTCGCCTTCGGCCGTGGTGCGCGAGCAGCTTTCGGGCGTGGACTTCTATCTGTTCCTGCGCGACCTGCTCGACCACTTTGACGAGCGCGTGAACGGGTTGCGTACCAAGCTTGCCGAGCTGGCAGGCCGCATCTTTGTGGCCGATGGCTGCCTGGCGAGCTTTACCGGCAGCGACGAGGACTTTAACGCATACTGGGCCGCCGCGGGCGACCTGGAGCTGGGCGCTGGCGACGGCGCCGATGCCGGCCGCAACGCGCTCGTGGTGCCGACGCCGTGCGACCGCCACGAGGCCTTTGTCATCCCCAGCGACATCTGTTTTGCGGCAAGCGCGTGCGACCCGCGTCGCTTGGGCATCGACGTGACGGGCGCCTGGGCGGTTGCCGCCAACGCGCTCTCCTACGACTATCTGTGGAACGAGATCCGCGTTAAGGGCGGCGCGTACGGCTGCGGATTCCGCGCGGCCGGCGAGCGTCAGGCGGCGTTCTACACCTACCGCGACCCGGCAATCGACCCCTCGATTGAGCGCGTGGCGCGCGCGGGCGAATGGCTCGGCAGCTTTGATCCCGACGAGGCCGCCTTTGAGGGCTTTATCGTGAGCTGCGTGAGCGGCATGGACGCGCCGGTGAAGCCGTACGCGCTCACCAAGCGCCGCAACACGACCTACCTGGCCGGGCTCGATCCGCATGCGCGCGAGGAGCGCCGCGCCCAGATGCTCGCCGCCACGCCCGGTGAGCTTCGCTCGCTCGGCGCCGACGTAACGCGCATCGCAGCCGAGTCACCCACCTGCGTCTTTGGCGGCCGCGACGTCATCGCCAAGAGCAACGCCGGCTTCAACGTCATCGACCTGCTGGGCTAAGGCACGGCAAGCAAAACTACCACGAAGGGCGCAGTTCACAGGAGCCCTTCGTGGTAGTTCGAACACTTGTTCTATACGCACACATGTTCTATAGTAGAGGTGCTTGCATCGAACTGAAATTGCAACTAGAATATAGTTGCAGAATGTGAGGCGGGATGACTCGATCCGATAAACTCATCGCCCAGCTGCTTAGCTGTCCTTCAACGTATAGATTTGCTGACTTTCTTAAAGTTATGGCTTCATATGGCTTTGAAATGGACAGTAAAGGCAAGACGTCCGGATCGCGCGTTCGCTTCTACAGGCCATCAGATGGCAGGATGTTCGTAATGCACGCGCCTCATCCATCTGACGAATTGACAGCGGGGACCATTCGAAACATCGTTCGCTTTCTGCAAGATGTCGGAGGTAGTCATGAGTAACGTTTTGGCATACAAGGGTTATTTCGCCCCGGTCGAGTTCGATGCCGAACAGCATGTGCTAACAGGTATGGTCGCCGGCATTAGGGACGCAATCGTATTTGAAGGCTCCACGGCTGAAGAGGTGGAGCAATGCTTCCACGACGCCGTCGACGATTACCTTGAGTTTTGCGCCGAGAAGGGCAAGGAACCCGAGCGGGCTTTTAAGGGCTCGTTCAACGTAAGAACGGGCTCTGAGCTCCACAAGCAAGCAGCGCTGGCAGCGGCAAAGAAGGGTGAGTCACTCAATAAGTTTGTGACTGAAGCGATCGCTGCGGCGCTGTGAAGCCAACGTCGAGTCGAAGCCGCCACACAGGGCGCCTTTGTGGCGGCTTCGACGTTTGCCCAGATAAAACCAGCCAAAATAAGCCTGTCACTTTTTGGCAGGTTTGCTAGAGGAGGTTGGGATGGACAAGGCTGAGTTGCGGCGGGCGGTGATTGCCCAGCGCGATGCTCTTGATTTGGACTTGCGGGCGGCGAAGTCTGCTGATATCTGTGCGCGGCTGGTTGAGCTGCTGGGCCGCTTAGATGCCGCGGCGCCGCGCATCGTTGCCGTCTATGCCGCGATGGGTTCCGAGGCAGACCCTGCCGCGTTTGCCGCTGCGGCCGCCGCGCGCGGCTGGCGCGTGGCCTATCCGTGCATGCTCTCGGCAACAGACACCGTGGCTTGTGGCCAGCGCATGTGTATGCGGGCAGTTGCCGCCGACGATGCGTCCGCGGCTCCGTTTATCGCCCACCCTACGCGGGCCTTTGCGGCCACGGACATCGACAGCAACCACTTCCCTATCGTGCCTGCCGAAGCTCTCGACATGATCGTCGTGCCGCTCGTGGCCTTCGACCAAACCGGCGCGCGCCTGGGCTACGGCGGCGGTTGCTACGACCGCTACCTGCCCATGCTCTCGCCCGCATGCCAAATCATCGGCATCGCCTTTGACGAGCAGCGTGTCGACCGCGTTCCCACCGACGCTCACGACCTGCCGCTACCCCACATCATCAGCGCCTAATCGCCGCCATATCAGCCACGGCTACAGCAGTACCATCGCAGCCTAGTGCTCCTCGCCGGCGCGGGCCAGGTCGTAGGGCGTGGTCTGGTAGACGTAGTAGTTGAGCCAGTTGGTGTAGAACAGCTGAGCTTGGCTGCGCCAGACGTTGCGCGGCTCGGCGGAGGGGTCGTCGCCCGGGAAGTAATGCGCCGGCACCTCCGGGTTGAGCCCGCGCTTCACATCGCGCTCGTACTCCAGGCGCAGCGTATCGGTGTCGTACTCGGGATGGCCAAAGACAAAGAAGCGACGGCTGTCGGTCGACTTGACGATGTACAGGCCCACCTCGTCGGACACGGCCACGACCTCAAGCTGCGGCTCGGCCTCCACGTCCTCGCGGCGCACATCGGTGTTGCGCGAATGCACGGCATAGAAACGGTCGTCGAAGCCGCGGACCAGCGGGCTTTGCGGCTTCACCAGATAATGCTCGAACACGCCGCTCGCCTTTGCCGGCAGGTCATACTTCTGGATACCGTAATGATGGTACAGACCGGCCTGTGCGCCCCAACAAATGTGCAGCGTAGAGTGTACGTGCGTGGTAGACCAGTCCATGATCTGGCAGAGCTCGGGCCAGTAGTCGACCTCTTCGAACGGCATCTGTTCCACCGGGGCGCCCGTGATAATCAGGCCGTCGTAGTGGATGTCGCGGATGTCGTCGAACGTGCGGTAGAACGTCTCCAGGTGGCCGGCGCTCACGTGCGTGGCCTCGTGTGTTTTGGTGCGCAGCAGGTCCACCTCCACCTGCAGCGGCGTGTTGGAGAGCTTGCGCATGATCTGCGTCTCGGTAGCGATTTTGGTGGGCATGAGGTTGAGGATGAGCACGCGCAGCGGACGGATGTCCTGGTGCAGCGCCCGGTACTCGGTCATGACAAAGATGTTCTCGCTCTCGAGCTGCGCGGCGGCAGGGAGGGCGTCGGGGATGCGAATGGGCATGGATGCTCCTTACGAGTCAGTTGCAGCTATGGTACAACGACCAGCGCCATCCGCGCGAGCACATCGCCCAGCGATACCGTCAGCGGCCCAAATCGCTCCAAAAGTAGAGATTAAGGCATGCCCAAAAATCTATAGCGCTTTAGCCTAGCAAAGTGGCAACAGGACGCTACAATGGTTCGACGCGAAAAACTCGGCCGAAAGGATACATATATGTACCAGACGCGTAAGATCGGTGTGGTCGGCCAGGGCCACGTAGGAGCACATGTCGCCAACAGCCTGCTCATGCAGGGCATTGCCGATGAGCTGTACCTGTGCGATATCAACGAGGCCAAGGTGACGTCCGAGGTCCAGGACCTGCGCGACTCCCTTTCGTTTGTCCCGTACAACACCAAGATCGTCAACTGCTACGACCACTACGAGGAACTTGCCTGCTGCGACGTCATCGTCAACGCCGCCGGCAAGGTCGCGCTGGCCGCCGGCAACCGCGACGGCGAGCTGTTCTTTACCACCGACGCCGCCCGCACCTTTGCCAAGCGCATCGTCGACGCCGGCTTTGACGGCATCTTCGTGAGCATCTCCAACCCCTGCGACGTCGTGTGCACCGAGCTGTGGCACCTGACCGGCTACGATCCCAAGAAGATCATCGGCTCGGGCTGCGGTCTGGACTCCGCCCGTCTGCGCACCGAGATCTCCAAGAAGGTCGGCGTGAGCCCCAAGTCCATCGACGCCTACATGATCGGCGAGCACGGCTTTAGCCAGCTGGCCGCCTTTAAGGCCGCAACCATCGCCGGCAAGAGCCTCAACGAGCTTCAGGCCGAGAACCCCGACAAGTACGCCTTCGACCACATGGAGGTCGAGGAGCTTGCACGCAAGGGCGGCTATGTGACCTACCAGGGCAAGCAGTGCACCGAGTACGCCGTCGCCAACTCCGCCGCGCGCGTCTGCGCCGCCGTTCTGCACAACGAGCACGCCGTGCTTTCCGCCTCCACGCTCATGACCGGCCAGTATGGCGAGGAGGGCATCTTCACCTCCCTGCCGTGCGTGATCGGCGCCGAGGGCGTCGAGGAGGTCTACACGCTCGACCTTTCCGAGTATGAGCTCGAGGGCTTCCACAAGAGCTGCCAGCACATCCGCGACAACATCGCCCAGCTCGACTGGTGGGAAGCCGAGGCATACGACGCCAAGTAAGCGTCGGTTGCCGCGACACCTCGTGAATCTAAGCGCAATACCAAGCGGGCTGCGTCGGAAATCCCCGGCGCGGCCCGCTTTTTGACTCAAACGACACGCTTGCGAATCGAAGGTGAATGTTTTTTCGACAGATGGAACAGGGCGCTTTAATCCTCAAACCACGCGATTGCGCGAATGGGCGAGCCGTCGCAATCCTCAATTTTGAGCGGTGCGCAGCTAAACCAGAACAGATCGTCGCCGCAACAGTCCAAGTCCTTAAGATTCTCGATGTTAACGATATCGCATGCGCGGAACAACTTCTTGTGGCGCGTCAGGTTTTCGTCCGCGATGGGGTCGAGTCCAATTACATCAAAGCCGACGCCCTTGTAGCCGCCGTCGATGATCAGGTCCAACACCTCGTCGTCCACGCAAGGATAGTCGCCAAAGTACGCCTCAGTTCCCCAGCGCTTATCCCAACCCAAGTTGAACAGCAAAAACTCGGCTTGGGTCACCTTATCGCCATAGGGATGGAGCTGCTCCACAGTAATGGCCTCACCCTCGGCGAGCATGCGGCAATCGACAACCAATGCCCTGCCTATAAACTGGCTTGCCGGAAACGCATCGAGTGTCGTGCGGTCGGCAAACAGATGCGCCGGTGAATCCATATGCGTCCCCGTATGGGCGTACATCTGCATGAGCGTCTCTTTAAATCCGTCGTGCTCGTAGGTGCTCGACGGCAGCAGCTTGGGTGTATCGGCTCCGGGAAATACCGGCATGTCTTCCCTAATAGTGTGAGTCAAATCAAGCACGCGCATGTTCAATCCCCATTTCTTTCTTGGCAAAGCAAAACGGGGCCCGCACTTGCCGGAAGCCCCGTCGTGAGAGGTTATTCCCGGTACCTAGTACTGCTCGATGCCCATGTAGCGACGAATCTCGGGGCTGTGGTCGAACACCTTGCCGCGGGCGGCACGCAGCTCGCAGCTCATCGCGTAGAAGAAGATCGGCTCCAGGTACGAACGCACGCTGGCAGGCACTTCACCCACGCCGTACTCGAGCGCATCGAGCACCATGACGGTATCGGTGTGCGTGTTGAGGAACGCAAGAGCGCGCTCCTCCATGGGGCGGCACTCGCCCGATCCGAGCTGCACAAAGTAGAACACGCCGGGCTCGGTGGCTTCGAACGGGCCATGGAAGTACTCGCCGGAGTGGATGTAGCAGCAGTGCTGCCACTGCATCTCCATGAGCGAGCAAATCGCCATGGCATAGGTCTGGCTAAAGTTGGGACCGGAGCCCAGGATATAGAAAAACTTGTGCTGCTGGCAGAGCTCGGCAAAGCGGGCGCCCAGCTCGGCGTTGACCTTCTCACGGGCGGCGGGCAGCAGCGCATCCATCTGCTTGAGGCCCTCATACATGTCGGCGAGTGACTCGTAGCCTTCCTGCTGGTCGAGCAACTCGGCGGCGATCAGAGCGCCAATGCCCTGCGGCACCTCAGCCTGCGACACGCCCTCACCCCACGGATAGACCCAGGTAGTCCACTTGCCGTTGTCGATCTTTGAGCCCTCGCAGTCGGTAAGGGCAATGACCTCGGCACCGGCGGCCAGCGCCATCTCGCAGCCGTCGACGACCTCCTGCGTGTTGCCGCTGTGGCTGCAGGCGATGACGAGCGACTTCTCGCCAAGACTCTTGGGAGCCATCAGGCAAAACTCGCGCGCCGTGTAGACCGTCGAGGTAAACGTGGTGGCCTCACGCTTGAGCAGCTCGTTGGCCGGCATGAGATCGATCATCGAACCGCCGCAAGCGATCCAAAAGACGTTCTCGATCTTGCCCTTGCGCTCGATGATTTCCTGAACCAGATCATGTGCGTTCATGCTGATGCTCCTCCTTGTGGGGCGGCTTTGAACGACGACAGCTCGTACCTGCTGTCGTTCTATGTTGTCCTATTTATAGCACGTGTAACAACGCCCGTGAAGTCATCTCAGCAAATTTGTTCTATGTTGTTCTATCTGTGGACGTTAGATGTCGAAGACGTAGCGCGAGCCCACGATCTTTTGGCGGCCGAGCAGTAGAGGGCGCCCGCCGGCGTCGGTAAAGTAGGCCTCCATATAGAAGAGAGGCTCGCCGACCGGCACCTCCAGCAGCGGGGCCGTCTGAGTATCGGCAAGCGCAATCTCCACGGTGCAGGGGTCGGACTTGAGCGGCGCGCGACCCGAATGCTCGGCAACGAGCGCAAAGATTGAGTTATCGGTGAGGTCCTCGTCGGCCAGCGTCTGCAGGTAGGGATGGTCGGCGAGCACAAAGGCGTTGTTCTCGAGCATGACGGGGATGCCGTCGGCCGTGCGCACGCGCTCGACCACGATAAGCTCGCAGCCGGGCTCCACGCCAAAGAACGCCGCATCCTCGTGCGTCGCCGCGACCACCGTGCGCGACACCAGACGCGCACCCGGCACCATGTCGTTGGCAGCACAACCCTCAGTAAAGCTCTGGACGTCACCCTTCTGGCGAATCTTGCGCTTGAGCTTGGGAGCGCACACAAACGTGCCCCTCCCCTGCTGGCGGTTGAGATACCCCGCGCGCGACAGCTCCTCGATGGCACGGCGCACGGTGATGCGCCCCACGCCGTAGGACTTCGCGAGCTCCATCTCGGCAGGGATGCGCGAGCCGGCGGGGTACACACCGCGCGCGATCTCGCCCTTTAGGTCATCCATGACCTGTTGGTACAGCGGCACGGCGGGCACGTCAGTGCGGTCGGTTTTATCGTCGAATGCCATCGTTACGCTCCATCCCGCGCATGCTCGGACTCAAATTCTTCAATCGCCGCCATAAACTGCTCGCCAAAGGCGTCGGCTTTTTTCTCGCCAATGCCGTTGACCTGGATCAGCTCCTCGCGCGTCTGCGGACGCAGGCGGCACAGGCCGCGCAGGGCCTTGTCGGAAAAGACCATATACGGCGCCATCTCCAGCTCGGTCGAGATCTCCTTGCGGAGGGCACGCAGGCGCTCGAACAGCTCGGCATCGTCGCCAACGCGCGGGCGCTGATCCAGCTCGGCCTCCTCGCGCAGCAGATCGACGGCGCGGCGGGCGCGGGCCGAGGCCTTGCGCTTGGACGCGCGACGCTTAACGGTAAAGGCGAACGCCTCGTCCTCGACCTCGCCGGCACGCGGACCCAGTCCCACGACTGGGTACTGCCCCTGCGAGGTGGCCAGATAACCGCGGCCGCACAGCTGGCCGATGATATCCTTGATGCGCCCGACCGATTCGCTCGACAGCTCACCGTAGCCGCAGTCCTCGTCCAAATGCATCTGGCGAATGCGCTCGGTGTTGCCGCCGTGAAGCACATCGGCGATGAGCGACTTGCCAAAGCGCATGGGACGCGTGGCCACATAACGCACAGCGGCGCGGGCCATATCGGTGACGTCCTCGACCTCGAACTGCGTGAGACAGTTGCTGCAGTTGCCGCAGCCCTCGGCGTCGTCTGCCGTGCCGCCCGCGGCGGCTGCCGCATGCTCGGCCGCGGC
Source organism: Collinsella sp. 4_8_47FAA (assembly GCF_000763055.1). Taxonomy (GTDB): domain Bacteria; phylum Actinomycetota; class Coriobacteriia; order Coriobacteriales; family Coriobacteriaceae; genus Collinsella. Next base: position 343,552 of record NZ_KN214134.1, on the reverse strand, counting down.
CTCGTCGCCAAAGTAGCGCAGCATGTATTCGCGCAGGCAGCCGGTGGTATTGCAGTAGCCCTCCATCTGGCTGAGCAGACGATAACGGTTCTGGAGCGCCCACGCGCGCTGCTCGTCGTCGAGCGCCTCGTCGGCCGCATCGCCGCGGTCGATCAAAAAGCGGCGCATGCGAAAATCGTTACCGTTCCACAGCAAGTGACAGCTGGCCGGATCGCCATCGCGGCCAGCGCGGCCCGCCTCTTGGTAGTATGCCTCGATGCTCTCGGGCACGTTGTTGTGGATCACGTAGCGCACGTTGGGCTTGTCGATGCCCATGCCAAAGGCGTTGGTGGCAACCATCACCTGAATGTCGTCGTCGATAAAGGCACGCTGGCTCTGGCGGCGGGCGTCGTTGCCCATGCCGGCATGGTAACGGCCCACGCGAATGCCACTGGGTCCCAGCGCCTCGGCAAGCTCGCCCGCCAGCGCATCGACCGTCTTGCGAGTCGAGCAATACACGATGCCGCTCTCGCTCGAATGCGCAATCACGTAGTCGCGCACCCAGGCAGTCTTGGCCTTGTCGCCCATCTCCTCGCAACCAAAGTAGAGGCTCTTGCGATCGAAGCCCGTCACCACCGTCGCGGGGTTTTGCAGGCCGAGCATCTGCTGAATGTCCGCACGCACGCGCTCGGTCGCCGTAGCGGTAAAGGCCGCAACGATGGGGCGCTGCGGCAGGGAATCGATGAACTCACGAATCTGCAGATAGGCGGGACGGAAATCCTGGCCCCATTGGCTCACGCAGTGGGCCTCGTCAATGGCCACGAGCGGCACGCCAATGCCGCCGTCCGCCGCAGCCTCCTGCGCAAAGGCTAAAAAGCGCGGCTCGAGCAGACGCTCGGGCGCCACGTACATAAGCTGGTAGCGGCCCTCGCGCGCCCGTTTGAGCACGGTATTTTGCTGGGCCGGAGTAAGGCTGGAGTTGAGATAGCTGGGTCGCGCACCCGCCGCGAGCAACGCACGGGTCTGGTCCTCCATAAGCGACAGCAGCGGACTCACCACAAAGGTGATGCCGGGCAGTATGAGCGCGGGCACCTGGTAGCAAATGGACTTGCCGGCGCCCGTGGGCATAACACCCAGCGCATCGCGGCCTGCAAGAATCGCATCCACCATGCGGTCCTGCCCCGGGCGAAACGAGGTGTAGCCAAAATAGGCGCCGAGCGTGTCAAGCGCCATCTGCTGCATGCTATCGGTCATGGTTTCCTAACGTCCAAGTCATCTGCCGCCGATTATACGCCGCCACGCGGACCGGCGTCGCCCGGCTGCCGACCACGGGCAATACGATCCAAGGCGGGCAACCGTGGATTTTCGGACACTTGCCAAACGAGCGTGGATAATCTCCCACTTTGAGACCGTCACCGAGCCAAAAACGGGAGATTATCCACGCTCATTCTGCAGGTAGTCATTGGGGACGTTCTTGAATGACTAGTCGTTTAAGAACGTCCATTACAGTCGAAATTGTCAGCCCGGGACCGTCTCGGGCTACGATTGAGGCGCGCCCAGAACGGGCCGCCGACCGGGCGCCCGCGCACGGCCGAACGTCCCTGCCCCCGAGAGGGCCTGTTGGGTGCTGCCGGCGCGGGACGCGCCGCCCCCGACGGCTGATAGGAAAGTGCCGGGCAGGCGCCGCGGCTGGTAATGTGAGTGCCGAGGGGGAGGCCATCCGGTCGAACGACTACCGGAAGGATACCACCGTGAAAGCGCCATCCACCAGACCCGCGGCCGTGCTCGGCCTGGACGTCGGCAAGTCGTCGCACTGGGCCTGCCTGATCGACCGCGACGGGGAGGTGCTGGCCAGCGCCCCCGTCCGCAACNGGGAGGCCGAGCTCGACGCGCTGTTCGCCTCCGCGCCCGCCGGCACGGCTCGTCGTCGTCG
>NZ_KN214134.1:329703-341170 GCF_000763055.1 Collinsella sp. 4_8_47FAA | reverse complement strand
GGTTCCTGGCCGCCCGGATATCGGAGGCCCTCGACGAGGCCGGGGCCCTCGAGGCCGAGACGGCGGCGCTGCTCGAGGGCGACGAGACCTACGCGTGTCTGCTCACCGTGCCCGGCATCGGCCCGAGGACCGCGGCGCAGCTCGCGGTGTCGGTCGACATCGGGAGGTTCCCGGACCACGACCACCTGGCCTCGTACTGCGGCATAGCCCCGAGGGTGAGGAGCTCCGGCACGTCGGTGAGGTCGGTCAGGGCGTCCAGGCGCGGCGACGCGAGGCTCAAGTCCCTGCTGATCTTCTCGTGCAACAGCCTGGTGAGGTCCTCGGGGCGCTACGGCGAGTACTACCGGGCCTGCAGGGCGCGGGGCATGGGGCACGGGCGGGCGCTCAAGGCCGTCGCGAGGAAGCGGCTCAGGGCGATATACGCCGTGATGCGCGACCGGGTGCCCTACCGGGAGTAGCCCCGACGGTTGACAAAACTATAGGAACACCCAATGACCATCTTGACAAGCGCGAAAACGTTGCCGGTTGAGCATAAGTCAGTGAAAACGCCCCTAAGCGAGCAAGGTGACGTGAAAGAGGAGGGAAGCGTACTTCGGTACGCGACCGACGATTGAACGTCAGATTGCCGCTTAGGGGCGTTTGCAGCGTCGACAGGTCCGTCGTTCGTCAGAACGGCGGAACAAAACTTCTGATCATGCCGCCGAAGTTGAAAGGCAGATTGCCGCTCTGGCGGGCTTGCAGCGTCGACCGTTCCGCCGTTCGTTAGAACGGCGGAACCAACCCTACATCACCATGACGTAGCGGCTACCCACGTAGTACTGTTTGCCGAGCAAGACCGGCTCATCGTTGGGACCGGTAAAGCCGGCACGCAGATTGAGCAGCGGATCGTGCGGAGCAATGCCCAGCTCGGCCGCCTGCTCGGCGTTAGCTCGAACGGCCTCGACCGTACGGTAGCCAACCGAGACAATCGGGATTCCGCCAACACGCTCGACCTCGGCAAAAATCGACTTGTCCTCAAGATCGGCCGTCAACAGCTCGCGGTAGGCATCAAACGGCACAAAGATGTTCTCCTCAAAGATGGGCTCGCCGTCGGCCGTACGCACGCGCTTGATATGCAGCAGCAGCGCATCCTTCTGCAGGCCAAAGAACTCCATCTCGTTTTGGCGCGCCGGAACGATCTGGCGATCGATCACGTGCGCACCGGCCTTCATGCCGTTGCCGGCACACAGCGCGGTAAACGTCTGCAGCGTCGAGGCGTGAAACTGGCGATTGATGTGCGGCGTGGAGACAAAGGTGCCGCGGCCCTGCTGCTTAACCAGGTAACCATCGGAGCACAGCTCCTCGACAGCGCGGCGCACCGTAATACGGCTCACCTCGTACTGCTCGGCTAGTTCAAGCTCGGACGGAATACGCTCCTTGGGTGCATAAACACCTTTCTCGATCGCATCCTTGATTTCGTCGTAAATCTGCTGGTAAAGCGGTGCATTTTTGGGCGCGGGCATATCTGATCACTCTTATCGAAATAACTAATACGTATATAACGTCTAGTTTCATGTTACCTCATATTGATAAAACGATACACCCTCCCTACCAAAAAGCGACAGCTTCATTTTGGTAGGTTTTATCTGGGCAAACGAGAGCCCCTCGAAAGCAACGGGGCTTTCGAGGGGCTCGTTCGGATGGGTTGCGCATGACCGGCAAAATGCCAATACCCTACTTGCCGTCGTCCTGCTGTAGGCTGTCCTGCTCGCTGAGGCGCGCCTGCCTGCTGGCCATGCGCGCGGGCTTGTCGGGATCGGGTACGGCCGTGGGCATGGGCTCGTCGACATGACCGCCCCACCAGCCGCCCACAAAGTTGAGCGTGTGGAACACGTTGATCACGGCGCCGGGATCAACGTCGCACACCAGCTTGATAATGTCCTGGCTCTCGTAGGTCGAAACAACGGTGTTCAGCAGGTACATCTTTTCGCGGCTGTATCCGCCGACGACCTCGGCGCAGCTAATGCCGTGCTGAAAATGGTTTACGTAGGCAGTCATGACCTCGTCTGCCTTGCGCGTCGTAATCTGCAGCGTCACGCGGTCGTAGCGACGATAGAAACTGTCGATGGTCTTGGTCGAAATAAACTGGAACACGATGGAGTACGCCGCGTTGTCCCAGCCAAACATAAAGCCAAAGATCGCCAGGATAAAGCAATTGAAACCAAAGATAACGCCCCAGATGGTCTTGCCCGTGTGGTTGGAGACCCACAGCGCGATAAAGTCGGTGCCACCGGTAGATGCGCCGGACTTTAGCGCGATGGCAGCGCCCAGACCCGAGACCACGCCGCCAAAAATGATGAGCATAATCTTGTCGCCCAAAAATGGAGCGAAGTGAAAGACGTTGAGGAACAGCGACGAGAGCACGACCTGCATCATCGAGAAGATGACGAAGCGCTTGCTAATGCCGCTCCAGCATAGGAGCGCCACGGGAATGTTGAGCGCAAGCATGCCGAGCGAGATGTCGATGTGAACGCCGCCCAGCGAGGTAACGCGATCGAGCAGGACCGCAACGCCGGTGAGGCCGCTCGGAAGCAAGTCGGCGGGCTGAATGAACGCCTGGATCAGGAATGTCTGGAGAACGGCGGAAATCGTGACCGCCACGGCAGTAATAGCGCGGCGGACGATGGTGAGGCGGCCGAGTACGAGCACTCGGTCCGTGAGCTGATCGATGGCGTTCGCCACGCAGGCTCCTTTCGAAGGCAGATGTAGTTGTGGGGTATGTCCGCGATTGTAGCATGGAGCGTGCGGGGGCGCTTCAATTCACCCTCTCTCGACAACCAAAGCGGGACCAGCAACCCCACGACCAAAGGCCCAAATTACAAGTGAGTAGACTTTACGCGACCTGCAGAGCACACCCAAAACCGCCACCCCTGTGACCTGCGGTTTTACTAGAGCAGATGCGCTTTGTGCTCGTCCTGCACCAAAAAGTCTACTCACTTAGTCCGAATCGAAGCCAAACGGATCAAAATCGAAACCAAATTGAGCCAGTCCACCGCAAAAAACGTTTGAACCCGTGCTTCTCGCGGCGGATTGACACTACAAAGCGGCCAAAATGTCGGTCAGATTATCAATAACGGCATCGGCTCGCGATTGATCGAGGTTGACGCCCTCGTGCGGGCGCAGTGCCAGGACGCGGGCGCCGGAACGTTTGCCAGCCTCGATGCCCAAAGGCGAGTCCTCGATAACCAGGCACTCGGTAGGCTCCACACCCAGCGCCTCCATGGCACGCAGGTAGATCTCGGGGTCGGGCTTAAACGCACTGCACTCGTGACCGCTGATGGTGTAGTCCAGCACGTCGGCGATACCGGCAATCCCCACCAGCTCGTCAATGAGCTCGCGATAGGACGAGCTTGCGATGGCGCACTTCACGCCGCGCTCGTGCAGCTTGCGCATCACCGGCTCCGTCTGCTCGTTGAGCAGCTCGGCATACGGAACGGGATGGTCTGGGCTGTAGACCTGCTTGTACTCCACGCGCAGGCGCTCGCGCAGCTCAACATCGTCAGGTACCAGCGACTTCCAAATGGCGGGCTCGTTAGACCCCGAAAGATCGGGGATCTCGTCAAAGTGAAAGCCCTTCTCTTCCATAAACGCCACGCGACGACGGTTGTAGAACCACTCGGTATCGACCAGCACGCCGTCCATGTCAAACAGCACTGCCTTGATCATACGTATCTCCTTTCGATAGCAAAAAAGGGGATGGGGCGCAAACCCCATCCCCTCTCAATCAACCCGTAAGGTCTACTTACTTGTGATTAGTAGGAAAGCTTCCACATGTAGCGACGCATGGTCAGCGGGTGCTGACGGGCCTCGGCGATCTGGTTGCCGTACTCGCGCATAACGGCGAGGTGCAGCAGCGGGTTGAAGTAGGTGACGACGCTCGCGGGCACAGCGTCAGCCAGGCCGTAGTCCTTGGAGTCGATCAGAGCGACCTTGGCGCCCATGCGCTTAAGGAAGGTGAGGGCGCGGGCGTCCATCGGACGGGTAGCGCCATCGGACATGAAGAAGACGTAGGGCTTACCCTCGGTGGAAACCTCGAACGGGCCGTGGAAGTACTCACCGGTGTTGTAGGCAGCGGCGTCGATCCACTGCATCTCGGTGAACAGGAAGGCGGCGTGAGAATAAGCCATCTTCTCGGAGGCACCGGAAGCCATGAAGTAGATCATCTTGTCGTCCTTGAAGTCCTCGGCGAACTTCTTGGCGAGCTTCTTGCAGGACTGAGCAGCGTTCTCGCAGAGCTCGAAGACGTTGGTGAGGCCGGTGATCATGTCCTCGTAGTGGTCATAGCCCTCGGTCTGCTGAAGGATCTCGACAGCAAGAGCGATGGCGTAGCCGGGCTTCTCGCACTTGGCAGCGAAGTTGGCGTGGAAGCCGTGAACGATGACGTAGTCAGCGTCGACGGTCAGAGCGGAGCCAGCCTTGTTGGTAAGGGAGACGACCGGGCAGTTGTGCTTCTTGGCGGTCTTGTTGGCCTCGACGGTCTCGGGCGTGGAGCCACCGAGGGAGCAAGTGATCACGAAGGTGTGCTCGTTGACCCAGGAAGGCGTATCGTAGTTGAACTCGTTAGCGGTGAAGATCTGAACGTTCAGCTTGTCCGTGTTGTTGGCCAGGAAGTACTTGGCGGGGTAAAGGTCGGACATGGAGGCACCGCAGCCGACGAAGGCGACGCTGTGGATCTCGTGGTTGGACAGGACGTCAGCGACGATCTGCTTAGGGAGGTTAAGGTCGATCTCGTACATCTGACACATTCCTTTCAATTTTTGCGGCGCCACATTGCCGGGCGCTCGCAGGGTTACCGTGATTTGGACCGAGTCGCCGGTCCGTTGAGGATGTGTCAAAGGAACTGTCCCTTTGACACATTTGGGAATGGAAGCCTGCCTGGGGTATGGGATGCCAGGCAGGCCCCCGGGGGAAAGCGGTTAGACGCTTGGTCGCGACTAGGCCAGGATGCCGGCCGCGGAGAGGGCGATGCCGCCCACGATGGCGATCACGAGAAGCCAACCGGTGTTGACGTTCTTCTTGATGAGCCAGTACATAAGGCCGGTGAGGCCAAGGGAGATCATCTGGGGCATCATGCCGTCCAGGATGTCCTGGATAACGACGGTGCCCTCAGCGAACTGCAGCGGGGTGGTGGCGCCGATCAGCGTAGCGATCATGCCGCCCACGGACATAAGACCCACGATGCCACAGACATACATGAGCTTCTCCATGAGGTCGCCGCCCTGAAGCTTGCTCAGGTACTCGTGGCCGCCCTGATAGCCCATCTTGGCTGCGAACCAAGTGATCAGCACGGAGGGGACGATGGAGATGAGCATGGCCAGGATCGGGCCCATGATGGAGCCCTGCTGAGCCAGCTGAACGCCCAGGCCAAAGGCGATAACGCGGATGGTGCCCTGGAAGAAGGAGTCACCGATGCCGGAAAGCGGACCCATGAGGGAGGTCTTGACCGCGTTGATCGAATCGGGATCGAAGTTCTCGGGATCCTTGGCGTACTCCTCCTCCATGGAGGCGGAGAGGCCCAGGATGAAAGCGCTCGTCTGCGGGGTGCAGTTGTAGAACGCCATGTGACGGTGGTAAGCCTCTTTCTTAGCAGCGAGCTGCTTGGGGTCGGACTCATCCGGATAGAGGCGATCGAGCGTGGGAACCATGCCGTAGAGGAAGCCCATGTTCATCTGACGCTCGTAGTTCCAAGAGGCCTGGATGGCCCAGGAGCGCCAGAAGAACTGGCTGACCTTCTTGTTCAGGGACACGTCCTTGGTTGCGGTTGCCATAGTGTGTTCCTCCTTAGTCTTCGTCGTCTTCGAGCGGATCGTAGTCGGAATCGACACCGGCGGCTGCATGGGAACCGTTGAACTTGAAGCCCATGAAGACGACAGCCAGGCACACACCGATCAGAGCGACCGCGATGACGGACAGGTTGAGGTAAGCGGCGAGCAGGAAACCGATGAACAGGAACGGAGTCATACCCTTCTTGATCATCATGGTGAGCAGCAGGGCCAAGCCGTAGGCAGTCATGATCTTGGTCGAAACGTTAAGACCAGTGGACAGCCACTCGGGAACCATGTTGACGATGGCCTGAACCAGGTCGGTGCCAACAAAGACGGCGAGGAAGATCGGCAGGAAGTACATGACGGCGTACAGACCGGAGCCGGCGCAGATGTGCATACGGTAGGCGGTCTTGAAGTTACCGTTATCGATCGCGCTATCTGCCACATGGGTGAGGGCGGCGATGATGGAACGGAACACGATGCCGAGGAGCTGACCCAGGACGGCGACCGGGATGGCGATCGTCATGGCGGTCTCGGCGGAAGCATCGGTCAGGCACGCAAAGGCAGCGGCCACGATGCCGCCCAGGACCATATCGGGCGGAACGGCGGCGCCGACCTGCACCAGGCCCATGGACACGAGCTCGACGGCGGCACCGACGGCAAGGCCGGTGGGCACATCGCCCAGCAGCAGACCGACGAGCGTAGCGCCAACGAGGGGCTGCTCGAAGTTAAGACGACCGAGCAGGCGGGAGTCCCACATGCAGAACACGCCGACGAGGCCGACGAGCACCGCACTGATGAACGTATTCATACCCTTCTCCTTTCAGTCAGGCAAAAGCCTGGTTGATTACAGCTTGGCGTCGATGTCGACGCTCTGATACGTAGGGGTCTGCTGGACATAGAGCTTGATGCCCATGTCGAGCAGCTGGTTGACGTCGGCCTTCTGGGTGGCGTCGAGGAAGACGGAGCTGTCCTTGCCGCCGACCTGATCGGCACCGTCGTGGTTGGCGGTGGCGCCCAAGTTGATGGCGTCGAGCTTGTAGCCCTGGCAGAACTGCAGCATCTCGGCCGTGTTGCCAAAGACGAACATGACGCGCTCGCCGAGGGTGTTGAGCTTGTCCATCTTGGCGAGGGCACGCTCGACGGTGAAGACGTTCAGGCGCACGCCCTGGGGCTTGGCCAGCTTAAGAGCGCCCTTCTTGATGTCATCGTTGGCGGCAGCGTTGTCGACGACGATGATGCGCTCGGCCTGAACCTTGGTGGTCCAGGTAAAGACGACCTGGCCGTGCAGCAGACGGTAGTCAAGACGTGCGAGGACGATCTTGGCGGGACCGGAGCTGTGACGGGACGCCTTGGCCTTCTTGGCGGGAGCCGCGGCGGGCTGGGCCGGTGCGTTGGGGTTGGTCAGACCGTTGCGGGCCTCGTTGATGAGGGCCGCGAGCTCGGCGCCCTCGACGGGGACGGGGCTCATAGCGAGCGTGAGCGCCAGCGGGATGTTGAAACCGCTGACAACCGTGAACTTCGTGCCGTTCTTGGAAAGCTCGACCATGCTGTTGTTGACCGAGCTGCCGAGCATATCGGTCAGCACATAGACGGTGTCGTCCGCGTTGAACGTGGCGATCATGGCGTCCACCTTATTGGTGATGGGCTCCTTGTCGTCACGAGCAAGCGACACGACGTGGACGTTCGACACGTCGCCGAGAACCATCTCGAGCGTGTCTTTGGCGCCTGCGGCCAGGCCGCCATGAGATGCGAGAATGATCTGATTCATCTTGCCTCTTCCTTTTCGTTATGGTCATTATAACGTCTTATACGTTGCGGATATTGCTAATTAGTATAAAGACCGTTCGCGGATGAAAATCGACCGTTGACGGGTTTAACGTACTTGAAACGTTGGGGCTGGGTTGGCCGGCGCTGACTGGATAACCCCAGATCAGACGCCTCGCCAATCCCCTATCGCACAAAGTACCAGGGGCTTTCCTGCACGGTGGGCTCCAGCGCGATGCCGGTGCGCTCGCGGAACAGATCCATGTCCTGCGATTTCTCCGTCCACCACGCGTTGGGCTTAAAGGTCATGCTCTCAACGATATGGCCGACAAAGGCACTGTTGCGCAGCTTGGAGAAATCGGTGTTCATGATCAGGATGGACGCGAGCACCAGCACGATGCCCAGGACCTTGATCGCGCCGGCGGGCTCGGCATAGACACCAATGCCCACCAGTACGGTGACGACCGTCTCGAAAGACATTACGACGGGAACTTTCGACGTCTCGAGCCCCATGGACAGACCCTGCATATATAAGATGTAGGCCACGGCTGTGGGGATGAGTCCAAAGCCAAGGAACAACAGCAGCAGCTGTGGCGACATTGCCGCGGCGACATCCGGCCACGGAGCCGCGATAGCTGCCATAACCGCACCGCCAAAAACAAAGCCCCAAAACGTGACAGCCAGCGGGTGGACCGTCTTGGTTGCTATCCGGCTAAACACCGCAAGCGACGCACCGCAAAAGCCTGCAATCACGCCCGACGTGACGCCCCAAACCGAAAAATGAAAACCGGAAAGGTCGCCATTGGTCACCGCAAGCACGCAGCCAACGATGTTAAAGACAATGGCAACGAGCTTGTTGGGGGTCACGTCCTCGCGATAAAGCACGCGGCCGAGCATGACGCCAAACACCGGCGAGGTGTAGAGCAGCACCGAGGCCGTGGACATGCCCACCTCGCCCATGCACTCGTAATAGCAGGTGTTGGCGACGGCCAAGCCGACGATACCGACAAGTGCGCAGGGGACGAGCTCTTTGGGGCTTGCCTTGAATAGCGCCAGGGGACCCTGAGCCACGGTAGACCCCTCACCCGGACGGCAGCCCATAAACATCAGGACCGGCGCCAAGACAAGCGCTCCGACCAACAAGCGAAAGGCAGCCATGCTCTGGGACGAAACGCCCATGGCCGAGATGCCGTTTACAAAGATTCCGATGCTGCCCCACATAAGCGCGGCGACCAGCACCAGCACATAGCCCAGATTGCTTTTCTTCAACGCAGCCTCCTCGGTATTGTTTCCAATATGTTTCACACTACGTTATAGTCGTTATATACATTTTTCAAGACACAAATCGGCAGACGGGAAAATGAGTCCCAGGAGTGTCCCCAAGTGCCGGCGCAAAAGGGACGTCCCCAAGTGCCAACCACGGCAACGCCGACGTTTTGGCAATGTCAGCGAGCGCCCGTTATTTGAGCCAAGGTGCCGTGAAATGAAAAGGCGCTGACCTTCTGGTCGCGCCTTTGAAATTGAACGGCAGATTGGCCAAATGCCGGGTGCGCAGCGTCGGCCGGTCCGCCGTTCGGTAGAACGGCGGAACCAATATCCCCTAGTAGTCCAGCTTCCACATGTAGCGGCGCGTCATGTAGTCCTTGTGGGTGACGGCAGAGAGTGCACGCATGTAGACGTTGTTGAGGATCGGGGCAAAGATCAGGTGGTTGAAGTACTCGCTCACGCTGTCCTTGATGTCGTTGAGGCCGAGCTCCTTGGCGTCGAGCTGATAGACGCGCTCGCCACCGTACTGGTTGACAAAGCGGATGCCGCGCTCGTCGTTGCAGCGGCTGCGGCCGACGCTGATGAGCTGGAACAGCGAGGTGCGCTTGTCCAGGATCTCGAAGGGGCCGTGGAAGAAGTCACAGGTGTTGATGGTGCAAGAGTCGATCTGCAGCATCTCCTGCACGTTGCAGATGCTAAAGACGTAGGCGGCACCAAAGAGCGGACCCTGGGCCATGACGTTGATGCAGGGCTTGTCGGCGTTCTGCTCGGCCCACTTGGCAGCGAGCGGACGGGTATACTCGACGGCCTTGCGATAGATGGGGTCGACCAAGTCGAACGCGGCCATGGCGGTCTCGTACTCGGCATAGCCCTCGGTCTGCTGCGTGAGCTCCATGGCGATCATGGTCACGACGGCGGAGTTGGTGCGGCCCATGCAGGACTCGTCGACGGCCAGGCTGTCGTACTGGATCTTGTAGTCGCAGACCTCGGTGAGGCCGGACTCGTCAACATAGATGGCGATGGTGCTGGCGCCGTGGTCCTTGGCGACCTGGGCGGCGACGATGGTCTCCTTGGTGCCGCGCATGGACACGACGACGGCCAGGGTGTTCTCGTTGACGTAGGCCGGGGTTGCGTGCACGAATTCGTTGCTGGTGTAGCTGGAGCTCACGACCTGCGTGGCCTCGTGCTCCATAAAGTATTGAGCAGGGTAGTTGCCGCCATTGGATCCGCCGGCGCCAATCCACACGACGCGCTTGATACCGCCCTTGTCTGCCTTGTCAGCCAAAACCTGGGAGACGACATCCTTAACCTGTTCCTGAGTAGTCATCGTGCATCAGCCTTTCTTCTCGTTTGATGCTCTCGATGGCATACAAGTTACATACATGTTTTGGTTATGTCGACTAGTTGTATGCTATATTTGTCTTAGAAATTTTGTTGGTAAGGTTTTCGGCAATCCATTACCAGCGGTTTTGTTGTCATGTTGGATACATGCTTTGTTCGGTAAGTATACAAGTTAGATACAGGTTGATCGCATGAACGCTTCGTCTAAAAAGAAACTGGCCCAATACGAGCGCTTGGCGGGCATGCTGCGCGACCGCATCGCCGCCGGCACCTACGCACGCGGAGACAAGCTGCCGTCCGAGATGGAGCTCATGGACGAATCGGGGCTGTCACGCAGCACCGTGCGCCACGCCCTTAAGGTGCTCGTTGATGAGGGCCTGGTGCGCACCGAGCGCGGGCGTGGCGCCTTTGTGGCCGACACGCCCGCGCTCCACGAGAACAACCTGGTGTTTTCGAGCTATACCAAGCAGGTCGAAGGCCAGGGCATGAAGCCCACCACGCGCACCGTGGACTCGGGCTTTGCCAAGGCGGCCGGCAGCATAGCTAAGTTCTTTGACGCCGCCGTGGGCAGCAAGCTCGTCAAACTTGTCCGCCTGCGCTACCTGGACGACGCGCCGCTGTGCCTGGAGACCACCTATCTACCACCGAGCTTTGAGGCACTCATCGATCGCGATATCAACGGTTCGCTCTACGCCACGCTGCGACAGGAGTTCCATCGCGCACCGGCACAGGGGCATAAGACCTTTGAGGTGTGCTACGCCTCGCAGAACGAGGCGTTTTTGCTCAACGTTGAGCGCGGGCAGGCGCTGATCCTAATCACCGACTACGTCTACGACACCGACGGCCGCCCGCTCCATGTCTCCAAGCGCATCCAGCGCACCGACCGTGCCAAATACACCGAGCCCATCGGCTAACCTGCCAAAACCACCACAAAGGGGACAGTGAACTGCCTCCCATTTCTTGGACATCGGGAAATGGGAGGTTTTCCATGAGTATAGACCTCAGGGTGAAGCACGACCTGGAGTCCAGGAGGCGGGCCGTCGAGCTCTTCGACGCCGGCGTCGGCTGCAAGCCGGCGGCCGAGGCCCTGTCCGTCCCCCGCGAGACCGTGAGAGAATGGCAGTGGGTATACCGGGCGTTCGGAAGCGAGGCGCTGCTGTCCATGGGCGGGAAACAATCCAGGTACACATTCGAGCAGAGGGTCGCCGCGGCGTCGGCCGTGGTCGACGGCGGGATGGCGAAGGCCGACGCTATGGCCGAGTTCGGGATCAGGTCGAAGTCCCCGCTGG
>NZ_KN214134.1:239953-329317 GCF_000763055.1 Collinsella sp. 4_8_47FAA | reverse complement strand
CTGCACGAAGGAGAGTCGTGGCGAGCGACATATCGACCTCGCCGGACCTCGCCCAGCAGCACAGGATGCTCGACCGGCTCCTCGAGGCCCTGCCCGACGGGGCGGCGCCGACCATGCACTCGGACATGGGCTGGCAGTACCAGCACGAGTCCTACGCCTCCAGGCTGGAGGGGGCGGGCATCACCCAGAGCATGTCGCGCAAGGGGAACTGCATCGACAACGCCGCCACCGAGCAGCTCTTCGGCCACGTGAAGGACGAGTTCTACCGCGGCAGGGAGTGGGGCAGCTTCGGGGACTTCAAGCGCGACCTGGAGGAGTACATAGACCATTGGAACACGCGGCGCAGGCAGGTAAGATTGAAGGGCCTGACGCCGGAGGAGTTCCGGAACCGGGCCCTTGCGGCGTAGTCGCTATTTGTTCAGTCCAAGTTTCGGGGCGCAGTTCACAGGCACCTTCGTGGTGGTTTTAGGCGAGGAGGTCGGGGAACCAGGTTGGCTTGGGCTGGTTGGGCGTGCGCTCGGCTAGGACCAGCTCCATCCAACACATGTCGTACCAGCGGCCGAACTTTTGGGCGCAGCGGTCGAAGGCACCCACCAGGCGATATCCCATATGGGCATGGAAATCCTGGCTGTTGTGCGTCAGATACTCGTCGTCCTTGTCGTGCGGCACGGCGATGAGGGCGCACATGTTGGTGATACCCATCGCGATCAGGCATTGCTTAAGCGCGTCATGCAGCTTGCGGCCCAGCCCGCCATGGCGCACATCGCGTGCCAGGTAGATCGACGTCTCGACCGACCAGTCGTATGCCTCGCGGCTGTTGAGCGGGCTCACATAGGCATAGCCCACCGGACGCCCGTCCAGCTCCATCACCAAATACGGATAGCGCTTGAGCGTACGCTCGATGCGCCCGGCGAACTCCTCAACGCTCGGCACCTCGTATTCGCAGGTAATCGCCGTCTGGCGCACATACGGCTCATAGATGGCAAGCAACGCCGGCGCGTCATCGGGCGTCGCCAGGCGAATCGTCGGCTCGGACATCTCGGTCATACAATCCTTCTCCCCCAAAAGCAAAGGCCGCCCTGCGCCAAGCTCAGGCGCAGGGCGGCCCCTCGTCATTACATCAGGCTACAGGACAGCCGCCAACGCGTCGATATCCTCCTGCGTCGTGGCCCAGCTGGTGCAAAAACGCACCACCGTGTGGGTATCGTCGTACTTTTCCCAGTACTCGATCGCCGCATGCTCGCGAATGCGGGCCATGTCCTCGTTGGGCAGAATCACGAACTGCTGGTTGGTCGGCGTCTCCAAGAAGAACTGGTAGCCGCGCTCGTGCAGCACGCGACGAAGCGCCTGCGCGGTCTCGATCGCCTGGCGACCAATCTCAAAATACAGGCCGTCGGTAAAGAGCGCCTCAAACTGCACACCCGTCAGGCGGCCCTTGGCCAGCAACGCACCGTGCTGCTTAATGCGCGGAATGGGGTGCGCCGGGGCGTGCATGCCGCAGAACACCACGGCCTCGCCGCAGAGCGCGCCGCACTTGGTGCCGCCGATGTAGAACACGTCGCACAGCTGCGCCAGCTCGGGCAGGGTGATATCGCACTCATCGGCCGCCAGCGCATAGGCCAGGCGAGCACCGTCCACAAACAGCGGAATCTCGCGCTTCTGGCACACCGCGTGAATCGCCGCGAGCTCGGCCTTGGAGTACAGCGTGCCGTACTCAGTCGATAGGCTCACGTACACGGCGCCCGGGAACACCGTGTGCTCGTAGCTCTCGTTTTCATAGAACACCTGGATATAGTTCTCGAGGTCCTCGGCGTGCATCTTGCCCTCGTAACCGGGGATGGTGAGCACCTTGTGGCCGCCAAACTCGATGGCGCCTGCCTCGTGGCAGGCGACGTGGCCAGTCTCTGCAGCAACGACGCCCTCGTAGGGCGCGAGCAGCATGTCGATCACCGTCGCGTTGGCCTGCGTGCCGCCCACCAGAAAAAACACGTCGGCATCGGGGGCCTGACAGGCCTCGCGGATAAGCTGCTTGGCACGCTCGGTGTGCGTATCGGTACCATAGCCGGGCTGCGGCTCCATATTGGTGTCGACGAGCGCCTGCAGCACTGCCGGATGTGCGCCGTGGGAATAGTCGTTGTTAAACGCGAGCATGGCAATCCTCTCTAGCCGGGCACGGGCCCGATGATTCAAACGGAGCTATTGTACGCCGTTGGGATAGGCAATGCGTGCGGCAAGGCACTCAAGTGCCAGTACCAGGGCAAAACCGCAGCTCACGTCACTCAAAAAGTGCGCGCCGATCACGATGCGCCCAAAGGCGACGAACGCTGCAACAACAACCGCCGCCCAAAAGATCACGCGGCGACGCGAAGGTTTTTCCTTAAAGGCTGCCGCGGGAAGCCCGGCGAGCATAAGGCCGATCGCCGCATGCGCCGTGTGTCCGCTCGCAAACGACTTGAACCCGTCCTTGATCACGCCGGCGGCGATATAGGCCCACTTGTCGGGGTTGCCGATCACCCACCACGGCTGAAAATTGAGCCCCGGCGTGACCTCGATCACGCGCATGCGCGGGCGCGACCACAGTGGCTTGACGATCACGTTGAGGATGATGGCCTGAGCGATCCACACGGCAAGCACCATCAACGCCCAGCGCGTGAGTTCGTCGGGCTCGGTCGTGCGCGTGAGGCGATAGACGATAAGGTTGGCAGCGATGACCAGCACAAACGTCAGCACCAACTGAACGGCAATGAGTTTACCGCCAACCCGCAGGGACGAAACGATCTCGTAGCCGGCCAAGCCAACGTTGACGAGGATGCCGAGCCCGGCGAGCCATTTGCTCCCCCTGGAGTCGGGACGCATCGCGCGTACGAGCATAACGCCCGCGACGCTCGCCGTCAGCTCGAACGGCAGCTCGCCGGCGGCCTCGATAAAGCGGCCGTACATGCTGCCGACGTTGAACAGCGCGCTCGAGATCTGATAATCGAAGAAACTGCCCACGCCCAGACAAAGGCACAGGACAACCGCGATAATGGCAACATCTTTCTTATAGATGTATCCGAACATGCTTTCCTTTCGATGGGCCTGGAATCAACCTGCAACGTGGCGGGACAAAGATGACTTCGTCCCGCCACGTCCCCTACTCGTTAGTCATCATCACTAGCACCCAGCTGTTGCAGCAGCATGAGCGCCGCCGTCACCGGGCCGGTGCCGTCGTTGGCGTCGAGGCCGCGACCCAGGCCGCTGCCCGCGCCGGCGCCCGCCTTGTAGGGTACCGACAGCTTGCGGCTCTTGGGGAAGTTCACCGCGCCATAGCGGGTCTTTAGTTCAAAGGCCACCTTCTTGGGCACGTCGACGCCCAAAAACGTGATGCGGCCGCCGCTGAGCGTGACGCTCTCGAGCCCCAAGCGCTCGCCGCGGATACGAATACGCGCGCGATTGAACAGGTTGAGTCCCGCCAGCGGCAGCTCGCCATGCGCAGCCTCGGTCTCCTCCTGCACCTCATCGATGCTCTCTAGGTCCTCGGCCGCTGCGAGCTTACGGTACACGAGCACGCGCTGATCCACCGCCGGCAGGTACTCCTCGGACAAGAAGTAGTCGGCCGGCAGGTTAATACCCACGCTCGCCGCCTCCACGCCGGCGTCGTCATCGCCGCGCGCCTCAGCCACGGCCTGGCCCAGCATCTGCGTAAACAGGTCAAAGCCCACGCTCGACAGGTTGCCGTGCTGCTCGGCTCCCATAAGCGAGCCGGCGCCGCGAATCTCCAGGTCGCGCATGGCGATGCGCATGCCACTGCCCAGGTCCTGGAACTCGGAAAGTGCGGTCAGGCGCGCCGTCGCCTCCTCGGTGAGCGGCAGCTCGCCCGGGAACATAAAGTACGCGTAGGCCTGCGTGGCAGAGCGGCCCACACGGCCCTTGAGCTGGTAGAGCTGCGCCAGACCCAGGCGCTGCGAGTCCTCGATGATGAGCGTGTTGGCGGTCGCGTTGTCGATGCCGCTCTCCACGATGGTCGTGGCGATGAGCACGTCGATCTTTTTGGTCGCGAACTCGATCATCACGTCCTCGACCTCGCGCGGGCTCATCTTGCCGTGCGCCACACCCACGCGCGCCTCGGGCGCGGCCTCGTGCACGCGCGCCACGGCGTCGTCGATGGTCTTGACGCGGTTGGACACGTAGTACACCTGACCGCCGCGACCCACCTCCAGGCGAATCGCCGCACTCACCACGTCGGGGTCGTACTCCCCCACGTGCACGATCACGGGACGACGCCCGGTCGGCGGTGTGGTGATCAGGCTCATGTCGCGCACGCCGCTCGTGGCCATCTGCATGGTTCGCGGAATCGGCGTGGCCGAAAGCGTGAGCACGTCAATCTGCTCGCGCAGGTTCTTGAGCTGCTCCTTGTGCTGCACGCCAAAGCGCTGTTCCTCGTCGATGATCACCAGGCCCAAGTTCTTTGGGTTCACATCGGCCGAAAGCAAGCGGTGCGTGCCGATGAGCACATCGATCGTGCCCTCGGCAAACGCCTTGAGCGCGCGCTTCTGCTGCGCCGGCGTGCGGAAGCGGCTGAGCACCTCGACCTCGAGGCCAAACGGGGCAAAGCGCTCAAAGAAGGTCTCGTAGTGCTGCTGGGCCAGAATGGTCGTGGGACAGAGCACCATGACTTGGCGGCCGGAGTCCACGCACTTAAACGCCGCGCGCAGGGCAACCTCGGTCTTGCCAAAACCCACGTCGCCGCACAGCAGGCGGTCCATGGGCTTGGGCGCCTCCATATCGGCCTTAATGTCGGCGATGGCCTCCAGCTGGTCGCGCGTCTCGTCGTAGGGAAAGCTCTCCTCCATCTCGATCTGCTCGGGCGTGTCGGGCGGGCAGGCGATACCGGTAATCGACGAGCGGCGCGTATACAGATCGACCAGGTCAAACGCCAGCTTTTTGGCGTTTTTGCGCGCCTTGTTCGTGGCACGCGTCCAGTCGGCGGTGTTGAGCCTGGTCAGGCGCGGTTTGTCACCGTCGGGACCGACGTATCGCGTGATACGGTCGACCTGCTCGAGCGGCACGTAGAGCTTGTCGCCGTCGGCATATTCCAGCAAAAAGTAGTCGCGCTCCTTGCCGCCCACTTCTTGGCGCGCGATCTCGCTAAAGAGTGCGATGCCGTGAGTGGCGTGCACCACGTAGTCGCCCGGCTTAAACGGGAATGTGATCTGCGTAATGTCCACCTTGCGGCGGCTGCGCGCGCGGTTGGCGTCCATGCGGGCGTTGAGGTCGGCAATCGAGAACACGGCCAGGTTGGCATCGGGCACCACCACGCCCTGCGGCAGAGCGGCATCGACAAAGGTCACGCGTCCGCGCGAGATAGTAGGCACGGCGGCGCCGGCGGCTGCCTGGGCGGCACCTGCCTCGAGCGAGCGGGCGTTGAGCGCATCGGCCTTGCGCTCGCGAATTGCAGCATGGGCATCCTGACGGGCAGCACGGTCGGCAGAATCTGCCGCCGCCACGCGCACGCGCTCGCCAATGACGCCGGCGTTTTCGGGCGCCGCGGTCAGCGATTCCTCAAAGGTAATGCCCTCGTCGCCAAAGGTGAGCTCCATCGACTCGCGCGCACCGCGGTCGGGAATGGCAAACACGCAGGCGTAACGCTTGCCCACGACTTCCTGAATGCGCGTCATAAAGCGATTGTCCGAACCCGCGATGGCCGGCTGCTCAATCTTGAGCTCGGCCGTAACCGCACCGCCGGCACGGATGAGGCTTACGTAGTTCAGGCGCTGCTGAGCACCAAAATCGAGCTGCTGGGCACGTACATACAGGCCATCCAGTCGGTCGACCCCCGCCTCGCCGGCACGGGCCTCGATATCCTCGTAGGCACGCAGGCAATCGTCGAACAGCGAGCGCGGCTCGGACAGCACCACGAGCGCCTTGCCGCTCACGTGCGCCAGCGGGCTCACGGTCTGGCCGTACATCACCGGCAAAAAGCGGTCGAGCTCGGGCGTGACGATGCGCGCATCCACCATCTCGAGCAGCGCTGCCAGTTTGCTGTCGTCCTGGCTGGCGCGATAAAGCGCCACATGCATGTTGTGGACGGCCTCGTCGGTAAGCGCCAGCTCACGGCAGGGGAAGATCTCGATGCTGTCCTCGTTGCCGATGGTCTGCCCCGTTGAGCTCACCATGCGACGGATGCGATCGATCTCGTCGCCGAAGAACTCGATGCGCACGGGCGCTTTTTCCTGCGCGGGGAACACCTCGACGGTGTCGCCGTGCACGCGGAACAGACCAGGCGCGTCGGCGGCGCCGGCATTGGTGTAGCCCATGCCCACCAGGCGCTGCGGCACCTCGTCAAAAGGAATCTCCTCGCCCACCGCGAAGGTCGTGGACTCCCAGTAGCGGCTCTCGACTGGCGGCACGCAACGCAGCAACGCGCGGGCCGAGGCGACCATGATGCAGTTGTCACCGCGAACGATGCGTCCCAGGGCCTCGCAGCGCTGGGCAACCACAGCATCGTCGGGCGCCTGCTCGCGCCACGGATAGTCCTTGCGCTCGGGAAAACGGCACACGTGTGCCAGACCCACGTAGGCGGCAAGGCTGCGCGCGGCGCGATCGGCCGCATCCTCGCCGCTCACAATGTAGACCGTCGGGCGCGGACGGCGCGCAAACTGGGCGGCCGCCATAAGCGTGCGACCCGACTGCGACACGGCCAGCGTCACGTCCTCGCCGGCATCGAGTCCGACCTCGACGGTCTGCAGCGCCTCGGCAGTGTAGAGCTGCGCGGCTATACGGTGAATGAGCATGCTGTTCCTCCGGCATCGCAACGCCAAAAGCCCGCCGGGGCAAGCTCGGCGGGTCGTACGTCAAATACATTGCCTGTCATGGTAGCGCATGGAGAGGACTCCGGCTCAAGGGCAAACCCAGCCCCGCAAAAAACGCCAGACGAAGATGCGTTCCGCCCTACCCCGCTACGCGCACGCTGGGGCACAAATCTGCCAGCGGACACTCGTCACACTTGGGCTTGCGGGCATCGCAGATCTCGCGACCAAAGGTGATCCACTGATGGTTGACCGACTCCCAATACTCGTGCGGCAAAATCTTGAGCAGATCCTGCTCGGTCTTGAGCGGCTCCTTGGCATGCGTCTTGGGACTCAGCATCAGGCGGTGCGCAATGCGGTTGACGTGCGTGTCCACCGCAATGCCCTCCACGATGCCATACCCCACGTTGAGCACGATGTTCGCCGTCTTGCGTCCCACGCCCGGCAGCTTCACGAGCTCCTTCATGTCGGCCGGCACCTCGCCGCCATAGTCGGCGACGATCATCTGCGCGGCCTCGACGGCATGCTTGGCTTTGCTCTTGTAGAAGCCGAGTGACTTGATAGTGTCTGCCACGTCAGCCACGCTCGCCCCGGCCATGGCCTCGGGCGTGGGCCACTGGGCAAACAGCCGCGGCGTCACCTTGTTGACCTGTGCATCGGTCGTTTGCGCCGAAAGCAGCACCGCGATCAGCAGGCGGAAGGGATTCTCGTGGTCCAAAAAGCACTCGACCGGGCCATAGCGACGGTTGAGGCGCTCACACACCTCGATGGCGCGCTCGCGCTTGGCGGCATTGGTCTCGCGTGGCATAACGACTCCTCGGCTCAACGGCACAATAAACTTATGGGCACAATTGTCCCACGTCCGAGACGCTTACGCCTCCAAGAATGCGCCGGTCTGACGGCTCCACAGGCTCGCGTACTCGCCACCCGCCTCGACAAGCTGCGCATGCGTGCCGTCCTCGACGATCTCGCCATCGGCCAGCACCACAATGCGGTCGAGCGCCGCCACGGTAGACAGGCGGTGCGCCACCACAATGGAGGTACGTCCACGCATCAGGTTTTCGAGCGCCTCCTGCACCAGCGCCTCGGACTCGCTGTCGAGGGCAGAGGTCGCCTCGTCGAGCACCAGAATCGGCGCGTCGGTTAGGATGGCACGGGCGATGGCCACGCGCTGACGCTGGCCGCCCGAGAGCTTGACGCCGCGCTCGCCCACCATGGTGTCAAAGCCACGAGGCAAGCGGTCGATAAACTCCAGGGCGTTGGCCAGGCGCGCGGCCTCGCGAATCTGTTCATCAGTGGCGTCGGGACGACCGTAGGCAATGTTTTCGCGAATGGAGCGATGGAACAGCAGCGCCTCCTGCGGCACGTAGGCAACCTGGCGGCGCAGGCTCTGCTGCGTGCAGCGCGAGACATCCTGACCGTCCACGAGCACGCAGCCGCCCTGAACATCGTCCAGGCGCAGCAGCAGCTTGGTGAGCGTCGTCTTACCCGAGCCCGATTTGCCCACCAGGCCCACGCGCTGGCCCGCCGCCACATGAAGCGTCAGGTCATCGAACACGCTCTCGCCCGCCGCAGCGTCACGGTACGCAAAGCTCAGGTGCTCAAAATCAATCGCGCCCTCGGTCACTTTGAGCTCAGGGGCGTCCGGGTCGTCTGCCACCAGACGCGGCTCGTCCAGCACGCGCGTCATCTCGGCCGCATCGCCCAAAGCGCGGTTGATGCGCTGCATCATGGAACTCACGTAGTTCAGGCGCATGGTGAGGTTATAGGTATAGGTAAAGATCATGACGAGCGAGCCGGCCGAGATACCAAACCACGCGTTGCCGCCCGCCACGAATACGCTCACCACGGCCATGGTGATGACGATAAGGCCCGAGGTCGTAAAGTTGCGCTGCATCATGGCGTGCATCGAGACCGTCTCGGCATCGCGCGCGGCACGATCAGCGGCGTCGAACAGATCACGTTCAAAGTCCTCGCGCCCGCAGGTCTTGACGGCCAAGATGTTCGTGACCGCGTCGGAGAGCACGCCCGAGAGCTTGTTCTGCGCGGCGGACGTCGCGGCCGAAAGCGGCATGATGCGCTTGTACATAAGCCAGACAAACGCGATGTAGACGACCATGATGCACACCAGGATCATGGTAAACGTCGGCACCACCGGGGCGAGTGCGGCCACGGTACAGATGACCGAGGTGATGGTGGGGATGAGCGAATACACCGTCACGTCCACCAGTCCCGTATAGCCGCTCATAAAACGGCTCGTCTGGCTCACAAGCGATCCGCCAAAGCGGCTGGTATGGAATGTCATGGATTGGTTGGAGAGCGTGTCGAAGCATAGACGCGCCAGGTGATAGTTGCCTGCAATCTCGAGCTTGTAGACGGTGTAGTCCTGTAACTTGGAGAGGATCTGGCCCACCAGGTTAACGAGTACGAGCGCCAGGATATAGGGGCCGAAGACCTCAAACACCTGGTCACCCGCCACGGGACCGGCTTGAACGCGGTCGACAATGAGGGCCATCACATAGGTATTGGCAAACGTCAGCAAAAAGATGTAGCCCGCCGACGAGAATACCGAGAGAAAGACAATCAGCGGCTGCGTGCGCGTGACGCCCCAAAACCGCTGCAGCGTGCGGCGCACGGTGGAGCGACTGAGCGGGCTGGTGCTTCTCTGGGACATGGGCTTCCTTTCGCGTCTGATAGGGCGAAACGCCATTGTTGCACATTGGAGCACGCTTCAGACAAGTGCGATACGAAAAGCGGTGGGGCGCCCGCGTTTGTGCCGGTGCCCCACCGTCTTGTTGCAATTAGTCCTCGTCTTCTTGGTCCGCGAGAAGGCTCGCGGACGTGAGTCCCAAGATCTCATCGGCTTGGTCGGCGTCTTCCAGCGCGTCGATGTCCTTGAGCTTGCGCTCCATGACGTTGGTGCGCGTGGTGATGATGCCCTCGACCGTTTTGCCCGCGGTCTCGATCTGCTGCTGGGCGCGGCGCAGCGCCGCCTGATAGCGCGGCAGCTCGGCCTTGACGGCGGAGAGCACGCGCAGCACGTCGTCGGTACGTTTTTGCAGCCTAAACGTCTGATAGCTCATCTGCAAGCTGTTGAGGATGGCCGCCATGGTGCTGGGACCGGCAACGTTGACGTGATAGTCGCGGCCCAGGGTCTCGATAAGCCCGGGGCGGCTGACGACCTCGGCGTACAGTCCCTCAAACGGAACGAACATAATGCCAAAGTTGGTCGTTGCCGGCACACTCAGGTACTTTTCGCAGATGTCCTTGGCCTCGCGCTTGACCATGGTGTCGAGCGTCTTGCGCGCAGCCGCCACGGTCTCCGCATCGCCCGACTCCTGCGCGTCGAGCAAGTGCTCGTACGCGTCGCCCGGAAACTTGGAGTCAATCGGCAGCAGCACGGGGTCGCCCTCGTCCACCGGCAGCTTGACGGCAAACTCAACACGCTCCGAGGCTCCGGGCCTGGTGGCAACGTTTTCCAGATACTGGTCGGGTGTGAGGATGTCCGTCAGGATCGCACCCAGCTGCACCTCGCCCAAAATACCGCGCGCCTTCACATTGCCCAGCACGCGCTTAAGATCGCCCACGCCGGTGGCGATGGATTGCATGTCGCCCAGGCCCTTGTACACGGCCTCGAGCTGGTCGCTCACCTGCTTAAACGATGCCGACAGG
Source organism: Collinsella sp. 4_8_47FAA (assembly GCF_000763055.1). Taxonomy (GTDB): domain Bacteria; phylum Actinomycetota; class Coriobacteriia; order Coriobacteriales; family Coriobacteriaceae; genus Collinsella. The sequence goes on along the minus strand of NZ_KN214134.1, from coordinate 318,857 downwards.
CGATCGTTGAGCGTGCGGGAGAGCTTCTCGTCCACCGTTGCGCGCATCTGATCGAGTTGCACGTTGTTGTCTTTGCGGATAGCACCCAGCTGGGCATCGACCGTCTCGCGCACCTTGTCCAGGCGGTGCTCGATGCCCTCGCGGTTGGCACCGAGCTGTTGGGCCGTCTCGCGGCGCAGGTCATCCATCCGGTCACCAGCTTGCGAAAACTCACGTGCGATGGTCAGGTAACGTTGCTGCTCCACGGCCGCATCTGTCGTCTGCTGCTGCGCGATGGCATTGGCCGTGCGGTGAGTTTCGGCCAGCGCGACGTTCAGGGCATCGAGCGCGTTGTTGGCCTGCTCGAGTGCTGCCAGCGTTTCCGCGCTACTGTCGCCACGCTCCCGCAACTCGGCACGCAGGCTCTTGAGCTGGAGGGCGCAAGCCACAGCAACCCCCACCGCCACCAAGGCGATCGCAACAAGCACAATATCAATAGCAGACATAAACTCCGCCCAACAAACCCAATCGAGCACCAATCAAAACCGCGATCAATCTTACCCCGCCACACGCACCGGGCGCCCGGCGCCTTCTTGGGTGCTTCTCTCTTCCGCATATTCCATAATACGGCGCGCTGTCTTCCTGCTCACCTTTGAGTCATCACCGGCTAAGTATGCGTAAACGTTTCCCTTATTCAGGTGCAGAGCACGGCAGAGGCCATAGCGCGTTTCACCCGATTCCTCCAATGCTTCCAGCGTTTTATTTCTCATCAGGGCGTTCACCCTTCTGTCGACCGTCGGCTTTTCCTTCACCGCTCTATACGCACGCCAAACGTTGGCATAACGATTAGGAAGTTTGTCCTCGGCGCATAGAGATGCCAGGCTACCCGTTTGGGCGTACAAGGACAAAACGCCTCGGTAACCCTCTTCCATCCACAAACCCTCGGATAAGCCCAGAACGTATTCGGCTTTACCCTGTGCCAAAGCGAGCAAAAACAGGGGCTCCGCCACGCGCGGCGCAACCGTCGTCGCTTGCTTAACCAGTTTTCTAAAACTGAGCGACTGCTGTCCGGATAGCTCTCGGCAATAGCCTTTTAAGAATCCCTCAAAGGTCAGATTCAACCGAGCACCTCCTTTTTGTATTGGCTGTATGCGCAGACCATCTCTTGATAACTCCGCTCCGAAGGCGACGACGCCAGCGCCTCGCCCTCGTCGAATATAAGCCGTTCGAGCAGTCCCCAATCAAGTCGGTCGACGAATGCCTGGCTATGAAGATCGACGATGTCGTTCGGGCGGTAGGCATAGAGCTTCATTACCGCCAGGTCCTCCAAGGATGGCGTAAAGTATCTGATAAAACGCGCCCCAATATCCAAGGGGATCAAACGATCTTCGTAATTGAATGGCATCTGATTACAATATGCCACCGCCATACCATTCACCTCGGGGTATCGAGCTATGATCTCGCGGAGGCACCTGTCTGCCTCAAACACATCGATGTCATGTGTAACCGAACGATTCGTCACATCGTTTAGCATGAAGGCGCCTCCTCCCACCAATACAACGCTCGGCCTGTCGTCTCTTGGACCTATTTCCAGCTCTGCCTCTTCGTCAATGCCCAACAGAGTCTGTTCTAAATCCTGCTTATACATAACAAATCCTATTATTATTCATCTTCAATAATACTATTCAGTCGCACGACAGGACCAACAGGATGCAAGAATTCCGCTCGTGGCGATAATCCCTACACCCTAGAAGTCCTAATGTGACAAACGCTAACTCTCCCAGCCGGCGCGGATTGTTGTTATGACATCGCCTAGGCGCTGGCCGAGGGCTGACAGATGTTGGAGCACTTCGCCGGGCGAAGCACCGTTGAGGATGCAGGTGAGCGCATACGACGCCAGAAAGATGGCCGCAAGCCCTAACGGGATGAGCACGATCATCGCCAAGGTGCGCAGGCGCTGGCCCACGCGGCGACGACGCGCACGACGCTTGTCGAACGCGAGCTCCTGCGCATATGAATCTTGCTGTACGGAATAGGCCTCTGGTGCCGATTCGCACCCGGGCACAGCTGCAGGTACAGCAGCGGGCACGACATTTTGCGCAAAGGGCTGGGCTGCCGCCCCTTGCATTTGCATCTCCATGAGTCGTTGCTGCTGACGCAGCATGCGCTCAGCTTGTTGCTGCGGAGTCTCAAGAAACAGGTCCATGTTGGCCTCCAAAGTCGGAGCATTCGACGCTTACGACCAGCATCCCGCACCGCCATGACCGCGACAACGCAATCGCCGGCAATAGCCACAAAGTTTCTTTTGCTCAAAAGCTGTCGAAAAGCTCAACAACTCCCCTACCAGCACTTTCTCTGAGCTTTTTTCGCCAGCAATCTTTTGACCTTCCACCCTTACGCCAACTGACCAAAATCTAACCAAAAGCTTGACGAAAATTGTGGAGACCGGGACCCCTTACAAAAACGTGCCGCCCCAAAAGGGGCGGCACGCTAACTTCTTATCAGTTTTTCAGTAACGAGCATGCGACGACCCAACGCCGGGGCGCAGGGCGGGGAAACCTTTGCCTCGCGCGACCCTGCGAAGCCGTGAGCGAGAGGGAAAGGTTTCCCCGCCCTGCGCTCCGTGGTCGGTGAGGACCGACTACATGCCCGCGAGACCGCGGGCGGCGGTGGCGCACAGAAACGCCAAGGCTAGAATCACGAGCGAGCCCGCAATATCGGCCACCACGCCCGCAAAGCGACGCTCAAACAACCAGCTCTCAAAGTGCGGGGCGACGTTGCGCCAAACACGCCACAGCAAGATGCCCATACCGATGACGCCCGGGATATTGAGCAGTAGGATCTCGGAGCACAAAAGACCGATCAGGTTGCCGGCGACAAAACCAGCGTCGCCCTCGCAGTATTTGCGGTAGACCATATACAGCATGTACGCCACAAACGGCTGCAGGCACGCAGAGATAAACGTAACCACCATCGAGGGGTCCTGAGAAAAGACATCGGTGAGCTTTTCCACGCTCGTGGCATCCTTAGAGGCCAGGAACAGGCCAATGACCACCACAGGTACCACGCCCAAAATGACCTCGACCAGAGTAAACAACTTGGCAGTCAAATCCTCACTAGCCGAATTCAAATGGGGCGCCCACTCAGGATGAGCATGCGCCCCGACCTTCTTGTCCTTCTCAGCACGATCGGCCTTTTTACCCTCGGCAACCCGACGACCAGGATCCTTGCGAGTTCCCGCCGCAGCAACCCGAGCCCGAGACTTCTTACCCATAACCAACACCTCACAAGAGGAAACGAATAGCCAACGCTACCCAGTGTACCCTCTAAGCAACGTCACCGCCCCAACCGGCCCCCACAAAAACGTGCCGCCCCATAAGGGGCGGCACACAAACTTTTTTATCAGCTTTTCTGTAGCGAGCACGCGACGACCCAAAGCGGGCCGGGAGGGCCGGACTACCTTCCCTCAACGCGACCCTGCGAAGCCGTGAGCGAGGAGGGAAGGTAGTCCGGCCCTCCCGGCCCAGCTCACGCTAGCGCCAAGCGCTAGTAGTTCACCACCTGCTCCTCAAAGTACGCCTTCGGGTGGTTACACACCGGGCACACCTCAGGCGCCTCGGCACCAACGTGCAGGTGCCCGCAGTTCAGGCACTTCCACACCTTTACGCCCTCGCGCTCAAACACCTCGCCCGATTCAATGCGCTCAACGAGCTTGTTATAGCGCTCCTCATGGGCCTTCTCGACGGCGGCGACACCGCGGAACTTCTCGGCGATCTCGACAAAGCCCTCCTCCTCGGCGGTCTTGGCGAACTCGTCGTACATCGTGGTCCACTCGTAGTTCTCGCCCGCAGCGGCATCACGCAAGTTGTCCAGGGTGTCGGGAACGGCGCCGTCGTGCAGATACTTAAACCACAGCTTGGCGTGCTCGGACTCGTTGCCCGCCGTCTCGGCAAAGATATTCGAGATCTGAACGTAGCCGTCCTTTTTGGCCTTGGATGCATAGTAGCGATACTTGGTGTGTGCCTGGGACTCACCGGCAAAAGCAGTCTCGAGGTTCTTCTTGGTCTGAGAGTTCTCAAAATCCATAGGTGTACTTCCCTTCAACACGTGCCGCCCATAGGCTTTGAGCGACCTTGTTTTTAGGATGCCCTCAAGCCGCGAATTTAAACCTTACAATCCCGTTCTTCAGATTTGAGCGGGCTACACACTCAACCAGCAATCGCCCTCGGCTCGGCAAAAGCCCTCGCGCTCCAGGTCAGCTAGAATGCCCGCGATCAAGTCGCACTCGACCGGCCCGCGACCGGCTGCCGCTTCCATCTCGTTAACGCCCACCACGGCATCAGCAAGCGTAATCCCCGCCGGCTGCCCATCGCGCGCTGCCAACAACATACGCACGATATGCGCGCGCTTTTGGCGGCGCGAGCCCTCAAACTTGGACTGACGACTATAGCCCGCCGACCGCCTGGACGGATTGGGCAGTGTCTTTTTAAGATACGCGCCGTAATCCAGCAATGCGTAATACCACGCGCGCGGCGTGTCGGCATCGTCTTGAGGCGCGGCAAAGGGCGCGATCTCGTCCGCCGCCGCACCGGGGGCCGCCGGACAGGCAGCTTGGATCAGCGGCACCAGTTCGCGATCGGGAACGGCCGGCACATCGGGAAAGAAATGATGCAAAAAGACCGTGCGCACATTGGTCTCCAAATACACGCCCGGAAGATCGAATGCAAACGAACGGATGCCCTGCGCCGTTGCCGGGCCAATGCCGGGCAGAGCGACCAAGTCACGCGTCTCGCGCGGAAACTCCCCATCCCAGTCCTCTACAACGCACTGTGCAGCCCTGTGAAGCGCCAAGGCGCGGCGATTATAGCCCATCCCCTGCCACGCATCCAAGACATCGGAAGGGACAGCCTGAGCGAGCGCCTGAACAGTCGGAAAGCGATCGAGCCACGCCGGCATACGCGTCTCCACGCGCGGCACCTGCGTCTGCTGCAGCATGACCTCGGAGAGCCAAATGATGTACGGGTCGCGCGTTCGGCGCCACGGAAGGTCGCGATAACGCAAGACCCCTTCCGAACGAATCATCGAACGAAAGGGGTCCTGAATCATAGCTATACTCCTTATGCGGCGCTATTCCTCCCGGCAAGCGTACGCGCAGGCAGCGTACTCGGGAAACGCATCGCGATCGGCGAACTTGGGATCGACAGCCGGAAACTGGCGATGGGCGACGATATCGCCGAGCGAAACGGAATCGAGGTAGTCGCGCATCAACGCCTGGGCTCCGGCCCACAGGGGATGATAGCAGCACGCGCCCATGCGCGCACAGTCACCATCGGGGGCGGTGCAGTCGTTCATAACCATAGGGCCCTGAACGGCCTCGACGACCTGGCGGATAGTGACGTCGTCCGGACTGACCTTGAGACGCATGCCACCGTGGACGCCACGCAGGCTCTCCACAATACCGGCCTGGACCAAACCATGCTGAATCGAACGGGCAAACGAATACGGGACATTGACCTCTTCGGCAGCGGTGCGAACAGAAAGCAAACGCTCCGGATCCTCAGCAAGCATCGCCAGCATACGAAGGGCGTAATCAGTCTTCCTCGATATGTCCATTTTTCCCCTTTCAAGGAATGCGAACAGCTCGAACGAGCTCCGGGGCCGAGCTTGTGTCGAGACGCTAAATGACCGCCAGGACATCCAAATGGTAAATCGGATATCCACTGAGTGCCGCGCTTGGAGCGAAATGCATCAGATGCGGCACACAGTGCAATTTAGTATAACCTAACCCCCTGCCTCGTAGAACAGGTGTTGCGCAACAAAGCTGTTGTTCAGACAAATATACTTATTAGATTTTACTTGCGTTCCCGAAGGCGCGGGGATTCTGGGCGAAGATGCACCAGGGCGATCGTTCTATCGAAACAAAGTGCATCTAACGCAAAAAGCCACGTCCGAAGACGTGGCTTTAATTGCGTTGGCGGGAAGTACGGGGCTCGAACCCGCGACCTCCGACGTGACAGGCCGGCGCTCTAACCAAACTGAGCTAACTCCCCAGGCAGACGTTCGCGTTTGTTTCCGCTCGCGTGCGCTGCGGGGATTAGTATACACAGAAGTCTGTCCGCCGCGCAACAACTTTTTTGAAAAAATTTTTCGGTCCCTCCGGGAGGGTCTCCGGGGCCGGCTGGCGCGGGTTTAGTTTGCTGCTCTACAGTCCTGCGCAAGACGGAAAGCACATTAAGTGCTTTCCTTTGCGTGCGGAACTCGCGACAAACTTAACCCGCGCCAGCCGGCCCCGGAGACCCTCCCTGCCGTCACTTTGTTCGAGCCGTTGTTGTTGCTCGCCGCTTCGCGGCTCGGCGGCCCCGTTCTCCGCGGCGGGGTTGGTCTGATGGATCTTGTTGAAGCTCGGCCATTGGCTCAAATGGAAACGGGGGACGCATCTGCATCCCCCGTTTTTGTTGTGATTACTCTAGGTCAATAAACTTAGTGCTTAGGATCTTGCCGTCTTTTACTAGCATTCTGGCCATGGTGGGGCCTCGGGTGCCTCTGGGGTAGCTGGCGCTGCCCGGGTTGAGGACTAAGCAACGGCCCACTTGGGCTTCTTTGGTTACGTGGGTGTGGCCGTTGATGGCTACGTCTACGGATCCCACCGGAAGGTCTTCGCGGTAGTGGGCTACGGCGAATTTGAGGCCTTCGTAGGTAAAAAGCGCAAGACGGTCTACATCGGGGCCGTAGTCGCGGTAGTAATCGTTGTTACCCAGTACGGCCCGCACGGGGGCGATGGTGCATAGGTGCTCGTAGTCCATCTCTGACGTGAGGTCGCCGGCGTGGATGATCAGGTCTGCGCCCTCAAGCTCATCCAGGAGCGCAGGCGAAAGATAGCCGTGGGTGTCCGAGATGATGTCGATGCGCTTGGCGCTTGCACTGTTCATGGGATCCCTTCCGCAAAAAACGATTCGGCAGATACATACAAAAAAGGCCCCACGGCTCCGCAGACGATGGGTCTACAGGGCTGCGGGGCCAGTGTGCTAGAGACTCAGAGCCTTCTTGAGCGGCACGACGCGGCGACGCGAAACCGGAACGCGTTCGTCGACGCCCGTAATGCCCAGCTGGATGGCACCCGAGGGCACCGTCTCCACATCCGTGACGCACGCCAAGTTGACGATATAGCGGCGGTGAACACGGAAGAAGCCAAAGTCGCAGAGCTTGGCCTCAAACTGCGCCAGCGAGGTCGTCGACAAAAAGCGATCATCGACGGTATAGATGCAGGAGTAATCGTCCTTGGCCATGATAAAGCGAATATCGTCCACGGGAATGAGCACCTTGCGGCCGCCCTTTTCCACCGGGATACGCTCGATGGTCACCTTGCTGTCCGTAACCGGCTTGGCGCGTTGCATGACCTTCTCGATCGCGCGATCCAAGCGAGCTTCTTCGACCGGCTTCATCAGATAATCGACGGCATCCACGTCGAATGCCTCGACCGCATGGTCACTATACGCAGTCACAAACACGATCGCCGGCGGATTTTTGAGCTTATGCAGCGCCTCGGCAAGTTGCAGGCCCGAGGCACCGGGCATCGAGATATCGAGAAACACGACATCCACGCGACTTTCCATAAGCATCTCGATGGCGGAGCGGACGCTCGACGCCTCCGTGATCGTGCCGATCTTGCCCGTTTGCTCGAGCAGGAAGCGAAGCTCCGAGCGAGCCGGCGCCTCATCATCCACAATCATCGCACGCAGCATAGGGATAAAACCTTTCGTCAACTAACTACGCCGGGCATCCGTCGCATGACGTTGAACCCGTAGCCTTTTATTTTACTCTTGAATGTCAAAGATACTCTCTGACAAATCAAGATGAAGGAGCACTGTGGTGCCCTTGCCCGGCGCCGATTCGACACGCGTATAGGAGTGCGGCCCATAAAAGCGATGGATGCGCTCCGAAATATTGTGCATGGCCACACCGGCGCCGCCACCCTGGGGAGAGCTGGCATCGGGACGGGCAGAGCGCTCGTCAAACAGTCTGGCGGCGGTACCCTCATCCATGCCCACGCCATTATCGGCCACGGCAATCAAGATTGCATCCTCGCCGTCTTGGTGAACGGTCACGTCGATCCTCAGGGCGTCGTCATCGCCCATACCATGACGCACGGCGTTCTCGACAATCGGCTGGATCACGAACGCCGGCACCAGCGTATCTTCCACGTCCTCAGACACATCGAACGTCGCAAGCACGCGGTCCTCGCCAAAGCGGGCCTTCTCAAAGGTAAGGTAGCGCTTGGTCTGCGCGACCTCGCGCGAGACCGGAATAAGCGATCCCGAGTTGTCGAGCGTGGCACGATAGAACGATGAGAACTCACGAAGCAGCTCGCGGGCCCGCAGCGGGTCGGTGCGCGTAAACGATGCAATGGTGTTCAGCGTGTTGAACAGGAAGTGCGGGTTAATCTGCGCTTGCAGTGCACGCACCTCGGCGCGCGCCGTGAGTTCCTTTTGCACCTCGAGCTCGTGGATGGCGAGCTGTGTGGACAAGATCTCGGCAAAGCCCGAGGCAAGCGCGTACTGGGTACGGTCGACGGCGCGCGGGGTCTTGTAGTAGAACTTGAGCGTGCCGACGGTACGATCGCCCACCTTGATGGGGGCGATAATGCCGGCGGGGACTTGGTTGTGTGAGCCGTCCGAGCCCACGACATCCACCATACGGTTGAACGACTGCACGATGCCATGTTCGATAACGTAGCGTGTGGCAAGCGTGTGGATGGGAGAATCTGGCAGCAGTTTTTCCTCAAACTCGCCCGCGCAGGCAAGCACGTTGTCCTCGTCGGTGATGGCCACCGTCATGGCGCGCGTCTCGGGCAAAATGCGCCGGCACACCAAACGCGCCGACTCCTGCGTCAGACCGCCCTTAATGTCCTCGAGCATGGCCGAGGCCACCGAGAGCGTCTCCTCGGTGTACTGGGAGCGCACCGAATCGGGATTGAGCGTCAAAACGATAAAGATGCACAGAAAGATGCACAGCAGCGCGCAGGCAATCACCGTGGCGATCGGCTCGATACCGGTCACCAAGGCAAAAATAAAGTACGCCAGCACGCAAATGGCGCAGGCAACGGCAATGATGCGAAAGATTGATATTGAACTATCGCGCTGGGCGCGGCGGTCGATCATTCGGCCCCCTCCAGGATACTGATCAGTTGTGCGTCACGCCAAAGCCCGTCCATGATCTTGGGCCAAAAGCTCTGGAAACGCAGGTAGCTTGCAGCGTTTTGGCGCGCATAGGCCTTTGCCTCGCCGATACCATGGCGCCAAATGCGCAGGTAGCCCTCATGCTCACGGGTAAACACGCTGCGGACCATAGCGGTCTTGCGCACGCGGTCGTCGAGCTCGCGCGAAATCCACGGGCCCGGGTAGGGCATGAGTGATGCCGCCGTAACGGGAATGAGCTCCTTTTGATGCGCGGCGAATGTCAACTTGGCCCGTTCGTAGTACCAACGGTATACATCCTGCATAAAGCGCGGTGAGCGCTTTTCGGACTCCGGAGGCAGATGGCGCACGGTCCACTCGTTATCGAACCACACGTCGTAGCCAAACATGCGCATGTTAAAGAGGTAATCCAAGTCCTCGCCGCGGGTGATAAACGGGTCAAAGGCCACACGCGTAAAGGCGCGGGCGTGCAGGGCCATCAGGCCGCCGCACACGTAGTTGGAGCGCGAGATGCGAGTGCCCGAGAGCGCCTTTTTCATCCAACGGTTGAACTCGATGCGCTTGGTCCACCAACGATGGCAGATGCCCGCCTTGTCCGTGGGAGCCAGCGGCGAGCCGTCGCGATCGTAGAAATAGCCGCTCTTGACCAAGATCGGCAAGCCCTGACGTGTCTGCTGCCCCAACGCATAGGTCGCGCGCTTCATAAAGTCGGCGTCGATGACAGTCTCATCGTCATCCAAAAAGATAACCGCGTCATGCCCCAGCACAGCGGCACAGGCTAGCCCCATGTTGCGGATGGCACCGTAGCCTCGCAGGCTCACGCACTCGCCCGAACCCTTGGGCGCGATCTGAGCAACCCGGTCTGCGATGCGCGAGGCCTGGGTGTTGGTGACAACGGTGACCTTGAGCGTGGGATGCGCGTCGACAATCTCGCGCACGCGCAGCGACACATCGGCTGTGGCAGAAACGGGACAGACCACCAAAAGGATGATGCGCGGGATGTCACGTACCTGCTCAAGCGAGGCCAGGCAGCGGTCGAGTTCGGGATTGTCGGCGTTGAGTCGCGTCGAATGGTCATAGGTGCCAGGGGCGTTTGCGCAAGCGTCATCGCCCGCCCAATACGTTGGAATCACGACTGTGGCGTTCATGCCTTACCCTCCCTGCAACACAAAAACGGGACGCCGCCAAACACAGGCGACGCCCCGCGACCTAGCTGATTCCATCATACCCACTTGGGCAAATCATTGCTCGCAAGTCGCAATGTTTATTGCGGATAACCCCAAAAGAGTACCGTGGACAGGCACAATAGCCGCTCGCTCCTATGCGGCATGCTCTGCCGCCCGAGTCATGCGGGACAGGCGGACCAGCAGCATAAAGCCAACGACCAGCAGCACACCAATGGAAAGGACGCCCAGCGACGGGTTGCCGGTCAGCGAGGTGACGACCGACACCAGGAAGGTGCCCATAACGCTTGCATAACGACCGAAGATGTCAAAGAAGCCGTAGTACTCGTTGGATTTTTCCTTAGGGATAATGCGGCCAAAGTAGCTACGGCTGAGCGCCTGCACGCCGCCCTGGAACAGGCCGACCATAATGGCAAGCACCCAAAACTCAAAGGCGGTCTTTAGGAAGAACGCGGCGAACAGCACAATGCCCATATAGGCGGCGACTGCCACCAAGATCATGTTGAGCGTGCCCACGCGGCCGGCGAGCTTGCCGTAGATGATGGCGGACGGAAAGGCCACGAACTGCGTAACGAGCAGCGCCAGGACCAACTGGGTCGAATCGATGCCCAAGGCCGATCCGTAGCTGGTTGCCATGGAAATGACCGTGTGCACACCGTCGATATAGAAGAAGAACGCGATCATGTAGACCAGCACGGTCTTGTTGTGGGCGATCTCGCGCATGGTGTGTCCGACCTCGGAGAACACACCGCCCACGATGTGGCCGATAGTGTCCTCGGGACCGCGCTCGCGACCGTACTTTTGCTTATAGGTGCGAATGAGCGGCAGGGTAAAGACGAGCCACCAGGCACCAGTGATGATAAACGACAGACGCGTTGCCAGCATGGTAGGGACGCCAAGAGCGGGGCCACCCATGATGAGCGCCAGGCAGATGACGAACGGCACGGTGGAACCGATGTAGCCCCAGGCATAGCCCGAGCTGGACACGGCGTCCATGCGCTCGTCGGTGGTAATGTCGGGCAGCATGGCGTCGTAGAACGTCATAGAAGAGTTAAGGCCGATGGTGCACAGCACGTACACGGTCAAAAATGCCATGGCGGACATTGGGATAGCCTGCGCCAAGCAAAGCACCAGGCCCGTGAGGAAGAAGCCCAAGAAGAACTTGATCTTGTTGCCGGCGTAGTCGGCAAGCGCGCCCAGAATGGGCATGAGCATGGCGATGACCAGCGAGGCGATCGTCTGCGCATTGCCCCAAGCGACCACCAGGTCGGCCGAGGAAGCGCCGGTATTGATGGCGTTAAAGTAAATGGGCACCACCGAGGTATTGAGCAGCACGAGGGCCGAATTGCCCACATCATACATAACCCAGTTACGCTCGAGCTTGGTGTATTTCATGGACAGGGACCCTTCGTATTCGCCCGATATGCAGTTAGTTCATCGTACCCCAATTGTCCAGAACCGCCGGTAAGGATTCGGCAAAGGGGCACGCACGGGCCCTATTCCTCGCGGTCGAACTCCTCATCGGCATTGAGCACGCGACCGCTGTAGTTGACGTGACTGGTCACGGCATCCATGTCACCGGTCTCGATAAAACGTGCGACCGTGCACTCGTAATCGACCAGCGCGCGATCAAAGACCTCGGGGAAACTCTCGTTCGAGACCTCGTCGGTAAAGGGATTCTTCCATGTCAGATGACCCAGGTTACCGGTGCGCTCGGGCAGCTCCGTCGTCACGCGATGGGCAAGGCCGTCGAGCAGCGAGTAGTCGTGCACCAAGCCCTCAACCAGCGAGATCGCGCGCGTCTTTACGGAGCCGGCCGGCTCAATCGCGCGGTAAAGTCGCTGCATATTGGCAACGGCAGCACCGTACTCCCCCGCCGGAATGTCAATGCCGTACACGCGTCCGGCAACATAGCTCATCAGCACGCCGGCCACGCGATTGATGCGATCGGTGGTGACGATCTCGCCCGCCGGCGGGTAATCGTCGACCGTAGCGCCGGCGCGTTTAAGCTGCAGCATCAGTACATCCAGGTCGCTCTCGATCACGGCATGAACCTGACTGCTCGAATCCTCAAGCTCTGAATCGGACTCCACGATGCCAAACTGCTGCTCATAGACAAAAGGATGGGCGTTGCGGTCGAGCACGTAATGAGACAGCAGGCCCAGCGCAAAGGCGCGACCCAAGCTGGCGTCGCGCGGCAGCAGATGCGACACGCCGTCGCGCAGGCACGCGAACTGGCGAGACATGCGCGACCGATGCATGACCTGCGCCAGCAGCGTGCAGTCGGAAACACGCGGTGTCAGAATGTGAAAGAAAAACGGGTCGGGGCCTTGGTTGCCCAAGATAAAGGCAATGCGCTCTTCATCGGACGTGATGACGCCCTGCGGAAGACGGTCGATGCTTTCCTCGCCAAACAGATGATGGGTGATAAGCGCGGGCATAATGATCCTTTCGATTTCATTCGATGCCACCCATTATGCCCACCGCGCGCCCATGCCAAACCTGCGATGGTAAACGACGACACGCAAGCCTCTTACGCAAGCCCCAGGTGCGACTTGACCTCGGCGGCACGACGACGGGACACCGGCACCGTCGAGCTCACGCGGTCGAGCCTGAGCTCCATCAACCCCGTGGAGCCGATCTCAACACTGTGCACGTCTTCCAAATTGACCAGATAGCTGCGATGAACGCGAATAAAGCCCTCGGAGTCCAAGCGACGCTCGAGCGAAGAGATCGACTCATTGATCAGGTACGTTCCCTCGGCGCAGATGGCGTTGCAAAAATCGGCGCGCGCCTCAAAGTAGCAGACGTCTGCGGCGGGAATGAACACCTTTTTGCCCCCGCGGTCCACCGTCAGACGCAAAGGCTGGCGCGGAGCATGGATAACACGACGGGCACCCAAGGCTGCCTCGATCTTGTCGAGTGCCTTTGACAGGCGTGCGTCCTCGACCGGCTTGACGACATAGTCGACAGCATCGAGGTTATACGCATCGGCGGCAAACTCGGCAAACGCCGTCACAAACACCACGACCGGCGGCGTCTTTAGGTTCTGCAGCGTCTCGGCAAGCTCAATTCCCGAGCGACCGGGCATGGTAATGTCTAAAAACAACACGTCGGGCTTGTTCGACAGAATCGACTCCACGGCTTCGGTGACATTGCCCGCCTCGGCAATCTGACCCACACGCGTATCCTTTTCCAACAGATAGCGTAGCTCAGCCCTAATGGGAGGCTCGTCATCAACCACCAAGATGTTCCAGCCTTCGGACATATGTGCTTCCCCTCTTTTTCTCTCAATCCAACCGCGTGCTACGCCGTCAACGGCGCCGGCTCATGCGGCTCGCCGTTCAGCTCGACGATGACCTGCGTTCCCACGCCCTCCTGAGACTTCACGCGCATGCCGGAATCTTCTCCGTAAAAGAAATGGATGCGCTGAAGCACGTTGAAGAGCGCCAGGCCGCAACCTCGCTTGACGGAGCCGTCGGCGGTAATGCTCTCGGGCTCCTCTCGGCGATGTTGCTCAAACAGATGCGCGCAGACCTCTTCGCTCATACCGATGCCATCGTCCTCGACGATGATCTCCAAACCGTCATCGGTCTCGAAAGCCCTAACATGAATAGAAAGCGGCTCGGTCTCGCGCTGCGCGTGCTTGATGCAGTTTTCGAGCAACGGCTGCAAGATAAACGGCGGCACCAGGCTGTCGCGCACCTCAAAGTCGATATCGACCGAGACGCGCAGACGGCCGTCGCCATAACGAGCCTGCATAAGATTGATATAGCGAGTGCCCTGTTCCACCTCGTGCTCGAGCGTTGTGAGGGTATCGGAATCAGAAAGCGTCTGACGGTAGTAATTGGAAAAGTCGATCAGCAGCGACCTGGCCTTGTCCGGCTCGGTACGCACGAGCGACACGATGGTGCTGATGGTGTTAAACAGAAAATGAGGATCGACCTGCGATTGCAAGGCGCGCAGCTCCACGCGGGCCGTAAGCTCGTCCTGGCGCTCGAGCTCAAAGCTCGCAAGCTGCGTGGAAATGAGGTCGGCAAAGCCCGAGGCAAGCGCCGTCTGGCGCATATCGATGCTGCTCAGACGGGGATAATACAGCTCGAGCGTGCCCACGCAATGCCCGCGCACGGTAAGCGGTGCGACAATACCGGCGCGCAGGCGCGGAAAGTAGCCACCTGTCTCGGTCGAAGCATCGCGCGAGAACACGCTTTGCTCACCGCTGTTGATCACGTTGAGCGTAGTCCGCAGCACCACCGGGGTGCCCGCGGGGCATTTTGCCGAGTCCTCGCCCCAGCTTGCCAACACCTGCTTGCCGTCGGTAAAGCAGATGGCAGAGGCGATAGTTTCGGACAGGATGATCTTAGAGGCGCCCAGGGCAGCTTCGGGCGTAAGGCCGCGCGACGTGTAGGCGAATATTTTTGAAGCGATGGCGAGCGTGCGGTCGGTTGCGCTCGATGTGAGGTCGTCGGGAACGACAAAGACGTACGAGAAGAAGAAGCACAGCATGACCAAGCCGGCAATGACGACAACGGCCGGAACGGGATTGGGATTATCGGTTAGATCCCAGATGAGCAGCAGGATAAGCAGCGGAACGACAATACCGAGCAAGATGGCTTGAACCACATGCTGAGCGGTACGAAAGACCTTGGTAGAGTTGTAGCTCTTGCCCAGAATCAGCCTATTGAGATCCACCGTCATCTCCTTCTTACCGACGCACCCCATAGCAATAAAGAGGGCCGCAAGCGACCCTCTCCATTGCATTATGCAATCAAATACTGTGTTTTACATCAAGCCATCGATGAACGGTAGCTTAGGCGCTGTACTTGTTTGCCTCGCCGAAGGTGCCGCCCTCGACAATCCAGCCGTCCTTCATGATGACGTCCATGTTGTCGGTGTTGAGCACGTGGATGTCGGCGGCGACGTCACCGTTGACGACCAGCAGGTCGGCGCACTTGCCGGCCTCGATGGAACCGGTCTCGTCCTCGATGTGGCACATCTTGGCACCGTTGAGGGTGGCACAGGTGATGGTCTCGACCGGGGTGAAGCCGATCTTGTCGACGAACTCGTACATCTCCTCGATGGAGCAGGTGCCGTACGGGGTAACGAAGGAGAAGGAGTCGGAGCCGATCGTCATGACGACGCCGCGCTTCTTGGCCTCGCGCAGGCAGTCGTAGTTGCGCTGCAGCTCCTTCTCAACCAGGATGCCCTCGTACTTGTCGTGCAACTCGGGGACGTAGACGGGCGGATAGGTGGCGTACCAGGTGGGCAGGAAGGCGATCGTCGGGGTGAAGAAGGTGCCCTGCTCGGCCATGAGGTCCATGGTGCGCTCATCGATATCGAAGCCGTGGATCAGCTGCTCGCAGCCAAAGCGAACGGAATCGTAGGCAGCGGCGTGGTTGTTGTAGCAGTGGCTCCACACGGGGATGCCGACCATCTTTGCCTCTTCGACCACGGCCTGAATCTCCTCGGAGCAGTAGTGCTGGTCGCGGCCGGAGTCCCAGCGCCAGATGCCGCCACCGGTAGCCCAGATCTTGATGGCATCGGGGTTCTCGCGCAGGCGACGACGGACGGCCTTACGCAGATCCCAAGGACCGTCGACCTGATCGCCCCAGGGGTGCGATTCCTTGTTGAGCTCCTGGCTGCAGTGGTGGGAGTCGCCGTGGCCGGCAACGCGGCAGAAGCCAAGGCCGGTGGCCAGAACGCGCGGGCCCTTGAAGACGCCCTTGTCGATGCAGTCACGGATCTGGATACCAAAGCGGCCGATCTCGCAGACGGTGGTGAGGCCGTGGGTGAGGCAGTCGTAGGCCTGCTTGACGGCGACGGCCTGCTTCTCGAGGAGCGGCTGCATGACCCAGTCGGTGTCATCATCGGTCAAGTTGCCCGAGAAGTGCAGGTGGGTGTCGATCAGGCCGGGAAGGACGGTCTTGCCGGCGGCGTCGATGACCTCAACGCCCTCGGGAAGGTCCTGCATGGCGCCGGCGTACTCGATCTTGCCGTTGTCGTCGACGAGAACGAGGGAGTTCTCGACCGGCTCGGCACCGGTACCGTCGATGAGCTTGCCGCCAACGATTGCATACTTAGTGGACATGGTTCCTCCTTATGGATCCATATAGTGGGCGAGGCCGTGTTGGGTTAAGGCCTCACAAAGCTACCCAAGTGGCGCCGGGTTCGGTGCGCGGAAGAGAGGGTCCCGCGCACCCGATCCGCCCCGGCTCGGCGTTACTTTTTGCGGGAATTGGTGAAAGCCATGAGGGCCAGGCCAATAGCCAACCAGCCGATCACGATGCTCCACTCCACCATGTTGAGGGAGGCGGGAGAGAACGGAATCACGAGCAGGCCGATGATGATGGCGCAGGCACCGATGGCGAGGCAGATACCAAACTTGCCGCCGGGCACCTCGTAGGGACGAGGCAGGTCGGGCTCGGTGAAGCGCATGCGCAGGCAAGCGAGGGCGACCATGCCGCAGGAGAAGATGAAGGCGAGAGCCGACACGTTGGTCAGAGGGATGAGCATGTTCTTGCCCAAAAACGGTCCGACGACGGTGATGACGCCCAGAACGACGCAGGCAAGCTTGGGAGCGCCGGACTTGGGGTCGACCTCGGCGAACTGCTCGGGCAGTTGGCCCTTGCGGCCCATGGCGAGCATGATGCGGCTCGTGGCGCCGTAGAAGGAGTTCATCGGGCCCATGGGTCCAAGCGTGGCGATGACGAGCATGGCCAGGTACAGGAGCATGTTGATGCCCTTGAGGCAGGCGAGCGCGGGAACCGGGCTCTTAACAAACTCATGCCAGTCGAGGATGGTGCCGAACGAGTAGATGCAGACCATGTAGAAGCCGCCTGCGGCCAGCAGGGCCAGGGAGATGATCTTGCCGAACTTGTTCCAGTTGAGGCCCTCGGCTGCTTCCTCAGCCTGCTGAGGAATGGTGTCGAAACCGGCGTAGAAGAACGGAGTCAGAACCAAGACCGACACGATGCCGGCGAACAGGCTGGTGCTCTCGGTAGCGGCCTTGCCGCCGCCAGCGCCGGTGACCTGGGAGAACACGGGCATGGCATTGTCAGGCGAGCCGGTGAACAGCGAGACGCCCATGGCGAGCAGCATGCCGCAGAGCAGGGCCTTGGTCAGGAAGGCCTGGAGCTTGGCGGCCGAGCTGGCGCCGCGGAAGTTGAGGAAGATGACGTAGACTGCAAAGCCGAGCGCGATCAGCGTCGGGAACAGGTAGACGTCGGCCCCCAGGATGGTGTAGAGCTTGACGGCGCGCAGCCACTCAAGACCGGGTAGGCTGCCGAACATCTCGGACACGAGGGTCGAAATGGCGATGGCCTCCCACGGGCACAGGATGCCGTTGCCCAGGGCCAAAAGCCATCCGGTGATGTAGCTCAGTGTACGGCCAAAGCTACGATCGACATACTCGACGATGCCGCCCGAGATGGGGATAGCAGCCGTGAGCTCACCGAAAACAGCTCCGACGGGCACGAGGAAGATTGCACCCAAGAGGAATGCGATCATAGCGGGAACGGGACCGCCGCCCACGACCATCCAGTCGCCGACCTGCAGAACCCAACCGGTACCGATAATGGCACCAAAGCCGATGGTGAAGAAGTTCCAGAGCGAGAGCGTTTTCTTCATGCCGCCGTTATCCTCGACTGCAACTTCTGCGTTCTTGTCCGCCATTGTTCCCCTCCTTTCCTTTTTGACGCCCTTGGCGTCACCCCTTGCGCGGTCCGTTTTGCCGCGCGCTTTTATTCCATGGCTTTAAGATACGGCCTTGGCGCAGCAGCGCCGCTCGCAGCTCGACCGAAGGCAGAACTGCAAAACGAGCGGCACCGTTTTTGGGACGAACGGCGGGAGACGTCATTCGTCTTGGACGCTTTCATCTTGTCTGCTTTTGAAGACCTGTTGCCGTGACGCTTGGCGCGCGGCGCGGCAACGTTCATACCATTTGTCAGGCTTTTGGCGCACATACCCATGTGTCGTGCATCTTTTTATGTAGGATAGACAAGTTACACATGAGGCAAGGTGATTCGAATGGCATACGGATACAATGACGGCGACCAACGGCCACAAAGCGTGCGCCTTGCCGGCCGCACCACGCCAACGCCCAGAAGCACCTCCGACAACGACAACCCGCAGCGCCCCCAAGAGCAGCCCGGGGCTTCTTCGCGGCAGCAAAGCCGTACCGTGCAGCAGTCAGACCGCGTGAGCACGAGCACACGCCAACGTCAGACCGACACATCGCAGCCACGCCGCTACGATCGCCGTAAGACCGACTACTACGTCAAGCGTTCCTTTTCGCGACCTCAACGCGATCGCGGCAATTCCTCCCCTCACCCCGCGTCGCACACCACAAGCCACGCGCTTCCGGCCCGCCGCCTACGCCTTGCGCTTTGCTCCATCGCCGCCTGCCTCGTCTTTGTGTTTTCGGGATCCTGTATCTCCCACGGATCAGCCGGTCTTGAGCCCACTGCCGAGGACAAGCTGCTTAAAGCTCCCGTCGCGCCCGGTTACTCCTTTGCGTTCTCGACCCCACGCTCGCAATGGCAGGCCGGCACCATGCCCCACATCTACCAAATTGACCCCGCATGGTCGGAGCTGCCCTATGCCGGTGGCACTATTCGCGAAAACGCTTGCGGTCCCACCTGCCTCACCATGGTCTATATCTTTAAGACCGGCCATACCGATAAGACGCCGGTCGATATATGCGCGCTGGCCGAAGCCGGCAACTACGCCCCCACTGGTGCCACCGAGTGGTCGTTTATGACAGGCGGTGCGTGGCAGCTGGGGCTCAACGGAACACAGCTCTATAACGATCGCGAATCGATTACCCAAGCACTTCGCTCGGGTGCGCCCGTCATCGCCGCAGTGCGCCCCGGTACGTTTACCAACGTAGGCCACTACATCGTGCTCTACGGCATCGACGATGCCAACCAAATTGGCGTCTACGACCCCAACTCGGCCAGCCGCAGCGCCCGCCGCTGGGGCGTCGTAGAGGTCCTCAACGAAGTCGAAGCCATGTGGGCCTACTACTAGTCATTGAGGACAGACTTAAATGAGTGGTCATTAGGGACGCTCTTGTTTGACTAGTCATTTAAGAACGTCCCTAATGACTAGGTGAATAGCAAAAGCCCCGCAGCCGGAGCGGGCTGCGGGGCTCATGAAGAGAGGCTAGTTTGTAGGCGCTTTGCCTGGCGCCCACGAGAGAGGCAACAGAGTAGAGACTACTCGTGGATGCGGGTACCGGAGAGACCGGCCATGGTCTCGGCAGCCTTGTCCAGAGCGCCGATGATGCAGGTGCGGCCCTTGCGGGAACGGGCGAACTTGATGGCAGCGCGGACCTTGGGCTCCATGGAACCCTTGCCGAACTGGCCCTCGTCGGCCAGGCGCTCGGCCTCGTCGGCGGTGAGGTCCTCGAGCTCCTCCTGGTTGGGCTTGCCAAAGTTGATGGCGACATGCTCAACGGCGGTCAGCAGGAACAGGACGTCGGCGTCGCAGTCCTCGGCCAGCAGCTCGCCGCCCAGGTCCTTGTCGATGACGGCGGGAACGCCCTTGTAGCAGCCCTTGTTCTCGTAGTCGCGGACAACGGGGATGCCGCCGCCACCGCAGGCGATGACGATGAACTCGTTGTCGAGCAGGTTGAGGATGGAGTCGGCCTCGACGATCTTCTTGGGATCGGGGGAAGCGACGACGCGACGCCAGCCGCGGCCGGAATCCTCGACGAAGACCTTGGAGGGATCCTCGGCCATGAACTCCTTGGCCTGCTCCTCGGTGTAGAAGGGGCCGATCGGCTTGGTCGGGTTCTTGAACGCGGGATCATCGGGATCGCACTCGATCTGGGTGACGACGGTGGCGGCGTGCCAACGCTTATAGCGCTTGTGCATCTCGCGGCCGATGCCCTGCTGCAGGTGATAACCAATGTAGCCCTGGGACATGGCGCCGCACTCGGGCAGCGGCATCTCGGGGGTACCGATGGCATCGTGGGCAGCGGCGAAGGCGTTCTGGATCATGCCGACCTGCGGGCCGTTGCCGTGGGTGATGATGATCTCGTTGCCCTGCTCGATGAGGCCGAGGAGAGCGTGGGCGGTGTTGCTCACGGCCTCGATCTGCTCGACGGGGTTGTTGCCGAGGGCGTTGCCGCCAAGGGCGACGACAATACGATCGGGCTTGCCAAGAGGCTTAGACATTGCTGGAATCCTTTCTGTAAAAGGCCTACAACCCATTAATAACCCGCGTCCGTGCGATACGCGAGTTTATTAAGGTTTATATTCTCTTTATCGCTCATTTTATTCATTTTGAAAATAGCAGAACGGTGAACGGTCGGTTTTGTCCGCTCAGCGTACAGAACCCCAGCTCAGACATATCTACGCCATTTACGTGCAACTTTATTTAAATGCAGCGAGGATTATGTCGGATTATGCAAACTACATCTCTGCTAAACACAAAACGGACAGCGCAATATCTTACTCGCACTATACGAGATTCTATGCACTTATAAGTTGAGTATGCACCCCTGCAAAAACAAGGGGCTTTTCATCCAGCATAAGGAATAAAGAAAAGCTCCGAAAAGGCGGCAACAGCCAAGTCCCCCATCTATCTCCAAAGTGGCACGAGGTTTCGCGGCAAAGTCGCGAAACAGCGAAGGGGACAAAAGCCCCCCACAACCACGTCCTTCATCCGCCATCACATCCGAGGACGTAGTCGTAGCAGGATCTGAGGACTGACCTTCGCGGACGCTCCGCAGGACGAAAGAACCCCCGCCGCACGTAGTGCGCAGCGGGGGTTCTTTCATGTCCGAGGACGTCCGCGAAGGTCAGTCCTCAGATCCTGCGGTGGGAGACCTAGGCCTCGTTGTACACCGTCTTGAGCTTCAGCAGGTGAGCGTAGCGGTCCATAGCGGCCTGCTCGTTCTCCTTGAAGAGCTCCTCGGCGCGCTCGGGGAAGGAACGCGTCAGCGAAGCGTAACGGGCCTCGTTCATCAGGAACTCCTGATAACCGCCCGCGGGCTCCTTGGAATCGAGCGAGAACTTCTTGCCGGCAGCAGCCTCGGGGTTGAAGCGGAAGAGGTTCCAGTAACCGCACTCGACAGCCTTCTTCATCTCGGCCTGGCAGTTCTGCATGCCACCCTTCTTGATGGAGTGCATCTCGCAGGGGCTGTAGCCGATGATGAGGGACGGACCGTCGTAGGCCTCGGCCTCGTGGATGGCCTTGAGGGTCTGAGCCGGGTTGGCGCCCATGGCGACCTGCGCCACGTAGACGTAGCCGTAGCTCATGGCGATCTCGGCCAGGGACTTCTTCTTGGTCACCTTACCGGCAGCGGCGAACTGAGCGACCTGACCCAGGTTCGAGGCCTTGGAGGCCTGACCGCCGGTGTTGGAGTAGACCTCGGTGTCGAAGACGAAGACGTTGACGTTGTGGCCGGAAGCCAGGACGTGGTCCAGGCCACCGAAGCCGATGTCATAGGCCCAGCCGTCGCCGCCGAAGATCCAGAAGGACTTCTTGGTGAGGTAAGCCTTGTCGGCGAGGATCGCCTTGGAAGCGTCGCAGCCGCACTTCTCGAGCTCGGCAACGTAGGCAGCGGCAGCGGCCTTGGAGGCCTCGGCGTCGTTGACGGAGTCGATCCAAGCCTGGCCGGCGGCCTTGAGCTCATCGGACGGACCATCGGCAGCGATGATGTCCTGGGTAGCGGCGATCAGCTTCTTCTGGACGGCCTCGTAACCGACGGCCATGCCCAGACCGTGCTCGGCATTGTCCTCGAACAGGGAGTTGTTCCACGCCGGGCCGTGACCGTCCTTGTCCTTGCAGTAAGGAGCGGTGGCAGCGGGGTTGCCCCAAATGGAGGAGCAGCCGGTGGCGTTGGAAATGAACATGCGGTCGCCGGCGACCTGGGTCACCAGACGTGCATAGGCGGTCTCGGCGCAGCCGGCGCAGGAGCCGGAGAACTCCAGGTAGGGCTGCTTAAACTGGCTGCCCTTGACGTTGGCCGCGATGAGCTCCTTCTTCTCGGAGACGTTCTCGACCATATAGTCCCAAACGGGCTGCTGGTCCATCTCCTGCTCGGTGGGAACCATCTCGAGGGCGCCCTTGGGGCAAACCTTGACGCAGTTGGTGCAACCCATGCAGTCGAGCGGGGACACAGCCATGGTGAACTTCATGCCCTTGGCCTTGGGGCCCATGGCGTCGAGCGTGCGGGTAGCCTCGGGCGCGGCGGCAGCCTCGTCCTCGGTCATCGCGAACGGACGGATGGTGGCATGCGGGCACACGTAGGCGCACTGGTTGCACTGGATGCACTTGGTCTCATCCCAGTGGGGAACGACCACGGCGACGCCGCGCTTCTCGTATGCGGAGGCGCCCAGCTCAAACTGGCCGTCGGCGCAATCGACGAAGGCGGAAACAGGCAGGCTGTCGCCGTCCATGCGATCGATGGGCTCGAGCAGGTTCTTGACCTGCTGGGCGATAGCGGACTTGGTCTCCTCGGAGAGCTCGACGGGAGCGACATCCTCGGCGGTAGCCCAGTCGGCCGGAACCTCGAACTTACGGAAAGCGGTAGCGCCGGCATCGATGGCCTTGTGGTTGGCGTCGACGATGGCCTGGCCCTTCTTCATGTAGGACTTGGTAGCCGCGTCCTTCATGTACTGCAGGGCGTCCTCGGCGGGCAGGACCTTGGCCAGCGCGAAGAAGGCGGACTGGAGCACCGTGTTGGTGCGCTTGCCCATGCCGACCTTGGCGGCCAGGTCGATAGCGTCAATCAGGTAAACGTTGACGTTGTTGTTCGCGATGTAGCGCTTGGCCACGGCGGGCATGTGCTCGGCGAACTCCTCGTCGCTCCACTGGCAGTTGACCAGGAAGGTGCCGCCCGGCTTGACGTCGCGGACCATCTTGAAGCCCTTAACGATGTAGCTGGGGTTATGGCAGGCGACAAAGTCGGCCTTGGTCACGTAGTACGGCGAGCGAATCGGGGAATCACCAAAGCGCAGGTGCGAGACGGTGACGCCGCCGGTCTTCTTGGAGTCGTACTGGAAGTAGGCCTGGACGTACTTGTCGGTGTGGTCGCCGATGATCTTAATCGAGTTCTTGTTGGCGCCGACGGTACCGTCGCCACCCAGACCCCAGAACTTGCACTCGATGGTGCCGGGGGCTGCGGTGTTGGGCGCATCCTCGGCCTCGGGCAGGCTCAGGTTGGTCACGTCATCGACGATGCCGATGGTGAACTCGCGCTTGGGCTCGTCCTTCTTGAGCTCCTCGAAGACAGCGAACGCGGACGCGGGAGGCGTGTCCTTGCTGCCCAGGCCGTAACGGCCGCCGACGACCTTGATGCCCGTCTTGCCGGCCTCGTAGAGAGCGGAGACGACGTCCTGGTAGAGCGGCTCGCCGA
Organism: Collinsella sp. 4_8_47FAA; assembly: GCF_000763055.1. Taxonomy (GTDB): domain Bacteria; phylum Actinomycetota; class Coriobacteriia; order Coriobacteriales; family Coriobacteriaceae; genus Collinsella. The sequence goes on along the minus strand of NZ_KN214134.1, from coordinate 295,134 downwards.
TGGAACCCGGCTCCTTGGTGCGGTCCATAACTGCAATCTTCTTGACGGTCTCGGGGAGAACGTCGACAAAGTGCTTGATGGAGAACGGACGGAACAGGCGGACCTTGACCAGGCCGACCTTCTCGCCGTGAGCGTTGAGGTAGTCGATGACTTCCTCGAGCACGTCGCAGAAGGAGCCCATGCACACGACGACACGATCGGCATCGGGAGCGCCGTAGTAGTTGAATAGGCCGTAATCGGTGCCGAGCTTCTCGTTGATCTTCTTCATGTAGCCCTCGACGACGGCGGGAAGCTCGTCGTAGACCTTGTTGCAGGCCTCGCGGTTCTGGAAGAAGATGTCACCGTTCTCGTGGCTGCCGCGGGTGTGCGGGTGCTCAGGGTTGAGCGCGTGGTCGCGGAAAGCCTGGACGGCGTCCATGTCGCACATCTCGGCAAGATCCTTGTAGTCCCACATGGCGACCTTCTGGATCTCGTGGCTAGTGCGGAAGCCGTCGAAGAAGTTAAGGAACGGGGTCTTGCCCTCGATGGCGGCAAGGTGAGCCACCGGCGAGAGATCCATGACCTCCTGGACGTTGCCCTCGGCGAGCATGGCGAAGCCGGTCTGGCGACAGGCCATGACGTCGGAGTGATCACCGAAGATGTTCAGGGCGTGCGAAGCGACGCAACGCGCGGAGACGTGGAAAACGCCCGGGAGCTGCTCTCCTGCGATCTTGTACATGTTCGGGATCATCAGGAGCAGACCCTGAGAAGCCGTGTAGGTGGTGGTCAGAGCACCGGCACCCAGCGAACCGTGAACGGTACCGGCTGCACCTGCCTCGGACTCCATCTCGACGACCTTGACCGGGGTGCCGAAGATGTTCTTGCGACCCTGGGCCGCCCACTGGTCGACATGGTCGGCCATCGGGCTGGACGGCGTAATGGGATAAATTCCCGCTACCTCGGTGTACGCATACGAAACATATGCGGCCGCCTCGTTGCCGTCCATAGACTTAAACTTACGCGCCATATACCCCTCTCCTCTCATATAGGTATACAGGCCCCGGCGATCGCCGGGATATTGGCGTGATGGGATTTTCGTTGTTGCTTCCAATCATCTGGCAGGCGGACTCAGCAGCAGGTACATGGCGTGGAGAGAAGGCATGCCGAGGCGAGGAGGGCTGCACGCGCTCCACAGGCCCAGCTACCCGTCTTGCACATGACCGAGCGCCGCAAAGGCCGCATGCCGGATGCTCCCGGGCACGCCCCGGCGATGGGAAGCGCCCGCAACGGAAATCCGCATGCGGGTTTATTGTACCCCGCCGTCAAGCCATATTTCGGCGAATATAGGTGGCCGGTAAAGGTTTACCTCGGGTGACTATTGTGCGCCCGGCACCGACGGACACAGTCCCCTGGAACCCCACAGCAGTTGCGGTGAAATAGGGACTGTTTTTGCTGTTAACGGCCTTAATCAGTCCCTATTTCACCGCAACTCATTGAGGGGATGAGTTAGAGGGCGCCGAGGAGGATGGCGTAGGTGGTGGATTCGCCGAGTTTGAGCTCGTCACCGGGGCTGAGCCGGGCGGAGCGGCCGGGCTCTACTTGAATACACACACTCGTGACCCCGTTTACCACCACGGTGCCGTTAGTGGACGACAGGTCCTCGACAAACCATGCGCCAGACTCGTCGCACCAGATATGGGCATGGCGGGCCGAGACGTCGTCGGTGATGCCGCCCTCCCCCGTTGCCAGCGCGCCGATCTCAACGCCTTCCTCACTCGGCTGAATCCAGCGCGGGACGCTCACCACGTAGCCGTTTTGCACGCACAGCAGTCCCAGCGGATGCGCCGGCGCGACCTCGTGCTCGCCCGCGACCGAAGATGTGCTCAGCGAGCGCGGCGTCGACGTGTCGCCGCCACGGGTCGCATGAGCGCGGCGGCTCGCCCGACTTGGAACTAAGGCGGGCGTGAGAGCAAACGGCATAGGGAACGAATCTTGCGGATGTACTCCTCGACGTCAGGCAGGTAAGCCCCACGAAGTCACCGGGGAGGCCCAAGCGGCCCGGCACCACTTCCAGATTCTGACCAGGGCGAGTCGTTCGCCGGTGGCTGAAGGCTCGCTCCCACCCAAAAGGGGAGATTCGCGTTGTTCCCCAATCGCTCTCGCATCTTTCATTTTGCTCGAGGTGGGCTATAAAAACTTTCCTGGTGAAAGGCGGCGATTGGTTTCCTTTCTTTCTAGAGGAGCGCGCCTGTAATCTGTTTTCATCCTAAATCAAGTTAAGATCGGACCTTCCAGAGGCAAGTCGACTCAAACTGCGAGGCTCCATGTTGGAATAAAGAGCGCTGTCGAAGTGCCAACAACACAAAGCTTGCCAGTCTCAAATAGAACCTTTTGGGAGTCCGATTGGGCCGCACACCGAATCCCCGCTGGTGGTTTTTTATAGCTGCGCAACAATAAACAAGGTTAGTGCCAGTCCAGCATGAAATTGAGGAACGTATGCATTTTTTCTCAGTAAGTGATCGTCGTTACTGCTTCGATGAGGTCACTCGCAATTGCTTTCAGGTTGACCAAGCATCAGAAGATGCGCTTCGCATATTTGAAGCATCGGGAAGAACGGTCAACTCGAAGTTGCTAACAAAGTCACTTGCTGCGAAAGGCTACGACCAAACGACCATAGCAGAACTTGAAGACGACATTGATGAGTATAAACGATTGTCTGAGCGGACTTTCTTAACAAAAGACACGCCTCGAAAACTTAGATCCATCGAACTCCACGTTTCACATGCATGCAACCTTGGTTGTAGTTACTGTTTTGCCGGTAAAGGAGATTATGGAACGTCTCCTCTGCTGATGACAGACGAGATAGCCTTCAAGGCGGTCGACTACCTCGTCGCAAGTTCATCGGAAAACGAAACGCTTGCGATCGTCTTTTTTGGTGGGGAACCCATGATTAACGAGCCGCTGATATGGAAAACGGTCGACTATTCAAAAAGAATATACCCCAATAGAAACTTTACCTATTCTATTACGACCAACGGAACGCTTTTGAATGACACTGCTGTGAATTCTTTCAAGGAGCACGGGTTTTCTGTTCTGATTAGTCTCGATGGTACAGGATGCAAGCACGATGCATCGCGCCCGTACAAGACGGGAGGCGGCTCTTTCTCCGATATCGACAAAAACGTTCGTCGTTTTTCCGAGTCGTTCCCCTTCGGCGCAAGAGCGACCTTAACAAATAATAACTGTAACCTTGTTGAAGACTATCTTCAGTTTAAAGAGATGGGCTTCAGAAGGATTTACTTCTCGCCCGTGAGCTCATTCGATGAGAATATCAAACTCGACGAACACTCATTAAACAAAATCAGGGCGGGCCTAATAGATTTGGCGGATCAATATCTCAAACAGATTGATCAAGGGGAAAAGCCCTTGTTTAGAACATTGAAAACTGCAGTTGATTTGATTATGAGCAACAGGATCGCCTTTGTCGGATGCGGGGCTGGCAGGCGTTTTATTTCCGTGACTCCCGAAGGGGACGTATACCCCTGTCACAGGTTTGTCGGGATGATGCGATTCAAAATGGGCAACATCGTCACCGGAATTGACGAAACTAGGTATATTGAAAACTGGAGTCAGGGTGTCGAAAAAAGAATTGACTGTACGGACTGTTGGGCTCGGTCTTTCTGTGGTGGGGGCTGTAGCTGGGAGGCTGCAGACGAGCACGGCTACTTGCCCAAGAGTCTACACCCTGCATCATGTGAATATAGAAAAATGTGCTACGAGATGGCTTTTGACCTTATTTCCCGCCACTCATCTTCGCAGGAGAAAAATCAACGAGAAGCTACTGTATCGGAATAAGCGGTTCAGCGCATTGCTGTCACCATTGTGGAGGTGTTCGTTCTTCTGATTACCGTCTGCGAAGCTTATTGCTACGTTCGCCGAAACCATTCTAGAAATATGGTGAACTAGACATCTTGGTTTGTTATACACAATATTGAGGTTTTTCTGCACTCAAAGGGAGGTAGTCGTGAAGCATATTCATCCGATTAATCCAGGAAGTGGCGACGAGGCAGGCGTGAAGCCGATGTCTTTTGACTGCCTCTTGGGCATTACTGACATCTGTACTGTTTATGATAAAGCAGATGGCTGTGGTGCATACGATTACTGCGACTATGACATGGATGGCGGCAGCATCTGCGTTGTAGATCACTGTGGCATTGATCAAACGTAGTCTCTAATTGGATTAAGGTGAGGAGCTGTTATGAAGCATATCCATCCTGTTGGTTCAAATGAACATCCTCCCGTTGAGCCTTGTTGTCTTGGAGTTGATATATGCAATTTTTACGACATCGCCGAGTGCCCTGTTGCGGATTGGTGCTATGTCGATAAAGAATCAAGCTGTGTTTTGCCAGCAGATTGGTGCGATCCAGTTGACGAGTAGTTTTGTGGCTAGGAACTATTTGGTCCAATTCAGAATAAGATGGGAACAAATACCAAAATCTCGTGTCTGGGAGGAGTTATGCCATTATTGCAAGGTCTCGTTGGATTAGCCTTTATACTTGCGTTATATCTGGCACCTTTTTTAATTCTATTCTTCATTATCCGACTCTTTCTTCGGAGAAAATAGGAGTGTCACGCAAACATTAGCGTAGCTTTCTTCCAATATGAGCCGAGCATTGGCAAGTGGAATAAGAAGCCCGACCGTTCGCCACATGAAAGTGATCGGACGGGCTTCTCTATTTAACCCGGGCCGCCACCCATAGCGGCTTTCCAAGCGTATTCTCAGTGCAAAGCAATCGTCAGTTTAATCCTATGCGCTGATACCGCATTTCATTTGTTCGGCTCGAATTCTACGGCCTGGCAACCCTCGCACTCTCCGGCAAATGGATTGAACGCGAAGGCAGAGATGATGTGTGCGTGGACATCGAGGCTGCTGTAGGCAACATACTGGGACATGGACCCCCGCTGCGCGTGGTATGCGGCCCGGCATATTCATTGCCGTCCAACCCCGTGTAGTTGCAGCAAAGGGTGGAACCTCAATGCTCAGCTCATGTTGTCCGTGGGACACGAGAATCGTAAGTACACTTTGGTGCGATTCTCACGCTGATACTGAGCCACCTGGAATAAGATACGTCGCGACAACACTTCGCTTCACCTCTGTCTCGACAAGATGACGTAGACTAAAGTTTCCTTTAGTAAGAGAACGAGAACTATATCTGAAAGCGTTGCGATGGCGTGAAGGCACCGAGTCCGAACCGCCTGAATGCTACGTGCATCTGCATCGCCTTTTTGTTATCTCTGCCAGTTGGGTAGCACTACACTTGTCATCATTTACCCTGGTACATGCTGCCTAAATCCACTACCCCTTCTACCGCGCCGACCATCTCGTCATCGTGAGAGACAACGATGATCAGCTGGCTTTGCTTGTTGCGCTTAACATAGGCCGCAAGCTCGGCGCGGCTTACAGCGTCTAACCCAGTCGTGGGCTCGTCGAGTACCAAAACTGACGACTTGCGTGAAATCGCCGACCATAAGTACACTCGGCGCAGCTCACCGCCCGAAAGCGCGGAGCAACGTTTCCCGAGCAACTCCTTCACGCTGTTTTCCAGCGAAAGTAGGCCATCTACACCCCGGTGATAGGAAGAAAAGGGCGTGTCGAAATACTCTAACAGCTCTTTCACCGTTTCGTCCGGCGCGAAGCACGACTGTGGGCAGCACGATATCTCTCTCGCACGTATGTAATCCAAGTCGCATTCTTCGATTGGCACGCCGTTGTATTTTACTTTGCCTTTCGATGAGTATAGCCCGAGTATCAAGTAAAGAAGTGACGTCTTGCCTCTTCCGTTTTCCCCAACTATGCAATATGTACCAGGACCGGAAAACTTGAAAGAAAACCCGCCGAGGACCTCTCGGACAGATCCGTCTGGAAGGGCAACCGAGAATTCCAAATCAGATACCGAAATGTCATTTATTTCATCGAGTTTAGCTAAATCGGTCCGATTCCACCCCGATCTCTCCTTTTCTCTCGTCGCGATAGCCGTCCTATCCCATGATGCTTTGGCATCTTGATAGGATTTGAACAATGACATCATACTTTTCAAAGTCTTAAAGAGAACCGCGAAGTATGTACCGATGATAGTGTACTCGCCTATTGACATAGTTCCGTTAATGATTCGTACTCCGGAAACAACAAGTATCACCGCTTGAAACAACGCTGCGAAAAGACCATCGAGCGATGTCAGAGAATATGATAGCTTTCCGGAGCGCAAAACTTTGGGAAAATAGCTCTTAAACCCAGCGTCGAGCGCTTGTTCGCTCTTGCCGTACGAAGATGTCAGTTGAATGTTGAGAATCTGATTAAGCTGCGATGCAATTGCGGCGTAAAAGGCGCTGTCCGCCTCTTTCTTCTCATACGTGACCCTATACAAAAGTTTCCTCAACCCAGTAATTACACAGAAATACACGATGAGGAGAATGATGGAAAACACCGCGAGAGTTGAATCAATTGACCATATGATAAGCAATACGATGGGAATGGCTACAATGGACAGCGGCGCACTGATAAAATTCGCCAAAACGAAGGATGAGACCACGCTGGAGTCGGAAATAATCCGTTGCGTTGTATAGGCTGGATCGATGGTCCGACTCACCAAGTAATCGTCTCTTTCAAAACGCAAGACGGCCTCCCTGAGAAGATCAAAGGAAAGTCTCGTGGTTATGCGAATGGAAAGTGTTCCTGCAAAATAAGTAAAGAGGGTGGAGAAAACTCCTATTGACGCAACCAGGAGCGCGAAGAGTACGGCGTCTCTTTCGCTGCGGTTACCGAGAAGAAAATCTAAGAATTTCCCGTTCACGTATGGCATGGCATAGGAGAGAGCGGTTCCAATCACCGTGATAGCAATGAAGACGAAAGCCCCTTTTGCTCTGATGAACCTCGAGAGAACGCATCGAATCAAGGAAGGCCCCAATCTACCCGCCACAAAACATCAATCACTGATACCTTACACCTCAACACAACAGGAGCGAAGATTTGCCAATGAGACTGCTTTAAGATTGCCTTGGGCCAATACGATCTCAAGCTCTTCCTACAAAAGAGTCGGAATCGGACATCTCCTCCGACGAACCTGGCAATCGGGCGGTTGAAATATCTTTTTCAACCGCCCGATTGCCACAATAGATTTGAGCATCCGCCCACAAACGTCCGCGTTTTATACCCATCAAATCCTTTGCCTTTTGTCGTCTAGACTAGAAAAATCGCTCGAAATAACGCAACCGGCCTGCTCGCTTGAAGAAACCTAAGCCCGTAACGTAGATGTGCAAACTTCCGAAACGCCTTGCGCGGCATAGTGCGTATAAACTTCGTCAACCGCCTCAGAAATATCTGAGTATCGCGCCGGGTCAAAAGCATACGATGTCGCAGCTATACCCTGCACCCATTCGGAACGCGGATTAATTGAATAGCCACACAGCATCATCATACATGCATCTAGACCTGATTTCCCAAGTATCCGACGTATTGATGAGAGCATCGCGGGTCGCCCCTGCACCATCGTCGTCACCCCTATTAGCAGTATTTACCGTTTTTCTCTAAATGCGTATCGCCACCCTTAAGAATACGAAGTGTTTTATCCAGACCCGATTGTCCTCCATCTCAAACGAAGGGATAAGGAATCTCATCCGGAATCGGCAGTAACGGAGGATTCACAACGACAAGCGAAAAACATGAGTCATCTCTCAGAGGGGAGTAAAGGCTCCCCTCAAGCACCCTAGTTTCGTCATCCAAAGAGTTGATGGCAGTGTTTTTCTTACAAAGGTCGACAACAAAAGGGTTGATTTCTACAGATGTTACATCCATGCCACAGTTGGTAAGTATCAGGCCCTGTATTCTGGGGCCAGAACACAAATCGAGAGCCTTCCGTGCGCTCTGCGGTGTAAGGCGCCAATCTCAGCAAATCTGTCCCACAATACTGCGCTGAAGAACAAGACGGAACCCCTGAGCCAAACTCCCCTATACCTTATTAAGGCTAAGACAGGCAAGTTCACGCACCCGGCATATTCCAGAATAACATCCTATTGTTTTAGATGCTCTACAAGCATGAACAGCCGCGAATCGGAAAGATCTTCTAGTTTCGCCCCGACTGACCGCCAAGGGCCAAAATGGCCCCTCCATCCCCGGGCGACTGGCTCTGGCGCGCCGAGGAGTGTCCCCAAGTGCCGGCAGAAAAGGAACGTCCCTATCTGCCGGCTAGAGGGCACCGAAGAGAATGGCGTAGGTAGTGGATTCGCCGAGCTTGAGCTCGTCGCCGGGATTGAGCTGGGCGGAACGGCCGGGCTCGACCTGAATGCAGACGCGCGTGGCCCCGTTTACCACCACGGTTCCGTTGGTGGACGACAAGTCCTCGACATGCCAGATATTTTGAGCATCGCACCAGATATGGGCATGGCGGGCCGAGACATCGTCGCCGACGTCGGTAATATCGCCCTCACCAGTGGCCAGCGCGCCAATCTCAACACCCTGCTCACTCGGCTGAATCCAGCGCGGGGCGCTCACGACAAAACTGTTTTGTACGCGCAGCAAGCCCAAGGGGTGCGCCGGGGCGGGTTCGCGTTCGCCCGCGGTCATCGACATGCCAAGCGAACGCGGCGTGGATGTGCCTCCGCCACAGGTCGCGTGCGCGTAGTCGATGGCATAGTTCACCGAGGACCGCACATCCGCCGAACAACCGACGGCGACAAACAGCACCAGCACGGCCTCGGCGCGCTCGGCGGGCATGAGTTCCGCCGCCTGGGACAGGCGATCGAGCGCGTTGCGATAGAGATTCGTGTCCTGGTGGCACTCTTCGAGCGCGCGTACCATCGGTTCACCTGCAGGACCGCACACCATATTGATCACAGCCGTGGAGTCCATGGGATTGCGCTGGCGCAGGGCCAGTTGCGACATAATACGCGCAGCCGAGGTACCGTATTCGGCAAAGTAGCGCTGCTGAAGCGTGCCGACCGGCGCGCGAACGATAAAGCGGGAAACCCAAGAGCGATCGGCGGCTCGGCTCTGCGGGCTGCGGCCGTCGGCGAGCGGACGGGACGAAAGCACCAAGCCGCACAGCTCGATATGGCTCAGATGCGCCGCGCGCTTAAAGATGTCAAACATGGCCCCGCATGGGGTGAGCTCAACTTGAGATGCCATGACCTAGGCCTCCTTGGTCGTAGAAATAGAATCGGACGATACTTCAACAGGTCCGCCAAAAGTACGGGCAGCTGCGGCTCCACCGGCAAGCGGAGTCGCCATCTGGGCTTTTGTGCGTCGCGGTGCCGAAACGGGAAGTTCAAAGGCAAAGCCCATCGCAAGCAAAAACCACGTAAGCGTATAGGTTGCAACCAGAGCGGCAACAAGGCCGCCCATCACGGCGCGTTGGGAAAATACACTACATGCAGCCACAACCAGCACCGGAACCTCGCAGGCAGAAAGCGCAAGCACACCCTGCAGGAAGCCCGAGCGCCGATCGCGCGCAAGTGCCCCCGCGGCAACGCCGGCTATGTCTGGCAGCGCCAACGCCAGTGCGGCAATAATACCCGGTAGCGACCCAGACCACACGAGCGATCCCAAAGTCGCCGTCACGCGAGCGCCCGACGCCAGCAGCGCGGCCGAAACCACGACCACAGCCCAAACCACGCCACAGACGACCGTCGCGCCGACCATCAGCGCGCGACGAACCGCGCGGCCAGACGCATCCATGGGGCACGGCGTGAGCGGCTCGCCGCGGAGCGAACGACCGACATTTTGCGCATAGTGGTCACAAAACGCCGAGAGCGCCGCCTCGACCGCCGCCGGCTCGGGACGATCTTTTTGATGGCTGGACAGACAGGCCATCACCACGTCGAACAGCTGGGCATCGACAAACGCCAGCGCATCACGTAGCTCTTCGGAATCCGGCTCAAGCCCTAGCTGCTGGGCCTGCTCGGCCGCGGCGAGCGCCACATCGGGCTCACGACGAAGCAGCTGAGTCAAATCACAACCGGGCGCATGGGCACCAATGGGATAGTCGGGCCGCGTGTCCATCTTGAGACGGTAGGGGCTCGCGATGTCGCGCGTCTTTTTGCGCGAACCCGAGGTGCCCGAAGTGCTCGGCGCGGCTTCGTATGGCGCGACGCCGGCAATGAGCTCGTAAACCGTGCTTGCCGCGGCATAGACGTCAATCGCCGGCGACATACGCAAAGCGCGCAGATCGGGAATATCGTCGGTGAGCATCTCGGGTGGGGCATAGGCAACCGTCGCGCGACGCAGCGTGGCATAGCGCTCCGTAAACGACGCCTTGCCGCCGGTACCGGCCACGGCCGACGCAGGCTCGAGCGCCAGCGACGAGCCAAAGTCGATCAGGCACAGGTCAAAGGTGCCCTCGGCAAGCTGCCGGTCAAGCGGTAGACGCGCCGTACGCACCATAATATTAGCGGGCGAGATATCGCGATGGACAAAGCCCTCACCCACCAGGCTCATACGGCAGAGCAGATCAAACAGGTCGCGACCCAGACGCGCCGCCACAAGCGGCGACAGGCGTCCGGCATCGTCCACGGCGAGTCGCGAACGCAAGCGGGCAAGCGTCTCGCCCTCGACCCATTCCATGACAATTGCAGGCACACCGTCGACCTCGCCCCAGCCATAGAGGCGGGGAAAGCCCTTAAGACCCGAAAGGGCGCGATGGCATTCGTATTCCTCCCGAAACGCCGCCTTGAACTTGGCGACCAGCGCCTCGTGAGCTGCATCGTCGTCAAACTCATCGCGCGTCGGCAAGATGAGCTGCTTGAGTGCCACGGCCTCGCCTTGGGCGTTGACGGCACGCGTCACGCGGCCGATACCGCCACGGCGCATGGTGGCTTCGTCGGCAAACAGCATCGTAAAACGACGCAGATAGGCAGGCAGTTCGTCCTGACCGAGCGCAATGGCCGGCTCAAACCCGTCGACACGCGCCAGGCGCAGGCCGACCATGGAATCGCGACCGAGCGATTGTGGTGTGGTGGATGCAAGATCGGTCATCATAGGGCAAGCGCCGCCACGTTATTGTTGAAGTTACCGAGTGCGACGTCATCATCGCCGTAATGGCCGACCCATTGACATAGGTTGGTGTAACAGCCCCACAGATTGGCATACTGCTGATACCACTTTGACCGGGGCGAGAATGTCTGACGACCGAACTCGGCTCGAATGACAAACATCTCCCCGACCAGGCTGTCGCACGGCCTGGGATCTCCCGTAGAGTTATAGGTCGAGACCACGTCATTGGCACGAGAAACGTAGCCGTCGAGCATGTTGTACTTGGTCACAAGCCAACTGTGAATGCTCTCTTCCTCAGCAGCGGAAAGGCCACCGGAGTTTGCATCGTTGTCAGTGTTGCCGCCCGTCGAGCCGCCATTTCCAGACCCTCCGGTAGAGGAGCCCGACCCAGAGCCGCCGCTCGAACTCGACGAATTCGAGCCGGAGCCAGAAGTATCCGAGCTACCGGGCTTTCCGGACTGCTGGGCGTCCTGCTCCTTCTGCTGCTCGACCTTATTCACCGTTGCCGCCACGCTATTGTTGGACAACCGATCGATGATCTTGGTGTTGGTGAGCACGATGGTTTTGCCATTGGCAAGCGTGACTTCGTTGTCCGGGGCCTCGGCGCCGTCCGCATCGTCGGTGCCAAACACAATATGCGCGACCACACTTGCCCAAGCATATCCAGTCGTGGTACCCAGATCACTTTTGACCTCATGCCCCACGCGCGGTTCGCGTGCGGCATGCGCCTGCATCATGGACGGCACGGTCATGCCATAGGCAGAAACGCCAGCTATGACCAGCACCAGCGAGCAAGACAGCAGTGCGTACGCCCGCGGCGCCAAGCCCAGTCGGCGCCGCATGCGCACCGCGGCGCCGCGCTTTGTCTGAGTGCCACCGGGCCGCATGCGTTCTCCTCCAACAAAAACACGCCGCTTGGGAGCGGCGCATTCATTCAAATCCATATTTGAGTGTATCAGCGAACCCAAAAGGTTGCGCAACGAATGGGCAAATTAAGGATGCGAGCGGAAGCATCCATGCGATAAGCGGATACGAAGCATCTTTGTTGCACAACAAACTCACAGTCGCACGGGGAAATTATGACTACCCCGTGCGTCGCGAGGAAAACATACGGCAGGAGCAGGCTCGCCACCTAAATCGCGCGACGGGCCTCGATGGCGCGCCCAAGCGTAAGCTCGTCGGCATACTCCAGGTCGCCGCCCACGGGAAGGCCGCTTGCCAGACGCGATACCTCGACGCCCAGCGGCTTGATAGTGCGGGCCAGGTAGCTCGCCGTGGTCTCGCCCTCAATATTGGGGTTGGTGGCGATGATGACCTCGTGGATGTCCTCGTGGCCCAAGCGTGCCAGCAGCTCGCGGATGTGCAACTGCTCGGGACCAATCTTGTCCATGGGGCTGATCACACCGCCCAATACGTGGTAGAGGCCGTGGTAGCTGCCCGTGCGCTCGATCGCCTGGACGTCGCGCGGCTCGCCCACAACGCAAATGCGAGTGGTGTCGCGCATCGGGTCCTGGCAGATGGAGCACTCATCGGCCGTGGCGTAGTTAAAGCAACGACTGCAAAAGTGGACCTCCTGCTTGACCTCCAGGATGGCCTCGGCCAGGCGGCGGGCCTCCTCGGCATCGGCCTCGAGCAGGTAATAGGCGATGCGCTGGGCCGACTTGGGACCAATGCCCGGCAGACGGCCCAGCTCATCGAGCAGTTTTTGCAGACTGTGATTCGCACTCATATATATGCGTGTCTTAGAACGGCATGCCCGGGATGTTGAGGCCGCCGGTGATGGCGCCCATCTGCTTGTTGGCGAGCTCGTTGACGCCGCGGACGGCCTCGTTGACGGCAGCCATGATCATGTCCTGCAGCATATCGACGTCCTCGGGATCGAGAGCATCGGGGTCGATGGTGAGGTTGACGAGCTCCATCTCGCCGTTGACGGTCACCTTGACCATACCGCCGCCGGCAGAGGCGTCGACGGTCTGGGACTTGAGGTTCTCCTGCGCGGCGGCAAGCTGCTCCTGCATCTTGCGAGCCTGCTTCATCATCTGCTGCATGTTCATACCGGCCATGATGGCTCCTTTACGTGCGGCCGCGCGACAAGCTGCAAGGGCAGCCGGAGCACGGCGGGACTTTCAAACTCAAAAATCGTACCACGGCGCGGGGCAAGCAAGCGGGGCGGACGTGTTCCCTCAGTCGATATACATGTCCTGGAGTGCAAGCCGCGCCCAAAGATTATGCAAAGTTGAATAATTCGCATCTGCATAATATTGAAAGCTAAATCTTGTAGAGCCGGAATCCGGCATTATCTGCATCCAGCTAGATAACAAAATGCCGAACCGCTGCTCGAGGCGGCGCTCATGATGGCAGGGTATAATTTGATTGTCACAGACAGCAATTTGGAGGTGCCCCATGAATGCCCCCGACGTGCTCCAAAACATCCGCTCAAAACACCCCGTTGCATATGTGGTTCTCTATCTCTTTGTCGGCTGGGCATTACTGGTTATCATCACCCATGCTATAGCCTTTGGAGCAGAACTACTGATAGCCAGCTCGGACCAGCCCGTCGTCAAATGGGAGACGACCGATGAGTGCACCGACGGAACCCGAACCGTCTACTACAACAGCCCGTCCCTCTATCAAGAGTTCAAGGTCAAGATAAAGGACTTCAAGATTGTCGATGCCGAGCTAGGCGTTTATTTGGCAATCGGAGCAACCATTAACGCCGAGCAAGTCGAGTACACGGACAGCCATGCGACGTATCGTATCGACCTCAGCATCCTAGGCCGACCGTCACGCACCTGTCTGCTCGAATGCGACATACGCGGCACCACACTACACATGTCCGAAATACAGATGCGCCCGGACAAGGGGTCCTCTTCTTGAGCAGTATACCCGCCTGCGCAGCTACTCCACCGGCTTGAAGATGGTGGCCTGACCGAAGACGCTGCGGATGAGGTCTTTGGCCTCGTCCTCGGTCTGCGGGATGCTTGGGGCTGCGCCCTGATGGCCGAAGGGACTGCCCGCGCCGGGGTTGGACTCCCAGGGAGCTGCAGGAGCGTCCTCCTCTTTGGGGGCAGTTGCAGCGGGCTTGGGCGCGGACGCCGTGGCCGGCACGTCGAACGGGGGCAGATCGTCCCCGCCTGCATCGGCGGCAAAACCGGCGACCATGGCATCGTCGTAGGGCACCTGCTCGGATTCCCACGGTGCAGACTGCGCGGACGGCTGAGCCTTGGGAGCGGACGCGCGCTCGGGCGCGCGGGGCGCGGGCTCAGTCGGGAGCTTGCCCGTGGCGGGAGCGCCGGCAGGGTTGTCCGAGCGCAGCCAGGGGGCCTTGCCCAGGTCGGATGACTTGGGCGCAGGCGCAGCGGCAGGCTTGGGCGTGGGGACCGAAGCAGCCGATTTGGCCGCGGCTGGCTTAGGCGCCGACGGGGTCGATGCCGCTACCGGTGCTGCTTGCTGCTGCGGCGCGCTGGCGCTCGAGAATGCAGGGGCCGCCGAGGACACGGGTTGCGGGTCCGCAGATGCCGCAGCCCGTGCAGATGGAGAATGCTCCTCATGTTGAGGAGCCGGCGTGCCACCTCCATCCAGGACGTAGTCGACGGTGCGACGACCGAAGACCGCGCAGACCGTCGGCAGAACCACCGACTGCGTATCGGCGCGACCGAGCATCTTAATGGCAAAAGTCGAACCCGCGGGGAACGAGACCGTGAGCTTGGAGCCGTCGTCGGCCGTGGCGCGGGCGTTGAGCAAAAGCCCTGCGTAGGAGGCCTGACGAGCCTTGACGCGCTCGACGACCTCGGCCCATTTGCGCTGGAGCTCGCCGGCGTCCTCAACCGCGGGGGTCTCGGCAGCACCGGCGGCGGCAACCTGGGCGGCGTTGTTGGGCTTGGACACCGACACGGTCGATGCAGCAGGCGCGGAAGCCGGAGCCGCAACGGGCTGACGTGCAGGCGTTACAGGTCTGGGCGCCGGCGCAGGAGCCGCGGACTTGGTCGCAGGCTGGGCAGCCGGAACAGCAGCGCCGCGGTCCCAAGGCATACCGCCCTGGCGCGCGGACGTAGCAGCGGGGGCAGCGGATGCCGCCGGAGCGGCAGCACGAGCGCCCGAAATGAGCGTCGGCTGTTGGGCAGCAGCGGGTACGGATGCTGCAGGCGCGGCGGCCTGAGCAGCAGCCACGCTCGCCGGCACGGCGCCGTTGGCAATCATGGCCTCCAGGCGTGCCACGCGCTCGGCCAATGCCTCAATCGTTAAATCGGCCTCGGGACGCGCCAGACGCGTGCAGGCAATCTCGAGCACCAGGCGCACGTCGCTCGCGCCCCTCATCTCCAGTGCGGCATCGTCGAGCACCGTCAGCACGCGGGCCAGGCGGTCGGCAGGATGCTCGCCAAAGGCAGCGGCCTCGGCAGCAAGCGCCTCGGCCTGCTCGGAGCCGCCCTCAAACAGCTCGGCACGGGCACCGGCAACGCAGGCAACGTACACGTCGCGCACATGCGCCACCAGGTCGCGCGTCAGCTCCAGCAGGTCATTGCCCTCCTCGACCTGCGCACGGATCAGTCCATAGAGCTCGGCAACATCGCGATCGGCAATGGCGCGGGAAAACTCGCCCAGAATCTGGTCCGAAACCTCGCCCAAAAGCGAGCGGGCGTCGTCCGCATGCACAGAACCGTTGCCAAAGACGCTCAGCTGCTCCAGCGTGGAAAGCGCGTCGCGCATACCGCCCTTGGCATGGCGCGCCACAATGGCGAGTGCCTCGTCGTCGTAATCGAAGCCCTCCTGCTCGCACACGTAAGACAGGCGATGCTCGATATCCTCGTTGCCGATGCGGTGGAAATCGAAGCGCTGGCAGCGTGAGAGAATGGTCTCCAGAATCTTTTGCGGGTCGGTGGTGCACAGCACAAAGATCACGTGTGCCGGCGGCTCCTCAAGCGTCTTGAGCAGCGCGTTGAACGCCGCCGTCGTGAGCATGTGGACCTCGTCGATGATATAAATCTTGTACTTGCCGCGCACTGGGGCAAAGTTGACGGAGTTGATGATCTCCTCGCGCACGTTGTCCACGCCGGTACGGCTTGCGGCATCGAGCTCGTAGACATCGGGGTGGTTACCCTCGGCAATGAGCTCGCACTCCTCGCAAGTACCGTCGGGCATGCAGCCGCTTGCACCCTCGGCGCGCGCCGCCTCGGCATTGCGGCACAGCAGCGCCTTGGCCAGAATGCGCGCCATGGTGGTCTTGCCCGTGCCGCGCGGTCCGCAGAACAGGTAGGCGTGGGACAGGCGCCCCTCGGTGATGGCGTGCTCGAGCGTCGAGACGATATGCTGCTGGCCCACCACGGAGTCAAAGGTGAGCGGGCGATACTTTCGGTACAACGATTCCATGGGTGCTCCCCCGGGTATACTGAGTCTTGTTGCCGCGGCGGCCATGCGGTCGCACGGCATACTGCATTCCATAATAACCCGTACGGCGAGCCCGCCGCGATAGGAGTCCAAAGAGCATGGCAGACGCAGAGAGCAACCTCGTTCCCTCCGAAGCAGCCGACCAGGTCGAGGTCGCGCTCGAGGAGCAGGCCGCAGCCGATGACGGCATCCTGTACCTCAACGAGTACCAGTACGAAAACGACCTGGTCACCGACTTCGCCCGCCTGGTCGCCTCGCCCAGGCGTCGCGGCTCGCTGTATGTCGCCGCGGCAGTTGCCGCGCTCATCGGCATCGGCATGCTGGTGGCCGGCGGCAGCTGGATCAAGTTCGGCGTCGTGTTGATCGTGTTCGGCGCCTTTTTGGCCTGGTGGAGCAAGAACCTGCACCACACGCTCGCCCGCGACTTTATCGACGCCGTCGAGGCCGACGAGTCCATGGGTGGCCGCTATCGCCGCGTCGCCGCCAACGAGGACGGCCTGATGGTTTGGGGCAAGAGCGGCAAGTCGCAGTTCTTCCCGTTTGACAAGCTCGACCACGTACTCGACGGCGAGCGCATCTTTGTGGCCATGTTCGCCGACCAGGGCGTGACGATCCCCAAGGACACCTTCGTCCGTGGCGATGCCGAGCAGTTCGGTCCCTTCCTCAAGGCCCGCATCAACAAAAAACTCCGCATCGAGACCAAGAAGAAGAAAATGAAGGCCGAGAAGGCCGCCGCCGAGGCCAAGCAGGGCGACAAGCCCCAGGACAACAAGGGCAAGCAGCGCAAGCAGAAGAAGAACAAGAAGAAGCGCTAAGGCCAAGCCAGACGGGCAGCCTCGCATCCCGCTATCCTCCCCATGCACCCGAGCGTGCTACACTAGCAGCATCTATGCCACCGCGAACGGCTCGGCCCCGCGCCCGCCGCTCGCAAACGAACTTTAAACGCACGAGGGTTGGCCATGCCGCTTTTCTCGCAACATACCGCCCGGTTCTCGCCGGACGTTCCTTTGGAGGGCACCAGCTCTCGCGAGCTGCTCAAGCGGTACCAGCCGCTCGAGACACTTGCGACCGGCGGTTTTGGCTCCATCGAGATCTGCCGCGACACGCATCTGCGCCGCCGCGTCGCCATTAAGCGCATCCCCCTTATCAACGGTGCCGGCATGCCCGCCAGCGACATCATGGATGTCCTGCGCGAGGCGCACACTGCCGCTATGCTTCAACATCCCAACATCGTGCAGGTCATCGACTTTACGCACGACACAGCCTATGCCTACCTGGTTATGGAATATGTCGATGGCATGTCGCTGGCCGAGTTTTTGCATCGCGTGGACGGCCACTCACTTACCTTTGACGAGGCCGCGGCCATTGCCGATGCCCTGGGCCAGGCGCTCACCTTCGCCCACAGTAATGGCGTACTCCACCTGGACATTAAGCCCGCCAACGTGCTCATCGACCACTCGGGCAATGTAAAGCTCACCGACTTTGGCATGGCGCGACTGTCGTCCGCCGGTGGCTTTGGCGGTTCGCGCGGCGGCACCATCGGCTACATGCCGCCCGAGCAGCTCGATATCGAGACCGGCACGGTCGACGAACGCGCTGATGTCTTTGCCCTTGCCTGTGTGATCTACGAGGGCCTGTGCGGCAGCGCTCCCTTTATGGCGGCCACGCCCGCCGACTCGCTCGGCCGCATCATCGGCGGCGCCACCTATCCCAGCGAGCTGATACCACACTTTCCCCCGGGAGCCGAGGCCGCGCTCATGAGCGCGCTCTCCCCCATGCCGCAGGACCGCCCCAACAGCATCGAGGCATTTTGCGACCAGCTCCTTGCCAGTCTGGGCAGCGTGCGCGAAGGCCGTCGCAGCCTGGAGCAAATGGTTGGCGAGCTTTCGGATGACGAGCAGGAGCTCGACGATATCGAGCCGTCGCACTACGAGGACGACGCCATCGAGATCGACCCCGCACTCGGCTGGGCGGGCACGCGCTGGAGCCATGCGCGCGACTACACCATGCGCGCTATCTCGGCGCTAACGTGCGGTACCTTTAGCTTTTTGCTGATGCAAACGGCCGGGGTCGCGGCGCTTCCCGGCCTGGTCATTGCGGCCATCGCGATCGGAGCGGCGGCTGGCCTGGCCCCCCAGATCGGCTCGGCCATCTCGGCTGTGGGCTTTTTGGTACTCATGGCCAACACCACCATGCAGGCGCAGGGCATCCTGTCGATACTGCCCGTCGCGGTGATCTTTGCCGCCGCCATGTCCGGTTGGTGGATCGCTTGGGGTCGTACCGAGGCTGCCGCGAGCTCCGCGCTCACCTGTGCACTCGCGCTTGGCTGTCTGACCGGCAATACCTTCCTGGCAGCTGGGGTCGCCGCCGGCGTCGCTTCATTTTGGCTCGGCCCGGCAAGCGCCGCCGCGGCAACGGGCATGGGCGCGCTTTTTGCCCGTCTGGCCACGGTCGCGCTTTCAGCCGGAGGCGTGCTGGGGCTCGGTAACGTTGCCGCAGCGCTGGGAGATCCGCTCCTTTGGACTGCCTTTGTGCTGGTCGCGGCAACTGCCGCAGCATCATCCGCGCTGCTCAATGCCCATGCCAAGCGTGCCGACCAGGGCTCAAACCTTGCCGCAATCGCCGCCATCGCTGTCACCGGCATCGGCTGCGCAGCGGCGTCCTGTCTTGCACACCATATGGAAATTGCCAGCCTTGCAGCCGCGGTCGTCGCCAAGGCGGCGGTTGCGGGAACCCTATCCTCTATAATCGTTGGGATATGCCTATATTTGCTCGGATACCAAAGAACCTATACGGAGAGTGATCTTTCGTGAACTTCCTGAACATCTTCGAGGACCACGTGGCCGGCATCTTCGGTGCCACCCGTGCCCCGTTCTCCTTTAAGAAGCTTGCTAAGCAGGCCGCTCGCGACATGGAGGATCAGACTCTGGTGATTAACGGCGTCAACACGGCGCCGGCACTCTATACCATCCTTATCGCCGCCGACGACGATCCCATGCTCGCCCCGTTCTACCCCGAGCTTTCGCGCGAGGTCCGCGAGTTCGTGAAGGCGCAGGCCGAAAAGCGCCGCTATGTCTTTGTCGGCGAGCCCCTCGTGCGCTTTATGATCGATCCGCAGCTGCGCGCCGGCAAGTTCTCGGTCTTTGCCGAGAACGTCGATGCCCCCACGCTCGGCCGCCTGTACGAAGAAGAGCGCGCCTATCAAAACGGCCTGGGCCAGAACAACTCCGCGGCAAGCCGTGCCGCCAGCGCCCCGCGCGCCGGCCAGCAGCAGTTTGCTGCCCCGCAGCAGCAGCGCCCCGCCGCCATGCCCCAGCAGCAGCCGACGCCTCGCGCCGCCGCTCCCGACCCGCTTGCCGTGGCAGACCCCTTCGCGCCTAGCGTCCCCGACCCCGCCGCCGCACCCATCCCGGTGCCGCAGACCGTCTCGCGCGACGCGCTTGCCGGCATGGGCGGAGCCGCCGCGACCGGTGCCGCCGTGGGCCTAGGCGCCGCAGCCGGCATCGCCTCCAACATGGCGAGCACTCGCGCCCCGCAGCGCCCGCTCGCCCAGCTCGTCGACGTCGTGAGCGGCGAGAGCCATAGCATCACCTCCGCACAGGTGACCATCGGTCGCGAGCGCTCAGTTTCCGACATTGCCCTGCGCGACCCCAACGTGTCGCGCCGCCACGCCCAGCTCACCTTTACGGGCTCGGATTGGTCGATCGAGGACCTCAATTCCACCAACGGCACGCTCGTCAACAACCGCCGCATTACGCGCTGCCCGCTGCGCAACGGCGATCTGCTGACGTTTGGCCTGAGTACCTTTGAATTTAGGGGATAGTCGCTTATGAACATCGATATCGTCCTTTTTGCAGGCCGCATCGTCTTGGTCGCCCTGCTCTATATCTTCCTGTTCGCCGTCATGAAGACCGGCGTGGGACTTGTGCGCGGGCAGCGCCGCGACTCGGCTATCTGGACGATTGATGTGGACAAGGGTCCGCGCGGTATCCGCGGCATCCACGTAGACATGCTCGGCCCCGTCATCGTCGGTCGCTCGCCATCTTCGGACATCTGCATCAATGAACCGTTCGTCTCGGCCTCGCATGCGCGCTTTTCGCTGCAGGGCCCGGCGCTCATCATCGAGGACCTCAACTCGCTTAACGGCACGCTCGTCAACGGCCGCCAGCTCGTGGAGCCCGCGACGCTGCGCGAGGGCGACGAAGTCCAGATTGGCGATGTGGTCATGAAGGTGAACCGTCGATGATCGACGAGGAGAACAAGTCCGCAACTATGACCGAGGCACCGGCTGCCGCCACAGCTGCGCCGGCCCACGCCGCTCCGGCGGGCTCCGCACCCGTGGAACCCGAGGACACTGTGTTCTCCCTGCCTCTTTCGCATGTAACGCATGATATTTCGGATCTCGCCGATAACGAGGACGAAGAGGATGCCGTAGCGGCGCCCATCGGCGCACATGCTGCGGAACAGCCCACAGCGCCCGAAGCAACCCCGGTGCCGGCTCACTTTGCAGAGCCCGTCGCCGCGGCAATCAACGAGAGCGCTGCGGTGTTTGCGGCACCCGAGCCCGCCGCGCCGGCGTTTCCCATAGCCCCGGTATCCGAGGTTGCGCCCGCGTCTGCGCCGGCGCCCGAGCCTATAGACGTCAGCCCGCAAGACGACGAGTCGACCGCCCGCGTTTCCGAGGAGCCCGACTCCCCGGACACCGGTGATTCCGAATCAAACGCCGAGACCGACACCGTCTCTCCCGGTGACACCGCCGAGATCGACGTTGCTGCCGTTGAGGCCAAGCTCAAAGACCCCGGCTCGACCATGAGCTTTGAGCCCCTGACCGAGGAGCGCATCGAGACCGACTCGACCTATGATGCCGGTACCACCACGCAACTCATGTGGGGCGCCCGCTCCGACGTTGGCTGTGTGCGCCCGCACAATGAGGATTCCTACCTGGTGCAGTCGCCGCTCTTTTGCGTATGCGACGGCATGGGTGGTCACGCCGCCGGCGAGGTGGCCTCTTCTATCGCTGTCGAGACTATAGCCAAGACGGCCCCACAGTCCGCCGACGCAGCACGCCTGGCCGCAGCCGTCGAGGCAGCCAACGCCGCCGTAATCGAGGCGGCCCTGAACGGCCTGGGCAAGCCTGGCATGGGCTGCACAGCCACTTGCGCCTATATCGAAAACGACACGCTCGCCATCGCCCACGTGGGCGACTCGCGCGCCTACCTGCTCCACGAGGGCACGCTCATCCGCGTGACCCGCGACCACTCCTATGTGGAAGAACTCGTGGACGCCGGCGAAATCACGGCAGACGAGGCTCGCGTCCACCCCAACCGTTCGGTCATCACCCGCGCGCTGGGCTCGGACCCCGCTATGTATGCCGACCACTTCACTCTGCATATCGAGGAAGGTGACCGTCTGATCCTGTGCTCCGACGGCCTTTCGAGCATGATTCCCGATAGCGATATCGAGAACATCGCCACGCAGTCCTCAACCGCGCAAATCTGCGTCGACAACCTAGTGGACGCGGCGCTTGCCGCCGGCGGCCACGACAACGTGACCGTAGTAGTCGTTGACCTGGTTGACGATGGCGTCATGCGCGAGGCGCAACGCGTGCGTCGCCGCAACGTTACTATCGCCGCCATCCTGGCCCTCGTCTTTGTGCTGGCAGCTGGCATCTGGGCCTACACGGGTGTCACCGGCTCGTACTACCTGGGTACCTACCAGGGCAATGTCGCCGTCTGGCGCGGCCTGCCCGGCAAGCCACTCGGACTCAAGCTCCACTGGCTCGAAAGCGAAACCAGCATCAAGCTATCCGACCTGCCCGAAGACACGCAAAACCGCCTCAAGGCGGGTATTCCGCAAACAAGTGTCGACGATGCGCAGGACACGATATCCAAGTACCGCCACCAGATCGACGAGGAGCAGACCCGCCAGGTGATCGACGCGCAAACGATTCGCGACAACACCAATCAGGGATCGACCTCCGAATCAGATTCCGAGAAAACCGCCGAACAGTCCGCCGAGGCCGAAGCCTCCGATAAGAATTAGAAAGGGAGTGCCGCTTATGAGTCGCCGCAACACCGAGCTGCTCTTGCTCATCGCCTCGGCGTTCCCCGTCATCCTGCTGTATGCGATGTACGTCCTCACCGCGGGCGCTGCCATCTCCTTTGAGACGCTCGCCGTACCGATCGGCCTCTTTGCCGCCTTTGCCGCGGCCCACATTGCCGTGCGCATCTTGGCGCCCGGTGCCGACCCCGCCATCCTGCCCATCGTATTTATACTTTCGGGCATCGGCATCACGTTCGTGACGCGTCTCGCCCCCGCTCTCGCCATCTCACAGCTCATCATCCTGTTTGTCTCGGTGGCGCTCATGGTGGGAACGCTTGCACTAGTCAAAAACCTCGACGTGGTCATGCGCTACAAGTACACCTTTGGCATCATCGGCATCATCCTGCTGATGCTGCCTATCTTTATCGGCACCACGATCTCGGGCTCCAAGCTGTGGATTCGCATCGCGGGCTTTACCATCCAGCCCGGCGAGTTCGCCAAGGTCTTTATCGTGCTGTTCCTGGCCGGGTACCTGGCCGAGAACCGCGAGCTGCTCTCCATCTCCAACCGCAAGATCTTGGGCTTTAAGATCCCTCGCCTGCGACTGCTACTGCCGTTGTTTGCCGTGTGGGGTGTGTGCCTGCTCGTCGTCGTCTTCGAACGCGACCTGGGTTCGGCCGTGCTGTTCTACACCATCTTCTTGCTGATGCTCTACGTTGCCACGGGGCGCTTTTCGTATGTCGTTATCGGCCTTGCGCTCTTAGCCGTTGGAGCCGTGGGCGCCTACAAGTTCCTGTCGCACGTTCAGGTGCGTTTCCAGGTTTGGGTCGATCCGTTTAAGGACGCCCAGGGTCAGGGCTACCAGATCGTCCAGTCGCTCTTCTCGCTTGCCGATGGCGGTCTGGTCGGTGTTGGCATCGGCAACGGCATGGCCAACAACATCCCTGTCGTCGAGTCCGACTTTATCTTCTCGGCTATCGGCGAGGAGATGGGCCTTTTGGGCGGCGGCGCCGTGCTCATCCTGTTTATGCTCTTTGCCGTGCGTGGCCTCACCACGGCTGCCCGCGCTAAATCCGACCTCGCCGCCTTTAGTGCCACAGGCCTTACGGCCGCCATCAGCTTCCAGGCCTTCTTGATCGTTGGCGGCGTAACCCGCCTGATCCCGCTGACCGGCGTCACCCTGCCCTTTATGAGCCAGGGCGGCTCCTCTCTGCTGGCGAGCTTTATCATCGTCGCGCTCCTGCTGCGCGCCGGTGACGAGGCGACCGGACGCGAGGCCGAGCTTACCGGCACCGGCACCATGGCCGCCATCACCGATGATCAGGTCGCATCTGCCGCCGCCCCGACGGGCACGCGCTTTGCCACCTCGTCTTCCTACGGCAGCGGCAGCCATTCCGTCGGCTCGCGCATGCGCCGTCGCCTGCTCGACACGCCTGAATCCGGTGTGCTCGGCCGCGTTGCTCTTGCCAACCGTCTAACCCGCGCGGTGCTCGCCTTTACGGCGCTGTTCGCCATCCTTATCGGCAACCTCACCTATGTCCAGGTCATTAAGGCCAAGGACTATCAGGACATGCCGACCAACAACCACACCATCGCCCGCTCCAAGTACATCCAGCGCGGCTCCATCATCACGTCCGACGGCGTGACGCTGGCCGAGTCGCTGCAGCAGGAGGACGGCACCTACGTACGCTCCTACCCCAACGGTAACCTGGCAGCTCACGTGGTTGGCTACGTGAGCCAGCAGTATGGCACCACCGCCATCGAGAGCGTCATGAACGACACGCTCACCGGTTCTAAGGACTACTCCAGCTGGAACAATGCCATCGCGTCGCTCGCGGGCCAGACCCAGCCGGGCAACACCGCCAAGCTCACCATCGACTCGCGCATCCAGACGGCTGCTGAGCAGGCACTCAAGGGCTTTAAGGGCGCTGTAGTGGTCATCGACCCGCGTACCGGCGCGGTGCTCGCATGTGCCAGCTCGCCCACCTACGACAACACCAACATCGATGCCCTGCTGCAGACGGGCGGCGGCGAGGACGGCTCCATGTACAATCGCGCCATGGACGCGCTGTACACGCCGGGCTCCACGTTTAAGGTCGTTACGCTTTCCGCGGCACTCGAGACCGGTACCGCCAGCCTGACCAGCACCTACCAGGCGCCCGGCTCCATGGATATCGGCAACGCACCGGTCACCAACTATGCCAACGAGAGCTACGGCACCATCAGCCTGCAGCAGGCCTTTGCCGTGTCCTCCAACGTCGTCTTTGGCCAGGTGGCAAACGAAGTTGGCGCAAACACGCTCGTACAGTTTGCCAACGCCTTTGGCTACGGCCAAAAGCTCGGCCAGGACCTGACCTCCGCGGCCTCCATCATGGCCGACCCGTCGCTCATGACCGAGTGGGAGACTGCCTGGGCCGGCGCCGGCCAGCCTGTCGGCATGGACCACACGCCCGGCCCGCAGACCACCGTCATGCAAAACGCCGTGATTGCCGCCGCCATCGCTAACAGTGGCGTGGTCATGGACCCGTACTTTGTAGCCCAGGTACTCGCCCCGGACGGAACCGTGGTAAAGACCACGCAGTCCCGCTCGCTGGGGCAGGCCGTCAGCTCCGCCACGGCCGACCAGGTCAAGCAGGCCATGCTTGCCGTCGTCCAGTCCGGCACCGGCACCGATGCCCAGATCCCCGGCGTCAAGGTCGCCGGCAAGACCGGCTCGGCCGAGACCGGCGGCACCAACGTCAACTCGATGTTCGTTGGCTTTGCACCTTACGATTCACCCACGGTCGCCATCTCGGTGGCCTTGGAGGATTACGACAAGCATGACGTCAAGGCCGCCAAGATCGCCGGTATCGTCCTGACCGCGGCGCTTGCCGCACAGGGAGCGTGATGCCCATGATCGAATCGGACACCCGAGGCGCGCCGCGGCCTAAGAGTTAGCGGCAACGCGCCACACGGCCCCAGCGGCCACATCGTAGGTACTACACACATCGTTGAGCGAATAGTTATGTTAGGAGCAGGAATGGAACAGAGGGTCCTCGGGGGAAGATACCTCCTCAAGGATAAGGTGGGAACAGGCGGCATGGCGACCGTCTACCGTGCACAGGACCAGGTCCTCGACCGCACGGTAGCCGTCAAGATCATGCTGCCGCAGTATGCTGGCGACGCAACCTTCGCCGCACGCTTTAAGCAGGAGGCCCAGGCAGCAGCCGGTCTCTCCTCCCCCTATATCGTGGGCGTCTACGATTGGGGCAAGGACGGCGACACCTATTACATCGTCATGGAGTACCTGCGCGGCACCGACCTTAAGAGCGGCATCAAGAGCCACGGCGCCCTCGACCCCAAGAAGGTCGCCCAGATCGGCTCGCAGATCAGCTCTGCGCTTTCGGTCGCCCACAAGCACGAGATCATCCACCGCGACATTAAGCCGCAGAACATCATGGTGCTGCCCGACGGCAACATCAAGGTGATGGACTTTGGCATCGCGCGCGCCAAGAACAGCCACCTCACGCAAGACAACAACGTGCTGGGAACCGCCCACTACGTCAGCCCCGAGCAGACCCGCGGTCAGGACCTCGGCCCCACCTCGGATATCTACTCGCTGGGCGTCGTGATGTACGAGTGCGCCACCGGCCGCGTTCCCTTTGACGGTGACGACGCCATCTCGGTCGCACTCAAGCAAGTCAACGAGTTGCCTATTCCGCCGAGCCAGATCAACTCCGGTGTCGACGCCGACCTTGAGCGCATCATCCTCAAGTGCATGGAGAAGGACCCGGCAAACCGCTTCCAGACCGCCGACGAGCTTCGTCAGGTGCTCAACAGCTACCTGTCGGGCCGTGCCGTCAACGTCTCGGAGCCCACGCGCATCATCGGTGCCCCCGGTGAGCTGGGCGCCACCAAGACTCGCGAGCTTTCCGATCAGACGCGCGCCATGGTGCGTCCCGTCTCGGGCGTGAGCGGCCAGAATACCGCCCGTAGCTCGGTTTCGGGCTCCACCGGCTCCTACGAGGTCGAAAAGCCCAAATCCAACAAGAACAAGATCATCGCCGCCGTGGTGGCAGCCGTTGCCGTCATCGGCATCGTGGTGGCCTTTGCCACAGGACTCTTTGGCGGCGAGCAGGTCACCGTGCCCGATGTGCTGGGCAAGGACCAGCAGACTGCCGTCGAGCTGATCAAGGAAGCCGGCCTGGAGGTCGGCACCGTCGACCAGAGCTACAACGACGACGTCGACGAGGGCAAGGTTGCCGAGCAGACCCCCAACGGTAACGCCAAGAAGACCAAGGGCACCAAGGTGAACCTGGTAATCTCCAAGGGCCCCAAGCCCTCCGAAAAGGTTGAGGTTCCCAAACTTGTCGGCCTGACCAAGGACCAAGCAGAAGCCGCACTGGCAAGCGTTGGCCTGAAGGGCAACGCCTCCGAGGAGGCCAACGAGGCTGATGAGGGCCAGGTCTTTGAGCAGGGCACCGAAGCCGGTAAGGAAGTCGCGAAGGGCACGACCATCTCGTACAAGGTCTCGAGCGGCCCGGATACCACGTCCGTCCCCGACCTGACCGACATGACCGAGGCCCAGGCGCGCAACGCCCTCGATATGGCAGGCTTTGGTGTCGACGTGAGCTACCAGGAGAACGACTCGGTTACCGAGGGCACCGTGATCAGCTGGAACCCCAGCGGCAAGCAGAAGCCCGGCGCCACGATTACCGTCGTCATCGCCAAGAAGTCCGGCAAGGCCACCGTCCCGGGCAACCTGTACGGCAAGAGCATTTCCGCCGCCGTTACCGCGCTCAACAACGCCGGTTTCTATAACATTGGCTTCTGTGACCAGAACGGCAATCCCGTAAGCGGTAACGAGGATGCCACCGTTACGGGCGTCTCCCCCACTGGAAAGCAGTCCACCGACAGCACGATTACGCTGACGGTCGCACTTTCTGGCTCCACCTCGGGTGACGATTCCGGCACGACGACTAACTAGTCGACAACCCATCACCTGCAGCGGCTATGGCCGCAAACATATTCGCTCAGAAGCGCCCGCTTGCTCCCCCAGCAAGCGGGCGCTTCGTTTTTGACATGGCATTGAACCAGAAGAACCCGGCACCGTAGCGGTACCGGGCTCGATATTCCTCTGGTGCCCCCGGGCGGATTCGAAAACTCCCCCGCGGGGAAATGAGTGACGCGGGTGTCGACGGCTCGAATCCGCCGACGGCCCCCACAAACCAAAAACGGCGCCGCTCTCGCGACGCCGTCATAATCTTCTGGTGCACCGTTTGCGCATCTCCTCGAACCGAGGTGTGCGCAATCGGCACGATTATCTTCGTTAGGATACCACGAGCGGCCTAGGAAACAACCAGGCGCATGCCGGGATAGATCAGATTCGGGTTTGAGATGCCGTTCTTGGCGGCGAGATCCTGATAGGTCGTGCCGTACTTTGAGGCGATTCCGGAAAGGGTGTCGCCGCTTTGCACCACGTACACCTGCTCGGTTTCGGCCTGCCCGTTGATGACCGCCATAACCTCGTCGTAGCGCGGCCCCAAAACAGCCTTGCGGCGGCTGCCGTTGCCGTAATCGCCCGCCCAGGTCTCAGCGGCCAGATCCTCGGCGGATGCCGTGAGAATGTGGTTCACGAGCGACTGCACCTCCTGGTAGCGGTCGCCCAGCGCGTGCTTGCGGTCGTCGCCGTCTCCGAGCTCGCCAGCGAGCACCTTCGCCGCGAGGTCTGCTGCAGGCGTCTCGTCGATGCCGTGGATAAGCGAGTCGGGATCGCCGTTGGAGCCGCCCACCATGGCCTCCCACTCCGCGCGGGAGATATAGCACTTGTTGATGTCGAGGTTGCCCGCCCAGCCGTCCAAGCGCCCGCAAGAGGAGTACTGGCGGATGGCGCAATCGTAAGCGCCCTCGTGCCACGGCGCGTCCTGGTAGCCAGTGGGATTCATGTCGGCGTACTGCGCCACCCACGTCTTAGCATCGGTGAGGCCCCACGGGAACACGCTCTTGGATGCGTAGATACCGATGCGATCCACGCTCACGCCAAGAAGCTCGGCCAAACGCTCTGCCATGGCCTTGAGGTAGGACGTGTCGCCCCATGCCTTGTTGCCCCGCTCCTCCCAGTCGATGAAGAACGCGGCCTTGCCGACGTAGCCCTTGCAGCGCTCATAGAAGTACTCGGCCTCCGCCTCGGCATCACCTCCGTTGACGTAGTGGTACACGCCGACGAGCTTGCCAAGACCGATCGCCTGCTGGATTTGGCGGTCGCAGTCGGGCGACACGTAGCGCGTGCCCTCGGTAGCCTTGCAGATAACGAAGTCGAACGGGACAGCCGCGAGGTTGATGCCGTTCTGCCAATTGCTGATGTCTATTCCGTTCATTCTATTCAGCGCTCCCTATCGCTATGAAATAAGCCCAATCAACTTGTTCGTACTGCTCGCGGCTCAGCCTCACCACGCCCTCGTAGGGGTCGTGGAAGGTCGCCGCCTCGCCGTCCCATCCGCAAAGCAGGACGATGTGCCCGCCGTAGTTCTTGCCGCCTTCGCGGAGCTGGCCAGTTAGGCTGCAAAACACCATCCAGCCGTCAGCCGCCTCGTCCAAGGCGTCATCGGCGTTGTCGTGGATAGGCGTGTAGCCCAAAGCCTGGTCGTTCGCGTTCATCCAACGGCAGAACTTTTCCATGTCGTTCACGCCGTCCGTGAGGCACGATTCGCCAACGAAGCCCAGCATCTGCGCAGGCGTGCATGCCTGTCCGTAGAGCCATTCCCACGCCATGGCCGCGCACGTGAGGCCGCAGCCGGCAGCAGCCAGGTCTTCGCCCGCATACGAAAGCCCGCCCCAGCGCTCGTCTGCTTGGAGGTAGACGGGCACCTCGGCGGGCTTGTCGAGCGGCTTGTCGTAGATGACGGGCAAAGGCTCTTCCTTCGGCACCTTCGGCACGTTAGAGGCTATAAGCGCCACGTCGGCGAAGGCGGCGAGCAAAGCAAGCAGCGAGATGGCGGCGGCGATGCGCACGAGGCGCTTGCCGCCCATTCCTAGTCGTCCTTCTTCGGAGTGCCCATGGCAAGCAGCGCGTCGAGCCACTTGTCTGTCACGCCGACCGCCTTGAAGGCTGCATATGCCACCTGCACGCCGCCTACCGCGGCGAAGATGGACGTAACCCACGCCGTGGGGTCAGTCGGCATACCCCCGGCCATGGCCGTCAATGCGCCGCACAGCGCCGATACTGCGATGGCCGTCCAGCGGGCGACATTGCCGGTCATCGCCTTCGTCTTGATAGCCTGCACGATATAGGGCACCACGAGGACGGTCAGCACCGTGAGTCCTGCCTGTATATCAGTCATCTTTATCTCCCTGTCTCCTTGTTGTACATGAGGTCGACTCGGTCGTAGATATGGTCGACCTTCTCGGCCATGCCCTGGCTACGCGCCTGGCTGTGGACCAAGTCCGCGTGGAGGACGTCATTTGACGCGACAACCGACTCCATGAGCGTTTTCATTCCTTCAATCAGGGTGTTGCTGCGCTCCATCTGGGCGGCGATGCGCCCCTCCATTTGGGACCGCTCGCGGTCGCGCTGCGCCCTCTCGTCGACTTCGGCCTGCTTGCGCTCCTCGCGCTTCAGGTCGAGCTCGCCCTTCCGCTGGTTTTGGCGTTTGTACTCCTCAAGAAATTGTCTCCCGAAGTAGAACGCAACGAGCGTCAGGAGCACGCCGCCAAGCCAAGCCGGTCCGTAAGGCGCAAAAAGCTTGAGCACTTCCATCCTGGGCGCCCTCCTTCCGCCTATTCGGCCGTGTACTCCTCGCCGGTGATTTCCTTGTACTCGTCGGCGGTGATCCATTTGCACTCGACAGCCTTGTAGACGCGCGCCTTGCTCCAAAGGTCTTTGTCGTAGTACTTCTTGACCTTCGCGAAGTGCTTGGAATGCTCAACGGTTTTCTTCGTAGCCATTACTGGTCACCTCCCACGGTCATGAGCAGGTAGTCGATGTTCGCCGTGTTGGTCTCGGTCTGCGTCGGCTGGGACGCCTGCTCGCGCATCTGTTCGAGCAGCGCCGGGAGGTCGGGCACCTCGCCGTTGGCGTAGGCGGCGAGCGCGGAGGTGTAGGCGAGCTTTCGCGCCTTCCGCTCCACGTACTCGTCATCGTCGATAACGCCCGCGTCGTGCGCCGCGTCGGGGTCGCCGATCTGCGACAGCAAGTCGCGCAGGGCGTTGACCTCGGCCAGGGTGCCGTCTCGAAGCTCGTCGGGGCGCGGCATGTCTTCCTCAGTGTCCATGCGGACTCCTTCCTTATCGGGGAATGTGCCGCCATCGTATTAGCGCCGTGAGATTGCCTGGCCGTTTGGGCGGGCGCGAAGAAAGAAGGCGCGCCGCAGCACGCCTTCGCTGTCTTGGTTATTTCGTTTTCGACCCGTCTAGGCCGCCGTTTTGAGTTGCCGCCCTTCCGCTATGGCGAGGGCGTTCCGCCCGAATCGTCTCTCGGGCTTGATTGCATTGAGCAACCCCCCCCCCCGCGAGATTTTCGAACAGGCTGCGGTACAGCGCGTCCATGGCCAGCACGCTGCGGTGCGCGTCCAAGTGAGCCATGCCGCCGCGCCAGCTCTGGTAGCTCTGCTGCACCTGCTCGGGCGTCATGACCCCCTCGGCCACCATGCGGGCCATCTTCTTCAGCTTGCGTCGCTCGCGCGTGATGGAGTCGCGGCACGGCTTCATGACGATGCGGCCCGTTTCGGTGTAGAAGATGCGCTTCTTCAGCCACGTGAAGCCGCGCGTCAGCTTCACCACGCGGGTCTTGCGCGGGTTCAGCGCGATGCCGAGCTTCGCGCACTCGTGCTCTATCAGCAGAAGGCACACTTGCAGGTACTCCTTGGACTCGTGGATCAGGTAGAAGTCATCCATGTAGCGCCCGTAGGCCTCGGGGCGCAGCATCTCGGCCACGTAGTGGTCGATGCGGTTGGGGTGCGCCACCGCGCATATCTGGTTTGGCTCGCTGCCCAGGCCCAGGCCGACCTCGCCCTGCGCGTCTATCAGGCGGTGCTCAAGGGCGACCACGCGCGGGTCGAGCAGCGCGTCGGCCACCTGCCGCTTGACCGGCTCGTGGGCAATGCGCGCGAAGTAGTCGGAGAAGTCGCCCAGCAGTATGTAGCCCTCGCGCCCATGCCGCCGCCAGTGGTCGGCCAGGTGGCGCTTGAGCAGCTTAAGGGCGTAGTCGGTGCCGCGCCCCTTGATGTTGGCGGAGTTCGCGGATACGAGCGTGGGGACTATCGCGGGCACGAGGGCGTTCTGGGACAGCGACTTCTGCACCACGCGCTCGGGGAAGTGCACTGCACTGATGTGGCGCAGCTTGCCGCGCTCCCACAGGTCGAAGCGGATGAAACCCCGGCATATGTCGCGGCCCTCCAAAAGGTCTTGGCGCGATTTCACGGCGTTTCGCAGGTAGTCCTTCATGTACCGCTGCGTCGAGGCCTTCCACATGACGCCACGCGCGGCCTGCTTGGAGGCCTTGCACAGGCTGTTGAGGTCGGCCACCGTCTCAAGGGTGCACGCCTTGACGCGCTCGGCCTTTGCCTTGGCCCGCTTCTCCTCGCGGCGCTTCCGGCGCGCCGCCCGCCTTTGCTCGGAGTTCACAGAAGGCACCCCGCACGGCTTGCAATGTGGCTCTGACAGCCGCTTGAGGTATGGCCATGAAACGCGGCGAAGCCACGGAGCGCCGCGCCATGCAAGCAGCGTCCGGCCACCCTCGCGGGGTGCGTATTTACGGGCGCATGCCCGACGGTCGCGCCTTCCTTCCTCTCCGCGCTCTGCTTTCGGCCCTGGGGCCTACTCGGTCTGGCAGTAAGGGAATCCGGGGCGGGGGCGAACCCAGACGCCCGTCGCCGAGTAGTAGTTGGCATGGCCGTTGTTGTTGACGTAGCACACGTTGGACGACGAGCCACCCATGACGGAACGCAACCACCAATTGTACCGATAAACAAGGCGCGACCGCCGTCCATTATAGCGAACGCAGGCGCTCTAGCTCGGCCTCGGCCTCGGCTATGCGCTCCTCGGTGGACTTCTTGCCCGTCACGCGCACGTTCTTGCGCGCGCCCTTCAGCAGCCTGATCTCCTCCTCGACCATGGCCGCCAGCTCCTCGAAGCGGTTGGCGTTCACGGGCAGGCCGATATCCATGAGGCACTGCATGTCCAGCATCAGCTGCTCGCAGTCAGCTATGGCCAGCGTCAGGTAGCGTTTCCTCTCCAGCGCGTTGAACGAGGTGTTGGGGTAGAAGCAGTCGGCGCGGTTGACGTTGTACACGATGCTGCGCGCCGTCTCCACGGTCGGCACCGCATTCAGCAGCCGGTAGGCCTTCGGGACCACGGAGGACGACGCCATCAGCTTGTTGACCTCCACGCGGATGGCGATGGCCTGCGTGAAGAACTTGTACTCGGACACCTCGCGGTTGCGCTGGTAGACGCCGCTCACGTGCACCTCCTGGGAATAGCGGCGAAAAAAACGGCCCGCTTCGCGGGCAGGAGGCGACCGCGCAAGGCGGTCGCCTAAAAGCAGAGTATAGAGCACTCGGCTGGCTAGCCGACGAGGAAGCCGGGGCGGGGGCGAACCCAGACGCCCGTCGCCGAGTAGCAGGAGGCATGGCCGTAGTGGCTGACGCAGCACACGCTGGACGACGAGCCACCCATGACGGAACGCAACCACCAAGGGTACCGAGTTCCGTTGATTCGGTGCGCGGTGTCCCTGAACAGGTCCCACTGGCAGTCGAAGCCGACGCTGTAGCCCTTGGTGCCCCACACTGGGCAGCCGTACACCTCCATCTCGGACAGCGAGAACACCTTGCCGATATCCTGCCAGCTCCACGAGTTGGAGTCGTTGAGCGCGCCGCTGGCGCTGTACCGCTCCTCAAGCAGGACGCGCTGGGTCAGCAGGTACTTGGTCAGCCCCTCGGGCAGGCACGCCTCGAAGGCCGTCTCCCACGCCTTGAGGTTGCTGTTGGGGTAGGGGCATTTCTGGTCGGCGGTGCCCTGGTTCGTGTTGGTCGTGTTCCACATCAGGAAGCTGTCGTTGGCCACGCCGGTGACGGTCTTGGCCACGGCGACGGGCGCGGACGCGATGAACGCGATGTGGTGGCCCTTGGCGCTGTCGCCGCACTGGTAGTACGGGTCGAAGTGCGCAAGCAGGAAGCGCACGGACTGCTGGGCCGCCACGTTTGACGCGCTCACGAGCGGCACGTCGATGTAGTCGCCCACGCGCATGCCGCTGAAGTTCGCGGCCTGCACGCGCTTGTGCAGCGCGTCGTAGATGGTGGCGGAGCCGGAGACCTCGCCCGCGAGAAGCGTTGCGAGCGACTGGCCCGGGTACTTGCCGATCAGGCCCTGTCGGTTGTACTCGGCGTTGTTGAGAGCCGTGGTGGCGTTGGTGCGGGCCAGTGAGTCGATGATCTCGTGGCTCACCCCGTTCACGTTAAAGCGCTCGGCGTTTACGTTTGCCATTCGTTTTCCTTTCTATGCGAGCACGATGGTCGTGCCGGATACCGTGCAGGAGGAACCGAGTTTTACGGTTCCGTCCTCGAACGTTGCCTTTGAAGACGGCGCGTACACCGTGCCGTCCATGAACACGAACTTGCCGCTCGACTCAGCGAGCATGTTTGCCAGGATCGCGTTCTGCTCGCGCAGCGCCGCGATGTCCGAATCGCCCGCGCTTCCTTGCGCAACGGAGTTGGCGATCTGCAACGCCTGGTTGGCCGCCGCGTCAGCACGCGATGCCGCGCCGTTTGCCGCCGAGGTCGCGTTGCTCGATGCCTGTTGGTCGGCGATATGCTCGTCATGGCGCTGGCTTTCGGCCTTTTTGCGTTCGATCTCGGCGTTCGATCGGCTCGTCTCGTTGTTCTGGCGCGTGGTTTCGGCATTCTTTCGCGCAGTTTCGTTGTCTTGACGTGTTGTCTCGGCGTTCTTGCGCGACGTCTCGGCGTTCTTGCGCGACGTCTCGTTGTTGCCGCGCTCGGTCTCAGCCGTTTTCCGAGCGTTCTCGTTGGACACGCGCGTTTTCTCGGCCGTTTCAGCGCTTTCCGTCATGGTCTTGCAGTTGGCGGCTGCTGTCTTTGCCTCTTCCGCCGCCTCCACGGCAAGCGTTGACTCGATGCGGTAAATAGAGCCGTCAGTCGTTCTCACGCGGTCGATGTTGCCGTTCTCGTTGAGGACAAACGCCGCGATCTGCGTTTCGTCTGCCATCGCACCTCCTCTACTTCGCGATGATTCCGGTTACTATGGCCTGCGGCCCGATCGTCTCGACAATGCAGCGGTCGCCCGCCTTGGCGCTTGAACAGCCAGTGGTCATCGGTAGACCGGAAAGCGTGGCCCCCGACATCGAGACGGTAACCTTCGCGTCGGATATCGATTTGACCGTGGCGAAGCCCATGGAATGGCCCGAGCCGCCTTTCGGCGTGAAAAGCTCGGCGAGCATGTCGCCCGCGTTGCTTATGTCGTTAACGTTCAAAGCGTCTCATCTCCAATTCCATCGGGCATCCTCCCACGAGGGTGAGAGTCTGCTTCCTGATTGCGAAGTTCCCGCTGATACCCTCGCTTGGCCAGCGCACGTCGATAGCGTCGGAAATGCCGACGGGCGCGTAGATGTGTGTGGCCGTTAGGCGGTGGATAGCCGATTGCTCTGTGGCAAGCAGGCTTTGCGCCTCGGCATTCGCGTTTGCCTGCCGCTCGGCTGCTGTGCTTCCGTGAGGAAGCTCGCTTCGCGTGTAGGAAACCGCCTTGCGCCAGCCACGGCGCACGGTCGAGTACTCGCTGTTCGGGTCGGAGTCGATGGCGGTGCCGCGTATGCTCTCGTCGCTCGTCGAGTAGTCGATATGGACGACGTTCGCTACCTTCGACTTGTCGAACTCCTCGGTGCCGTCGTCCACGAAGCGTGCGCCCTTGCCCTCTTCCATGACCATGGTTGGCGCTCGCTTGTCGGGCTCGATGTACTTCCGCAGCAGCACTCGGCCCAGCGGGTCGCATGAAGCGGAGCTGAACCCAGCCGCCGCGAGAAGCGCGTTGACAGCCTTTAGGCGGGTTCGGTAGTTGCTCTCTCCGTTTCCGATCGCTCCGACCACCCACGCCGTCGTGAGCTTGAAGTCCGATTGGTCGGCGATCACCTCAAGGCCGGCCTCGCGCAGCAGCTTCGCCGCATAGTCAACGGCGTTCGTGCCGGCGGGAACCGATCTCGGCTGGTCGAACTCGTCCTCGTCAACTTCGGCCAATCGCCCGGAAAGGTCTGCCTCGGCCAGCGCCTGGCCGATCGGGCGCTTCGGCGTTGACACGAGGAAGGTTCCAAGAGGCTCAAGGTGAATAGAGCCATCTGGGAACGCTGCCTCAAGGTACACGCGCAAAAGGTCGCTCCCGAGGTCTAGCGCGCCCTTGTAGCTGACCTTGCCCGTCTCGTAGTTGGTATCCAGGTTGCGCTCGATCGTCCCGCCGTTGCAGATGTTCCTAAGCCGCTCGACGTCTAGGTTCGTCTTGCGGTCTACGCGCATGTAGCGGTAGGACGATGCGAAGCGCTTCTTCCAATCAGGCATTGTTCGGCTCCTCGAATACGTCGTGCTCTATCTTCACGGATGCCGACCAAAGCCCAGGCGCTTTGAGCGATTCGCTGAACGTCATCGCTCCGAAGGCGCGCTCGCCAGCGAGGCCGCGCCACCAGCCCTGCCATTGGCTCTTCATGGCGCGTCGGAAGGCGTCGTGGCCGTCGCGGCGGAAAAGGCACGAGGCGGATGTGGCAAGGTCGCACTCGTCGAGCGGGTACGACATCGGAAGCCCGCCGTTCTCCCCGCCGTCGGCGAAGTGGTAGCTCTTGTAGCTGCGCGCCGCAGACGTGGAGTAGCCCGCATCAAGCTCCATCTTGATGAGCGTTGACGCATCCTGCCCGAAATTGAGCGCCATGCAGCTCGCAAGCAGCTTCGCGTCGATCTCGGCATACGCAGACGTTCCGTTCGCGGCCGTGCCTGTTGCGCGGTACTTCATGTCCGCATTGAGCGGCGGAACGCGGTCGATCGTCTCCTGGGCATCGAGCAGGCCGCTTGCCAGCGTGCTTGAATCATCGTCGTAGATTCGCTCGACGATGAAGCTCTCGCACTTCGCTGCGCTGCCAAGCACAAGCTCGTGGCCATCGCACGTGATCGTTCCCAACATGGGAAGCTCGTTGTTGTCCTCGTCGTAGGTCATCGGGCCGATAAACGTCGTTTCCTCGACGTTGTAGGCTGAAACGCCGTTCTCGACCTTCACGTGGCATGTAAGGTCGTCGCCGTAGGAAACGGTGACCACCGGCGTCGCAGGTTCCGCCCAATGCGTCCTGAATCGGCGCGTGGCGGTTTTCGACAACCCGGAGCCGCCGACGACCACAAGCGTGAGCATGTAGTCGATGCCGTTTTTGATGGTCGCGTAGCTGCCGAACTGCACGGGCTGCAAGCTCGTGACGTCTGCGGTGGCGACAACTGCGCCGCCGACCTCGGCAAGGGAAAGCGTTGCCTGGGCGATGCCCGTCTCGTCGGACGCGGCCACGCTTACGGTGAGCGGAACCTGGTCGATCAGGATGCCATCGGTGGCGGGCGATGCCACCCAGCACTGCGGGTAGTCGGCGACGACGATCGCCACATATCCAGACCATGCGCCCCAATCGGCATGGAGGCCCTTGGTGCGCACGCGCGCCTTCCAGTTGCCTTTCGCGAGCGCCACGGATGCGCTTTTGGCGGTCGTGTACGACTTGGTGATCGTCTCTGGGCCGCTGAACTCGATCTGCGCGGCGGTCTGTGCCGAGCCGTCCTGATGGTTGGGCACCCATGCCACGCTTGCCGCTGTTCCGGTCGGCACGACGGAGCTTGCGGTCACCTTCGGGGCGAGCGGCGGCGTGATCGTCGTGACGGAGTTCGATTTGACCCACGAGGAGGCAAGGCTTCCGCGCTTGGCCCTGACCCCGTATACGACCGTTCCCGCAGGAGCGGCCTTGTCGTGCAGGTCGAGCCAAGCGGGGTCTTCACCCTCGGTGCTGGCCGTTATGGACGACCATGTGCTGCCGCCGTCCGTCGAGCGCTGGATGTCCCATGCGGCTGCATATGTCCAAGCACCGTAGACGCGAAGCGTTACTTCGGTGGCGCCCGCCTTAACGGCCTCCACGCGCGATGGCGCGGAGGGCGTGGTGTAGGCAGTTCCGCAGGACACGTGCGTGGAATTGCCGCCAGGGCCGTGGGCGCAAAGGCGGTACTCGTATTTATGGCCCGGCTTCGTGGAGTTGTCGGTGTAGTTGGTCACGTCCCACGACACGTCGGCAATATTGACCCATGAGCCGTCGTCGGTGCGTCGATCGACGTACACGCCAGCCCAAGGGTATGCGCCGTCCATGCCCGTGTAATCGACGTCCCACGTGATCTTGTGCGAGGTGTCGGAAACGCGAGCAAGCTTCGGATTCCTGGGCGGATGCGGCTGCGAGTACCCGCGCTGGGGAATCCAAGCGTACTCCGTTGCCCAGGCGTCGCCGCCCGCGCTGCCGTAGTAGTTGTTGTACGTCTTGCCGTAGACGTGGATCTGCACGGAGCAGTTCCAGCCGCTGGCTCCGCGCCCGACGTCCACGGTGAAGGTCACGGCGTCGCGCGTGGCCCAGTTGCCGTAGTTGTTGAGCAGCACGTCGCGCGACCTGTAGGTGACGCCGTTGACGATTACGTCATAGTGCGTGCCGTACTGCGCGGCGTACTTGTCTTCGAGCGCGGCGGTGACTGTGATGCGCGAGGTGGTGTCATTGACGGTGTTCACCGCATCGACCGAGATGTAGCCGCAATACCAGCGGTTGAGCCCCGCGATCTGGATCTCTCTTGTATAGGTTCCCACGTCTACCTCCTCGCCGTGGAAGAGCGGCGTGCGGCGGATACCAGCACGTCGATGGCGTTAGCCACCGCGATGTCTGCGTCTGCCGTGTTGCCGTCGATGGTCATGTAATAGGTGTCGCCGCCGGCCACCGCTCCGACTGCGGCTGCGGCTCCGGTCTCGTAGGTGACATCAGGCCCGCCGAACGACATGCTCAGCTCGTCGGCGAAGCCCGAAACGGTGTCCTTCACGCCCTCGAAGCGCTTCTTGAGGCCCGTTTCGAGCGACTGCATGATCCAGCCGCCGTTGGGGATCAGGAGCCTCAAGTCCTTGCGCTTCGGGCCTTTCAGGCTCGCGATCGTTCCGGCGATGCCGGACACGAAGTCGTAGACGCCGCCGATGGTCGACTTGATGCCGTTGAGCAGGCCACTCACGATGGAGCTGCCGGCGCTGTAGAGCAGTGAGCCGAGGTTGCCGAGTGCGCCGACGATGCGCCCGGGGATCGAGGAAACGAAGCTCACCACGGAGTTGATGCCGCTCGAAACGCCGTTGGTGATCCCGCTCCAAGCGTTGTTGAGGATGCTCTGCACGGTGCTCCATGCCGAGTTCCAAAGGCCCTGCACGGTCGAGAGGCCGCTTGAGATGAACGACTTGACGTTGTTTATGCCGCCCTGCACGACGGACTTGATCGTGTTCCAGAGGTTCGCCACCCAATCGCCGATCGCCGACCAGATGGAATCCCAGACGCTTTGGATCAGCGCAAGGCCGTTCGTGATGACCGCCTGGATGAACACGACACCGCCGTTGACGATGTTCTCGATGATGATCCATACGCTCGAAGCGAGCGCCTGGATGCCGTTCCACACGCTGCCCCAGTCCTGGTTGATGATGCCGAGGACAATCGTCACGATTGCCTGGATGGCGTTCATCGCCGCCGTGACGATTGCAGAGATGTACGGCCAGACGGCATCGATAACGGCCTGGATGGCGGCCATGGTTGAGCTGAAGATCTCGACCATGACGGGCAGAACCGTGCTGATTATCGTCTGGATCACCGTCAGAACGCCGGTGATGACCTCTTGGATAACGGGCATGTTGGCCGTTATGAGGTCGGTAACCTGCTGGATAATCGGGCAGAGCGTCGTCGTTATCACGAGCGCGATCTGGCCCACCGCGTCGATGATCGTGCTGATGATCGGCACGAGTCCCGAAACAATGGTGGCGATCACAGGGGCCACCGCAGCCACCAGGCCGCCAAGTGCGAGCGCGAAGCTGTTCACAACGATAACGGCGGCGGCAAAGAGACCTTGGAGCGGTTCGGCAAGCCCGGTGAGCGACTGGAACGCGGGGGCAAGCGATGACGCGATGCTGGATGCTATGCCGATGATTTGGTTTCGGAACGCCTCGTTGGTGGCCATGCTGTAAGCGAAGATCGCCGCAAATGCAGTGATAGCGGCAACGGCAACGGCGGCAGGTGCGCTCAGCGCCGCAAAGCCTGTGGCAACACCCTTAATTGCAGGAATGATCCCGCCCGTGAGCGAGTTCGCCAAAGCGCCGAGAACGGGGATCTGGCCGATAAGCCCGCCGAGGGATACGGCAGCGAGCGCCGCAAGAGCAGCAGCGGCAACTTGTCCGCCCGTGCCGAGTTGCGACAAGTCTACGCCCTTGATCTTCTCGGCCAGCCCGTCGAGGAACGTGCAAAGCTTCTCGACTGCTCCGCCGGTGCGCGTGAGGTTGCCCTGGGCATCGTAGGTGACGCCCAGGAATTCGCCGAAAGCCGTGGAAAGCGGCTTGAGGGCCGCGCGGCACGAGTTGAGAACCCCGCGGATGGAGTTGAACACGGGGATGGCGGAGTCCTTGAGCGGGGTCATCCAGTCCTGGCCGATCTTGGAAAGCGCCGCCTTCATGTTCGCCATGGAGCCGGTGAACGACTCGTTGGCTGCTTTTGCGGAATCGCCGAAAGACGCGTACATGGCGTCGGAGAACGTCTGGAAGTCGATCTTGCCGGCTGTGACCATGGCGGAGACCTCGTCGGAGGACTTGCTGAGATAGGTGGACAGCACGGAGATCGCGTTGATGCCTCGATCGGTGAACTGGGCCACCTGCTCGCCCGAGAGCTTGCCGTTGGCGGCAACCTTTGCCCAGATCGACGAGAGGTCGCCGAGGTCTTGAGAGAACGTTGCGGCTGTGCCGACGCAGCCGTTGAGGGCCTTTTCCATGTCGGAGCCTGCCGCGACGCCGGAAGCCGCCAGCTGCGCCGCAGCCGTCGCTGCTGTGTCGAAGCCGAAGGCGGTGCCGTCTACGGAATCTTGGATCGTCTGGTAGAAGTCGCCCCATTCGAGCTTCATGCCCTTGAACATGGCCTGCGCCTTCTCGATGTTGAGAGCGCGGCTCATGCCGCCGGTCGCGGCTAGCGTTGTGACGCCTGCGGTCACCGTGCCGATCGCGGTGGCGATGGACTTTCCGACGCTGCCGAAGCTTGTAGCGAAGAAGCCCGCCACCTGCGAGCCTACGGACTTGGCGGTGTCCTTGAGGCCGCTCAATTTGGATGCGGACTTGTCGAGGCCGCCGTCCATGTTGGAGCCGTCGTAGGTTCCCTTTGCGGATAGAACGTAATCAGCCATTCGGTTTCGCACCTCCCCATGGCGTCCAAGGCGGGTTCTTGCGGTATTGCTCCTTCAGAGCGTCGATCTCGGCGTGGGTGAAGTCCGTCTCGCGGAACTCGCCGTTGCGCTTCTGCCAGAGCTTGTAGGTCTTCTTGGAAAGGCAGTTGGCTACGGCGACCTGAACCGCATCCTTGAGCAGGTTGGAGTCGCGAACCGTCGCGGTCTCAAGCTCCTTGCGCACGAACATGAGCTGGACGGGCGTGTGCTGGGCGTACTGCTCGTAGTCCCAGCCGAGACGCGCGGCGAAGAACGCGAAATCGGCCTCCCTGTGGAACAGGGCGGCGTCTTCGGCATCCTCGCCGCGCTTTTGAACGGTCTTGAAGTACTCGAAGCCCGTTAGGCGAGTGAGAGCGCGTTCTGTGCGCCCATGAATAAAAAAGCGCAGTCGCGCTGAAGGGCCAGCATCACGGCCTGGTACACGGCGGGGTAGCCGTTGGCCTCGATCAGCTTGTTAACAATCTCCTCGCCCTTGTTCGGGATGAAGTAGCCGCCGCCCACGAGCTTCAGACCGTAGCCGGCAATGGCGGAAAGCTCCTTGAACGTGAACATGCCGTCGTTCTTGTAGAAAGAGGCGATGATGGGCGTGTGGCGTTCCTCGTAGAGGTCGATGCGCTTTCGCGTGAAGGCGATCTCGCACTCGCGCCCCTTGACGGTGAACGTTGCGCGCTCCATCTCTTCGATGTCCTGCTCAAGCTCTCCCTTGAACTCCTCCTTGACGGAATCTTCGAGGGCGTCTTCCAGCTCCTCGTCGGACTCGTTGCCCTCGATGAACTCGTCGAAATCCTTCTCTTCTGCCATTCGTGTGCTCCTTAGTCGTTGGTGACGGTCACGGTCGCTGCGGTGATCTGGTCTTCGGTCGCGGTCTCGTAGAGCCACGGCTTGCCGGAGCCTTGGAACTCCATGGAATAGGTGGTGTTGTCGTCGTTCGGCGCCTCGAAGGTGTCGGAGGTGACAATCGCCAGGCCCATGCGCAGGGGGACGTACTTGGTGTTCGCGGTTGAGCGGATGCGCTTGCAGATCTTCAGGCAGAGGTAGGTGCCGTCGGCGAGCGCCTTGGCGACCATCTTCGTGGCCTCGTCGTCGGGCGAGTAGAGGCCGTCGATGGACGCGTCCCAGTCCTTGTTGCTGGCGAAGCGCAGCTTCCAACCGCCGATGGCGTCGTCTTTGGTGGCCGCCTCGGTGGTGTCCTGGTTGAGGTTGAAGGAAAGCCCCTGCTGTCCCGCCACGGCCAGAAGGTTCGCGCCCGTGCTGTCTGTCACGAGCGCCACGATGTCGTTGCCGTTGAGCGCCTTTGCGGTGGCGGAGTCGAAGTCGCACCCAACGAGCTTGTTGTCGGTAACGGAAGCCATTGCGGCCCCTTTCTCGTTATTTGACGCGGAGGCCGTAGCAAACGCGGAAGGTTACCCCCACGATCGCGTGCCCCTCGTCGGTTTCGTCTTTCTTGAGCGTCTGCACGCCGTCGAAGGTCGTGCGGTATAGGGAGAACGGTTCGGGCAGCTCGAACCCATCCGCAAGCGCCTGCTCAAGGCGCTGGATCATGCCGAGAACCTTTGCGTTGCTGTACGGGCGCACAGGCTCGCTTATGCAGTGAACCCATACGCTGATCGCGTCGATGTACATGGTCTTGGTGTTCTCTGGCTGCGTGTTCTGAAGCTCCACGCTGTATAGCGGAGAAGCCCTGTTTTCGGGGCTGTCGTAGCATTTCGTGCCGGTGCCCTGCTCGATCGCGTCAATGAGGCAACCGAGAAACACGGCCAGGCTTAGGCGCTGCACTGCTCGCGGCATCGTTCCTCCTTAGAGCTTCTTCAGCTGGTCGATCAGGTCTTGCTTGAAAATCGG
This sequence comes from Collinsella sp. 4_8_47FAA, assembly GCF_000763055.1. GTDB lineage: Bacteria > Actinomycetota > Coriobacteriia > Coriobacteriales > Coriobacteriaceae > Collinsella. The sequence continues at coordinate 252,369 of NZ_KN214134.1, read as the reverse complement.
GCGCTGCGTGTCCACGTTCCGCTTGAGGAACCGCTGGCCCTGCACGTAACCGCCGTTCACGGTTCGGTGGCCGTACTCGACGTGCGGCGCATAGCTCTTCGTGTAGCCAACGGTGTCTCCCGAGTGGCCTAGCGACATGCGCAGCTCGCCGTGCGGCCCGCCCGGCCTGGTCTTCTCGGTCGATACGGGCGTTCCGCCGTCGGCTTTGCCACGGTTGAAGATCTGGGCCATGTTCTTCGTGATGACCGCATCGAAGCGCACGGAGGAAAGCCGCTTCAGCTTTCCCGCGAGGTCGTTCACGTCTTGGATCACAAAACCCATGGCTTGAACCCCTTCACGGTGAGGACGGTCGTATCGCCGTCCGCTGATACGTTCGCCAGCTCGTAGGCGTGGCCCTTCACCTCGACCGCGCACATTCCGCCGAAGTCTGCTGCGGGCCTCTTGGTGAGCAGTGAGCGGGTAACGCCGTCGTAGGCGTTGCCCGCGTTGTCTGCCTTGACCTTGTGCCACGGGCCTACGCGAACGAAGAAGTCGAAGGCGGACACCTCGGAGCACACGGGGTTGTGCAGCTCGTCGGTGCCCGTTTGCTCGCGCTTGATCGCAGCCGCCCTGTACCACCTCATCGCCGCGCCCCCATGAACTTGATGCCCTTGGGATGGCACGCATCGCGCAGGGCCTCGATGTCGGCGGAATAGGCGGACAGCACGTCGTCAACGAAGGAGTTCGACATGCTGCCGCCGTCCGATGCAGATTCGGAGGTGCTGCCCTCGTAGCCGCGCAGGCGCAGGGCCTTGATCGCCGCATCCACGGCGATCGACTCGGCGAGGCGCGGCAGCTCGGCCACCTTGAGACGGATGCACAGGCGGTCTGATACCGTCGCGATCATCTCCTCGATAACGGCGTCTGCCGGCACTGCCTCGTCTTCCAGGTAACGCGCCTTTACGCGGTCTGCGAGGGATGCCATGGCTAGCCCTCTACCGGGCGATCGCCATTTTCGAGCGCCTGCTCGGAGGTCGTGTCGATGGTGGCGATGATGTGGCCGTAGACGTTGGGAAGCACGGGGATGAACAGGCCGGAGGCCTTAGTCCACGTGGCAACCGGGTCTTGGGTGTCCCAGCGAACGCAGGTGACGTACTGCTCCTGGCGCTTCTCGTCGAACGCGCCGCCCTGCTCAAGCTCCTCGGGGGTTACGCCCCAAAGGCCGGTGCCAACGGAGCCGTCGTAACCGACGGAGCACATGACGAATTTGTCCTCGGGGAAGAAGCGGCCCTGGGTAACCTTCATGGAGTCGGCGGCGGTGTCGATCACGCCGTAGCGCTCCTCGTCGATGTTCAGCGTGAGGCCGTTGAACTGCTGCGCGAGCAGGTTGTTGACCTGCGCGAGGCTCGGCAGGATGCCGGCACCGTTGATGCCGAAGATCGCCTTCTGCACGGCTGCGTTGCGCTGGATAAGGGAGAACACCTTCTTGGAGGTGATTGCGACGGTGGGGGTCTGGCCCTTGCCGTTGGCGATGGTCACCCATTTGTCGATGTCGCCGATGATGTCGGCGTCGGCGACGGCCCACTTGGTGGCTACCTTCTGGTCGCTGGGGACGCCGAAATCGACCTCCATCGAGACGTTGTTCTCGTTGATGGTCATCTTGCCCGTGGAAAGGGCCTCCATCTTGGCCTTCTCGACGCGGGCGACGACGGACTCTGCCATGCGGGCAACGTCGTCGAAGCAGTAGCGGCGCACGGAGTCCATCTGCATGTCGAGGCCGCGCGTGACGAGGCGCAGGCGCTCGGTGAGGTTGATCTTCTCCTTGATGAGCAGCTGCTCGGTGACGACGCGCTCGAACGGAACGCGGGAGGCGATGTGCGCCTCGGTGTCGAAGCCGTGGATCATTGCCACGGTGGGAAGGTTGCCGTTCTCCACGATGCGGGAGTACTCGGCCTCGATGTACTGGGTCTTTTGATCCGGGAACAGTCGGGAGCCGAGGTAGTTTCGCTGGACGTTGAAGCCCTGCGAGAAGTCGAGCATGTCGCGCTCGGTGATGAGCTCGGAAATGGGACGCATCTAAGCTGCTCCTTTCTTACACGAGGTAGAGGCCTGCGGCGGCGAAGTCCGCCTTCTTGGCCTTGGCCTCGGTGGATACCTTGTCGGCCTTGAGTCGGCCCTGGAAGATCACGGCGACGGGGCACTTGTCGGTGTCCGTCATGTCGTAGTCCTCAAGGAACACGCCGAACTCGTCGGTGCCGGTGAACAGCGCACCGGCCTTGATGATCTTGCGACCGTCTACCTCCTTGGCCATGGCCTGGGTAGCGGTTCGCGTCTTAGCGACGATGCCCACCTCGGAATCGAGGATGCTTTCGGACTCGCCGTAGGTGAACGCCTTATTGAGCGGCATCTTTCTTTCCTCCGTTCATTCGGTTGCTGTATGCGGCTGCGAAGCTCGCGCCGAAGGATTGGGGCTTGCCCTCGCTGCCCGTCTTGGGCGGTTCGCGCTTGAGCACTTCCTGCACTGCGGCGTCTACCGCCTTGGGGAAAAGCTCCTTGACCTTGGAGATCGCGGCGTTGGTGTCGTCCGCCTTCTCCGTCACGAACATGGAAAGAAGCTCGTCGCCGAGGTCGATGCCAGCGGCCTTCAGCTCGGCGCGTGCAACGCCCATCTGCTCGGACAGGTTGATGCGGCGCTCAAGCGCCGCCTTCTCGGCGTTGGCTTTCTTGAGCGCGTACTGCGCACGCTGCAAGTCGTTCATGCCAGCAAGCTTCTCGGCCTCGCTGCGCTGGTCGTCTGCCTCCTGCTTGATCTGCTCGCGGATTTGCTTCTCGATCTGCGCACGCTCGCGCGAGATGCGCTTCTTCACGATCTCGTCCACGTCGGCGTCGGTGTAGGTCTTGCCTTTCGGCTTTGGCTTGCCTTCCTCGCCATCGTGGCCTTCGGCTTCACCTTGCTGGCCGTCGCTGGGGTCTGCGCCGTCGGTTCCGGTCCCATCGGCCGCGCCTCCTGCACCCTCGTCTCCGCCTTGCTGCGGCGGTGTGAGGTTTCCGCCAGCTACGCCGGCGAACTTCTGTCGGTTTCCGTCCTTTGCCATGCTTCGCACCCTCCATAAGGTTTCTCGTGGCTCATGCCTGCACGTTTTCCGTAGCTTTTAGCGGGTTCCACGCCTGCCCGAACCGTGGCTTTTATCGACTTCAACGCTCGGTCGGTCTTTGACCATGCGAGTGTCCTTCATGCGTGAGATTCGCTAGTCAGGCGGGTTCCAGGATGTCCTCAAGGCGCTCAAGCGTTGGCATCTCAAGCAGGCGCATGACCTCGCGCCCGCCGTCGGTGACGACCACCATGGGAACGCGGGTGATGCGTTCGGCGTTGTTCAGCCTCTCCATGAAGCCGTCCCATGCCCGGTGAACCCTCACGCGCCCCGGGTACTCCTCGGACAGCGGCTCTATGACAGCACGGCGGTACGCCTCGCATGACGGGCACCCAGCGCGGGTGATGTATTCGATCTCCATGGCTCCTCCTTGACGCAAAAGAAAAGGCCCCCGTGTTGGGGGCCTTGATTGTGCCGTTGAGGTGAGATGTCTATTCGGTTTTCGCCTGATTGTTATCGGTGCAGCGCCTTGTCGCGCTTTCTTATGATTGTCTCGGCCTCTTTCTGGCCGATTTCGTCCAGCCATAGGTCGCCGCTTTGTGTTCCGAACACCTCGGTGTCGAACACCCAGCGCCCGAGCGTGAAGTCGTAGGTTTCGCATACCTGCTGCTCCGCGTCGAAGCGTGACACGCGCCTGCGGGAGTCGTCTGTGTAGTAGATCATCTGCGAACCTCCTCGATGTTCGGCGGCGTCTTGATCCTGGCGGCGTTGTCGGCCATCTCGCGGCGAAGCTCCCACTTGCGCTCAAGCGGGGTGTCCTCAAGCCGCTCCTCCTCGTAGAGCGCGTGGTTGCGCTCCTTCACGTCGAGGCTCTGCTTCGTGTGGAACTGAAGCTCGAACTTGAAGCCGTCGGGCGTCTCGAACTGCGTGTTGACGCCACGGTAGGCGCTTGCCGCGTCACCTAGCGTGTTCTTGACCTTGATTACAGTATAGCCTGCCTTCTCAAGCGCCTGCCTGATGCGCGCGAACTCGTCAGCAAACGACTCCACGGGCAGCACGTAGGTGTAGCGCAGCACATCGTTTATGCCATCGGATGCATCCTTCTCGCTCACGTCGAGCTTGTGCGAGTCCGTTCGGATCTTCCGCGCCAACGACTGCTGGCCCTTGAGCCTGAAATCAAGTCCCGCCAGCGTCGAGCCGGCGCGTTGAAGCGATTCGAGCAGGGACGTGGTGGCAGGTTCTCGAACCATGGCATTTGATCGCAGCGTCATGGCGTGGGTCGCCGAATCTCCGCCGCGCTTTGCAACGTAATCGTCGATCCACTTGTCCCAGTCGGCAACCTCAAGGGTGTACGAGCAGCGGCACCACGGGTGCATCGGCGGGAAGTTCGTGCCCGGCATGCGCTCGGAGAACTTCGCCGGGTGCTGCTTCTGGTAGGACTCAAGCTCGCGGCACACCTCGCAGGCCCTGCCGTCGTGGATGCACGACAGCGCATAGCTGTCGAACTCCGACTCGTGCACGCGTGCCTGCGCCTCGTTGAAAAGGTACGTTCCCTCTGTGTACACAAGGCGCATGGCGGTCTTCGCGCCGCTGTGGTTGAGCCTCTGGCGAAGCTCGCGCGAAATCTCGTCGTACGAGACGCCGCGTGCGATCAGCTTTGAGAAGTCGTCGTTGAGGTAGCTCGCCAGCTTCTCGCGGTTCGCCCAGATGTTGGCCGAGAAGTCTCCGCCCGCCGCCCAGGCAGCTCCAACCGTCGCACGCACGACCTCGGAGTCGTAGCGGTAGAACTCCTTGCCAAAGCCAAGCTCCTCGGCTGCGATGTTGGCGGCACGCCGCGCCTGCTCCTCGAAGTGCCTGCGGAACTCCTCCTGCTCGATCGCACCGATCTCAAGCTGCTGCAAGCGTATCTGCATCTGGATGGCCTCAAGCTCGTTCAGGCGGTAGATGCTCTCGCGCACCGGCATGAGGTCGGCGTACTGCGGGTACTTCTTGGCGAACTCGTCCATGCGCTCCATGAGCAGCGTGCGGTCTTCCGCGCTGATTGATTGCAGCAGGCGGCGGTACTCGATCACCTTGCCCTCGCCGTACTTGGCGTAGTAGGCCGCGATCATGCGGTCGAGCTTCGCCGCCTCGGATGCGTAGACCTTGGAAAGCCGCTTTGATAGATCGGCCTCGTCCTTGGTCAGCTGCTGCAAGAACTCGTCGCGCCTCTCGCGCCAGTATTCGTCGCTCGGCTTACTCATTGGAAAGCAACAGCTCGATGATCTTGTCCTTGGTGGCGTTCTTCGGGATCTTCACGCCGCTGTTGCGGGCAAGCTCGCGCAGGTCGTTGAGCTTCATGCTGCCAAGCTCGCCGCTGTCCTCTGCCGGCTGCTCCTTGGCTTCGATTTCGCCTGGCTGCTCGGCAGGCGTGACGGCATCCATTTCCTGCTGCGGTTCCTTTGGCACTGTCTCGGGCTGCTTGATGCTGTAGGTTGTCATATCGACTAGGCCGTAGATGCTCACGAGGTCTTCGCGCACGTATCCGCCCATCGTCAGCTCGACCCAGCCGTCGGCGACGGACTCCACCCGCGCCGCCGACATGTTTCCCATGGTGCCGATGATCTCGCCGCCCGGCTCCTCGCGGATGGCAAGCTGCTTGCCTCGGCTATAGGTCGCTACCTTCATCGTTGGTTCCTTCCTCTTGGTTGGTCTCGATCGTTCGGTTGGTTGGATAGCCATCGCTTACCGCGTTGGCCTTCTCCTCCTGCTCGTCTCGCTTGCGCTGCATCTCGGCTTTGGGATCGCTCACACAGGAGAGCACGGAAAGCTGCGTTTCCTCGGACACGATGCCCGAGAGCTGCCCAGCAACCGATGCCTCGCTCTGCAAGTCGTCGGGCATATTGCGGTGCATGGTCACATCGACCATCTGCCAATCGTCGCCGCTGAAGCCCTGGCTCAACGGATAGGCGGCTAGGAGCTTCAGGCGCTCCTGCACGCCGCGCTTGAACTTGCGGTCTTTCTTGCGGGCGAGGTTGCTCATGGGCATCATGCGCATCTTGAGCGCTATGCCAGAGGCGGTGACGAAGCTGTCGGAAGTGATGTCGGGCACCATCGCCATCTTGAAGATCAGCTGCTCAAGGCGGTTGATAAGGTTCTCCTGCACGGAGTCGGCGTTGGGCTTCGCCAGGAACACCACGTCAAGGCCCTCCAAGGACTCGCCGAAGAGGTTGATCACCTTGTTCTCGCGGATGTTCACCAGCTCGTCATCGGTAAGCTCTTTGCCCTTGACCACGAGGTAGCAGTCGCTGAAGTACTCCACGTCGTTCGCCTTCTCGGAAAGCACGGCGTTGTACTGCTCGACCATGGAAAGCACGCCCTCGTAGAGGCCGCGCCCCTTGGTGTTCTGACGGAAGTCGACGGCGGGCACACTGCCGAAGCTGTGGCTCTCGGCCTCGCCGAACTCCAAGCCGGCATCGCCGCGCCTGAACGGCACTACCTCATGGGCATCGGAATAGCTGCCCTTGATAGCGCCGTCGTCGCCGTAGAACCAGCGGACGAAGAACATGGGGCGCTTCAGCACGGAATCGTCGTAGACCATGAACGAAGTGAGCGGAGACACCGCGATGGATCGCGGCAAGCCCTCGTCGTCTTGGTACAGCATCTCGTAGGCATGGCCGAACTTCGACGCCATCTCCGACAATTCAGCGTCCACGTCCTCCTGGAAGTTTCTCGCCGTATAGTCGGCGATGAACGCCTCCACGGCCTTCTTGCGCCCGTCGTCCTCGCCCTTGACCGAAAGCGTCATGGGCACGCCGATGTAGTAGCCCTCGAACGTGTCCGTGATGGTGTAGCAGAAGTCGGCAGACAGGCGGTTGTTCGGCTTGTAGCCGGGCTTCTTGCGCCATGATCGGTCGAAGATCGCGTAGTGCGTGTCGTACACCTTGTCCAGGTACTCGTAGCGCGGCTTGTGGTCTTGCTCGAACTCGTCAACCAGGCGCTGAAGCAGCTCCTCGGTCATCTCGGTTCCAGCGGGCAGGCGGAAGTCGTCGGTGGACGGCTCTCGCTGCATCTGGTCGTAGTAGAAGGAATGGAACTCGTGGCTCAAATCAGATACCTCCCTTGAAGGTCTTTATGCCGGGTCGGTTCTCCCATTGCCTGATCGCGGACGCCAGGGAGTCGGGCATGTCGTCGTGCGCGGCGTTCTCGTTGTAGTCGAGCACCTGGTTCAGCGCCTCTGCGTCAAGCGGGTACTCGTCGCAGTCAAGGAACCGCACGTTCGCCCACTCGCTGCGAAGGTGCGTGCTGATCTTCAGGTACTTGTTCTCCTTCTCCTGGTATCCCACGCACGGCCTGCCGCGCTTTAGGATGCCCTTGCGCAGGTACCCCTTGTCGGCGTTCATCTCGCAGTGGATCGAGCCGATGCGCAGCGCCTTGCAAATCCCGATGATCTCGTCCAGGCAGTCGTCCACGTGCTTGTGCCACATGCGGATGAGGCAGTACCAGATGCCGCCCCTGTTGCATATGGCCGTGAAGGCCGTGAAGTCCGCGCCCCCGTAGCTCGCGTCGATGTGGCCTATGCCGTCTCGCAGAAGCTCAGGCTCCTTGAAGAACTTGGCGTTGGTGAACATGGCGTCCTCGTCGGCGATGTGCTTCAGCTCGTAGTTCGCCGCGAACAGGGACGGCGACATGCTGGCCCGCACCTGCTCGATCTCCTCGCGGCTCATGAGGCCCGTCTGCCAGCAGTCCCAGCGGCGGATGTTCGGCATCAGCTGGAACGCGTCGTCCTTGTGCCACGGCGTGCCCGTGCTGAAGATGCGCCCGCCACGGTTTCGGATGTTCTGCAACTCCTGGTAGATCAGCTTGATGCGCTCGCGCTCCGCCGCCGACACGCGATCCTTCACGTTCACGATGTCGTCTGTGAACACGCGGTCTGCGTGCTTGCCGGTCAGTGACCCTCCGCATCCCAGGCCTAGCAGCTGCGGAGCGCCAGACACGCCCTGCTTGAGGTTGGTGGATACGGACGACTGCGTGGCCCTCGTAAGCTCAAGCTCCACGCCGTAGAGCATGCGCACGATGCCGCGGAAGTAGTCGGTTTGCAGCACGTTTGCCGTGGCCGCCATGACCTCCGCCACGTCGTCGTCCGTCTTGCGCAGGAACATGGATCGCAGGCCGGGGAACAGCACGATGATAAACGCGAACGAGATGCCTAGGCACGTGGTCTTGAAGCTGCCACGGTGCGCCTGGATCGTTTCGTCGTCGGTACCGAAAACCATGTCCTTGATCCACTCGTTGTGCAAAGACGTCAGCTTGTCGAATCCGAGGCGCACGGCGATGTCAACGGGGCAGTCGTACACCAGGTCGATAAGGTCAGCCCTTGTCGGCATTGCGCTTCGCCTCGATGAGCTTGCCGATCTCGTCGCAAGCGGCCCCGATGTCGGCGGATACCTCGATTTGCTCCACGGGCTTCTCGCCTGCGGTGTCGCGCAGGAACTGGATGGCAGCTATATCGCCGCGCATCGCCTTCTTGGCGACCTTGAGGATCGAGATCTCGGAAACCGTGAGCTTGCGGTCGGGGTAGTCCTCGAAGCTCAGGCCCTCCAAGTCATCCAGCTGCGCGTCCGTTCCCTCGAACGGCATGTGCAGCACGATCTTGGCTATCTCCTGCATCTGCTTCTTCTCGCGGCGCTTCTTCGCAGCCGCCTTGCCGGCCTTCGATGCTGCGGCCTTGCGCTGCTCTGCGGTCTGATCCCTCTTGGGCTTGATGAGGTTCTGGTCGTTCACGGCGATCAGTCCTCGAACGTGAGGCCCATGAAGGCCAGGCGCTTGTGAAGCTCGGCCAGCGCCCCGAAGTCGTTGGAGCCGTAGACGAGGGCGTGGACGATGGCCGTGTCCATGACGTACTGCCGCTGGCGGTCGTCCCAATGGTCGCTGCAACGGTTTGAGCGCCACGCCTCGAACCACTCGACGGTCTCCTTGGGCCAGTCTGTGTCTTCGGGCAGCGTCGGCTTGTCCTTCTTCGCGGCCATTTCAGCTCCTCTCTATCGGTTGTCGTTTTCAGATGGAAAGGGCGCAACGGCTAGCGCTGCGCCCGGGTGCCCCCTCTAGTAGGAGGAGCGGCCAGAAGAGCTGCCACGGCTGCGGCTGAACGCAGAGCGGACTCGGTTGGCGATGTTGCCTGCTGCGGCACGGATGCGACCGAACATGCCTGCCTCCTCTCGTTTTCGGGAACAAAAAAGGCGACCCGTAGGTCGCCTTAGATTCTCCTATGCGCGTGAGATTGGCCTATTCGCCCATGGCCCCAAGGATCTTCGAGCCGTCCATGTACAGGTCGCCGTACTTGGCAAGCGCGTACTCCCTGATGAAGCTTTCAAGGTCGTCTGAATCGCGGAACACGCACACAACGTGGTAGACGCTGCTCCAAACGTTCTCGTAGTAGGGCTTCACCTCAATCGCCTGGAATGCCTTGAGGATTGCGTTCGCCTCGGCGAAGCTGTCGGCTTCGAGGTCACCCGTGGGCTCGATCCCGGCAAGCGGGTTCGGCACGGGTGTGCCCTTCTGCTCCTTGGGCTTGAACTGCCGCTTATTCTGCAAGCCGATTCGCTCGGTGAACACGGGGCGGATGACGTCGCCGTAAGTCCAGCCGTCCTCGTCGGCCTTTACCAGGTCGGCGAACTTGTCCCTATCGGCCTGGTCATGGAAGCAGAAGCAGATCCAGAAGCCGGAATCGACGGCCATCTGGAAGCGCTTCTCCTCGCGCTTCTCGCGGTCTCGGTACTCCTTCTGGTGATCGGTGAGCTGCGCTGCCTCAACGGCCTTCTTCTCGGCCTTCGCCTTCTGCGGCTTCTCGAACTTAAAGCCCATAGTGCGCCCACCTCTTCTCGTCGGCCTCGATGAACGGGTACCACTGCTTGACCACCTCGAAGTCCTTCGGGCGCTTCTCGCGCAGCGGCTTCATGAATCGCATGTCCAATCCGTCGAAGCTTCGCCCGAACAACTCGTAATCAGGCGGCAGGCCGATTCCGCGCCTATCGATCGCCGCCATCACTTCAGATTTCGTCCAGTCGGCAACCACCGACGCCTTGCGCGTGGTGAGCTTCATGAGGCCGTGCTTGGTGAGGCTCGCGCGGCGGTAGGGGTTGTCGCAGGCGCGAACGCCATCGCAGAACCACGTGTCCTCTGGAAGCCCGAGGTCTTCCAGGATGAACGGGCGCATGTCGTCGTAGCCGAACACGGGCATGTTCGCCGCTTCGATCACGTCGCAATGCTCGGGGCTTTGGAACACGCAGTTGTTGAGCGTCCTCGACCACCTGGGATGCGGGTACTGGTGGATCTTCACGCCGAAAACGCCCTCGATCGTCTTCACGTTGTGCTCGACCATCGGAAGGCCTGGGATGGACCAGTAGTAGATGGGCACTACCTCGATACCCTCGTCCTCAAGCGCGATCCACGCTGCCAGCGAGTCCTTGCCAAGCGAGCAGGACAGCACGACGGGCCGTCCCTCCTCCTTGAGCTTGCGCCTAACCTCGGCGCTTGTTGGCTGGCCCTTGATTATCGTCGGCATCGTCACTCCTCTCGGTTATCTCTATCGGCTCTCCCGAGCCGTCGAGCACGAGCTTAAAGCCCATGTGAGAAGCCATCTCGGCCAGGCCGGACGCTCCGAGGTCGGAACCTTGCTTGAGCGTGTTCCCGATGTAGTTGCGGCTCTTGCCCATCGCCTTGGAAAGCGCGTACATGCTCATGCCCGAGCGGTCGAGCATTTCCCTAAGCGCCTCTGTTGGTGTCATTCACCCTCCCTTCAGATCTGATCACTATTGCACATGATTATAGCACAGTAGCTAAAGTGCTAGCACATTTATTATTGTGTGCATATTGTGTGGCCCAGTAGCTATTGTGCAATTCTCACTTATGCACAGTAACTATTGTGCAATACTATCAACTGTCAGCAGGGGCCACAGAGGCCACCAGGAAGCCGACAGGCACCTATAAAACCGAAGAGAGGATGCAGCATGGCAGGGAAGCAAGAGAGCTTGGATCTGATGGTAGGTGGTCAGCTGGTAAGCAACCACACGATCTTGGCCATTGTAGAGGGCATGAGAGCACGAGGCTACTTCAGGAAAGGCCCCCAGGGCCGAAAGGATGGCCTAGAGCTTGCAACAGCCCTGAAGCTTGTCAACGAGTACATGGCCTACCCAGACCTTGGCAGGTACACAGTGGAGGCCACGAAGCACAGGCCAATACAGGAGATCCCCAGGGCAGATTACGAGCCGGTGGAGATCATGAGGGCTTGCGACAACTATCTGGCCCAGATCACCGAGGCATTCAAGGCCAACAGCGACGAGGAGGCCATTATTTACATGGTGAAGGATCTGCGAAAGCAGGTCATAGCCGATGGCATCGAGTCAGGGGCCTTAAAGGTCAGGAAGTACTTCGGGAAGCATGGCTTCTACTACATGGACGATCAAGGCAAATGGCAGAGTGCCAAGGTCATTGATTGGAACATTGGCGAGGTTAACCCCATCAGACCGGCAGAGCAGGCGGCCTAGGGCAAGCAGGAGGCCCCGAGAAGGGGCCTCCCACGACAACACACAGGAGATCATAACATGCAGAAGCTACTCACGAAAGAGCTACAGAAGAAGCTCCCGCCCCTTTACTCACAGCCTTGATTATCAACTTCATCCGAACACTTCCCACATTCATCCGCACATGTGCGGATGAATGTGGGAACCCGATACCCTGAGGGCCGGACCGGCCGGCCCCGGGAGATCGGAGGACGGCATGTCCGGAAAGAAGAATAGGGGCTCCGCGAGGGCGGTCCCGAGGGCCTACGGAAGGCTCACGAGGCACGAGCGGGACACGGTCCAGAGGATGCTGGAGCGCGGGGCGTCGTGCAGGGAGATCGCGAGGGAGCTGGGCAGGTCGCCCTCGACGGTGAGCGCCGAGGTGGCGTCGCACAGGTTCGTGACGGCGCCGAAGCCCAGGCGCGGCGAGCGCGTGGACGCCTCCGCCGACCTGTCGGCGGCCTGCCCGCGCCTGGCCGCGTGGCCGCGATGCTGCAACGGCTGCGGCCGGTACCGCGCGATCGGCTGCAAGCGCCGCCCCCACGTCTTCTACGAGGCCCGGGCCGCGCAGCTGTGCGCCGACTCGGTCCTCGTCTCGTCCAGGCGCGGGATAGACGCCGACGAGCCCGCCGCGGCGGCCAGGCTGGAGGCGATAAGGGACTGCCTGCGCCGGGGGCTCTCGCCCGAGCAGATGGCGGCGCGCAACGGCGGCCCGGTGGACCTGTCGCCGTCGACCATCTACCGCTGGGTCTCGGCGGGCTACGACGGCATGACCAACATGGAGCTCAGGCGCAAGGTCGGCTAC
>NZ_KN214134.1:214264-239501 GCF_000763055.1 Collinsella sp. 4_8_47FAA | reverse complement strand
AGGAAGCTGCTGCCCAAGGGCGCCGGAATCAGGTTCGACCGGCTCGCCCCGGCCGACCTGGCGCTGGCCATGTCGCACGTGAACTCCGAGCCCCGCGGCGCGCTCGGCTTCGCGACGCCCGCGCGCGCCTTCAGGGCGATGCTCGGGGAGGACGCGGCGGCGCTGCTGGACGCCTACGGTGTGTGGGACGTGCCGCTCGGCGACCTCGACCTGACGCCGGGGCTCATCGAGAGGGCGCGCGCCGAGAGGGGCGATGCCCCGCTGGCCTAGCCTAGAAGGAAAAACGGAATAGACGGACCGACCGTCCGGCTGAGTCTGGGAAGAGGTGCCGGGCGGCGGGCGGAGCATGGCCACCGGACCCATCGAAACACATCTCCACCGTTCCATCAACTGGGAAAACGGCGCCCCCGGACCCCAGGAGGGGCCGCGGGGGCGTTCAGCTAGCTGCGGGAATGGCCTATTTGCTCAATGTGTTCGGCTGAGATCGGAAATCAACCCCTTTACTCACAGGACGGCAAGAAGGCCGAGACCGTTGTGTACGGCCACTGGTTCAGCTGCTTGAACGGCTGGGACTTCTACGCCACCGAGTACGACGAGGAGACGGGCGACATGTTCGGGTTCGTCTTCGGGGCGGTCCCCGAGATGGGCTACTTCAACCTGGCAGAGCTCGAGGAGATCAACAGGAAGTACGGCATGAACTTCTTCGAGCGCGAGACCTACTTCACGCCGAAGAGGGCAATCGAGATCCCGAGGATAGCAGAGGCGTTCGGCTACCTATGGGAAAAGTAACGGACAACTACCGGGAGGGGCCTCGCCCCTCCTATTAAGGAGGCTACAAGATGGAGCGAGAGAGGATCATCGAGAAGATCAAGAAGCTGCGTGAGCACAGCGTCGAGAACGGTTGCAACGAGGCCGAGGCGATCCAGTTCGCCCTCAAGGCCCAGCGTCTGATCGCGGACAACGACGTGGAGGAATGGGAGCTTGCCGACGAGGTGAAGCAGGTGACCGAGACCGCCACGGCACGAACTGCGAAGTCATGGGCGCCGAACCTCGCATCGGTGATCGCCGACAACTTCCGGTGCAGGGTGTACCAGCGCAGGATAACCGATCGCAAGTACGAGTACGTGTTCGTCGGGTGGAAGGCCGACAGCGAGGCGGCAGAGATCGTCTATCAGAACCTGCTTGAGGTTGGCGACAGGCTGGCGCACGAGTACGAGGACTTCGCCTACACCGACCCCAACGCTTACTCGAACTTCATCGTCGGATTCGTCGATGGCGTGAAGGGCGAGCTTGAGAAGCAGAGCTTCGAGCTGATGATCGTATGCCCGTCCGAGGTGAGCGACTACTTCGAGAGCCTGGACCTTGGCAAATCCACGAGGCGAGGCCCGAGGGCTACCAACAGGGACAGCATCAGCAGGGGCCAGGCGGCGGGGCGCGACGCGGTGCGCAGCCGCCGCATGGATGCCCCGAGGGCAGGGCTTCTCACAGCCTAGCAGGTGGCACAGGGACAGGGCATAGGGCCTTGCCCCTGTGCCATCAAACAGGGCATTAAACCATAAGGCACGATCACATAAGGGGACATTAAACCATGGTGAAGCAAGGCGACATATTCACGAGGGAAGGCCTTTTCTACCAGGTGACCAGGGCCACAGCGAAAACAGCCACAATCAAGCCCATAAGGGCCGAGTTCGTGGGGCACGCAGACCCCTGGGGATGGGAGAGGGAGTACATGCCGGTACCCGGGGAGTTTATCGACGACGATCCAATCATGGGCAGGAAGGCCAGCGCAGAGGGAAAGCGCCTCAAGATTCACGACTACAGCGCGGCAAAGAACATGCCGACCCTCATTCTCGGGGGCGAAAATCTCTACCTATGGGACGGCGAACCCAGCATTTTCGACACCTACGACTAAGGAGGGAGCAGTGCGCAACTCAAGACGATACACCTGCATCATAAGACACAGCGGCGGCTTCGACGGCGGCTGCGGCGGCATCTACGAGAGGGAGCACAGCTACTACTCGACGCACAGGGCAGGCAGCAAGGCGAACGAGGAGGACGCCATAACCACATGGCACAGGCGGAACGGCTACACCGGATGGTGCGAGGTCGTGCCAGGTACTACGAGGATCGACGAGGAGGGCTAGCGATGGAAGCACGAGAGCCGAAACAGTGGGCCGAGATCCTGAAGATCTTGAAAGATGCCAGGGAAGACCTAGGGAAGGCCATAGGGGCAGAGAAGCCCATAGCCGAGGGGATCGCATACAGGCGATAGCAGGAAGGCCCCGGGGATACCCCGAGGCCTTTTGTTGTGGCTAGCAAATCCCCCATATAGACATGATCCACCTAAGCAGCAGCGACACGAGGCCGACGAACAGCAACAGGCAGGCGCATATAGAGCCTACTAGCACGATCCAGGTTATGACCTTCTGTGCGCGCGCCACTATTCGGCACCCCCCATCGCCTTGCACCTCTTCACCAGATGCTTGCACATCATGATCCCGGCGGTGACGTTATGTACGTTTGCCATGTCCTGCCCGATAACCTGCTCGCAGTACCCGATCGGCGACATCGCGCTATCGTGCTCGATCGCCTCCCACGAGTCGCTGGACTTCTGTCTCACCTCAATGGGCACGAAAACGAAACGCTTGCACTTCTCGCGCGTGCACTGGCTCCCACGATCGACCATGCCGGTTATGCGCCCGCGCTTGCGGTTGCGATCCTCGCAGTCCCACAGGGCAAGGTGTAGGTCGTCGCACCCGACCGCAGCGGCCATGTTGCAGCATGCCTGGATCACGTCGCAAAGCTCGGCGATGAGGTCGGTGGAATCGCTGAAGGTGTCCTTATCGAGCTTCTGCCAAGCGCCGAAGACCTCCGCAGCCTCTTCCAAGACTTTCATAGCCTGGGCCTTACCGCATTCCACGTTGTCGAACACGGCCACGCTGCCAAGTTCCACCGTGTTCTGGTAGGTATCGTCAAACATCTATCCTCCAATGATCATGCGGGCCAGCGATACCGCCGCCCACAGCGTAAGTCCGTCTATTAGCAGGGATGCCGCTATCACGAGCAGACATCCCCGGTTGCATCCCGGGCGGCTCATTCATCCTCCCACCTGATGGTCCCGTCGTCGTATTCGGCCTTGAGCCAGTCCAGATACTCGCCCCATGAGCAGAAGTCACGCACCCGGCGCGATGCGAACGCGCACGTGGTGAAGGGGTTGCACTCGCTCACCGCGATGCGGAACCGCCGTCCGTCGCGCAGCATGCGCATCTCCATGCGCATCGCGGCCTCGGGCGTGCCGAAGTACCGCTCCCAGTTGGTCAATCGTCCACCTCCTACCCGCAGGCGAGCAGGGCCAGAACCACCAGCCCCGCCGCCAGCGTTCTGATTACATAAAGCTCAAGGGCCACAACCGCGACAAGCAGCGCGGCGCATGATGCCGCTATCCATCGAACCGTTTGCACCAGTCCTCCTGCATGTCCTTGTAGTGTTCGACGATCCAGTCTCGCGCCCACTTCGCAGCCTCCCATGCCGCCATCGGCTCCTTCGCCTCCTGGGCGCTGAAAGCCTCCTCGAACTCAAGCTCGCAGATGCCGTAGTCGCAGCATCCCTCTATGCAGTGGGCGCAATCTCCGCAAGCCGGCTCGTCCACCTGGTTCCACGGCGCGTCCGGATCGTCGTCGAAGCAGCCGGGCGGCAGGTTCCAGCCGCTGCCCGGCTCGTAGTAGGCCATGCTCACGAGGCATCACCACGGCACGGTAGGTCGTACCCGATGAGCTCAAGGTCGTAGGCCACAGCTGCGGCGCGCTCGACCTTGCAGCCCCGTGCGTTCTCCCAGCCATCGCATAGGTACACAGCGTCGCACTCGGCCATCTTGCCAAGGCTTTGGCTCATGTAGTACAGCGGCACGTTCACCACCTTGGGCGGCACCACGAGGCCGTCCTTGAAGTACGTGTCCACGACCTCGTATCCGCGCCGCTCAAGCTCTGCGACCGCCTTCGTGCGGGCCTCAAGTATCTGCCCCTCGCCAAGCCCGTTCATTGGCTGGACAATCATCGCCTTCTTCATTTAGGTTCCTCTCAGTCGCCGTCCCATACGCCGTCGGGGCGCATCCTTGCCAGGGCGAGCAGCTGTAACAGCGCCCGCTTGGCGTTGCCCTCGGTGGCCTCCCAGTAGTCGTCGGAAACATCGTCGCCAAGCCTCAAGGCCGCTGCTTTGAGCATCGGTATCGACTCGGCCCCGGTCTTCCCGTAGATCTCGCGGATGCCGCGCTCTCCCAAGCAGTGGTAGTGCCTGGCGTAGTTGTAGGTCACGTTCAGCCAAAGCTCGGTCGTGCCTCCCAGGGCATATGTTCCGCCCGCCATGAGATGCGGAGAATCGACCTCCAACGTCTCGTGCGTCACGGGGTCGCACAGCCTTATGTCGTAGCTCATGAGGCCTCGCCTGCCTTCGCTTTCCTGCGGCGAACTTGGTCATAGTCGATTTCGTTGCGGCACTTTTCGCAGACCTCGCCGACACGCTTCTTGTTGTCCTTCCAAAATTCGCGCGGGTAGCACGTGAAAAACGGGTTGCAGTGCGTTTTGCCGCACCTCGCGCACGTCCATTTATACGGGTCGCAGCTCATGCGATCTCACCCGCCTCGGCCATGGCGATCCTCTCGCCGATCCACCGCATCACGGGGACGGCCATGCTGTTGCCGATCGCCTTGTATCGAGGCCCATCGGGGCACTCGTCGGCCGGCTTGCCGCGATAGGGTATCTTCGTCCAATCATCGGGGAAGCCTTGCAGCCGCTCGCACTCGCGCGGCGTGAGCCTTCGCACAACCATGCCTCCTCCTTCCTCGCTGAAAAGCGTCTGAGTGTTGCTCGTCGATAGGGTGAGCGATACCTCGTCGCTCACCAGCGCGCCCTTGCCGCCGCCCGCGCATCCGCAACGGACGAGCAGCGTGCAGGCGCTCACAGGCACACCGACGGCGCGTCGCCGCCAACCTTGAGCGTGCCCACCATGTCGTATCCGATCGCCGTGTTGGCGTTGAGGTCGGCCATCGTTATCGGCTCGTCGATGGGGTACACGGCCGGGTTGTGCCAATCGGCGGTGAGCGTGGGGGACTGCTCAGGCTCTGCGCCTACTCCTCCCGCGCCTGCTCCCTGGTGGTACTTGAAGCCTGCGCTGCGAGGGCTTCTTCCAGCCTCTTCGGCAAGGCTCGCCCTCTTTTCCGCGCTCGATTCAAGATCCCCTCGCATGCTCTCCGGCTCAATGAGTACGCCGACGGGGGGGGCAGGCTCCAAGATGTCCGACAAGAAAGAGACGGCGGCGTCTTTGGGCCACTCCGAAGAACTGCGCATCGAGTACGCGCCACGCCAGACCGTACCCGAGCTTGTCCATTTCGGACAGGAGCTGTCGGAAAGCCTCCCCATTCTCGCTTGAGAGCGCTCCCGGGACGTTTTCCCAAAGAAACCATCGAGGACGTATCTCACGTACCGCCCGAATGTACTCGAACATAAGTCCTGACTCACCTTGCAACCCCTCCCGTTTGCCCGCGATCGAGAAGGATTGGCATGGGCTTCCGCCCACCACCATATCCACCTTGTTGCGGTACTTCTTCCAGTTCATCTTGGTAACGTCGCCGACGTTCGGCACCTCGGGGTACCGCTCGGCAAGCACGGCGCTGGGGAACTCGTCGAACTCGGCGAAGCACACAGGCTCCCAGCCCAGCGGCTCCCATGCCACGGTTGCGGCCTCTATACCGCTGAAAAGCGAGACGTACTTCATTGGTGCGCCCCCAATGCTTGCTCGACGAGCATGAAGAAGCGGCGCTCGGCGCTGTCCGACGGGTTGCGCTTGCGCATGTCGGCAATCTTCAGCAGCTCGTCTTCCTCGTAATAGGTGGCGTCCCAATCGACCTCGGGCCAGTCGTAGCAGGAGCAGTGCCAGCCCTCAAGCAAGATGTAGCCTTTGTCGTAATAGTCGTCGCTTCTATCGCCGGCGTAGATCAGCATGTAGCGCTCTTCGCTGTAATCGGGCTCGCTTTGGGCCGCGCAGATGATGCGCCACGGCTCGATAGTTTTCGGCGCCTCGACGGTTTTCATGACTCGTCACCGTCCTCGGCCTTTGGCGGTTTCTGCTCGAATCGACACCACCTGGTTCCGCGCACGAGGCGAGATTCCGCGATGGCGTAGGTCTCGCCTTTCATTCGCTCCGTGTAGTCGCGGAACGCCGGGCATGCGCAATAGATCGTCGTGCCGTTGAAAGGCTTGAAGCTCGAATGCATGCACTTGATGCATGACGGCGTTCTGTACTTCCTAATCTCCCTGATCGTGTTCTTGATCTTCATGAGCCTTCACCTCGTTTCTCCCGTGAATGAACCGCTGCACCTCAACGCTGCAATCGCGGCACAGGTCGAAGCTCTCGATTTCGCTGGGCCAAAGCGCCCCACGGAACGTGCCGTGGGGGTCGTCGCCGATAATCAACTCGCCGCATTTGTCGCAGCGCATGCACTTGACCTTGCTCATGCGCCATCGCCTCCGAGCTTCGCGCCGCACATCGGGCAGTAGCTGATGTCCTTCGTGTAGCAGTAGTCGCCGTTGTAGAGGCTGATGCCGATCACGTACGGCTCCTTCGCGGGGCCTTCCTTGCCGAGCATGCACAGGCGCTCTACCGATATGTCGTCGATGTCGCAGGCGCGGCCCTCTGCACTGGCGAACAGGGTTCGCCCTTCCTCGCAGTACTCGCAGCTCATGCCATCACCCCCGCAAGGCAGCCGGGGAACCGGCCACGCAGGTCGAGCACTGTCCCGTCTTCCAGCAGCGCGAAGCACTGGTAGCTGTCGTCGGTAAGCGACTCGACGATCGAAAGCGCCTCCGCCTCGTCGTCGGCCTTGGCGATCAGGATGCCCTGGCGGTATGCGCTTGCGTAGCTCTGGCAGAGCGAGCGCTCGTAGATCCTGATCATTCCTGCTCAGCCTTCCACTCTTCGGCCAGTTCTTCGTACTCGGTGCGGAACTCTGGCTCGAAGTAGGCGATGAACTCGTTCTTGGTCATTCCGCAGCGTTGGCTTGAGTACCCTATGTGTTCGATGCACCAATCCTCGAACGGCATGAGCTTGCCGCCGTCGTCCACGCTGGTTCGGTAGCTGGTGCCGTCGCGGTAGAGCTTGGCGCGGCCCTCCTTGCGAATGGCCTGCTCGACCTTCGAGGCGTCGCGCTCGCCGCGCTCCATGAGCTTGCCGCGCAGCTCCTCTGCCTCGTCCTGCGCCTGCTCAAGCTTGCCGCGCAGCCAATCGCGCTCCTCCCGCGCCTGCTCCAGCTGATCGAGCACGTACTGCTCGCATGTCTTGATCTCCATGGGTCATATCCCTTCTCGTATCATCTCGTTGCCGTCACGGTCTGTGATCAGCCAATATCCGTATTCGTAGAGACCGGGGCTGTGCGGCTCGTACACCTCAAGCAGCTCGCCGCTCCACCATGCCTCCTCGTAGACCTTCGAGCGCCACGCCCACTCGGCCTTGAGCCGCGCCCCGCCGTGGAACTTGTCGTGGCACCCGGTGGTGCCGCTGCCGCAGAGGCAGAACAGCGGGCTTCGCAAGTCCCAGGCGCCGCACGGGGTCACCAGGCGGAAGGTCTCGCCCCAAGACCGGTGCGCCACGTGGTGCACGCTTCCCGCACGCCTGCCGCAGACGCAGCATCGGGGCGAAAGCGCCTCGTAGGCCTTGCCGTGGGTGTAGCGAGCGCCCAGGTGCGGCTTGCCGTAAAGCTCGGCGCGTTCCTTGGGGTAGCCGCGCAAAATGCCCGCATCGAGGATCATTGCAGCCTCCCGTCCGGGCCGTCGAAGTGCACGACCCTCGCGCCGCCCCTGAGCCGCGACACGATGGCCTTGGCGGTGTCGGGGTCTCCCTGCTCGGCGAGCCTGCGCACGAGGTCACTCGGCTTGTACTGCGTGGTCACCAGCGTTGGCAGCATCGCCGAGTAGCGCTGGTCTATCAGGCTGAACAGGCTGTCCAAAACGAAGCCCGTGGGCCTGCGCTTGCCCAGGTCGTCCACGATCAGGTAGCGCACCTCGGCGTAGCGCTTGAGCGGGTCGCCGCCATCGTGGAAGCTGCGCTGGATTTCGTCGAGGATGCGGTACATCGGGGCCATGAGCACCGACCGCTTGCCTCCCGCAAGGCGCTTGGCCACGGCTGCGGCGCACGTGGTCTTGCGCGTTCCCACGTCGCCCCATAGGTACACCCACTGGCCGTTCTTCATGCCGTCGGCGATCTCGGCGGCCAAGGGGTGGTCGAGGCTCATGTAGCGCTCGGGAACGCCGGCGCGCTTCCAGTCGTGCATGGCCTTGTCCTGAACCGCCTTGCGTGCGGCCTCCGCCTCGACCTGGCGCTCCTTCTCGCGCTCGGCCTCGGCGCCCGCGCAGCCGCACTGCTCGTAGCCGCAGAACAGCGTCCGCCCAGCGAGCCGCGTGGTGCGGGCCTTGAGGGTCGCGCCGCAGTGCGGGCACTCAGTCGTAGGCCGAAAATCCATCGTCTGGCACCTCCTTCGCAATGCCGTTTTTGGGCTTCGAGGTGCGCAGCCATCGGCGCACCGTTGCCTTCCAATCCTTCATCGGCTGTTTGCCGACATGCCATCCGTTTGACTCGTAGTAGTCGCAGAAGTACTCGGGATCGAAGTCGATGGCGCGGAGGTCGAGGTTCTTCGTTGCGGCGTATTGCTGGGCATACTCGGACACCTCGGCGGGGGAAGGGGCGCGGAAACGCGCCGCCTTCCTTTTCTCCTTAGCTCCTTCCTTATCTACTTCTCTATCTCTTTCTCTATCTGGGAGGGGTTTCGTAGACCCTTCCGCAGCATCGTTCGTAGCGTCTTCCGTAGGCTCGTTCGTAGGCTTCGAATCGCTGTACCGATTAGCCACGTTTGCGGCGTTCGTCCTGCTTTTCGAAATGCGCCCCTCGCAGCCCTTGAAAACCTTCATTCCGCTCTCGCTCAAACCCTTCGGTTCGATGCCTTCGAAGAAGTAGTCGAGCAGGGCCGTGTTCACCTTCCTTCGTTCGGCCTCCGGTAGAAGCGTCGTGAGGTCGTAGAAGGTGCGGTAGAAGTTCATCCGCTTTTCCTCAGCCATCGCCTTCACCGCCGATTTCCGCTCGCACGATGGCTCCTAAAACGGGATGTCGCCGTCGTACAGGCTTTCCTGGGCGGGCGGCATGGGCGCTTGCTGCGGCGCCGCCTGCGGGGCGGGCTGCGGCGCGTACTGCTGCTGGTATCCCTGCGGTGCCGCCGGGGCTTGCTGGTAGGCCTGCTGCGCGTTCCACTGCTGCGGCGCCGCCTGCGGGGCGGGCTGCGGCGCGTACTGCTGCTGGTATCCCTGCGGTGCCGCCGGGGCTTGCTTCTGGCTCATGAACTCGATCTCGTCCACGATCACCTCAAGCTTGGATCGGCGCTGGCCGTCCTTGTCCCAGCTCGAATAGCGCAGCTTGCCCTCGATGGCCACCTTCATGCCCTTGTGCAGGATGCGGCCCATGCTCTCGGCGCGGTTGCCGAACATCGTGCAGTCCACGAAGTTCGGGTAGTCCTCCCACTCGCCGGTTTGCTGGTTGCGGCGGCGGTCGTTGACGGCCACGCCAAAGCCCAGAACCTGCATGCCGCCCTGGGTAGCCCGCAGCTCGGGGTCGCGGGTCAAGTTGCCGCTGATGTTCACTCGGTTGATCGACATTTAGTAACTCCCTTCGCCCGTCCCGTTGGACCAGGTGCGCTTTATGTCCTCGTCGACGGTTCGGATCTTGAGCTTGTACACGTTTATCGCCTCTTGGCTCGCCTTGTAGAGCGCTTCGGAGCAGTCCCTGCGCTGCTTCAGCTCGGCTATGTCCTCCCGGCCTCGGCAGAGGTCGCTTATCACCGTCACGGGCGTTCCCTTGGATCGCTCCTCAAGAATCGCGATGCGCAGCGCCTTGCGGTACTCGGCCTCGTTCTCGGCGTACTGGCTTCCGCTGTTGCGCAGCGCCTGAAGCTCGTCCATGAGCCTGTCGAAGAGCTGCATGCGCTCGGCGTAGAGGTCTTGCATGGCCTACACGACCTGCCATGCGGGGGACGGGCAGCACCCGGGGTTCGCCTTGAACTGCTCGTACTGCTGGCGGCTCTCGAAGACGTAGGAGGTGCCGCAGCTCTTGCACTTGGCGATGAACTGGCCAAACTCTGGCGGCTCCTTCTCGGCGTGCTTCTCGGTTCCCATGAGCGTGTCTGGGTCTGAGGTGCCGTCGATGTCGAACGCTCCGCAAAGCGCGTACTTTCTGGCATAGCTGGATGCGCTGCCCGTGACCTGCGCCTCGTTCATTCCCTTCTGGCTCAAAGGCTCGCGGGCGTAGGCCGTCACGTCCATGGGATCGCCGTGGCCGTCCTTGAAGAACAGGCGGCACGTGGCCTCGACGTAGTAGCGCTCGCCGATCTGCACGATGCTGTCGTTGAGCGTGAAGGCTATGCCCGCCTCCTTGCACGGCTCCTTGAGCGCCGCCACGATGTCCTCCATCGAGCGGTAGTAGAAGTTGCCGTGGTCGTTGTAGCGTGCTTTAGGCACAACTACGGATCGCTGCACCTGGGCCACGGCCTCGGCCAGCGTCATGTGCTTGTCTTCTGCCATCGTCTACTCCATCCTCGCCGCCACCTGGGCTGGCGTGCCCCGGCGGATGCTTCCGGTGATTCCCTGCGCCTTGAGCGTGGATGCGAGCGCCTGCATCTGCGATCGCGTGGCGCTCGGCACCTCGACCGTCCACGCCTCCAAAGGCTCCGCGACCGGTGCTGGCATGGGTGCCGGCATGGGGGCGGGCATTGGCGCTGGCGCGGGCATCGGCTCAGGCTCGGGCGCTGCGATCGGCTCTGGCTCAGGCTCTGGTTCAGGTTCAGGCTCCGGCTCAGGCTCGGGTGCCATGGCCGCCTTCAGCTCGGCGATTCGCTGGTCTTCCTCGTCGGCCAGACGCGCCGCGTTCAATGCGGCTCCGAGGTCGAGCGTGCGGAAGAACTCGCGCTCCGCGTCGGCGTAGTGCGGCATCGCCTCCTGCTGGGCCTTGAGCGTTTCCCAGTCTCGGGCCACGTCGGACACCTTTGCCTCAAGCGCCTGCTGCGCCTTGATCTCGCCGAAGGTCTTGTTGAGCCACTGCGGCTCATGCAGGCGCTCGTAGGGGACGACCGGCGCGAGCAGCCCCGCGAACTCCTCGTAGTGCTGCTGTAGGCGCGAGTAGAGCGCGTCCTTGCGCGTCTGCTCGGCCTCGTCGAGCTGCGCCTTGATGGCGTCGGTTGACTCGTCGATGATGGCCGTGATCTGCTTGCAGCGCCTCTCGAATGCGTCGAGCGGCTTGTTGTACTCGCGCTTCACGGCCTTGCGGCGTTCGTCGATCTCCTTCTTGATGCCGTTGAGGTAGCTGCGGTCGTGCTTGGCCTCCTTGATGGCCTGGGCGCTCGTGAGGTCGTAGGTGGCGCCCTCGTAGTCGGCGACGACCTTCTTCACGTGGGCCTCCAGCGCGTCCATGTTCGAAGCGATGGTGGCCTCGGTGTACGTGACCTCAAGCGTGGTGGCCTCGGTTTCGATGACCTCGGCCTCGACCTGCTGCGGTTCGGTTTCCTTAGCCATAGATCTCGCCCGTCTCGTCGTCGAAGTCCATGGCCTGCTGCTGCTCGGCCACGGTGAGCAAAACCGTCTTGCTGCTCTGCTTGATGATGCGGAAGGCGTCGGCGTTGTCGGTCAGGATCTCGAATTGCAGGGTCGCCACGCTGCCCTTCACGGTGGCCTGCTTGAACTGCGCCTGGATGGTGGCTTCGTTGATCATGTCGTTACCTCCTATTTGATGCCGAGAACGGCGGCAAGGAACGCGCGACCGAACTCGCGCTCTTCCTCGCTGACGGGCTTGATCTTGTCGGCGATGAACTCGCGGCTCTTGGCGACGCACTTCTCGTCGATCCTGGAAAGCCCGGCCTCGCGAAGCGCGATCATCACGTGGTAGGCGTTTGCCGCCGTCTCGCCGTCGTTGTTGTCAGGATGCGTGGCGTCGAACATGAGGTTGTTCGCGATGCAGGCGGCGTGGTCGAGCACTGCTTTGTGGAACTTGGTCCCGTGGAAGTCCTCAAAGCCGTTCTCTTCGAAGTATTTGGCGTTCATTTCTTCTCCTTCACGTACTCCTCGACGAAGTACTCGATGTAGATGTCTATGCGCGGCTGTGTGCCGTATGGGCTTCTTGGCCGCTTGGTGACGGCTCCCGTATCGACCTGCGAATCGTCCTTGAAGGCGATCCCGTTGAGCGCGTCGCAGGCGAGCTTGCCCAGGTTGTCCCAGTCGGGCTTGCCGAGGTCGGCGCGGCCCTCCCAGTACTTGGGGTTGCTCTTCGCGAGCGGCCTGTTGGTCGAGATCCGCATCACGACCGGGCCGTCGTGGTCGGCGAATGTCTCGCCGTATGCCGCGCGGAACGCGTCCTTGATGGCCTTCTCGGCCTTGAGCGTCTTGGTCGGCGTGTAGGTGCGGTGGTTGCGGTAGTCGGTCATGGGGCGCTGCTTTCCGACAAGCTCTGCTGGGTGCATGGTGATGTGCGCCGTGGCCGCAAGGGTGCGCTGCCAGCTCATTCGGAAAACCCATCGCTCTGGCTGCGGTGCTTGTTGAAGGCTCCGCGCAGCTCCGGGTACCGCGCCTCCATGATTCGGGCAAGGGCGGGGGCTATGCCGTTCTTGCAGCCGACGTGCAGCTCGTTGCGCACCATGTTCACCAGGTAGTTGATCGACACGTAGCCCTTCTCCTTGAGGCGGCGGGCGTTGGAGAGCATGAACCGCCACGCATCGGGGTTGGCCTCGATCCATTTCTTGGCCTCGGCAACGTCCTGCTCGCCAGCCATGCCCAGGCCGAAGATCTCAAGCTGGTTGCTCTGGGGCTTGGGGCGGTATCTCTCGTCGTTACGCATTGAGCACCGCCATGCTGCCCACGGCTCGCTGGGCGTCGGCAACAGCCTGGTCCATCGTGGGGATGACCCAGAGCCAGAGCACGGCGAGGAAGATCATGAGGGCCGCGAGGAAGCCGACCATGACGCCCGCCTTGAACTGCGAGCGCTCAAGCTGCTCCTGCGCCGTCGGGCGCTTGCCCTCGAATGGTATGATGGACGCAGCCTCTTTCGAGGCGGCTACGTAGCGGGTGCCCGAAGTGTGGTAGCGGGGGGCGCTCGCTTTCTTTTTTGTCTGCATTTCCGTTCTCCTTTCGGTGTTTTCGCAGGTCAGGTTAACCGTGGCTTTTTCCGTGGCTATTTTTCTTTTTCTTAGCCCGGCTTTTCGCGCTGTAGAAGCACTGGCGCGTGCGGTTGTTTCTGATTTCCCTTGAGGCCTCTTCCTTCATGGCCTCCGCTTGTTCTGCCAGGTCTGCCATGTGAAGCTCCTTCGTGCACTCGATGCACCAGCCGTTGATGCGGTTGAGCGGTCGAAACGTCCACTGCCCGCAATGGGGGCACTGCCTGCGCTTGCGCAGCGAGATGCCGCACTTCCGCGCCTGCCACTCGACCGAATCAACCGATCGCCCCAGGGCCTTGGCAATAGCCGCCGCACCTTCGCCTGCGTGCTCTTCGAGGTAACGAAGTTCACGTGTAGACCATTGCCTCATGCCGTCTTCTTCTCTCCTTTCTCCCATTCGCGGTACGCCTGCTTGATCGTTGAACACATGGTGTCGAAAGCGACTTCGCGGGCAGTTTTGGGCTTCTCTCCTTGGTGTCGCTTTGAATCGTCTGGCATTACGCCACCGTCCTGTTCTCCGTAAGCCCGAGCAGATAATCTGCCGAGCAGTGGAATAGGCGCGTCATGGCAATAAGCTTTGAGCTGGGGATTTCACCGCCGCTCTCATATGCGGCGATAGTCGCTCGGCTCTTCAGGTCAAGCTTGCTTGCAAGCCCTTCCTGGCTAAGGCCAATGCGGACGCGTTCACTTGCGATCGGGTTCATTTGCACCTCCACTTCACTATCTGTGAACTTCACAATTAGTGAATATAGAAGAACATGAGACTTTTTGCAAGCAGATAATTCACTATCTGTAAAGTTTTTTGTACAATATGCACATGGAGTAAGGAGGACACGGTGGGCACACGTCTTAAAGAAACGCGGCTTAAATATGGCAAGAAACAGCCTGAAGTGGCTGAAGTGCTTGGTATCGGCGTACCGGCTTACTCGATGATGGAAAGCGGCCAGCGCGAGATCAATGGATCGAAGCTTATAAAGCTTGCCAAGTTCTACGGATGCTCTGTCGATGAATTGCTGGGAACGTGGTATTGGCACGAGGTCGAGAGCAAGCGCGAGGGAAAGGACTAACTATGGGAATGTTCAACAAAAGCGCGGCCAAAAAGATGGCGAGCGACGCGGAGGACTTCATCGTCAACGACGGAAAGCTGCACGCGCTCGTGTTCCAGGTCAACGGACGGTTCACGTTGTCGACTGCAACGCAATTCGAGAAAAAGGTAACGGAACGCTTGGACGGTGCCTTGGCGCGAGTCCAAGAGGCCGGATGCCAGGTAGTCGACGTGAAGATGGCGACTTGCGCCAACACTGGGAACGACGACACGATGATGTACTGCTTCACCGTGCTCTACCGTTAGGGAAAGAAGAAGCCCCACGGGGTCATAGCGCTGCAACGCTGCCCGCGGGGCTTTCCTAAAGAACCTCTGAAAGGAGGCCGTTTCCAATTATGCCAAAAACTGCGGTGATATACGCCCGCTTTTCATGCAACAAGCAGCGCGAGGCCTCAATAGATGATCAGCTGCGCATCTGCCGCCAGTGGTGCCAGCGCGAGAGGTACGCCATCGTGGCGGAATACTGCGACTATGCCATAAGCGGTCGTACCGATGACCGCCCCGAGTTCCAGCGCATGGTAGCCAACGCGGGTGAGAGCGACATAGTGCTTGTGTACATGATGGATCGCTTCAGCCGTGGGGAGTACGACGCGCCCATATACAAGCGCGAGCTTGCCCAGCACGGCGTGAAGCTCGTCTCGGCGCTTGAACAGATACCAGATTCGCCCGAGGGCATCATTTACGAGAAGCTGCTTGAGGGCCTTGCGGCATGCGAGTCGAAGAAGACCGCGATCCGCACGAGGCGCGGCATGGAGGGCAACGCGCTCAAGTGCAAGACCAACGGCGTGCGCGTGTTCGGCTACGCCAGCAACGAGGCCGACGAGTACGTGATCGACGAGGACGAGGCCGCTTTCGTGCGCGAGGCGTTCAAGCGGCGCATAGCAAAGGAGACCACCAACTCGATAGCTCGCGACTTCGCGGCACGCGGGGTCAAGACCTCGCAGGGAAACCCGTGCGGCTACTCGATGGTCGAGCGGATGGTGAAGAACCGGAAGTACACGGGGCGCTACGAGTGGGGCGGCGTTGTCAAAGAGGGCGGCATGCCCGCGATCATCGACGAGGTGACGTTCATGGAGGCACAGGGCATACGCGCGACCAAGGAGCGCAGCGCGGAGAGCTGGGGCGACTTCGCCCTTTCCGGCAAGGCGATCTGCGCGGGTTGCGGGCGCAACCTGCAAGGCGTGAGCGGGCGCGGGCGCAAGAACGTGAAATACGAGTACTACCGCTGCCATGACGGCTGCGTGAGGCCCGTGAGGCGCGAGGAGCTTGAGGGCGAGATCGTCAAGGCGCTGCGGGCGCTCCTGCAAGACCGCGAGGAGGCCTTGCGGATAGCCCGCATGGTAGCGGAAAGCTCGGACGGCGCGGAGGTGGCGGCGAGGCGCAAGCAGGCCGCCCAATCGCTCTCAGCAGCCGAGCGCGGCCTGAAGAACATCCTCAACGCCATCGAGCAGGGCATAATCGCTCCTGGCGCGAAGGAACGCATAGCGGAGCTTGAGCACCAGCGCGACCGCGCCAAGCTCGACCTTGAGGCGATCAGGGACGATCAGATAGACCCCGAGCGGCTGGCCGACTTCCTTCAATGCGGTTCCGCCCTGGACGACGCGACTCTGTTGAAGGCGTTCGTATACCAGGTGAGCGTGAGCGACGAAGAGTGCATAGTGACGCTGAACTACGACGTGGAAAGCAACGAACCCGCCAGACTCGACGTCCAACGGGTTCGTACAAAATGCAAATGGTGCCCCCGGGCGGATTCGAACCGTCGACACCCGCTTTAGGAGATATGATTTAATGCTCCCCCCTACCATTCATCAAACATCATTGAACACCATATAACCGCAGATAAACACAGCAGTTTGTGTCTTTTGCCTCTGATAGCTGCGACTACGCTTTTACAAACATATTACTAACGGCTTTAGCTAAACTGCACTCAATGAATTGTTGAAAACTCATCAATGAAACGGAGTGCAAAGATGTCAGAACAACCACTCATTAGCGGAAGAGGCACGTGTTGGAAAGACAAGAGGTCGCCTAACACCTATCGCTATTATTTTTCACTTGGAATCAAGGACCCTAAGACGGGACGCTACAAACGATCCCCAACTTATACGGTTCACTGCAAGACTAAAACAGAGGCAAAGGCTGCAATGCAGGCCAAGCTGGTAGAAATCAACTCTTCTGGCACGGTCTCTAAAACTAAAAAGCCAACTCTGCTTGCATCCTACTGCTGGGCCTTTCATGAAAATAGGGACACCGAGCTTGCGCCAACGAGCTATGAAAGAGAAGCATACGATTGCAGGCATATCGAAGACCTATTCGGTGCGTTTCAGACAATTGAGGGGCTGACTCCCGATCTAATCGAAGAAACATATGCCGAAGCTCGTCGCACGGGAAAATACAAGCCATCGGAGCTTGTGCGGATCAACGCGAAGTTGCGTCAAATTCTCTCGAATGCAGTCGCGAAGCGAATAATTGACCGAAACCCCTGCGCTACCGTTCACGTTCGCAGACCACGCAACAAAAGAGAATCACTGACAATCGACCAGGTAGCTACCCTATGCACACATCTTCAACACATTGAGCTCACCGCCGAAGCTGTTGGTACGCTAGTACTAGTGTATACGGGTATGCGGAAAGGCGAGATGTTGGGCCTCGAATGGCGCGATTGGGACCCTGCCAATAAAACCTTGAAAATTGACAGGCAGTACACCAACGACCATGAACTGAGGGCACCCAAGTCACAAGAAAGCCAACGCAAAATCCCCGTTGGAGAAACCTTGGCCGAACGTCTTCAATCATGGTCAGCCATACAAAAAGAGCTCCTGGCCTCTCTGGGGCTGTCCCAGACTGGCAGAACTCCCATCATTAGCGATATTGCCGTCGAGCAAGGGGTCCCTACTGTCTGTCACATGAAAAACTACATCTTCAACCATTGGTTTCGCGATTTCGCAGTTAGCTGCAATCTTGGAATCTATGAGCCGAACAATTCGACTGGCGGAAAGCTATATAGGGGCATCTGCCCGCATCAGCTCAGGCATTGTGTAAGCACTTTTATGCTGGCGAACGGATCGGACGTTAGAAGCGTGCAAGGTATTCTTGGCCACGCGGACCCCAATATCACGCTCAAAACGTATACAAGCCTCGTTCAACAATCAGAAATAAAAGCAGTTAAAGGCTACGAAGACTTCATCAACGCCTATATACAGAGAAGCGAGAAATAGCATGTTTTTCATTCATCGTTTCATCAATAATATTACGGTACTATGCTACTATTTCCGCAGGTAGATGCTTTATTTGATTGACATCTATTGAGTTTTAATACATGCTAAAGCTGTCAGATGGCTACGCATGTAGTCATAGAAACCGGCCCCCCAAGTGCTTATGAACCTGGTAAGTCTTACAAGCACAGGGAGGGCCCTCATTGAAAGGATAGCTCATCATGGCTACTCCAAAGATTAGCACTCAGGCGTCCACACCGACTTTCCCCACTGGTGCCGCTCAGTGCGATCGGTTGCTCCGCGTTAACGATATCCGCGAACTTACTGGCTGGAGCGAAAACACCGCACGCAAGTTTATGAGAGAGTCCGGCAAGCTCATCCAAATCCATCGTTCTAATTACATGTTTGAAAGTTCGTTTTATGAGCTTTTCAAGCAGCTTGAAGGTCGCACCGCCCACTTTGACTAGGCGGTAAACATGAGCGAGCTGCCGTCGATTTCCGACATATTTAGCGATGATGTTAATGAACAACGAAAGATTAAAGGGAAAATGGATAAAGCTAATTTTATTTCAGTGCCCGAGTGGGCGTGCTGCGTCACCACCGTCGCTGCTGAGCGCCTCATCCTCGGCCTTGTATGGAAGTTTGGAAAGCCTTCCACAAACAAAAAAGCCATGGGCTTTTACGCAAAAAGCAAATGGATTGAGGAGCACTACCACCTGAGCAAGAACACGATTTCCCGGGCCCATACCTCTTTGAAGAAAAAGAGGTACATTCAAAAGGCGGGTGACGGCAGCTGGATGCTTAATTACGCTGCAATCTACCGCGCCGCAGTCGAAAACGGCTGGGAGCCTCCGAAATCTTAAGCCCACAAACCGACTATCGAGGTCGTAAGAGTCGGCCACCGTCAGGGTGCCCACAAGAACATGCCGCGGATGTAAAATAAAATAGGGTCGAACCGAAACAGTTCCCGGACAATTGGCGTCCGGCCAGACACTTCGATTCGACCCTTTTTCATGCCCGCATCTAAAACAATCCCATAATCATTCTCGGCATCTTTAACGCCATCACTCTCCCGCCACCAACGCGTCGTAGGTGCCATTTTGGTGCCATTTTCAACGAATCGATATGGCCGTCCATTCATGGCCTTTAAGGCACGTGATACCATGAAAACGTGCGGTATTTCTCTAACCAAAAACCTGCGTAAACGTATGACTTGAGACGCTTTTAGAACTCACCGATCGCAGGACGACTACAAAACAACAGCGGCCGCGTATTTGTTCCCAGCCGTACGGCGTGGCGGAGCCATGCCCATTGTTGATTGGAGTGTCGCACGATGACAGACGAGAGAAAAATCAGGGAGATCTACGGCGTGAAGTCCGTCCACGAGGAGGCCGCCGAGCGAACCGAGGCGACGTGGCGGGAGAAGCTACTGCGCGAGACGGCCGACCTCAGGACCGAGAACGCGCTGCTCAGGGCCCAGCTCGACGAATTCAACCGCAAGCTCGTCGAGGCAACGGATCGGAATGAAAAGATTGAGGCCGACTGCAATGAGCGGGTTGCCTTTATAGAGGAGAAGTTCGAACTCGATACCGCGAGACTCGAACTCGAGAACAACGAGCTCCACGCCGCGGGCGTCAGGTACCTCTCCCGTGCTAAGGGGCTCGGCAGGCAGGTTGTCCAACTCCATGCCGAGGCTGAGGCCATGGTCGATGAGATCGAGCGGCTGCGCGGCGAGCGTGACGCCGCACTGAAAACCCAAGCCGACACACTCCTGGCCCAGCGCGACCTGATGGCCGAGGTCGCCGCCCTCAAGGACCGCCTCGCCGCCTCCGAGCAGCGAGCGGCCGTGGCCGAAGCCAAGGTCGAGGTCATGTCCCAGATGAAGGGCGAGTAGCCCCGCGTTTCTCCTATCAGGCGGCTGATTTCTAGAAACCTTCTAGAACGCTTCTAGCAGGTTTCTAGAGCCGGGCGCAGCATCTTCGATCGGCACGATGTCTCGGTAGACAAGGCGGTGCCTGTCGTCGCGCCATTCGTCGCCGTGGTAGTGGCCGAAGAACCAGGCGCGGTAGCCGAGCTGCCCGTCGAGCTCGGCAAGGAATCGCTGAAGCCGGTCGTCCCGATATTCGCGTCCGCACTCTCGGCACAGCCCCTCAGCAAGGGCGGCCGGCGCCTCGTGAGTCACCACGTAGTCGACCTTCCAGCCCACGCGGTCGAGCGAGGCGCGGCAGCGCTCCATCTCTTCCTCGCTCGGCATCTCCTCGGGCCACCAGCTCCTCCCCTCCCTGCGACACTGCCTGTCGTTGCTCGCGGCACCGCCCATGGCAAGGACCGTGAGCCCGCCGATGTCGAACACCTCCCCACGCATCAGGTGCAGCACGTGCGGTCGCGCCTCATGGACGAGCCCACCGTTCCACTCCCGTACCGGCAGATTAGCCAAGGCGTGATGGTTCTCATGGTTTCCGTCGACGAAGCACGTAGTCCACGGTTTGGACTCAAGCCAGTTGAGCCAATACTTCTCGGCGTTTGAGCCGTCCCAGACAAAGCCGAAGTCGCCGGCAACGATCACCACGTCATCGCGCGTCAGGGTCCGGCCCAGCGGCCAATTCTTGAAGGCAAACCGGCTGGACCCGTACTCGGCCCTGCCGTGCACGTCGCCCGTCACATAGATAGCCATCAGTACGCGCCCCACGGCAGGAGTTTGTCCCCGAGTCTCACGATCCGGTCATACAGCACCGTGTGCCGTTCGTCCGGGTTGCCGTCTCGGTGAAAATGGCCGTAATACCAATGTTTATAGTCCAGGCGGTCCTCGAGCTCGTCGAGGAATCCGGTCAGCCGGTCCACATCAGGGCGTTCCCAGCCTGGGTCCGGGTAGAGCGTCGGCGAGAGCATGCGCGTGGCGCAGATATGGGTGATGACGCAGTCGACCTTCCAGGCGACCTCGTCGAGCCTTGCCCGCGCGGCATCGAAATCGCGCTCGTCCGGCAGCTCCTGCGGCCACCACGAGCTGTACGGGATGCGGTACGCCCTGTCGACGCTCGTCGCCCCGCCCATGGTGAAGACCGTCTTCCCGTCGAGCTCGAAGACCTCCCCGCGCATGAGGCGACGGATGGACGAGGTATCCGATAGGCGCTGCGTCAGCCCGCCGTGCCACGGCTCCATGGGGCGCTCCGCCCAATGGTCGAAGCGCTCGTGGTTGCCGTCGACGAACAGCACCGTATAGGGGCGCGACTCCAGCCAGGCGATGTCGGCGCATTCCTCGGCGGAGAAGTCCCACGGAAAGCCAAAGTCGCCGGCGATGATCAGATAGTCGTCGCTGCCAAGGCTATCCCCAAGCTCCCAGTCGCGGAGCTTTTGCATGTCGAGCCCGCCGTGGATGTCGCCTGTCACATAGACCGTCATCGGATCGCCTCTTTCCGCTTGTAAGCCGCCAGCTCGCGCTCGACCTGCCTGTCACCGGTCTCGTTGACCCACCAGGGCCATTTCACCCGGCCGCACGGCTCGTCGACTCCGGCGAACCATCCCCTCAGCTCGTCGAGGCTCACCGGGGAGTGCCCGTTGGCATCGCAACCGACGTCGTAGCGCAGAAGGCCCTGCTTGCGGTTGAACTCGTTGTACGCGCCACCGCTGCTGTGGATGTGTCCGTGAAGGTGCCACGATCCATGGCTCATGCCCTGCCAGTCGGCCATGGGGTAATGGCACAGGACGATCTTCTGCCCGTCGATCTTGAGCACGCAGATCGGCGGTTCCACGGTGAAGGCGCCAGCGACCGCCGGCTGGGTCCAGTCCTTGTCGTGGTTTCCCGGGACGAGGTGGATGCGTCTGCAGGCAATCCGCTTGCGAAGCCCATAGGCGTCCTGGGCGGTCATCTTGAATGAGAAATCACCCAGGATGTAGAGTTCGTCGTCCACGGCAACCCTGCCGTTGATGCTGTCGACGATGGCGTCGTTCATCTGCCAAATCGTCTCCCACGGGCGGTCGGTGAACTTCAGCACGTTCTCATGCCCGAAGTGGGTGTCGCTGGTAAACCAGATCATATTGATTGTCTCCTTCTGTCGCTAAAAAACGTTCTCCTTCGAGGTCAGGAGACGTATTTTGAGCGACATGAGGTACATATCCCTCATGTTCCAAGCTCCAATCTGCCGAATTTGCTCGGATAAAAGTCTAAGGCTTCGATAGCGAGCACAATTTGATTTTTGAATTATGGACGAATTCCTCGTCAAGAGGGTAAAATAATGCCGACGGCAGCCCAAGTTGTAGTGAGCTGGGCAGAGCCGTTGCTTAACGAAGTTAGGTCATCGTCTTAGCGACGGTGACCTTTCTTTTTGGGCTTCGAGCCCTGCTTAAGTGCCTTGGAAAGGCCGACAAGGGCCGTGAGGAGCGAGACCATAGCGGTCAGGAGCTTCACGAACTCAGTGAAATCGGTCATGGGCATCACCTCCCATCGAATGGAGGGCTCTGCCCGGCACGAGGACTGCCGACAGCGAGGACGATTCTATCAGAGTGGCTGGCCCTCTTCATTCAATTCATGCTCCCCACCCTCGCCGAGACTGCAAGCGTGGCAGAATCGGCACCGAACGGTAGCGCGCCAGGGCACTGACGATGAACTATCCAAAACTAGCGAGGCGTGTCACCACGTGAGAAATCGCCACGGTCGATAACGCGATCGCCCATCTGTCGCGACACAGTGCTACCGCCGTGCGCCTGGCCGGCGGTGCGAACGCGGTCATCGCCGGCATTGGGAACGGCGCCGGCGTAACGGTTGCGAATCTCCCTCGCATAACCGCGACGCGCAAGAAGTTCATCGCGAACCGCCGGATCTTCGAGCAGGTCTTCGTCACACTTCGGTGTAATGAATTTAGGAAACGAATTGTAGGCGACGCCTTTGCTTGCTTTAGCCTGCTCGACCCACGCCGAGTATGCTTTCTTGAGTCGTCGGATATAAATCTCACAGCGCTTCTCGTATGGAAGCGCACGCTCGGCCTCCAACACGTTATTTTCGAAAGCCGTCTGCAATGACTTCAACGCAAAGCGTCCGTCAAGACGAGTCAGGTTGAAGGTGCACTTCGGATTGCCGGCTTCTTTGATATCGAGATCTGTCGCATAGACTCGATTGTTCTTGATGAAAATGTCTACGCCCCATGATGCAAGTAGTTTTTTGAACTGCTCCATATTCTTTACGCGACCTTCGTCAATCGCAATATGGATCAGCTCACGCAGATTGTTTTTATAACTGTACTCGCCGCGACCAATAATCTCCTTTTCCGTGTCGCGCGGTTGACGATCACGAATCTTCGAATTTTTCTTACCCTTTTCAAGTTGGGCGAGATTCCAGTCCTTATCGAGTTCGCGGACCCACGAGGCGCGTTCGAACTTCCCGTGACGCCCGCCCGTCTCACAACGTTTTCCTGTCAGGAGATCCGTGCGGTTAATTGCCATGTGCACTGCGTAGCGTTTTCCCGCCTTGTCGCTTTCCTCGTGTAGCGCGAAGATAACTTGCTGATTCGGGTAATGTTTCGCGACCCATTGCCTTGCGTAGGCCATACATGCATCCGGCGTCATTTTACCGCCGTTGCACGAACATTCTTCGGGGAGAAACGCGAGAATCTGGTGGAGGATAGTCACGTTCTTCGCGCCGGCTCGCGAAGGCGTGTCGTGATGGAAAACCTTCCGCGTCATTGCCATTTTCGAAAACCAGTACTTATCGCATTTGATGTTCCAGCCATCACGGGCAAGGGCATGTTTCCCGTTGATGTACCGCCGAACGTTCTTTGCGTAGCGCTCGCTCGATACGCTCTTCTGCTTGATAACAGTCACTTTGCATCGCCGCCATCGGTGAAATAGCGACGCTCGAGCGTTCTCAAGAATTGAAAAGCGTAATCAGAACTTTTAGCAACGCACCCGATGGCCATAAGAACGGCAGTTTCGTCGTAAGCCGAAAGTCCTTGCGCGTTTATGAAGTGCGCCAACTGGTTAAGGTTCGTACCCTGCTTCAAAAGCTCATGATAGATCTTCTCCACGCCGCCATGGTCGAAATCGATTTTCTCGATCTTCCCGTTAATTAGTACGCGCCGTGCATACGAGCTCACGGTCACGCCAAGGAAATCAGCATTGCTTTCGATTATCCTTTTTTCTTCCGGTGAGACCCTGATGTGCAATTCTTCAGTTCGAGATTTTTGATCAGCAATTTCCGCAAGACCAAAATCGATATCGAGATCGTCGGCATTGCATAAGACGAAACGTATGAGTTCCGCCTCACTCATCTCATGTCGCTTTGCGATTGCGATGATGGCTTTCTTCTCTTCATCGGAAAGAGACGCCTTGACGGTGTGTGGGCGGAGCCTGCTCATGATTCCTCCGGAAAACGAATCAGCGATCGGAGAGGCCTCCGATCAAAACCTGCTATGCGATTCGCTTTCCTTTTGAGGAACGGCTAGCGTCGTTCCAAAAACGAAGAATCGTCTCCGCGATTCTTCATCGCGGAGTTTCAACTTCACAACAACCTTATCGCCGTAGCAGGCGATAAGCAAGGTCTGTGGCGTGGTGTTTTTGGGGTCCGAATGGGCCCACAAAAATGCCACCCACAGTCATCTTGCATGCCCCAGAAGGGGGCATAGACGCAGCGAAGCGTAGGCAGAAGATGAGAGGCCTCATCTTCTTTCTCGAAAGGCTTCGGGAACAATTAAGACATCGATGGGCTATCAGCTAGACGTCAAGGCCCATTAGTCTTCTACGTTCAGCGCGCTCCTCAGCAATTCTTTTTGATCCGGCAATGGCCTGTCCCTTTTTATCCTTGAGGCTCATCGGCTCTTCGGTTTTCTTTTTACTGGCATTCTTGTTTTCCACAGCGGCCTCCTGATTGATTATTCTCCTATCGTTTATTCCCAAACTGAGCACATAAAAAGGCGGCCGAAACCGACCGCCCGCGAACAAATATGTATTTACCGAATGTAAGAGGAGAGGAACGATGTACATTACTCCCAGTGACCGGCGACGTCGACAACCCAATGCTGTCCCGTAGCCTTCTGCTCATAATGACCCTGGTCCTCAGAGGTGGTATACGAATCATCGACAATTGATCCGCCGATGCCGCCTGAAAACGCATCATTTTCACTCCACGAATAGGCGGCATCTTCGGAATCGAAGGGTCCTACCATAGTACCACCGTGGTTTACCCAATAGCGGGGATGACGCGTATACACTACATTCGGCACCCAGACCCCTTGATTCTCATTTTCATTGCAACAGCCTCAGGACTCAGCGCAACGCGTTGCGCTGAGTCCTGAGGCGCGAATCCGGGTAGGCAACCCCAGAGGGGCCGGAATCCCCCGGCCCGCGATGGAGGGAGGCCGGCATGTCCAGACCCAAGCCGTCCGGAAGGTCGTACGGGAGGCTCACGAGGCACGAGAGGAACACGGTCGAGAGGATGCTCGACCGCAACCGCAGCGCCCGCGAGATCGCCGCGGAGCTCGGCAGGTCGCCCTCGACCGTGACCAGGGAGGTGGCGGCGCACCGCTACGTCACCGCGCCGCGCTCGCGCTACGGCGAGCCCGCGCCCGCGGACCTGTCGGGGGCCTGCCCCAGGCTCTCCGCGTGGCCGAGGTGCTGCAACGGCTGCTCGCACAGGAGGGGCTACGGCTGCTCGAGGAGGCCCAGGGTGTTCTACAGCGCCAGGAGGGCGCAGGAGGC
>NZ_KN214134.1:204385-213604 GCF_000763055.1 Collinsella sp. 4_8_47FAA | reverse complement strand
TGACGCCGGCGCGCGTGCTGCGGATGGCCCTCGGGGAGGACGCCTCCGCCCTCATGGACGCGTTCGGGAGTAGAGGAGCTGGCGCCCGGCGAGCTCGACCTCACGCCCGGCTGCATCGAAAGGGCCAGGGCCGCGAGGGGCGAGGGGCCGCTGGCGGGATAGGCGGCGGGCCGGGACATGGGCCGGAGGGCCCGTTGCGCTGAGTCCGGAACGGCTGCGCGGCGGGCTGGCGGAGCATGCGGCGGCGGCATGGGGGCACCGGACTCCACAGCCCCTCCACCTGCGGAAACGAAGTGATGGCCAGGTGCCGGGAGCTATTTCCGCGTTGCGCTAGCTGCGGAAACGCGGGGTCCGTTCAGGCTGTTGCGTTGAGATTGAAAATCAACCCGGCACCCAGACCTGGCTGTAATCGGTCTCCCAGTGGCCCTGCTCGGCAATCCACTTCTTCTGGCTACCGCCGTTGGAAGAAGAGTTATTGCTGCCAGAGTTCTGAGAATTACCGGAATTCTGCTTAGACTGGGAGGAATCACCATTGCCGTCTGACTTCGACGAGTCGGAGGACTTGTTATCCTCCTTCTTGGAGTCATCGGACTTCTGGTCCTTGTCGGCGGACTCTTTCTTCTCCTCGGACTTGGCTCCAGAGGCTCGCGCCGCCTTTTCTTCGCTTGGCTTCTTTTTGTCTTTATTCTTTACCGCTGTGGTGGTCCTTTCCGCAGAGCCGC
The DNA here is from genome assembly GCF_000763055.1 of Collinsella sp. 4_8_47FAA. Taxonomy (GTDB): domain Bacteria; phylum Actinomycetota; class Coriobacteriia; order Coriobacteriales; family Coriobacteriaceae; genus Collinsella. Next base: position 212,882 of record NZ_KN214134.1, on the reverse strand, counting down.
TTTCTTGCTTTGCAACGCTGGAGCATCCAAGTTGAGGTGCCATGAGGCACACCAGAAACGCAACGATAATAGCCTTTGTTCTCACACCGATCTCCCTATCCATGAAGCCGGGCGTTGACCACTGGCCGGTGTCCAGCGCCCGGTTCGCTTTTACATCTGCTCGCGGCGCTTCTTCCGATCGAGGAAGACGCCGGCTGCCACGAGGACGGTGCCGCCGATGGCGAACGTCTCGCCGATGAGTCCCGCGCTGTCGCCGGTCTGGGCGAGGTTGCCGGGCTGGGCGGTATCCGTGCCGGCGAGGTGCTTCGGGGTGTATGCCGCCTGCTGCTTTGCCGCCTCCTTTGCCTCCTGTCGTGCGATCTCATCGGAAAGCTTCTGCTCCGCTGCGATGCGGTCGGACTTCGCCTGCTCGTAGGCGGCGAGTGCCGCATCATAGCCGGACTGGAGCCCGTCCACCGCGGCCTGCTTCTCGTCCAGGATGGCCTTGGCAGGAGCGACCTTGGCACGTGCCTCGACTGCTGCGGCGAAAAGCGCGTTGAGGGCGTCATCCGCGTTCACATCATGGCCGAAGGCGAGCGCCGCGTCGGCATCGATGGAGTTCAGCTTCGACAACTTGGCGCCTGCCTGTGCCTTTGCCTGTTCGGCGGCGGAGACCAGGGACTCGGCGGCGATGGTATCCGCCTTCGCAGCATCGAGCGCGGCCTTGGTGTCATTGACGGCCTTTACTGCATCCTGCTCGCGCTGCTGTGCCTCTGCGAGCTTCGCGGCAAGACCGGTGAGGATGTCGAGGTTCGACTGTGCGTCCTCGAGATCGGTCTGGGAGCCGGTGAGCCTGTCGGCGGCAACGCCGGTGTCGGCCTTTGCGGCATCGACGGCACGCTGGGCATCCGCGAGGGCGCGTGCGGTGGCGTCTGCCTTTTGCTCGGCGGCGGCGAGGACGGTCGCCTTCTCGACCTGATCGGCTGCCGCCGCGTCATGGACGCTCTTTGCTGTATCGAGCACCTTCTTGGCGTCGGCGACGTCCTGGAAGAACTTCGCGAGATCGGCGTTCGCATCCATGACGTCCTGCTGCTTAGCAGCGGTGTCCGCCTTGGCGGAATCCAACTTAGACTGTGCGGTCGTTACGGCTGCGTTGGCAGCATCAAAGGCGACCTGCTTCTGCTGGACGGTCGACTTTGCCGTATCGACTGCCGCGTTGGCGACATCGAGGTCCGATTTCGCCGCATCAAGCTCGGTCTGGGCATCCGTGACGCCCTGCTGCTTGGCGGCGACATCAGCCTTGGCGGCATCGACGGCACGCTGGGCATCGGTGACGTCCTGCTTCGCGGCATCGACGTCTGCCTGTGCGGAATCCGCTGCGTCCTGCTTCTGCTGGACGGTTGCGGCGGCGCCGGCGGCTGCCCGCTGCTTGGATGCGAGATCGGCCTTGGCTACGTCGAGTGCGCTCTTGGCGTTCTTGAGGCCGTTGATATAGGAGGTCAGCTTCTGCTCGTACTCGTCGACGGAGATGGGGTTCGTGTTCCAACCGGAGCCGGACCAGCCGGAGATCTCTGCGGTGTAGCACTGCGTCTGAAGCCCGGACATGGTGCCCTTGGTGCAGGTTGCCATTCCCATAACGGCGAGTTCGGGATTGATGATGTTCATGTAATGGCCGACGGTGCCGCTGCTGCCGTTCTCCCAGCGGCAGTTGTTTGCAATCCAATGGTTGATTGCGACGCCGTTCTTTGCATAGAAATCATAGGCATCCTTGCCGACAAGACCGGTGACTCCATAAAGGGCCTCCGTTGCCTTGTCGAAAAAGCCCTTCTCCTGCTCGATCCACTGCCCACTCGGATCGATTCCGTAATTCCATGCCAGGTTTTCGGCAAAATCATATTGACGGGCATGATCGAGCACGGTGTCGCTGTAGTTGGCATCTGCGATCGCACCGGCGATGAGCTTGTAGGTGACATGGAGCTCGGACAGGCCGACCGACTTGCGGTAGTCGTTGACGGACTTCATCCACCTGATCGCATTGAGCATATTGTCAAGAGACGTGGCGTCCTTGGAGTTGCCGACTTCGGTCTTTCCGGCATATTTGGCGTTCAGGATGATGTTGGCTGCATCTTCGGCACCCATGGCACGGAAGAAGCCGATGGCTCCCTGCTTGAGCTGCACGTCGGCGGAATCGAGTTTCGCCTGGGCCTCGTCGACTTTCTGCTGAGCGGCGGTCACGGCGGCGTCTGCGGTATCCTTTGCAGCCTTGGCGTTCGCGAGCTCTACGTCGGCGGCTGCCTTGGCGGACTCGGCGTCCTTGACAGCCTGCTTCGCGGCATCCAGCTTGGCGACGGCGTCGGCATTCGCCTGCTTGGCCGCATCGAGGCCGGCGTTCGCGGCATCGAGAGCGGACTGGGCGGCGTTCACACCGGATTCGGCATCGGCCGCGGCCTGCTGCTTTACGGAGAGGGCCACCTGGGCATCATTCAGGTCGGCCTGTGCCGTTGCCGCAGCGGACTGTACCTGCTCGAGCTCGGACTCGCACTGGGACTGTGTCGCTTGTGCGGCAGCGAGGGCTGCCTCCGCGTCCGCGACCTTCTGTTTTGCCGCATTGTACTCCGGGCCGCTCGCGCCTGCCTCCGCTGCGGCGAGGTCTGCTTTCGCCTTCTCGTAGGCGGCGCTGGCGGCTGCGGCCTTCGCATCCGCCGCGTCCTTGTTCTGCTTGGCTGCGACAAGGACGGAATCGGCGGAATCCTTTGCAGACTGGGCCGCAACCAGCTTGGACTGGGCATCGGCAAGCGTCGCGTTGGCGTTGGCGAGATTGGCCTGTGCCCTGTCCACGGCAGCCTGGGCGTCGCGCACGGCCTGCTCGGCGGCACTGATTGCCTCCGGGGTGGCGCTTACGGCATCTGCCTTGGCTTTATCGAGGGCATCCTTGGCATCCTGGGCCGCCTTGAGGGCGGACTGGTACGCTTCGTCCTTCTCGGACGCATCGGCCTTGGCGTCTGCGAGACCTGCCTTCGCCTGCTCGAGGTCCTTGCCGGCGGCATCGGCGGCGTCCTTGCCCTCCGCGACCTGACGGGCGTACTCGTCCATTGCCGCTCGGTCGGCTGCCGTGCCGGCGCTGACTGCCGAATCGTAGGATGCCTTGGCCTGGTCGCGGGCGGAAGCCGCCTCGTTGTAGGGACCGGCAGCCTCATCGTAGGATGCCTTGGCGGCGTCCTCCTTCGCCTTCGCCTCGTCGACCGCCTTCTGCAGGTCCGCGATGGTCTGTGCGGCGGATTTCGCGCCGGTACCGGATGCCGCGCCGGCGTGGGCGGCGATCGGCGACATCACGGCGGGGTGCTGCGTGCCCCCGTCACCGGTCTGGGCGAATGCCGTGAACGGTGAGATGAGGCTCGATCCGGTCATGGCGGCCATGGTCGCCGCGGTGACAGTCAGACGCGCGATCCCCTTCGGAGTGTGAATCTTTTTGTTTAGCAGTGCGGCGAAGTGATCGCCACCGGCAGCGAAGTGCTTTCCCTGGGTCATTGTGCTGTTCCATTCCTTTTCCGTGCCCTATCCGACTGGGCATCAGAGCGCTTTCCAATAGAGATAATTATGCGCCTTAACTGGGACTGTTGTATATAGTCCGTTGGCTTTTATACAACAATCCATGACTCTTTTTGTCATGGATATCTCGCCACTACAACGATCCTTTGGTCTACGCTGCAAAGAACTCAGATCAAAGTTTGGTTACTCACAAGAGCAATTTGCGAACCGTATCGACATGGACAGGTCTTACTACGCCTCGATAGAGGTCGGACGAAGAAATGTCAGTCTTTCCAACATCTGTAAAATTGCCAATGGATTCAACATGTCAATCGCTGCACTTATGACTGGTGTCACCGATATAACGGATTAGTCTATCAATCAGCGAACGCAGTGAGCGTATCAATCGACGGCGTAGCCGGCGGCAAGGTCACGGCACGTGACCGCGCAGCGAGCTTTGCGAGCGAAGGGGACGGCATCGCCGTCCCTATTTCTTTATAGTATATTTCTCTATTAATTGGTTTCACCAAAATGGGTATAGCACAAGCTTCTGAACAGGCGTTTTATCAAAGAATTCGAAGCTACCGAATCATCAAAATGGTGAAATAATTTACCCAAAAGGGGGAAGCGCTTCACCAAAATGGAACCGACTGACAGCTGTTGAAAACTTTTATCCCCAAAATGGTGATTTCCTGTTTTCAGTGGAAAACTCGGGAAGTCATAATATTTACTTACCAGATTTACAAACGGAAGCGGTTCTTAGCCCCAAAACCAGAACAGGTCAGAAGCAAAAATAACTCCTGACCTGCGATTTTCCTGGTGCCCCCGGGCGGATTCGAACCGTCGACACCCGCTTTAGGAGAGCGGTGCTCTATCCCCTGAGCTACGGAGGCATGTTGTACTAGTGTAGCAGATTTACCCCTTTGCCATGTAGCGCATGGCCACTCATCGAGAAGGCTCTATAGCGAATAGTTTCCGAGGGCAATCCTCAATATCGGAAAGAATAACCCGGAATAACGCGAAATAATGGGACAAGCTTTCCCAACTGGCCCTCAAAAGGAAAATGCATCCCGGAATGAGAACAAATTCCGGGATGCATTTTCCGCCATCTATCGCCAACGATTAGCTGTCTCTGTGGAAAAGGCTCTTGATGGCAGCGGGGATGCTCTTGGCGCCCTTGGTCGTTACGTCGATAAAATCGGGCGAACGCACGAGCTTATCCTCATCGACGTACTTACGGACCGCACGAAGCGTCTCTTTGTCATCGCGCGTCGTAAACGTAAAGTGGCCGTTATCCTTGGTAAAGATGGCAAAACGCGTGATCTTCTTGGTGCCGCGCAAAACCTCGGCGGCAATATAGTCGACCTCGTCCCACGGGATTTGAATATAATCCTCGGGATTGCGCTCGTTATAGTACTCGAACGCCTTATTGCCCACCATCACGTTACCGTGGCTGGTAAGCCCCATCAGGCAGGTTGCCGGCGTTGCCAGATCGACCGTGCTGTTCTGAGATTGCGCCATACGCGCCTCGCCCTCCAATTAAAACAATCGGACCGCATCCAGTGTACCCACCGGGTGCGGTCCGTTTCAATGGCTCAAAAGCCCTTACCTAGCAACTCTCGGTCTTAAGCCGAAGCGTGCTTACATGAAGCCGCAGAAGCGACCGATGATGCCGACGGCGAAGAGAGCCAGGATGATGACGATCGGGCTAACCTTCTTCTTGAGGAGCTTGCAGACCAGCAGGGTCAGGCACACGGCGGCAAGGCCGGGGATGAGCTGATCGAGATTACCCTGGAGCGTGGTGACCTTCATCTGATCAAGGGCGGTAGCACCGACGGAGTTGTACATCGTCAGCGCTTCCTTGATACCCTCGGAACCGGAAGGCAGGCTAGCCCAGTCGATAAAGGCGCCAGCAGACTGCTTGACCGTGGAGACGATCGGGGTGAAGGAAATGGACACCCAGCGCTCGACCAGGGCGCCGATGATGAACATACCCAGGATGGAAGCGCCCTCGGTGACCTTGCCCATCAGACCGCCGGAGAGGTCCTTGGCGATAGAGGAGCCGACCTTGTAGCCAAACTCCTGCGTGTACCACAGGAAAGCGTAACGGATGATGTTCCACGCGAAGAAGAACAGCAGCGGACCGACGATGCTGCCGGACATGGCCAGGGAAGCGCCCAGAGCGCCCAGAATCGGGCGAAGGGTGAACCAGAAGACGGGGTCACCGACGCCGGCGAGCGGACCCATCATACCGACCTTGACGCCCTGGATGGCGACGTCATCGATCGGAGCACCGTTGGCGCGCTCCTCCTCGAGGGCGAGGGTAACGCCAATGACGGGGGCGGAAACATAGGGGTGGGTGTTATAGAACTCCAGGTGGCGCTTAAGCGCGGCAATCTGGTCATCCTTGCTGGTGTAGAGCTTCTTGATCGCAGGGATCATTGCGAAGCACCAGCCGCCGTTCTGCATACGCTCGTAGTTCCACGAGCCCTGAAGGAACTGATGACGGAAGCAAACCTTCTTACGGTCAGCCTTGGTGAGCTGAATCTTGTTCTCTGCCATATGTATCACTCCCCTCCTACTCGTAATCGTTCAGAATGTCGCCGAGCGGGTCGCCGGAGCCACCGCCCGTGCCGCCACCCTGCTTGGCCAGATCCTTAAGGCCAAGGTAGATGAGGGCAAGGGAGATGCCGATGAGGCCAAGGGCGATCAGCGTGAGCTGAGGGATGGCAGCAAGGACAAAGCCGAGGATGAAGAACGGCCAGGTCTCCTTGGTGGCCATCATGTTGATGACCATGGCGTAACCGACGGAAGCGACCATGCCGCCGCCGACGGCCATGCCGCCGGACAGCCAGTCGGGCATAGCGTTAAGCGCGTTGGTAACAGCCTCGGCCGGGATAACGCACAGAAGTACTGCCGGGATGGCGATACGAAGGCCCTGCATGAGGATGGCAGCGTACTGCCAGCGCTCGATGCCGGAGAAGTCGCCCTTCTCGGCGCAACCGTCCATGGCGTGAGCGATAGCGGTAGCAATGGTACGGCAGATCATGGTCAGGAACAGACCAGCGACCGACAGCGGGACGGCGACGGCGATGGCCGCGGTAACGGCCTTGGCCGAATCAGTGGCGCCACCGTTGAGGGCGAGCACCATGATGATCGAAGAAGCGACCGAGGCCAGAGCGGCGTCAGGCGCGACGGCGGCGCCGACGTTAGCCCAGCCAAGGGCCATCATCTGGAGCGAACCGCCCAGGAGGATGCCCTCCTGAAGGTGACCGGTTACGAGACCGATAAGCGTGCATGCCACGAGCGGCTGATGGAACTGGAACTCATCCAGAATGCCTTCCATACCGGCAAGCAACGCGACAATCGCAACAAGCAGAATAGTGATTGCAGACATGTATCGGACCCTCCTTTACTATGCTTGAGCGGCCAGTTCGGCCTTAGCTTTCTTCAACATGGCGTCGAGATCCTCGGAGGCATCCGAAGGAACCTTGCGGACCTCGAACTTGACGCCCTTGGCCTTGAGGGCCTCGAGGGTCTTAACGTCGTCATCGCCCATAGCGACGGCGTTGGTGACGACGACCTTGCCCTTGGAGTGAGCCATGGAACCGATGTTGACTTCCTTGATGTCGACGCCGGCCTCGATGGCCCTGAGCAGATCCTGCGGGTTCTCGAAGAGCAGCATGGCCTTGGTGTCACCAAAGCGCGTGTCCTTGACGACCTCGGCCATCTTCTTGATGGGCACGACGTTGGCATGGACTCCCGGAGGGGCAGCCTGCTCGATCATGGTCTTGCGGAGCTCGTCGTGAGCAACGCCGTCGGAAACCACGATGATGCGGTTGGGGTTGATCTGCTTGGTCCACGTGGTGGCCACCTGACCATGCAGCAGACGGGTGTCGATACGGACGTGGGCAATCTTGATGTGCCCGTCGCCGATGACCGTTCCCGGAGGGATGGCGCCTGCAGGAGCAGCGGCGGCCGCAGCCGGCTTCTTCTCCTCGGGCTCCAGAGACTCGGGCTTGACGCGCACGCCAGCCTTAGCCTCAGTCACGAGATGTTTTGCGATCGCATGTGCAGTGTTCTTTGCGTCAAAGCGCTGCGAATATGCCTCGATGAGCATAGGCAGGTTGACACCGGTGACGATAGCCCAGGAATCGTGGCCCTCGATGAGCCCGCTGATCTGGTTGAACGGCGTGCCGCCCCACAGATCAACGAGGAAGAGCACCTGCTCCTGGTCTTCGAAGGAAGCGATTGCTTCCTCGACCTTGGCACGGAAGTCGTCGGGGCCCATGCTCGGCTCGAGCGAGACCACGGCAACAGACGGCTGATCGCCAAAGACCATCGAGCCCGTCTGCTTGATTCCAGCTGCCAAGTCCCCGTGGCTAGCAAGAACAATACTTACCATCACATAACCTCCTTTTTGTCTACGTAATTCCTACACGACATGAAAGGAGTATACCTGTTTGGTTTGTGGAATTATAGCTAAATTCGTAAAAGGTTGCATTATTTGTTTAAACGCCTTGATTCTCATTTTCATTGCAACAGCCTCAGGACTCAGCGCAACGCGTTGCGCTGAGTCCTGAGGCGCGAATCCGGGTAGGCAACCCCAGAGGGGCCGGAATCCCCCGGCCCGCGATGGAGGGAGGCCGGCATGTCCAGACCCAAGCCGTCCGGAAGGTCGTACGGGAGGCTCACGAGGCACGAGAGGAACACGGTCGAGAGGATGCTCGACCGCAACCGCAGCGCCCGCGAGATCGCCGCGGAGCTCGGCAGGTCGCCCTCGACCGTGACCAGGGAGGTGGCGGCGCACCGCTACGTCACCGCGCCGCGCTCGCGCTACGGCGAGCCCGCGCCCGCGGACCTGTCGGGGGCCTGCCCCAGGCTCTCCGCGTGGCCGAGGTGCTGCAACGGCTGCTCGCACAGGAGGGGCTACGGCTGCTCGAGGAGGCCCAGGGTGTTCTACAGCGCCAGGAGGGCGCAGGAGGCGGCC
>NZ_KN214134.1:190206-203636 GCF_000763055.1 Collinsella sp. 4_8_47FAA | reverse complement strand
CTGCTGCCCAAGGGCGCCGGGGCCAGGTTCGACCGGCTGACGGCGGCGGACTGCGCGCTGCTCATGTCGCAGGTGAACTCCGAGCCGAGGGGGGCGCTCGGGTTCCTGACGCCGGCGCGCGTGCTGCGGATGGCCCTCGGGGAGGACGCCTCCGCCCTCATGGACGCGTTCGGGATAGAGGAGCTGGCGCCCGGCGAGCTCGACCTCACGCCCGGCTGCATCGAAAGGGCCAGGGCCGCGAGGGGCGAGGGGCCGCTGGCGGGATAGGCGGCGGGCCGGGACATGGGCCGGAGGGCCCGTTGCGCTGAGTCCGGAACGGCTGCGCGGCGGGCTGGCGGAGCATGCGGCGGCGGCATGGGGGCACCGGACTCCACAGCCCCTCCACCTGCGGAAACGAAGTGATGGCCAGGTGCCGGGAGCTATTTCCGCGTTGCGCTAGCTGCGGAAACGCGGGGTCCGTTCAGGCTGTTGCGTTGAGATTGAAAATCAACCATTTGTTTAAACGTCTAAGTTTGTTACAAGTTGATTACGTTACTGCTTTTTGACTCATTACCCGCCAAGGCGTCGCTCATCAAGCCACGCATTTTACAGATACAAGCAGACTGTTCATTAATATCGATTTTAGGCAAGCGCGAATGCGCTTGTACTGCCGCTACATTGTTCAAACAGGTATGACTTGACTATTTGCGCGACTTATGATCTACGAAACCACTCAAAAAAGTTGCGGTGGAATAGTTCTTGTTTAAGAGCCAGAAGGCTGGATTTAGGAACTATTTCACCGCAACTTATAGGGAATCCTAGACGATGTGGAGGGGGTGGGCGGCATCGACGGCGTCGAGGACGTCGGAAGGGCCGTCGGGGGCAGCGTCTGCCGGTTCCTCGTCGGGGGTCTCGATCTGCTTGATCATGACCTCCTGGCCCTGCAGCAGGTATGTTTCGCCGCTACCGCAATGGGGGCAGGTCTTGCCGTGCTCGACCGTCGCGTAGTCGCGACCGCATGCCGCGCAATGCGTCACGGCCTCGACAGGCTCCACAATAAGCTCCGCGCCCAGCGTGATAGGCTTTTTATCTGCCGCCCAGCGCCAAGCGTCGAGCAGCAAGTCGGGAACGACGCCCGAGACCTCGCCCAACAGCAACGTCACGCTCGAAACGCGACGCACGCCATGAGCGCGCGCCACATTCTCAACATCGCGAATAATGTGATAAACGATTCCCAATTCATGCAAGGTAGAAACCTTTCAACAACGGTTGATGCGATGCAAACTCAAAGCAAGGGGACGGCGAAATCTAGTCTGCGCCGTCCCCTTACCCGCCATGGTTACCTATTTACGACCGAACTTGATTTTGATTGCACGCTTTAAAGCATACTTGCCGAGGCTTGGGAGCTTTTGCTCGTATTTGACCATCGTTGAGCACTCGGGGCGGTCGCGATCCAGATGGATGGCGTCGAACGCGCACTTGGTGGTGCACAGGCCGCAGCCGATGCACTTGTTGGGATCGACGATCGAGGCACCGCAGCCCAGGCAGCGGGCGGTCTCGGCGCGCACCTGCTCCTCGGTGAAGGTCTCGACGTACTCGCTAAACGGCGCGGCCTTCTCGCGTTCGCGGTCCACATGCGCCACCTCGCGGCTCGCGTTGTCGTAGCTCTCGATCACGACATCGTCGCGGTCGAGCGCGGTGTAGCTGCGCTGGTTGCGGCCGATGGCGAGCGTGGAACCCGGCTGCACAAAGCGATGGATGGAGACGGCGGCCTCGTGACCGGCGGCGATAGCGTCGATGGCAAAGCTCGGACCGGTGTAGACGTCGCCGCCTACAAAGATGTCGGGCTCAGCGGTCTGATAGGTCTGGGGATCGGCAAGGGCGCCCTGGCCGCGGCCAAGCTCCACCTTGGAGCCAGCCAGCAGATCGCCCCACACAATGGACTGGCCAATCGACATGACGACACGGTCGGCATCGACACGGCGCATATCGTTCTCGTCGTACTCGGGCGCAAACCGACCCTCGTCGTCAAAGACACGCGTGCAGCGCTTGAAGGTGATGCCGCACACACGACCGGCCTCGTCCAGGTGAACCTCCTTGGGGCCCCAGCCGCAGCTGATGTGCGCGCCGTCCTCAACGGCCTCGCGACGCTCCTCCTCGCTGGCGGGCATCTGGGCCTCGCTCTCCAGGCAGAACATCTCAACGTGCTCGGAACCCAGACGGCAGGCGTTGCGCGCGACGTCGATAGCCACGTTGCCGCCGCCCACCACGATGGTGCGGCCGGGCAGCGCGTCAATCTTGCCGCTGTTGACCTCGCGCAAGAAGTCGACGGCCACGGTCACGTCCTCGGCCGCCTCGCCCGGAATACCGGCGAGGCGGCCGCCCTGGCAGCCGATGGCAACATAAAAGGCCTTAAAGCCCTGCTCGCGCAGCTCGTCGAGCGTCACATCGCGACCGACCTCAACGCCATAGCGGAACTCGGCGCCCATCAGGCGAATGACCTCAACCTCTGCCTCGATAACGTCCTTCTGCAGCTTAAAGCTGGGAATACCGTAAGTGAGCATGCCGCCCGGGCGCTCGTTCTTCTCGAACACGACGGGCTTGTAGCCCTTCTCGGCCAGGTAGAAAGCGCAGGACAGGCCGGCCGGACCGGCACCGATGATGGCGATCTTCTGGTCGAAGCCGCCGGCTCGCGTCGGGGTCACCACAGGTGGGACATAGCGGGTCGCGGCATCCAGATCGCGCTGGGCGATGAACTTCTTGACCTCGTCGATAGCCACGGCGGCGTCCACACGGCCGCGGGTGCAGGCGTCCTCGCAGCGGCGGTTGCACACGCGGCCGCAGATAGCGGGCAGCGGGTTCTCGCGCTTGATGAGCGCCAGTGCCTCGTCATAGCGGCCCTGCGCCGCAAGCTTCAGATAGCCCTGAACGGCAACGTGCGCGGGGCAGGCCGTCTTGCAGGGCGCGGTGCCGGACTCGTGCGTCTCGATACGGTTATCGTTGCGGTAGTTGGGCGACCACTTGGTGTGGTCCCACTTGGTGGCATCGGGCAGCTCCTGGCGCGGATACTCGGGTAAGCGGCCGCCGGCCTTTTTGCTGCAGAGCTTCTGGCCCAGCTTGGCGGCGCCGGCCGGACACACCTCAACGCAGCGACCGCAGGCCACGCACTTGTCCTTCTCGACCTTGGCGACATAGGCCGAGCGCGACAGGTTGGGCGTGTTGAACAGCTGAGAGGTGCGCAGGGCGTAGCACACGTTGACGTTGCAGTTGCAGATGGCGAAAATTTTGTTCTCGCCGTCAATGTTGGTGATCTGGTGCACAAAGCCGTTGTCCTCGGCCTGGCGCAGGATGTCGTAAACCTCGTCGCGCGTCACATAGTGGCCGCGGTCGGTCTCAACCACATAGTCGGCCATATCGCCCACGGCAATGCACCAGTCGGCGGGGTCGTCGGCGCAGCCCTCGCCCATCACGCGACGGCTCGCGCGGCAGCTGCAGGTGCTGGCGGCATACTTACCCTCGTATTTGTCGAGCCAGTGCTCGATATGCTCAATAGGCACCGAGGTGCTCGAAGCATCGATAGCCTTCTCGACCGGAATGACGTGCATGCCGATACCGGCACCTCCGGGCGGCACCATCGGCGTGGCTTTGGACAGCGGCCCCTTGGAGGCCTGCTCAAAGAACTTGGCATAGACCGGATGCTCCTCGAGCTGGCTCACGCGCATGTTGAGGAACTCGGCGGAACCCGGTACCAGCATGGGCAGCACCCACTGCTTGGCGCGCTCGAGATTTTCCCAGTTGTACTCGAGCAGACCCGTGTAGCTCATGTCGTCGAGCATCTTCTCGATCTGGGCCTCGGGCATGCCGGTGAGCTTGACCATCTCGGGCAGCGTATAGGGACGGCGCATCTTCATCTTGCAGAGCACCTCGGCCTGCTCGTCGGTCGCGGCCTCGGCAAACGACCAGTACTCGCAGCCCAGCAGCTCGTCGCGATGCAGCAGACGGTTAGTGCAGTGCTCGCACAGCTTGACGATTGCCTCGCGCGGATGCTCTGGCAGCGGCGGCACGAACTCCGAACCAATGTCGGGCTCGGTGTAGCTAATTCCCGGTCCGTTGAGAATCATGGTTGTCCCTTCTCTTGCCGCAGCCCGACGAGGCCGCAGCGCCCCTCTTTTTTTGCAGGTCGAGCATGCCCCATGCCGTTCACCCGCCATTGTTGACATTGTGTCAAAAATAGTATTGACGAACCGTCAACAATATTCAAGACTGTTAGGTGAACGGTCAGGCAAAAGAGGATGAAAGGCGGCAAAACATGGGCAACAACACAGCAGATACCTCTGTGGCCGATGCCGTCCCCGCGCCCGACAGCACGGCCAAACGTCTGACGGGCGACGAACGCCGTCGCGAGATCCTCGCCGCCGTGCGCACCGTGAGTTCCGAGCTGGGTGTGTCGCATCTATCTGTCTCGGCCGTGACCAAACGCGCCGGCTGCACGCGCTCATTGTTCTACCACTACTTTGCCGATATGGACGCCGCCGTCACCGCTGTCATGGACGAGGCAATCGACGGTTTTATCGCCGAGCTCGAGCAGTGGAATGCCAGCCGCATCGCCGGTGATATCGAGGGCGCACTCGACACCGTCGCCCCGCTCTTCAAGCGCCTGGTCGTCAGCGGCCACGAGCTGCCGAGTACGCTCACCTCAAGCAGCGGCGCGCTCTACGGCGGCTTTTTGCACAACGTGGTCCAGCGCGTGGCGCAGTATATCTGCGACACCACCGTGGTGGACTTTGTCGCCCATCATGAGCTACGCATCGACCATGTCTACGAGACGTTCTACACCCTCATCATGGGGTTGTTGATGTATATCCGCACGCACCCCGATGTGCCCGACGAGACGGTCAAGGAAATCATCGCCTCGACACTCCACATCGAGGGCTATACCGCCAAGTATCCGGAGCGCAATCCCCAGAACTGACGACATTTGGCCAAACTGCCCGCGATCGGAAGAGGGGCCGCGGGCGTGTGAAAGGAGAGCAGCATGCTGTTCGATGTTTGGGGTAGCGATACCCTTATCCACTGGGCCGGATGGGCCATGGTCTTTATTGGCCTCATCGTGCTCAACGAGGTCGGCCGCCGCACCAAGCTGGGCGCGGCAATCATCTTTGGCGTGGCTCCGCTGGCCATGACCATCTACTGCGTCGCCATCGCCATCGGCGTTTCGCAGGGTGCCGAGTGGGCACTCACCAACCCCACCCATGTGTACCAGAACAGCTGGTTCCACTACGCCAAGGTATACGCGGCGCTGGCCGGTTGCTGGGGCTTCATTGCCATTAAGTACCAGTGGGGCAAGATCGGCAAGGCGCATTGGTTCCGCGCATGGCCGTTTGTGATCGTCGCCATCAACATCATGATCGCCGTCGTGTCCGACTTCGAGAGCGCCTATCACTTCTTTGTCCTGGGCGAGTCCACCTGGGTCACCTCCGAAGGTGCTACGCAGCTGGCCGGCTGGAACAACGTGTTCAACGGCATCGCGGGTATCATCAACATCTTCTGCATGACCGGTTGGTGGAGCGTCTACGCCTCCGAGGACAAGACCGACATGCTGTGGCCCGACATGACCTGGGTCTACATCATCGCCTACGATATCTGGAACTTCTGCTACACCTACAACTGCCTGCCCACCCACTCCTGGTTCTGCGGCTTTGCGCTGCTGCTGGCGCCCACCGTCGCCGCCTTTATCTGGAACAAGGGTGGCTGGATCCAGAACCGCGCCTTTACGCTGGCCATTTGGTGCATGTTTGCCCAGGTGTTCCCGTACTTCCAGGAGGAGTCCATCTTTGTGACCCACTCCACGCTCGACCCCGGCGCCGCCACCGCGGTCTCGATCGCCGCACTGGTCGCCAATGTCGCCGCGATCATCTACATCGCCTACCGCGCCAAGAAGCTCGGCCGCAATCCCTACAAGCAGGATGTCTTTGAGGGCACCAGCGATTGGGAGAAGGCTACCGCTCGCCGCGCCAAGGTTGATTACGCGCACGCCGAGTAACATGTTGGTCGCTGTTGGCGCTTGGGCATAGGCCCGCCCGCCAGGATTTTCAATCCAATGTCTCGCAGAGCCCCCGGAAAGCGTTTCGCTCGCTTTTCGGGGGCTTTTGTCGTCGCGCCTCTATTCATCTATTCAAAAACATGCGCATATTTAAAATCGGATTTCAAATCATGCGGCGGCTCTATGGGGTCCCGTTTTTGGGTACAGTGTTGTCCCGATATTGAGCTTGGGGGATATATGAAAGATGAGACGATGGACCAAGAGGATGCGGCCCAAGATGCAGAAGCGTGCGCCGAGGCCCTGGAGAGCCTAGACCAGATCGCGCTGGCCGAGATTGCGTTTGACGATTCGAGCGTCGATGCGCAGGATGAGCCGGAAATCGAGGCGCAGCCCGATGATCAGGATGCAAAAGACGATGGCGCCGCGCCCACCGAAGACGAGGCGGGGCACGAGGAATCCGAATGTGAGGCCGACGACCAGACCGAATCCGATACGAGCGAGGAAACCATCTTGCTCGACAGCTTGCCGGCCGAGGATTCGCTGACCCGCGAGCTCCCCGGCCTAGGCTCTGCTCCTGTCGTCGATGAGACCATCGCCATGGGCGATATTCCCCTGCCGTCCGTTCCCTCGGCACGCGAAGCCGAGGTCCGCCATCGCAAGATGTCGCCAAAGCGCCGCAATCTGATGGTCGCCGGCGTCGTGGCCGTCGCGCTTGTCGCCGGCGGTGCAGGCTATGCTGCCTGGAACGGATATCAACAAGAGCAGGCTGCCGCTGTCGCCGCCAATGCCCACACGATGATGTCGGTGCAGATTGGCGTGCATGCCGCGGGCCTCGACTGCTCAACTGGCTCCAAGATTCCCGTGCAGGTGAGCGGGCAGGATTCCGACGGTTCTTCCGTGAGCGAAACGCTCTATGTTGACGAGCACGGTCGCGGCGTTAAGCTGCTGCCCGGCGATTACACGCTCTCCATTGCCGCCTCCCCCATCGCGGCCGACGGCACCATCTACACCGTCCCGACCACCAAGGCGCAGGTCGCCATTAAGAGCGATGGGCAGGATTTGAGTGCCCAGGCCACCTTTAAGCTCGAGGTGCCTTCGGCCGACACGGTGACCGACGACCAGATCGATGCCGCCGCCAAGTATGCCGAGGAAGGCGGGGTGAATTCCGCCGCGGTCGCAAAGGTACTCCAGCAGGCGGCAACCGCGCGACGCGACGCCGCGACCAACGCCGTGAGCTCCCGCAAGGCGCAGGCGGCCCGCGACGCCGATGCTCGACATAAGGCAACGGACCTGTATCAGCTCGATATTCCCGTTGAGTGGTACGGCAAAGTCGCGACTTGGCAAAACGGCAGCACGCTGTGCATATATCTTGCCGGCGACACGAACACGCCGCTTGTGACGCTTGTCACGGTGCGCGACGGCGAGAGCTTTACGCCCGATGAGGGCGACGCAGTTTTGGGTGCGGCAAACCTCGGCAACGGCTACACCGTCTACGCCAGCGGCCCCGTTTATCCGTATGTGGTGCCCCAGACCATCAACGGACGCACGCAAGACCCCGTGTCGACCTACCCCATGGACACTGCAGTTGAGCTTGTCGAACTTACGACCGGCAACCGCTATACCTATAGCCAGATCAAAAAAGTGCTGGTCGGCAAAGACGGCAAAGCCGACGCCGCGACCAAACTCGAGACCGACTACCTCGCCCAGATTCTCCTGCCGAGCATCAAGGCCCAGGACTAGCCGGCCCGAAGACAGCCGCCCAACACCCACACCCCTAACGCAGTTGCGGTGAAATATGGACTGTTTTTGCTGGTAAAACCGCAAAATAGTCCCTATTTCACCGCAACTTATTGGTGGCCTTTTGGATGGCACTCAGCGCCACGGATCGGCTTCGAACAGTGGCTCGCGCTCGGGGCGGCGATCGCTGTAGGGATCGTAGCCGTCATCGTCCTCGTTCTCGGCGCGGATATAGGGGTCGCGCGGCTTGGGTGCCGGCTTAGGCGCAGGCTTGGGTGCGGCGGGTGCGGCGGGTGCGGCGGGCGCCGCCTCAGTCGCCGGTGCGTTCGTCTTGTTCTCGTCTTTCATCTGCATATCTCCTTGCCGTGCAATTGTGTTCAACACCATCGATTGTCGCACGAAAAAGGGCGGCGGACCCAATTGGATCCGCCGCCCTTGGCGTTTAGAGACGGCTAGTAGTTTTTAAGGCATGGCCCAAAATCTACTCGGCGTCGGGGACCTCGTAGGTGGCCGCCGGCGTGTTGTCGCACACGACGGTAAAGCCGCCGTCCTTGTCGACATCGACCGTCACCTGATCGCCCTCGCGCACCGTACCGTCGATGATGGCGGCCGCGATGGCATCCACGACCTCGCGCTGAACCAGACGCTTGAGCGGACGGGCACCGAACACGGGATCCAAGCCGCCCACGGCGAGCATCTGCTTGGCCGCCGGGGTGATGGCAAGCGTCATGCGCTCCTTGGCCAGACGCGCGCGGACGTCGGCGAGCTGAATGTCGACGATCTTCTCGATCTGCGCCATGCCGAGCGGATGGAACACCACGATATCGTCGATACGGTTGAGGAACTCGGGGCGGAAGGTCTGAGCCATGGCCGCGTCGACCTGATGGCGCATCTCCTCCTCGTCCTTGCCGGAAAGCTCGGCGATAGCCTTGGAGCCCACATTAGACGTCATGATAATGATCGTGTTCTTGAAGGACACCTGGCGACCCTGACCGTCGGTCAGACGGCCGTCGTCAAGCACCTGTAGTAGCACGTTAAAGACATCCGGATGGGCCTTCTCCATCTCGTCGAGCAAGATCACGGAGTACGGACGACGGCGCACGGCCTCGGTGAGCTGGCCGCCCTCGTCGTAACCCACGTATCCCGGGGGCGCACCGATCAGACGCTGGACGCTGAACTTCTCCATGTACTCGGACATATCGATACGCACGAGCGCGCGCTCGTCGTCGAACAGGCACTCGGCAAGCGCCTTGGCGAGCTCGGTCTTGCCCACGCCAGTGGGGCCCAGGAAGAAGAAGCTGCCGATGGGCTTGTCCGGATCGGAGAGGCCCGCACGGCTGCGACGCACAGCTGCGGCGACGGCGGAGACGGCCTCGTCCTGACCGATGACGCGCTTATGCAGCTCGCCCTCCAGGCCCTTCAGCTTGTCGAGCTCGCCCTGCATCATCTTGGACACGGGCACGCCGGTCCAGGCACTCACGACCTCGGCGATCTCGTCGGAGGTCACCTGCTCGTTGAGGCCCTCGCCGTCCTGCTGCTTTTGTGCCTCGAGCGCAGCCTCGGAATCCTGAATCTGCTGCTGCAGGCCCGGAATCACGGAGAAGCGCAGCTCGGACGCACGGCCCAGGTCGCCGTTGCGCGTTGCACGCTCCTCTTCGCTCTTGGCCTCGTCAAGCTGGCCCTTAAGCTCCTGCACGTGGTCGATGGCGTTCTTTTGGTTGAGCCAGCCAGCCTTTTGCACATTGAGCTTTTCCTGGACCTCGGCAATCTCCTGACGCAGGGCCTCCAGACGCTCCTTGGAGGCGTCGTCGGTCTCCTTCATGAGTGCCTGCTCTTCGATCTGCAGCTGGGTGAGTTGACGTGTGGTGGCGTCGATCTCGACCGGCATGCTGTCGAGCTCCATGCGCAGGCGGCTTGCCGCCTCATCGACCAGGTCGATGGCCTTGTCGGGCAGGAAGCGGTCGGCGATATAGCGATCGGAGAGGTCGGCAGCCGCCACGAGCGCGCTATCGGTGATGTGCACGCCGTGGAAGATCTCGTACTTCTCCTTGAGGCCACGCAGGATCGAGATGGTGTCCTCGACGGTGGGCTCGGAGACCATCACGGTCTGGAAACGACGGGCGAGCGCCGCGTCCTTCTCGATGTACTTGCGGTATTCGTCGAGCGTGGTCGCGCCGATCGCATGCAGGTCGCCACGGGCGAGCGCCGGCTTGAGGATATTGCCGGCGTCCATAGAGCCCTCGGTGGCACCCGCGCCCACGATGGTGTGGAGCTCATCGATGAACAGGATGACCTTGCCTTCGGATTTTTGAACCTCCTTGAGCACGGCCTTCAAGCGGTCCTCGAACTCGCCGCGGTACTTGGCACCGGCGACCAGCGCGCTCATGTCGAGCTCGATGAGGTCGCGGTCGCGCAGGGTGCTCGGCACGTCGCCGGCCACGATACGCTGGGCGATGCCCTCGACGATGGCGGTCTTGCCGACGCCCGGCTCGCCGATGAGCACGGGGTTGTTCTTGGTGCGGCGGGACAGGACCTGGATGGTACGACGGATCTCGTCGGTACGGCCGATGACCGGATCGAGTTTGCCGGCGCGGGCCAGGTCGCAGATGTTGCGGCCGTACTGCTCCAGCGCCTCAAACTGAGTCTTATCCTCGGCAGACGTCACGCGGTCATCGCCACGTAGCTCCTCGTAGACCTGCTCGATGCGCTCCTTGGTCACGCCGGCATCGCGCAGCACGCGGCCGGCCTCGCCCTTGTCCTCGGCAAGCGCCATCAGCAGATGCTCGGTCACCACAAAGCTGTCACCCATCTTGGTGGCCTTCTTCTCGGCCTTCTCGATGACGCGGACGAGCTCGTTAGACAGACCCATCTGCTGGCCCTCGCCCGAAACCTTGGGCGCGCGGTCGATAGCATCTTGTGTGGAGCGTGCGAGCTGAGCCGGGTCGGCACCAATGCGCTCGATGATCACGGAGATATTGCGCTCGCCGGCACCGAGCAGGGCGGACAGCAGGTGAATCGGCTCTACCGCGCCGGCCTGCGCGTCGGCAGCCGTGCTCATGGCGGTCTGCAGCGCCTCGCGCGACGTCATTGCTAGCTTATCGATTCTCATGGAATCACCTCTCTTGGGGCGGCCGCCCTACGGGGCGGCTTCACGTTGTTCGAGAAGTATTGTTGCCAGCTTTGCGCGATCTTATACACAAATCTAAGTCTCTATATATAAGATTTTCTGAGTGATTGAAAGATAGGAAGCAGGTGCGCTCACCCGCTACGGCCTCGTCCCCTTACTATCTCAATCTGTAACATCTAGTCAGCAAATAGAGCTCTATCTGTTACAAATCGAGACGAACAGAAAACACCCGGATCAAAAATCTAAATCTGTAACACCAAGCCCACTTTTAGCGGCCAAGATGTTACAGATCGAGACAGACCGAAAACCACCACAAAGAGGATAGGCACCTTTGTGGTGGTCGCGGTCTCTACTCCTTCGCCGAACCCATACTTCCCGATTCGACGGTCCAGGGCATCTCATCCTCGAACAGCCATGTACGGGCAGACCCACTATCGCGTGCAGTCTGCGGGTCAGGCAAGCAGGTCTGTTCATAGGCATCTTGGATACACTGACCCATAAAATCGTTGAGCTCGGTCTGGTCGCCCTCCATGACATAGGCGACATCGCCGTCCATGATGTAGATGCCCGGACCCTCATTGCCCTCGTAGCCCGGATCGTACGAGACATCACATAACTTTGCGCCGTTTGCAGTGTCCAGCTCGATAGAAGAGTGGCATCCGCCAACCATGTCGTTCGCTTTTGCCCGATAGGACGCATATCCGTACCAGCGCTTAAATGTTTTGCCCTTGAGTAGCTCGGACGCCCTATCGATCAGGCTTGTATCCGTGGTATAGCGCATGGCCCCAAGCTGAATACGCGGATAATTGCTAATACCCAGCACAGCCGGCTGCTCATCAAAATCAACGGTAATGGTCTCGGGCTTGTCGTCGCCGGTCAGAAGTTCGACAGATTGAATCACAGGCTTGACCACCGGCTCCGTCACCGCAGCAGGTAGAAATGCCATACCGACAGCACCCGCGCCAACCACAGCGATCGCAAGCGCCAAGACAATCAATCCAATACGGGCAGAACGGCTCACGGCAAAACACCCCACAATGCAAACCTTCGGCACCTGCACTAATGATACCGCCAGCTAACACTATTACCAAAAGAAGCCGCGCGCTCCTCACCATCACAAAGGGGACAGGCACCTTTGTGGTGGTTTTCGACGCTAACGGTCGACCATCTCGCGCCATGAGATTAAACTTGAATTGTTCTCTGAACATATCCATTTCTGCCTATCCTCAACAGATCTTTGTCTCGAGGAGCGCATATGAAGCCGTCTCATTCCACCGGTCGCAACGTCATTACCATTTTCGCCATACCCATCGTGATGCTCTTCCTTATCGTCATCACGCCCTTTTCTTTTGGTATCGCCTCGCCCTTCGATCTTTGCGGGATGATCGACGCCGGCTCGCGTGCCACCTCGCTCTCCTTTGTCTGCCGTGGCGTGTTCTACGAATATGCAATTCCCACCGGAAGTTGGCAGTCCAAGTTACCGTTGCTCGGCAAGGTCGACGGATGCTCCCCCTATTTCTGCCTTGAACCTCAGGCGCTAAACTATCTGATCGACGACCAGCCACTCGACTCCATCACCCTCGCCTACGACTACGCACCAAACACCGATGAGCGCCACATGAACCAAGTCCTCGACAAGCTGCTTGGACAGTGCGGGCTCACCGCGGAAGCCGGTCGAACCATCTATAGCAACCGGAAATTAAAGCGAACAGAACTCCGCCGTGTCGGAATAATCAAAGGGCGAAACGGGGCCGCCTACTGGGATGCCTGGGCAACACGCGACAAGGGCGAATTCGGACACAGCACCTATATGGTCACTGTCTACACCAAAGACGGAATTAAGGACAATGTTGACGATTTCGCGTCATCCAAACTCGGCATCCCCAAAACAATCAAGCCCGCCAGCCCAGATGAAATCCTGTAGAGACGCTCATTAGAATGTCGTTCAGCGAGCACGGCAGCATCGAGCTCGCCCCCCCCCGCCACCACGAAAGGGACAGGCCCCTTTGTGGTGATCTTCGGCCCCGGCGTTCACCATCTCAATCTGTAACATCTAGCGGCCGTTTTTGGGTCCAGATGTTACGGATCGAGATGAATTGTTCAGCGGTGCCCGTTTATCTAGATTTGTAACAACTACTCGGCAAATAAGGGTCTACCTGTTACAGAACGAGACAAACCGCCAAACCACCACGAAGGTGCCTGTGAACTGCCTCCCATTTCTTGGACATCGGGAAATGGGAGGTTTTCCATGAGTATAGACCTCAGGGTGAAGCACGACCTGGAGTCCAGGAGGCGGGCCGTCGAGCTCTTCGACGCCGGCGTCGGCTGCAAGCCGGCGGCCGAGGCCCTGTCCGTCCCCCGCGAGACCGTGAGAGAATGGCAGTGGGTATACCGGGCGTTCGGAAGCGAGGCGCTGCTGTCCATGGGCGGGAAACAATCCAGGTACACATTCGAGCAGAGGGTCGCCGCGGCGTCGGCCGTGGTCGACGGCGGGATGGCGAAGGCCGACGCTATGGCCGAGTTCGGGATCAGGTCGAAGTCCCC
>NZ_KN214134.1:186385-190082 GCF_000763055.1 Collinsella sp. 4_8_47FAA | reverse complement strand
TATCGACCTCGCCGGACCTCGCCCAGCAGCACAGGATGCTCGACCGGCTCCTCGAGGCCCTGCCCGACGGGGCGGCGCCGACCATGCACTCGGACATGGGCTGGCAGTACCAGCACGAGTCCTACGCCTCCAGGCTGGAGGGGGCGGGCATCACCCAGAGCATGTCGCGCAAGGGGAACTGCATCGACAACGCCGCCACCGAGCAGCTCTTCGGCCACGTGAAGGACGAGTTCTACCGCGGCAGGGAGTGGGGCAGCTTCGGGGACTTCAAGCGCGACCTGGAGGAGTACATAGACCATTGGAACACGCGGCGCAGGCAGGTAAGATTGAAGGGCCTGACGCCGGAGGAGTTCCGGAACCGGGCCCTTGCGGCGTAGTCGCTATTTGTTCAGTCCAAGTTTCGGGGCGCAGTTCACTGTCCCCTTTGTGGTGGTTTTCGACAAAAAGAAGCCGCCCCATTAAGAGAGGCGGCATCAAGCAAGTCTATTTACTAGCGTCCCTCAAGACCCAACGAGAACGCAGAAATGTAGCCCGGGGCTTATCCTTTCCCGAACGCGACCCTCGCGAAGCGCGTGAGCGGGCGGGAAAGGGTAAGCCCCGGGCGGACAATTAAGCGCGTTACTCGGCAGCGGCCTTGAACTTGTTGTAGTTGATCAGGCAGCCGGCCTTAACGATGGCACGCTCCTCGGCCGTCATATCGGCAATGTAGAGCTCAATCTGCTCAACCGCACCGTCGGCGCGCACCACGTAGGCGGCGATGTTCTTCAGGTCGCCGTCGAGCGCGGCACGGATACCCGGCACAAAGACGTAGTCGCCCACCTCAAAGTTGGGATCCGCCTCCATCTGGAAGGGCACCATGCCCCAGTTCATCACGTTGGAGCGATAGCGCTTGGTGGCGTACTCGTGGACGATGTTGGCCAGGCCGCCGATCACGCGCTGGCAGCTCGCGGCCTGCTCGCGGGCGGAACCGTCACCGGGCTTCTTGGCATAGAGCATGGAGCCGTACTCGGTCGCCTTGGCATCGGCCGCGACACCCGCGCCGGCCAGTGCCTCAAACACGCCCGCAAGCTCGGCATCGAGCGCCGCCAGGTCGCCCGCGGACTCACCGGCCACGCGGCGCTTCTCCACCGCATCGACCTCCTTGGAGCGACCCACGTAGGCAGGGTCGCGACGGCTCAGAGTAAACTCGGCCAGACCCAGAGGGTTGGAGCGGAAGGAGCTCGTCTCGCCCGAAGGAATGAGCTCGTCGGTCGTGGTGACCGGGTCCATGATCTTGGAGCACACCTTGAGCAGGATGTCGTCGCCGAGGGGCTCCATCGCGGGCCACGGCTTGATGTTGGGGCCTTCGACCAGCTCGTCGGCAGGCTCCGCCTTGCCAAAGCCCCAGTACACGCGCTTTTTGTACGGCGCGTCGTCAAAGGTGTACTCGCAGGCCTCGTCCCAAGTCTCCTCGGGCAGGTCGGTCGCCGGCGTCAGGACGCCGCCGTTGGCAGCCGTCGCCGCAATGGAGCGGGCGTCCATCAGGGCCACGGCGCTCAGCTGGCCATTACCCGGCTTGGAGCCCTCGCGGTTGGGGAAGTTGCGCGTAGTGTGGCGGATGGACAGGCCGTTGTTGGCAGGCGTGTCGCCGGCGCCAAAGCACGGGCCGCAGAATGCCGTGCGCACGATCGCGCCGGCCTCCATAAGGTCGTAGATGTAGCCGCGGCGTGTAAGCTCGAGCGCCACGGGTTGGCTTGTGGGATAGACCGACAGCGAGAACTCGCCGCAGCCGGTGTTGGCGCCCTTGAGCACGCGGGCAGCCTGGACCACGGAGTCGTAGTTGCCGCCCGAGCAGCCGGCGATAACGCCCTGCTGCACGTGCAGCCTTCCGTCGACGATCTTGTCGAGCAGGCTAAAGTGCGTCTTGCCCTCGCCGATCTTGGCGGCCTCGAGCTCCACCTCATGCAGGATGTCCTCGAGATTCTCGTTGAGTTCGTCGATCTCAAAGCCGTTGGAAGGATGGAACGGCAGCGCGATCATGGGCTTGATGCTCGACAGATCGACCTCGACGCAGCCGTCGTAGTAGGCAACATCGGCGGGCTTGAGTTCGCGGTAGTCGTCGCCGCGGCCGTGCATGGTCAAAAACGCGTGCGCGTCCTCGTCGGTGGCCCAGATGCTCGACAGGCAGGTAGTCTCGGTGGTCATGACGTCGATGCCGTTGCGGTAGTCGGTCGTCATGCTCGCGATGCCGGGGCCCACAAACTCCATGACCTTGTTCTTAACGTAGCCCTTGGCAAAGACGGCTCGGATGATGGCGAGCGCCACATCGTGCGGGCCGACGCCGGGACGCGGGGCGCCCGTGAGGTAGATGGCGACGACGCCGGGATAGGCGACGTCGTAGGTGTCACGCAGCAGCTGCTTTGCCAGCTCGCCGCCGCCCTCGCCCACGGCCATGGTGCCCAGGGCGCCGTAGCGGGTGTGCGAGTCGGAGCCCAAAATCATCTTGCCGCAGCCCGCGAAGTTCTCACGCATAAAGGAGTGGATGACGGCGATGTGCGGCGGAACGAAGATGCCGCCGTACTTCTTGGCAGCCGAGAGGCCAAAGACGTGGTCGTCCTCGTTGATGGTGCCGCCCACGGCGCACAGCGAGTTATGGCAGTTGGTAAGCACGTAAGGCAGCGGGAACTGCTCCATGCCCGAGGCGCGCGCCGTCTGGATGATGCCGACGAAGGTGATGTCGTGGCTCGCCATGGCGTCGAAGCGAATCTTGAGCGCCTCGGGGTCGCCGGACGTGTTGTGTGCTTGAAGGATCGAATACGCGATGGTGCCACGCTTGGCGTCCTCGGGCGTCTGCGTAATACCGCGCTCGGCAGCCTCGGCCGCAGGCACAACCTCGCTGCCGCCGCGCAGGTAGATGCCGTCCTCGTACAGCTTGACCATACTGTCTCCTACTCTGCCCAAAAGATTTGGGCGCATAGCATACATTCGTTCAATATCGTGCCATAGAACGGTTGCGAGTGGGTTACGAATCTACACGTTCACTTTATCTCAGTAAAGTAAAGGATGAACCCAGCGAGGGCTGGCAGATTTAGTGCAAGGTAGTCATTGGGGACGTTCTTAAACGACTAGTCAAACAAGAACGTCCCCGGTGACTAGCCATTTAAGAACGTCCCCAATGACTACCCCGGCAACACCGATGTTTTGGCAGCGACAGACACTATGACCCAATCCGAGGGCACTAAAAAGACAGGAGCCCCCGCTCGTGACCGCGGGTCGGGGCTGCGACAATGATGTTGAAGTGCCATAGGCGCAGCCGCGCCGCAACGAGGTTGGGAGGCTCCCATGCCAAAGTATTCTACCGCGTTCGGGATGGACGTCCACCTGAGGTCGACCACCGTCTGCGCCCTCGACGCGGACACCGGCGAGGCCGTGACGAGGAGGTTCCCCGGCAACCCCTGGGGCGAGATCGCCGGGTGGATGGATGGGCTCCCCGGGCCGTCGCTCGCGGCCTACGAGAGCGGCTACCTCGGCTTCGCCCCGCAAAGGGAGCTCGCCGGGCTCGGCGTCGAGTGCGTCGTCGCCGCGGTCTCGAAGATCCCCAGGTCGGCCGCCGACTCGGCCTCCAAGAACGACAGGAACGACGCCGCCAGGATGGCCAAGGCGATACTCGCCCACGACATCTCCCCCGTATGGGTCCCCTCCCCCGAGGTCGAAGGCA
>NZ_KN214134.1:120345-186320 GCF_000763055.1 Collinsella sp. 4_8_47FAA | reverse complement strand
GGCCACCGCGGCCGAGCTCGTGAGGTGGCTCTGGGCCCTCGGCATGATGTGCCGGGAGGGCGCGGAATAGACATAGCCCCCGTCCCGGCGAGCCGGGCGGCCTTCGGGGACACCCCCTATTTCGCTGTGCGCGCGGAGCCCTCCGCATGCGCCTCGACAGACTTGGGGAACCCCGCCGAAGGAATGGAGTGCGGGCCGGCAGAACGGTATCCGCGGATATGAGACTGAGCCGAAGGCGTCGATGACATGCCGGGGGCGGACCGGGACGGGTTAACGGCAGGCCCCGCCGACCGATTGCAAGCGGTCGGCGGGGCCATTGTGGCTCTTGACAGCGGATTGGGTCATATGAGCGAAATCCCGCCAGAGCGAGCAAGGTGCCTTGAAACGAGGCGGCATTGACCTTCTGGTCATGCCGCCGAAGTTGAAAGGCAGATTGCCGCTCTGGCGGGCTTGCAGCGTCAACTGGTTACGCGGGTTGGTAAACCCGCGTAACTACAAATCCCCGCCGGCGCCCAAAAGTTTGCGCATGACTTGCTCGGGGTTGACTGAGCCGTCGCGCGGGGCCAGGGCGGTGATCTTCTTCTGCATCTTGTACTCGTGCAGCTCGTCCTCGAGCTGGCGCACGCGGGCGCGAAGCTTTTCGTTCTCGCGCTCGCGCTCCTCGGCACGCTCCTTCATATCGAGGATGCGCACCACGCCGGCAAGGTTGATGCCCTCGTCGGTCAGCTGGTTGATGAGCTCCAGGCGCTCGATATCGGCACGCGAATACAGACGCGTGTTGCCGCCCGAGCGCTGGGGGTTCACCAGGCCCTTGGACTCGTAGACGCGCAGAGTCTGCGGATGCATGCCGGTCAACTCGGCCGCCACGCTGATCATGTACAGCGGTTTGTTCCTATTGTCCTCGGCCATGCTACCTGACCCCTTTCCGTCTCGTTATCGTCCATCATAAGCCCGCGGGCGCGGGTGTGCGCCACGACCGCCCTAGTACGTCGCCTTGTAACGGTTGACCTTCTCGCGATAATCGCGCGTGTCGGCCTCGCGCAGCTTGGTCATGGCATCGCGCTCGTCATCGGACAGGTTCGTGGGGACCTGTACCTTGATTTCGACGAGCAGCGCGCCTGTGCGGCCACGGTGCTTAACGTCGGGCGCACCCATCTCCTTAAAGCGGAACTTCTTGCCCGTCTGGGTGCCAGCGGGCACCTTCAGACGAACCGTCGCGCCGCCGGGCGTGGGCACATCAACCGTGCAGCCGAGCGCCGCCTCGTAGACCGAGATCGGCACCTCCATGGTCACATCGGCACCCTTGCGCTTAAACAGCGGGTGCTCCTCCACATGCGTGGTCACGACCAGGTCGCCGCGCTCGCCGCCGGCAACGCCATACTCGCCGCGACGCTTGTAGCGTAGCTTGCCGCCGTCGACCGCGCCCGCGGGCACCGAGACCGTAATGGTCTGCTGCTCGCCTGTCGAGGGAATGCGATAGGTGACCTTGTGCGTCACGCCGCGAAACGCGTCCTCGGCCGTCACATCGACGGTCAGCGACAGGTCGCCGCCCTTGCGAGCACGGCTGCGACCCGCGCCGGCACCGGCAGCGCCCGCAGCCCCGGCAAAGCCCGAGCCCCAATCGCTGCCCCAGGCGCCGTTGCCGCTAAAGATGCTGTCGAAGATGTCGCCCCAGCCGCTGGCACCTGCGCCGGCACCGTAGCCTCCGCCATACGCGCCGCCTGCGCCCGGCATGCCGCCAAACATGAGCATCTGGTCGTACTCTTTGCGCTTCTTCTCGTCCGAAAGCGTCTCGTAGGCCTCGCTGATCTCCTTGAACTTGGCCTCGTCGCCGCCGGCATCGGGGTGATATTTTTGCGCGAGCTTGCGAAACGCGCTCTTGATCTCTTTGTCGGAGGCGCTCTTGGATACGCCCAGGATGTCATAGAAGGTTTTGCCTGCAGCCATCGTAGCTCCTCTCCTGTTTCACCCGCCGCCCAGCGGGCGGCGGCTCATGCTTTCATATGGCACTAGGCCAGAAAGGGCCCCGGGTGTTGCCCCGGGGCCCTTCTCAATTACTCCTCGGTGCTCTCGGCCGTATCGGCCGCAGCATCCTCGGGCGCCGCTTCGGGCTCCGGTGCGGGGCGCTTCTCGCCACCGTAGGTCACCGTCACCATCGCGGAGCGCAGGATGCGGTCCGCCATGCGGTAGCCCTTCTGGTACACGTCGTTGACGGTCTCGTCGTACTGCGATGCGTCCTCGACGCGACCCACGGCCTGATGCTCGAGCGGATCGAACGCCTCGCCCTTGGGGTCGATGGGCTCAACGCCCTCGTGCGCAAACACATCGAGCAGCTTGGCATGTACCGCGTCAACGCCATCGACGAACTGCTTAAAGTCGTCGGAAAGCTCTTGACTGCGGGCATGGTCGATCGCGCGCTCGATATCGTCGATCACCGGCAGCAGCGCGGTGACGAGCTTCTCGGTCGCGCGCTCGCGCTCGGCGATACGCTCATTGGCGGTGCGGCGACGGAAGTTCTCCCAGTCGGCCTGCAGACGGGCGGTACGCTCGGTGGCGTCCTTTGCCTTGTCCTCGGCGGCCTTCTGAGCCTCTTCCGCAGCATCGAGCTCATTGCGCACGTCGGCAAGCTCTTTCTGAGCCTGCTCGAACTTGAGCTTAAAGTCGTTGTCGGCGGCTTCCTCACCGGCGCGGATAGCGGCTTCCACCATCTCGTCCTCGGTCATCGTCGCCTCCTTGTTGGAATCCTCTACTTGGTTCTCGGCAGCCTCGGCGGCCGGGGCCTCGTTGGCCTCGGTAACGTCTGCGGCCTCTACGGGAATCTTCACGTCCTTCTCCTCAGAGTCAACGGGGGCGGCACCAACGGCGGCCGCCTCCGTGCGAGCTTTACGGGCGGACATGATTATTTGTCCTCGTCGTCCACAACCTCGTAGTCGGCGTCGACAACGTCATCGTCGGCAGGCTGGGCGCCAGCGGCACCGTCGGTCTGCTGCTGAGCGTCGGCATAGACAACCTGGGCCAGCTCGTAGGCCACGGACTGCAGGGACTCGCCGGCGGCCTTGATGGCCTCGACGTCAGAGCCCTCGAGCGCCTTCTTGGCGTCGGCGATAGCGGCCTCGGCCTTGGACTTCACGTCGGCGGAAACCTTGTCGCCCAGCTCGTTGAGGGTCTGCTCGGTGGAGTAGCACAGACTGTCGGTCTGGTTGCGGACCTCGACCTCTTCCTTCTGCTTCTTGTCCTCCTCGGCATGAGCCTCGGCGTCCTTGACCATACGATCGACTTCGTCGTCGGACAGAGCAGTGGAGCCGGAAATGGTGATCTGCTGCTCCTTGCCGGTGCCCTTGTCCTTAGCGGAGACCTTGACGATACCGTTGGCGTCGATGTCGAAGGTGACCTCGATCTGCGGCACGCCGCGGCGGGCAGCCGGGATACCGGTCAGCTGGAACTTACCGAGCGACTTGTTGTCGCGGGCAAGCTCGCGCTCGCCCTGGAGCACGTTAATCTCGACGCTGGTCTGGTTGTCGGCAGCGGTGGAGTAGACCTCGGTCTTGGAGGTCGGGATCGTGGTGTTGCGGTCGATCATCTTGGTCATGATGCCGCCCATGGTCTCGACGCCCAGCGACAGCGGGGTAACGTCGAGCAGCAGGATGCCCTCGACGTCGCCGGTGAGCACGCCGCCCTGGACGGCAGCACCGTCGGCAACGACCTCGTCGGGGTTCACGGACATGTTGGGCTGCTTGCCGGTCATGGTCTTGACGAGCTCCTGGACAGCGGGCATACGGGTGGAGCCGCCGACGAGGATGACCTCGGTCAAATCGGAGAGCTTGAGCTTAGCGTCGCGCAGGGCGTTGGTGACAGGCTGCTTGCAGCGCTCGAGCAGGTCGCGGGTGATCTTCTCGAACTCGGCGCGGGTCAGCGTGTAGTTGAGGTGCAGCGGGCCGGACTGGTTCATGGTAATGAACGGCAGGTTGATGGTGGTCTGCTGGGCGGCGGAGAGCTCCTTCTTGGCGTTCTCGGCGGCCTCCTTCAGACGCTGCAGGGCCATGGGGTCCTGACGCAGGTCGGCACCGTTCTCCTGCTGGAACTTATCGGCCATCCAATCGATGACGCGCTGATCCCAGTCGTCGCCGCCCAGGTGGTTATCGCCCGAGGTGGACAGAACCTCAAACACGCCGTCGGCGAGGTCGAGGATGGAGACGTCGAAGGTGCCGCCGCCCAGGTCGAAGACCAGGATGCGCTGGTCGGTGCCCTGCTTGTCCAGGCCATAGGCAAGAGCAGCAGCGGTCGGCTCGTTGACGATACGCTTGACGTTGAGGCCAGCGATCTTGCCGGCGTCCTTGGTGGCCTGACGCTGGGCGTCGTTGAAGTAGGCCGGGACGGTGAT
This sequence comes from Collinsella sp. 4_8_47FAA, assembly GCF_000763055.1. Lineage (GTDB taxonomy): Bacteria > Actinomycetota > Coriobacteriia > Coriobacteriales > Coriobacteriaceae > Collinsella. The sequence goes on along the minus strand of NZ_KN214134.1, from coordinate 181,939 downwards.
GACGGCGTCGGTGACGGTCTCGCCCAGATACTTCTCGGCGTCGGCCTTCATCTTCGCGAGCGTCATGGCGCTCACCTGCTCGGCGGTGTAATCCTTGCCCTCGATGTCGACGACGGCACGGCCACCCTGGCCCTCCTTGACCTCATACGGCACGGTCTTGATCTCGGAGGTGCACTCGGAGTACTTGCGGCCCATGAAGCGCTTGATGGAGAACACGGTGTTCTTGGGGTTGGTGACAGCCTGGTTCTTAGCGGCCTTACCCACGACGCGGTCGCCGTCGGCACGGAAGCCCACGACGGACGGGGTGGTGCGGTCGCCCTCGGCGTTCACGATAATGGTCGGAGAACCGCCCTCGAGGACGGCCATAGCGGAGTTAGTAGTACCAAGGTCGATACCAAGAATCTTACTCATTAGAAATTCCCTCTCTCTTTTGCGTTCGCGCCGCCTCGACGATCTGTCGCGCGGCGCTTCGGCTTGTCTTTCAGGATGTAGTGTATCCCCTTATGGGCCGGAATATACAAAATCTAAGTCAATTCATATAAGATTTCTTATTGCTGAGAGTTTAGGTTCTTAAATGCGCAGGTAGACGCACTGTTTGAGTTCTCGGCAAATCTATCGAGATCTATGTAGAGATGGCTGAGGTTTGCGTCCGGGGGTGCCTGGGGGCCGTCTTGCGGAAAGCTCATCCCGGTTTGAGCGTGGATTCCGGGTCGCAGTTTCCGTCTGAAGGCTCAACCGGAAACCGTATCCCGTTTTGAGAGCTGATACCGGCTCGCATTTTCCGCTAGCGGGCCTAACCGGAAACTGCAACCCGTTTTTCGACAAAATAATGGGATGCGGTTTCCGCAAGCACGCTCAATCGCCCTATATTTCAAGTCACCTTTAGCTAACATTTATGCAGCTCAACGGCCCCACCTGCGCGTTTTTTAGTAAACCTTGGCATACTCGGCGAACGGTATGAAGATGCCGGCCAGAGGGTATTGCAAACGGTCGCTCCCGTGGTATGTTTTTGCCCGAATCAAACCGGCGCGCATCGCCTGTAGCGTCGGTCAACAGAGAGGAAACTACCATGGCTCATCCCGTAATTGATGCCGACGAGTGCATCGCTTGTGGCGTTTGCGTCGACTCCTGCCCCGCTGGCGTTCTGGAGCTCCAGGACGTCGCTACCGTCGCTGACGAGGACTCCTGCGTCGCCTGTGGCGCTTGCCAGGACGCTTGCCCCGCTGGCGCGATCACCGAGATCGTCGAGGAGTAACAACTCCCCCACTTGCACACTCAAAAGTACACCGTGCACAAAAAAGGAGGCTTCCGCATCGCCGCGGAGGCCTCCTTTTGCATATGTGGGCAGCTAATTTGGAGCGGGACCCTTGGCAGTTGCGGTGGAATAGTTCCTGTTTTATGTCTTGGATGCCGATTTTAGGAACTATTTCACCGCAACTTATAGATGCGGCGTCGACTAGGACAAATCGTCTTCGTAGGGCATCAGGTCTGCTAGGTAGCCTTTTTCCTTGAGCATCGCCTCGATCTCGTCGAGGGTCTGTTCGTCCTCCGCCGCAATGCGATGGAAGTGGTAGCCGCTGGTCACCGTCAGCAGCGGAAAGCTCTTGCCGCTCTCGATATCGCGCAGATAGCGCTCGACATCGCGACGATTGCGGATGTCCAGGTCGGCCGTAATCTTACCGTACACGCGGTGATTGACAATCACGTTGAGCACGGCGCCGCCGGCGTCGACGATACTCGTGAGCTCATCGCCTGCCTGCTCCACGCTGTGGCGAACCTTGACCAAGCGCGTAGGCACGGCGGGGCTGCTGGGGGCCTCCTGCAGCACGTAGCCGCGGTTGGTCGCCACGATATCGTGCCCATCGGCGCGCAGCAGGGCGATGTCCTGCACCACGATCTGGCGGCTCACACCCACCTCGCGGGCAAGCGCGCTGCCCGATACGGGCCCCTTGGCCCCCTCGAGCACGGCCATGATGGCACGGCGACGCTCGCGGGCGTTCATTATTTACCGTCCAGCAGACGCAGGTGCTTAAGCGAGAGGTCGAGGATCGGCGCGGAGTGCGTCAGGGCGCCCGAGCTAATAAAGTCAACGCCCAGGTCGGCAAGCGCGCGGATATTGCTGGCATCCACGTTGCCCGAGCACTCGGTCTTGGCGCGGCCGGCGATAAGTTCAATAGCGGCGGCCATGTCGTCATGGGTCATGTTGTCGAACATGATGATGTCGGCGCCGGCCTCCACGGCCTCGCGCACCATGTCCAGGTTCTCGCACTCGATCTCGACCGTCGTGGTAAACGATGCATGGGCGCGCGCCATCTCGATCGCGCGCGTCACGCCACCGGCGGCATCGATGTGGTTGTCCTTGAGCATGACGGCCGTCGACAGGTTGTAACGGTGGTTGCTGCCGCCGCCAATCTCAACCGCCGCCTTCTCAAACACGCGCATGCCCGGTGTGGTCTTGCGCGTGTCGACGAGCACGGTCTTGGTTCCCTCGAGCGCCGCGGCCATGCTGTGCGTATAGGTAGCGATGCCGCTCATGCGCTGCAGGTAGTTGAGCGCCACGCGCTCGCCCGAAAGCAGCACACGCGCATCGCCGCGCACCTGACCCACGTGGTCGCCGGCATGCACCTCGTCACCGTCGGCAACATCAAACAGCACCGAGCTCTGCGAATCCAGCAGCTCAAAGGTGCGGGCAAACACATCCAAGCCGGCGATGATGCCGTCGGCCTTGGCGATAAGCTCCACCGTGGCGGGACGCGCCGTGGGGCACACGCTCGCCGTGCTCACGTCCTCAAAGGTAATGTCCTCGCGCAGAGCCTGCAGAATCAGATCATCGACGACGAGCTTCATGGTAATGGGATTCATGGTCTACTCCTCCACGGCCTGCGTGCCGGCAGCACGGGCCAAATCATCGATTGCCAGGGTGTCGGCGCTCAGGGCGCGATGACGGCCATCGAGCGCGGGATCGCCCGCCTGCTCCACGGCCAGCGACTCGCCGGTACGCATGCGCCACGCGGCGCGACGACCCCAGACCAGCGCCTCGAGCAGGCTGTTTGATGCAAGGCGATTCTTGCCGTGAACGCCATTGCAAGCCGTCTCGCCCGCGGCGTAGAGCTCTGGCATCGAAGTGCGGCCGTCCTTATCGACCCATACGCCGCCCATAAAGTAGTGCTGCGTGGGCGTAACGGGGATGGGCTCGTCCAAGATGTCGCGACCGTCCTCCAGGCAGCGCGCGCGAATGTTGGCGAAGTGCCCGGTCACCACATCGCGCTCGACGGGGGCAAAACTCAGCCACTCGTGCTCGGCACCGTCCTGCTTCATCTGCTCGCGAATAGCGGCGGCGACCACATCGCGCGGCTGAAGCTCATCGGTAAAGCGCTCGCCGGCGGCGTTGAGCAAAATCGCGCCCTCGCCGCGGCAACTCTCGCTGATCAGGAAGGTGCGACCCGGCTGCGGCGAGAACAGTCCCGTGGGGTGAATCTGCACGTAGTCCAGATGCTCCATCTTAATGCCATGCTCCTGAGCGATGTAGCAGGCATCGCCCGTGAGCTGCGGGTAGTTGGTCGAATGGTCGTATACGCCGCCGATGCCGCCCGTTGCCCACAGCGTGTGGCGGGCATGGATCTTAAACGGCTCGCCGGCATGCGCGCCCTCGGCGGTATTTACCAGCTCGTCGGCGGGACGAACCGAGTTGTTCTCGTCCACGGGAACGGCGACGACGCCGGTGCACACCGTGGCGCCGTCACGCTCACCCGTCAGGATGTCGGTCATGGCCACGTGCTCCAAAATCTGCACGTTATCCAGCTTGCGAACGGCCTGGAGCAGCTTGGTCGTAATCTCCTTGCCCGTAATGTCGGCATGGAAGGCAATGCGCGGACGGCTGTGCGCGCCCTCGCGGGTAAAGTTGAGGCTGCCGTCGGCCTTGCGCTCAAAATCCACGCCCATGGCCAGCAGGTCGTTGATGACCGAGCGGCTCGAGCGAATCATGATGTCGACGCTCTCGCGGCGGTTTTCGTAGTGGCCGGCGTGCATGGTGTCCTCAAAGAAGGCATCGTAGTCCGAGCCCTCGGGCAGCACGCAGATGCCGCCCTGCGCAAGCATCGAATCGCACTCGTCGACGGCGCCCTTGGAAAGCATGATCACGCGTGTGCTCGTCGGCAGGTTGAGAGCTGCGTACAGGCCCGCCACGCCGCAGCCGGCAATGACGACGTCGCACTCCATATCGGGGTATTGCTTGGTTTCCACAGGAATCCTCTCCCTTGTAATATGGCATAAGGGATGGTCCCTCATGTCACATCTGGCTTAGCGTGCTGCGCACTCGAGCATACGGTCGAGCGTAAGTTTGGCCTGGTCGGCAGCCTCGTCCGACACGCCGATCTGCACCTCGCCCTCGCCCGTCTCCAGGCAGCGCACGAGCTTTTCGAGCGTGATGAGATCCATGTTGACGCAGGTGGGCTGCACCGCGGGGAAGTAGAACTTCTTGCCGGTGCCCTGGCAGCGGCGCTCGAGCTCGTAGAGCACGCCGCGAACCGTCACGATAATGAACTCGCTCGCATCGGACTCCTCGGCATACTTGATGATGCCGGCAGTAGAGCCGATGTAGTCGGCCTCGGCCAGGACGTCGGCCTTGCACTCGGGGTGCGCCAGCACGAGCGCGTCGGGGTGCGCCTCCTGCGCGTCGACGATCTGCTCGACGGTGATGATGTGATGACGCGGACAGTAGCCGTTGTTGAGGATGACGTGCTTTTGCGGCACCTGCTCGGCTACGAAGCGGCCCAGGTTTTGGTCGGGAATGAACAGAATATGCTGCTGCGGCAGCTCGGACACGATCTTAACGGCGTTGGAGCTGGTGACGCACACGTCGCTCCAGCTCTTGATCTCGACCGTGGAGTTGACGTAGCAGACGACAGCCAGGTCGTCGCCGTACTCGGCGCGCGCCGCGTCGACCGTCTCGCGCTTGACCATGTGCGCCATGGGACAGTCCGCGCCCGGCTCGGGCAGCAGCACGGTCTTAGTGGGATTGAGCAGCTTGGCGCTCTCGCCCATAAACTCCACGCCGCACAGCACGATGGTCTGCTGCGGCAGGCTCTTGGCGAGCTTTGCCAGGTAGAAGCTGTCGCCGACGTAATCAGCCACGGCCTGCACCTCGGGCGCCACGTAATAGTGCGCCAGGATTACCGCGTCACGTTGGGTTTTTAGTTGCTGAATGGCCTCGACGAGCTCTGCGGGCACCAGTGCCGCGCGCTCCGTTGCCGTCGTTGCCGATGCTAGGCCGGCCGCGATATCGCGTGCAAGCTCCGACGCATCCATGTTCGCGCTCTGTGCCATCAAGGCCCCTCTCTTTTGGCGAATCTTGGGGCTTTAGTATGACACCTAGGTTTACAGCTGACAAGACAGCTGTAAACCTAGGTGTAAAGTTGAAATAAAGATTCAATCATATGGCAGGTCCATTTTCGAACTGGCAAGCTGAGGATAGCCGAGCTCTCGATAGCGCAGGAAGCATCTTTCGCCACCGCAATACCGCTCGGCGCGAGTTGCACGCCGTGGGGCGCAAACGGTCCGCACCCCCGCAAGCGGCGCGTGCCCGATGTGGCAAAATCGAACTACTTAAGGGGGCCGAATGCTCAAGATTATTGCCTGCGACGATGATGTCGCTTTTCTAGATAGACTGCACCGGATGATCGACCGTTGGTCGACCGAGACGGGCACGGCGGTCGATGTTGCGCTCGTCACGCGCGGCGAGGATCTGCTGGCCCGCCATGCCGCATCGCGCGCCGACATCATTCTGCTCGACATGATCATGCCGCTCGTCAACGGCATGGACACCGCACGCGAATTGCGCCAGGCCGACACCGCCGTGCGCCTGGTGTTCCTCACCTCGTCGCCCGAGTTCGCGCTGGAATCCTACGAGGTCCGTGCCTTCGACTATCTGCTCAAGCCTATGACTTACGAACGCCTGGCGCAGTTACTCGACGAGCTTTCGAGCATGCGCCCGGCGGCAACCGACGAGCTCGTGATCAAAACTTCCTTTGGCTACCACGCCCTGCGCCTGTCCGACATCGAATATGCCGAGGCGCGCAACAAGCACGTGGTCTTCCACTTGCGCGACGGACGCGATATCGAGGCACTCGAGTCGTTCCGCAGCGTCGAGGACCGCTTGGAGCAAAACGCGGTCTTCTTTAAATGCCACCGCAGCTACCAGGTCAACCTGCGCAATATCGATCACTTTGACCGCACGGACATCGTCATGCGCTCGGGCGCGTGCATCCCGCTTTCGCGCAGCTGCAAGCAGGGATTCCAAGACGCCTACTTTGCGGCGCGCTTTGAGGGTGGGAGACACTGATGGTCTCCTCGGTCGAAATGGTCCTTTGGGCAATCCACCACGCCACGACGCTGCTCTTTGGCGTCTTTGCCTCGGCGGCGTTGTGCGGTGTCGAGATCAACCGGCGTCATGCGCTTGAACTGGTGCTGGTCGGCGTCGTGACCGGCGCTGCCTTTTCGATCGCCAATGCCGTCGGCGGTGAGCTTTTCGCCCGCCAGGTATATCCGCTCGTCGTGCATCTGCCGCTCGTCATCTATTTGTGCGCGCGCTACCGTCTGAGCCCGCTGCTTGCCGTGCTCGGCATTACGAGTGCCTATCTGAGCTGCCAGTTCAGCAATTGGATGGGCATCGCCGCATTTGCCGCAACCGATTCTCAGATCGCGTACTATCTGGCGCGCATCGCGACCACACTCGCCGTCTTTGCCGTCCTGCTGCATTGGGCCGGCGACATCGGTCCGCGCTTGGCGATTAAAAGCACCACCGAGCTGGGCATCCTTTTAATCCTGCCGCTCGTCTATTACGTCTTTGACTATGCCACCAACGTCTACACCACGCTGTTCCACTCGGGCTCGGTGGTGACGGTTGAGTTTTTGGCCTTTGCGCTCTGCGCGTTCTACCTTATGTTCCTCGCCGTCTACCTGCGTGAATACGAAGAAAAGGAAACCGCCGAGAGAGAGCGCTGGATGCTCGAAACCCGCGACAGCGTCGCCATCAAAGAGCTCGAGGCTTGGCGTCAATCTGGGCGCGAGCTGTCGATTCTTCGCCACGATATGCGCCACTTCCTACGCGGCCTGGCCGCTTTAATTGAGGAGGGCCACACCGACGAGGCGCTCAAACGCATCGATGAACTCTGCGAAGCCGGCGATCGCACCGCCGTACGCCGCTTCTGCGCCAACGAGACCGTAAACATCGCGCTTTCGTCATTTAACTCGGATATCAATAGAAACGGCATTACCGCCAACCTGCGCGCCGCCGTACCCGAAACCATCCACGTAGGTGACGCCGACCTGTTTAGCGTGCTCTCAAATGCCTTGGAAAACGCTATCACCGCCGCAAGCGCCGCACCCCAAGGAAAGCGATTCGTCGACTTTGACCTGCGATTAGAGGACGGCCAGCTGCTGCTGTTAGTTTCCAACACGTTTGACCGCGCGCCGCGCATGGTCGACGGCATGCCCGTGACCCGGCATGCGGGCCACGGCTTTGGCACCAGGAGCATCAAACTTGCCGTGGAGCGCATGAACGGCAACTGCCAGTTCCGCATTAACGGCGATCGGTTTGAGCTGCGCGCCGTGATGTAGGGGCTGCCGCCAGCCTCGCTACAGCGGAGCGGCTGCCGGGGTCAGCTGCTTGATGTATGCCCACATGCGCTGCTTGGCGGCTTTGTCAGTGAGTGCCGCCTCAAAGCCGTCGAGCGCGAGCACGCGGCGGCCCTGCACATGGGCGACCAAGCCGGGCTTGAGCATAGCGGTATCGAAGTCGTCGATTGCCACAAGCATGTCGGCATAGGTCTCGCGCATGGTATCGGCCGCGCGATCGTCCAGCAGCAAGACCGCCTCGGGGTCCAAGGCCTCGAGCGCCTCGCGGAACAGCTCGCACGGTAGGCCCTCGCCTGTCGCGACCGCCCCGTCACCCACGCCGGCGACGCTTGACAGCACGCAAAAATCCTCGGGCGCGTAGCCGATGGCCCCAAGCGCCTTGCGCAACGCCGCGCCATCCGGGCCGGCGGCAAGCTCGCCACCCGAACGCTCGGCCTCGTCCAAATCGCCTTTGACCAGCACGATCGGCGAGCACGCGTTGCCCGCGATACGCACGCCGCGACCCGCGAGCGATGCGAGCTCCTGCTCGGCCGCCTGGGCGATGGCTTCTTTTTTCTGGCTTTGTGACGTGGACATGCGCTCTCCAATCGTTTGCGTGCCCACCATTATATAAAAGAGCTGCCCGCGAGTGGTTGCTTTGCGGGCGGCTGGGTATAAGCACGGTCGTACTGAGTTTTACGCGGCCGAGCCGCGTCGCATTATGGAGGTCACCATGGCTGACATTAATCAGATTACCCCCGAGAACTTCGATTCCATCGTTAACGACAGTCTGCCCGTGCTGGTCGATTTTTGGGCACCGTGGTGCGGGCCCTGTCGATCCCTCTCGCCCATCGTTGACGAGGTTGCCGATGAGCTGGCGGGCAAGCTTGCCGTTGCCAAATGCAACGTCGACGACAACCAGGACCTGGCCATGAAGTATGGCGTCATGAGCATCCCCACGCTGGTTGTGTTTAAGAACGGCGAGGAGATTGACCGATCGGTTGGCGCTCTACCCAAGGCGAGGCTGCAGGCGCTGCTGGAGAAGCATCTGTAATACGCTTGTTACATGTTGCCGTCTGCCTGCCGTCCATGAGCGCTTTTGCACCGCTCGCCGGACTTCTGGATGCACCGAGTGCAACCACGGATAGTATGGTAGTCACAAACAGCCCCCAGTGAACGGGTGCGGGTCGCACAGACTCGCACCCGTTTTCTTATGCAGCTGCGCACAGAGCGGGCGTAGTAAAATCTGAACCACTGAACTGCCCCATACAAAAGGAGATTTTCCATGCATGACGTCGGAATGAACATGAGCCAGCTTGCCATGAGCGTCAAGCAGGTCGACGACACCATCGAGCTCGCTCACGAGTGGAGCCATCAGCTGCTGCATGCGACCGAGAATTTTGACATGGAGCGCATCGGCGCCAAGCTCGAGGCCGCCATGGCCGCGCTCCACGAGGCCCACGACGCACTCGAGGGCTACGAGGAAGCCATCGAGGCCGACCACAACTCCGTCGGCTCCGTGAAGCTGGTGTAAGGTGGCCGAACACGAGCACTGCTGCGGGTACGAGCACGAGCATCCGCACGGGGCGGACGGTGACGCGGGCTGCCACTGTAGTGGCTCCGGCTCCGAGCTGGTCCGTTTTTCGGTTACCGCACCCGACGACCTGCTGCGCCGTTTTGACGAGCAGATCGCGCGCCGCGGCGACGTGGCCAACCGCTCCGAGGCCGTGCGCGATTTGATTCGCGCCTCGATCGCCAAAGAGCAGATGCGCACGCCCGATGAGCACGTTATCGGGTCGCTCACCATGATCTACGACCATCACACCGGCGATCTGACGCGCCGCCTGGACGAAGTGCAGCACGACTACACCGACGAGATCGTATCGACCATGCACGTGCATCTGGATCACCACAACTGTTTGGAGATTCTGGCGCTCAAGGGTCGTGGCGAGCGCGTCTACGAACTAGCCGACCGCCTGCTGGGCCTGCGCGGCGTTAAGCACGGCGAGCTCACCTGCGCCGCCACCAAGCAGAGCCTGGGGCTATAGCGGGATTTCCCGCAGCGCACCTGCCAAAAAGGGACAGGTTTGTTTTGGCAGGTTTAGAAGTTTTACCTACCAAAATAAACCTGTCCCTTTTTGGTCGGTTTTGATGAGGGGTGTCGCATGCGGCATGCGCATATTCATGTGACGGGCATTGTGCAGGGCGTTGGCATGCGACCGTTTGTGTATCGCGAGGCCATGGCACATGGCATTTGTGGATGGGTGCTCAATGCGGGCGACGGCGTGCATATCGAGGCGCACGCTCCGGCCGATGCGCTCGATGCTTTTGTTGCCGCGCTTTCTGAGCATGCGCCTGCGGCAGCCCGCGTAGAGCATGTCGAGGTTGTGGACTTGGCAGCCAACGGTTGGGATGCCGCCAACGAACAGGGCTTTCGCATCGTAGCATCGCAGGACCAGACCGCGCACACGACGCTCGTCTCGCCCGATATCGCCACCTGCAACGATTGCTTGCGCGAATTGTTCGATCCCGCCGACCGACGCTATCACTACCCCTTTATCAACTGCACTAACTGCGGCCCACGCTTTACCATCATCCGCTCGCTGCCTTACGATCGAGCGGCCACCTCGATGGATTGTTTTCCCATGTGTCCCAAGTGCGCCGCGGAGTATGCCGACCCACTCGACCGGCGTTTTCACGCGCAACCCGATGCCTGCTTTGATTGCGGGCCGCATATTACGTGGCGCGAGGCTGTAAACGGCAATGCGTGCGGGAATTCGTCCGCGACACCGACCGTCGGCACCACACGCGAGGCCAGCGACGCTATCATCGAGCGCTGCGTTGAGCTGCTGGCCAGCGGTGGCATCGTCGCCATCAAGGGCCTGGGCGGATTCCATCTAGCCTGTGACGCTGCCAACGAGCAGGCGGTGGCCGAGTTGCGCCGTCGCAAACGCCGCAGCAACAAACCACTTGCCGTCATGGTACGCAGTCTTGCTGATACCGAGCGCCTGTGTCATATCGACGATGCTGAACGCGATCTGCTCGCTGGCAGTATCCGCCCCATCGTGCTGCTGCGCCGGCGCACTGTTAGCGAGGACAACGACGGTTCCCCCGACATCCTCGCCCTCGCGCCATCTGTCGCGCACGACCTGCCCGAGCTCGGCGTCATGCTCCCCTATACGCCGCTTCAACATCTGTTGCTTGCCGCGGCAGAAGTCTGCGGTATGCACGCGCTCGTCATGACCAGCGGAAACCTGAGCGAAGAACCCATCGAGACCGACGACGACCTTGCCTGGGAACACCTCGTTGCTGCCGGCATCGCCGACGCGTTGCTCGGTAACGACCGCGCGATCCTCTCGCGCTACGACGACTCTGTAGTGCGCGTGGTCGACGGCGCCATTATGCCCGTTCGCCGCGCTCGCGGATATGCACCCCAGCCGCTACCGTTGCCGGCGCTCGACGGCGCTCCGTCCTGCGTGCTAGCCTGCGGGCCACAACAAAAGGCCACGATTGCGCTCACGCGTGAAGGGACGAACGGCGAGGCAACCTGTTTTGTGTCGCAGCATATCGGCGATGTTGAAAACGGCGGGACCTTCGATGCCTGGAACGCCGCGCGCACGCGCTTGGAAGATCTCTTTGACTTGGCGCCCGCCGCCTTGGCCTGCGATGTACACCCCAGCTATCTATCGGGCCAGTGGGCGCGCGAGCAGGCACGAAAATGCAATCTGCCGCTCGTCGAGGTGCAGCACCATCATGCGCATATCGCGAGCGTAATGGCCGAAGCCATCGCCGCGGGCCAGCTTACAACCGACGCGCGCGTCCTTGGCATCGCCTTTGACGGCACCGGCGCCGGCACCGATGGGACCATTTGGGGCGGCGAGTTTCTTGTTGCCAGCCTTGGCGGCTTTGAGCGCGCCGCGCATTTGCGCACCTGGGCGCTCCCCGGTGGGGCGGCCTCCGTGCGCGACGCCCGCCGCAACGCCTTCGCCCTGCTCAGTGAGCTCGGCCTGCTCGAGCACCCAGGTGCCGCTCGGCTTTTGGACGGCCTCGACGAACAAACGCGCAGCGTGACAGCCACCATGATCGAGCGCGGCATCAACAGCCCGCGTACCAGCAGCATGGGGCGTCTCTTTGATGCCGCGGCAGCAATTCTGGGCATCTGCGACAAGGCAACCTACGAGGGCGAACCCGCCATCGAGCTTGAGGCTGCCGCCTGGCGCGCGCTCGACAACGAAATCGCCCATTTTCCCGACGACAACGCCGGCTATTTCGCATCTGGCCCATCGTGGCTGGACGGCCCCTATGTTCTGGACCAGAAAGCACTCTTTGAGGCACTTTTGGGAGGAATTGAAGCCGGAGCGCCCGCCTACAGGCTCGCGCTCGACTTCCATATCGCCATCGCGCGCTCTTCGGCACGAATCGCACGCGAAATCTGCGCGCGCGAAGGCATCGATACCGTCGCGCTCTCGGGCGGCGTGTTCATGAACCGACTTTTGCTCCAGCTCCTCACCCGCGAGCTCAAAAGCATGGGTCTCACTGTCTTGATTCCCCAAACCGTGCCCGTTAACGACGGCTGCATCGCCTACGGTCAGGCGGCAGTCGCAAGCGCTCGTCTTGCGCAGATTGCATCGCAGTAGGCTGTTCGGCCAGCCCGCAAGCCGCCGTCTCACAGGTGTAGCGCGTTTGCCCGCAGCGCCCGCGAGCGCTACCATCAACTGATGGATTATTAAGCGCCCATCCAGCGCAAAGCGTATAAAAGGGGAACAATATGTGCCTTGCCGTTCCCGGCAAAGTAGTCAAACGCGACGACGACCTCAAGGCCACCGTCGACATGATGGGCATCGAGCGCCCCGTGTCGCTGCGGCTCGTGCCGACGGCGCAGGTTGGCGACTATATTCTCGTACACGCCGGCTTTGGCATCCAGATTGTCGACGAGCAGGAAGCACAGGAAACGCTCGAGCTTGTTAATGCCATGTCCGAGCTGGTCGAAGAAGACCAGCTGGCCACCAACCCGGCGGAGGCTTACTAGTGGCGCCCGAGCAGCCGGCTCGCTCCGGTATCGATTTCTCGGCATTCCGCGATCCCAAGCTGGCTCGCGAGCTCATCGAGCGCATTCATGAGCTTGTCGGCGACCGCACCATCAACCTTATGGAAGTCTGCGGCACGCATACCGTGAGCATCGGGCGCTATGGCTTTCGCTCCATTATGCCGGCCGGGCTCAAGCTGCTGAGCGGCCCGGGCTGCCCCGTCTGCGTCACCGCCAACCGCGACATCGACCACGCAATCGCGCTCGCCAACATAGACGGCGCCATCATCACCACCTTTGGCGACATGATGCGCGTGCCCGGATCATCCACCTCGCTCGCTGCGCAAAAGGCGGCGGGGCGCGATATCCGCATCGTCTATTCCCCGCTCGACGCGCTCGACATTGCCGAGCAAAACCCTGATCGCCCGGTCATTTTTATGGGCGTGGGCTTTGAGACTACGACGCCCACCATCGCCGCCGCCATCTTGGAGGCCGAGGCGCGCGGGCTTTTGAACTTCTCGGTCTATTGCGCCCACAAGACCACGCCGCCGGCGTTGCGCGTCATCGCCAACGACCCCGAGACCACCATCGACGGCTTTATCCTGCCGGGCCACGTCGCCACCATCACGGGCTTGGCGCCCTTTAGCTTTTTGGTCGACGAGTTTAAGACTCCAGGCGTGGTAACGGGATTTGAGCCGGTCGACATCTTGCAGGGTATCTGCATGCTGGTCCAGATGGTTGTTGAGGGGCAACCCGCGATCGACAACGCCTACCGTCGCGGCGTCAATGCCGACGGCAATCCTGTGGCGCGCCAGCTGGTCGAGCAGGTATTTGAGCCGTGCGATACCACGTGGCGCGGGCTGGGATCGATTGCGGCTTCGGGACTCGCCATTCGTCCCGAGTTTTCGCACTTTGATGCCAGCATGCGCTTTGACGTGTCCATCGAGCCGACGGTCGAGCCACGCGGGTGCCGCTGCGGCGACGTGCTGCGCGGGGCCATTGCGCCGAGCGACTGCCCCCTGTTCGGCCACGCTTGTACGCCCGAGCATCCCGTCGGCCCCTGCATGGTGAGCTCCGAGGGCAGCTGCGCAGCATATTTCCGCTACCGAGGCTAATAGGTTCCGCCGTTCTAACGAACGGCGGACCAGTCGACGCTGCGCCTCACCCATATAATTCCACCCACGATTGGAGTTTTCGATATGTCCCATAGCGTTACCGATAGCACCGTCCTGCTGGGCCACGGCTCCGGCGGACAGATGATGAAGCGCATCATCGATGAGGTCTTTTTGGATGCCTTTGGGTCGCCCGAGCTGCTCGAAGGCAACGATGCCGGCGTCGCCGCGCTGCCCGCGAGCGGGCGCATCGCCATGTCGACCGACAGCTTTGTAGTCTCGCCGCAGTTCTTCCCCGGTGGCAACATCGGCCGCCTCGCCGTGTGCGGAACCGTCAACGACGTCGCGACCTCGGGCGCCAACGTGCGCTACCTGTCGTGCGGCTTTATCCTCGAAGAGGGCTATCCCATGGATAGGCTCCGCCAGATTGTGCAGACGATGGCCGAGACGGCGCACGAGGCGGGCGTGTCCATAATCACGGGCGACACCAAGGTGGTCGAGCGCGGCGGGGCCGACGGCGTCTATATCAATACCGCCGGCGTGGGCGAGGTGCCTGCGGGCGTGGCGCTCAGCGGCGCAAACTGCCAGCCCGGCGATGTCATCCTGGTCTCGGGTACACTGGGCGACCACGGCATCGCTATCATGAGCCAACGCGAGGGTCTGGCGTTTTCGAGCACCATCGAAAGCGACGCCGCGCCGCTCAACCACCTGATTGCCGATGTGCTTTCCGCAGCACCCGACACACGCTGCTTCCGCGACCCCACGCGCGGTGGCCTGGCCTCGACGCTCAACGAGTTTGCGCAGGCCAGCGGCGTTGCCATGGAGATCGACGAGGATGCCGTGCCCGTGCGTCCCGACGTGCAGGCCGCCTGCGAGATGCTCGGCTACGATGTGCTGCAGGTGGCAAACGAGGGCAAGATGGTTGCCGTCGTGCCGGCCGAGCAAGCCGATGCCGCGCTGAGCGCCATGCGCGCCGCCCGCTACGGCGAGAATGCCGCCATCATCGGCCGCGTGCTGCCACTTGCCGAGGGCGCCCATCCCGCCGTGCGCGTGCGCACCGGCTGGGGCTCGACCCGCATCCTCGACATGCTCGTAGGAGAGCAGCTGCCGAGAATTTGCTAACGACAAAGGCTCAGGGCTATTAAAGATATTCAGATTCCAAACATGCCCGGCACGCATGCCCAGTATCATGGGGTGCGTTTTACAACTCAAGCGGCAGGAGCACCCATGGCAGCAGCTTTTTCCCATGTGATCTTTGACCTGGACGGCACCATTCTCAACACGCTCGAGGACCTGGCGGCCGCCGGCAACCATACCTGCGAGACGCACGGCTGGCCTACGTTTGCCGTCGACGAGTACCGCTACAAGGTGGGAAACGGCATGCTCAAGCTGGTTGAGCGCTTTATGCCCGCCGAGTACGCAGGCGGCGGCCGCATGTTTGAGCAGACGCTTGCCGAGTTTAGGGCTTACTACGGCGAGCACAAGGAAGACCACACCGCTCCCTATGCCGGCACGACCGAGATGCTCGACCGCTTGCGCGCCGCGGGCGTTCAGCTTGCCGTGCTCACTAACAAGGACCACGTCTCGGCGGCTCCGCTTATCGAAAAGTATTTTGGTTCCGAGCGCTTTGCGCTGGTGCAGGGCCGTGTCGATGCGTTTCCGCCCAAGCCCGAAGCACCCGTCACGCTGCATGTGATGGAAGAGCTAGGCGCCGACCCGGCGACCACGCTCTACGTAGGCGATTCCAATGTCGATATCCTGACCGGCCACAACGCCGGCCTTAAGAGTGCGGGCGTCAGCTGGGGTTTCCGCGGCCGCGCAGAGCTGGAAGCCGCCGGCGCCGACTACGTGGTGGACACCCAGGGCGAGCTCGCAGCGCTAATCCTGGGCGAGTAACGAGCGACACTGCTTAACGCAGCTGCGACAATTCTTCCGCGCGGAAAGCGCATCCCGTTTTGAAGCTCCGGAATGGGATGCGCTTTCCGTTTGAGGCACATCAGGGAAACCGCATCCCGTTTCAGAACAATATTCCGGGTCGCACTTTCCGCAACCCACCCCATCCGGAAACCGCGACCCACTATTCGGCCAAAAACCGGGTCGCGGTTTCCCAAGCACTCGATGCAACGCTGGCACAAGGAATGTCCCCAACTGCCGCCTGGTCATTTAAGAACGTCCCCAATGACTACAAGTGCCGCACCATGGCAACGACGCAGGTAGAGGATGGACAGCGAGCGACGTCCAGGACGAACAAGTTGGCATGAAAAAGGCAAGACATAGACCTTCTGGTCATGCCTTGCCTTTTGAATGACAAATTGTCGTCCTGGGCGGCGCGCAGCGTCAACTGGTTACGCGGTTCGTAGAACCGCGTAACCCCCTAGCTCAGCATTGCATCCATCATCTCGGAGTTGACGGAGTCGTCGGCAGACCACTCGCCGTCGTCGTTGCAGGTGTACTTGAAGATAACCGTGGTCTTCCTGGGCTCGGTGGCCTTGGTCACATCGACCATAACCTGACCGGCCATCTTGTACAGCTCGTCATCGGAAGGAACCGTATCAAGCGCGGCGACCTTCTCCTGATACTGGGTGGAGAAGTCCTCAACGATCTTGTTCATAGACTTGCAGGTGATAGAGACCTCGGCGGTCGCGACACCCTTGTCCTCGTCGACCGTCACGTCGCCGATCTTGTAGTCAAAGCCCTCGAGATAGGTCTTGGCATACTCCTTGGGATCGATACCCAGCTGCTCGAACTCGTCGCCTGAAGCCTCCTCCAGACCAGAAAGGAAGTCGTCGCCACCGTTCTTGACCTCGTCAAACTGCGTCGTAAGATCCTCGGTGATGAGCTCCTCAACCGAAGGACCTCCACAGCCGGAAAGCACGACCACACATGCAACCAAGACGGCCATGAGGGGCGCAAGCAGCAGCTTCTTTTTCATGTTGTTCCTCCCAATGAGCGGCACTGCGCTTCCCAGACGCGGCGCACGTTGTAATAAGTAAGCCCATACTATCCACTTATGAACACCCTCGGCAACGCGAAGGCGCGGTCGGTTCGTTTTAGCGTCCGAACGGTTTGCAAGCCCGCCCAACGCGCAATAAAACGCTTCCCCACGGTGCAATAAAAAAGGTGGCCGGAAAACCCGACCACCCTTGCACATCCTTTGAACGCCGCAGTTTACTTGCGAACGACCTTAACGATGGCGTCACCGGCGGCGACGGCGGATTCTGCCTCAACGGTGAGCTCGACGTCGGCAAACTCGGCGGTGTTGGACACGGCCACCACGACGCAGTCCTTGTAACCGGCAGCGGCGATCTTGGCGCGGTCGATCTTGAGTATGGGCTGGCCGGCCTTCACAACGTCGTCGGCCTTGACGAAGCCCTCGAAGCCATCGCCGTTCATGTTGACGGTATCGACGCCAACGTGCACCAGAACCTCGATGCCGCTATCGGACTGCAGACCCACGGCGTGACCCATGGTGACGGTCACCTTACCGTCGCAGGGAGCGTAGACCAGATCGTCCTCGGGCCACACGGCACAGCCCTTGCCCAGAACCTCGCCACCAAAGACGGGATCGGGCACGTCGGCCATCTTGATGACCTTGCCCTTGACGGGCGAGCACAGCACGTCGGCGCCGGCAGAAGCAGAGATGGAGGCCGGAGCAGCGGCAGCCGCGGGCTCAGCCTTCTTCTTGAACATATCAAACAGACCCATACGTTTTCTCCTCTTGATTAAGCGCAACGTTGTGCGCATGCCTACGGTAATTATAGTGCCAAATGGTTCAAATGCTAAGGTGGGGACTCGAATCGCAAGCCCTTCTCGGTAGTGCTCGTGGGATGAGCATCTCCTTTGCATCGCGGTTCGATAAGCCGAGTATCGCCCACGCGCGGGACGGGCAGAAGCGGGCACGCCAAACCCGATACTTCTTTTCGCTCTCGAGTCCTGCCGCCGCCCCGTCCCTGACACTTCCTGATACCGACCGAAACGTGCCAAAATAAACCTGTCCCTTTTTGGTAGGTTTGGCGAGTGTGGATTTTCGGACGCTTAACTAACGAGCGTGGATAATCTCCCACTTTGAGGCCGTCACCGAGCCAAAAACGGGAGATTATCCGCTCTCATTTTGGATAACCCCCCCCCCTTGTACCAAGCCGAGCTCCATGGTCAAGTAATAACGACTTCTCATCATTAGATTGTTTACATCAATTCTAATAACTATTTAATCCTTAAACTCGTTATTAGAATTGATATGATTGGCCTAATAACGAGTTTCCGGCACTAAAGATATGGAGGGCGCGATGCAAATCGAGGAGAACGGCCAGGGAACGCTCCGCAATAATCTATCGGGGAAATTGGCTTACTATTCGTTTTTTCCAACGCCCTTGCAATCATTGAGACAGCTAAACCTCACCGAGGAAACCTATCGCACGCTTTCCGCATGCTCACGAAAGCTTGGAGAGCTTGAAGGCATGCTCTACTTTGTTCCCAACGCCGATATGTATCTGACAATGTACGTGCGCAAAGAAGCACTCCTTTCTTCGCAAATTGAGGGAACCCAGTGCACGTTTGACGACCTACTTAGTCCATCGCAAACACAACTCCATCATAAAGATGTCGCAGACGTCGTGAATTACGTCCGTGCTGTCGACCGCGGCGTAGAACTGCTCAAAAAGATGCCCTTGTGCACGAGACTTCTTAGGCAAGTTCATGCGGTCCTGCTGGACGGAGTGCGCGGAACGGAGAAGAATCCAGGCGAGCTGCGCTCCTCACAAAACTGGATTGGCCCCTCAGGCTGCACCATTGCAACCGCATCGTTTGTCCCTCCAAACATTGAAGATTTGAGTAACACGCTCCAGGACCTCGAACGCTTTATCAATGAGCCTCAAGTCGAAATGGATCCGATTGTGCGGGCGGCGCTCGTCCATTACCAATTTGAAACTGCCCATCCATTCCTAGATGGAAACGGTCGCCTGGGCAGGCTTCTCATTACACTTATGCTCATCAATGATGGCGTTCTTCATTCTTGCTTGTTCTATCCATCGTTCCAGTTCAAGAAAAACCGAAGCGAGTACTACCGGCAACTCACATCCGTAAGGGAGAGAGGCACTTACGAGGAATGGATAGAGTTTTTCTGCAACAGTCTTCTCGAGAGTGCGAAGGACTCGGTAGGGTCTTTAAAAAACCTTGTTGACCTCCATAACCGTTCCACAGCAACCATTACCGAAAATCTCGGAAGGACTGCTGCAAACGGGCAAAGGCTGTTGGGCATTCTTGAAGAGCACCCCATCGTCGACACCGCATTCATCGCTGCCCAACTCGATATCGGCAGGAGTACCGCGAGCTCGCTCGTCAAATCATTTGAAGAATTGGGTATCCTCCGTCCGCTCGACGAGTCAAGACAGAGATACCGGCAGTACGGGTATGAAGAGTATCTTTCGATTCTCAGGGAAGACGCCGAGCCGATTAGATAGGCACCGCAGCCCAGGCAAATTAAAGCGAGCGTGGATAATCTCCCACTTTGAGCCCGCACACAGGCCAAAAACGGGAGATTATCCACGCTCATTCCTGAGTAGTCATTTATGAACGTCCCCAATGACTAGTCCGGCAACGCCGATGCCTTGGCAACGGCAGCGAACGGGCCGCATTCGGAGCAAGACGACGCCGCAGGTAGAGAACGGACAGCGAGCGGGTCGCATTTGAGACAAGGTGACGTGAAACGAAAGGGCGCTGACCTTCTGGTCGCGCCCTTGAAGTTGAACGTCAGATTGTCCAAATGCGGCCCGCGCAGCGTCGAGCAGTTACGGCGTTTGGTAAAACGCCGTAACTAACGTGCTCCGTACTGCTCGTAGTAGGCGTCGATGGCGGTCTTGAGCTCGTCGTCGATGACAACCTTGCCGTCGATCTCGTGGTTGTAGAGGGTCTCGACGACCTCGGCAATGGAGACGATGCTCGCGACGGGGAAACCGTACTTGGCCTCGATCTCCTTCTGCGCGGTGGTCACACCGCCCTTGCCGACCTCCATGCGGTTGAGGGACACGATCAGGCCCTTGATCTCGACATCGGCAGCAGCCTTGACCTTGGGATAGGTCTCGTCGATGGACTTGCCGCTGGTGGTAACGTCCTCGACCATGACCACACGGTCGCCGTCCTTGGGCTCATAACCCAACAGGTTGCCCTTATCGGCACCGTGGTCCTTGGCCTCCTTGCGGTCGCAGCAGTACTTGACCTCCTTGCCGTACAGCTCGTGGTAGGCAATTGCGGTCACGACGGCCAGCGGAATACCCTTGTAGGCCGGTCCAAACAGCACATCAAAGTCGTCGCCAAAGTTATCGTGGATGGCCTGGGCGTAATACTCGCCCAGCTTCTTGAGCTGATAGCCCGTCACGTAAGCGCCGGCGTTCATAAAGAACGGGGACTGACGGCCGCTCTTGAGCGTAAAGCTGCCGAACTTAAGGACGTCGGACTCGACCATAAACTTGATGAACTCTTGCTTGTAAGCCTCCATGCGGGCTCCTCTCGTAATCGCGTACGTGCCTTCCAGTTTAGCGCAGGCGAAGCGTCGATGCGGGCGCGCTTTGGGGCCACGGCATTCTGTAAAGGCTTTGTCAGGGGGAATGGTTTTCCGAACAATGGGGTTGACATGTCAAACCCCCTCATCAAGAATACGGGCGGATTAAAAAGGGGTACGAGATACCCAAAGCGCGCTGCGCTCAGCCTTTAGGAGGTGTGCCATGGAAGGCAGTCCTAGTCGAAAAACCTGCATGTCGCCCTCGGCACGCCGCGAGGACTCCGCACACGCATAAACGCCACCGGCAGATCGCCAAAACCACCGCAAAGGCGCGCTGCACCCTTTGTGGGCTCAAGAGCTTGACGTGAGCGACATCTAGGTTTTTTGAAGCAAATACGACACGTACGCTAACTCCCCTCAACAAGGAGGACCCTATGCTGATGCTCAAAACCGTCACGGTACTCGAAGCCATCTCCAAGCGCCGCCGCACGGCGCGCCCTGCCGCTCATACCGGCCTGTCCAAGAACACCATATTCGCCGCCACCCATAGTGCCGAGGACGCCCTCGTACTGCTTGACGCCACGGCAAACGGCCTCACCGTCGAGCAGGCAACTGAACGCCTGAACGCCGTCGGCCCCAACACCATCGAGGCAACGACCAAAACGCTCGCCCGCCGCATCGCCGACGCGTTCATCGATCCCTTCGCCGGCATCCTCGCCGCGCTCGCACTGGTCTCGCTCTACATCGACGTGCTCGCCGTGCCCGAACCGCAGCGCGACCCCTCCACGGTCATCGTCATCGGCACCATGCTGCTGGTATCGGGCGGCATGAAGTTTATCCAGGAAGCCCGCAGCGGCAATGCGGCCGAGGCCCTCAAGGACCTGGTCTCCAACACTTGCACCGCCCTGCGCGACGGCGAGCGCATCGAGATCCCCTTCGACGAGCTCGTCCCCGGCGATGTAATCCGTCTCTCTGCCGGCGATATGGTGCCGGCAGATGCCCGCATCATCACCGCGCGCGACCTGTTTGTGATCGAGTCCGCACTCACCGGCGAGAGCGAGGCCGTCGAGAAGACCACCGCCGTCACCGTCGTCGAGGGCGCCGACGGCTCCGCACTGCCACTCTCTGCCTGCAAGAATATCGTCTTTACCGGCACCTCCGTGCAAAACGGCGCCGCCATGGCGCTTGTCGTTGCCACCGGCTCGGACACCTACCTGGGCGGCATCGCCAAGATGCTCAACGGGCGCGGCGAAAAGAGCGCGTTTGACCGCGGCGTCTCGAGCGTCTCCATGCTGCTGGTGCGCCTGATGCTCGTTATGGCGCCGGCCGTCTTTGCCATCAACGCCGCCACCAAGGGCAACGTCATCGACGCGCTGCTGTTCGCCACGAGCGTGGCCGTGGGCATCACGCCGCAGATGCTTCCCGTCATCGTGACCACGAGCCTATCGCAGGGCGCCAAGGACCTCGCCCGTCGCCAGGTTATCGTCAAGGAGCTGCCGGCGATTCAAAACCTCGGCGCGATGGACGTCCTGTGCTGCGACAAGACCGGCACCCTCACCGAAGACTGCATCGTGCTCGAGCGCTATCTCAGCACCGACGGCAACGAAGACGCACGCGTGCTGCGCCATGCATTTTTGAATAGCTTCTTCCAAACCGGCCTCAAAAACCTTATCGACCTGGCCGTAATCGACCGTGCCGATGTGACGCCCTCGACCGTCGTGCCCGATTCTATACTGGGCCAGAGTCTGCGCGACCGCTATACCAAGGTCGACGAGGTTCCCTTCGATTTCTCGCGCCGTCGCCTGAGCGTAGTTGTCGCCGACGCCCAAGGCAAAACCCAGATGGTTACCAAGGGCGCTGCCGAGGAAATGCTCGAGATCTGCTCCTTTGTCGAGATCGATGGCATCGCTCAGCCGCTCACCGACGAGAAGCTCGCCCAGATTCGCAAGCAGATCGTCGGACTTAACGCTGAGGGCCTACGCGTAATTGCCGTGGCGCAGAAGACCAATCCGCGCTGCGTGGGCGAGTTTGGCATCGCTGACGAGTGCGACATGGTGCTGATGGGCTTTTTGGCCTTCCTCGATCCGCCCAAAGCAAGTGCCGCGGGCGCCGTCGCCACCCTCGAGGCCAAGGGCGTGGCGGTCAAGGTCCTAACCGGCGACAACGACCGCGTCGCCGCCACCGTCTGCGAGCAGATTGGTATCGATGCGAGCAACGTCTTGCTCGGCTCCGAGATCGATGCGCTCGATGACGCCGAACTTGCCGAGCGCACCGAGAAAACCCACCTCTTCGCCAAGCTCTCGCCGCTGCAGAAGGCGCGCCTGGTACGTGTCATGCGCGAGATGCTCGGCCACACCGTGGGCTTTATGGGCGACGGCATCAACGACGCCGCCGCCATGCGTGCGAGCGATTGCGGCATCTCGGTCGATTCGGCCGTCGATATTGCCAAGGAATCCGCCGATATCATCTTGCTTCAGAAGGACCTGGGCGTGCTCGAGCGCGGCATCATCGAAGGCCGCCGCACTTACGGCAACCTGCTCAAGTACCTCAAGACCACGGTGAGCTCCAACTTTGGCAATGTGCTGTCCGTGACCGTCGCGAGCCTGTTCTTGCCGTTTTTGCCCATGAGCGCCCTGCAGCTGGTACTGCTGTCGCTGGTCTACGAGATCGTGTGCATCGCACTGCCGTGGGACACCGTCGATGACGCCTGGACTGCCCGCCCGCGTGCCTGGGACGCCGCATCCATCAAGGGCTTTATGCTCGAGCTGGGCCCCGTGAGCTTGCTGTTTGACATCGTGACCTTCGCCGCGCTCTTCTTTGTCGTGTGCCCCGCCGCCGTGGACGCAAGCTGGTCCGAGCTTGCCGCCGCGGGCGACGTCGCGGGTATGGCGACCTTTGCTGCGCTCTTCCAGAGCGGCTGGTTTGTCGAGTCCATGTGGTCGCAGACACTCGTGGTCCACATGTTGCGCTCCCCGCATCTGCCGAGCCCGCGCGACCACGCCGCGCCCGCATTGTGCGTTCTTACCGTGCTGGGCCTGGCGCTCGTCACCTGGCTGCCGGCAAGCCCCATCGCCGATGCGCTCGGCCTCATGCCGCTGCCCGCGAGCTTTTTTGGGCTGCTCATTGGCATCGTTACCGCCTATATCGCGCTCACCCAGCTGGCAAAGCGCCGCTACATTGCCCGCCACGGCGAGCTGCTGTAGCAAGTAGACGGAAAACACCCTGCCAGCTGCCGTTGCCACTACCACAGCTGCCAACGCCGCTGCCGTTGCCTCTGCCGCCGCCGCAGTCTATCCCCCCCAGCAATTGCGGTGAAATAGTTCCTGTTTAAAGCCCCGTGACTTTAATTTAGGGACTATTCCACCGCAACTTATTGGGAGATTAGCTAGTCCTTGGGTGTCCAGGACCAGAAGAAGTTGATAAGGGCCACACGCGAGGCGGTACCGGCCTTTTTGTTGATCGAGGAAATGTGGCGATAGAGCGTGGAGCGCGAAAGAAAGAGCGTTGTGGCGATGTCCTGAACGCTCTGGTCCGAAACGACCAAGACCTCAAGAATATCGCGCTCGCGCTCTGTAAGCCCAAAGGTGGCGACGAAGGCATCAAGGCGTTCATCGGACGTGAGCTCCGCTGCCTCCACGGGCTCGGGGTCGGAGCATGTGGGCGCAAGATCCCCACCAAGATCGTCGGTGGCAAGCGGCAGTCCGTCCCGCATCGCGGCATCATCGGCTCGTTGCCCCAACTGCCCCAGCAGCGTAATCGCAATGCCCACAAACATCACGAGCGCCGCACCGACCGCAGCCAGCACGTTTTGACTCGAGATAATCGCCACTGCCGGCGCCGTCACGAACATCGAGCACACGTTGTTGACGACGCGACCCATGCACGGCCAAAAATATGACCAGCGCGCATAGAGCGAGACGGCGGCATATTTTGTGGTAAAGAACACCACGAAAAAGCCCGAGCCCAGATAAAAGATGATCGTGGCAGCAAGCTCGTTGCCGCCATTGCCATCGACGATGAGCACAAAGAACGAAAGCGTAGACAACATGGCGGCGCATGTCATGCCGATATTCATATACGAACGGCCGCGCAGGTCAAATAGGACGCCGGCGGCCAACGAGCTCACGACAAGCAGCAGGCGCGGCCAGTCACCCAAATCAACGGCTCCGGTAGCATGCAGGGTCGCGAGGCCCGCGTTGAGAGCGGCGAATACGCCGGAAAGATACGCTGTCGCCACGGTCAAGCGAGCTGCAGTGCGGCGGAATGCCGCCTTTGCCTCGGGATCGTCATGCCACTTGGCGCCATATTCCAGAGCATCTACCGAAAGCCCGGCAACACTGGGTTCAAAGCTGGGATCGGACTCGTCGCGCAGCTTGGCGCGTCGGGCACCGTGGAGCGACGCCACCTGCGCGATCGCGCAGACGACCAGAACAGCCTGCTGAGGAATGCCGGCAGGCATCACCATGTGGTTGAGCACCTGCACCAGAACGCCCATGGCGTAGGAAAGTGCAGCCGCACGCGCCAAGCAGGGCGTCCGTGCAAAGCGCCGCGCAAAGTTTGCGTGGGCAGTCGATCCGCAGTAGCCCAGCGCGCAGCACGCCACCAAACCGCCGGCAATTACCACCTCAACCTGAACCGCCATAATCAACAGCAGCAATGCCGCCACCAGCAAAACGCCCGTGACGTCACTCGTTGCTTCAATGGCATGGGGACGGCGATAGTACAGAATGGGACGCACAAAGAAGCCAATCACGCTCGCGCCGATGACAAGGCTCTCATAAATAACGACCTCGTTCGGAGACACGAACTCGGCCATGCGCACATCAAAAAGATACTCGCACGCCAAAAACGTGAAGAAGAACAGCGCCAGGCATATAATCTCCCGAATGCCTCGACGCAAATATGCGGTTGTGTCTCCCATGTCCCTCATGGTTAACCCCCAGCCGCTCAATTGTCTGGAAATCTATTTTAATAAAGAACCAGTCTCAATATCGAAGCCGAGCTCGAAATGCTGCAAATTTGACCCCAGCCGTCCACATCACGCCGCGGTTTTGAGCCTCATGGACCAGAAGGGACACGCGCGGCCTCAAGCTCGGCAGGGAGTGTCTCCAACTACCACTCATTTAAGTACGTCCCCAATGAGTGGCGCCCAGCGACTAGTCGTTTAAGAACGTCCCCGGCGACTAGTCAAAAATGGGCCATGTGTCCCAGCTGTGGAGACTCCTTGAGCCGTCTGGGTATCGCGAAGGATCGCGCACTCCCCCATCATCAAAAGTGACACACGCTACCAGTTGATGGGAGGCAGCCATGGGTTTCTTTGACAAGATGTTCGAGAAGAAAGAGTGCGCGATTTGCGGTACCGAGCTGGGACTTCTAGGTAAGACAAAAATCAATGAAGGCTACCTGTGCAAAGAGTGCGCCGGCAAGCTCTCCCCCTACTTTCACGGCTATCGCTCCAGCACCGCGGACGACATCCGTGAGCAACTCGCCTACCGCGAGGCCAACGCCGAGCGCCTGTCTTCGTTCAACCCCACGCGCACGCTTTCTGCCGGGCGCACCAATATCATGCTCGATGAGGACGCGGGCCTGCTGATCATCACTTCGCAGAGCCGCTGGCGCGACGCCAATCCCGACATCATCGAGTTCTCGCAGGTACTCGGCTGCGATATGGATATCGACGAGCATCGCACCGAGATCTATCGCGAGACCAAGGACGGCGAGCGCGAGAGCTACAACCCGCCGCGCTACGACCTGGATTACGACTTTAATCTGACCATCCACGTCAACACGCCGTACTTTACCGAAATCAACCTGCGCGTGAACGACTCCACCATCGATCAGCGCGGCTCCATCGAATACCGCGAGGCCAAGCGCCAGGCAACCGAGGTCCGCGACGCGCTGGTGCAGCTGCGCCAGGAGACGCGCGACAGCGTCGTGGCCGCCAAGGCCCCCAAGACCGCGGTGACCTGCCCCTTCTGCGGAGCCACCACCATTCCCGATGCCAGTGGGCGCTGCGAATACTGCGGCGGCGCCATCGGCGCATAGCCTCCGGCAGCGAAAGGACCGATCATGGCCTTCGAGAGCGTTAACTATCAGTGCCCTGCCTGCGGTGGCCCCTTGCATTTTGCCAGCGCCGAGCAAAAGCTCGTCTGCGACTACTGTGACTCGCGCTTTGAAGTCGAAGAAGTCGAGGCCCTCTATCGCGAGCGCCAGGACAAGGCAGATGCCAAAGCCGATGCCGCAGCCGCGGCCCCCAAGCCTGCTGTCGACGATGCCGTGCAGGAGCTGGCCCAAAACGCCGGCTACATCTGCTCGTCGTGCGGCGCCGAGCTCGTGTCCGACGGCACCGTCGCCGTCACCACCTGCCCGTACTGCGGTAACTCCGCCGTGGCACCCGGCCAGCTCTCTGGCGACTTCTCACCCGACCTGGTGATTCCGTTTAAGCTCGGGCGCGATGACGTCACGGCCGCACTCAAGGAACACTACAAGGGCAAGATCCTGCTGCCCAAGAGCTTTGTCACCGGCAACCATATCGACGAAGTCCAAGGCGTTTACGTGCCGTTTTGGCTTTACGGCGCCCGCGTAGACGGCGAAGTGTGCTTTGATGCGACCAACGAGACCGTGACTGAGGAATCCGATCGCACCGTCACGACCACCGACCACTACGACGCCTACCGTAAAGGCAATATCTCGTTTGAGCGCGTGCCCGTCGACGGATCGTCCAAGATGCCCGACGGCCACATGGACGCCATCGAGCCGTTTGACTACGATGCGCTGCGCCCGTTTTCGGTCGCGTATATGCCCGGCTACATCGCCAACCGCTACGACGAGGATTGCGAAACCTGCAAGGCGCGCGCCGAGCGCCGCATGGAAGAAAGTACGATCTCGGCCCTGCGCGAGACCGTCGTCGACGAGTATGACGACGCCACGGTCGAAAGCAAGCAGCTCGACTACACCTGGGAAGACAGCGACTACGCCCTGTTTCCCGTGTGGATGCTTTCCACCTCGTGGAACGGCAAGAGTTATCTGTTTGCCATGAACGGCCAGACCGGTCGCATGGTCGGCGAGCTCCCCTGCTCCAAGCCCAAGCTCGCCATCGCCTCGGTGCTGTTCTTTGTGATCGGGTTTGTCCTCTCCCAGATTCTCTTTATGGGCGAGAACGCCTTCAATCCGGACTACCTCACCTTTGATATCGAGGGCGTCCTCATCAACATCGTTGCACCGCTGATCATCGTAATCATCGCAGACATGCTGCTGGTGGGCCAGCTCAAGACGGCCAACGAGGCCACCCACGCCGATTGCTACTGTGGCGAGCTCGACCTGACCGAGAAGCACGACACCTTCAGCCACACCGAGACCACCGTTGTCATGAAGGACAACAAGGACGATTAACCATTCTGACCAATACCAC
Organism: Collinsella sp. 4_8_47FAA; assembly: GCF_000763055.1. GTDB lineage: Bacteria > Actinomycetota > Coriobacteriia > Coriobacteriales > Coriobacteriaceae > Collinsella. The sequence goes on along the minus strand of NZ_KN214134.1, from coordinate 154,280 downwards.
CCGGCCTTTGACGAGAAAGGAAGATCACCATGGGACTCTTGAAAGCTGGATTGGGTGCTGCCGGCGGCGTCATGGCCGACCAGTGGAAGGAATTTATCTATTGCGAATCGATGCCCGCTGACGTCTTGGCCTGCAAGGGCAGCAAGCGCACCGGCGGCCGCAGCTCCAACACGCGCGGCGAGGACAACGTCATCTCCAACGGCTCGGTCATCGCCGTCAACGACGGCCAGGGCATGCTCGTGGTGCAAAACGGCAAGATCATCGAGGTCGCGCTGGAGCCTGGCGAATTTGTCTTTGACACCGGCAGCGAGCCGAGTGTCTTTAGCGGCAACCTGGGCGACTCCATCAAGGAGACGTTCGCCAATATCGGCAGCCGCTTTACTTTTGGCGGCGACGCGGGCAAAGACCAACGTGTCTACTTCATCAACACCAAGGAGATCATCGGCAACAAGTACGGCACCGCCTCGCCCGTGCCCTTCCGCGTGGTCGATAACAACATTGGCTTGGACGTCGACATCTCCGTGCGCTGCAACGGCGAGTATTCGTACCGCATCACCAACCCGCTGCTGTTCTACACCAACGTGTGCGGCAACGTGACCGATAGCTACACGCGCGACAAGATCGACAGTCAGCTTAAGTCCGAGCTGCTCACCGCTCTGCAGCCCGCCTTTGCCAAGATCTCGGAGATGGGCATTCGCTACAGCGCCATCCCCGGTCACACCACCGAGCTCGCCCGCGCGCTCAACGAGGTCCTCTCGGCCGACTGGCGCGACCTGCGTGGTGTCGAGATCGTGAGCTTTGGCGTCAACTCCATCGCCGCCTCGCAAGAAGACGAGCAGATGATCAAGGACCTGCAGAAGGCCGCGGTCATGCGCGATCCCACCATGGCAGCCGCCAACATCGCCAGCGCCCAGAGCGATGCGATGCGCGCGGCAGCGGCCAACCCCAACGGCGCGATGGCAGGCTTTATGGGCATGGGCATGGCAGGTGGCATGGGCGGCATGAATGCCAGCCAGCTGTTCGCCGCCGGCCAGGCACAGCAGCAGGCTGCCCCGCAGCCGGCTCCGGCTCCCGCCCCCGCACCAGCTCCTGCCGCTGCCCCTGCGGCCGGCACGTGGACCTGCAGTTGCGGTGCCACCAACACCGGCAAGTTCTGCCCCGAGTGCGGCAGTCCCGCGCCCGCCCCGGCACCGGCCAAGTGGTTCTGCCCCAACTGCGGCAGCGAAAACGGCGGCAAGTTCTGCAGCAACTGCGGAACGCCCAGGCCCTAGCCCCTCTATCTGGTAATTGGCGGGGGATCCGCCACCCCCGCATTTGCTTCTATGGGTTTCGTTCGATAAAGGAGGACACCATGAAGACAACGTTCAAAAAGTCCGTACTCGCATTTCTGACATGCGTTCTGGCGCTCGCCTTTGCCCTGACGGGCTGCAGCGGCGGCGGCAAAGACCCCAAGGCCAACTTCGTCGGCAGCTGGCAGTACTCGGGTGGAACCTTGGACGGCGAAGAGCTCACCGATGAGTACATGGATATGCTCAAGGAGTGGGGCCTCAACTGTATCCTGATCCTCGACGAAGACGGTACGGGCGTCCTCGACATGTTCCTTGAGGTCGCCGACCTGAAATGGGAGGCCAAGGACGCCACCACCGTAACGATTACCGCCGAAGATGAGTCGCACGACCTGAAGCTCAAGGACGACAAGCTCATCCTCGAGGTGGACGGCGACAAGCTCATCTTTACCAAGTCCGACAAGGACCTGTCCGGCACGGTGAAGAAGGATCGCGAGGCGGCCGAGAAGGAAGAAGAGATCGATGAGGCCGTCGAAGACGACGACGTCCAGAGCGTCGAAATCTCCCCCGCCGTCACCGTCGCCGATGACGACCTGTGCACCATCACCATCACCGAGAAGTTCAAGGACGACTGGGGCGACATCGGCTTTGTCGTCAACATCACCAACAAGAGCGACAAGGACCTGACCTTCTACGCTCCCTCCGGCAAGACCAATGTCAACGGCACCATGAAGGACCCCTGGTTCTCGGCTCACCTGATGCCCGGCACCAACGCCACCGAGGAATTCACGTTCTCGAGCGGCGAGCTTGACAGCCTTGACGACCTGGTCAACACGACCATCGGCATCGACGCCTACCTGACCGATTCCTACGAGGACGTCGCCTCCTACAGCGCAACCATCGCGTAGCGGCACGTAACATCAGCCGCGGATTGGCGGACACATCCGCGCGCACCAGGCGGGGCCGCAGGAAATGATCCTGCGGCCCCGCCGTTTTTATGCCGATACGCAACGAGCGTTAGCGCTCCATGTTAGGAACGATGCTGCCCTCGGTCACCGCATGCACGGCCAGGCGCATGATGTTGTCGTAGCCGGTCTTGCTTAGGATCTCCGAGATGCGACGCTTGATGGTGCCCTCGCTCATAAACAGCTCGGCCGCGATCTCGCGGCGGCTCTTGCCCTCGCAGGCAAGGCGCAAAATCGACAGCTCGACATCGTCGAGAGCTGCCGTGCCCGAAAAAATGCTCTCGGGCGGCTTGGGAAACGTGCAATAGCCCGCCAGCGTGGAGCGCATCACGGCGAACAGCTCGTCGATACCGACGTTCTTGTACACAAAGCTATCGACGCCCGCCTCGCGGGCCTGATCGACAAAGGTGATCTCGGGCATGCCGGTCATGATAATGATGCGGCACTCGGGCAGCTGCTCCTTGATGCGCGCCGCCGCCACGATGCCGTTGGAATCATGCTCGGTGCATACGTCCATCAGTATCATGTCCGGGCGCTCCCTGAGCGCGACACCCAAGGCCTCGGAGGCATCGGCGATTGCGGAAACAACGGCCATATCGGGCTGGTCGCCAACGGAGCGCGCCAGGCTCTCGCGCAGGATGGCCTGGTCTTCGACGATCAACACGCGGATCATGAGCTTCTCCTTTGGAACGTGTCGTTGGCTTTAAGCGGAATGGATACCGCAAGCGTAAAGGGCGGGGCGGCGTGGACCCCTAGGCTGCCGCCCAGATTCTGTGCGACATGCCTCATGCCTGGGATACCCGTTCCCTCGCGATACGATACGGGGGCCGGCGCGCCGTCATTAGAGATGGTCATGCGCGCGATGTCGCATCCGTTCGACTCCTCCTGCCACAGGTGCACATGGACCTGGTGGGCCTGCGCGTGCTTGGTGGCGTTGGTCGAGGCCTCGCGGATAATCTGCAAAAAGGCCGCCGCGACACGCGTGTCCTCGGGAAGCGCACCCTCAACATCGATCTGCACACTCACCAGGCCAAAAGCATGGACGATATCACCCAGCTGCTCTGCAGGCTCGCTGGCACCGCCACTGCGCAAATCGGCGGCGATTGAGCGCAGCAACGGGTCAATCTGCTCGAGCGACTCGTCGTCCAGACGCCCCTCCTCCAAATAGCGATGGAGGATGGACAGGCGCTGACCGATCACGTCGTGCACGCGGGCGCGCATGCGCAGGTAGGCCGCATTGTCGGCAACCTTTTTAACTTCTTCGATCTGGGACTGGAGCTCTTGGCCCGCGACCTCAAGCAGGTGGTTGGCTTGCGCCAAGCGATCATGAGCATGCGCGTACTCTGTCACATCAAGACCGATAATGCGCTCGAACGAACGGCCCGAAACCATAACACGATCGCACACAAACAGGCGAATCTCGGCGGGAGAGACCTCGACCACCGCCCGCGCCTCACCAAAGCGGTCCAGATTAATCCGCACACGGTTCCTGCTGCTTTCGGGCATTTGCATGCTAAGTTTGCGCAGGTCGTTCCATGTGCCGCTCATGTCGCGTAGATCGGTTGGCATATGAAGCTCCACCAGGTTTTTACGCATGCAGCGGTTCATGAGCAGCGGACGGCCCCTCGGGTCTAGATACAGGATGCCCACGGGAATCACGTTGATGGTTTCAATCGTCGAGAATGCGGTGATATCCTCCTGGCGGTTACGGACGTCCATCAAGAGCGCGGCGATGGAGCGGAACAGGAAGAACGCGGCATCCGCGATAGGAACCGCAGTCCACACCGGGCCCATGACGTAAACCGCCGGCGGCGTCGCGGCAGCAACGAGCAGCAGTTCAACCAGCATGACGGGGCGGCGATAATGCACCATAAGGACCGCGCCATAGGCGGTAATCGCGGCGTTGGCCCACAGCAGCCCGCCCGCTGTCTCGGCAATGACAGGGAGTGGTGCCACCAGATGCGAACCGCTCGCTGCGAACATAATGACGGCAGAGATAACCAGGTGTACAACCAGGCTCGCTTCATAGGTGCAGATTACTTTGCGGTTATAGGACGAACGACGCGACGCGATAAGCGGAACGTGAATGGTCTGCAAGCACGCCGCCAGGGCAAAGGCCACGTCGAGCGCGACAATCTGGGGAAGAATGAGCGGGATCTGCATCGTCACTCACCTGCTCGCGGCATCAACACGATCAGGCGCAACTGGCCGGACTCGCCCTCAAGACGATACGCCACGTTGCGTCCCTGCAGCTCGTTCTCGAGTTCACGCGCGGCGGACGCCTGCGACAGGTCTTCCTCGTCGTTAGAGAAAAGCGTGGCGCGCAGCTCCACACTGCACGAATCGTGGTCGCTCAGGTGATACATGAGCGCCGGATGGTCGGTGGCGTAGGCAAAAAACGCAAAGTCATACACGCAGTCGTACAGGGCACTTACCGTACTGGCGTGCATCGGGCGCCGTATGGCGATAATCGAGGCGCAATCGATATCGATCGTGCGCAGGTCGCTTGCGAGCTCGTTGGCAATGAGCTGAATGCGGTCGCGGTCAAAACCGCTCTCCCCGTGCTGTGCCAACGTGAGCGATCCCTTGCGCTTGCAATAGGCGACGAGCATCTTGGCGCGCTGCAGCATACGGTAACGCTCGTGCAAAGACGCTTCATCGGTCAACGGAGGCAGCGAGCTCAGCAGGTCGTACATCCCTTCGAGCGCGCGGGCAAGCGCTTGGTCCACGTCTTGGACCAGCAAGGTCTCGGCTTCTTGATCTGCCAAATGCGTCTTAAGGTCGTAGTCGGCGGCGAGCAGCTCGTTTTGACGCTGCAGCTCCATGCGACGATGTGCCAGTTCACGGTTAAGCTCGTTGAGCTCCGACACGTCTTGGGCAAGCAGGGCCGATCCGCCCAGTAGCGGAAAGGCGCGGTACATCACATTGGGATCGGACGCCACGGCAAAGGCATGGGCGCGGCCGAGCTCCTGGGTCCGCAACTCCTCGCGCACACCTACCGGCATTGGCTTTGACACCGGCGTGGCATAGACTTCCTGCAGATCGCGCGTTAGAACTTTGAGGTCGAGCGGCAAGGTGTCGAAGATGCCGGCGATGTCGTGATACGACGGAATGACACCGCAATCGAGACAAATCTCGAGCGTCACCACGCACAGCACGCAGTAGACGAGCGAAAAGTTGAGCCTCCATGCCCAGGGCACGCGCAACGCATACGAGACGGCAAAGAATGCGCCACCCAGCAGTACGAGCGCCGCCGTGCCCGAGAAACGCTGGATGCGAAAGGATGAGGACCGACCAACCAAGATAAAAAAGGCCACAAAGTTAAAGGCCGTCCACACTAAGACAGCGAAATAACCCCAACCGTACGTGTAATCGTTGCTCCAGGTGTCGCTTGCACGGTCAAAGTGGAATACCTGCCGATGGAAATCGTTGGTGAGCACAAAACCGATAAGTAGGATGGCCACGATCCACAGGATGCTGCGGTAGCGGCGGCCCGCGCGGTGTTGTTCCAGGCCCGTAAGGCGCAGACCACACAACTGGTAGAGCAGTGGAATGAGCGTCATGGGCACGTAGTACAGGTACCACAGCACGGTGGCATAGAACGGCGTGAACGACTTGTACTTGAGAATGACTTCGATCATCCACAGGGTGCAAATGGTGGCGACGGCAACAAGGCGGCGGCGCAACACATAGTCCAAACAGCGCAGATAGACCGATACGCCCCAAATCGAAAATGCAATTGCGGCGACAAGCAGCGGGAGAGAGCTCGAATGGACGAGCGCATCCACGACCTCTTCGGACACCTCGCTATAGGCGGGCACGACGTTAGAAAGTTTGGGGTCGGAGGCGAACAGCGCCGGCAAGACTGCCAAAAGCATGAGGAACAGTGCGGTGATGGCGCCGGCGATAGCAAAGACGCGGTGACGATACGCCTGATGTGTTATGCCAACAAGGAATCGCGGCATGGCGAAGAGCCTGCCGCCCCTGGGATCCGCCACGGGTGCGGATCGGGCGGCCGCGTGGCCGATATGTCGCTCGCGGGTACCCATAGTGCTTTTAGTGTACCGACAGGCGGGCCCAAAAAGCGGGCCACATGTCCCAAAATCCGCAGACGGCAAGGCGCCCGGCAGCCTCCCCCGTCCGGCACTTCCCGATATCCGCCCGCCCCAAACCACCGCAAAGGAGACAGGCACCTTTGTGGTGGTTTGGGGCAATGCGCTAGTCCACGGTGATGTCGAGATTTTTGCCGATGAGGCCTACGTAGCCGCCTTCGGCTGCCTTGGGGCTGTCAGCATGGCAGAGGACCCACTTGTCGGCCTTCCAGTAGCAGTAGCTGTCGCCGGCCGAGGGCATGTCGGCCGCGACCTCGGGGCGCGGGCCGTTGGTGCCGGCGGGCAGCGCCACCATCACCTGGAAGCCACCGTCGTCGACCATGCACGGCGTGTAGTGGAGCGTGGTGTTGAAGACTTCGACGGCCGTACCCGCCGGCACGCGGAACGCCTTGACGCACGCGGTATCGAGCTTGCCGTCCTCGATCTCCCAGCGATGCGCCACGAGCAGGATAAAGTCGCGTGCACCCAGGTTGAATTCGCTCGCGCGGTGGTACTCCAGGCAGTTGAGACGCGTGTTGTGGCCGTTGCACCAGCCCAGCTGGAAGGGACGACCGCCAAACATGAGAAAGCCCAGTTTATCGGCATCCTTGACGCCCTCGAGCTCCGGCGCGCTTGCTACGTACTTGCTGCCCTCGGGGATGGGCGTAGCGGAGAGCGCCTCGACGAGCGGAGCGGTCAGGTTGGACGGAACGTCGTTCCACACGCGGCCATAAGATTTGAACTCGGGATCTGATACAGAGTAGATATGCATGCTCGCTCCTGTTCGCTTATGTGACAGTATGAATATTCTAGAACTATCTCGTTCCGTTTTGAGCGCCCAGCATGAAAAAGCGCCCCACAAAGAGCGGGAGCGCTTCTGGCGCAAACGCTATTCCTGCCAGCAGCCTTACGCCCGCTGATAGTGCAGGTGCTTCTCATCGATATCGGCCAGGTCGCGGTCGAGGTAGCGGCGCGCGAGCCAGTTTGCCATGGGGAGGTTCTGGTCCAGGTAGTTACCGCACTCCTCGGGAGCGGCACCGGGGACATCGCCCTCAAAGCCGGCGACGAACTCGAACAGCTCACGCACGAGCGGCAGAATCTCCTCGCTCGTCACCTCACCAAACACGACAAGGTAAAAGCCCGTGCGGCAGCCCATGGGCCCAAAGTAGACAATGCGGCTCGACCACTCGGCATGGTTACGAAGGAACGTCGCGCCCAGGTGCTCGATAGTGTGGCACTCGGCCGTGTTCATGACCGGCTCCTTATTGGGCGTGGTCAGGCGCAGGTCAAAGGTGGTGACGGCAGCGCCGGTCGCCGGATCGCGGTCGATGCGGCTCACATACACGCCGGGCTCGAGCAGCAGATGGTCAACGGAAAAACTCGCGATGCGCTCCATGGCAGATCCTCTCGTTAGTCAATTAGGGACGGGGCCCTTTTAGCCGGTTCGAATGGTCGTACCAATCATACCAGTCAAAAAAGCCCCGTCCCAAAAAGACAGCTTAGCCCAGGACACGGGCCATGCGCGTCTTGAACTCGGACAGGAAGCGCGGGGCATCCACGGTCAGTGCCACAAGCGCGCTCTTGTCCGGATCGGATAGGCGGCGCTCGTCGCAAATGGTGCGGCCGCGATACTCGCCCAGCAGATCAACACGCAGGTTGCAGCCGAGCGCACCTACGAGCGTGGGGTCGATCGCCACGGCAACGGCCAGCGGATCGTGCAGCGCACAACCACCCAGGTAGGGTGCGTTCATCTCGTACGAGCCAATGTAGTGCTCGACCATGCTCGCAAATGCGCAGCCCGCCATGGTGCCCGAGCCCGTCCAGCCGGCAATGTCGCGGCGTGTGAGCACCACGCGATGCGTCACGTCCAGACCCACCATGGTGAGCTTACGGCCCGAGCGCAGCACCGCGTCGGCTGCCTCGGGGTCGCTCGCCATATTGGCCTCGGCGCCCGCGCTCACGTTGCCGGGCACGGTAAGGGCGCCGCCCATCACGACCACGCGGCCGATGGACATCATCGCCGCCGCATCGCGCTCCAGGGCGAGCGCCAGGTTGGAGAGCGGGCCAGTCGCTACGTAGACCAAATCGGGACCATAGGTGCGCGCGGCATCGATCAGATAATCGACCGCAGCGTTGCCGTCGGCCGAGGTCGCCCCCACCGGCTCGTAGGGCGACGCGGGCACGCTCGCGCCGCCGATGCCGTTCTTGCCGTGAATGAGCGCGGTGGACGCCGGCGGCGTATAGGGCTCAGTCGCCTGCAGAGGACGGTCGGCACCCAGGTACACCGGAACCTCGGGGCGACCCAGCAGATCGAGCACCGCCAGGCAATTGTGCGCCGATTGCTCGACGCGCACGTTACCAAAGCACGTGGTGATGCCCACGAGCTCCACCTCGGGGCTCGCGATGGCATAGGCCAGCGCCATCGCATCGTCAACACCCATATCCAGATCAGGGATCAGCTTCTTGATTGCCATTGTTCTACTCCGCTTCTCCGTCTTTATCGTTTAACCAAACCAATGTTCAACTTCGGCGCGCGTGGGAATCGATTGCTGAGCGCCCAGGCGCGACACCGTCACTGCCGAGGCGCGAGCACCCGCGGCCATGCACTCAAAGAGCGGCAAGCCCTCTAGGCGAGCCGCCGCCAACGCGCCGATAAACGTATCGCCGGCGGCCGTGGTATCGACTACCGTACTCGAAAGTGCCGGCATGCGCAGCAGCTCACCGCCATCGCCGAGCGTAACCGAGCCGGCACCGCCCAACGTGATGACCGCGGCGCCGGCGCCCTTGTCGAGCAGCGCATTGAGCGCGGCGACGCAACTCACATCATCCGTGGGCAGAATGCCCGTCAGAACCTGGCACTCGGTCTCGTTGGGACAGACCAGGTCGACCGCAGGCCAGACCTCCGCAGGCAGCTCGCAGGCAGGCGCCGGATTAAAGACCGTATAGAACCCCAGCTCGCGAGCGCAAACAAGCGCCTCGGCCGTCGCTGCAAGGTCACATTCGCCCTGGGCGATAAAGACGCTTCCGGCAGCCGGGGCAATCTCGCTGGCGTCGCCGTCGAGCTCATGGGCCACCAGACGCCTCAGCGCGCAGGCAACGTCCGCGCCCGCAAGCGCATGGTTGGCGCCCGGTGACAGTACGATGCGGTTGTCGCCCTCGCAGCGAATGATGGTCGCCGTTCCCGTCTCCACGTCATCGCGATGCACTACAAAGTCACAGTCCACGCCGGCGTCTTGGAGCCCCACCACGAGCGATGCGCCGAACGCGTCGCGACCGACCGCGCCGATCATGTGCGTGCACGCGCCCATACGCGCGGCAGCTACGGCCTGATTGGCGCCCTTGCCGCCGGCGTTGGTGATAAACCCGCTGCCGCCGACGGTCTCGCCCGCACGCGGTATGCGCTCGCACGCCACCGAAAGGTCCATGTTCATGCTGCCGAACACCGCAACGATGCCGCGATCTGCCATGGAAACCTCCTCATCTGCGGGCTTTGCACCCACCGTCGACCGTCGATTGCGCGCCTTCGCACCTCTATAACTTTAGTTCACTTTGATGTGAACGCACCCTTGAGGTTGCGCCAGCAGCAAGCATTCACAGGAGCAGGCAGCTACAATGAATACGTGCTGATTATTCTCGTCATTGGATGATGTTTTATGGAACAATTCTCGCAATCGGGCTCGCGCGGTCGACGCCGCACGGGCAACGAGCCGGCGCCGCACGAACGCGTGAAGAGCGAACGCCGTGCCAACGAGCCGCGACGCACCACGAGCCCCCATCGCGCTTCTGCCAACAACGCGGGCCGCGCCAACACTCCCGCCGCGGAGCAGACGCCTGCTCGCCCCAAGTCCCGCTACATCCCTGCACTCGACGGCCTGCGTACGCTCGCCGTCGTCGCGGTGGTGCTCTATCACCTTAACCTCACGTGGGCTCAGGGCGGCCTGCTCGGCGTCACGATCTTCTTTGTGCTTTCGGGCTATCTGATCACGCGCTTGCTGCTCAACGAAGTCGCTAAGACCGGCCGCATCGACCTCAAGAGCTTCTGGATCCGCCGCATCCGTCGCCTGGTCCCCGCCGTGGTGACCGTCGTGGTGGTGACCTGTGCTCTGTGCACCGTCTTCAACCACGTGATGCTCACCAAGATGCGCCCCGACATCCTGCCGTCGCTGCTGTTCTTCAACAACTGGTGGCAGATTGCCCAAAACGTCTCGTACTTCAATGCTCTGGGCGACCCCTCGCCGCTCACGCACTTTTGGTCGCTTGCCATCGAGGAACAGTTCTACCTGATTTGGCCGCCACTGCTGTTTGCCATGGTATCCATGCATGTGAGCAAACCCAACACGCGCCGCGTGGTTCTGGGCCTTGCCGCGATATCTGCCCTCGCCATGATGGTGCTTTACAACCCTGCCGCCGACCCCAGCCGCGTGTACTACGGCACCGACACCCGCGTGTTCTCGCTGCTGCTGGGTACCTGGATGGCCTTTATCCCCGATTGCGACCTGGCGCCGGTGCGTCTCGCACATCGTTTGGGGCTCAATCGCCTGGCTGGCGCCGCCAAGCACGGCAAAAACGCCGAGGGCAAGCCTGGCGAGAAGGCCGACGAATCAGCCGAGACCGCCCCGGCACAGCCGAGCGCCCTCGTGCGCTTTTGGTCCTCGCCCGCATCCATCGATGTACTGGGCGTCGTGGGTCTGGTTGGCCTTGCCGCCATGGTCGCGCTCACCAACGGCTACACCGCGTTCCAGTATCGCGGCGGCACACTGCTATGCTCCATCCTCACGCTCATGGTCATCGCGGCCTGCGTGCAGCCCCAGGGAATGGTTGCCCGCGCGCTGTCCGCCGAGCCGCTCGTGTGGGTTGGCAAGCGCTCGTACAGTATCTACCTGTGGCACTATCCGCTGCTGCTGCTTATGAACCCGGTCGCCAACATCAACGATACGCCCTGGTGGCAGTACATCTTGCAGGTACTTGTGGTGGTCGCCGTAGCCGAGTGCTCCTATCGCTTTATCGAAACGCCGTTTAGGAAGGGTGCCTTCGGCCGCACCGTCGCCGAATTCCGCGATGGCACCACCACGCCCGCCAACTGGGCACGCGCGCACATCCCTGTCTGCGCAGCCTGCGCTATCGTGTTGGTCGTTGCACTGGGCGGCCTGATCTTTGTGCCCGAGACGTCTGCGCTGAGCGGCGAGGGCGCCGAAGTTCTGAACAAAGAAGCCAAAAACACCGCGCCCACCGACCAGCAAGCGGCCGACGACACCGACAAGGACAACGACGGCTTCCCCGATGGCTCCTACGATCTGCTTATGATCGGCGACTCCGTGTCGCTGCGTGCCGTGGACACCTTTGACGGCGTGTTCCCGCACAGCCATATCGATGCCGAAAAGGGCCGCCAGTTCGATGCGGGCCGTGCGACATTTGAGGGCTATATCCAGCAGAACCTTGCCGGCAAGATCGTGGTCTTTGCCCTGGGCACCAACGGCTTGGTAACCGACGACCAGATCGACGCCATCATGGCCGATGCAGGAGATAGGCGTATTGTGGTGTTTGTGAACACGCGCAGCCCGCAGCCGTGGGTTGGCTCTACCAACCAGGCCATCGCCAACGCCGCTACGCGCTACAAGAACGTGCGCGTTATCGATTGGTACGGATACAGTGCTAACCGCAACGACCTGTTCGATGGCGATGGCACGCACCTATCGACCACTGGCGTGACTGAGTACCTCAACTTGATCCACGATGCTGTCAAGAAGGACCTGCCCGTACACCCCGAGGATCACGTCAACGATCCGCAACCGGCAGCCGTCAAGTCCGCCACCGACGCGCTCGTCAATGCTCTCGCTATCAAGCCACACAAGCTGGGCACCGACAAATAGCCCGCAGCAAACAACCCAAAATCACTCTTTTCGAGCCGGCCCCAAGAGGTCGCGGGCAAAAAACAGGCCGCAGCCCATCGCTGTGGCCTGTTCGGAAGCAAAAGTGGGCGCTACGCGCTGTAGCCCATCGCTTGCAGCACAAACATGACGACTGTCAGCACCGTAATCACGGCGATAGTCGCCCAAGTGAGCACGTTCCACACGCGGCCATTGCGGTTGGCACCCATAATGTGACGGTCGGCTGCGATAACCACCTGGAACACCAGAACCACGGGCAACAGCACACCATTGATGACCTGTGAGGTCATCATAATCTGGAACAGATCGACGCCGGGCATAAGCACCAGCACGGCAGAGATACCGATGATGGCCGTAATGATGCCGCGATAGACCGGGGCCTCGTCCCAGCTGCGGTCGGCACCGCGCTCCCAGCCAAATGCCTCGCAGATAGCGCTCGACGTAACGCCCGGCAGCACGCAGGCAGCCAAGAAACTCGCCGCGACCAGGCCCGAGGCAAACAGTACCGTGGACCACTGACCCGCAATAGGCTCCAGCGCACGGGCAGCATCGGCAGCATCGCTAATCTGAATGCCCGCCGGGAACAACACCGCACCGGTCGTGATGATAATAAAGCCGGCAATGACATCGGCGGCAAGCGAGCCGCTCACGGTATCGATGCGCTGCAGCACGATATCGTCCTCGCCCGCGTTCTTATCGACCACGTTGTTCTGCGCCAAGAAAATCATCCACGGCGCGATGGTGGTACCGATCGTTGCGACCACGAGCGACACGTAGCTGGGGTCATTTTGAATGTTAGGCACGACCAGGTCGACCGCGACCTCACCCCAGTTGGGGCCAGCCATAAACGCGGCGACAATATAGGTCACGAAGACGCAGCTTACCAGCAGCAGAATCTTCTCGATGCGCTGGAAACTACCCGACATGGTAAGCATCCACACCAGCAGCGCCACCAACGGCACCGAGATGCTCGCCGGCACGCCAAAGAGAGCAAGGCCGCTGGCGATGCCCGCAAACTCCGAAATGGTCACAGCCGTGTTGGCGATCAACAGCGCCGCCATAGCAAGTACACTCTTGCGCACGCCAAAGCGCTCGCGAATGAGCGATGCCAGGCCCTTGCCCGTGACGCAGCCGCAGCGCGCCGCGGTCTCCTGCGTCACGATGAGCAGCACGGTCATGACAGGAAGCATCCACAGCATCTTGTAGCCATAGCTGGCGCCCGCGCTGGAATACGTTGCAATGCCGCCGGCGTCATTGCCCGAAAGCGCCGCCAGCAGACCGGGACCCATAGCGCCAAAGATGGCCGCGATGGTCAACTTTTGCTTGGTGCCCGACTTTTGCTTGGTATTTTGCACGCGACCACCTAACCCATGACCGACATGGTGAGCAGCACCGCAGCGGCGCAGTACGCTATGCACGAGATCATGACGGCAATAACGTTCATGGCGGTGCCCGACGTGTTGAGGTCATGCTCGTCACGCCAGAACAGCACCATCAGGTAAATCACGGCGCTCATGTTGCCAACCAGGCAAATGATGGCAGCGATATTAAAGCAGCCGGTAAAGAGTTGCTCCTCAAACATGGGCGCATCGGGAAACGCGGCGGTGCGCACCAGCTGGGCGCACAGATAGGTCACGAGTGACAGAATCAGGCCCATGCCCGTGCTCTGGAAGAAGAACCCCAGATATGGCTTGGGCTCGTCGTCGTGACCGTCATACTCCAAGAAGTAGTTCTTGACGAACGACACCATGCGCGAGGCAGCAAGCAGCACGAGCGGCATGGCGCACATGGGGAACACCACCAGATGCGCGGAGCCGAGCGCCGTCCCCAGCACCGTTGCCATGATGCACGAGGCAATGCCCCACACGACAACCCAGTACTGGCGATGCACGAACCAGCTGAGCACGTTCGTCGAGTCGTCCGACGCGCTATCGCCCGAGCCGACACCGGCGATCTGCAGGTCCTCCTGATGCTCCTCGGCGATAACGTCCATGGCGTCGTCGAAGGTCACGATGCCCAGGATATGACGGTTCTCGTCGCAGACAGGGATGGCAACCAGGTCGTACTTGGTCATCTCGTCCGTCACGTCTTCCTGGTCCTCGTCGGGCGACACGTAGACCAGGTCGCGATAGGCGAGCTGGCCCAGCGTGGCATCGCGGTCGGCCACGATCAACGTGCGCAGCGAGAGCACGCCGGTGAGCATGCCGCTCGGATCCTCGGTATAGACGTAATAGACACTCTCGAAGTCCTCATCGAGTTTGCGAATCGCCTCGATGGCATCGCCGACCGTCGCCGTGGCGGGCAGCGAGACAAACTCCGAGGTCATGATGCGGCCGGCGGTGTTGTCCTCATACCCCAGCAGGTTACGAATCGCTTTCTCTTCCTTGACGCCCATCAGGCGCAGGAGCTTCTCGGCCTTCTCGTAATCGAGCTCGTCGATCAGATCGGCGGCGTCGTCCGGGTCCATCATGGCCAGCATCGACGATGCGTCGGTGTCGGACAGGCCCTCGAGCATCTCGGTCATAAGCTCGTCGTCATCGAACTCCGAGATGGCCTCGGCGGCCTGGGCAGTATCGAGCTGCGCAAACACCTGCGCACGCAGGCGCGGGTCGAGCTGCTCGATAATGTCGGCGATGTCGGCAGGGTGCAGCTCGCCGAGCGTCTTGTGCGACACCGAGAGTTGAATGTTCTTGGTCGAGCGGTCGAGCAGGTCCATGTAGGACCAAGCGATGATGTCCTCACTGAGCGGCTTGCCCAGGTGCTTCATAAAGCCTTCGACGATATGCTCGAGCGCGGGGCTGATGGCGCGTAGCAGACCGCGGGCACCGACCTCGGCGCCCAGCAGGCGCAGCTGATTTTCGCCCGACATGGAAAACTTGATGTCGTTGACGCGCACGACCTTCATGCCCTGCGTGTCGACAATCTGCTTGTTGAGCACGTCGCGGGCGAGCAGGAGTTCGGTCGGCTGCAGGTACGAAAAACGGATTTCGGTGGCCGACGTCTTAAGGTGTACACCCGTCTCGTCGATACGGTCGACCCATTTGCGCCAGCTGATCATAAACGGCGTCTTGCCGGGTCCGCGGAACGCGAGCGACGTCACGTGCGGAAAAACTTCGCCGGTAGCAATGCCAAAATCGTTCACCACGCCGAGCTTTTCGCCGTCGACGTCCAAGACCGGCAATTTGAGCATCTCACTCAGATAATTCAATGGTGCTCCCCATCATTATTCCTCCGGACGCGGCCGCGCGTGCGGCGTCCGGGGGCTTCTGGATATGTATACGCATGCGCGGGCGGCACGCCGCTCGACGCTTACACCCCGTGCATGCGCAAAAAGCACCTGCATGGGGTCATCGACTGTATGGTCGAGGTTTGGATTTCACCTGTAACCTTTCTCTTGACCCTCATTAACCGCAGTAACTATAGCATCAGCATCGCCCTGCGGCATCGAATTTATGCGCTGCACATTGCAGGCATACCAAACGCTGACGCATCCGTGACATAGTCATTGGGGACGTTCTTAAATGACTACCCAATAACTACTCTGTGGTGTCGTTGTCCTCGGCAAGTTGGGGGAACACGGCGTCCTTGGGCATGGTGGCCTTCGTCAGCGAGGTGAGCTTTTTGCTCAGCGACGTGTCCGTCTTGACCAGGTCGCTGAGCGTCACGATCTTGTAGCCGTCGGCAATGAGGCCGTCGATAATCTGCGGTAGCGCCTCGAGCGTCTGCTCGGCGCATTCGTCTCTATCGGTGAGCAGCACGATATTGCCCGGCGTCACCGAATCGAGCACCGTCGAGACCTGCTCGTCGGCACCGTTGAGCAGCCAGTCGCCCGAGTCGATATTCCACGAGACCACGGCGGAGACCAGGTCCATCGCATCAATCCAGTTTTGCTCGTCAAAGGCAGCGTAGGGAGCACGCAGCAGCATCGTCTTCACGCCGGTCGCCGACTTAATCGCATCGGTGCCTTTCGTGATCTGTTCGCGTACCGCCTCACGGTCCTGACCCTTGAGCAAATCGTCGCTGTAGCTGTTGGATCCGATCTCGCACCCGGCATCGACAATCGCCTTGGCCGTGGCAGGCGAGGCCTCGGCCGCATCGCCCGAAAGGAAGAACGTCGCGGTGACGCCCTTTTCCTTGAGCACCTGCAAGATCTGTTTGGTGGCGCCGCTCGGACCCTCGTCAAACGTCAGCGCCACGTATTTTTCGTTACCCTTGGGCGCCACGCTGGCGCACGCAACGACGCAATCGGTGGCGGGCACAACCTCGCCGCGGTCCTGCGTCTTGCCCGACTGCTCACCAACCCACACCTCGGAGCGGCCCTGGACACCCCACGTCTGCACATACTCGATAGCGCCCGTACCCTCGACCTTGAGCTTGGGCTCGATAACCGTAGCCTGAACCTCGTGCTTCTCGTAGGTGTTACGGCCATCCTTGACCGTCACCTTCTCGCCGCCCTCAAGTTCGCGGCTATCCCATTTGCCCTGTTTCACGCGCTTGCCGTCGACCTTCACCGACAGCTTTTCGCCCCCATGGCGCTTGAGCACGCTGTCATCGACGGCCAGCAGGTCGCCTGCGTCGTAGGTGTCAGTCAACTCCTGGTCGTCGATGAGATTCTGCAGCGTAGAGCCCACACGCACCGCGGTCTTCTGGCCGTTGAGCTCCACGTCCACACTGCGGTTGACGTAGCCCACGACGGCAGCAATAAACAGCACGAGCGCACAGCCCACGGCAATGAGCGCATAGGGCAGGCGAGACGAACGACGGGGCGTACGGTTGTTGCCGATGCGAGCGCTGCGGTCGCTAAAGCCGCGGCTATGGTTGAGATACATCGCGCCGGGCTTACGGTGACGCTTGCGCTGACCGCTGGGCAGCTGCCCCAGATCGCGGCGCGCCGTCGGACGCGCACCCGAACGCCCGTTTAAGTTGGATCCGTTTTGGCGCATGTGCCCTCCCCCATAAACACAGCAAGCCGGAGCAACAGGTCTCCGGCTTGCCTCCCATCATTTGGTACGTCGCTATTTTGTAGCTTTTGACGAGCCTCCGCTCGCCTTTTGGTATTCGTCCTTAAAGGCCTTGAACATGCCGCGCGTCTTGCCGAGCTGCTTGCCCAGTGCGCGACTGCCCTTGTCCACGGCAACCGATCCCTTGTCGTCGAGCACCTTGGCGCCCTTTTTGACCTTGTCGCCCACCACGACGCTGGCCTCGGCGGCCTTGGCAGCCGCACCGCCCGAATACCCGAGCGACTTGACCTCGTCCGAAACAATCATCGCGCCGTCCGCATAGCCGCGCAGCATCGTCGGCGGCACCTGCGTGTCACCAACCAAAACACTCGAAGCAGCACCGGCGGTCACATAGAATGCCTGCACGATGCCCGAGCGTGGCTTGAACTCAACGTCCGAGCAATAGCCCACGACGTCGCCCGATTCCGTGCGCACATCCATACCGACCCAGATGATGCAATCGTCCAGGTTGATGTTGAGGCGCTTGGCAGCGGCGGCATCGTACGTGTCCTTGACGTCATCGACCGCAATGGCGCCCTCGTAGACACCAATGGCGTCGAGCGCTACGAATCGGTCGGGACGCTCGATCATGCCCGCGATATCGGACTGGCGGACCATAAAGCCGACCACGCGCGTACCGCCCGGGGTAAAGACCGGAAAGTGAATCTTTCCGAGCTTTTTAGGGCTGCGCGGTGTGCCGTCCTTTTTGGTGCGCTTGTCCTCGGTAGGCTTGCGATAGATCTTGGCGCCGACAAAATCCCCGGCGCGCATTATGCCTCGGTCGAGGGCTCCGCAGCCTCGGTATCAGCCTCGACGGCGTTCTCGACCACGACGTCGGCGGCAGGCGTCACGTTGCCGCCCGAAATGGCGTCGTTGAGCTGCTCGCGCAGCTGGTCCATGCGCTCGCGGGCAAGGTCGACCTTGGCGCGCAGGTCGTCGGTCTTGGCGTCGACCATCGGGCCAAAGTCATTCACCGCAGCACGGGCCTCCTCGGCGCTGTGCTCGTAGGTGTCGCGCATATTGTCCCAGGCGTCGTTGGCGATATCGGCAGCCATGGCGCGGGTCTCGGCGCCCGAGCGCGGGGCCAGAGCAACGCCGACAATAGCGCCGGCAGCGGCACCAAAAAGTGCGCCGGAGACAAAGCTGAAAGTCTTACCCATGATCATTCCTCTCCTGCGGGCACGTCGGTGCCCACCGTTTGAATGCTGTCCATTATACCCGCAGCGCATCACTTGCCGCTCCGCTCATCTGCGTACGGCAAAGGCGCAGGTACGTGATGGTGATAAACGCGTAGGCCTACTCCTGAGGCATAGCCGGCATGGTCACCGTGGCACCCGGGTCCTCGCCGGCGCCGTCCACGAGCGGCAGGCCGCCCTCATGCGCAGGTCCTGCCGGAACCGTCGCCGCACCGCCAAAGACGGCAGCGGAAGCCTCGTGGTTCTCGGCAACCGCGCCCTCGGTATCAATCGCCACCTGGGGCTCGTCGTCAAAGTTGGGGACACCCTGGGGCTCGGTGGGAACGGGCTCGGCGGTCGCATCGGCAACGGGCTCGGCGTCGGCCGGCACATCGCCCTCGTCAGCGCCCTCGTCCTCGGCAGCATCTTCACCGTTCGCAGCGGCGACGGCCTCGTGAGGATCCTTGCCCTCGGCCTCGGCGCGCATGCCCAGCACCAGGTTGCGCAGGCCCGCGACCGTGCCTCCCACGTCGGGGGCAGGCTGGTCGGCGTGCAGGTACGCCCAGTCCATCATAAAGGTGGCCGAAGACAGCGCGCCGATGGCCAGCGCGTCGTCGGGGCACGAAAGCTCAACCTCAAAGACGCGCTCGTCGTGCTCGCTTACGCGCGTGCGGCCGCACGAGATGCTGCCGGCAAGACCGGTCTCGTTCATGAGCTCGACCGTCACATGCTCAAGCAGATGGCAGAGCTCGGTCTGGCCCATGCAGTCCTGGAACTCGCGACCGGAATCGCCCAGGCACAGGTGCTTGGCAATCGCCGGCACCAGGTAATACACGCGCGCCGTGGCCTCGATATCCTCCGAGGTCATGAGCGGCATGCCGGGGTTCACCAGCACATGCGCGCAGATCTTGTCCTCGCTGACGGTGACCTTAAGGATGTTGAACAGGCCTGCCATAACTCTCCCCTACTCTTCCTTGTCCTACTCGTCGCCGTCGTGCGGGTCCACAGAACCCGCACCCGACGTCGTCGGCTCGTCTACCGAAGACTCGGAATCCTTCTTATCGGTTTCGGCCGGAGCGATCACGCGAATGAGCGAGATGCGCTGGCCACGCATCGACTGCACTTTAAACTTGTACCCCGCGACCTCAAACACCTCTCCGATGTCGGGCACCGAGTCGCAAAGCTCCAAGATCCAGCCGGCGATGGTCTCATAATCATCGCTTTCCTCGAGCGGCCAACCAAGCTCAATCGCGTCATCGCACGAAAAACGCCCATCAACGAGCCACTCGCGGCGCGAAAGGCGCGTGAGATACTTGTTGTCGGGGTCGAACTCGTCCTCGATCTCGCCGACGATCTCCTCGACGATGTCCTCGATGGTGATAATGCCGGCCGTGCCGCCGTACTCGTCCACGACCACCACGATCTGGTCGTGAGAGGTCTGCATCTCGGACAGCAACGGCAGGATGTCCTTGGTGTCGGGCACAAAGGTGGCGTCGCGCAAAAAACCGGCGATGGGCTGGTCGCCCTTGCCGTCGAGCGCGGGCTGGATCAGGTCCTTGATGTGCGCGATGCCGGCGACGTTGTCGGGATCCTCGTGATAGACGGGGATGCGGCTAAAGCCGGTCTGGCGCATGGTGGACAGCACGTCGGCGACCGTCTCGTCGTCCTCGCACATAGTGGTGTCCACGCGCGGCACCATGACCTCGCGGGCAACGGTGTCGCCCAGGTCGAAGATCTCGTGGATCATGCGCTTTTCCTCGTCGAGCAGGTCGTCCTGCTCCGAGACCATGTACTTGATCTCTTCCTCCGAGACGTTTTGACGGTCGTCGGCGCTCTTGATGCGCAGAATGCGGGCCAGGCCATCGGAGCAAGCGCCAGTCAGCCACACGAGCGGACGGGCGATCTTCTGGAAAAACGACAACGGTCCCACGACCTGCTTGGATACGCCCTCGGCATTGGCCAGACCAATGCGCTTGGGCACAAGCTCGCCAATCACGATGGACACGAAGGCGACCGCGACGGTGATGATGACCGGCGCCAGGCCGCGTGCGATGGCGGAGAGCGGCGCGATGCCAAAGCTCATGAGCCACGTGGCGAGCGGGTCGGACAGACTCGTCGAGGCGACGGCGGACGAGGCGAAGCCCACGAGCGTGATGGCAACCTGGATGGTGGCGAGCAGCTGGTCGGAGTCGGCAGCCAGCTTAATGGCACGCTCGGCGCGCTTGTCGCCTTCCTCGGCCTCGTGCTCCAGCACGGCGCGCTTGGCCGTGGTGAGCGCCATCTCGGACATAGAGAAGTAGCCGTTGATGAGGGTCAAAACGAGGGTGGTGATAAGGGAGATGGTTATGTCCATCGGGAGTTTCTCGAACCTCCAAGATTCGGGACGTCGGATTAAAACGTTGACGGCGGATAGGGCAGTTGCACCCGGCGGGCGCCCGGACGGGCCCGCGGGCGCAGGCGCGATCGCTAGATTACGAAGAGGATCACCGCCATGAACTGGAAGATGCTGCCGGCGAGCACCCACAAGTGAAACACGCTGTGCAGGTAGCGCACGTTTTTGGCGATATAGAACGGCACGCCCGCGGTGTAGCACACGCCGCCGACGGCGAGCAGGGCAAGTGCCACGGGGTTGAGCAGCGCCACAAGTTCGGGCAGCTTAAAAACAACGAGCCAGCCCATCAGCAGGTAAACCAGGCCGCTTACCCAGTGCGGTTGACGCTCGCGCATAAAGCACTCGAGGGCGATGCCGATAATGGCGATGGCCCATACGGCAAAGAACAGCGCAGGGCCGCCGTCGTTTGCGAGCGTGATAAGGCAAAACGGCGTATAGCTGCCCGCAATGAGCAGGTAGATGCAGCTGTGGTCGATGATGCGAAACACGCGCTTGGCGCGCGCGGGCTGAATCGCGTGGTAGAGCGTGGAGGCTAGGTATTCGAGGATAATGCTGACGCCATAGACAATCGCCGCGGCCATGTGGGCCGGGCCTCCGCCGCGCAGGGCGGCGAATACGATCAGGAGCACCAGGCCCGCGATACCCAGCAGGCAACCGACACCATGGGTGACGGAGTTCATGATCTCCTCACCCACCGTGTAATGTGGAACGGCCGCGGTCTTGGGTCGCGGCTTAGAACTGTCGCTCGAATCGGACATGCCGGTTACATCCTCCAACGTAAAGAGTTCTCAACACTATATCAAAGCGTCTGGGTACGTGCGAAATTTGCACCATACGTGACCCTTTGTTTACCCATTCTTTGCCTGTTGACGCATCAACGGCGAACGTCCATAATGCGCTTGCATTAAATGTTGATGTATTAACATCTTATAGGAAAGCTTCTTATGTCTCAAAACGCACGTTCCCATCGAAAGCTCAAGATAGCCGGCATCGTTGCACTGGTGCTCGTTGTCGCGCTGCTGGGGTTTGCCGGCAACTTCTTGTTCGACTTTGCCCTGAATCCCCAAGCGCCGTACACCATGAAGATGATGCAGGATGGCAAAGACGACAAAAAAGGTGAGCAGCCGGATGCCGAGGAAACCGAGGCGCGGGCGTGGTTTAAAGAGAATCGCGAGAGCAGCAACCTCACCGCGGACGACGGGACCGAACTTGCCGCCTGGTATTTTGCTGCGTCGGAGAGCACACACGACTACGCCGTCTGCCTGCATGGATATACCAACGAGCCCATCGGTATGGCCCGATACGTCAAGCGATTCCACGACCGCGGCATGAACGTACTCGCACCCGCCGCCCGCGCCCACGAGCGCTCCGGCGGCGACTATATCGGCATGGGCTGGCCCGAGCGCCTCGACATCGTCGCATGGATCGAGCGAATCGTTCAGGCTGACCCCGAGGCGCGCATCTTGGTCTTTGGCGAGTCGATGGGTGCGGCAACCGCCATGAACGTCGCGGGGGAATCTCTGCCCGCAAACGTGAAATGCATTATCGAGGACTGCGGTTATACGAGTGTGTGGGACGAGTTTTCTCTGCAGCTCAAGGACGTGTTCGGCCTGCCCAGCTTTCCCTTGCTCGATGTAGCAAACTTAGTGTGCAACGTGCGCGCAGGCTACGACTTTCATACGGCAAGCAGTGTGGAGCAACTCAAACACGCGACGGTTCCCATGCTGTTTATCCACGGCGACCAGGACACCTTTGTACCGTACAGCATGCTCGACCAAAACTACGACGCGTGCGCCAGCAAAGTCAAACAAAAGCTCACCATCCATGGCGCCACCCACGCCAAGAGCGCGCAGGTCGACCCCGAACTCTACTGGAACACGGTCGACAACTTCCTCGACGAGTATTTTTAGGAAATAGGACGGTTTACTGGTCTATCTGACCCCCTAGCACTTCCAAAAAGCCGCCCGTGGGCACTGTGCTCACGGGCGGCTTTTGCTAACGTTGCGATACAAAAGCGCTTGATATGTCCAATAGACAGGTGTTACTTGACCTCGATAAGCTCGTACTTGCTCGTGCCCAGGCCGATCTTCTCGGCGTGCGCGATGCACACGCGCCAGTCGGTGTCGGGATGCGTGATGCAGAAGGGGTCCTTGGCCTGCTCGCCCTCCAGATGCTCGTGGTTGTGCTCCATCTTGGCCGCGCTATCGGTGAGCTCGGTGTTGGGCAGCGGCTCGGATGCCATGACGGCATCGGCGCAGGCCTGGTCGATGGCGACCGGGTCGAAGCTCGCGAACATGCCGATGTCGTTGACGATAGGCGTATCGTTTTCGGGATGGCAGTCGCAGTTGGGACTGATGTCCATGGCAAGCGAGATGTGGAAGCTCGGGCGGCCGTCGACAACGGCCTTTGTATACTCGGCGATCTTGCAGTTGAGCACGTCGGCCGCGGCGTCATAGCCGGGCTTGATGCAGTCCTGGTTGCATGCCGCAATGCAGCGTCCGCAGCCCACGCAGCGATCGTGGTCGATAGCGGCCACGTGCACCGTGCGAGTAGCGCCGCTGGCAAGCTCGCGCTCGCGGGTGCCGTCGAACGAGACAGCGTCGTGCGCGCAGATCTTTTCGCAGGCACGGCAGCCAACGCAGTGCTCGGTCGAGACGTTCGGCTTGCCGGCGGCATGCTGCTCCATCTTGCCGGCACGGCTGCCGCCTCCCATGCCCAGGTTCTTCATGGCGCCGCCAAAACCGGCCTGCTCATGGCCCTTAAAGTGGGTGAGGCTGATCACGATATCGGCGTCCATGAGTGCCTGACCGATCTTGGCCTCGTGCACGTACTCGCCGCCCTCGACCGGGACAAGTGCCTCGTCGGTACCCTTGAGGCCGTCGGCGATGATGATCTGGCAGCCCGTGGCATACGGGGTAAAGCCGTTCTGGTAGGCGGTATCGATGTGCTCGAGCGCGTTTTTGCGGCTACCCACATAGAGCGTATTGCAGTCGGTGAGGAAGGGCTTGCCGCCCAGCTCCTTCACGACATCCGCGACGGCGCGGGCGTAGTTGGGGCGCAAAAAGCTCAGGTTGCCCAACTCGCCAAAGTGAATCTTGATGGCGACGAACTTGTTCTCAAAGTCGATCTGCTCGATACCGGCGTGACGGATGAGGCGCTTGAGTTTGTCGAGCTGACTCTCGCGAGCATGCGTGCGCAGGTTGGTGAAGTACACCTTAGCGGGTGCAGTTGCGGTCATAGATATATCCCCTCGGTCTATATGGCGTTACAGACATAGAGGATGGTACCAGTTAAAGCAGAGTTAAAGTCAAGTACGGCACCTAGTCGCTGAGGACGTTCCTTTCTAGTCATTGGGGACAGACTTAAATGACTGAAACCACTCATTGGGGACGGACTTAAATGAGTGCCTCGCCACCTGGCAGCTAGGGACGTTCCTTTCCTGCCGGCAGCTGGGGACAGTCCTTGCCAGCACGGCCGGCGAACCGGCGAATCGGCAAAGACTGTCCCCGATGACTACTCCTGCACCTTGAGAGCTTCGGCCAGGCCCACACGTTTGATGGAACGCATGTGCAGCAACGCCACGACCAGGTAGGTCGCAAAGCCAATGCCGACGCATGCAACCATGGACCAAGCGGGCACGTAGATCTCGATATTGCCGTTGTAGGCGAGCAGCATCGAGCGGAAGATGGCCGTGAGCGAGCCAATAATGACCGGCAGGCTCAGCACGAGCGACGCCGCCACGCACAGCGTGATCGAGCGGATGTACAGATGCGAGATCTCGCTATCGCGATAGCCAAAGACTTTCATGTAGCTGATCGAACGGGCGCTGTGGTCGATCACAGCCTTGGTCAGCAGGTACATAAACAGCAGGAAGATAAACACCGCGAGCCCGATCATCATTCCGATCATTTTGCTCATCATGCCGATGAACTGGTCGCCCACGGCCCGCATGTCGTCGGGCGTGGTGTCGCCGGCAAAGTAACGAGCATCGAGGTCGAGCTTCTCGTCGCTCACATATCCGTTAAAGTAGGCGGCGTCGTTGTCGAACAGCTCGTTAAAGTCGTCGATACTCATATAGATATTCATGTCCGACTTAGAGCCCCAAACGTAGTCCTTGCCCGCGTACTCAAAGGAATAATTCTCGCCCTCATACTTGTCGCGAAGCGTGACCTTCTGGCCCTCGCTCCAGCCAAACTTATCGAGCAGACCGCCGCCAAAGACGACGCGTCCGTCGCCGACGTTGAGGTCTTTCCAATAGCGCGAATCGGGCGAGATGCCGTAGACGGAAATCGTCTCCTGCCCATTTCCGTCGCCGCGATCGTATTGCAGCTGGTAGACGGCGTATTTCTCGGCCTGCGCGATTGCGCCTGCACCGTTGTCGATCGTGTTGACCGGGTGGATATCGTCGTTGTCAGTGTCAATCTTAGAGGCCTTGTCAATCAGGTCGATGGCCTCATCGCGGTCGCAGCCGAGGGCATCGGCAAGATCATCGAGGCGCGCATAAAGCGCATCCTTCTTGTCCTGGACCTTGGCGAGCGCGTCCTGCGCCGCAGCCAAGCTCTCGGCAGACGGAGATGCGGTCGCGGCATCGGCTGCCGCCTGCGCCGCATCGGCCGCGTCGTCAAGCTCATCATCGGCATCCCGGGCGGCGGAAAGCAGCGCGCCGTCCACCGACTGCAGACGCTCGAGCGCCGCCCACTGCTCACGCTCCTCGGCGGTGCCCTCAAGCTCCAGCGGAGCCTTGAGCGTGTACTGGTGCTCGGCGACAAGGCTTGTCTCCAAGTTGTCCGCGTAGTGCGTCATCGTGGGCAGAATCGCCAGGCCAAAGAGCAGCAGCAGCGAGGCAAACGCAATGCCCACGAAGAGCGTGGCGAAGTTGCCCAGGTTGCGCAGGAAGATGCGCAGGCGGAAGCGCGAGACAAAACCCATGCGCTCCGGCAGCTGCAAGCCGCGCTTGGTGCCAGACTTGCCGCTCGCCTCGTGGCGAAGAAACTGCAACGGCGTCTTGCCCATCTTGCGAAGCAGACCCGCCAGCGTGATGAGGATGAGCGCAGCGGCGGGAACCACGGCGCACTTCACAAAGATCCCCCAGCTCCAGTACACCTGGAAGGGAGGCAGGCTGTACGAACCGTAATAGAGGCTGCGCATGGGCTCGGTAAAGAACACAACGCCGAGCGCAGTGCCCAAAAGCGCCGCGATCACGCCCACGGTAGCGGGAAGCGCAAGGTAGTGCAGGACGATCTCGCGTCGACGATAGCCGCTGGCGAGCAGCGTGCCGATGATGGCGCTCTCCTCCTCGATGGTGGCGTCGGTAAGGACCACAAAGACGAACGCCATGATCACGATGATGATGTCGAGCAGCGTCATCCACATCATGGAGTCGCCGTCTACGTCGTCGCGCGCATAGCCAATGCCCTGGTTGGAATCGGCATCGATCAGATCGTCCACGCGCGCATCGGCGTCGGTCAGCGCCTCGACCATATCCTGCTCCGCATCGATGCGATCTGCAGTGGAGAGATCGCGATCGGTAAAGGTAAAGGAATAGGTGTAGGCGGGCGCGCCGCCAGCGTCCTCGAGCGCGGCAAAGCCGGCGTCGCTGATCTCGGCCACGCCATAGGTGATGGTGTTCACCGTAAAGTCCGAATTGTTGAGGAACAGCGCCTGGCTATCGGGCTGGGTCATGATGCCGCAGATGGTGTAGGTACGACCCTCGAGCTCGACCTTATCGCCCACGGCGAGGTCGTTGTTGGTGGCGAAGACACGGTCGATTGCCACCTCATCGTCCGTTTTGGGCTCCTTGCCCTCACAGTAGGACGCAATGTCCACCTTAGCGCGGTGCGCATAGGTGCGCAGCGTGCGCTTGGTGCCGTCGTCGCCGGCGGTCTTTTTGATGACGGCGTCAATGGAGAAATTCTTATAGAGCGTGACGCCGCCGACGTCACTGACAACATCCTCGGCGGCCTTGAGTTGATCGTCGGTAGCCTCGAAGGAGGTGGTCACGCGGCCGTCCTCAATCGTGTACGCATCGCGCATGTCGTCGATAAGGCAGCCGATGGAATGCGCTGCGAGCAAAAAGCCCGAGGTAAGGGCGATGCTTCCGCACATAAGCAAAAAGATGCCCAGGTACTTGCCGATATTGCGGCGCAGCTCGCGCGGGAGACGTTTTGCGAGAGGTGTCATGGCGCCGCCTACCAATCGAGCTCGGCGGCTGCGACGGGCGACTCGTTGAGCTCATCCTCGACGATGCGCCCGTCGCGCAGGCGCAGCACGCGATTGGCCATGCGCGCGATGGCGGCATTGTGGGTGACAATGATGATGGTGCAGCCGTAGGTGCGGTTGACATCCTCCATGAGCTGCAAGATTTCCTTGGACGTCTTGTAGTCAAGTGCGCCCGTGGGCTCGTCGCACAGCAGCAGGCCCGGGTTTTTGACGAGCGCACGGCCGATGGCGCAGCGCTGCTGTTGGCCGCCCGAGACCTGGCGCGGGAACTTGTTGCGGTGCTCGTAAAGGCCCAGCGAACGCAGCAGGTTGTCGACATTGAGCGGGTTTTTGGACAGGTGCGCCGTAACCTCGATGTTCTCCTTGATGGTGAGATCGGGCACCAGGTTGTAGAACTGGAAGACAAAGCCCAGCTCACGGCGGCGATACTCGCCCAGGTCGGCAGGCTTGAGCACCGTGAGGTCGCAGCCGTCCACCATGATGGAGCCGCCGTCGGCATCCTCCAGGCCGCCGATCAGGTTGAGAAAGGTCGACTTGCCCGAGCCCGAGGGTCCCAGCATGACGCAGATCTCGCCGCGATTGATGGACGTGTCGATGCCATCGAGTACCGTCAGGCGCGCATCACCGTCGCCGTAGTGCTTTTTGAGATCCTTGACCTGGACATAGGCTTCCTGCGTTGCCATGGTATCCCCCATTGTTAGCCTCGTACTACTTTATGAACGTAATAGTAAACCTTGGCGAACTATTTTGGGGCGAGGGCTAGGATTTATTTCAGACTAGGCGCGGGATTTGGCGCGTGCGAGAGCCAGGCCTACGGCGGCAATGGCGGCGGCGAAGAGCACGGTGACGCCCAGGTCGCAGGCGATGTCGCCCAACACGGCAGACGTCAGGTCCGAAGCGAGCGCCTTGCCAATCGCGTCGTTCACCCAATACGTCGGCACAAAGTGCGCCACCGTCTGCACGGCCGAGCCCATGAGCGACAGCGGCATCCAAGCGCCGCCCAAAAACGTCATGAGCATGCCGAGCAGGTTGCCCACACCGTTGAGCAGCTCCTCACGCGCACCCAGGCTCGAAAGGGCAAAGCCAACGGCCAGAGGCGTGCACGCCAGGGCAAACGTCGCCGCCAGCGCCAGGCACACACGACCCACGCCGACCTCGGCAACCGCGCCGGCAAAGCCCACGACGCCCATCATGCTCGACACAAACCAGATGCAGACGGTGATCACAGCGGCGGCCGCAAACACGGCGAGCGAACGCCGGCGCTCGGAGATTGGGCCGGCATCCATACGACGCACGCGCTCGGGCTCGTTCATGCCCGAGAACACCAGCCCCACCGATATGATGACCGACGAGATAATCGCGTACGCGCCAAAGTTGAAATACGACTTGAGCATGGCGGCGGCAGTCGAGCCAACCTTGACCTGCTCGATCTGAACCTCGGCGCGCTTTGCAGCGGCATGCTCGGCGGCCTTGGCAACGTCGCCGTTAGAAGCGGCGGGCTCAAGTGCCGCCGCAGCACCCGCGAGCGAGATCCAGCGCGAGGCCTCAGCAGACGAGAGCGCCGCCGCCATGGTGCCGGAGCCGTAGGTCACATCGAGCTTGGGCAGGGACTCCCCCGCGCGGGCAGCCGCGACCAGGTCGTCCTCGAACCCCTCCGGGATAAAGAATACGCAGTCGGCGCTGCCCTTGGCGCTGTTGCTCTTGGAGAGCGCGTCCGCGAGGTCGTACGTGTCATCGCCGACGCCCGTGACCAGGTCAAAGCGCGACCCCAGATGCTTGGTAAGCGCACGCGAAAGATCGCTGTCGTCGCGGTCGACCACAATCACATTGGCGTCGTAGGGCTTGTACTCGGTGAGCTGCGACGAGTTCCAGCTCACCGATGCCGCGATGAACACACCCATCAGCGATATGAACACCGTATAGATGAGCAGGTAGAACGGATGCGCGAGCGCCATGCGCAGCGCAGTCTTAAAGGTGCTCATAGCGGCTCCTTCCAAAAATCAGCGTGGCGGCGGCAACAAACACCAGCGTCATGAGGACCAGCGCGCCCGCACGGATGACAAAGGGACCCAGGTCCTCAAAGAAATACAGGCGGTTGAACATGTCGCAGATAAGCTTGACGGGGTTGAGCCAGCACTCGGCCGGGCAGGCGCGGGCGACGTCGTCGGCAAGCGCCATCGCCGGCTCGCCGTAGAGGCCGGCGAACAGGGCGCACGTGGTGGCAAAG
The DNA here is from genome assembly GCF_000763055.1 of Collinsella sp. 4_8_47FAA. Lineage (GTDB taxonomy): Bacteria > Actinomycetota > Coriobacteriia > Coriobacteriales > Coriobacteriaceae > Collinsella. The sequence continues at coordinate 125,037 of NZ_KN214134.1, read as the reverse complement.
CCCGTGAGGATGCCCGACTTGGACGCCTTGCCGCCCTTAACGGGAAACGTGCCCACAAAGAGCCCCAAGCCCGTGGCGGCAAGCGCGGAAGCGGCGGCGCCGACGAGGCACAGCCCCTCGCGCCCGCCAAAGTCGACACCCACGACCAGGCGCACGTAGCCGATTGCGATCGCCATCGAGGCGAAGGAAACCAGCCACGAGCCGACAAAGATGCCGGCCAGCGACGCCGTCTTGGAAAGACCGCCCACGCAGCGACGCGCGCCAAGGCCCGACAGATTGGGCTGCAAATCGACGACGCTCAAGGCGGCAAACTCGGCAGACATCATCGCCACCAGACCAAAGAGCGCGTAGTAGTAGATGACCGTGCCATCGGGCGTGGTGCGCGTCAGGCTCACGCGACGGGTGCCGCCCTCGAGCGACAGGGCGCGCGCAACCGCCTCCGGGTCGGCGAGCGCCGCCGGGTTGTCCTGGGCAATCTGGGACATGAGCTCGGCGTTTTGCGTATACGAGCTTGCCACCGTCTCCAGAATGCTGCGGTCGGTGAGCACCGATGAGGCACGCGAGCTGTCGTAGCTCGAAAGCAACGTGAGTTTGGGCGTGCCCGCGTCGTCGACCGTATAGATGCCCGCGACCTCGCCGGCCTTAAGCGCACGGCTCGCGTCGGCTGCGTCGTCGCACTCGTGGATCTCGAGCAGTTGGTCGTCGCCCTCCTTGGCAAGCGACGTCGCCACGTCCTTAAAGGTCGAGGCATCCCAGGCCTCGTCCGCCACGATGGCAACCGGCACCGGATCGACCGTGCCGTCGGAGCTGAGGTTCGCAAACATAAACATGAACATCGTGGAAAGCGCGATGGGAAAGAGAGCGCCCCAAACCCACGTGCTCGGCCGGCGCAGCAGCGTCTTGACCGTGGTGATGATGGTGTTGAACATGACTGCCCCCTAGTCGCGCAGCTCGCGGCCGGTGATCTCGAGGAACACGTCGTTGAGGGTCGGCGGCTCGCTCCACACGCGGCCGAGCGCCACGTCGGCGGCGCGCAGCGTGTCGAGGATGTCGACCAGGTTATGCGGGCTCGCTTCACAGGTGCAGACGAGCTCGCCGCCGGACAGCTCGACTGAAAGCACGTGCTCGAGGGCGCGCAGCCGCTCGACCGTGGCCGACTCGACGGCGCCGACCTCGACCGTCACGCGCTCGCCCATCTGAATCATGCGCTTGAGCTCGTCGTTGGTGCCCTGCGCCAGCACGCGGCCGCCGTCCATGATCATGATGCGGCTGCAAATCTGCTCGACTTCCTCCATGTAATGGCTGGTATACACCACCGTGGCGCCCTCGTCGCGCAAGCGGCAGATGCCCTCCAGGATGGCGTTGCGACTCTGCGGGTCGACTGCCACCGTAGGCTCGTCAAAGAAGATGAGCTCGGGCTTGTGCGCAATGCCGCAGGCAATGTTGAGGCGACGCGCCAGGCCGCCCGAGAGCTTGCCGGGGCGAAACTTGGTAAAGTCGCCCAAGCCCACAAAGTCGATCGCCTCGTCCACCAGCGCGCGGCGGCGCTTGCGGTCGTTAACGTAGAGGCTACAGAAATAGTCGATGTTCTCGCGCACGGTAAGCTCGTCAAACACCGCAACTTGCTGCGGGACCACGCCGATGCGGCGCTTGAGGTCGTAGCGGGCGGGCGTCATGGGCTCGCCGAACAGCTCGATAGTGCCTTTGTCGTAGGCGAGCAGCTGCAGAATACAGTTGATGGACGTGGTCTTGCCCGAGCCGTTGGGGCCCAGCAGGCCAAAGATCTCGCCGGGGGCGATGCTCAGGTTAAAGTGGTCGAGCGCGATAAGATCGTCGTAGCGCTTGACGAGGTTTTCGACGTGGACGATGTCTGTCATGAGGCGGCCCTTCTGTTGCTTGCGGCCCGGTACGATTGCATCATCGCAGGAGCGGACGGCGCGCACCAGTGAGCTTTGTCACGAGTGCGGGGGCTCGGTCGCGTGGCCCGCTGACGCGACCGCCCCACCGTGCGGGAGGAATGTCACGGTTGCGCTAGGCGGCCCCTCCACCACGCGCAGCTTCGCGTACAATACCCGTATGAACAGGCTTTTCGACAAATCGATCGTGCTGGCGTGCTGTATTGCGACCGCCATGGGTCTTGCCGTGGACGCTCGTCTGGTTGTGGCGTTTTGCCTTGGCATTATTGCCACCTCGCTGGCCGAGGTCACACAGGGGAAACGCACCCGACGCGCAAGCGAGGCAGCGAGCTACGCCTGCATCATCGCGGCTGTCTTCGTGCCGCCGTTTGTGCCGTTTGCGCCTCTCGCCCTCTATGACATCGCGCGACGCGTGCGCCGCGAGCACGCCTGGGTCGCGTTGGGCATTGGCTCCGTCTTTGCCTTTGCGCTCGTCGCGGACCTTCGCGCCGATGCGCTTACCGCACGAACGCTCCTGCTGACCGCCATCCTTTCGGTTGCCGCCACCTTGCTATCGCTACGCACCGCCCAGTTGGAGCGCGAGCAGCGGCGCATGCGCCGCACCCGCGACGAGCTGCAGGAACGAGCCCTCGCGCTCGAGGCGCGCAACCGCGATCTTGCCGATCGCCAGGACTACGAAGTCGAGCTCGCGACGCTCGCCGAACGCGCCCGCATCGCGCGCGAGATCCACGATAACGTCGGGCACCAGCTCACGCGCGCCTCACTGCAGGCCGAAGCCCTACGCGTGGTCCACGCCGATGAGCCTGGCGTCGCCGCCGATTTCGCCGACGTTAAACGCACGGTTGACGAGGCGCTCCAGCTTGTGCGCACCAGCGTCCACGCGCTCAACGACAACGCCGTCGACCTTTCCGTGCAGCTCGAACGCATTGTCGAAGGCACACGCTCGGACGGCGGCCCGCAGATTGAGCTTGAAGTTATGGCCGAACATGCGCCCGCAAACGTCGCCAACTGCTTTGCGGCGGTCCTGCGCGAAGCGCTCTCCAATACCATGCGCCACGCTTGCGCCCAGACCGTCACCGTACGGTGCATGGAGCATCCGTCGTTTTACCAGCTCATTGTTACCGACGATGGCGTGGGTGAGGTCCAAGCAAGCGGCCGCGGCGCTGCGGAGGGCATGGGGCTCGCCTCCATGCGCGAGCGCGTCGAGGCGCTTGGCGGCACCTTCACCGCCGGCCCGCGCGCCGGCACCGGCGGCTGGCGTGTGTTTGCCACCGTTCCCAAACAGCAAGGAGATGAGGGCCGATGAGGCTCATCGTTGTCGACGACGACCGCTTGGTGGTCGATTCGCTCAAGATTATCCTGGGCGCCCAGCCGCAGATCGAAGTGGTGGGCACCGGTGCCAACGGCAACGATGCGGTGGCGCTCTACGCCGAGCACGCACCCGATATCGCGCTGCTCGACATCCAGATGCCGGGACGCGACGGCCTTTCGGCCGCACGCGAGATCCTTGAGCGCGACCCTTCGGCGCGCGTGGTGTTTCTAACGACATTCTCGGATGACGAGTACATTGTGTCGGCGCTCAAGCTGGGCGCCCGCGGTTACCTGATCAAGACCGATGTCGCCGCCATTCCGCCGGCGTTGGCACAGGTCATGGACGGCAAACGCGTGCTCGAGGGCAAGGCAATCGAAGATGTTGACTTTGACGGGATGGGCAACAAGGCAGACACGTCCCGCCGGCCCGCGGCCTTTGCCGGCCTGACCGACCGCGAGTTCGAAGTCGCCGAGCTCATCGCCCGTGGCCTCGACAACAAGGAGATTGCCGCCACAGCCTATATGGGCGAAGGCACCGTACGCAACCACATCAGCTCGATCCTGGCAAAGATGGGCCTGCGCAACCGCACGCAGATCGCCATCGCCTACCTGCGAGGGTAATTACCCAACGACCGACCACCCCGGCATAGCAAAATGGCTACCACCGATTTAATACCATTTCAAAACTATGCCGGTTTACGGGGCTAAGCTCAGGGCCCCCATCCATACCCGCGTTTTCCGTAAAATGACGGCTTGTCTACCTGCGGTTTTATTTTCACGGATATCGGCATGGTTGGGAGCGCGTGACTTAGCCCCGTAAACCGGCATAGTTTTGTCCGAGCGGCTCTGCACGAGCGCCTCCGCAAGCCTCGCGGGACCAAAATAATCCGTTTTCCTCCGTCCCCAAGGAATCACCCGGAACCGCTCGCCACGAAACCCGCCCATCTACTACGTTTGACTCGATACCCTTGACCATACCCCCGTTTTCCAGAAAACCGCAGGCGTTCTACCTGCACTGATAATTGTCCTTGGGGGAAGCGGGCACTGCGGGGGCGCGTCAACAGCGCGCGATTTCCGCGTCGCAGCGCTACCCTGATGCTGAACGCCGGGACGATGACCCACTGACCTGCTGACGCCTCTTCGGCCGTCCTCAAATCCGACCTGTCTCGCCCCGGCTTCCGCGACCCGGAGTCCTGCCATGACCTAATAGGAGCATGAGCGCGGACAATCGGATAAGGCAACTTGATTGTAGCGCTCCCGTCAGTGCAATGTCTGGGAGGCTCGGGCGCGGAGCAGGCGGCAGACCGAGGGGAGCGAAAATGGAAGGCGAAACGGTCATCGCGGGCGTCGACACGCACAAGGACGTGCATGTCCTGTGCCTGCTCGACGGCCTCGGGAGGAAGATCTGGAGCGGGAGCTTCAGGGCCGACCCCGAGGGCTACGACAGGCTGGCGGAGGCGATAGG
>NZ_KN214134.1:82328-119343 GCF_000763055.1 Collinsella sp. 4_8_47FAA | reverse complement strand
GGCAACGGCAGGCGAACTGGGCGCTCTACGAGATCGCGATCAAGCGCATGGCATACGACGAGAGGACGAAGAGGTACGTGGCGAAGCGAACCTCCGAGGGGAAGTCCCGGAGGGAGGCGATCCGCTGCCTGAAGCGCTACATAGCGCGGGAGGTGTACCGCGTGCTCATGGACCCGAACCCCGACGGCGCCGCGCCGGAAGGCCCCGAGCTCGCGAAGATGCGCAAGGCGATGCGGGTGACCCAGAAGCAGGCCGCCGCGGGGCTCGGCATGTCCGCGGCCTCACTCGGTCACCTGGAACATGGGAGACGGCGGTCGACGAAACTGGAGAGGAGGTATTACGAGCTCCTGTGCGAATTGAAGGGAGCGCTCCCGCAAACTGCCTATTGACAACTTATAGGAGCGTCGGTTTTGATTTTGCCAAATGCGATGTGGTTGGAGGTGGGCGATTTATCGTAGTAATCCGGCATAGTTTTGTTCGCGACGGTACAACCGTGCGTTCACGCGCGGGGCCGGTGGGGCAATTTTGCCCCACCGGCCCGTCTTCGCGCTATTCCGGCTTGGTTACTACCGTGGGAGTCTTATCCGCCGCAACTGGAGTACGAGCGGTGTCCATAGCCAGGCAGTGCTTGGGGCAGCTTTCGATGCACTCGCCGCACACCACGCAGGCGTACGGGTCGATCGACCACGTTCCGCCCTTGCGATCGACCGCGAGCGCGCCCGCCGGGCAGCGGCGCGCGCACATGCCGCAGCAGATGCACACGTCCATGTCGTTGACGATATGCCCGCGCAAGCGCTCGGGTGCCGTCAGCTTCTCCTGCGGATAGCGCACCGTGACCGGCTGCTTGACCATAGAACCTAAGGCCGTCTTGGCAAATGTCAGTAAACTCATGCCGCGCCTACCTTTCCGTGCAGCTAATGCAGGGGTCGATGGTCAGGATAATCATGGGCACGTTGGCAAGGAGCACGCCCTGCAGCGCGTGCGTCAGACCCGCCAGGTTTTGCGACGTCGGCGTTCGCACGCGAAAACGGTCCAGGTTCTTGGTGCCGTTACCGCGCACATAGTAATACGCCTCGCCGCGCGGCTGCTCAATCACAACCTCGCCGCGCGCACCGTCGGCCGGCGTGAGCTTGGTGCGCCCACCGATACCGTCGTGCGGAATCTTGCCCACAAGCTCCTTGATAATATCCATGGCCTGCGTGACCTCGGCACAACGCACCTGGCAGCGGGCATAGCAGTCGCCATCGCTAGCAACGATAGGCTCAAACGCAGCCAGGTCCGCATAGGCGCCGTCGCCAAACACGCGCACGTCGTAATCCACGCCCGAGGCGCGACCGAACGGGCCGACCATCGAAAGCTCCAGCGCGTCCTTCTTGCTGATCACGCCCACGCCATGCAGGCGCTCGCCGCAGCTGTCGTCGTCCAAAAACGTATGCACCAGGGCCTCGTAGTCGGGACGCATGGCATCGAGCGTCTGGACAATTCCGGCCAGCTCGGAGTCCTCGATATCGTGCTTAAGGCCGCCGATCTCGTTAATCGACAAAATCACGCGGCCACCGCACGTGCTCTCGAAGATCTTGAGAATCTGCTCGCGTAGGGTCCACGAACGATAGAACAGCGCCTCGAAACCAAAGGCATCGGCGAGCAGGCCCAGCCACAGCAGGTGCGAGTGAATGCGCGAAAGCTCGTGCAGAATGGTGCGGATATACTGCACGCGGCCGGGCACCTCGATGTCGAGCATGCGCTCGCAGGCGCTGGCATAGCCGCAGCTGTGGCCCACGGCGCAAATGCCGCAGATGCGCTCGGCGATGTAGCCAAACTGGTGCATATCACGCTTTTCGGTGAGCTTCTCGAGTCCGCGGTGCACAAAGCCGATCTGCGGAATTGCCTCGATGACGCGGTCGTCCTCGATCACCAGGTCCAGATGAAGCGGCTCGGGCAGCACCGGGTGCTGCGGGCCAAACGGAATAACGGAGCGATGTGCCATGGGCCTTACGCCTCCTTTTTCTGCTTGTCGCGGGCGGCCTTGGCGGCAAGCGCCGCGCGGACCTTGGCCGCTTTCTCGGGATCCATGGCAGCGAGCTTTGCCTCCATCTCAGCGGCCTTGAGCGCGGCCTTTGCAGCGACCTCATCATGCTGAGCATCGGAGCCGGCAGCCGCAGCGGGCTGAGCAGAGGCGCCCGCGGCATCGCCTGTGCTCGCAGCGCCCTCCCCTGCAGCAGCCGCAGCGGCGGCCTTCTCGGCCGCGGCCTTGCGCGCTTTGGCCTCGGCGGCGGCACGGACCTTCATGGCCTTCTCGCGCGCAGCCTTCACCTCGGGCGTGATAACGCTCATGGGCTCGGCAGTCGAGACCTGGTAGAAAAAGCCCTTAAAGTCAATCTGCATGTCGGTGATGGCAAGACCAAACAGGTCGTGGGCCTCGTTCTCAAACGGGAACACCGCCGGATAGTACGAGCTGATGGACGGAATCTCCTGGTACTGATCAATTCCCTCAACCACCAGGTTCTCGATCGCATAGCTGCCGTCCTGCGCAATATGCTCCTGAGCAGCACGAACGTTGATAAACGTATAGACCAGGCGATACGTGCCGTCGTCGACGTTGCGCTCGGCGTGCATTTGCACAAAGCGCGCGCCGACGCCCTTGAGCGCCTGGACATGCGGCAGGAGCTCGTCAATCCCGACGGTGGTATAGATTGCCTTTTGCATTACTCGGCCTCCTTTGCAGCGGCGGGTGCGGCGGACCTGGTGGACACGTTGGCCTCGTCACCGTCACCGGCACCATCAGCCCCGGCCCCCGCAGCCGCAAACCCGTCATCGCCAAGCTCAACGCCACCATCCCAGGTAGCGGCGCCGCCTACGGTGAGCGGATCGCCACCGGCGCGCATCACGGCCTCCTTCTGGTCCAGGATGCCGCACGCCTCCACAATGGCATCGATCACGGTCTCGGGGCGAATGGCGCACCCGGGCGCGTACACATCCACGGGAATCGCGCGGTCCACGCCGCCGATCACGTTGTAGGCATCGCGGAACACGCCGCCCGAACACGCGCAGATGCCGCACGCCACCACGCACTTGGGCTCGAGCATCTGGTTGTAGATCTGACGCACGACGGGCAGGTTCTGAGCATTGACCGAGCCTGTCACCAAAAAGATATCCGCATGCTTGGGGTTGCCGGTGTTGACCACGCCAAAGCGCTCCGCATCGAACAGCGGCGTGAGCGAGGCCAGCACCTCGATATCGCATCCGTTGCAGCTCGAGCCGTCGTAATGAATAACCCACGGCGAGCGCGACATTTTATGATCCATGGATGCCGCCTCCTAAATAAACACGTCGACGAGGATGGGCATAAGGTTGAGCAGGCCAAACACCAGCGCCACGCCCCAGCCGAGCTTAAAGCAGCTGCGCCAAGTGCTGCGTGCGAAGGTGTTGTCGATCAGCACCTCGACAAAATACGTCGCGGCCATCACGACCAGAGCGACCAGCCAGCTCACCGGGTTGTCCCAAACAAAGAACATGCCCACCCACATCAAAAACAGCGCGGTCTCGCACCAGTGCATAAGGGTCATCTTGGCCAGCGTGCCGCCGCTCATCTCGGTGGCGACGCCCTGGACGATCTCCTGATGCGCGTGATGCGAGTACGAAAGGTCAAACGGCGACTTGCGCAGCTTGATGGTAAGCACCGCGAGCAGCGCGAGGAAAATGGGCGCGCTGTACACGATGATGGGGGCCGACTGCCCCGTCACGGCGATGGAATCGAAGCTATCGGTGGCAAGATACAGGCCCACGCTCATCAGCAAAACGGCGGGCTCGTAACTCATAACCTGCAGCAACTCACGATCGGCGCCGACCTGGGCAAACGGACTTTGCGTCGAGGCGGACGCCAGCACCACAAAGATCGCGGCGAGCGTCACCATAAAAGCGCACAGCAGCGTGTTGGAGCCCGACACAAAGATGCCGCCGCCCACGACGGTAAAGATGAGCGCGCACGCCATGTAGGTATCGTCCATGGTGTTTACGCTGGCAGGGGCTTTGCGCAGGAGCTTGGCAACGTCGTAGAAGGGCTGCAGCAGGCGCGGGCCCACGCGGCCCTGCATGCGGGCCGAAAGCTTACGGTCAACGCCGTCGATCAGGCCACCCACAAACGGCGCCAGCAAGGCAAACGCCACGGTGCCAATAAAAATGCCCACGACGCCCGAGCCTTCAAAATACTTGCCGCGCAGCACCGAGGGCGCGCTCATGGCAAGCCGCTCGGGCCCAATCCACGCGCAACACAGCAGCGCAAACAAGATAATGCTGCAGCACACGACACTACCCACGGGGCCAATACGCTTCTCGCCAAGGGCGTCCTCCGAGTACCAATTGCGCTTTTCGGCCTTCACCTCGTGTCCCATCGAGCCGCGGAAATGGCGATATTTATCGGTTCCCACGCCCGAAAGATATACGTTTACGTGCGGCTTGTTGCTCACGCGGAATGAAGTCAGCAGCACCACGGCGATAAATGCCACGATAACCACCATCAGATACATGGCGTCCTTGCCGATAACGTACGGCACGCGGCCAAACACCATGGCCAAGTAAGGCGACACCAGACCGCTCGAGATAACCGGGAACGCCACGCAGCACAGAATCAGCAGCGCGGCGATGGTGTTGAGGGCCATCCATTCGGTCTTATGGACATTGACCTCAACGTTTTGAGCCGTGGGGTCGACGCCCGAAAGCTTGGCAAGCCACTTGCCCCAGAAGAAAAACGTCGCGGCCGAGCCAAAGGCCAGCACCATAATCATGAGCACGTTGCCGGTCTGCGCGAACGCCACCAGGGCGCCCCACTTGGACACGAGCATGCCAAACGGCGCCACAAACATGCCCATGATGCCCAGCATCATCAGGCGCGTCAGGTGCGGCATGCGGCTGAACATACCGTCCATGTCCTCGATATTGCGGCTGCCGATATGATGCTCGGCCGTGCCCACGCACAGGAACAGCAGCGACTTTGCCACCGTGTGGAACAGGATCAGGAAGATGGCCGCCCATACGGCCTCGGGCGCGCCGACACCCAAGCAAGCACTGATGAGGCCCAAGTTGGAAATGGTGGAGTACGCGAGCACGCGCTTGGCATTGCTCTGCGAGATGGCCATAAGGGCAGCGAGCAAAAACGTGATGGCGCCCACGCTCGTGACCATAAAGCCGGTCACGGGATAGATGGCATAGAGCGGGCTCAGCTTGACCATCAGGAACACGCCGGCTTTGACCATGGTTGACGAGTGCAGCAGGGCGCTCGTGGGCGTGGGGGCAACCATGGCGCCCAACAGCCAAGTGTGGAACGGCATCTGTGCGGCCTTGGTGAGCGCGGCGAGCGACAACAGGATGACCGGCATCACCAGCAGCGCGGACTGCGCGGTTCCGGCGCCGGAAAGCTCAATCATGCCCGAGATGGTCAGCGGCATGCCGTTCACGTGCAGAAACATAAGGCCCGCCAAAAACGCGATGCCGCCCAGCATGTTGAGGATGATCTGGGTAAAGGCGTTCTTGATGGCCTCGGGCGTGCGCGTGTAGCCAATCATAAGGAACGAGCACACGGTGGTGATTTCCCAGCCGCAGAACAGCCACTCAAGGTTATCGCTCGTCACGATGACGAACATGGCCGAGAGGAACAGAAACATAAGCGCCAGGAACTGCGGGCGACGGTCGGGCGCGGTCTGCCCGCGCAGCGCAGCCTCGTGCTCGTCATGGGCCTGGAAGTCCTTCATGTAGCCCAGGGCATACACGCAGATTAGGCTGCCGACGATACCGACGGCGAGGACCATGATCACACTCATGTAGTCCAGGTAGAGCGGCGTCGCCGTGACGGCTTCGGCCGCGGGCAGCGTCATGGCTGCAAAGGCGAGCGAGCCCACCAGCTGGACTATGCCGAGCACCGTGGTGAGCGCGTTCCTGTATTTGTACGCGTTGTACAGGATGACGGCGCACAGAATTACGTCGATGACGGAGCTGATGATCGAGAGCACATGCGAGGTGCCGGGGGCAACCTCAAAGCTCTGCGGACCCGTGCCAAAAAACATGACGGCGACTACAACTGTCACCGCCATAATAATGCCGGAGCCTATGAGCCCCACCGCATCGCGAGCGCGGTCACCGCGCGCGAGCAGCATGCCCAGCGCCGGTACCAGCGGAAACAGGGTAAGGAAATACAGTAGCGTCATACCATCACTCCCCCATGCAAAAACGCTGCAATTGTTTAACGTTATAGCTCAATTGAGGAGCAGCGGCGGCAGGTTTTCGGTCAACTGGGGAGTTTTAGGCGTACGAGGCAAGGGCCTGTCCGCATTGGAGTAGAGGGGCGGCAAGAAAAATGCGCCCCCGTGGGCGCACCATCCCGTTTGCTATTCCGCCTTTTTAACGCGCGGCTTGCGACCGCGCGGCTTATCGACCAGTGCGGCCTCACCGCTCTCGCGGTACTGACGGCACCAAGCCTTGACCGAAGACTCGCTGGGAATCTTGTGCTTGATCATGGCCTCGCGAACCGTCAAGCCGTTTTCCAGACGGTCCTTAACCACAGCGAGCTTTACGTCGTACGAATAGGTGTGATGATGCGAACCGGCATTGAGAACGGCGTCGGCACCGCCCACGGCATACGCGCGGGCCCACTGACGAGCCGTGGCCTGGGGAATGCCAAGCTCCGCGGCGAGGGCGCGATGACCGACCCCCTCTTGGAGGATCTCGACGGCGCGCTGCCTAACCTCGGGCGCATGCGTGCGAGTCCTAGTTGCTTCCGACATACCTGCCACTTCTTAGCCTTAGCCGTTAATCTGCTTTCTTACGTGCAAGTTAGATAGTAACATTTTACTGTTTGCTCAAAGCAGTTAATTAAAATAGACGCGGCGTTATCTGGGCATTTGGCACCAAATTACGACATTTCTTTATCGATTATTTACGCTGGTAGCTGACTCGCAGCTAATCGTCATTCGCTTGTCAACAAAATTGGCATCTCTTTATGTCCTTTGGTATAGAGGATATAGTTATTAACCCCTCCCCCAATATTTTTGAGTGATCTGCAAGGCAGTAGACGTCCTCACTCCTCATGATTACCGCGCATTGCCATCCACCGGAGCAAAACAAAAAGGGCGGGACCTGCTGCGCTTGCAGGCCCCGCACCGGTTGACACCCGACGGGACACAGCCGGGCGAGACGGATCCGTGCTACCGCCCCGCCTAGCCGCGATGTTCAACTACAGCTCGTTGGCCACGTGATACGCCGTGCGGATGGCGCTCGCAATGTCGGCGGTGCGCTCACCCGAGCAGTCGCCCACGCAGGTCACGGGCACCGTCACGCCATCCAGGTCAAACGCGTTGGCCTTGGAGCCCACGGCCATCACCACGTAATCGCAGGCGATCTTCACCGGCTCCTCGGCACCGTCCTCGGTGGTGCGAACAGCCTCCACGCCCTCGTCGGTAATGGCGGTCAGGCGGGTCTTAACATGCTGCTCTACGTTGTGCACGGCAAAGTCGCTCATAATCAGCGGCAGAATGGTCTCGGACTCGCCCGCGGCAATCTTGTCGAGCATCTCGACAATCGCCACCTCGCAGCCGTGCTGCAGCAGATACTCGGCAGTCTCGGTGCCCACCAGGCCACCGCCAATGACGGCGACGCGGCCGTTGAGCTCCACCTTGCCGGCCAGCACGTCCCAGCTCGAAACGACCTTGTCCGAGTCGGCACCCGGAACGGGGATGACCACGTCGTGCGCGCCCACAGCCACAATCGCGGCGTCGGCGGCGTTGAGGTCCTCAGCGGTAGCGGCATGGCTGAGCTCAACCTTCACGCCCAGGCCAGGCAGAATCTTCTCGTAGTACTCGACCGAGCGCATGATCTCGTCCTTGCGCGGAGGCGCAGCCGCCAGCACAATCTGGCCGCCCAGATGATCGCTCGCCTCGTAGATGGTCACGTCGTAGCCGCGCTTGGCCGCCACGCGTGCGGCCTCCAGGCCGGCGATGCCGCCGCCCACCACGGCGATCTTCTTGTCGCCCTCGCCCGGCTTGATGGCGATGGTCGCCTCGTCGCCGTTCTCGGCATTGAGCACGCACGAGATGTACTTGCGATTTTGAATCGCGTCGACGCAGCCCTTGTTGCAGTTGAGGCACTCGCGGATGGGCTCACCCGTGGCGGCCTTCAGCGCAATGTCGGGGTCGCACATGAGCGAGCGGCCATAGGCGATGATGTCAGCCGAGCCATCCTCCAGGATCTTCTCGCCGGCCTCGACCGAGACAACACGGCCCACGGTTGCCACCGGCACAGAGACCAGGGCCTTGACGCGCTCGGCCACCGGCAGCGTCCAGTTGTAGGGCATGGCACCCATGGGTGGAATGGTGTCGCCCATGTTGCCGGTGTGGTTGGCCTGTGCAACCTGGATCATATCGATGCCCGCGCCCTCGAGCAGCTTGGCGAACTCGCAGGCCTCGTCGGGCTGCAGGCCACCCTTGCCGCGCGGCGTGCCGTCGGGGTTCTCCATGATCACGGGGAGCTTGTACTCCACCATCAGCTGCGGCGCGGCCTCCTTAATGGCGGCGACGACCTCCAGCGCGTAGCGAACGCGGTTCTCGAACGAACCACCGTACTCGTCGGTGCGCTGGTTGAGGATGGCCGAGCACAGCGAACCCACCAGGCGGTCGCCGTGGACCTCGATAGCGTCGATCCCGGCCTGCTGTGCGCGAGCGGCCGAGGCAGCGATGGCCTCCTTGATCTGGGTGAGCTGCTCTACGCTCGCCTCGTTCACAAAGTGCTGCATGTCGTGATGCAGCTTGGCGTAGGCCTGGTTGCGGATCTCGTTGGACTCGGCCATCTTGGCGGCAAAGGTCTCCTCGTCGCCGGCGGCCTTGGCCTCCTGCGCGGCCTTGGCGGCGGCCATGGATCCCATGACCATGCGGCCGACACCGGGCACATCGTACTCGGGGTGGAACAGCTGCAGCGCGACCTTGGCGCCGTGCTTGTGGACGGCGTCGGCCAGCGCCTTAAACGTGGGGATCTGGGCGTCGGTTGCCAGCTTGGGCGTGGGGCTTGCGGTCATGACGGGAGCGACGTCGCCGATGACGATGTAGCTCACGCCGCCACGAGCCAGACGCTCGTAAAAAGCCAGGCTGCGCTCGCCAATGGAACCGTCGCGCTCCTCGTAGCCGGTGGTCAGCGGCGGGAACATAATGCGGTTTTTGAGCTCAAGGGGGCCAACCGTAATGGGCTGAAGCAGCTTGGATGCAGGTGCGGTCATGGACATTCCTCTCTTGTAGGCGCGGCGGCGATGTTGCCGCGTAGTTGTCTAGAGGATATGGCATGGAGGCACAGCAGCACAACGGAAATCGGCGAATATCAGGTGGCGGCAGGTGGATGGGGCAGAGCGGCCCGTCGGTTTGCCCGCCGGTTTATCTCAATCTGTAACAGTTACGCGGCAAAACCGGGTCTTACTGTTACAGATCGAGACATTCCTCTCGGCCCATCCTCAACAATCTAGATCTGTAACAGCTAGGCCCACTTTTGGCCCCTATCTGTTACAGATCGAGACAAACCAAACCCGCCTGCTAGAAAATCTCAATCTGTAACGGTTACTCGGCAAAAACCGTCCCTCGTGTTACAGATTTAGACAAACACGACCCAACCCACCGGTATATCTCGGTCTGTAACACCTAGTCGCCCAAATCGGGTCTAGATGTTACAGACCGAGATTTTGTTTGAGAGACCGAGAATTGGACCGAAAACACGGTCCCGAAATAACAAAAAAGCTCGCCGGCTAGGCCGACGAGCTGCAAGTTCTTGGTCGCGGGGGCAGGATTTGAACCTACGACCTCCGGGTTATGAGCCCGGCGAGCTACCAGACTGCTCCACCCCGCAATGTCTGGGCGCCTCATGTGCGCAAGAAAGAATATTACGCGGGAGTTCGGTAAACGGCAAGGAAAATCTCGTAGAGCATAATTCCTTCATATTTAAACCCCTCAGCCCCTATCACCGTAAACGAATCGCAGCCGAGCGCCGTCGACGGCACGTATACAATGGTGCGCGTCCTTTTATGCCAACACCGGGAGTAGACATGCTGCTCGCTATCGATATGGGAAACACGCAGACGGCCATGGGGCTGTTTGACGGAGACGAGCTGGTGCAGTCGTGGCGTATGCCCACCGACCGCTCCTATACCGCCGACGAGATCCACGTGCGCCTGATGGGCTTCTTTAAGATGTACGACCTCTCGCTCGGCGCGGTCGACGCGATCGCCTTTGCCGGCGTGGTGCCGCAGCTCTCGCGCGAGTGGCACGCCGTGGCCGACCGCATTGCCGCGGACGCCATCGTCATCGGGCCGCAGACGGCCGCCGTGACCAAGCTGCGGGCGGCGCGCCCCCAGGCCGTTGGTGCCGACCGCATCGCCAACGCCGTCGCTGCCGAGACCTTCTACGACGCACCGGCGATCGTGGTGGACTTTGGCACCGCAACCAATATCGACGTCATTGATGAGGACGGCTATTACATTGGCGGAGCGATTGCGCCGGGCATCCGTATCTCCATGGACGCGCTTGCTGCCCGTGCCGCCAAGCTCGCCAGCGTGCCGCTCGAGGCGCCCGAGCACGCCATCGGCCGTGACACCGAGGAATGCATCAAGGTCGGCGCCGTGGTGGGCGCTGCCGCCATGGCCGAGGGCCTGGTCACACGCATGAAGCGCGAGCTGGGTCGTGAGGACGCCACCGTTATCGCCACGGGCGGTCTCGCCGGCATCGTCGCCGATTCGACCGATGCCTTCGACGTGGTCGACGGACAACTCACCATCAAAGGCATCTGCGAAATCTACCGCCGCATGCAGGAGCTGGGATAGAGCAGGGGCTTAAGTCAAGCACGCCCGATGCCACAGTCCCCGCAAACGTTCGCCAAGCCCATTCCCCAGACAGGCGAAACCCTCCCCGGCACAGGCCGAGAAGGGTCTTGTTGTCATCGTTATCTTTGAGCGCGGGCGCCACGCGTTACAGTCCGCGAATTCGTACGGCCTCGGGCGGAAACTCCTGCTCGCCGGCATCGGTCTTGATAGTCGCACGACCCCAGATATCCAGGCCCGCAAACACACCGACCGCAAGCGGCAAGCCGTTGGGCGACACCGCCGCAACTTGGCGACCGAGCAGCGGCACCATGTCGAAGTACTCGCCCAGCACGGGGGCCAGCGGACCGGCAGCACCCTGTGGCGTGTTGGCAACAACCGCCCAGGCGTCCACGCGGGTCAACACGGCGGCGGCCAGCGCCTCGACCAGCGCTTCGTCAGCCACACCCACACCGAGCTCGCTCAACGCCGAACGCTCAATATCCACCGTCACGGCACCGAACATGCCCGCAGCACCGGCACCGCCGTTGACGGCGACGCGCGCGAGCGACGTCTCAAACGCGGGCGCGCCGCACACGATGTCACTCGGCCACTGGATGCCCACTTTGCCGGCAAGCCCCAGGCCCGGCGTTGCGGCCGTGCCCGCGAGCGCGTCCATCATACCCATTGCGGCCACAAACGGCAGGCCGTGGAAGGCGTGCATATTCACATCCGGACGCACGACCAGCGAAAACGTCAGCGAAGCATCGCCCGCGCTCCAAGCGCACCAGCCCGCGGACGCACCCTCGCGGCCCGCGTCGCGCGCGGCGTCAAGCTCGGTACCGGCAACAACAGCATTCATCTCGATCATCTACATACGCCCCAATTCGCCCACGATATGGCCCACGCGGTCCTCGGGCTCCTTGACCTCGACGCCGTTGTAGCGGAAGAACCGCGCCGGATCGTGCATCAAGTCCTCGAGCGGCACCAGCACAAAATCGCGCTCGCCGATCAGCGGATGCGGCAGGCGCAGCTTTTTGCCGCCGTGGGTCTCGCCGTCCATCCACAGCAGGTCCAGGTCGATGGTGCGCGGGCCGTTGGCCTTGGCCTTTTTGGAGCGGTCGCGCCCCAGCTCAGCCTCGATCTTCATAAGCTCGTCGAGCAGCACCAACGGCGCCAGCTCGGTCTTGATCTCGATGACGGCGTTGGCAAACGCGTCCTGGCGCGTCTCGTAGGCAGGCTCGCTCTCGTAGATCTTGGAGGAGTTGGACACGCAGGTGAGTGGAATCTCGGCGATCATCTCGCGTGCGGCGCGAATGTTGTCGCAGCGATGCCCCAGGTTGGAGCCCACGGCCACAAACGCGCGGCGCGGCTGCGGCTTGGCAACCGCCCAGTAGCCGTTCAGGAACTGCGCAAAACCCGCGGCGTCGTGCACGCGCACGATGTTGGCACCGGCCTGGATGGCGCCCAG
This sequence comes from Collinsella sp. 4_8_47FAA, assembly GCF_000763055.1. GTDB lineage: Bacteria > Actinomycetota > Coriobacteriia > Coriobacteriales > Coriobacteriaceae > Collinsella. The sequence goes on along the minus strand of NZ_KN214134.1, from coordinate 107,053 downwards.
GCACACGCCAAACGTAGCGGCATCGCGCTCGGCGGCCTCGGTCACGCCCGAGACGGCGCCCACAAAGCGCTTGCGCGACACGGCGCACATGAGCGGATAGCCCAGTGACGCCATCTTGGCAGTCTCGCGCTGGATGACGATGTCCTCGTTAGCCGACTTACCAAAGCCCGGGCCAGGATCGATGCAGATGCGGTCGCGCGACACGCCGGCATGGATGAGTGTGCGGGCCTGGTCGGACAGAAAGCCCATGACGCGGCGCATGATGGGCGCCGAATCGGGCAGGGTGAAGCGGCGGAGCTGCGAGGTGGGCACGTAGGCTTCCTCGCGGCGGGCGCTGCGGCGCATCATGGCGGCCAGACGGTCATTGGACTCCGATGCGGCCTCGGTGGCTGCGGGCGCGGCCTCGGGCGCGGGCGCGACGGTCTCGGCGGCAGCAGCCTGCTCGGCGGCCGGCGTCTCCTGCTCGCTTGCAGGCTCGGACGTGGGCTCCGGTTTGCCAAACGGCAACGAGGGCTGCACCACGCCGCCCGGAAGCTTGGCCTCCGGCTTAGGATCGCCCAGCAGCTTGCCGCGACGGCGGCGAGCCGGCTTCTCGGCCTCACGCGCGGCCTCGGCAGCCGCCTCGCGCGCCTTCTCGGCAACAAACGCCGCTGCCGAGGTATCGAGCTGCACCGTTGCGTGCGTGCGGGTGGGCGCGGCGACCTCGCCGGCATGCATCACGATGACGCCGCAGGTACTCGTCTTAACAAACTCGACCATCTTGGGATCGGTGAAGCCCGTCACGTCGTTGACGATCGAGGCGCCGCAGCGCACGGCCGCCTTGGCAACCGCCACATGACGCGTGTCGATCGAGACAATGGCGCCCTCCTTGGCCAGCGCGCGCACCACGGGCAGCACGCGGCGAGCTTCCTCGTCGGGGTTGACCGGGGTAAAACCAGGGCGCGTGGACTCACCGCCCACGTCGATGATGTCGGCGCCGGCATCGAGCATCGCCAGGCCGTACTCGATGGCGGCATCGGGGTCGAAGTGCTCCCCGCCGTCGCTAAACGAATCGGGCGTCACGTTGAGGACGCCCATGATGCGCGGACGGTCAAAGCTGAGCTCATACTTTCCGCACCGCCATGTCTTGCTGTCGTTCGCCATGAACATCCTCCTAAAATGCCCACGCCGCCGAGCTTGGGGAGCTGGCGGCGGGGTCGCTTTGCACTCAGTCTTTCTATTGTATCCGCGCGCGCGGGCTAGAACGCAAACGCGGCCGCGATGTCGCAAGAAATCAGCAGGTCGGCATTTGCATCCTGATCGGTGGGAGCAAGATTGCAAATGGCCAGCGTATCGCCGGTAAAGTAACGCGTAAGGCCCGCCGCCGGATACACCACGAGCGAGGTCCCGCCCACAATGAGGGCATCGGCCGCGGCGATGGCGGCAACGGCACCGGTCAACACATGCTCATGGAGCTGCTCTTCGTAGAGCACTACATCGGGCTTGATGCGGCCACCGCACGCGGGGCACGCAGGCACGCCCGCGGCATCCTCGTGCTCGCGCGAGCAAATCCACTCGGCGCTATAGACCGCGCCGCACGACTGGCAAATGTTGCGATGGACCGATCCGTGCAGCTCAAACACTCGCTGTGAGCCGGCCATCTGATGCAGGCCGTCGATATTTTGCGTCACCACGGCGTCGAGCTTGCCGGCGCGCTCCAGCTCGGCCAGCTTGGTGTGGCAGCGGTTGGGTTTAGCGTTAAGCGCGATCATCTTGGTGCGGTAAAAGTCGAAGAACTCCGCAGGATGCGCCTCGTAAAAGCTATGCGACAGCATGGTCTCGGGCGGATAGGCAAACTGCTGGTGATACAGGCCGTCCACGCTGCGGAAATCGGGAATGCCACTTGCCGTGGAAACACCAGCGCCGCCAAAGAAGACCACGCGCTTGTGGGTGTCAAACAGATCCGCCAGCGCGGCGGAGGCCTGCCTGGGGTCCGATATTGCCTGCGTCATATGAGTCCTCCGTCCTTAGTTAGTCGGGCAGCGTTGAGCGACGTCCCAGCATGCGGCCTTTAAGTCAGCATGCGCGGATCCCACCCCGCCCCTGTTGCGCTAATCTTAAGCCTGCCAACCCCGTCGAAAGGACACCATGCCTCAGACTTACACCTTTGCCTCGTGGAACGTTAACGGCCTGCGCGCCGTGCTCAAAAAGGACCCGAGCTTTATCCAGATCGCGCAAGAACTCGACGTCGATATCCTGGCGTTGCAAGAGACCAAGCTGCAAGAAGGCCAGGTTGATATTGACCTGCCCGGCTATCGCCAAACCTGGAGCTACGCCGAGCGTAAAGGCTATTCGGGCACTGCGGTCTTTAGCCGCCAGGAACCGCTGCGCGTGCTGCACGCCGACGCGCTGTTACCCTACGCCGGCGAGGGCGAGGCGGCCGAACTCGTCGCCCAAGCCGCGACCGAGGGCCGCGTCTGCGCGCTGGAGTTCGACAAGTTCTGGTTTGTGGATGTCTACACTCCCAACGCGCAAAACGAACTCGCCCGCATCGACGTGCGCATGGCCTGGGACGATGCCTACCGCGGCTTTTTGAACGCGCTCGAGTGCGAGACCGGCAAACCCGTCGTAACTTGCGGCGACTTTAACGTGGCGCACGAGGAGATCGACCTTAAGAACCCCAAGTCCAACCGCGGCAACGCAGGCTTTTCGGACGAGGAGCGCGGCAAGTTTACCGAGCTGCTCAACGGCGGGTTTACCGATACCTGGCGCGCGGCAAACCCCGACGTCGAGGGCGTCTACAGCTGGTGGAGCTACCGCTTTAATGCCCGTAAGAACAACGCAGGCTGGCGCATCGATTACTTTCTGGTAAGCGATTCGATCGCCGCCAACGTTCGCGACACCGGTATCCGTGGCGATATCTTCGGCAGCGACCACTGCCCCGTCACCCTCACGCTAGAGCTCTAGCCCCAAGTAATTTCCTGGGGGACAGAGGAAAACAGATCATGTGACCCCTCTCCCCCTATAAGTTGCGGTGGAATAGTTCCTGTTTGGGCAGCAAATAGCCAAAAACGAGAACTATTCCACCGCAAGTTCGTGAGGGAACGCGAAATGTCCTACAGCCCGTATTTCACGACGACACGGTTAATGCGGCGACACCAAGGCTTGTACAAGGCGGCCAAAAACACGCAGGTCGCAAGGCCGTGCGTAATATCGAACGGCACTGCCGTGGCAAGACGCGCCGCGGCACCCGCCCAAGTAAGCGGCTGTACAAAACCAATGATGTCATACGCGTTGATCACGACGCCATAGAGCAGGCCCGACGCAAAGCCGTACGCCAGCAGCGCTGGCATGCGCACGGTGCCGTCGGCGCGGTCGAACGCACCCGCATACGCCAGCACACCGCCAACGTATCCCACGAGCCCCCAGGCATACATCTGCCACGGCGTCCACATGCCCTGTCCAAAAAAGAAATTGCTGGTCAGCGCCGCCAGCGCGCCAACCATAAAACCATTGCGGCGACCAAGCGTCGCCCCCGCGATAATGGCGATGGCGCTCACCGGTTTAAAGTCAGGAATGGGCCCAAACAGGATGCGCCCCGCCGCCGCCAGCGCCGCCAGCACCAGCGTGGGCATAATCTGGCGCAGGCCTGGTCGCGACGCCTCGTAGCCTGCAAAGAACAGCGCAAGCACCAGCGCCACCACGACAAGCATGGCGAGCGCCGCCTGCTCAACACCCGACAGTAACGCCGCAGCCATCACCGCCGGCACTGCCAACAACAGCGGGATCTCCAGTTTTGCAAGCAAACGCGAGAAACGACAGTCCGTCATCCTATCACGCCCTATAGAACACGTTGTCGGCAAAGAAGTCGGCCGGCGGCTCCATGCAGGCAATCTCGCCGTCAAACATCATGGCGACGTCGTCGGCTACCTGCTCGGCAAAGTCCAAATCGTGCGTAGCCATGATGACGGTGCCGCCAGCCTTCGCATGGTCACGCAGGGCGCGGGCGATGATGCGGCGGCTGAACAGGTCTAGACCCTTGGTGGGCTCATCGAGCAATAGCAGTTCGGGGCCGATTAGCAGCAGTTTTGCCAATGCAAGCAGTTGACGCTGCCCGCCCGAAAGATCGTACGGATGGCGTCCATCCAGACCCGACAACCCCAAGCTCGCCGCACGCTCCCGCGCCAAGTTCTCGTCATATCCGCAGGTCGAGGCCCATTCCATCAGCTCATCGCGAACCGTCTCGGCAACCAGCAATGCTTTGGGGTTCTGAGGCAGCAGCGCCGCCGAGGCCGCTCCGCGCACCATGCGGCCGCGCTGCAGCTTGGCGGTCTTCGCCAGCACCGAGAGCATCGTCGACTTGCCGCAGCCGTTACCGCCAACAACCGCATGCACTGCACCGGCCGAAAACGACGCATCGAGCCCACGCAACACCCAGCCGGACGCTCGATCGTAGCGAAACCAACCTTCCGACAGGGTGGTAGCCGACCCAACGTGCATTTTTTGGAGTATTCTGCTTCCATCCGTGCGCGAGAAGGCTTCCAAGCCGTTCTCGAGCGACGTTTGCGCCACAAATTCGGACGATTTGTCCAATTCTGAACTTTTTTTCGCGCTCGATACGTCCCCGGGCGGCTCCAGAGAGCCCAAACTGTCCTCACGCCTGCTGAATACTCCGTTTTTTGTACATCGGATGGCACCCCACCCCAACGTGTCATCGGAAAACAGCGATTCTCGGCGTCCCAAAGATGCCATATCCGCCGCCTCGTGCACGCGGCCATCCTCAATCCGGTACGCACACGTCGCGTATTCGAGCATTGGGTGCGGCTGATGCGTCGCCACAACAACCGTGCAGCCCAGCTCGCGATTCACACGAAACAGCGCGTGCAGGAAATTCTTCTCGGCAACGGGATCGAGCTGAGACGTGGGCTCGTCGAGCAGCAGCACGTGCGGGCGCAGCGCCAGAACGGCGGCAAGCGACAGCAGCTGCTTGCGGCCACCCGAAAGCGTATCGGTATCGCGATGAAGCCAGTCCTCCAGACCAAAGAAATAGCTGGTCTCGGCAACACGGCGGCGCATCTCATCACGTGCTAGCCCCAAGTTTTCCAGGCCAAACGCCATCTCGTGCCACACGGTTTCGCACACGATCTGGTTCTCGGGATCCTGGAACACATAGCCCACGCGCTCCGCCGATGCCCGTACGTCCATGTCGGCAACGTTCTCGCCCAGCACGCTCAGTTCGCCAGTGCGCTCGCCCGCCGGAGCGATCTCGGGCTTGAGCAGCGACAGCAGCGTCGACTTACCCGATCCGGTACCGCCAACAAGCAGCGCAAATGCACCTTGGGGAACAGACCAGTCGAGCCCCTCGAGCACCGCAGCATCAGCATCGGGGTAGGCAAAGCTCAGGCTCCGCACCTCAATCGCCGGCGCGGCCGAGCCATATGCCACACCCGCCGCCGAGCTCCTATCCAACCGAGCCATCAGCCAAACCTCTTCTCATCAATCGCGTGCGACGCGCAAGGCAGCATCATCCAGGCAGCGTACACGACATAGCCCAACCACGGCGCCGGCACCGATAGTTGCGGGTAAAACGAATACTGCATCGTCGCAGTCCACGCCACTGCCGTCGTGGCCATGCCAAACAGCGCAAGCCCCACCAGCGCGGCAACATCGCCGCGCCCCAACCGATACCGCGCATACGTCGTACGACGTGTCGCGGCACCCCATCCGCGCGAGCGCATGGCGTCGGCGCGCTCCAGTGAATCCTCCATGCCCCAGCCCATCAGCACGCTCGAGGCCCGTAAGCGCGAGCGCACGGGGTCGGCCGGAGCGCGCCCCGGAACATCGATCGCATTCTGTACCGCCAGCACCGTGCGGCCGCGGCGCAAAAACTGCGGGATAAGCCGCATGCACATCGAGATCATGAGCGCGAGCACCGGTGCGGCGTTGCCCAGCAACGCGAGCACCTTATCGTATTCGAGCATCGACGCCGTAGCCTCAAACCACAGCACGCTCGCCACAAACAGCCCGCCCATACACAGACCGTATACCATGCTCTCCAAATACACTGCGCGCATGCCGATGCGGAACACCTCCGTCGAGCCCGAGGCGCTAAACAGCGGATTCACCAGCGCGATAATCAAAATCACCGGCAGCTGCCAGCGAAGCGCGCTCAGCGTGCGAGCAGCCCCGCGGGTCGCAAAGCCGTATGCCAGCCCGCCCGCGAGCGACAGCGCGATCAGCACCGGCTGCATCGAGAACATGGTGAGCCCCAGCGTCAGCGCCATGTAGAGCGCAGGCACCGCCGGGTGCGACATCGAGAATGCCGCGACGGGCTCGCCGCCAAACTCCTCTTGTATGTTGTCCACGGGCACCCCCGTCCCCTCGCTCAAACGACAGCTCCGCAGCACCGCCAACGCCGCACGCAAGCAGCGCAAACGCCACGCCGGCGGCGCAAGCCTCAACCGCCGCAAACCAATCGCTACGCGCTCAACATATGCCTGCGGTATCATATTGCGCCGTGTATCGTTTCCAAACACACGTCTCTATAACGTAACAGGAGATCACATGGACGCAACCGCAATTATCCTCGCTGCCGGCGAGGGCACCCGCATGAAGTCGAACCACTGCAAGGTTTCGCACAAGATCCTGGGCAAGCCCATGGTCCAGTGGATCGTCGACGCCACCATCAAGGCCGGCTGCAGCCGCGTCGTGGTCGTCATCGGCAGCCACGCCGACGAGATGCGCGCCCTCATCGACGGCGCCTATGCCAACAGCGCTACTAAGGTCGAGTGCGTCGAGCAGACCGAGCGCCTGGGCACCGGCCACGCCGTGAAGGTCGCGCTCGAGGCCTGCGGCATCGCGCAAGGCCCCGTCGTGGTGCTCAACGGCGACCTGCCGCTCATCACCGCCGACACCGTCGCCAAGTTCGCGCAAACCGTCGCCACCGGCGAGCTCGCCTGCACCGTCATGACCATGACCCCGCCCGACCCCTTCGGCTACGGCCGCATCAAGCTGGGCGCCGATGGTCAGATCGAGCGTATCATCGAGCAGAAGGACTGCACGCCCGAGCAGGCCGCCACGTTGCTCGAGTGCAACGCCGGCTGCTACGCCTTTGACGGCGCGCAGCTCGCCGCCCACATTAACGAGATCGGCAACGACAACGCGCAGTCCGAGTACTACCTGCCCGACATGCTCGAAATCCTCAAGGGTCACGGCCAGGCGGTCTCCATCTTCCACTGCGATGACTACCGCGACGGCCTGGGCGTCAACAGCCGCATTCAGCTCGCGCAGCTCACCGCCATCGCGCGCGACCGCATCAACGAGCACTGGATGGCCGAGGGCGTCACGTTCATCGATCCCACGCAGGCCTGGATCGGCCCCGACGCTGTTATCGGCCGTGACACCGTCGTGTGGCCGCAGACGCACCTGATCGGCCACGTCACCGTGGGCGAGGAGTGCCAGCTCGGCCCCAACAGCCGCCTCACCGACACCACCGTCGGCAGCGGCTGCACCATCGATGAGACCATCGCCATCGAGGCCGTCATCGAGAACGGCGTCGACTGCGGCCCGCGCGCCTACCTGCGCCCGGGCACCCACATGCTCGACGGCTCCAAGGCCGGCACGCACGTGGAGATCAAGAAGTCCACGATCGGCGAGGGCTCCAAGGTGCCGCACCTGTCCTACATCGGCGACACTACCATGGGCTCCGGCGTCAACGTGGGCGCAGGCTCCATCACCTGCAACTACGACGGCGTGCACAAGCACAAGACCGTCATCGGCAAGGACGCCTTCATCGGTTCCGACACCATGATGGTCGCGCCCGCCCAGATCGGCGACGGCGCGCTCGTGGCCGCCGGCTCCGTCATCACCGAGCCGGTCCCGGCCGACGCACTTGGCCTGGGCCGCGCCCGTCAGGTAAACATTGAGGGCTGGGCCGCCGATTATCGCCGCCGTCTGCACGAGGACGACGAGGTATAACGTTTTACCAAGTATCTAAGGAGCTGTTCCCATGGGGGCGGCTCCTTTTTCTATCGTGACCTGCGCAACCGGATGAGTGGTCGGTTCGTGTCCGTTGACGGTAAAGACGTTATCAAGACTCGATAAACCCCGTTGCGCGGTTACAATGCAAAAAGGCATCTATATGGCATTCGATATATAAAGGAGAAGGGTAATGCCGATTAATGATCCCGAGAAGTCGGAGAATATGCGCAAGTCCATCCGCGTGTATTCCGGTTCCTCCAACCGTCCCCTCGCTCAGAAGATTGCTGAGTACCTTGGGGTCGAGCTTTCGGGCCTTACGCTAAAGCAGTTCGCCAATGGTGAGATTTACGCCCGCTACGACGAGACCGTCCGCGGCGCCGACGTCTTCCTGATTCAGTCCGTGGCCGGCGGCAACGTCAACGACATGCTCATGGAGCTGCTCATCGCCACCGACGCTGCCAAGCGCGCATCCGCCCGCTCCATCACTGCCGTTATCACCCACTACGGCTATGCCCGCCAGGACCGCAAGGCCGGCCCGCGTGAGCCCATCACCGCCCGCCTCGTCGCCAACCTGCTCGAGCGCGCCGGCGTCAACCGCATCATCACCCTCGACCTGCACCAGGGCCAGATCCAGGGCTTCTTCGATATCCCGGTTAACCACCTGTCCGCGCTGCCGCTGTTTGGCCAGTACTACAACGACATGCACTTCGACACCGACAACCTGGTTGTCGTCTCCCCCGACGTGGGTCGCGCCAAGGCCGCCAAGAAGCTGTCCGACATGCTCGGCTGCGACCTGGCCATCGCCCACAAGGGCCGTCCGCGCCACAACGCCGCCGAGGTCATGGGCATCATCGGTGACATCAAGGGCAAGACCTGCATCATCAACGACGACATGATCGACACCGCTGGTACCCTGTGCGCCAACGTCAAGGAGCTCAAGGCTATGGGCGCTGGCGACATCTACGTCTGCGCCACCCACGGCATCTTCTCCGGTCCGGCCATCGAGCGTCTGAACGACGCCCCGATCGTCGAGTGCCTCGTCACCGACGCCATTCCCGTCGAGGTCGGTGGCAAGATCAAGACCATCTCGGTCGCCGAGGAGTTCGCTCAGGCCATCTCCGCCGTTTACCACGAGGAGCCCGTCTCCACGCTCGTCGGCGGCGACTTCGCGCTGTAGCCTGCCGCGCATCATCTTTGATGCTTTTAAAGGGTCGGAAGCGAGCTTCCGACCCTTTTTCTATCCCTCGCCAACCTTCCCTGGACAATTAGTTCAGATACGTATTTTTTTAAAGCTCCAAAGGACCGTTCGGAGCCTTCTGAGCTCCCCAGCGGATGCCATGCCGTCCAAATCTCATCGTTCTCGAGTACAACCGCTGCATATTTACCCTCAAATCGCCCTCAAGGGCCTTAGACACGCCTCGAACGCCCGCCGCCTTATACGTATCTGAATTAACCGTCCAGTAGCTATCGTCAACCTTCGCGGCAGAGCTCAATTTCCTGCAATCCCCTCAACCGATTCCACCGATTTCATAACACCCAGCCGTTCATGGCGCGCAGCGCCCCGCTGAGCGAAAAGAACGGTATGGGGGTCGCATTCTGCCGCCAACTTAGTACGTTATAGCTATGACGACCGTGATTTCACATTTCTCCGCCCTCCGCGCAATTCGTCGCGCACGACGGGCGTACTCTGCCCTACCCTGGGACTCCGTTGATAGTGGACAGCAAGCACAGGCCTTGGCTAGCTGCATTCCCAATAATGACGCGATAGACTTTGGCGCACTTTCGATACTCGATGCCTGGAATGAAGATGATTCCGAACTACTCGATCTTCTCGTTTCAGACGAAGACAACAGACGCCCCGACAAGCGGCTTCTTCAGCATATTCTCACCGCTCCGCTTCCTGAAGGTGCAATTATGCACGTCGAGGCCGACATCTACGCAACGTCTCCTGCCGTGACAGCCATGCTTTGTTCCAAAAATGAATCAGTCGCCAAAACCTTGATGCTTCTCATGGAACTGCTCGGAACCTACTCCCTTCCTCCCGGGGCAACATACCCCATTGCCCATGACGACATCTGGCCCAAGGGCGATGGCTGCGCAGCGACGGGCGATCTTGATTGCTTGGGTAACCAGTCGGTGGTCGAGCAACAGAACGAAACCCGCTATGAACAGGCACACTACAAATGCGAGCCCGCCACAACTATCGAAGAGCTTGAGGCGGTTGCACGCTTCGCCAAAAGTAGCTCATACACCTCGTTTCGCACGGCAGTCAAACTTGCCCGACCCGGATCTGCATCCCCAGCCGAATCCCTAATGTTTGCCGTTCTCGGAGCGCCCATGCGCTTTGGAGGATTCGGATGTTGCAGTCTGCCCATGGGAGGCCTGGTGCTCAACTATCGAATCGACTTCGACACTCTTGCGGTCAACATGTCCTCGGGCATCCCCTATGCCATCTGCGACCTATATTGCCCGGCAGCCGGAGTCGACAACGAATACAACGGAATTGGGCATGAGCTTCAAAACGCTCGCATCCACGATGGCAATCGAAATAATGGCCTCAAGGCAATGGGCATCCACGTCCTGGTTATCAATCGCGACCAAATGAAAGACCTTGTTGCACTCGAAGCCTTCGCCCAAACGATGCATCGACTCGCGGGAGTCCGATTCCGATACCGTATCAAGGGCTATCGCAAGCGTCAGGCCGCTTGGCTCAACGCTCTGCGGGCCGGAATCGGCCTTGCGCCGGTCTAAACGGCGAATCACCCGCGCGCCGCCGAACAGGACTGGACAGTTAGTTCAAATACGTATAAATGGACACATTGAATTAGGCTGTTTTGCAGCTATCTCTATACCATTCGCCCTATTTGAAGGCAGGATAGACTTCAAAACAGCGCCATATGGACTAACTAAAGCTCCGAAACAACGTATCGGCATTGAATTGAGCACTTCGAGTCCTCAGAACTTATACGTATCTGAACTAACTGTCCACCTCTGATTTCGACGGCCGTCCAAACGCCCCTAAACGCCCTCAATTGCCCTCCATTTGACAGCGGCAACAGGGTCGCTCACCATAGCAGGCGACAAATCAACGAAAGGATGAACATGGCAGCTGCACAGCCGCTTAAGATTCGCATGGTTGCCGGGCTTGGCAACCCTGGCGAGGAATATGCCGAGACCCGCCACAACGCCGGCTTTAAGGCAATCGACGAGCTGGCCCGTCAGGCCGGCGTCACGTACTGGAAAAACCAAGCAGGCGCCGAGGTCGCGCTCATCAATATCAACGATGCTGAGGAAGAGGGTGGCAAGCGCCAGATTGTGCTGGTCAAGCCGCAGTCGTACATGAACACCTCGGGCGGGCCCATCTCCAAGCTCTGCCGCGAGTACAAGATCAAGACCGAGGAGCTGCTCGTCATCCACGACGAGCTCGACATTCCCGCCGGTGACGTACGCGTCAAGGTGGGCGGAGGCCATGCCGGTCACAACGGCCTGCGCTCCATCATCGACAAGATGGGCAGCCGCGACTTCAGCCGCATCCGCACCGGCATCGGCAACCCTCCCGGCAAGATGGCCGTCGCCGACTACGTTCTTAAGCAGCTGCGCGCCCGCGAGGCCGAGGATTTCCAGGACACCTGCGCCCGCGCCGCAGATGCCGCCGGTCTGGCCATCGTCCACGGCGTAATCTACGCCCGCGATCACGTAAACGGCGCCGCTTCCGCCAACGGCAAGCACTAGAACCTACTATTTAGGGACAGGTTTATTTTGGCAGGTTCTGTATGCGGAAACACCGCAGCGGCCGCACCGCAATAAACCCTGTGCCGCCATACATATGCAGCGCTCCAATGGGGGCCGGCCTCATCACAACCCGAGGCCGGCCCCATTTGCCGTTTTACCTGATAAAACCGACCAAAATAAACCTCTCCCCCTTTGGTAGGCCAAAGTGGATAAACCCTGCTCCCAACCGCCGAAGACACACGTAAGTGACATGTCCATGAGGGTATAATTTGCACCGTATGTCTGCACAACGCCTGTGCGCGTACGGTTTTATTCGGGCTACCGTCCATTTCCGTGGAGGCACGGTTCGGCGGCCCTAACAAGAGAGGGGTTCTATGTATAAGATCCTGGAGAAGACGCAGTTCTCGGAGAAGGTGTTCAAGTTCCGCATCGAGGCGCCTGCAATCGCCAAACATGCGCACGCTGGACAGTTCCTCATGGTTCGCGCCAACGAGACGGGCGAGCGTGTCCCGTTTACCCTGGCCGGCTGGAACGGTGACGAGGGCTGGGTCGAGTTCATCTTCATGGTGATCGGCAAGACCACCGAGATGCTGTCCACCTACGAGGCCGGCGAGTCGCTGCGCGACGTCGTGGGCCCGCTGGGCGTTCCCACCGAGATGGCCGAGGGCCCCTGCGCCGTCATTGGCGGCGGCGTCGGCCTGGCAATTGCCTTCCCGGTCGCTAAGCACCTGGTCGAGACCGGCCACGAGGTGCACGCCATCATGGGCGCCCGCACCAAGGACCTCCTGCTCATGGAGGACCAGTTCCGCGAGCTCCTCGACGAGGACCACATCCATATCACCACCGACGACGGCTCCTACGGCGAGCAGGGCGTTGTCACCGCTCCGCTGGAGCGCCTGCTGCAGGACAAGACCGTGAGCCAGGTCTTCTGCGTCGGCCCCGTTCCGATGATGAAGTTCTCGACCCTCACCGCCCAGAAGTACGACACCCCCATCACCGCGTCCCTCAACCCCATCATGGTTGACGGCACCGGCATGTGCGGCTGCTGCCGCGTCGAGGTGGGCGGCGTGACCAAGTTCGCTTGCGTCGACGGCCCCGACTTCGATGCCACCCTGGTCGACTGGGATGACCTTCGTGCCCGCCAGGCCGCTTACCGTTCCGAAGAGGGCGAGTCCCTCAAGGCCTATGAGGAAAAGAGCTGCGCATGCCACTAGTTAACGGTCGTTTCGTTGCCGATATGAAGTCGCCCCGCACCCCCGATAACGAGGAGCCGGCTGCCGAGCGCGCCTGCGACTTCCGCCCCGTCGACAAGGGCTTCACCGAGGAGATGGCGCTGGCCGAGGCCGAGCGCTGCCTCAACTGCAAGAAGCCGTTCTGTGTTGAGGGCTGCCCCGTCAACATCAACATCCCCCGCTTTATCGAGCAGATCCGCGAGAAGGACTTCGGCGGCGCTCTCGATACCATCCGCGAGGACTCCATGCTTCCCGCTATCTGCGGCCGCGTCTGCCCGCAGGAGAACCAGTGCGAGGGCAAGTGCATCCGTGGTAAGAAGTCCGAGCCCGTGGCCATCGGCCAGCTCGAGCGCTTCCTGGGTGACCGCCCCGAGCTCGCCTCCACGCCCAAGATGGCCCCCAAGAACGGCAAGAAGGTCGCCGTCGTCGGATCCGGCCCGTCCGGCATCACCTGCGCCGGCGAGCTCGCCCGCAACGGCTTTGACGTCACCGTCTTTGAGGCCTTCTTCACCGGCGGCGGCGTGCTGGTCTACGGCATCCCCGAGTTCCGTCTGCCCAAGGCAGTCGTCAAGCGCGAGATTGACGGCCTGGAGGACATGGGCGTCAAGTTTGAGTACAACTCCGTCGTGGGCAACATGGCCACGGCCGAGGAGCTGTTCGAGCAGGGCTTCGACGCCATCTATGTGGCGACCGGCGCTGGCCTGCCCAAGTTCCTCAACGTCCCCGGCGAGAACCTGCCCAACGTCTTCTTCGCGAACGAGTACCTCACCCGCGTGAACCTGATGAAGGCCAACAAGTTCCCCGAGTACGACACCCCCACCAAGCACGGCAAGAACGTCGTCGTCTTTGGTGGCGGCAACGTGGCTATGGACGCCGTCCGTACCGCCAAGCGTCTGGGCGCCGAGCACGCTATCATCGCCTACCGTCGTACCGAGGACGAGATGCCCTGCCGTCGCGCCGAGCTGCACCATGCTAAGGCCGAGGGCGTCGAGGTTCTGCCGCTCGTCTCCCCGCTCGAGTTTGTCGCTGGCGAGGACGGCTCCGTGTGCGCCGTCAAGGTCCAGAAGATGGAACTCGGCGAGCCCGACGAGTCCGGCCGTCGTCGCCCGGTGCCCATCGAGGGCGCCATCGAGGAGATTCCTTGCGACGTCGCGATCTCGGCTATCGGTACCAACGCCAACCCCTTCGCAAAGAAGATCGGCGGCAAGATGGAGCTCAACAAGTGGGGCTACATCGTCGCCGACGAGGAGACCGGCCAGACCACCGATCCCCGCATCTGGGCCGGCGGCGACATCGTCACCGGTGCCGCTACGGTCATTCTAGCGATGGGCGCCGGCAAGAAGGCCGCTGCCTCCATCACCAAGAGCCTGCTGGGCGAGTAATCACCTACAGCGCTAGCCATCAAACGGCAAAGTCCCCGTCGAGCACACGCCCGGCGGGGACTTTTTCTATGCCGGCCGCCCAACCACCACGATGGGGACAGGCACCTTTGTGGTGGTTTGGGACTTGCTTGCTCGTTTTGTCTCAATCTGTAACACCTGGAGCCCGTTGAGCCTTGTAGTTGTTGCAGATCGAGATATTGTGCCAGCCGCCCCCGCTTTGTCTCAATCTGTAACAGTTAGAGGTCAAATTCCCCGCTTGGTGTTACAGATCGAGACATTAGATTGGCGGCCATTCGGTTCATCTCAATCTGTAACATCTAGAGGCGTTTTGGGCAGTTTGGTGTTACAGATCGAGATTTTACTGAGGCCGAGAACGAGAGCCGTCACCCAGCTCTAATGCTTGCGGCGCTTGGTCGCGGCGATGCCGGCTGCGGCAACGGTTGCACCGGCGATGCCCAGGGCAGCGACCGTCATCGCGGCGGAGTCACCCGTGCCGGCAAGCTCCGTGCCACCGGACTTCTTGCCGTTCTTGCCCTTACCCTTGGACTTGTTCGTCGTCACCGTGGTCGTCGTCGAAGTCGAACTGCCCGCAGGGACCCCGGCGCCACCAGAGCCATCCGTACCGCCACCCTGCTCGCCGCCGTCAGGCGTCGGCTCAGGCTCCGGCTTCAGACCGGGATCGGGCGTCGGCTCAGGCGCCGGCTCATCGGTCACCGTAATCGTAATGTTCAGACGCTCGGAATACTCGCTGTACGACATGCCAGGGCGCTGTGCCGCAATGCGCACATACATGTTGCTATCGAGCGCAATAGGCTCGGTGTACTTTACGCGGCCTTCGTCACGGCAGGGGCAGGTGTCGTTGGTGGTGTACCAAATCGTCGTGCCATCCTCGGCCGAAAGCTCTAGCTTCGCGCCCTTGGGCACCGTAATGTAGTTCTCCTTGGGCGACCATGCACCAAACGTCGTCGCACCAATCGTCGCCACCGGTCGCGCCGGTCGCACGGCCTCGGCAGACACGCGAACGTCGACCTGCTTGGACAGTGCCGTGCCGTCCACCGCCGCCGTCAACGTCGTCAAACCGGGCAGAGCACCATGCAGCACAAACGTCGCCGCGCCGTCCTCGCCCGTCACGGCCTGGGTGGCATCGACAGAGCAGATAGCCGAGGACTCCAGCCCAACACTAACCTTTGCGCCCGCAAACGGCTTGCCCGCCTTATCGGTCACGTGCGCCACCAGCTCAAAGTCACTGCCATCAAGCATGGTCACGGCCTGCTCCACGTTGAGCTTGAGCTTGTCGGCACGAACGCCCACGACAAGCTCGCCACTTGCCCAGCGCGCCATGGCCGTGCCGGCGTAGTTGCGAGCACCGTCGAGCTCAAACGCCACCGTCGAGCCCGCCTCACGCGCATCGGCATAGCGAATACGCAGCACGCGCGACAGCGGCTTGCCATTGGGATCGTCCTGCTTGTCGAGCCACGTATACGTCACGTCGCCCAAGCCCTGCGCGCACAATGCGACCAGGGCATCGTCGCTCGCATCCATATACTGCGCAAACTCAACCTCGATGCAATCGGTATAGGCATGGGCCGAAGCCACCTCGGGTGCCGCCGTCGACGCCAAGCCAATGTTCACCTCAGTCTGAATCGGCGGCACGCGCAGCCAAGCCGAACGCGCCTCCTCATACCCGTCCTTGGTCACGCGCACCTGATACCAGCCGGTCGGCGTATTCCAGTTGTATGCACCGTCCGCACCCGTTGCAAGCGGATTGTCCTGCTCATACTCCTCGGCATCCCAACGCACTGCATTGGTACCGGCCGCATCGTCGGCGCTCCACAGCTCAACCGTCGCGCCTTCAACCGTATTGGACAGCAGGCCCTCGTACACCACGCCCGCAGGGTCGGGTGCAGCCTTGGCAGCCACATTGCGATAACGCGCCTCGAAGATCGACTGCATCTTCTCGTCCGAGATCAAGCCGTCTTTGTTGGCCTTGTAGACCTCGGAATCGGTCAGCTCGCCCCAGTTGACCGTAATACGATTCTGGCATGCGCGCTCCACCTGCTCGCAGGCAACATCGTAGGCGCATTCGGCATTGGTCAGCTTAATCGCGCGCTCCGAACCTACGCTGGTCGAAGCCGCGTCATAGGCAGCGCCCACCACGGTACCCGCCGAACCGGCCGTCAGCACGCCGGCGATTGTCATAATGGAGCCCACCGCCACATCGGTGCTGTCGTGGCAGAGCTGGCGATGCAGCAGATCCTCAAACGCACGCGCCTTCTCCATGGCGTCGCGCAGCGCGTAAATGCACTTCCAGTCGTCCTCGGTCTTCTCGGGCTTGGCAAGCAGGCGCGTATGCTGAAGCTCATAGCCCTCGCGCTCGCCCTTCACCTTCTGCATACGGACGTTCACGTTCTCCCAGTTCTTGCTGGCATCGTTCACGCCGTAAATGCCGGTAAAGATGCCGATGCCCTGGGTCGCCGCGGGAAACGCCTGGCCGGCCGCCTTCCACGCATCGGTCTTAAAGACCTGTCCGAACATCTCGCACTCGATCTTATAGCTCTTGAGCGAACGAATCGTGCGGATGAGCTTCATATGGGCGCTCACGTCGCCGTTACGCTTCCAAGCCATAAGCCAGCCGCGAATCGTAGAGTTATTGAGGCTATGGACCACATTCCAGTTATCGTACAGATTGTCCAGAATGTCACACTGCATGGCGATCGAGTTAAACAGAAGCGCCTGGTTCTTGTTGTTATTGGAGTTCTCGATAAACTCCGACTCGATATAGGCCGTCTGCTCGCCATCGGGCGCGGCGACCTTAAAGCCCTTGACGGTATCGTCGTCAGCCGCCTTGTAGCTCAGTGAGCTGCCGAGCGCCTGGCCCAAATCGTTAAACCCGCTCGTCGACTGGCCGTTGTACTCGCTGGCCTTAATGCCCGCACACTTGTTGAGCGCCGCAGCGGTTGCGTCATTCCAGCTTCCATATTGGTTGAGCTGGCCGATACCCATCGACTGGCCCACCAGATCCTCGGCCTGCTGGGCAATAAACTCCGCTCGCGATGCATGGTCGACGAGCTCCTTGATGGCGGCCGCATCCGCAGCGTTCGCGCCCTGGGCCGCCGCGAGTTCCTGATACCAATCCTCGCTGGTGCCGTAAGCATCCTCAAAGATCATCTTGTCCACATTGACGCCATAGCTGTCGCCCTGCTGGGTCAGCAGCGCCGACGACCCGCCGACCGCGGCCTTGAGCTCAGCCGCAAACTGCGCGGCCTCGTCGTTGCCAGTACCATCACCCTCGCCGTCGCTGGCGGCAGGGGCGCGACGAGCCTTACGGGCAGCTCCACCTTTGGCTTCGTCCTCTTTACCGTCCTTGTCCTCCTCGGCAAACGCATCGGCGACCATCTGGTCAATCGCGTCGTTAAAGGCCTCGTCGACATCATTAAACGAGTTATCCATCATATACTCGTGCCACTGCTGCACGGCATTCGAGAACTCCTGCTGGCGCTCCTCGGCCGCGGCGGAATGCTTTTTGGCCGAAGCGTTGGCGTCAAAACTCAGCATGGTCATAAGCTGAGCATTGGAGATGCGGTAGGTCTGCGGCATAAAGATTTGCTCAAAGTTGCCGCAGTTCACATAGGTCGAGTCATTCGCCTTGTTAAACTCATTAAGCAGCTTAAGGTAACCCTCGTCCACATACTCCGCCGCATAGCGCACGCGGGTGCCCTCGCGCGACTTTTGAGTCAGAGGAATCGTCACCGTCTTGCCATCCACGCAGTCCACGTACAGGTCGAGCGTGTCGGCGGCCTCTTCGTTTCCCACCTCGAGCGTGATGTCAAAGGTCCAGTAGGCGTTCTTCTTTTGTGGCAGATGATGGAAGGTCCACAGGCTCTTGCCGGTGTCCTTGCCGTCCTTGACCAAGTTTTGCGTACCGCCACGATACGTCACATCAAAGTTCCAGACCGAAGCGCCCGGAACATAGCGCACATAATTGCGAGCCGTCACCTCTGCGGCAGCGGCGGCGACATCGGTCGAGCCCACGCGCGCTTCGAGCGTCACACGCTCGGCGGCAAGCGTATCCTGCGGCAGTTCGTATTCAATCTTGGCACGGCCGAGTTTATTGGTCTTGCCGGTGTACTTTGCAGCCGACGAGCCCGTCCCCACGGTGAGCTGCACGCTCTTGCCCGGCGCTGCATAAACGTAGGCCACATTGCCCAGCAGGCTGTGAACGTCGGTGTTGTCGACCTCGATGCGCGATCCGCTAACCTCGAGTGTGGTGCTTCCCAGCGGCAATGTCACCTCGCCCAGCGTAATAAGCGGCGAGACGGCATAGATGCCCGCGGCCTTAGGCTTAAAGCGCACAAACACATCGGCGCCCGCACTCTTCTTCATATCGAGAACGAGGTTGTCGCCCTCCCAAGTTGTGGCAGCCCACATGGCATCGGAGCTGGCGCCGGCTTCGCGAGCGCCTGCGGACACATCCTCGACGGCATCCTTGGCCAGAGGAATCTCAATCTTGGCAGCCTGGCTGTCCTTGAGCTCGTAATGAATGCGCAGCTCGGTCTCCGCGCCAACGACCGCGGACGAATCAGCGATAACCGAGCCCGCCGTCAGCCCGCGCTCGGCACGATACGTCTCCACGTCAAACGTGGGGACGTCGAGCGTCACGTCGAGCTGTTTGCCGTCCTCAATCTTCACCTGCTTTTGCGCGATATGCTTACCCACGGTCAGCCCTAGGCGGCTAAACGTGGAATAGCTCGTCGCTTGGATGTCGTAGCTCGTCTTGTTAAAGGCGACGATGGTGTACGAACCGGCCTTAAGGCGCGGCGTCTCGGCCTTCATGATAGGCGTGGTGCCATCGTCTTCGTAACCCATCAGATAGGTGACGCCGTCGGCGACCAGCTTGCCGTCGGACGTACGGAACACCAGCACGCGGTTAGCGCCCTGGTAGTCGCCCTTGGTCGCGACCGTCGCCGTGCCCCAGGGCTTCAAGTCGATATCGACCTTGCCGGCCGAGGGCTTCACCGTCGCCGTCGTCCCACCCAGCTTGAGGCTGTCTTTGGGCTCGAGCGTTATCTCCAGATCCTGGTCCGCGTCGGCAATGGCCTGCGACACCACGAGCGCTGTGCCCTGGATACGGAAGTCGTTTTCCTTGTCACCCTTGGCAGGCTTAAGCGTCTTGCCGCCGTTCTTCACCGTCAGATCGATGTTATCGAGACTATCGAGCTCAATGCGTTCGGTCTTATCCTGGCCCACAATCGGTTCAAGATAGCCCACGTTGAGCTCAATCGCGCGCGAAGCCGGAATCTTGGTAAGGTCCTCCGCCTTAATCTCTCCGATATTCCATGTGCCCGTCATCTGGTCGCCCGGGCGCGCCAGCACCATGTCATAGTAACCGCTGAGCGAAATGCGCAGCGTTGCTGCCGTCTTGGAGAGGACGTTGGCAGCAACGGAGCCGTCATCGCCAACCGCCAGCGGCGTGGACTGCCCCGCCTGCACGAGTGTAGCCGTCGCGCTCTGGGGAAGTTTGCCCGTCACCTGGGCCGCCTCGCCCATCCACTCAAACGTGTAGGCAGGCTTCGAGGAATCGACGGAGTCCTTGCGATCGGCCACGGCATCGGCAAGCTTTTTGACCATCGAGGGGTTGCCAGCCGAATCGATCGCATAGGCATAGATGGTCTGGCCTTCACTAAAGGGAATCGCATACGTTACGCCATCGATTGTCACGCGCTCATTATAGTCGCCCGGATAGCCCGCCTCACCAAACTGAAGATCGGGGTTCATCACACGCAGGGCAACGGCATTATGGTTCGTCTCGTTTCCGTATCTCGTGTTCTCAAAAGCTCCCCACTCTATCATTTCCACGCTTTTGGGTAGCACAATCTCTTTGCCGGCAATCGCAGGATCAAGAGAGGCGAACGCGTGCGCTCCGATATATTTGACGCCGTCGCCGATCGTCACCGACGACACATGCGAGCACCCATCAAAGGCATAGCGCTCAATCCGCTCCATCGTGCCCGGCACGTTGATCTGCGTAAAGGTGAGTACCGTTGCGTCCGAGACATAGAACTGCGGCACGCCGCAATTGGCGAAAGCACGATAGTCGATAGTCTTAACCGAAGGCGGCAGCGTTGCCACCACATTGTCGTCAAGCTGTTCGCAGCCCTCAAAGGCCTGCTCGGGAATCGTGGTAAAGGCCGCGTTGTTGGGCCAGGTCACCGTCTGAAGTGTCTTGCTTCCGGTAAACGCATTCCAGCTCAACTCCTCAACCGAATCGGGCAGTGCGATTTCCTTGATGCTGCTGCCGCCCAAACCGCCCACAGAGCGGATATGCGAATCGGGGGCAAACGTAATTGATGTGAGCGCAGCGTTTCCCATACCCGTAAGGCTTACGACATGCTTGCCGTCGATGGTCGAGGGCACCTCCAACGTGGTAATGCCCGCGTCGCCATACTCGATAGAAATTTCGTTGGTGAGGCTATCAATCGAGAAGTAGTACTGCGCGGGGGTCTGCTTGCCGGCCACGTAGCCATCGTCGTATTCGTCCTTTACGCCCGTGGCGCCCTTCGAGGTTGCCCAGAGTTCAAGTTCCTCGTTCCGGGTCGCCTCGGTGCCGGAAGCCTCCTCTTGCTTTTGCTGCTCGGCGAGCTCCTTGCCCTCGACAAGATCGGTGGCAAGCGTACCCGCGGGTGTGCTCTCGGTCTGTCCGGCGCCCGTCAGGCCCGCCGCCGATGCAATCTCGGAGGCCGGGGGCGTAGGGGTGTCACCGGCCTCGAGCGCTGTGGGGTCGGCAGCGCCGGCATCGGGCGCGGGGTCGGCGGAAGCGGCGTCGTCCGCTTGGCCGTTATCCGTCTGCACAAAAGTGCCGTCGGTGTTGAGGGCCTCAGCAAACGCGCCCACAGGCAACGAGCCCGTCACCATGGTGAGGGTCACCGCGGCAACGGTCAGGCGGCGGCAAAGCGCTCGAACAGTAGTCCACCTCATGGTCGTTCCTTTCCTGCAAACCAAAAGTCATCCAGCGTAATCGTCGTCCAAAAACAAAGCGAACGGTAGGTTCATATATACGAACCTACCGTTCTACCTGCGTAAACCACCGCAAAGGGGACAGGCACCTTTGTGGCGGTTCTGGACTTGGCCGGCCAGTTTGTCTCGATCTGTAACAGTTAGAGGTCAAATTCCCCGCCTGGTGTTACAGATCGAGACGTTATGTTGGCCACGCGCCGGTTCATCTAAATCTGTAACAGATAGAGCCGTTTCTGCTGGCTAGGTGTTACAGATCGAGATTTTGCTGAGGTGGAAACGAGGGCCTCCGCCGAAACCTAGTTCTCGCGGCGCTTTGAGGCGATGCCGATGGCTGCTGCGATGGCGCCGGCGAGGCTCATGGCCGCGGCGACAAGTCCGGTGCTGTCACCCGTTGCGGCGAGGGTGGCATCGCTGGTCTTGGCAGCGGGCTTGACGGCCGGAGTCTTGGTGGTCGAGACGGTCGTAGTAATCGTGGCGGTCGTTGGCGCCTGACCCGGCTTGGTCTCGGGCTTGGTCTCGGGCTCGGGCGTCGGCTTGGGGTCCGGCGTCGGCGTCGGCATTGCTTCAGGCGTCATCGTAAGATTGGTATAGACCCACATGGTGGTCGTCTTACCGTCTCTATCGAGATTCTCCGCATCGGATTCGTTCCACCAGTAGCCATAAGTCTTGCCGTTAATTGTGACCCTAGTGTCACGAGTAAAGTAGAAACCCTCATGCGACTTGAGATAAAAACCGTAGCTGTAGGTCTTCCCAGCCTCAAACGTATCAATGTGGTTCTCGATATTTTGATCCCAGAACCATGCCGAGTTCACTCCAGCGCCATCCTCAGAATTCCAGAACTCGCACTGATACCAATAACGAGTGTCATCGGACGTAGCGCCCGTGAACACCGGCTTATCGCCGTCTTTGAACGTGACGGTAGCGCCATTAATCTCGACCGTGTCGATTGCTTGCCACACAAGAGCCTTTTCGCAGGTAAACGATGTAGTCGGCGCAAGGAACAGACCATTTTCGACTTTCTGAACACTCATGGCGTTAAGTGGCTCGCCATTGTCGCTGCCACAATGACAGGATAAGGAACAAGGGCATTTTCCGGGTAGCCGGGTTCGTTACCATTCGTCCCATTCATCAGCATTTTCCTCCAGATATTTTCTTAATTTCTCAAAAGAGCTTGTCCGCCTGTACTGTATCGTGCTTCTCGACGTGTTGAACAGCTCCGCA
The DNA here is from genome assembly GCF_000763055.1 of Collinsella sp. 4_8_47FAA. Lineage (GTDB taxonomy): Bacteria > Actinomycetota > Coriobacteriia > Coriobacteriales > Coriobacteriaceae > Collinsella. Next base: position 84,513 of record NZ_KN214134.1, on the reverse strand, counting down.
ATCTCGGTATCGTTCATTCCCTCGAAGTAATACAGCAATATGGCTTTGCGCTTTTCTTCCGGCAAAGTACGGATTGCTTCAAGAAGCAGCTTTGGCGTGATTTTCTTCCCGGCTTTCTCAAAGACGGTTTCGGCGGCTTCACGTTTGAAATATTCATCAAACGTATGAAGCTGCCGCGCTTCGTCTAAGGTCATGTCGGAAAAGGTCACTTCCTTTGCCTTGTGTCTGCGAAGTTCTCTATGGGTGTCGCAAGCTTCATTGTGCAATACCGTATTACAAAACTTCTGAAAAGCACACTGTTTGTAAAACTCCCTGCTATTAGGTTCCACATTCTCACCTCCTTTCTCGTTGGAAAGTTGGTGGTGCTTCCCCCCTTTTCGCGGGGCAATACGGCGTTTTTCAAAAACGCCGAAGATTTTTTGAAATTTCTTCAAAAATTTTTTGAACGTACAAAATGCGCCCGTCCGAAAAGCCCGGACGGGCGCATAGGCATTGTAAGCAGTATCCAGATGATTAGACAGTTCATATATATAAGCGTAGTTTCCCCCGGTGGTGGGCGGGCTTTTTTTGATAAGTCAATAACTGTCGGATTTTGTCGATATGCTTTTTGCTTCATGGCGGCTACCTCCTTTAGCCGCCGATTTCAACAGTGATACCGCGTCATTTCATTAGAAGATAAAAAGAAACGGCGGCTTTGATTTTTCAAAGCTGCTGCGGAAATCAAAGAACGACAAGCAACAGTTCTGATTTTGCTCCAATATGGTTATTAGGGGCACAAATTAAAATCAAAAAAGAGCCGATAACAGCAGTATTTCAAACTGCATATTATCGGCTCTGCGTCTGTGCGTCTGGCTCTTTTAATTAAATTATTTCTGTTGTTTTTTGGCTTTATTATATGTATTAGCTAACTGTCCACAAGCTGCTTTAATCTTTCTACCATGAGAAACTCTCATGGTAACTTCAAGTCCTGTTTGCTCTAATTGATGTTTGAACGCAACCATTTCTTGTTTTTGTGGTGCTCTAATTTTTTAATTACTCGTCGGGTTGTATTGCAGCACGTTAATCATAACATTTTTGCCCTTAAACCATTTTGCAAGTTGCCTTATATCTGAGGAACGGTCATTTATACCTGGTAAAAGCAAATACGCAAATACCACTTTTCGATTATGCCTTTGAGAATAGGACAATGCTTGCTTAACAACATCTTCAATAGCGTACATGTGCATATGAGGAATGATACAGTTTCTCGCAGCCTGTGTTGCTGCATGTAAAGATATTGTCAACTGAATTTTTAGATGTTCTTCGCGCAATTTTTTTAATTGATTAACTGGACCAACTGTTGATACGGTAATGCCGTCGGTTGGAAAGTTAAGTCCATTTCTATCTCGAAGAATATGGATTGCTGCAATCAAGTTGTCGTAATTGAATAAAGGTTCTCCCATTCCCATAAAAACGATACGATTTACTTTTTGACGTATCAATACAACCTGCTGCACAATTTCAGACGGTGTTAGATTACGAACAAAACCATTGCGTCCGGACTCACAAAAAATACAGCCAACAGAACAACCAACTTGCGTACTTACGCAAACAGTCCCACCATCTCGCCGTTTAATAAAAACCGTTTCAATATACCTGTTATCTTTCAATTCATAAACATACTTTTCAGTACCTTGATTATCGACTTCATCCGAACACTTCCCACATTCATCCGCACATGTGCGGATGAATGTGGGAACCCGATACCCTGAGGGCCGGACCGGCCGGCCCCGGGAGATCGGAGGACGGCATGTCCGGAAAGAAGAATAGGGGCTCCGCGAGGGCGGTCCCGAGGGCCTACGGAAGGCTCACGAGGCACGAGCGGGACACGGTCCAGAGGATGCTGGAGCGCGGGGCCTCGTGCAGGGAGATCGCGAGGGAGCTGGGCAGGTCGCCCTCGACGGTGAGCGCCGAGGTGGCGTCGCACAGGTTCGTGACGGCGCCGAAGCCCAGGCGCGGCGAGCGCGTGGACGCCTCCGCCGACCTGTCGGCGGCCTGCCCGCGCCTGGCCGCGTGGCCGCGATGCTGCAACGGCTGCGGCCGGTACCGCGCGATCGGCTGCAAGCGCCGCCCCCACGTCTTCTACGAGGCCCGGGCCGCGCAGCTGTGCGCCGACTCGGTCCTCGTCTCGTCCAGGCGCGGGATA
>NZ_KN214134.1:78669-82079 GCF_000763055.1 Collinsella sp. 4_8_47FAA | reverse complement strand
TCGCCCGCCGACCTGGCGCTGGCCATGTCGCACGTGAACTCCGAGCCCCGCGGCGCGCTCGGCTTCGCGACGCCCGCGCGCGCCTTCAGGGCGATGCTCGGGGAGGACGCGGCGGCGCTGCTGGACGCCTACGGTGTGTGGGACGTGCCGCTCGGCGACCTCGACCTGACGCCGGGACTCATCGAGAGGGCGCGCGCCGAGAGGGGCGATGCCCCGCTGGCCTAGCCTAGAAGGAAAAACGGAATAGACGGACCGACCGTCCGGCTGAGTCTGGGAAGAGGTGCCGGGCGGCGGGCGGAGCATGGCCACCGGACCTATCGAAACACATCTCCACCGTTCCATCAACTGGGAAAACGGCGCCCCCGGACCCCAGGAGGGGCCGCGGGGGCGTTCGGCTAGCTGCGGGAATGGCCTATTTGCTCAATGTGTTCGGCTGAGATCGGAAATCAACCTTCCAGGATGACCCCAAACTCGCCACTGGCGCAGGAGCGGCCTATGCCGCGGGCATCCTGATACAGTTCGCCATCAACCTGCTCAATTGCGGCAGTATCGCAGAGCTCATCGTCCTTGGCGCAGCGACTATCGCCATATCCGCCCTCAGCGTCGTTCCCCAAAAGGCCGCCGAGAGCTCCGGCCGCGCCATCAATCCCTTTGTCGAGCCTCCGCACACTCTCGCCAAACAGGCATGTTGGAGCATCGCACTCGTCATGATTCTCGCCTGCTTGTTCTCGACCCTCGACAACGTGGTCACGCTCTCCAACGCCCACGGCACCATCGCCGTGCAAACCTGGCCGCGCCTCTTTTTGGCGGCGAGCGGCCTTGCCGCCGGTCTTGTTTTTGATCTTGCCGAGCGCCGCTACATGGGACTTGTCATGTTCGGCATCGCCGTGCTCTCGACCATTTCCATCCTGGCCGTGGAGGCCGGCGCCGATCCCAACCTGGGCCTTGTCGTCTTTTACCTGAGCTCGGGCTTTTTTGTCACGTTCTTTACCGCCACCTTTACACAGCTGGCACCGCACATGCATGCGCCCGCTCTCTGGGCCGGCATGGGACGCGCGGCCAACAACGTATGCGCGTTCACCACATCGGGTATCTCGCTGGCGCTCGTGACCTCGGACAATGTTGCTCTCATCATGATCGGTGCGCTCGTTTTGCTCGTCGCCGCCTGCGCGGCATTCGTGGCAGCCGGCTTGTTCCGCCTACCCCAAACCGAGCAGGAGCGCGAGCGCGAGCAGCTGGCAGAAGAAGTGCTCGCCGCGCCCACCGTCGAGGAGCAGCGCCAGGCCTTCATCGCCAACCACGCTCTCACCCCGCGTGAAGTCGACGTGCTCATAGCCGTGACCCAGGATGAACGCCCGCTCAAGCAGATCGCCGAGGAGCTCGGCATCTCGATGCGCATGGTCCAGCGCCACCTGAGCTCCATCTACCAAAAGACCGACACGCAAACGCGCGCTGGTCTCACCAAGGCCTTCCCCTCGGCCTAAAACAAAAACCACCACAAAGGTGCTGTCCCCTTTGTGGTGGTTTGAGCGGAGCAGAAGGCCACTCTGCCAGTTTGTCTCAGTCTGTAACAGATAGGCCCCTAAAAGCAGGCTTATTGTTACAGATCGAGACAGTAAAGGGACACGAAGCGATCCTTCGCAGCAACGACCCTCTAGTAAAGCGATGCGACATATCGGCCGAAGCCTGGCAATGCAAACTCAAAACGTCCTTGTAGAGGCTCTTCAATTACCCCAGCCTCTACCAGACGCTTTTTATACGTTGAAATCGAACCGGAACTCTTCTTAAGCCTCGCTGCCAACTCTTGCCTGGTCGTCGTCCCAACCGGATTCATTGCACGAAGAAATTCAAGGTCCCCTCGTGAAAGTTCCGCCGCTGTTGAAGCGAAAACTCGCGATTCCAGCTCCTCTTGCGCAAGTTTCGCGCCTCGTTCGACATCCTCAATAGAAACCTCGGAGGCTTGGCGCGAAGCATTCCATGCCCGATACCCCACCAACTGGAACATAAATGGAAAACCATCGATCGCCTTGGCAGCGAGGTCGATCGCCTCATCAGAAATCGTCTTGCCGCCGTCCTCAATCGTTAGTCGAAACGCTTCTTTTACCTCAGTCGGTGAAATTGATCCCAGCGAATGTTGAGCCGCGCGACGAAGAAACGATGTCGATTTCCCCGTCAGCAGCGCCAGCACGCGAAACGGCAGCCCCGCCATAAGCAAAGCTACCTTTTTATTCTCGCTTACAAAGTGCTGGTAGGTAGTAACAAGCTCCGTCATTTGCGCAAACGATGCATCCACTTCGTCAACGGCGATAAGCACCCCGGTGTCAGTCGCTTCAAGCTGAGCAAACAAAGCGTTCATCTTAGTACGCCAGTTAGCGCCCTCAAATTCAACATCGATGTTTTCCCAGCTCATGCTTCCTACGGGGGCAATGCCGACACTGTTCACACGCCTAGAAGCGGGCTTTTCGATCAGATGGGCGGCTGATTCGTTGAGGCGCTGCAAAATGTCTTCGAGCATCCCCTCCGAGGCCGTCACATTCGCTGTAATCCAGCCCTCTTGCTGGGCGCGGTACGACAGATATGCCAAAAGCGCCGTTTTACCTGTACCGCGCGCACCATAGAAAACCGAGCAAAGATTGGGATCGGAGTCGTCATTTTCAAACGCCAGCACCATATCATCGATGATTTGCTCACGGCCGGCCATATACGCCGGTACACGTCCGAACATCGGAGTGAATGGATTTGCCTGCCTGTACGCCGTCGGTGCCGCCATAAAGCCTCCCTTGAACTCATACAACTTAATTATGCCCCTACAATCTTTAAGTATTTGAGTATCTTTGAGTTTTTTGAGCATCCTTGAGTTCTTTGAGCGATCGGCCACGGCGGAACCAGTTGGCTTTCTCTGCCTAAAACAAAAACCACCGCAAAGGTGCCTGTGAACTGCCTCCCATTTCTTGGACATCGGGAAATGGGAGGTTTTCCATGAGTATAGACCTCAGGGTGAAGCACGACCTGGAGTCCAGGAGGCGGGCCGTCGAGCTCTTCGACGCCGGCGTCGGCTGCAAGCCGGCGGCCGAGGCCCTGTCCGTCCCCCGCGAGACCGTGAGAGAATGGCAGTGGGTATACCGGGCGTTCGGAAGCGAGGCGCTGCTGTCCATGGGCGGGAAACAATCCAGGTACACATTCGAGCAGAGGGTCGCCGCGGCGTCGGCCGTGGTCGACGGCGGGATGGCGAAGGCCGACGCTATGGCCGAGTTCGGGATCAGGTCGAAGTCCCCGCTGGAGCGCTGGTGCAGGCTCTACCGCGAGGGCGGCGCCGAGGCGCTGCGGCCCCGCCCGAAGGGCAGGCCGAGGGGGTCGAGGTCGAAACCCGGGCCCGCACCCGCGAGCAGGAGGTCGAGGAGCGCTGCCGC
>NZ_KN214134.1:0-78300 GCF_000763055.1 Collinsella sp. 4_8_47FAA | reverse complement strand
GCTCGACTTCTGCACGAAGGAGATCGTGGCGAGCGACATATCGACCTCGCCGGACCTCGCCCAGCAGCACAGGATGCTCGACCGGCTCCTCGAGGCCCTGCCCGACGGGGCGGCGCCGACCATGCACTCGGACATGGGCTGGCAGTACCAGCACGAGTCCTACGCCTCCAGGCTGGAGGGGGCGGGCATCACCCAGAGCATGTCGCGCAAGGGGAACTGCATCGACAACGCCGCCACCGAGCAGCTCTTCGGCCACGTGAAGGACGAGTTCTACCGCGGCAGGGAGTGGGGCAGCTTCGGGGACTTCAAGCGCGACCTGGAGGAGTACATAGACCATTGGAACACGCGGCGCAGGCAGGTAAGATTGAAGGGCCTGACGCCGGAGGAGTTCCGGAACCGGGCCCTTGCGGCGTAGTCGCTATTTGTTCAGTCCAAGTTTCGGGGCGCAGTTCATTGTCCCCTTTGTGGTGGTTATTGATCGGCTAGCCTTCGAGCTGCGCTACCTTGTAGCGGTAGGCAGCGGCGATGACATCTTTGCAGCCCTCGCGGCCCAGCTTGGCGCGGTTGACGACGATGTCCTTGCCACTCGTCATCTTCCACTTTCCGGCGCTGTAGCGCTTATAGAACGCCTCGCGCGCCTTCTGCTGCTGCTTGACCAGCTTGGCGCCCTTCTTTTTGTTAAGGCCGCGCTTCTTGCGCACGATCTCGACGCGGTCCTCAAAGGGTGCGGTCACCAACACGGCAATGTGGTTGGGATTGTTACGCAGCAGGTAATCGGACAGACGGCCTTCGATAATGCAGCTCTCGGTCTCGCCCAGATCCAAAATCACCTGGCTCATCTTTTGGAACAACTTGTCCGAGTACGAACGTGCATCGTAGCGGTCGGGCAGAAACGCCATATTCTCCACGGCCAGACGCTCGTCGTAGGCAGCCATCTTGTCGAGCGACTCGCCCGCGCGCAGAGACGCGCGCACCAGCAGCTCGTTGTCGTACAGCGGAATCCCCAACTCGTTGGCGAGGATGCGTCCGATCTCGTGGCCCTCGGCACCAAAGTCGCGCGCGATGGTAATGACCACAGGACTCTTCTTGTTCTCCAGATCGCTCATCGCGATTCCTTTCTAACAAATGAGAAATAGGCGATTCCTGATTCCCATTTTGTCACTTACGACCGTCCTGGTTTCCCAAGTGCGGCAGATTGCCCCGAAAGAGGAGCGCCGCGTACTAAATGTACGCAAGCGACGATTGAGGGGCAAGGTGCCGTGCTTGGGGAAGCAGGACTACGCTGCCACCATTCGCCTCTGATACGCCCTCACCAGCAGCGAGATACCAAAGTTGAGCACAAAGTACATCGCAAACACCAGGCCGTAGAGCATAAGCACCTGCGACAGATCGATCGCGTGGGCCATCACGACGTTGGCCGTGTACATGAGCTCGGCCACGTTAATGCCCGAAAGATACGAGCTGTCCTTGATGACGGTCGTGCACTGGCTAAACAGCGCCGGAATGATCGTCTTAAACGTCTGCGGCAGAATGATGTAGCGCATGGTGGCAAAGAAGCCAAAGCCCTGGCTCTGCGCCGCCTCAAACTGGCCACGCGGAATTGAGTTGAGGCCGCCGCGCACAATCTCGGCCATAACAGCGCTGGTAAACAGCGTAAAGGCGATGGTCGAAATCACAATGTCCAATCCCTGCACCGTAAAGTAGATAAACAGGATCCACAGCAGGTTTGGCGTGCAACGGAACAGCTCGATATAGGCGCTCACCAAAATACGGAACGGGCGGGGCGCATAGCTTTTAACGAGCGCCAGCACCGTGCCAAAGATGAGCGAGAAAAAGATCGACAGCACCGAGATCTCGATCGTCTTAACAAAGCCGCCCCAAATGTAGAGCAGGTTGGTTGCGTTGAAGATTTCCATGCGCTAGGCCTCCTCTACGTTGTCGAGCCCCAGCTCGGCCAGGCTCACGCCGCGCGGACGCTCCTTGGAGCGGCGCTCGAGCCACTGCACCAGCATGGCGAGCGGAAAGCAGATGATGAAGTACATAAGGCAGCAGACGATGTATCCCTGCAGGTAACCGTACAGACTCACGAAGTTGTCGGAACGGTACATAAGGTCACCGCCGGCCACAAGCGCCAGCACCGACGTGTTCTTGACCAGGTTGAGCGCCTGGTTACACAGCGGCGGCAGAATGATCTTGAATGTCTGGGGCAGCACGATGTACCAGTACGCCTGCGCACGGGTGAAGCCCTGGCTCTGGGCCGCCTCCATCTGACCGCGCGGAACTGCCTCGATACCGGTGCGGATGACCTCCGAAATGTAGGCCGCATGATACAGACCCACGCCCAAGAAGCCCAGCACGAACGGCGCGATACGCACCGGCTGATCGGCACCGGTTATGGCCTGCAAAAACTGCGGACCGGCCATGTACATAAAGAGCACCTGTACGGGCAACGGGGTGTTCTGGTAAAACTCCACGTACACGCGGCTTATGGCGCGCAGCACGCGCGAGCGAGTGGTAGAGAACACACCCAGCAGCGTGCCCAGTACCAGCGACAGCAGCAGACCGGCAACGACCACCTGCAGCGTCACGCCAAAGCCCTCCCAGAAGGGCCCCATGTTTTGAAATGTCGTCGACCAACGGTCGGCGTCAAATAATCCTTCGAGCATTTGATTCCTTCCTTGGACGATGCGTCTATACAAGACCCCAGGTCTTGACCTCTTGGTCGAGCCAGCCATCGGCCAGGCGATCGCAAATCACCTGATCGACCACGGCCGAAAGGTCGCAACCCTTCTTGGTCGCCACGCCGTAGCCTTGCTCGCCAAACTTGACCTCGGGCTGCAGCAGCTCGACGGTCTCATTCATGTAGCCGGCCAGCGTGGAGCGGTCCATGGCAAAGACGTCGATATTGCCGGCGTCGAGCGAACTCTTGATGATGGGGTAGCCGCTAAAGGCCCTAAACTCGGGCTTGCAGCTAAAGCCGTTGTCCTTGATCATCTGCTCGATCAGGCTCTGCGTGGTAGCACCCTGGCTCACACCAATGACCTTGCCATCCAGATCTTCAATCGAGGTAAAGCCCGAACGCTTCTTGACCATGAGTCCCACGTAGTCGGTACGGTACGGCGTCGAGAAATCCCAGCTCTTCTTGCGCTCGTCGGTGATGGTGTAGGTCGCCGCGACCACGTCGAGCTGGCCGTTATCGATCAGCGGGCCGCGCGTCTTGGGCGTTACGTCGGTAAACTCGACAAGCTCCTGGGCACGGGCATCCTTGTAGCTCACGCCAAAGACGGCAGCGGCGATCTGATAGCACAAATCGACTTCCATGCCCTCAAAGCGACCCTTGGCGGTGTCGTAATAGCCGTAGCCGGGAACATCCTTCTTAACGCCGGCATTCAGATGGCCACGCGACTTGATGGCCGCAAGCTTGGACCCCTTGTCGGAGCCCTCGCCGCTGGTGGAGTGGCCGCAACCGGCAAGCGCGGTCCCCGTCAGCGCAAGCATGCCGGCGCCAGCCAGCTGCAAAAAGTGACGGCGCGATACGGCCGCCCTCGTCATATCCGTCATGTCCATCACCGCACCTAGTGCAGAATCTTGGACAGGAACTCGCGGCAGCGCGGGTTCTCGGGGTTATCGAAGAAGTGCTCGGGCGTGCCCTCCTCCAGGATGCGGCCGTCCTCCATAAAGATGACGCGGTCGGCCACCTGGCGCGCAAAGCCCATCTCGTGCGTCACGCAGATCATGGTGATGTCCTCCTGCGCGAGCTCAATCATAACGTCCAGGACTTCCTGGACCATCTCGGGGTCGAGCGCCGAGGTCGGCTCGTCAAACAGGATGATGGGCTGTTTGGTGCACAGGGCACGGGCGATGGCGATGCGCTGCTGCTGACCGCCCGAGAGATTCTGCGGATACTCGCCGGCCTTATGCGCCATGCCAACGCGCTTGAGCGCGGCGATGGCGATCTCGGTCGCCTCCTCCTTGCTCTTCTTTTGCAGCTTGATGGGCGCGAGCGTCAGGTTGCCGAGCACCGTCATGTTGGGATACAGGTTGAACTGCTGAAACACCATGGAACTATACTTGCGAGCCATCTCCAGGTGGTTCTTTTTGGTGAGCGGCGTACCGTCGATGACGACCTCGCCCGACGTGGGCTCCTCCAGATAATCGACGCAACGGATGAGCGTCGACTTACCCGAGCCGGAAGGCCCGATCATTACGAGCTTCTCGCCGCGCTTGACGGTGAGATTGATATCTTTGAGCACATGCAGGTCGCCAAAGTACTTGTTGAGATGCTTGATCTCGATCATGTCTGCCATGAATGTCCCTTCCCTGCGTTTACACGAATTGCTCTATTTTACGGAAAGAACCACGTTTCCGCAGCCCACGCTACATTCCCGTAAAGAACCCGCAACCTTCCACCTAGTCATTGGGGACAGACTTAAATGAGTACCCGCCGGAGACAGTCCTTGGCACCCACCAAAAAGGAGCGCGACCATGACGGTCACGCCCCTCAAGACCCGAAAATAATACAACCGCCCTTGTTGAGCATAAGTCAGCGAAAACCCGTACACGCGAGCAAGGGGACGTGAAATGAAAGGGCGCAGACCTCATGGTCGCACCCTTGAAATTGAACGTCAGATTGCCGCGTGTACGGGTTTGCAGCGTCGGCCGTTACGCGGTTTGGTAAAACCGCGTAACAAATTACGCAAGTTTGGCGCCGACGATCTTTGCCGCAGCCGGCTTATCGAAGTTGCCGCCGGTGGCCTTGCCGAGTGCTCCCATAACCTGGCCCATCTGCTTCTTGGACGTGGCACCCAGCTCGGCGATGACCTGCTCGATCAGAGCCTCGAGCTCCTCGCCCGAAACCTGCGCAGGCAGCAGGCTCTCCAGAATCTTGACCTGCTCGGTCAGGTTGTCGGTACGCTCCTGGTCGGTACCGGCCTTAATGGACATCTCCAGCGTCTCGCTCGTCTGCTTAATCAGACGCTTGATCATGCTGTTGACGTCTTCCTCGGTCACGTCGCGGCGCTCGTTAACCTCGATATTCTTCACCTCGGCCTTGACCTGGCGAATGATAGACAGGCGAACCTTGTCCTTGGCCTTCATGGCCGCAATCATTTCCTTCTGCAGCTCTTCGTTGGTCATCTGCAAATCCTCCTCAATAGTGTGGGCGGCACTCGCGCGAGCACCGTCCCATGATTACTTGGTCGTCGACGAATTGTCGGTCGAGCTCTTGGTGACGCCCTTCAGGCTGACGTTGTACGGCACGTCCTTGGGCATGGGGTTGACGGTAATGTCGGCGTCCTTCTTGTACTGCTCCAGCCACTCGCTGTATGCAGCACTGGCCGCCTGCGTCTTCACCACGTTGGAGACGTACTTCTTGATGTCCTTGGGCACCTGCTTGATATCATCGACCTGGCTATCGACATGGAAGTAGTCGGTGCACTTGATGACATGGTAACCATAGGTCGACTCGACGACATCGCTCACATCGCCCTTGTTGAGCCCCTCGAGCGCCGCCTGGTAGCTGTCGACGAAGGTAGTGAGCTTATCCCAACCCACATCGCCCTTCTTCTCCTTGGAGCCGTTGTCGTCGGAATACTGCTTCACGGCGTCCTCAAAGCTCAGCTCGCCGGAGTTGATTTTGTCCAGGCACTCCTGTGCCTTGGCCTTGGCGGCGGCCTTGTCCTCGTCGGATGCGTCGGAATCAACCTTGATCAGGATGTTCGACGAGCGGCGGGCATCGTTGTACTTAGACAGGTTCTCGTTGATGTAATCGACAATCTCGCTGTCCTTGGGCTTGCTGGTGGGCGCCACGGCATCCTTAAGCTTTTGCTGTGCCAAGCTCTCCTTGAGCGAGTCCTTGTAGGTGTCCTCGGTATAGCCGTAGGTCTTAAGGGTCTTCTTAAAGGTCTTGGCACCGCCCGCGCTCTTGCACGCGTCCTTCCATGCCTTCTCGACCTCCTCATCCGACACCGTCACGCCGTTTTCCTTCTGCGCCTGTTGAAGCAGAATCTGCTGTGTGTAGGAGTCGATGAGCTGCTTGCGGTACTTTTTGGGCGTAAGGTCGTTGTCGACCAGATACTGCGCCCAGTCCTTGTCCTTGGTGTAGCCGTAGGACGTGCGCATGCTCATGATCTGCTTGGTCACGGTGTCCTCGGTGAGGTTGGTGCCGTTGATGGTAGCGGCGACACCGCCGGTAAGCTTGTAGCCCGAGGTATCCTCTGCCTGCGACATGAGACCGGAGCACGCCATGGCCGAGACGGAAAGCAGCATTGCCAGCACGCCGATAACCACCAGGACGATCTTGACCGTCTTAGACACGTACGTCTTGCGCTGCTTCTTACGAGAGCTGGAGGCAGCGCGAGCCTGCTGCTCGGGCGTCGGCACGGCCTCGGAGTTCTTTTTCTTGTTTGCCATAGTTGGCCTTTCGCATCACGAATCGAACAAACGCCATTGTGTCACAACGCGGACCCCGCGACACACCTGGCACACTGGGGACAAGTTAATCTGCACCATTTTGGTGCAAAGGGGGCAGCTCTGGCAGTTGGCAGTTAGGGACATTCCTTTTCTGCCGGCAGTTAGGGACAGTCCCCAAGTGCCGGCCCTAAAAGTGGCGGCGGATGGCGTCGACCATGCCTTGGCACGTGGCCTGGCCGAGCACGTCGGCTGCGGCGTCGGCATCCATAAAGATATTCATGAGCGCTTGCAGGGCCTCGACTTGGCCGCCCGGCTCGGCAATGCCCAGATTGATGATGATCTGCGCCGGCACGGGGGCACCCATACCCGCCATAGCACTGAACGTCACGGGCGCCGCGGGCTTCACCACCGCGATATAGGGCTTAGCCACAAACCCCGGATCGGTATGCGGGATGGCGATGTTGGCCGCCGGCATGGCAAGGCCCGTGGGATAGGCATCCTCGCGCGTGCGGACGGCGTCGAGCCAACCGGGCGCAATGTAGCCGCGAGGTGCAAGCTCGTCCTCGAGCCGCGCAAACACCTCATCCGGCGTCGCGCACTCCCAATCAAAAAACACCAGCTCAGGCGTAAACAGTGCTTCGCTATCCGCCATGCGCTCACCTCTCTCACCTAGTCACCTGCGACGTTCTTAAACGACTAGTCATTCAAGAACGTCGCAGGTGACTACCAAAAACAAAAGGTGGTCACACGCACCTTGGCGCCAATGACCACCCTGACCACTCAACTAAATTGTACTGTGCACCGCTAGCCGCGGGGTGCATCAATTGCCACTTTGCCGCTCTCCAGCACGTGGACGCGGCCGTCGGCGAGCATCTGAACAACCTCGGGATACAGCACATGCTCAATCGCGTGGATGTGCTCCTCGAGCGTGTCGACATCCCAACCTTCCTCGACAGCCAGCGCGCGCTGGGCGATGATGGGGCCGTTGTCGTAGATCTCGTTGGCGAAATGCACGGTCACACCAGTTACCTTGACGCCGCGCGCAAAGGCATCGTCGATCGCATGCGCGCCGGTAAAGCTCGGCAGCAGCGCCGGATGCAAGTTGACCACGCGGTTGGGAAACGCCGCCAGCAGCGGCGTATGCACCATGCGCATGTAACCGGCCATGACCACATATTCGCAGCCGCGCTCGAGCAGCTCGTGCGCGATGATCTCGTCGGCGGCAATGGGGTCGGCATAGACATCCTTGGACAGCGTAAGCGTCTGGATACCCGCACGCTCAGCGCGCTGCAAACCCTTAGCCGAAGGACGGCTCGACACCACAAGCTCAATCGAAGCGTTGAGCTTGCCGGCGGCGATCAGATCGATCAGCGCCTGCAGGTTGGTACCCGAACCGCTGATGAGCACACCGATCTTGAGCGGCTCGGCCGTATCGGTGCCGGTCGGACGGGTGTAGGGCACAAAGCCCAGGCTCGCGGCAGCAGCCATCTGCTCGTTAGCGCTCATCGGAGTACACGACCTTACCGGAGCCCTCGACGCACTCGCCCACGCGGAACGGCTTCTCGCCCAGCGCGACCAGGGCCTCGGTCACGGCAGCCTCGTCCTCGGGGGCGACGATCAGGCACAGGCCAACGCCCATGTTGAAGGTCTTGCATGCCTCGTTGGGCGCGAGCTCGGCCTGGCGCGACACGTAGGTGATGACGGGCGGAACGTCCCAACCCATCTCGGCGCCGTTGCGGATGACCACGGCGTCGACGTCGTCGGCAAGCGCGCGGTTGAGGTTCTCGGTAATACCGCCGCCAGTAATGTGGGCGATAGCGTGCACGTTGGCGCCGCCGCGGAGCAACTCAAGAATCGGCTTGACATAGATGCGCGTGGGGGCCAACAGGGCGTCTGCCAGCGATGCGCCGCCGAGCTCCTCGAGCGGACGGCTCAGCTCCTCGGCCTTAGCGGCGGCCTCGGGCGTGCCCGGCTTAATGCCGTCGACGCCAATGACCTTGCGCACGAGCGAGTAACCGTTGGAGTGCACGCCGGTGGAAGGCAGGCCCAGAATCACGTCGCCGGGGCGGACGTTTGCGGGATCGAGCATCTTGGGACGGTCGACGACGCCCACGGTAAAGCCGGCAAGGTCGTAGTCGGCCGGAGCCATGACGCCGGGGTGCTCGGCCATCTCGCCGCCCACGAGCGCGCAGCCCGCGAGCTTGCAGCCGTCGGCCACACCCTTGATGATCTTTGCCATGTGCTCGGCCTCAATGTGGCCGATGGCAACGTAGTCCAGGAAGAACAGCGGCTCGGCGCCCGAAGCCAAAATGTCGTTGACGCACATGGCGACCAGGTCCTGGCCCACCGCCTCGTGACGATCCATGATCTGGGCGAGCACAAGTTTGGTGCCCACGCCGTCGGTACCGCTGATCAGAATCGGGTCTTCCATATCCTTAAGCGCGGCGGCCGAGAATAAGCCACCAAAGCCACCGATACCGCCGATGACCTCGGGACGGTTGGTGTCCTTAACCATTTGCTTAATGGCGTCGACGGCGCGGCCGCCCTCGGCGGTATCGACGCCGGCGTCCTCATACGTCACATGCTTGCTGTCGCTCATCTGAGCCTTCCTCTCCCACTACCGTCCGCCGCGCGGGCGCCAAACGGTGCTCATAGTTGCGTTCATTTCGGCGCGCGCCATAACAGCACGCGCCGTCATATCAACAAAACAGCAGGTAAAACCTACCAAAATGAACCTGTCCCTACATGGCAGGTTTTAGGCCTCGCCGTGCTTCTCTTCCCAGCTGCGGTCGTCGTATTTCTCGACCACGGCGTCGTCGTCAAAGTGCAGCGGCTTATCCAGGTTGCGGGGCTTAAAGCCCTCCATAAACTTGTCGCGGCCAAAGCTCTCGGGAATCGCCACGGGGTAGCGGCCGGTAAAGCACGCATCGCAGTAACCGCCCTTGGGCATGACCTTCAGCAGGCCCTCGACCGAAAGGAAGGCCAGCGAATCGGCGCCGATATACTCGCAAATCTCGTCGACCGTCTTGTTGGCGCTGATAAGCTGCGACTGTACGTCGGTATCGATACCGTAGAAGCACGGCCAGATGACCTCGGGCGAGTTGATGCGGATATGAATCTCCTTGGCGCCAGCGTTGCGCAGCATCTTGACGAGCTGCACCATGGTGGTGCCACGCACGATGGAGTCGTCGATGACGACCAGGCGCTTGCCCTCGATGTTGTCGCGCAGCGGGTTGAGCTTCATGCGCACGCCCATGGCGCGCAACTCCTGCGTAGGCTCGATAAACGTACGGCCCACGTAGCGGTTCTTGATGAGGCCCTCGCCAAAGGGAATGCCGCTCTCGTGCGAATAGCCCTCAGCGGGCGGCAGGCCGGAGTCGGGCACGCCGATGACCAGGTCGGCCTCGACGGGCTCCTCATGTGCCAGCTGACGACCCATGTCGTAACGGCAGGCATAGACGCTCTTGCCGTTCATGATGGAGTCGGGGCGGGCAAAGTAGACCTGCTCAAAGATGCAGTTGGCGGGCTCTTCAGCTGCAGGCACGCCCTGCTCGGATACCAGACCCTCGGCGCTGATGCGCAAGATCTCGCCGGGACGGACGTCGCGAACGTACTCGGCACCCACAATGTCAAGTGCGCAGGTCTCGGAAGCAACGACCCAGCCGCCGGCGCGCGTGACATGGACGGCGGAGTCGACCGTCGCGGCGCCATCTTGCGAGGGCAGCTGCGAAACGGATGCGGCATCGGCTTGGTCCAGACCCTCGTCCACCAGCTTGCCCAGCACGAGCGGGCGAATGCCGTGCGGATCGCGGAAGGCGTAGAGCGCCTGCTCGTTGATGAGCGTCATGGCGTAGCCGCCGCGCACAAGCTCCATGGTCTTGCGAATGCCCTCGCGCAGGTGGCCCGTGCGCTGGGTAAAGTAGCCGATAAGCTTGGTCGCGACCTCGGAATCCGAATTGGAGAGGAACGGCACGCCCAGCTCGATTAGCTGGCGGCGCAGCTCGTCGGTGTTGACCAGAGTGCCGTTGTGAGCAAGCGCGATAATGACGCTGTTGATGGTAGAAAGATGCGGCTGCGAGGCTTCCCAGCTCTTGGCGCCGGCGGTGCCATAGCGCACGTGGCCCACGGCCAGCTGGCCGGAGAGCGTCGACAGGTCGGCGTTGGAGAACACACGGTCGAGCAGGCCCAGATCCTTGCGGACCATAACCGTGCCGCCGTCACCCACGGCGATTCCCGCCGATTCCTGGCCACGGTGCTGCAGCGCACGCAGGCCAAAGTACGTCAGTCGAGCCACATCGCGATCGGGCGCCCATACGCCGAAAATGCCACATTCCTCATGCAGCTGGTCGGAGTCCGGATCATACGTCGACATGGTCTTCACCTGTCCCGCGGCGCGCTCGGCCGCGTGGATGGTTTCTTGAGACATGGCATCCCCTCAGAGCCTCGTTATTTGGCGTTACCTGCCCTATTATACGCACGGCAAGACAAGCACTCCCGCGCATGAGCAGCGCTTTTTAAAAGCCCACCGAGCTTATTATCCGTTTTGCGACCAAACATTTTATTGGGTAGTCCACTCTCAGGGGCAACGGCCTCGAAGACTTCCCGTGCGCCGTGTCTCGCCCGCGCTAGGGGCTACATTGTTGCAATTGGGACGTTCGTCCTGTCTTTTAGCTGGTCGTCGGCGTATCCTTGTAGGCTACTACAAGACGAGAAAGGTAGCGTATGGATCGAAATCAACTCGACCCCAGTGTCCCCAGCACCACGGAGGCCAAGAAGATCCCCCTTATCATCAAGGTCTACGCAGTCCTGTGCACCCTATCTGGCGTGGGCACGCTCCCGTCAGTCGCCGTCTTTATGTGGCAGGTCATCACCGCACTCATTAACGGCAACGTCGCCGCTAAGCTCGGTGATAACACCCTGGTCGCGGTTGGCCTTATCGTCGCCGGCATTATGCTCTCGGCGGCAAGCGCGATCATCTTGATCGTCTTTGGCCTGGACCTCATCAAGGACCAGCGGCGCAATGCCGCCCGCCTGTCTTACGTCCTCATCGCATTTACCGTCGTGGAGCTTTTAGTTGACGTGATGCTCCAGGGCATCGGACCCTTCCTGCTGCGCCCCGCCGTCCAGCTTGTCATCCTCATTGCGCTGTCGGCCACCGTCGACCCCACGCTACGCCAGGAGCGCGAACTGCAGCGCCGTCTGCAAGAGATGCTCGACCGCGATGCCGCCGCCGAGGGGATGCTCGGCCGCGACGAAACCGGCGAGGGCTACATCAAGCTCAACTACTTCAACCTGTTCTGGGTATTCTTCGTCTGCAGCGTGTTAGGTCTCATTCTCGAGGAAGTCTGGCATATGGTCGTCGTCGATCCCGGCGTCTATCAGGACCGTGCCGGTATGCTATTTGGCCCCTTTAGCCCCATCTACGGATTTGGCGCGGTGCTCATGACCATGGCGCTCAACCGCTTCTATAAAAAGAATCCTCTGATCATTTTCCTGGTAAGTGCCCTGATCGGCGGCGCTTTCGAGGTGTTTGTAGGCTGGTTTATGCAGACCTCATTTGGCGTGGTGTCGTGGAACTATTCACACATTAGGCTATTCGGCATGCCCGATCCCATCGCGGTATTGACCGGGGGACGCACATGCACGCCGTTTGCCTGCATGTGGGGCCTGGGTGGCCTCATCTGGATCAAGGTCTTGCTGCCGCGCCTGCTTAAGCTCATCAATATGATTCCATGGAAACGCCGCTACTCTGCTACCGTCATCCTGACCGCCGTCATGTTGATCGACGGCGTCATGACGTTGCAATCGCTCGACTATTGGTATCAGCGCGTCAACGGAACCGTTCGAAATATTCCCGTCGCACAGTTCTATGACAAGCATTTCGATAACGAATATATGGAGAACCGTTTTCAGAGTATGACCATGAGCCCCAAGGACGCCACACGCGTGTAGCAAACGCCAGAGCAAAATAGCTCCAACACATCAAAGCCCGCTGGCAGATCTACATGAACTGCCGGCGGGCTTTCGCTATAGACAGACTCGGATTGCCGACGAGGCCTTACGCCTCGCGCTCGACCTCGCTCACGCACTCGTTCTTGATGGTGCCGACGAGCGACTGCAGCGCATCGACCACATGCGGGCGAATGTCTCCGCCAATGAGCACGAGCATGATGTCGTCACCTACGGCAAGCTCGCCGCTTGCCAGCCACACGCGCACATAGCCGATACCCGGCATCGCGCGCGTGGCCTCGATAGCAGCCTGCACCTTGCTGGCGTCGTAGCCAAACACCATGCCGCCCACCTTGTGGCCCGGCGCCACGCCATCGGTCTCGACTCCGCGCACTTCGGCCTTGGGCGTCGCGCGCACCACACCGTTATGTGTCAGATACATACCGCACGCAGGTGCCGACGAATCGGCCTTGGCCTCGCGCAGCCAAGCATCAACCGAAGGCATCGTTTTGCCATTCTCGAGCATCATTTCTCCCTTACCGTCGTCGAGTAGCCAATTTGGAACGGGGCTTTTTAGCTACTCTCGAACAACTTATTCCTCGACCGGCGTGAGCACCATGACAGCACGCGTGTTGCTCAGCGATAACGAACGACAGGTCACAAGCGTCACGACCTTGGTTGCCGAAGCGGCACGATCGGTGGCATCGCTTGCCACGGCAGAGGCACCGTCGAGCATCTCGGACAGGTAGTTCTTGAGCCCGTCATCGCCCTCAAAATTGGGCGTGCGCGCCTTGGCATACGTGTCCTCGACCACTTTGGTCGCCAGCGGACGCAGCTTATAGGTGGCGTCGCGCGTGATGTAGTACACATATTTAATGCTATCGAACGTTGCCTGGTCAGTCGTATCCGAAATCACGTTGAACATCGATCCGTCGTTCATATGGTGTCCGTAGATCGTGGTTTGCTGGTCAACCATTCCCGGCGCGGTGTCATCACTATCCAAGAAAATGGCCCCGGACGCGTTAGATGTACCGTCAAACAGCGTGTTGAGGTACTTGGAGTTGTTGTTCGTCTGCACCACGGGATAGTTGATGTTGGTGCCGGGCGCGTAAATCCAACCCACAACCTCGGGATTTGTCTGGGCAAGCGCATTAAAGTCGATAATCGGCACGCCGCTGGCGTCCTTGTCGCTCACATATTGTTTTTCAATCTTTTGATACGACTCGCTCGCCTGTTTGTAGCCAATCTGAGCATTAATAAAGATAGCGGCGGCGGCGACAATCAGACCGATGCCCACGATGATGAGCAAGATGGGAATGATGGAGCGGCGCTTCTTACGCGGCGGCTCGGTGTAGCTGGACGACGCGGCATGCGATGAAGACCGGGACGGCTTCTTAGCTGCGCTATAAGACGAGGGACGATACGCAGCCGGCGTATCCTGGCGACGATGGGACGCCGGCGTTACGGAACGCGGCGCGCGCTGCTGCTGAGGAGAGGATGTCCGACCCTGCTGTGCCGCATGGGCAGCACCCGGCTTCGACGGATCGGGAATCTGAGAAGCCTTGAATCGTTTTCCCTGATAATCGGACATGGCTCTCCTTATACTGCGGTGAAACGGCGGAACGCCTAGGCGTCGGCCATCTCCTGCTTCATCTTCTCGATAACCTTGCGGTACTCGGGGTCGCATGCGCCCAGAATCTGCGTGGCATAAATGGCGGCGTTCTTGGCACCGTTGATGGCAACGCAGGCCACGGGCACACCCGAAGGCATCTGCACCATCGACAGCAGCGAATCCATACCGCCCAGGTCACTCGTCTTCATAGGCACGCCGATGACCGGCAGCGGCGTAAAGGCAGCCACGACACCACCCAGGTGAGCGGCCTTGCCGGCGGCGGCGATAATCACTTTGATACCGCGATCGGCGGCAGTCGAAGCCCACTCGTGGACCTTCGCCGGTGTGCGGTGTGCGCTCGCAATGACAAGCTCATAGGGCACGCCCAGCGCCTCGAGCTCGGCGGTGCAGCCTTCCATAACGCCCAGATCGGACTTGGAACCCATGATGATCCCGACAACCGGCTTTTGATCTGCCATAAACAAAGACCTCCTGTTGAGAGCGGTGACGCGGCCAATCCGCGACCCTTAACTACTGAGAGTAGTATAGCTGCTCCCGTCCCTGCGGTCTTTGTGGCGCTTCGCGGGCGGGCCAGGCTTTATCTTCACTCCGGTTGCTTCGCAAAGTCGTTCAGATAAAGCCTGGCCCGCCCGCGAAGCGCCCTGCGACCTACCGGGGATTGCCATGACGTACGTTGGCTGAAATATTAACGTGGGATCCGCCGTTCGAACGAACGGCGGATCCCACACTCACTTTTTATTCAGCCCTAGTCATCGCGCAAAGCCCCTTCGGCAGCACACGGTGCAGCCAAGTCACCGCAGGCCGGGGCGGGAGGGGCCGAGTTTCCTCCTGAGCGACTCTGCTTGCAGCCGGAGCGAAAGGGGGAAATCTCGGCCCCTCCCGCCCCGGCCGGCCAGGTCAACTACACCGTGTACTGCGGCAGGTCCTGCAGGGCGATGACGTCCATGCCCATGTCGTTGGCACTGCCGTGACCCTGCTGGTCCTCGCGCACCGCCTCGATGGCGCTCACGTACGTGTTGGCGGCAGACATCGCGGTCACGCAGGTCACGCCGCGACGCACGGCCTCGGTACGTAGCAGGTAGCCATCGCCACGCGAGCCCGGACCGTACGGCGTATTGATGATCACCGCGATCTTGCCATCGGCGATCAGGTCACCGATGTTGGGACGCTCGCCGTCGTGCGGGCCGCTGATCTTCTCCACGACCTCGCACGTCACGTTGCCGCCGCGCAGTACACGCGCCGTACCCTCGGTAGAGCAGATGTCAAAGCCCAGATAGCGCAGGATACGGGCGACCGAAAGGATATGGCGCTTGTCGCGGTCGCACACGCTAATGAACACCTTGCCGGCGCTCGGGTCGGGCAGCTTGTAGTCAATCGCCAGCTGCGTCTTGGCGTATGCCTCGGGATAGCTCTTGGCGATACCCATGACCTCGCCCGTCGACTTCATCTCGGGCCCCAGGATAACGTCAGCGCCCGGGAAACGACCCCAGGGCATAACGGCTTCCTTCATGCAGAACCAGTCCAGCTGGCGCTCGTCGCTCGGCAGGCCCAAGC
Source organism: Collinsella sp. 4_8_47FAA (assembly GCF_000763055.1). Taxonomy (GTDB): domain Bacteria; phylum Actinomycetota; class Coriobacteriia; order Coriobacteriales; family Coriobacteriaceae; genus Collinsella. The sequence continues at coordinate 62,753 of NZ_KN214134.1, read as the reverse complement.
TCGCGATGGAATCGCCTGCCATGATACGTGCGGCACACTTGGCGAGCGGCACACCGGTGGCCTTGGAGATAAACGGCACGGTACGGCTGGCACGCGGGTTGGCCTCGATCACGTAAACGGTCTCGCCCTTGATGGCATACTGCACGTTAACCAAGCCGCGGACTCCCAGCGCCATCGCGATGCGGCGCGTGGTCTCGCGAAGCTTTGCCTGCAGGCTCTCGCTAAAGCTGAACGGCGGAATGCAGGTCGCGGAGTCGCCAGAGTGGATACCGGCCTCCTCGATATGCTCCAGAATGCCGCCAATGTAGACCTCTTCGCCATCGCACAGGGCGTCGACATCGGACTCGATCGCACCCTCCAGGAAGCGGTCCAGATACACCGGGTAGTCGGGGCTAATGCGCGCGGCCTCGGCCATGTAATCGCGCAGGTGCTCGGCATCGTAGGCGATCATCATGCCGCGGCCGCCCAGCACGTAGCTCGGACGCACCAGCAGCGGGTAGCCGATGTGTGCGGCCACGGCCTCGGCCTCCTCAAACGAGGTGGCCTGGCCCGCCGGCGGGTACATGATGCCCAGCTTGTCGAGCAGGGCGGCAAAACGCTCGCGGTCCTCGGCAAAATCGATGGCGTCGGGCTTGGTACCCATGATGTTGACGCCGCTCTCCTCGAGCATGCGTGCCAGCTTAAGCGGGGTCTGGCCGCCGAGCGTCACCACGACGCCGTCGGGTCGCTCAACGTCAATGACGTCCATAACGTCCTCGTAGGTGAGCGGCTCAAAGTACAAGCGGTCCGAGGTGTCATAGTCGGTCGAAACGGTCTCGGGATTGCAGTTGACCATGATGGTCTCGAAGCCGCGGGCCGCCAGCGCGTAGCTCGCGTGCACGCAGCAGTAATCGAACTCGATACCCTGGCCGATGCGGTTGGGACCGGCGCCCAGGATCATCGCCTTGGGCTTGTCCGCCGGCGTGGTCTCGTCGGGAGCCACGCACTTCTTGGCATCCGGGCTCGTGCGGTAGATATTCTCGTACGTCTTGTAGTGGTACTCCGTGGCGCTCGAGAACTCTGCGGCACAGGTATCGACCGTCTTCATGCTGGGAACCACGCCCAGGCCCTTGCGGTAGGCGCGCACAAAGCGCTCGTCCGAGCCGGTCAGTGCGGCGATCTCGGCGTCGCTCGTGCCGTACTGCTTGAGCAGGCGCATCGCGTCGGCGTCGATATCCTCCACACGCAGGCCGCGGATGCTCTCCTGGACCTGCACCATGTCGTTGATACGGTTGAGGTACCACGGATCGATACCGCAGATGGCATGGATACGCGCAATGTCCCAGCTGCGGCGCAGGGCCTCGACCACAAAGAAGATGCGGTGCTCGGTCGGGGTGGCAACGGCCTGAGCGAGCTCGTCGTCGCTCAGCTTGTCGGCGCGCTCCTTGCCACCGGCGCAAATGCCCTGGTGTCCGTCCTCCAGCGAGCGCATGGCCTTGCCGAAGGCCTCCTCAAAGGTGCGGCCGATCGCCATAATCTCGCCCACGGCCTTCATGCGCGTGGTGAGCGTGGGGTCGGTGCCCTTGAACTTCTCGAAGGCAAAGCGCGGCACCTTGACCACGCAGTAGTCAATCGTGGGCTCAAAGCAGGCGGGCGTTGCCTTGGTGATGTCGTTGACGATCTCGTCGAGCGTATAGCCCACAGCCAGACGCGCGGCGGCCTTGGCGATAGGGAAACCCGTGGCCTTAGAGGCCAGCGCGGACGAACGGCTCACGCGCGGGTTCATCTCGATGACAATCAGGCGGCCGGTGTTGGGGTTCACGGCAAACTGCACGTTGGAGCCACCGGTCTCGACGCCGATCTTCTCCAGAATGGCGAGCGAGGCCACGCGCATGCGCTGATACTCAAGGTCGGAGAGCGTCTGCGCCGGCGCCACGGTGATGGAGTCGCCGGTGTGCACGCCCATGGGGTCGAGATTCTCGATGGAGCACACGATGATGCCGTTGCCGGCGTGGTCACGCATGACCTCCATCTCATACTCTTTCCAGCCCTCGATGGACTCCTCGACCAGCACCTCGTGGGCGGGCGAGAGCTCCAGGCCCTGGCTCACGATGGAGACGAGCTCCTCGTGGGTGTGAGCGATGCCGCCGCCGGCACCGCCGAGGGTAAAGCTCGGGCGCAGTACGCAGGGATAGCCCACGCGCTCGGCGATAGCCTCGGCGTCGGCCACGCTGTAGGCATAGCCCGAGCGCGCGACCTCCAGGCCAATCTCGGCCATGGCCTCGTTAAAGAGCTTGCGGTCCTCGCCGCGCTCGATAGCGGCCAGGTCGCAGCCGATCATCTCGACGCCGTACTTGTCCAGCGTGCCGTCTTTCGCCAGCTCGACGGCGGCGTTCAGACCGGTCTGGCCGCCCAACGTGGGCAGCAGCGCGTCCGGGCGCTCTTTCTTGATTACGCGCTCGATAAACTCGGCGGTGATGGGCTCGACATAGGTGCGGTCGGCAAGACCCGGGTCGGTCATGATGGTCGCCGGGTTGGAGTTGACCAGGATGACCTCAAAGCCATCCTCCTTGAGCACCTTGCAGGCCTGGGCGCCGGAGTAGTCAAACTCACAGGCCTGGCCAATAACGATGGGGCCCGAACCAATGACGAGGATGCGCTTGATGTCAGTACGTTTCGGCATGTTAGTTCTCCTCGGTTTCGGTCGCGGCGGTCTCGGACTCGGCGAAATTCCAGCCGGCAAGGCGGTCCTTCGCGGTGTCGATGTCCAGGTAGTTCTCCTCGCCGTCCATGAGTCGCGTAAAGGCGGTAAAGAGATAGTGGGCATCGGTGGGGCCGGGCGAGGCCTCGGGGTGGTACTGGACCGAGAAGCACGGGGCGTCGAGCAGCTGGATACCCTCGGCGGTGCCGTCGTTGAGGTTCACATGCGTCAGGCGAATGCGGCCAAAGCGCTCGTTCATCACGACCGGCGCGATTCCGCGGCGCACCCAGACGCGCAGATCTCCATCGGCCGCATGCTCGGTCTCGCCGCCGGAAAGCTCGGGGACAAGCTTGCCCAAGCTGGGGAACAGCAGGCCGAAGCCGTGGTTTTGCGCGGTGATCTCCACGCGGCGACTGACCAGATTCATAACCGGCTGGTTGCCACCGCGGTGACCGAACTTAAGCTTTTCCATCTGGGCGCCGCAGGCCAGGCTGATCATCTGGTGACCAAGACAAATACCAAAGACCGGCACCTTGCCGATCAGCTGCTGCACCTGCTCGTAGGTCTCCACCACGGCGTCGGGGTCGCCGGGGCCATTGGACAAAAAGACGCCGTCGGGATTCATGTCGAGCACCTGCTGGGCAGGCGTGTCCCACGGCACGACGGTAAGGTCGCAGCCGGCGCGGACCAGCCCCTCCAGAATGCCGCGCTTCACACCGCAGTCGTAGGCGACCACTTTGTGACGGGCAGGAGCGGCAGCCGAAAGCGCAAAGTCATGCGTGGCAGGCAGGTCGGCAGCCACAAACTCATGAGGCGCGGGGCAACTTACGGTCTTGACCAGGTTCTCGCCTACCAGCGTGGGCGCTGCGGCCAGACGCTCGGCAAGCTCGTCGACGTCGAAGATCTCGGTCGAGATAATGCCCATCTTGGAACCATTGTCGCGCAGGTGGCGTACCAGAGCGCGGGTGTCGACGCCCTCGATAGCGACGATGCCGTGAGCGCGCAGGTACTCCGACACGCTGACGGCCGAGCGCCAGCTAGAAGGCGTGGCGCACATGTCGCGAACGATCATGCCGCGCATAGCCGGAGCGCTCGCAGGGCGCACGGCGTCGCCGGGGAAGGCCGACTGGACGTCGGTCTCGTCGATACCGTAGTTGCCGATCTGCGGATAGGTCATGGTTACGATTTGGCCGGCATAACTCGGGTCGGTCATGACCTCAAAGTAGCCCTCGAGCGAGGTGTTGAAGCAGACTTCGCCGGTCGCGGTGCCCTCGGCGCCGCATGCACGTCCATAAAAAATGGTCCCATCCTCAAGATACAGGATGCAGGGACCGCAGGTGCCCTTGCTGGTTTTGGCCAGCATACGCTGGCAAAGCTCGCTGGGCGCGAAGGTGCGGGCGGCAGCGCCCGCGGTATGGTTGTTCGCCATAATTCTCCTTCCCGGTCTCACAGGACCGGCTTAAAGGTGTGTAGTTAGGCCTCGCGGTATTGTAACCGCAAGCATGCCTCATGGCGTTAATTTCATCGAAATGTTTACGAAATGATAATTATGACTTTCTATGCATAATGATTTTTTAATCCCCGTCCCAGAAAAATCATCCCGCGCGGGCTTGTGGCTCACGTGGGATGATGGCGTCTTATTATTTCTTGTCCTGCTCCAGCAGTTCGGACGGTGTGCGATCGGGCTTGCCGCCGCGGAAAATCTCGCGGCCATGCAGACGATGCTCCAGGTCACGCTCGGCCTTTTCCTCGTCAATCTTGGTCTGGCTCACCACCGGGTCTTCAATTAACGACGACACCGAGTTCACCTGCTTCTGAATGCGCTCGGCGATGGTGTCATCCATACTCACGATGCGCATCTTCCAGTCGATACTCGTGGCGTTGGATGAGCTCTTGGTCCACACGAACGTCAAAATGGCGCTCTGGTGGCCGCGCGCGGGGAACATGCCAAAGAAGGAATCGTGCTGAATGTTGCTATCCTCGTCGATATAGGCGTGAACGTTATACACCACGCGGTCGATCTTATCGTTGAGCAACGCGTTGGTCGCAAGCGCCGCGGCCTGAATCTGCCCGTTGGACAGCAGCTCGAGCTCGTTGGCAGACGATGTGTCCAACACCGTCACCTCGACCGTGCCCGTGCGTTCATCGGCTTCATCGACGGTAAAGTCGAGCGGGAACTGCGTAAAGCCGTTGCCCCATTCAAGTCCACCCTTGAGCGCGGTCGAAACGGTATCGACCGAAACGCTCTCGGACAGGTTGGCGGTGTTCAGACGACGCATCACGCCGTAGCCGATCTGCATGCCCACGATCAGCACCAAAATACCGATGACCACGGCCATCGCGGTCTTCGTAATGGTATGGCTCACCTGCGAGCCCGAAGGATCGTCCTCGGACAGCGGGTCGATATGTTTTGCCTGGCTCGCGCGGTCCTCGCTGCGCAGCTGCGCTAGCGCCGCTTTGTCACCGCGCTTGGCCGCAGCCTCCTTCTCACGCATGCGCTCGGTACGCTTTTTGGCGAGCGTGGGATCCAAGACGCCGGATGCATCGATTTCGGAGAATAACTCCGTCACTTCTTCCGGAGTCAAAGGGTTCTTGTCAGCCATAAACTTCCTGTCACATCAATCAGTCGAGCTCGTGCGCACGCGCACCTTCGAACTGCATTCGATAGTAACGGGCATAGGTGCCGCCACGGGCGAGAAGCTCCTCGTGCGTGCCACGCTCCACAACGCGACCATGCTCAACGGTCGCAATCTCATCGGCATGCTTAATGGTCGAAAGACGGTGGGCGATGATAATCGTGGTGCGGCCGCGTGCCAGCTCTTCGAGTGACTCCTGCACCGCCTCCTCGCTCTCGTTATCCAAAGCACTCGTCGCCTCGTCCAAAATCAGGATCTTGGGGTTCTTGAGAAACACGCGCGCGATGGCAACGCGCTGCTTCTGTCCGCCCGAAAGACGGCTGCCGCGCTCGCCCACCACGGTGTCGTAGCCCTGCGGAAGCGACTCGATAAAGGCATCGATGTTGGCGCGACGGGCGGCTTCGGCGATCTCTTCTGCCGTGGCGCCCGGCTTGCCGTAGGCGATGTTCTCGCCAATCGTACCGTCAAATAGATAGACATCCTGCTGCACCAGGCCGATGGCGCGGCGCAGGCTCTGCTGCGTCACATCGCGCACGTCCTGGCCGTCGATGCTAATGGATCCGGCAGCCACGTCATAAAAGCGCGGCAGCAGCGAACAGGTCGTGGACTTGCCACCGCCCGAAGGGCCAACCAGCGCGATGGTCTGCCCGGGCTTGATGGACAGATTCATATGGTCGATAACGGGACGCTCGTCGGCATAGCCCTCGCCCAGCTCGACATCCTCGTAGTTAAAGCACACGTCGTGATACTCCACGGCGCCGGCAGTCACCTGCAGATCCGTAGCGCCCGGCTTGTCCTGGATATCCGGCGCGGTCGAGAGCACCTCGTCCATACGTTTAAAGCCGGCGATGGCCTTCTGATACGTTTCGGCCGAATTGACGAGCGTCTCGAGCGGCGTGCAGAACAGCGAAATATAGAGTGCGAAGGTCGCCATATCGACCGCCTGTAGCTGTCCCTGGGCGACCAGCCATCCGCCCAGCAGCACTACGATCACATAGAGCACACCCGAGAGCAGGCCATACGTCGCGGTATAGACGCCCATGGCGTGATACATGTTCTCCTTGGACGAAAGATAGCGATTGTTGGAGGCGCGGAACTTGAAGCGTTCGGTCTCCTCATTGGCAAAACTCTTGACCACGCGTATGCCCGCCAGCGAATCCTGCAGCTGCGCATTGATGCCGCTGATCTTTTTGCGGTTGTCGCTAAAGACCTCGCGCATGCGCATGTTCTGCCAAAACATGATGACCGCAAACGCTGCCGTCACCACAGCCATGGCAAGCGCCAGCACCGGGGCGATGGTAAAGAGGATCACAAACGAGCCGATGATTTCGATGCCGCAGATGATGATCCACTCGGGCACGTGATGCGCCGCCTCGCAGATATCGAACAGGTCGTTGACCACGCGGCTCATCATGTCGCCCGAGCTGTTGCGGTCGAAGTACGCAAAGCTAAAGCGCTCATACTGGTCGAACAGGTCCTCGCGCATTTTGGACTCCATACGCGCGCCCATCACGTGACCCCAATAGCTCACAAAATAGCGGCAGGCGCAGCGGACGGCATACATCAGCACCAAGCCCACCGCGATCATACCGAGCGCCTGCATAATGGCAGTCTGACCCTGAGTAAACAGTCCACCGGTCAAATTGCGCAGGATAATGGGGAACGCCAGGTCAATGGCGGCAAGCACCAGAGCACAAACAGTATCAGCAACAAAAAGCCCCATCTGGCGCTTGTAGTACGAAAGAAACCTCTTCAGCATGTGATCCTCAAAGAAATATCAGCAACGTAAGGCCCTGGGACAAAGCAATCAGTAGTACTTGTCCCAGGGCTATCCCCACTCGTTAAAGCTCCGTGCCCCCAAGGCGGTGCGCGATGCTGTCGCAGGCAAGCGCGCCTACAACGGTCTTGGCGTCTTCGATCTTGCCGTCGAGCACGGCATCGATTAGCTCGTGCAGCGGCACCAGGTCCACGTTGACAAACTCGTCATCATCGGGGTTGGGCGCATCAAACTCGAGCTTGGTAGCCAAGTAGATGTGGATGATCTCATCGCAAAAACCGCAGGACGTGACAATCGACGTCAAAAAGCGAATACGACCAGCCCTAAAGCCCGTCTCCTCATGCAGTTCGCGCTTGGCGCAATCGAGCGGGTCCTCGCCCGGGTCGAGCTTGCCGGCGGGAATCTCGACCGTCACGCGGTCGATGGCGGTGCGGTACTGACGCACCAGTACGATCTTGCCGCTCTCGGTCAGTGCCACAACGGCCGCCGCACCCGGATGGCGAACGATATCGCGGGCGCTGCGGTGACCGTTGGGCAGCTCAACCTCAAGACGATGGACGTCGAGGATCTTGCCCTTCCAGGCGCACTCCTCCGAAAGAATCTTCTCGTGCAGCTCGGCATCGTGCGGGTCGTCATCGCCCAGCACCAGCACCGGCTCGTCAGCGACCTCGCCGCCAGACTCGCCCTCGGCGTGCCCATACACGCGGCTGTCCTCCTCGACGATCTGCGCGTCCACGAGCTCTTCGTTCTTCTCGTCCATCCGTCTCATCCCTCTCGGACTTTAGGCATCCCAGGCGTCGCGGCCACGCAGCGCGCGCAGGCCGATGTCATGACGCAGGGTCTTGCCCTCAAAATCAATCTTCTCGCAGGCCTCGTAGGCAAGGTTGCGAGCGTTCTCGAACGTGTCACCCAGAGCGGTCACGGCAAGCACACGGCCGCCGTTGGTCACGAGCTGACCGTCCACCACGGCGGTGCCGGCATGGTACACGGTCACGTTCTCCATGGCCTCGGCGTCGGCGATGCCGGTGATGACCTTGCCCTTCTCGTAGCTGCCGGGGTAGCCCGCACTCGTCAGGACAACGGCAACGGCCCACTCGTCACGCCAGTCGAGTTCAATCTGATCGAGCTCGCAGTTGGCACAAGCCAGCATGACCTCGACCAGGTCGTTCTTAAGGCGCGGCAGCACGACCTGCGTCTCGGGGTCGCCAAAGCGGGCATTGAACTCCAGCACCTTGGGGCCGGCAGGCGTGAGCATAAAGCCGCCGTACAGGCAGCCGCGGTAGTCGATACCCTCAGCAGCGAGCTCGGCCACGGTCTGCTCCATGACCTTCACCATGGTGGCGTGCTCCTCATCGGTCACGATGGGCACCGGGCTGTAGACGCCCATGCCGCCGGTGTTGGGACCCTTGTCGCCCTCGAGCGCACGCTTGTGGTCCTGCGAAGTGGCCATGGGGCGCACGGTCTTGCCGTCGGTAAAGGCCAGCAGCGAGCACTCGGGGCCGGTCAGCATCTCCTCGATGACCACGGTGTTGCCGGCATCGCCAAAGGTGCCGCCAAAGCACTCGCGCACGGCCTCCTCGGCCTGCTCAAGTTCGGTCGCCACGATAACGCCCTTGCCGGCGGCAAGGCCGTCGGCCTTCACGACCAGCGGGGCGCCCTGCTCACGCACGTAGGCGAGAGCCGAAGCCTCGTCGGTAAACGAACCATAGGCTGCCGTCGGAATGCCCGCACGCTCCATGAGCTGCTTGGAGAACAGCTTGGAGCCCTCCATCTGGGCACCCTCGGCACCCGGGCCAAAGCAGGGAATACCCGCCGCGCGCACGGCGTCGGCCACGCCCGCCACGAGCGGAGCCTCGGGGCCAATCACCACGAGTCCGCATCCGTGGCTCTGCGCAAACGCCGCCACGGCCGCAGGATCGCAGTCGTCGAGAACAACGTTCTCGCCGCAGCTCGCGGTGCCGCCGTTACCCGGCGCGATGTAGAGCTTGCCGGCGCGCGGTGATGCTGCGAGCTTAGCTGCCAAAGCATGCTCACGGCCGCCGCTGCCCAACAACAGGATGTCGATGGTTTGAGTGTCCGCCTTCAAGGGTGCCTCCTCTATGGATGAACGGCCCGCTCCGCGCGAGCCCTTTGCAAGCAAATATACCCCTCGGCCGCCCGTCCGGGCTGCAAAGGGGTATATCGCAATAACCAAATAGTCCCGATTACTTCCAGAATCGGTTGATGATCTTCTCGCGACCAGCGCCAACGCCAATGAACGTCACGCGGGTGTGTGCCAGATCCTCGATAAACGCCACGTAGTCCTGAGCCTCCTGCGGCAGCTCCTCAAAGCTGCGGCAGCCGGTGATATCGCACTTCCAGCCAGGAAGCTCCTCGTAGATGGGCTTGGCGTGCTCAAAGCGAACCTGATGCTCGGGCACGCTGGTATAGCGCTCGCCATCGACGTCGTAGGCCACGCACACCTTGATGGTGTCGAAAGCCGAAAGCACGTCGAGCTTGGTCATGGCGATATCGGTGAGGCCGTTGACGCGCGAGGCGTAGTTGGCGATGGGGCCGTCGAACCAGCCGCAGCGACGACGGCGACCGGTGGTCACGCCGTACTCGTAGCCCTCCTCGGTCAGCGTGTGACCGGCCTCGGACTCATAGGAAAGCTCGGTGGGCATGGGGCCCGAACCGACGCGGGTGATATAGGCCTTCATGACGCCCAGCACGCGGTCGACGTTCTTCATACCGACGCCGGAGCCGGTGATGGCGCCGCCGGCGGTGCAATTGGAAGACGTCACGTACGGATAGGTACCGTGGTCGATGTCGAGCAGCGTCGCCTGGGCGCCCTCAAACAGCAGGTCCTTCCCCTCGTCGATCATGTTGTTGAGCAGCAGGCTCGTCTCGGTGATGTAGGGACGCAGGCGCTCGGCCATCGGCAGGTACTCGTCGCAAATCTGGTCCACGGTGTAGGTGGGCAGGTTGTAGATGAGCTCGAGCTCGGGGTTCACGCGGGCGAGGGCGGTCTCCAGCTTGTCGCGGAACAGCGCCTCGTCCAGCATGTCCTGCATGCGCAGGCCAATGCGGGCCATCTTGTCCTGATAGCACGGACCGATGCCACGCTTGGTGGTACCGATGTTCTTCTTGCCGAGCTTCTGCTCAAAGGCGCCATCCAGATCGATGTGGTACGGCATGATGACATGCGCGTTGCCGCTAATCTTGAGGTTCTTGGTGGTGATGCCGTCGGCCTCGAACATGTCGATTTCCTCAAGGACAACCTTGGGGTTGACGACGCAGCCGTTACCGATCACCGACACGTGGTCGGAATACATGATGCCGGAGGGCACCTGGTGCAGGCCGTACTTCTTGCCGTTGACGACGATGGTGTGACCGGCGTTGTTGCCGCCCGAGTAGCGCACGACGGCATCGAAGTCGCCGGCGACCAGGTCGCAAATCTTACCCTTGCCCTCATCGCCCCACTGGGCACCGACCAAAACGGTTGACGGCATGTTTACTCCTTACATTCATGGACTGTCTACGCGCCACGCCGGCACGCAGAAGCACAAAACATTCCCAGTATACCCGTGCAACGGGCGCCTGTCCTACTCCTCGGCATGTGCCCCATCAAGCTCATAGAACTTGGTGGATGCCGGCAGGAACATCAGGTCGACGTCGCCGATCGGGCCCGAACGGTTCTTGGCCACGACGATACGCGTAACGCCCTCGTCGGGTCGATCGTCGCGCGAGGCTTCGGCCTCGTCGGCGGAGCGGTCCAAGAACATAACGATATCGGCGTCCTGTTCGATGGAGCCCGATTCACGAAGGTCGGAAAGCTGTGGGCGCTTGCCGGTACGGGATTCGACCTGACGTGAGAGCTGTGACAGCGCGATGAGCGGGATCTTGAGCTCCTTGGCCATGATCTTCAAACCACGCGACATCTCCGAGACCTCGACGGTACGGCTCTCGGAGCGGCGTCCCGGCGGAGGACTCACCAGCTGCAGGTAGTCCAAGATGATGATTGCCTTCTCCTTGTTATGGAGCATACGGCGGCTCTTGGCGCGAATCTCGGTCACTGTGGTGCCGGGCGTATCGTCAATCAGAATATCGAGCTTGGACAAGGTCTGCGTGGCCTCGTTGATATTGGCCCACTGCTCGGGGCTAATGCGGCCCATGCGGAAGTCACTGATCGAGATCATGGCGTAGGCACAAATCAGACGCTGGGCAATTTCCTTGCCCGACATCTCCAGCGAGAAGAAGCCGACGGTATAACCGGCAGCGGCAGCGTTGAGCGCCAGATTCAGGGCGAACGACGTCTTACCCACAGCAGGGCGGGCGCCGATAATGATGAGCTGGCCCTCGCGGAAGCCCATGAGCATACGGTCGAGTGACGGAAAGCCCGTGGGCACGCCCGCCGCCTGACCACCGGCCTGGCACACTTCCTCGGCCTCGTTATAGGCTTCGACCATAAACTCGGTCAACGTCTTGTAGCTCGACTTGACCTCGCGCGCCGTAACCTTGAGCAGCTTGCTCTCGGCCAGCTCGACAACCTCTTTGGTGTCGGTGGGGGCGTTATATGCCAGCGCGTTGATCTCGTTGGTGGCGCCGATCAGCTCACGCAGCATCGAATCGCGGCGAACGATGGCGGCATGATGCTGCCAGTTGACGAGCGACAGGGTCTGACCCATCAACTCCAAAATGTACGCTTCGCCGCCCACGGCATCGAGCTTATTGATGCTTCGCAGGTAATCGATCAGCGAGATGGAGTCGATGGGAATGCGGCTGTTGTACATATCGACCATCGCGGTATAGATGGTCTTATGAATGGGCCGGTAGAAGTCATCGGGCTGCAGCTCGACCTGGGCCTCTTCGACCACCTCGGGCGATAGCAGCATAGCGGCCAGTACATTGGCCTCTGCATCTTGGTTTTGGGGAAGACCCAACTTTGAGCCGCGGTCCTCAACCGTCAGCCCGGTCTCCCTATCGTCATATGCCATGAGCATCCTCATTCATATCGCTTGCGAGCATCCATAGTATCAGCCACGGTCCCAAAACGCGCCGCGCGCGACCAATCATCACCGAACCAAACGGATGAACGGTCCCACGAATAGACCTCACCGCAACGCCCTCTATGGCGCTCGCATCGCGCTAAAAAGCAAAAAGGGCGCCCTGGTTTCCCAGAGCGCCCTTCTTAGAACAAGATTGTTGCGTTGCAGCAAATGCTACTCGGCAGCAGCCTCAGTCTCGACCTCGGCGGTCTCGGCCTCGGCGACCTCAGCGGCCTCCTCGACCTCAGCCTCGGCAGCGAGCTCCTCGGCGGTAACGCCGACGAGAACGACAACCTCGGCCTTGATCTCGCGGTACAGCGAGATGGCAACGGTGTGGGCGCCGGCAACCTTGATGGGCTTACCGAGCTCGACGCGCTTGCGGTCGATGTCCATACCGAGCTGAGCCTTGATGGCGTCAGCGATCATAGCGGCGGTAACGGAGCCAAAGAGGATGCCCTCGTCGCCGACCTTGACGTCAACGGTGACCGTCTTGCCCTCGAAGGCAGCCTTGGTCTCGTTGGCGGTAGCCAGACGGACGGCCTCGCGCTTGGCGATGTTGTTGCGACGCTCGTCAAGCTGCTTGAGGTTGCCCTTGGTGGCGGCAACAGCGAGCTTCTTGGGGAACAGGAAGTTCTCAGCGTAACCCTGAGCGACCTCTACGACGTCACCCTCGCCGCCCTTGCCCTTGATCTCATCGAGAAGAATAACCTTCATGATGCGTCTCCCTTCTTAGCCGCGGTCGCGGTTGCCACGAGAGGAAACCACGGGGACGGTGTACGGCAGGAGAGCCATCTCGCGGGCGCGCTTGATGGCGTTGGCGATGTCATGCTGATGCTGCGTGCAAGCGCCAGTGACGCGACGGGGCTTGATCTTGCCACGGTCGGTCATGTACTTACGGAGAAGCTGAGTGTCCTTATAGTCGATGAACTCAGTGTTCTCCTTGCAGAACTGGCAGTACTTACGACGCGGCTGACGTGCAGAAAAATCATTAGCCATGTCAAAATACCTTTCGTTTGGCAACTTCGGCGAACCGAAGCCGCCTCTCACTCAAAAATAGGTGAACAACCCTTAGAACGGGATGTCCTCATCGTAGACGTCGACCGCGGGCGGCGTAGCCACCGGTGCGGCAGGACGTGCTGCGGGCGCGGGAGCTGCGGGGGCGTAACCGCCCTGATCGTAGCCACCCTGGCCACCACGGGAGCTCATAAACTCGATCTCATCGACGATGACCTCAAGCTTGCTCCGGCGCTGGCCGTCGCGCTCCCAAGAGCTGTAGCGCAGCTTGCCCTCGATCGCGACCTTGTTTCCCTTTGCCAGGAAACGGCTCACGGCCTCGGCGCGGGTGCCGAACATGGTGCAGTCGACAAAGTTGGGATAGTCCTCCCACTCGCCAGTCTGCGCGTTGCGGCGACGATCGTTCACGGCGACGCCAAAGGACAGAACCTGGGTTCCGCCGGCGGTGGCGCGCAGCTCGGGATCGCGGGTGAGGTTACCGGTGATGTTCACTCGATTGATGCTCATAACTCACTACTTCCTCTTGGGGCACAAGCCCAGTCCAAAACGACAGTCTTACTCCTGGTCGTCGCGACGGACGATCATGTGGCGGACCACAGCGTCGGTGATGCGCAGGACGCGATCAAGCTCGGCGATCTGGGTAGGATCTGCGTGGAAGTTGATGAGGGTGTAGTCACCATCGGTGAGGTCGTTGATCTCGTAGGCGAGCTTGCGCTTGCCCCACTCGTCAACGGAGTCGACCTTGCCAGCGCCCTCAGCGATCGTGGTATCGATACGCTTCATAACAGCGAGACGAGTCTCGGGGTCGAGCGACGGGTCAACAAAGAACAGCAGTTCATAAGCCTTCATATTGTCACCTCCTCTGGGCAAATGTGGCTTCAGGTCGTGAAGGTGCGCCTGAAGCAGGAAAAGACTTGGTAATAATATCTTTCAACCTCCTAGGCTGCAATAATTTGCAGCTACAACCTCATGACCTCCACATATACCCATACTCGCACGACGTTTCATGCGCATTCCAACCAAATGCTGACCAAAAGCTTGACGAATCTGTGGACAAGATACGGTGCCGTGGAGACAAGCTGAGCCAAGCCACAGGTCGACGGGCACAAGGCTGTGGTCGCAAAATGCATACCAGTGGCCCACAGCACCACCCAAAGATTTTTATATTCATTGCCAAGTCGCTTATGAATACCCCTTTTGAACAATTGAGTTGATCAACCACACTGGTCGGAAGCCGTTTTTTGGCACCTCAAACCCCACTGCAACGCCAAACGCGGCCAAGCGTTTTAAAAAATGCCAACTTTTCTGTTTGCACTTTGCGATTCCTCGTGTATACTGACTTTCGCATTTAACGGAGAGTTGTCCGAGTGGCCGAAGGAGCACGATTGGAAATCGTGTAGGCGTCAAAAGCGTCTCCAGGGTTCAAATCCCTGACTCTCCGCCAGTTAATTCCAAAGCAGGCCTTCGAGCCTGCTTTGTTTTTACCCCACGCGGAGGGGTGGCAGAGTGGTTGAATGCGGCGGTCTCGAAAACCGTTTGGCCTGTATAAGGTCACGAGGGTTCGAATCCCTCCTCCTCCGCCATTAGATGGTATGAGCCCCAGCAATGGGGCTTTTTTGTTATCGAAATACGTCTCGATCCCACGCTTCCCCAAACATGTACGTCACCCTCCAAAACCGACATTTTTCGACATCTTTGAAGGCTGGCGTACACGTTTGGATTGAGTTCACGGGAGTGGCACTATTCGGAAGGTGCCTCTTCGTCTCGCATGCCCTTCCAGTTGCGGATAAGCGCCTCGCGTAGTTCGTTTTGCTCTCGCTGGTACCCGGTGTCGGTACAGCGAGGCATGCCGAGTGCTTCGCGAATGTTGTTCATGGCGCGGTGAAAGGCGAGCTGGCTGCCGAACTGAGCCGAAGTGAGCGTAACGATTCGATATCCCATTTGGGAGAGAACGGCCTCTCGCTCCGCATCTGCTCCCTTGCGCTCGAGCTCATCGTGAAAACCGCCCTTATATTCGATACCGAGCTCCCTGCGCTTATAGGTAATGAGGGCATCGATTTTGAGTGTTCGGGCTTTTGTGCAATGCCAGAGACGTTGAGGGATCTCGAGCGGTTTGTTGAGTTCGATACCTCGGATACCAACGCCGCCTTCGCTTGTTGGGAGCGAGAGGGCGATTGCCGAAGCGGTCTCCATAGGCGAGGCCGAGTGATCGTAGATGTGCCTGAGCGCGAGCCGTGCACGTGTGGCACCGGGTTTGCCGGGGTGCCGATCGAGCAATTTGGTTATTTCATCCTTGGAGGTAGTGGCTGGTTGCCCGGTATAAGGGTCGGCGGGATTGAGCCTCATGCGATAATCGCCGCAAACTTCATAGCCATATTCGAGATATTCGATCCTATCCATCCACTCGGCAGCGAGCACAAAGGTGAAGGCTTCGTCGGTGATGAAGATTCCGGGCGTCAACTCGTTAATATGCTCGTAGGGAAGATTTTGTCCAAGAATGTGACAAACGACGCCTTTGGTACGAATTCGCTCGAATTCGAATACAACCGCGATATCGATAGTCTTAAGCATATCGGACGGAATGCCGCAGTCGGTAAGAGCCTGTCGTATGCGCGCAACACGTTGCTGGGTGGAGATGCCTTGTGCGCCTATCTGGTAGTCGTGCCGCGCAAGAGACTGAACCAAATTCTGGGGTGCATGATGGACAAGCCATGCGGTTTTATGCGAAATGAGAACAGGGGTATCCATTGAGGGCCTCTCGCTCTGAGCCGGTATCCAACTCTTATGTCCGTTGAAGTGGGGAAATATACCGGATGTGAGTAAATCGACTCATGCATGCCGCGCATGATATGCAAACGCGTACGTCACCCTCCAAAGATGCCGAAAAATGTCGTTTTTGGAGGCTGACGTACACGTTTTGGACCCCCGGCATTCCAACAACGCCACGCCCGCATCCAGTCCCGACCGTTTGCCGAGCAATAGGGTCGCAATCGGCGCCGAACATGTACTATGTACGGGCATTGTCAAAATCCGTAACCCAAAGGACCCCATCTTGCCCGTCGTCGCCGCCATAACCATTACCTCACATGCCTCGGATGCCATGGTCGCTATTCCGTTTTGGCTCGAGATGTTCGCTGTTGTCGCTGCATCGATCTCGGGCGTGCTGGTTGCGCGCGAGCATAAGCTCGACCTGGTGGGTGCAGTTGCGCTCGCCGTGGTCTGCGGACTGGGCGGCGGTCTTTTACGCGATATGACGCTGCAGGTAGGCAACGTCTACATCCTCAACCAGCCGATGGCGCTCCCGCTTTCCATTGCCACGGCAGCCATCATCTATATCTTCCCGGCTATCGTCGACAAGCCCGAAAAACTCATCCCCTTGCTCGACATCATCTCGGTCGGCATCTATGCGGCAACCGGCGCAGACAAGGCGCTGGTCTACGGCTTTGCGCCGGCGGTGTGCATCATGATGGGCTTTTTTACCGCGGTGGGCGGCGGCATGCTGCGCGACGGCTTTATGGGCGTGGTTCCGGGCATTTTCCAACGTACTAACTTTTATGCCATCGCCGCCATCGCCGGATCGACAAGCTATGTGTGTCTCGTTATGAGCGGCATCATGAGCAATGTCGCCGCGCTGGTCGTATGCGTTGTCGTGACCATGGGTCTGCGCTGGCTCTCGCTGCGCTTTGACATCAAAAGCCCCACCGAAGAAGATATCGCGCGCTTTTTGCACCGTAAAAAGTAGACAGCACGGCACGACCCTTCGAAATGCAACCGAGAGGTTCTTTTAGAACGCCCACGCGTTGGGTACCCTGTTAGGTATATGCCGAGTATCTAACAAAGGATTCACTATGCCCTGCAATCAATTCCCGTCGAGCCAGCGCCGTAAAGCGTGGGGCCGCATCACCATCCTATTCGCGCTCATCGCGCTGGCGATCACCGTGCTTCCCACGGCGTCGTTCGCCGGCACGGACACCGCAGGCAATGTACTTGCGACCGACAATGACGCCAATCCGTCCGGCGTCGATGGTGACCTGTACTGGGCCGGCCAGGCCCTCAACTTGGACGATGCCTCCATCGGCCGCGATATTATCGCGGCGGGCGAGAGCCTATCGATTCGCGACTGCACCGTAGGCGGCGCCATTCGCCTGGCGGCGCGCACCATCGACATCGCCAAGACCACGGTTGATGGCAGCGTCACGGTGGCCGGCCAGCACGTTGTGCTCAACACCGGTAGCACCGCCAACTGTTTCTATGCGATGGGCGAGACGGTTGCCCTGCGCGGCTCCGCCAGGTCGGCAGCGCTTGCGGGCGACACGGTAACCATCGATGGCACCGTCGATGGCGATGTCGAGGTTTGGGCCGACAAGCTCATCCTGGGCAAGAACGCCCACATCACCGGCACCGTGAACGCGCACGTCTCCGAGGACCCCGAGCGCGCCGCGGGAGCCGAGGTCGGCGCGCTCAAGATCGACCGCACCGAAAACGAGGATACTTCCACCGTTAACGATGTCATCGGCGGCACCGTCGCCGCGGCGCTTTCCACCTGCTTTGTCGCCCTGCTACTCGAGCTCGTCTTTCCGCGCGCGACCGCCAGCGCCGCCAGCATGCTCCACCAGCGCCCCACGCCCCTGTGGGTGAGCGGTCTTCTGGGCACGATTGCTATCGTCCCCGCCGTCCTACTGCTGATTATCTCCATCGCTGGTCTATCGCTTGCCGGAGCCCTCATGTGCGGCGTTATCGGCATCGCATTGGTGTCGAACGCCTTTGCGGGGTGCGCGATCGCCCGCATGGTCGGACACAGCCAAAACCGCTACGCCATGGCAGCCGTGGGTGGCATCGCCGCAGGCGCCCTCACAGGGCTTCCCCTCGTAGGCGGCTTCATCAGCGGTGTGGCCTTTGTCTTTATGCTCGGCTACATCATCCAGATCATCTGGCGCAACGCCCGCCTCAAGCCGCAGCAGCCGACTAACACGCCGGGACTCCCCACCGCTTAGCAGCTAACTGCCACAAAGATGCCAAGCACCTTTGTGGCGGCGCAAACGAACCTGCCCCCTGAACCAAAAAGGGCGCCGACCATCGCGGTCGACGCCCTTTCTTGTTAGACGCTATAAAGCCCAGCGCTTATTTGTTGACCTGGCCGGCGCGGACGGCAGCCTTCTTGCGGTCGGTGGCGTTGAGCAGACGCTTGCGTAGGCGGATGTTCTTGGGAGTGATCTCGACCAGCTCGTCGTCGGCGATGTACTCCAGCGCCTCCTCCAGCGAGAAGGTGCGGGGCGGCACCAGCTGGACGGAGATATCGGAGGTCGAGGAACGCTGGTTGCCCAGGTTCTTGGTACGGGCGATGTTGACGACCATGTCGCCAGCCTTGCTGCGCTCGCCCACGATCATGCCCTCGTAGCACTCGGTGCCCGGCTCAACAAACAGCTGGCCGCGCTCCTGCAGCGTACCCAGAGCGTAGGCAACGGCCTTCTCGGTGGTCATGGAGATCATGGCGCCGTTCTGACGGTTGCCGATCTCGCCGGCGTAGGGACCATACTCCAGGAAGGTGTGGTAGAACACGCCCTCGCCGTGGGTGACATTCATAATGCGGTTCTTAAGACCCATGATGCCGCGGGTCGGGATCTTAAACTCGAGGTGCGTCACGATGCCCGAGGTGTCCATACTCGTCATGATGCCGCCGGAGGTACCGAAGACCTCAACGACCTTGCCCGAGTACTCGTCCGGGCACTCGACGACGGCCTGCTCGACAGGCTCCATCTTGTTGCCGTTCTCGTCCTTCTTAAACAGGACGCGGGGACGGCCGACCTGGAACTCAAAGCCCTCGCGGCGCATGGACTCCATCAGGACGGACAGGTGCAGGATGCCGCGGCCCGAGACCTCGACGCCGCTCTTGTCCTCGAGCTCCTCGATCTTCATGGTCACGTTGTTCTCGGCCTCGTTGAACAGGCGCTCCTTGAGCTGACGGGCGCCCACGATGTCGCCGTCGCGGCCGACGAGCGGGGAGGTCGAAGCCTCGAAGACGATGGACAGGGTCGGCGGGTCGATCTCGATGGGCTCGAGCTCGACGGGGTTCTCGGGATCGGTGTAGACATCGCCGATATCGGTGCGGTCGATGCCCACGACAGCGGCGATGTCGCCGGCGCCGACTTCCTGGCACTCGGTGCGGCCCAGGTAGTCGAAGGTAAAGAGCTGCTTGACGGTGGCGGTAGCGCTGGAGCCGTCGTTCTTGACAACCAGGATCTGGTCGCCCTGGTGGATGGTGCCGGAGTACACGCGGCCGATGCCGATACGACCAACGAAGTTGGAGTGGTCGATGGTCACGCACTGCATGGCCAGCGGGGCGTTCTCGTCAACCTCGGGCGCGGGCATGTCGTCGATGATCATATCGAGCAGCGGATACATGTCCATGTTGCCGTCGTTGGGATCAAGGCGGGCAAAGCCATTCATAGCGCTGGCGTAGACCACGTGCTCCATGGCGAACTCAAGCTGGTCGTCGGTGGCGCCCAGGTCGGCCATAAGGTCCAGGCAGTCGTTGTAGGCCTTCTCGGGGTTAGCACCCGGACGGTCAATCTTGTTGATGACGATCATGATCTTGAGACCGGTGTCGATAGCGTGACGCAGCACGAAGCGGGTCTGGGGCATGGGGCCCTCAAAGGCGTCGACCAGCAGCAGGGCGCCGTCGGCCATACGCAGCACGCGCTCGACCTCGCCGCCAAAGTCGGCGTGGCCCGGAGTGTCGATGACGTTGATCTTAACGTCCTTGTACTCGATAGAGATGTTCTTGGCGAGAATCGTAATGCCGCGCTCGCGCTCCTGGTCGTTAGAATCCAGGACGCGGTCCTCGACCTGCTGGTTGGCACGGAAGGCGTCCGTGGCACGCAGGAGCTTGTCGACCATCGTCGTCTTGCCGTGGTCGACGTGAGCGATGATGGCGATGTTCCTCAGATTGTCTACGCGCATGTAGTTCCCCTATCTTCTATCTATATACAACCGGCACGCGTATGCGACCCGCCCAGCAACACAACGCTCAGCGGGAATATTGAGCCTTTTACCGAAAACTCGTTTATTTTAGCGATTTTAGATTAGAGGGGTTTCCTCACCTGCAGGTTCAGGGTCGCTCCACATAAAACCATCGCCGGCGCCCACACCCTCGTACAGTACGTATGCCGAAAAGCCGCTCTCGAGCGTGGTTTCGAAGAAGCTCACGAGCAGGGCGTCATGGTAGCCGCCATCGATCTCGACACAACCGGTGTAGCCGATGGCGTAACGGGCGATGCGGCCCAGGCCCTCGTCCTTAAGGCCCATCTTGTGCTCGGAGATAAAGTTGGTGGCCGCCTCCAGGCACGCCTCTTCGCCGTCCTCGTCGAGCGCCGCCAGATATCGGTTGGAAGCAGCGTCCTCGATTGCCACGACCACGCCCGGGTTCTCGCCCGCGGCCAGGTCGTCCAAGAAGGCGCCGATCAGATCGCACACCATGGCGTCGAGCTCGGCGGAGACGTTACCGGCGTCCTGCATATCCTGTGCCATCTTTAGACCTTCCCATCGAGTCCGGCGTCGTTACAGTTCCTGTGCCTCGGCGGCGATCTTAGCGGCAGCGTCGCGGGCGCGCATCATATCCATCGCGCGCTTGTCGAGCACCTTGATCTGACTAGTCAGCATTACCGCGTCGACCACACCCCAGATCACCAGGCCCGTAGAGATCGAAAACCCAAGCGCACCAACTGTACCACGAAGGCGCGAGCAGATTGCCGCGACAAGGACGGAGATGACAACCATCTTGATAAACAAGCCGCGGCGTTCACGAAGCGTGCGGGCCTGCGTCACATAGGCAATGCGAGCCGCCTCGGATGCCTCCGAGCGCATCTGGGCTTCACGCGCGATAGCCGCCGCCTCGGCAGACATGCCGCCGGCCATCAGCGAACGCTCCGCAACCTGGCCGCCCCGCATTTAGAAATCATCGGGGGAGAGCGTATGGACGAACTCGTCGAACTTCTCGAACTCCTGCTCGTCGTCAACTTCCTCGGCATGGGTAGAAACAGTGCCCAAGCGATTCATGATGTCATCCTCCACAAACATGGGAGCATTGCTGCGCACGGCAAGGGCAATGGCATCACTGGGGCGGGCGTCGATCTTGCGCTCGTCGCCATCGACCAGCACAACGATCGTCGCGTAGAACACCGGCGGCTCGGCGCGAACGATCTCGATGCGCTCGAGCTTGGCGCCCAGGGCGCTAACAGTATCGAGCAGCAGGTCATGGGTAATCGGGCGCTCGGCGCGGCCACTATCGATGCCACGGCTAATGGCAGCAGCCTCAAACGAACCAGTCTGAATGGAAAGGGAACGCAACGGCGCGGGCGAGTCCGATTTACTGCAGCGCTCGCGAAGCACGATAAGCGATGGCACGGGACCGGCGGCCATGACGATGGTCTCTATGTCGACACGAACCATGGAACACCTCCGGTACGTAGCGGTTAACACGCGGCAGGGTTGCCGCATTGAATAGCTATACTACCCAATCTTTCGCACAGCACACAAAACCAAAATGAGATTTATCGCAGACAAGAAAAAAGCCCCGAGGCAACGCCTCAGGGCTCTTCACAGTTTTGATGGTGGACCTGACAAGATTCGAACTTGTGACCTCCCGGTTATCAGCCGGACGCTCTAACCAACTGAGCTACAGGTCCATCATGGTGGAGGTTAGGGGGATCGAACCCCTGACCTCAGGCTTGCAAAGCCCGCGCTCTCCCAGCTGAGCTAAACCCCCACGGAGACAGTAATAAACACCCCAGCGGCGACTCGGCTCTCGCTGGGGTGTTTATTGCGAAAGAAAGTGGTGGACCTGACAAGATTCGAACTTGTGACCTCCCGGTTATCAGCCGGACGCTCTAACCAACTGAGCTACAGGTCCATCGCGCAAGGGATATATTAGACGAGTCGTTACGCGCGCGTCAACAACTTTTTTGAAAATCTTTGAGGGGTGTCGGCCCCGGCTGCCCGGCGGCATGCGAAGTCGCCTGCTCGGACAGTCCTGCTCGCACGGAGAGCACATTAAGTGCTCTCCGGCTCGTGCGGAACTCGCGATCGACTTCGCATGCCGTCGGGCAGCCGGGGCCGACGCGGGGTTCAATTTTCAAAAAAGCGGTCGGCGCGCAGTGCGCCGACCGCCGATATATGGGGTCTGATATTTTCTAACAGTTAGGGCCTCTTACTCGTCAAGGAGATCTTCCGGCATGTCGTTGCCGTCGCCTAGATCGACAGGGGTTTCTTCGGGGGCGGAGCCGTTTTCTATGGCTTCGCCCTCGGGCTTCTCTTTGGCGGTCGTCATGCGGGCCACGGCGCAGATGCGGTCGTTGTCGTCGACGGTCATCATCTTGACGCCCTGGGTGGCGCGGCCGGTCTGGCTGATCTCGTCGGTCTTGACGCGAATGACCGTCGCGCCCTCCGTCACGATGAACAGCTCGTGCTGCGGGCCCACCGTCTTCATGGCCGCGAGGTTACCCTTACGCTCGGTCATTTGAATGGTGTAGACGCCCTGACCGCCGCGATTCTGCTCCGGGTAGTCCGCGACCGGCGTGCGCTTGCCGTAGCCGCGCTCGGTGATGACGAACAGATCGCCGTTGCCGTTAGTGACTTCCATGCCCAGAACGCTCACGCCGTCCTTCATACCAATACCGCGAACGCCGCTGGTATCGCGGCCGGTGGCGCGCACCTGCTCCTCGGAGAACATGATCGCCTTGCCCGCGGTGGTGGCCAGGATAATCTTGTCGCCCTCGCGCACGCGGCGCACGTTCAGCAGCGCGTCGTCGTCACGCAGGTTGATAGCGATCAGGCCGTCGCGACGGCTGCGGTCATATGCGCTCATCACGGTCTTCTTGACCATGCCGCTCTTGGTGGCAAACATCAGGTACTCGTCGGCTGGGAACTCGCGGCAGCTGATGACGCTCGCGATCTTCTCGCCCTCCTCGAAGGGCAGCAGGTTGACGATCGCGGTACCGCGCGCCTGGCGCGTACCCACCGGCAGCTCGTGCACCTTCAGGCGATAGACCTTGCCCTTGCTCGAGAAGAACAGCACGTACTCGTGCGTGGACGCGATGAACATCTCGTCGATGACGTCGTCCTCTTTGAGGTTGACGCCCGACACGCCCTTGCCACCGCGCTTTTGGGCACGGTAGGCGGCCACCGGGATACGCTTAACGTAGCCGGTGTGGGTGATGGTCACGACCATATCCTCGTCGGCGATGAGGTCCTCGACATCCAGGTCCTTCTCAACCTGGCTGATCTCGGTGCGGCGCTTGTCGCCGAACTTCTTGGAGATCTCGCGCATCTCTTCCTTGATGACGCCCAGGATCTTCTCCTCGTGCGCCAGCAGGTCCTCGTAGTAGGCGATGGCGCGGCGCAGGCCGTCCAACTCTTCTTGGATCTTGTCGCGCTCCAGGCCGGTCAGGCGGCGCAGCTTCATCTCGAGGATGGCCGTGGTCTGCTCGGGCGTAAAGCCAAAGCGTTCGATCAGTCGGCTGCTGGCCTCGGAGTCGGTCTGCGAGGAGCGGATGATGCTAATGACCTCGTCGATATGGTCAAGGGCCATCAGGTAGCCCTCGAGGATATGCGCGCGGGCCTGGGCCTTCTTAAGGTCGAAGCGGGTGCGGCGGGTGACGACGTCGACCTGGTGGTCGATGTAGTGCTGCAGCATCTCGCGCAGGCTCAGGCATTTGGGAACGCCGTTGACGAGTGCCAGGTTGTTGGCGCCAAAGGTCGTCTGCAGCGAGGTGTACTTATACAGGTTGTTGAGCACGACCTGCGGAATGACGCCCTTCTTGAGCTCGATGACCAGACGGATGCCCTTCTGGTTGGACTCATCGCGCATATCCGAGATGCCCTCAATGCGCTTGTCGTTGACGAGTTGGGCGATCTTCTCCTGCAGGGTGCCCTTGTTGACCATGTAGGGAATCTCGGTAAAGACCAGGCGGCTGCGGCCGGTCTTGGTGGACTCCACATGTGCCTTGGCACGCACGGTAATGGAGCCGCGGCCGGTCTCGTAGCTCTGCTTAATGCCGGCGCTGCCCATGATGATGGCGCCGGTGGGGAAGTCCGGACCGGGCATGATCTGCATGAGCTCGTCGGCGGTGGCGTCGGGGTTGTCGATCAGGTAGCAGGTGGCCTCGATCGCCTCGGTGAGGTTATGCGGGGCGATGTTGGTGGCCATGCCGACGGCGATGCCCTGGCTGCCGTTGACCAGCAGGTTGGGGAAGCGCGCAGGCAGTGCCACGGGCTCGGCGAGCGATTCGTCGTAGTTGGGCTGCCAGTCGACGGTATCCTTCTGCAAGTCACGCAGCAGTTCCATGGCGGGCTTGGCCAGGCGGCTCTCGGTGTAACGCATGGCCGCCGCGCCGTCGCCATCGATGTTGCCGAAGTTGCCGTGACCGTCGATGAGCGGCGTGCGCATGGAGAACCACTGCGCCAGGCGGACCATGGCCTCGTAGACCGCATAGTCACCGTGCGGGTGGTACTTACCGATAACTTCGCCGACCGTCCAGGCCGACTTTTTGTGTGGGCGGTTGGGGTAGATGCCGCTCTCGTTCATCGCGTACAGGATGCGGCGGTGTACCGGCTTTAAGCCGTCGCGCACGTCCGGCAGGGCACGCGCTGTGATAACCGACATCGAATACTCGATGAACGACTGCTTCATCTCGCGACCGAACTCCGAAATCTGGAGCTGGCCGCCGTTGATGTCCTCGCCGGCCGAGGCGCCACGATCGACTTCGCCAAAGCTCTCCTCGAGCTCACCGTCGTCGTCCTCTTCCTCATCATCATCGGCATCGGGGTTATAGGCGTCCGGATCGCCGTCCTCGCCCTGCTCAGCACGGGCAAGCAGGCGCTTCAGATCATCGGGCATACCGGCATCGCCGGCCTCGCCCATACCCTCGTTGTTGTTGATATCGTCTGCCACGTTACCTCCTCTTAAGCGTCAAGGAATCGTGCATCATGTGCATGCTTCTCGATGTACTCGCGGCGATAGCCGACCTCGGAACCCATCAGCTCGCGCACGGCGCGGTCCGCCACCACGGCGTCCTCGATCGACACACGCTGCAGAATGCGGGTCTTTGGGTCCATCGTCGTCGAGGCAAGCTGTTTGGGGTCCATCTCGCCCAGGCCCTTGTAGCGCTGGACGGTATAGCCCTTGCGCTTTTTGGTGATCTTGCCGTCCTTGGCCTTGCCGTCCTCGTCGTTATCATCGGGGTTCAGGCCCAGACTCTGGATGGTATCGCGCAGGATCTCGTCTTCGGGCTGGCGGCCGTTGGGATACACGTAGTGGATCTTGTTGCGCACCTTAATGCCAAAGATGGGCGGGCAGGCAACATAGACGTAGCCGGCATCGATCAGCGGACGCATGTACTTGTAGAAGAACGTCAGCAGCAGGATGCGGATATGCGCGCCGTCGACGTCTGCATCGGTCATGATGATGATCTTGTGGTAGCGCGCCTTGGTGATATCGAAATCGCCGCCGTCGCCGGCACTCGTCGTGACGCCACAGCCGATCGCGGTAATCAGCGACTGGATGGTGTCACTCGAGAACGCGCGATGGTCACCAACGCGCTCGACGTTCAAAATCTTGCCGCGCAGGGGCAGAATCGCCTGGATGTCTCGGCGACGGCCGTCCTTGGCCGAACCGCCTGCCGAGTCGCCCTCTACGATGAAGAGCTCGGTCAGCTCGGCATCGCGCACCGAGCAGTCGGCGAGCTTACCGGGCAGGGACGCCGTCTCGAGCAGGCTCTTGCGGCGGGTCGCCTCGCGCGCCTTGCGGGCGGCATTGCGCGCCTTGCAGGCCTGCTGCGCCTTCTTGACGATCTCGCGAGCGGGCTTAGGGTGCTCCTCGAGGTAATCGGCAAGGCCGTCGGTCACGATCTTGAGCGTCAGCGCGCGCATATAGGAGCTGCCGAGCTTGGCCTTGGTCTGGCCCTCAAACTGCGGATCGGGCAGCTTGACCGAGATAACGGCCGAAAGGCCCTCGCGCACATCGTCGCCGGTCAGATTGGCGTCTTTTTCCTTGAGCAGGTTCTGCTTGCGCGCATAGTCGTTGATCACGCGGGTGAGCGCGGTGCGGAAGCCCTCAAGGTGCATGCCGCCCTCGGGGGTGTAGATGTCGTTGGCAAACGACATGACGTTCTCGCCGTAGCCGCTATTCCACTGCAGGGAAACCTCAACCTCGCCCATCTTGGCCACAGGTGCGTCCGGGTCCGATTTGCCCTCGATGTAGATAGGCTCCTTAAAGGCCTCGGGGACGTCCTTGCCCTCGTTAAGGAACTTGACGAAGTCGATGATGCCGCCCTCGTAGCAAAACTCCTCCACGTGGGGAGTAGACTCGCGCTCGTCAGTCAGCACGATTTTGAGGTTCTTATTGAGGAACGCCGTCTCCTGCAGACGGTTGTGCAGCGTATCGAAATCGTAAATGCAGGTCTCGAAGATCTCGTCGTCGGGCCAGAAGGTGACGGTGGTGCCCGTCGAATCCGAGGTGCCCACGACCTCCATCTTCTTAACGGTCTTGCCGCGCGAGAACTCCATCTCGTAGGTGTTGCCGTCGCGACGAACCTGAACGACCACGCGCTTGGACAGTGCGTTGACGACGGAGATGCCAACGCCGTGCAGGCCGCCCGAAACCTTATAGGCCGAGTTATCGAACTTACCGCCGGCGTGCAAGATCGTCATGACGACCTCGAGCGTCGGGATCTTTTTAACAGGGTGCTCGTCGACGGGGATGCCGCGCCCGTTGTCGACGACCGTGATGGAGTTGTCGGCGTGGACCGTCACCTGGATCTCGGTGCAGAAACCGGCCATGGCCTCGTCGACGGAGTTGTCAACGATCTCCCACACCAGGTGATGCAGACCGCTGGCGCTCGTCGAGCCGATATACATGCCCGGGCGCTTACGAACGGCCTCGAGACCTTCGAGAATCTTAATCTCGCCGCCATCGTAATCGTTTTCGTTTGCCACACGTCCTCCTTCAGTCAAGAAAATGTGTACAGCCTTACTAGTTTATCGTAAAAAAATACCCTCGGGAACGAGGGTATTTGGCTCTACAAGGCCACCAGATGCGATTTAAGGCTCTTTTTTGCTTTCTACGCCCTTGGCCCACTCGGCACTGGCTCTCATGGCATTCTCGAGGGCCTCGCGCAGTTTTTGGTCTTCGATGGGCGCCACTTGGCGCTCAATCTCGGTGCATTCGGCCTCACTTAGGTCGGCGTGCGGGGCCGGCGGGCGCTCGGTCGTCGCCGGGCGCAGGCGCTGCTTGGCGGCGGGCGGCGTGTGACCCGGCGCGGTGGTTTTGAACACCAGGCCGTCCACATGCGCACCGGCGCGCTCCATGCGCGCGCGGATGATCTCGCGCAACAGCGTCATTTCCTGCGTCCACGAGGGCGAATCGAGATATACCAGCAGCTCATTGGACTCGGGCAGGTAGCGCAAGCCCGTCACATGCCGCCCCTCGCGCGTGCCCGAGCACACCGCGTTCCACGCGCGATAGACCGCGCGCGACTCCTCGGCAGCCTCCATCTGCGCGCGGCGCTCAGGTGTCGCGGCCGCCAGGATGCGCTGACGCTCTGCGTTCAAAAATCCACTGAAGGCAACCGTTTCGCTCTCGCGCTCGTAATTAGCACGTCTCACCCATGCTCACCACCTTGGCTCGATCAAGCAGGTCATCGGTAAAATACCCCAGGTTGGTCGTGGTTATGACCGTCTGGATATCATCGCCGATCAGCCGCAGAAAAGCACCGCGGCGTTCGCCGTCGAGTTCGCTCATCACGTCGTCCAAAAGCAGCAACGGGGCGGTGCCCAGGACATCGCGAGCCACGGCCACCTCCGCCACCTTCCAGGCCAGAACCAACGTTCGCTGCTGACCTTGGCTGGCAAATGAACGGGCGGAGCGACCCGCCACGGTAAACTCAATCTCATCGCGATGCGGTCCCACCAACGTCACGCCGCGGCGAATTTCCTCGTCGGCGTGCTCATCAAGGGCAGCCAGCATGCGCTCGTACGCCCAGCCCTTCAGCTCTTCGCGATCATCGACCTGGGGCAAATCCCCCAGCGTGGACGTATAGGTCACGTTGGCAGCCTCACCGGATGCCACTTGCCCGTAGGCAGTGTGCACATGGCCCGCCAGCCGGTCGAGCAGGGCCAACCGGTGCACAAGCAGGGCCGAGCCCGCGCGGGCAATCGAATCGTTCCACGCGCCGAGCATCTCGCGACAGCACCAGGTCTCCTTGAGCAGGGCGTTACGCTGGGTCACGCAGCGTCCATAGGTGCTCGCAAGATCGGCATAACGTGCGCTCAGCTGCATGCCAAAGTCATCGAGGGCGGCGCGGCGCACACTGGCGCCTCGCTTAACCATGTCCAGATGGTCGGGGCAAAACAGCACGCTCGGCAGAGCCCCGCGCACACCGGCGGCAGAGCACCTCTTGCCGTTGCGGCTAAACGAGCGCTTACCGTCCTCCACGCTCAATCTCATATCAAGCACGCGGCCGTCGCCCTCGAGCCTCAGCTCGACCTTGCACGAGCCCACGCCATCATGGACGAGCTCGGCTGCGGTCGGATGCCTAAACGAGGCGCCGCTCGTCAGCAGCTGCAGCGCCTCTATGAGATTGGTCTTTCCCGCCGCGTTGGGTCCCGCAAGTATCGTCACGCCCTCGTCCAGGGCAAGGCGATAACTATCGAAGCTGCGGTAGTGCGCGACGGAAAGATCGCGGGCGAACATGGTCATAGGGCGGTTGCTAGATGCGGACCGGCATAACCAGGTACAGGTAGTTGATCTTGTCGTAGGACTTGAAGATGCCCGCCTGCGAGTAGCTCTTGAGCTCCAGCGTGATCTCCTTCTCCTTGGACAGGGCATTGAGGCAGCCAAAGATGTAGTGGTAGTTGAAGGCGATGGTGCCCGACTCGCCCTCGGCCTCGACATCGATCGTCTCCTGCGCAAGGTCCTGGTCATTGGAAATGGAGGACAGGCCCATCTGCCCGTTCTCGACATCGATCTCGAACTTGACGGCGGGGTTGGCGCTCGCGATAACGGCCACGCGCTTGAGGGCGGCGTTAAAGGCGGCGACGTCGATCTTGACGCTCGTCACGCACGAATCGGGGATGAGCTGCTTGTAGTTGGGGTACATGCCATCGATACGGCGCGACACGTAGGTGGTGTTGCCGGCCTCGAAGACGACCTGGGTGTCGGTAGCCCCGATCATGATGGTCGCCTGGCTGGCCATGATGTTCAGCGCGTCGTTAAAGGCGTCGGCCGGAACGTTGAGTTCAAAGGAGCCCTCGAGAGTCGAGGTCTCGACCTGCGTATCGCACACGGCCAAGCGGAAGGAATCGGTCGCCACCAGGCGCACGGTGTTGTTCTCGACCTTCATGTGCACGCCACCCAGAATGGGGCGGGCCTTGTCGGTCGAGGTGACGCGCCACACGCGGCCGACCATTTCGGACAAGATATCGGTCGGCAGCTCCACGGCACTCTCGATGGCATAGGCCGGAAACTCGGGGAAGTCATTGACATCGAGCGTGTTCAGGCGGAAAGAGCTCTTCTCGCAACCAATCAGCACCTGGCGCTCGGACAGCTCAAAGGTGACCGGGGCATCGGGGAGGGTCTTGGTGATATTGGAGAGCATCTTACAGGGGATAACCATCTCACCCTCTTCTTCGACATGCGCCGCGATGCGATGACGGATCGAGATGGTGTAGTTAGAGGTCTGGAATTCCAAGATGCCGTCTTGCGCCTTGACGAGCACGCCCGACAGGATGGGAAGGGTGGACGCCGAAGCGACACCCTTCATAACGACGCCGATGGCTTGTGTAAGCGAGCTCTGGCTGACGGTGAACTTCATCTTTTAATACCTTTCTTTAGATATAAATATCTTAATAATAGTAATAGCACTGACGAAACTGTTGATTACTCCCAAAGACGCAGGTCAGACCCAGAAAGAGAATCGACAGCAACCTGTGTGCAACGGGGGTGGTTTTCCACGTTCAAAACCTGCGCAAAACTTTTCACCACCGCGGGTTGGGTTTTAGACACCTTATGCCCATGGTTTCGACAAGTTTTCAACAGGTGTCTCTATTTCCCTACGAGCGCAGTGTAATTTTATCGCGCAGCGATTTGAGGTCTTCGGTGACGGTACGGTCTTCCTGGATCATCTTCTGGACCTTTTTGTAGCTCGTGCTGACGGTCGAGTGGTTGCGGTTGCCAAATTCGGCGCCCACCGCCGTGGTCGTCATCTCGCACATCTCGATGGCCAGGTAGATAGCGATATGGCGTGCTTTGGCGATATTGGCGTTGCGACGCGGGCCGATGAGCTCCTCGTGCGTCACGCCGTACTGCTCTTCGATGACGGACTGAACCGTCTGGACGTTGATCTTTTTGGCCGATGTGTCGAAGTACTGGCTGGCGATGGCGTCGATATCGTCAAAGGTGAGCTCCCCGCCCTCGCGCTCGCGGTCGCCCGCCTCGCCGGCGCAGCGCTCGCAAAAGCTCTCGAGTTCGCGGATGTTGGTGCCCGAGACCTCGGCCATGTGTTTAAAGTGCTCGTCGGTCAGGTGTCCGCCGTCGCCCCCATAGGCCGCCAGCAGCGAGTCGTCGCCTGCCTCGGGAGCGGCGACGATGGTGTTCTCGTAATAGCGCTGCAAGATCTTGTATTTCATCTCGTAGCTGGGCTCTGCGACCAGGCAGAGCATGCCGGCGTTGAAGCGGCTGGTCAGACGCTCGTCCATGCTCAGGTCCTTGGGGGCACGGTCTGCCGCGATGACGACCTTCTTGTTGTTGCGGATGAACTCGTCCATGAGCTGGAAAAAGTAGTCCACGCTCGCGCGCTTGCCGATGATGTTTTGGATGTCATCGATGATGAGCACGTCCACGCCGTGGTACGCCTGCATGATGGGGGCGTTGCTCTTCTTTTGGCGGTCGAACTCGGTCATCAGGTCGTCCAGATATGCCTGGGAGTTGGCATACTTGACCTTGATCTCGGGCGACTTCTCGGCGAGCTCGTTTTTGATGGCAAGCAGCAGGTGCGTCTTGCCCAGGCCCGATTTGCCGTAGATGAACAGTGATGTGCATGTGCCGCGCTCGTCCGCGAGGGCGGCAAACTTGAGTGCCGAGCGATAGGCATGGCTGTTTTCGGGGCCGTAGACAAAGTTCTCAAAGGTAAATTTTGAGTTCGCGGCGAGCGGGGCTCCATCCGTATTCTGCTCGGCCGGCACGGTCGGCGCCGGTATGGGTGAAGCGGGGGCCGCAGCTTGCGTGGATTTAGTCGGCGCTCCGCCCTTCATCTGGTTCATCATGCGACGAAAATCATCGGCCGAGAGCGTGTTCTTGATTGCAATGCCCGAATCCGCGCCCGCCGCTGCGTCGTGAGCGATAGGCATGTGCGTGACGGGTGCGTTCGTTGACGTCGCCGCCGCGGTCGGCAACGGTGCCATGGTTTCACGGGAAACATCGCTGTGCTGGTGCTCGATTGTCGGCACGTCGCCTGCGGAGGTCGGTGCCGCCGGGGAAGCGGCGGGAGCCGTGGCGGGCGCCGTCGCGGCAGCGGATTCCGTTGCGGCGCCTTGCGGTGCCACGATGTCGAGCGCGATCGGTGCAAAGGCGATTTCTTCCAGATAGGCCTCAATAGTCGGCTGATGCTTTTTGAGCTGCGCGATGGCAAAGCGCGAGGGGGCCTCGATCGTGAGCGTATCTTCGGTCAGGCTTATGGCCCGCGATTGCCCCAGCATGTTGATGAGGCGTGCATCTTGGCCGTCGCGCTGGCAAAAGGCGATGGCATCCCCCAGGATGATGCTTGCTTCCTCGTCCACTGTCTCTCCCGTTCTTTAGCTCTGAGCTCGCACGCGAGCGGCGCCGAGTTCGGTCAGATGGTATTTCTGGCCATGCTTGATGACCAAGCCGGCCTGCGCCAAGTCATTGAGCGTGCGTGACCAAGTGGGGGCCGAGTTTCCAAACGCCCTCGCCAGATCGGTTGCACCGCACGCTTGATTTTGCGCCAGATAGCCCAGCGCGGCGTTGCCGCGATCGCTTACGAACACGTCCGGTTGTGGCTGCGCATACTGATTTGCTGCATTAGGATACATCATTTGAGCTGCTGGTTGTTGAGAACTCTGCATCGGCGGCATTTGCTGTTGAAAACTTTGAGGCCACTGTTGGTAAGGCTGCAGAGGCATCTGTTGGGCCCAGGGGTTGTACTGCTGCTGCGGCATCTGCTGGTACGGCTGCTGATATCCCTGCTGGTACTGCTGCGGGAACTGCTGGCCATACCCCAGTGGCGGCATCTGCTGATATGGATATCCCCGTTGGTACGGCTGATAGCCCATTTGCTGGCCACCCGGTGCCCCCGTCGCCTGCTGCATTGCTGCTGCATCCTGATCTGCCAGCGGCATGGCCTCTGGCATGTTTGGCGTCATCGACATAGATGCCGCCTGGGGCTCTTGTGTGGGAAGCATTCCGGGCTGCTGCATCTGCCCCACGGGGGGCTGCATCTGCTGCGTTGCCATGGGCTGCTGCGCAAAAGCTCCCGGCAGGGGATATGTGGGCTGCTCCGTCTCGGGCCGCACGGCAGCACCGCGTCCGCCGGCACGCTCGATTTCCTGCACGCGTTTAGGGTTCAGGCTTACCGTAACCACGGTGCCGTTGCCCATGTTGTCCTCGATGGATACGGCACCGCCGGCGTTTTCCAAATACTCCTGCACCATGGGAAACCCTGCTCCGGTTCCACGGATATAGCGCTTCATCTTGCTGTTTGCGCTGGTAACGCCAAAGTCGAAAGCGCGTTCCTTGTCGTCGATGCCGGGTCCTTGGTCAGCAAAGCGGATGGTGTCTCCGCCGTCCAGAATCGAGATGATGGGCTCTGCAAAGTGTGCGTGGATAAAGTTTTCGACAATCTCGCGGATGACCATGAGCGAGATATGGCCACCTTGTTCTTTCATGCACTGGTAGACGGTGTTGGTCGTCTCTTCCAAATACGTGCGGACATCTTGCGGATCGATGACGATCACACGCGGTGTCGACAGCATGTCGTCATAGACGGCGATGCGCGCGGCGTACATGGCTTTTGGCGCCTGCGTTGTCGTCTGTTCACCTTCGTCACGCTCTTCGCGCACGCCGGTGATGTGCTCGTTGTCGGGTGCCGGGTCTCCGGAATCGACCATGGTGTAAAAGTCGTCAGACATGCCGCTCGCAATCTTCCAAAAGGTTTCGAACAAATAGTAGCTCACCGTGCAATGTTTCTCATCTTTCGACAAACTTTCAAAACCTGTTGAAAACTTTGGAAAACGGACGAAAAGTTCTCAACATTGCCAACATGACCTGTTGAAAACTCGATGAAATATCGTGAAAAGTTGCCATGCACCGCTAAATCGAGCTTGGCTTATGGGGGAACCGTGTGAACTGCGCAACCTTTTACCTTTGATTTCTTGACATTTGAACATTGATTTCCCTACAATCTTCAAGCTCACGTGTCTATATCTGCGTCCGCGTCCCCGCGGACACTCGAAATGCAGCAGGAGGAACTTAAGATGAAGCGTACGTATCAGCCTAATAAGCGTAAGCGTGCCAAGACCCATGGCTTCCGTGCCCGTATGGCCACTAAGGGTGGTCGTGCCGTGCTCGCCCGTCGTCGCGCCAAGGGCCGCAAGCGTCTCACTGTCTAGCAGCGATACACACATCTCGCATGAAGACTATTAAGTCTCGGCAAGATTTCGAGCATGTGTTCAGTCAGGGGCGTCGTTTCAATCACCCTCTGATTCGAATGACCATATGTGAATCGGTTGGCGAAGGCGACTCCGGAAGGGTCGCCTTCGTTGGTGCTAAGCGACTCGGTTGTGCCGTCGTGCGCAACCGATCTAAGCGTGTGATGCGCGAGGCCGCCCGCAGCTGCGGATTTCCCGTTGCGGGTTATGACATCATCTTGTTTGCAACTCCCAAGACGAGGGTTTCCTCGCCGCAGGAGATGGACAAGGCGTTGCGTTCGCTTATGAAGCGCGCCGGCGTTGCCGGGGAGGAGCGATGAGCAATCACGTTTTGCGACGTGTTGCCATCGCTCCTATTCGCATATATCAACAGGTTATTTCGCCCTTATTGCCTGACGCCTGCATTTATTACCCAACGTGCTCGCAATACGCCATCCAGGCGATTGAGAAGCACGGTGTTTTGAGAGGCTGCTGGCTTGCCGTGAGGCGCATCGCTCGCTGCAATCCCCTGCACGTCGGCGGTTATGACCCTGTGCCCTAGCGGGCACTCGCTATCGGAGGAAAACTTACATGTGGGATTGGATCGTTAACATCCTTTTCGAGCTGCTCAAGCTCATCCAGACCTTTGCGGTCGACTGGGGCCTGTCCATCATCATCCTGGTGGTCATCATCCGTCTGCTGCTGACGCCGCTTATGCTCAAGTCGACCAAGTCGACGGCTCGCATGCAGGTGCTGCAGCCCAAGATGCTCGAGATCCAGGAGCGCTATGCCGACGATCCCCAGCGTCAGGCCGAGGAGATGCAGAAGTTCTACAGCGAGAACAAGTTCAACCCCATGGCTGGCTGTCTGCCGCTGCTGATTCAGATGCCTATCCTGTTCGCCCTGTTTACATTGCTGCGCAACCTGCCGCAGTACTTTAACAACGGCACGTTCTCGTTCTTCAACATCCTGCCCGACCTGACCACCACGCCGAGCGCTTCCTTTGCCGATGGCTTTATGGTTGCACTGCCTGCGCTGGTTTGCCTGATCCTGTTTGCCGTCCTGACCCTGATTCCGCAGCTCTATATGTCGCGCAACCAGACCGGCCAGCAGGCTCAGAGCATGCGTATGATGGCCGTTGTCATGACGGTCATGATGCTTTGGATGGGCTGGAGCCTTCCCGTTGGTGTTCTGCTGTACTACGACGTCTCGTCTGCTTGGCAGGTTATCCAGCAGATTTTTGTGACGCAGAAGGTCATCGACAAGGCGAAGGCCGATGAGGAGGAGCGTCTTAAGAACGCTCCGCTGCAGGTTGAGGTCACTCGTCGCGAGAAGAAGCCGCGCCCGCACAAGAAGAAGTAGTGGGATATCAATCTTATTTAGGTACCTAACTTTTGGAGTACGTTATGTCTGAAGAGATCATCGAGGATATGCTTGAGGAGGTTGCCCCGCAGGTCGCGGGCGATTATCCCGAGATTGCACAGCGCTACAAGGCTGGTGAAGAGCTGACCGATGAGGAGCTCGACACCATTGCCGATGTTGCGATTTCCATCCTGCGTTCCATCCTTTCGCACTTCGATGCCGCCAACTCTCCTATCGATGAGTATGAGGGCGACGAGGGTGAGCTGATTTTGGATGTAACGGCTCCCGACCTTGCTGTTCTCATTGGCCGTCATGGTCGCACTCTTGATGCTCTTCAGGTTATGTTCTCTTTGCTGGTGAGCCGCAAGCTTGGCTTTAGGTATCCGGTTGTAGTGGACGTCGAGGGATACAAGAGTCGCCGTCAGGATAAGGTCGCCTCCATGGCTCAGTCTGCTGCCGAGCGTGCCATCCGCACTCATAAGAGTGTTTCGCTTCCGCCCATGAATGCCTACGAGCGCCGACTGGTTCACATTGCACTTCGTGGCAACGATGCAGTCGATACTCATTCTGAGGGTTCTGACCCTGATCGCCATGTGGTGATTGTTGCTCGATAATCTACTCGAGCTTATGCTAGGGGGACGTGGTTTCCACGTCCCCTTTTTTTGTCAAAAGTTCTCGATACGCTGATTTTTGTCAGAAAGGAGCTTCTGTTGTTTGTACTTACCGATCAGCAGGCTGACGAGATGTTGAGTCGCCTAACTTCCTATTGCAAAGAATATTCCTTGAGCGTAACTGATATTGAGCTGAGGAAATGTATCCAGCATTTGGATTTGGTTCTAGAAACAAATAAGACAACCAATCTCACCCGTATTCTTAACGTAGAAGATGCTGCCGTACTTCATATCCTCGACTCACTTGTTTTGCTCCCCTATATCAATAAGGCTCCTGAGGGGGCTTTGCTCGATATGGGAACAGGTGCGGGCTTCCCTGGTATTCCATTAACCATAACCACGCATCGTAAAGCTACTTATATTGACTCTGTTGGCAAGAAGGTTGATGCGGTTAATTCCTTTGTCCATGCTCTTGGATTGAAACATGCTCATGCGGTTCATGATCGTCTTGAAGAATATGCTCGAAGCCATAAGAAGCAGTTCTCCGTTGTAACCGCCCGCGCACTGGCCCCTCTACCGATTCTTGTTGAGTATGCGGCTCCGTACCTGAAGGATGGAGGGCTATTTGTTATCACCAAGGGCAATCCTTCGGATGAGGAGCTTGCTTCCGGCATGTCAGCAGCTAAGATTTGCGGCTTCACTTTGCTTCTGAATGACGCAATTGATTTGCCTGAAGGCTTGGGTCACAGGGAGTTCATTGTTCTTAAGAAGAGTCATTCAGCATCCGTTTCATTGCCTCGTGCAAATGGCATGGCAAAGAAGAATCCGCTTGCCTAGATGTTTCACGTGAAACATAATGGTTACTAACAGCTTGCAGTGTTTCACGTGAAACATAGCAGTTGCTATCGATTCGGAATGTTTCACGTGAAACATCCTCCGTTTGACAGCTTTAATACACACCAGGAGGGACCGTGGGATTTCGCGACGTTAAGCGTTCTAAGAGCGCAAAAGACACGCGTATCATTGCAATCATCAATCAAAAAGGCGGCGTCGGTAAGTCAACGACGGCTGTAAACCTTGCAGCAGCACTGGGTGAGCAGGGTCGTAAGACACTGATTGTTGATTTTGATCCGCAGGGAAACAGCACCAGTGGATTCGGAATTGAAAAAGAAGACCTTGATCACTGCATCTATGATGCATTGCTGAATGATGTGCCGGCAGAATCGCTTGTTCTTGATACAAATTGCAAAAAGGTATTCGTAATTCCGGCTACAATTCAGCTTGCAGGCGCGGAAATTGAACTCGTAAGCGCAATTGCTCGTGAAACCCGTCTCAAAGATTTGCTTGAGCCGATTCAGGACGAGTTCGATTTTATTTTCATTGACTGCCCTCCTTCGCTCGGCCTGCTTACTATCAACGCTTTGACCGCAGCAGACAGCGTTTTGATTCCGATCCAGTGCGAGTATTACGCACTCGAGGGCGTTACGAAGCTGCTTGAGTCAATGAAGATGGTCAAATCTCGTCTGAACAAGGGCTTAGACACCTACGGTGTGCTTATGACCATGTATGACTCGCGTACTTCTCTATCGAATCAGGTTGTTGAGGAGGTTCAATCGTACTTTGGTGATAAGGCATTTAAGACGTTGATCCCCCGTACGGTTAAAATCTCCGAAGCTCCGTCTTTTGGGGAACCGGTAATTACCTATGCACCTCAAAATAAGGGTGCAAAAGCATATATGAACCTTGCAAAAGAGGTGATCAAGCGTGCCTAGTGTAAAGAAACGTGGCGGATTGGGACGTGGACTCAATGCTTTGGTCTCAGAGGCCGAGTATGAGACCGGTGGTTCGGCTGCATCGGCTTCGAATGCCGCATCTGAAACAAAACTACCTATTGAGGATATCGTTCCCAACCCTAATCAGCCGCGAATTCACTTTAACGAAACTGAACTTCGTGAGTTGAGCGAATCAATCCAAGAACATGGCGTCTTGCAGCCGCTTTTGGTTCGCAAGCATGGAAACGGCTATGAGATCATCGCTGGTGAGCGTCGTTACCAAGCGTCAAAGCTTGCTGGTCTTGAGGAGCTGCCTGTCATCATTAAAGATGTTAATGATGAAGAGATGCTGGCTCTTGCTCTGATCGAAAACCTTCAGCGTTCTGATCTGAATCCCGTCGAAGAGGCTAAGGGCTATCGCCAGCTTATCGATGCCAGCGGTATGACCCAGGAGGCATTGTCGAAGGCAGTCAGCAAGTCACGCTCTGCAATTACAAACTCGCTGCGCCTTCTCGATCTCCCTGAAGTTGTTCAGCAGATGATTTTTGAGGGCAAACTTACTGCTGGTCATGCACGTGCGATTCTTGCAGTTCCCTATGAGGACGCTCGAATTCGACTTGCAGAGAAGGTTGTTGCAGAGGGCCTTTCCGTAAGAGCGACAGAAAATCTTGCTCCGTTGTTTTCTGCCGGAGAGACACCTAAGACGCCGAGGCCTGCAACGCCTCAGTCTTTTAAAAAGGCTGCCCGCGTGCTTCGTCAGGTTTTTAATACCAACGTGCGTGTTAAGAGCTCGCGTGGAAAGAATAAGATTGAGATTGAGTTTAAAGACGAGGAAGAGCTCTCTCGTATTCTTGGCGAAATGATTCAGTTTGATCAAGGAGGCCAAGATGAGGAATAGGATTTTAACTGCGATTGCATTGGCGACGACTGTCGCGGCTGGTGCCTTTGCTGGCTATAAGATCGCGACAGACGATGAACTTCGAGGTCGTTTGCTTCGTAGTGCGCAAGATATTGTCGATACATCCAAGAAGAAAATGGATGTTATGACAGAAGATGTTGCCATGCGTACGGCTCAGGTAACGAAGAATCCCAAGATTAATCAAGGTTGGATTAGTAACCAATGGGAAAATGTAGGCTATTAGGTACCTAACAATTACTTAGCATATTTTGAGGGGTCCTTGTCTGATTCACGAGACAAGGACCCCTTATTTTGGCCGTAAAAAATGGGACAGGTAGCAGCTGATTCAAAATTAAGGTCAATAAATAAAACGGCCCCGGTTGCATCTCCTGTAACCGGGGCCGTTCGATGTTTCACATGAAACGTTTTGGGGTGCGACTCCCCTATGCGTTCTTCTGAACTTTGAAGCGCTGCTTCAGCTGTCCGCAAGCGGCGTCAATATCGTTACCACGGGAGTTACGAATCGTGGTCTCGATGCCACGGGACTCAAGACGACGCTGAAGATCCTCAACCTTATGAATCGGCGACGGCTTGAGCGGGCTGCCCTCGATGTCGTTAAGCTGAATCAGGTTAACGTGGCACAACGTTCCCTCGCAGAAGTCGCAGAGCGCCTGCATCTCGGGATTCGTATCGTTGACGCCTTCGATCATGGCATACTCATAGGTCGGGCGGCGGCCAGTCTTCTCGGTGTAGAGTTGAAGCGCCTCGTGAAGGCGAAGTAGCGTGTACTTCTTAACACCGGGCATTAGCTTATTGCGTGTCGACTGGATGGCGGAATGCAGGGAAACGGCAAGCGTGAACTGCTCGGGGATGTCGGCAAATTTGCGAATACCGGGAATAACGCCGCTGGTAGAGACGGTGAGGTGACGAGCACCGATACCGATGCCATCGGGGTCGTTGAGGATTCGCAACGCCTTGAGAACCTCGTCGTAGTTGGCAAACGGCTCGCCCTGGCCCATGAAGACAACGCTCGTGACGCGCTCGCCAAAGTCGTTGGATACATGAAGTACCTGGTCGACGATCTCTTGAGCGGTCAGAGAGCGCTTGAGGCCGTTGAGACCGGTAGCGCAAAAGGCACAGCCCATGCCGCAGCCTGCCTGGGTGGAAACGCAGACGGAAAGCTTGTTGCGACGGGGCATACCGACAGTTTCGACGGAAATGCCGTCGTGGTACTCGAGCAGATACTTGCGCGAGCCATCTTTGGAAACCTGCTTGGTGAGTTCAGTCGGCGTATCAAAGGCAAAAGCCTCTTTAAGCTGCTCGCGGAAAGCCTTGGGAAGGTTGGTCATGTCGTCGAACGAACAAACGTTCTTCTCAAAGACCCATTCGATGAGCTGCTTCGCGCGGAAGGCGGGCTGGCCAAGCTCGGCCACGAGCTCGCGAATATCGTTTTGGCTCAAGTCGCGAATGTCCTGAGATTTAGTCCTGGGATTCATGGAAGCCTTTCGATTTTGGGGAAACGTAGAGGGTATCGCTACAATATGGTATCAGCTGCAGAAATTATAGAGGAGGAGTCTGCCCATGCCGGGTAAAAGCCTAGAGAACATGCACGTAGCGGTCTTGGCGGGCGGTCATTCCGCTGAGCGCGAGATCTCGCTTAATTCGGGAAAGAACGTTGTGGTGGCACTGAAGGAAGCCGGCTACACCTCGGTGGAGCTGCTCGATACGGCCGCTGATGACTTTATGGTAACCATGGCAACCGGCGGCTTTGACGTGGCGTTTATCGCCATGCACGGTGCCGGCGGCGAGGATGGCGCCATGCAAGGCGCCATGGAGACCCTGGGTATCCCCTACACGGCTTCGGGCGTGCTTGCCAGCGCCTGCGGTGCCGACAAGGAGGTCTCTAAGCTCCTGTACGCCAAGGCGGGCATTCCCATTGCCCCCGGCCTTGCGCTCGAGGTGGGCGATGAAGTCGATATCGATCATATCGTCGAGGTTTGTGGCGAGCGCTGCTTTGTGAAGCCGGCCGTCAACGGTTCCAGCTATGGCATTTCCCTGGTCCATGAGCCCTCCGAGCTGCCCGCGGCAATCGCCAAGGCGTTTGAGTACGGCGACAAAGTGCTGGTCGAGAAGTGCATCGAGGGTACCGAGATCACCGTCGGCGTGTACGGCGAGGACGACGTGCGCGCCCTGCCGATTGTCGAGATTCGCAAGCCCGAGGACTGTGAGTTCTACGATCTGGACGTGAAGTATGTCGACCCTACGGACATCCATCGTATTCCGGCGCAGATTTCACCCGAGAATTACGCTCGCGCTCAGGAGCTTGCCTGTGCTGCTCACAAGGCCCTCGGTTGCCTGGGCATCTCGCGCAGCGATTTTATCGTGAGCGAGGACGGCCCCGTCATCCTCGAGACCAACACCATTCCCGGCATGACCGATACGTCGCTGTATCCGGATGAGATTCGCCACACAGACGACATGACGTTCCCGCAGGTCTGTGACAGCCTGATCCGTATGGGCCTTCGTCGAGCGGGCATTGCATGCTAATCGAGGACGCGGTTTCGTCAGGAACGCCGCAGTTTGTCATCGACTCCTATGCCACGCTTGCCGAACGCGCCAAAACGCAGTCCTTCGGCCTTATCGAGGAAGATGTGATTGTCCTCGATACCGAGACCACAGGTCTTTCGGTGCAGGACAACGAGCTGATCGAGATCTCGGCGGCCCGTCTTTCGGGCCGCGAGATCGTCGACCGCTTCGATACCTTCGTGCATCCCAAGCAGCTAATTCCCGCCGAGATTACCGAGCTCACGAGCATTACAAATGCCGATGTGGCAGATGCCCCGTCGGCCGCTGAGGCCGTCGCCGCTCTCGCCGATTTTGTCGGTGGTTGCCCGGTGATCGCACATAACGCCACGTTCGATCGCTCGTTTATCGAGTCGGTCAAAGGCGGCGTCAACGTGAGCGATATCTGGATCGATTCGCTGGCGCTGTCGCGCATCGCGCTTCCGCGCCTGGCCTCGCACAAGCTGTCTTTTATGGCCGATCTGTTTGGCTGTGACTCGGTATCACACCGTGCCAATGCCGACGTCGACGCCCTGTGTGGCGTATGGCGTGTGTTGCTCGTGGCGCTCACCGACTTGCCCCAGGGCCTCATGGCGCGCCTAGCCGACATGCATCCGGATGTGCCTTGGTCCTATCGTCCTATCTTCTCATTCTTGGCGGGGCAGGACCCTGGTTCTATCTTCTCTCTCAGCGCCGCTCGTGCTGACGTTCTCAAGGCCGATCGCGCCGACGATCGGGTGGACGCCGACGAACTGCCGGTCCTCAAGATGCCGAGTCGTGAGGAGATTGAGGCAGACTATGCGCCGGGTGGCCTGGTCAATCGCATGTATCCCACTTACGAGCCGCGTGATGAGCAGATCGCGATGGCGCTCGAGGTCCGCGATGCGCTGGTCACGGGCACACATCGCGTAATTGAGGCGGGCACGGGCGTCGGCAAATCGATGGCCTATCTGGTGCCTTTTGCCGAGGCAGCACGCCGTAACAACATCACGGTTGGTATTGCGACCAAATCGAACAATCTTGCCGACCAGCTCATGTACCATGAGCTGCCAAAACTTGCCGAGCAACTGGACGGTGGTCTGTCATTTTGCGCTCTCAAGGGCTATGACCACTATCCGTGCCTGCGCAAGCTTGAGCGCATGAGCCGAGGCCAGGTCGAGATTACCACCAAGCGCGATCCGGCGGACACGCTCACGGCGGTCGCGGTCATTATGGCGTACGTCTGCCAATCAGCCGATGGCGACCTCGACTCGCTCGGCATTCGGTGGCGCAGCGTCAACCGTCCCGACTTTACGACGGCCTCGCGCGAGTGTGCTCGTCGCCTCTGCCCGTTTTTCCCTGATAAATGTTTGGTCCACGGCGCTCGCCGTCGTGCGGCGCATGCCGATGTGGTGGTCACCAACCATTCCCTGCTGTTCCGCAATGTCGCGGCCGAGGGCAGGATTTTACCTCCGATTCGTCATTGGGTAATCGACGAGGCCCATTCCATCGAGCGCGAGGCGCGCCGCCAGTGGGCGCGCGTGGTGTCGGCGGACGAATCACGCGTTCTGTTTGAGCGCCTGGGTGGCTCGAGCACCGGCGCGCTAAGCCAGGTTTCCCGTGATTTGGCAACCTCCGAGGGCTCTACGCTCTATCTGGGCCTTACTGCCAAGGCGACGTCGACGGTTGCGCGCGCGAGCATGGCAATCGCCGACGTGTTCGATGGCGTTCGCGAGCTCGGCCGCCGTGCGCGTGGGGGTTATGACAATGCCAATCTATGGATTGGCCCCGAGCTGCGCGAATCTGACGACTGGCATGATTTCTTACAGTCGGCCTACACTGGCATCGACGCATTGGAACAGGCTGACAAGAGCGTCGACGCGCTGGTGCAAGCCGTCGCCGCCGACAAGCCCGAGGTTGTTGTTGACCTGGGTGATATCTCGCGTCGCCTGCACGAGCTGGTCGAGAACCTCAAACTCATCATTGATGGCACCGATGAACACTACGTGTATTCGCTGCAGGTCAATCGCAGGCTGCGTGCCGGCGGAGAGTCGATGACCGCAGAGCGCATCGACATTGGCGAGGCCTTGGCAACCGAGTGGCTGCCCGAGGTTCACACGGCTATCTTTGCCTCGGCGACTATGACGGTGGCCAAAAGCTTTGAACACTTTAACCATGCGGTCGGCCTCGATCGCATCGGTGCTTCAACATCCTCATCGCTGCACTTGGACTCGAGCTACGACTTCGATTCGAACATGGCTGTAGTCGTTGCGGGCGATATCCCCGATCCGCGCGATCGCGAGAGCTATCTTACGGCGCTCGAGCGCGTGCTGGTCGACGCCCATCTTGCCATGGGCGGATCGGTGCTCACACTGTTCACCAATCGGCGCGACATGGAAGACCTGTACGCCCGCGTTGAGCCCAAGATGGCCCGTGCGGGTCTGGAGCTCGACTGCCAGCAGCGCAACTCATCTCCTCGTCGCCTGCGCGACCGGTTTATCAACGAGCCGACCTCGTCGCTTTTTGCGCTTAAGGCCTTCTGGGAGGGGTTTGACGCCAGCGGCGAGACGCTGCGTTGCGTCATCATTCCCAAGCTGCCGTTCTCGAGCCCCACGGACCCGCTCTCGTGCGAGCGCAACCTGCGCGAAGACCGCGCTTGGGCGCGCTATTCGCTGCCCGAGGCGGTGCTCGAGGTTAAGCAGGCGGCCGGCCGCCTTATCCGCTCGTCGACCGATTGCGGCGTGCTGATTCTGGCCGACCCGCGCCTGGTGACGAAGGGCTACGGAAAGAAGTTCTTAACGTCGCTGCCCACGAGCTCCTACCAGCGCATCGAATCGGCGCAGATCGGTCACTATCTGCAACTGTGGCGCGCACGTCACGAGCGGCGGCGCTAAAGCGGACAGACGAGGGTTTTTGCCATATCGCACAGACGCTTTGACAGGGCGGGGTCATCCAAGATGCGGATGGCTCCGACCGCTGCGATTACCTGGCTCAGTAGCCAACGCTCGGAGCCGTAATGCACGGTTACCGTTGCCATGTCTGCCCCGCTGCGCTCGATTAGGGTGATGCCGGCCCAGTCCAGATGCTCCGCCATATCGAATGGCATCAAGAGCTTTGCGCTACGCTGCGTCCGGGCAAGGGAATCGTGGAGGGATGCGACGCCCGGTGTGTGAGGCACGACGGAGTCTTCCGTCAAGGTGAGTCCCTCGATTTTATCCATGCGATAGGTGCGCTGCTCATCGATCGCGATGTCCCAGGCAATCAGGTATGTTTGGTCGCCGTTTGCCGTAATGCGCAAGGGGTCGACCAGACGCTCGCGTGGCCGCG
This sequence comes from Collinsella sp. 4_8_47FAA, assembly GCF_000763055.1. Classification (GTDB taxonomy): domain Bacteria; phylum Actinomycetota; class Coriobacteriia; order Coriobacteriales; family Coriobacteriaceae; genus Collinsella. The sequence goes on along the minus strand of NZ_KN214134.1, from coordinate 18,414 downwards.
CATCGTCCATCGAGCGATACGAGATGCGGCAGCGAACACCGTCCTGAATGGCGCAGCTCAGCTGCTGCCAGTGCGACCCGTGGTTGACGGTGTCAAAGACGCGCTGGTTATAGCCGAGCTCTTCGGGTAGAAGGGCATGTCGAATCCGAGCTGCCGTCTGCGGCTCGATCCCCAACGATTCAAGTTCATGGTTGAGCACGGCGCCCTCGGCGGCACTCAGGCGCAACGGTAGCACGCGCCCGGCGTCACCAGTGAGGGCCACGCGCTCGCCGCGGCATTCGCAGATGATGCGCGCGCCCGATTCTCGGTCCGCGAGCGTCGAGACGATCTCGAGAATCTCGTCGAGCGACGCCCCCGTGATGTCAAAGCGGCTGCAAATCTCGGTTCGTGTCATGCCGCCATCGCCGGCGGCGTAGAGGGCCTCCATGATGTCGATGGCGCGCGAGAGTCTCTGCTCGCTGGTGAGTTTACGCACGGGCATGCTCGTGCACCGTCCTTTCTATGAGGTGGTTCCACGCCTGCTTGAGCGATTTGGGGGCCATGGGCCTCATGCCGTCCATGGCGTGGGCCATGCAAAATGAGGCGGCAGCTTCAAGGTCGCGCACGTCAACGGTCCAGATCCATCCCGCATCGGTGTGTGTGAACTCACCTCGCCCGCGCGTGAGGCCGTTGATCATATCGATCTGCGTCTGAGGGGCGAACGAGAACGTGGCTGCAACGGGCGGTCGGTCGGCAAAATCGAATTCAAAGAACAGATAGTCGTTGAGATTGAAGTCCGCAGGGATGGCGTAGGCCTTCGAAGGACGCCATGCGCGAACGATACGGTCGCAGCGGAATGTCCTGATGTCGTCGGTGACATTGTCGAGGCCGCAGAAGTACGCCACGCCCTCGCGTTCGAACATGCCGTAGACACAGACGGTACGTTCTTTCTGCTCGCCGCGTCCGTTCTGATATAAAAATCGCAGCGCGCATCGCTCGGCAAAGGCGCTCCATACCGCATCGACGGTGGGAGAGCGGCGGATCGGTACTTCGTCCACCGCCGACATGCCGGTGAGGTAGGCAATTTTGGAGCGAATATCGGCAAGCGGCGCGGCAAAGGTGGAAGAGCCGGCCGCTAGCGTCTGGTCGATGGCGTTGAGTAGGATATCGGCGTCGTCTGCGGTGATGAGGCCGCCTGCAGCAAACGTGTGCTCGCGGTCGATTGTCCACGAGCTTTCCTCGGTCTCCTGCGCACCGGCGGGGCGAACCTCCTTGATTAAGATGCCACGCTCGAGCAGTTTGTCACGATCGCGCCGAAACTTGCGCTTATCCGAGTCGATACTGCCCGAGCCATATCCCAGGTCAGAATCCAAGACGATCTGCTCGGTCGTCAGCGGTTCGGGGGAGCTGTTGAGCACAAAGAAAAGATTGAGGATGCGCTGAGCCGTTTTATCGAAACCGGGCTCCGAACTTCCCTTTTTAATTGTCGCGGTCGCGTCGCTTGCCGTCATAGAATCCTCGCATGAGAAGGTAGTTTGCTGCCATGATTTTAGTCCGATATGGAGATTAGGCTATATCCTTGTCCGCTCGGGGCGTTAAGATGGCCCGAATTCGGTCGTTTGCGCTCGCTCGGGGTATACTTTCGACTATATACGGTTCTAATGTGCATGCATTGGGCCTATTTGTCGGATTATGGATGTGGAGCGCACATGGCGAACACCCAGAACTATATTAACCACCTGCTGCAGAACACCGGCATTACGCCGGCATGCAGCGAAGAAGAGCGCTTGGCTGCCGAGGATATCGCTCAGATCTTCCGCAACCACGGCTTTGATCCCGAGGTTCAGGAGTTCAATGCCCCGGCGCCCAGTAGATTGGCATTTGCCGTTACCGGTATTCTTGCGTTTGCCGGCGCCCTGCTGATGGGCATCGGCGCCGGTATCGGCTTGGTCGGCACCTTGCTGGCTATTGTCGGCGCCGTTCTTTACGTGCTCGAGCGCACGGGCCACCCCGTGGTTTCGCGTCTGGGCAAGACGGGCGTGAGCCAAAATGTCATCGCCTACCACAAGGCCTCGGGCCCGCTCGCGTCCCCGCGTAACCGCCCGGTGGTCGTTGTCGCACACTACGACTCTCCCCGTGCTGAGCTGCTCGCCCGCGAGCCCTATGCTTCGTATCGTGCGCTCATCGCCAAGCTGTTGCCCGTTGCCACGGTTGCCCCCGCTGCCGTTGCCATCCTGCGTATCCTGCCGCTCCCCGGCGCGCTCAAGGTTCTGCTGTGGATTGTCGCGATCCTCGCTTCCCTCGTTGCACTTGCCAACGCGGCAAACATCATCTCTAACCGCCATATTCTTCCCTATACGTCCGGCGCGGTGTGCAACAAGTCTTCTGTCGCCGCTATGCTCGGCGTTATGGACAACGTTGCTTCCTTCCAGGGTGAAAACGAGTTTCCCGACGATGTTCCGTTCGATACCTATTTTGGGGAGCAAAAGCGTCGTGCCGAGGAAATGGCGCGTGCAGCGGCGGAGTATGCCGCGGCCCAGCAGCAAAACGACTACGGTAACACCATCGAGTACGAAGAGCCTACCTGCGCCGAGGACGAGTTCGGTCAGCCGATTGCTCCCGACACTCGGACCGAACCCGAACAGGGTGAGGCTTTCGACGAGCAGATCGAGGGCTTTGAGGGTGCGTCTGCCGACGAGACGCTGATTGGCGCCATCGTGCCCGAGGATCAGAATCAGGCTGTCCAGGCTGAAGAGTTCAATGACGAGGTTTCCGCTGCCGAGCCGGTGGAGGAGCCTGTCGCGGCCGAGCCCGAGCCCAAGCTCTATCGCAATGCCGCCGGCAACATCCGCTTTGGTTCGGATGCCATCCGTGCGCTCGGAATGCTTCCCGAGTCCTGCACGCTCGATTACGAGGAGGGCGAGGAGCCGACGTTTGAGCCCGAGCCTGCCCCCGTCGTGACTGCGCCTGCGCCCGCTGTCACCGTGGATGATGAGTCTGCCGCGGTTACCGCTGCCGTTGCCGAGCCCGAGGCAGTGTCCGCGTTCGATCCCGCGGCAGGACTGGACATTTTGGCTCCCGCCGCGCCGGCGCAAGACGTTGCGGACGAGTCTGACGACGATTACGTTGAACAGCCGAGGCGCGTGTCTTACGAGAGCGATACTGATTTCTCGGCCGAGATTCCCGCGGCAACGCCCCATGCCGACATTGCATCGGCGTTCTCGTCGATTGGCGCCAGCGCTTCCAACTTCTTTAAGGGTGCGCTTGCAAAGGGCAAGAAATTTGTCGACGATTTCGAGGAGAAGCGCGCTGCCGCACGCGAGGCTGCCGAGCAGGAGGCTATCGCTCAGCAGCAGGCAGCCGAGGCGGCACGTGAGCTCGCGGCGCAAGAGTTCGAGCAGAACGAGGCTATGCAGTCCGTGCCCGTCGACGCCGCCGAAGCTACAACGTCTTTCGAGGCCCAGCAGCACGTCGATAGCACCATGTCGTTTGATGCCGCGCAGTTCGATTCCACGATAACGTTTGAAAAGCAAGGCACCGCGATTGCCGAGCCCCTTCCTGCTTCCGATGAGCAGGACGACGTGGCAGACGATGACGAGCCCATTGATGCTGCCGAAATTCAGGATGCTGCTGAGGACGAGCCCGTCGAGGCCAACTCTGACGAAGAGCAGTACGCGGTAGCCGAGCAAGATGATTCGACCGAGGTCGAGCAGGAGGAAGTGTCTGCGGTTTCCGAGACTCCCGAGACGGATGAGTCGAGGCCTTACTCCACGCAGATTTTCACCATGCCGACCCCGAGTGGTTCCGGTGCCACGGTTGCCAATGTTGCTCCCACCCAGGACGAAACGGTCGATTCCCTTATGGCCCAGATTTCCTCCCAGGCATCGCCGCGTCCGCAGATGAATGTTCCCGATCCGGCGTCGGCACCGTCGCCTGCACCTTCCTCGTCTCCGCTGGCTTCGGTCCCCGATCCGTCGCTGCCGTCTATGAAGCAGGCAAACGTTGCGTCTCGCACGTCGCTGTTCGACCTCCCCGATCCCTCTGCCCAGGTCAACGACCCCTTTGCTACCGCCCAAGGTCCCGAACCCACATCGGCACCCGTTGCGCCTCCTATGCCCGTCGCGTCGGGCGCGCAGCCGATCGAGACCATTTCAGCTCCCGCCCCGGCGGCACCCAAGTCTCGTAAGCGCGGCCTGGGCGGTCTGTTCGGTCGTAAAAAGAAAAACGAGCAGGACAGCATGAGTGACTGGCTGGGCGTCGAAGACGATTACGATGCCAAGAAGTCCGGTCGCGGCATCGGTTCGTGGGATAATTTCGAGGACGATAACGATGGCTGGAAGGGCGGCGCTACGTCTTCCGACGGCGCTTCTTCCGAAGATATGCTCTCGGCTGTCGCCTCTATGGGCGATGATGAGCTGCTCGGTCACGATATCTGGTTTGTGGCAACGGGCGCCTCGGATTGTGATGGCGCCGGCATGAAGGCCTTCTTGGCTTCGCATCGCGATAAGCTCCGCGGCGTATTCTTTATCAATCTTGAATCCGTCGGCGCCGGTAGGCTTTCGGTGGTGACGGTTGAGGGCGAACAGCAGCTGCTCAAGGGCGATCGCCGCATCATGAACCTGGTCAGCAAGGTGTGCAAGTCGTTCCATGTCGATTGTGGCGCGCTCGAGATGCCCTATGCCAAGACCGATGCCTATGCCGCGCTCGAGGCGAGCCGCCGAGCCCTCACTATCGCCGGCGTGGACGGCACGCGTCTGGCTTGCGCTCGTACCGAGGACGACCTGCCCCACAATGTCAACCCGACGAACATTGCTACGGTATCCGAGGTCGTGACCGAGGTTATCCGCCGTTCGTAGACGGAGCTCTAAGGAGTCAACGTGTTTTCGTATATTAAGCGCCATTGGCCTGTCTACGTGATTTTGACCTTGATTGCCATTGCGTTAGGATTTGGGGCTGCCTACATCGTGGGTGCAAAGGGTTCGACCCCCGCCTCCGCAATCAGCGAAGAGGTGGAGCAAGAACAGAGCACGGGTGCCGATGGGATTCCTGAGTCCGAGCAGGCAATCGTTGATGGTGGATCTTCGTCTGCAGAGTAGATACGGCGATTTACATGATTGAAAGCGGGTGAGCCAGGGGACTGGCTCGCCCGCTTTTTCATCGCGCTAGCGCTTCTTTGGGATCGACCTAAGGCGAGCGAACCATAGGGCTGCGGCACCCGAGGTCAGGAGCGCGGTGATGCAAGCGGCGATGGGAACTGATCCTGTTGCCGGTAGGTCCTGCGGTAGGGTACAGCGTTGAATAACGCTGTCCTCGTCATGTGACTCAAGTTTATCGCCGCCACCATTGCGGCAAAGATCGACGCGCGCGCTGTTGGTGAGTGCGGTTTGGGGCGTATAAGCCGACGTCGCCTGCATGTGCACGATTGCGCCCCGAGCGTCTGTGCCAAGGATTGCTTTGGCATCGTCAAGGTCGTCGTGCTCATCTTTGAGATCATCGCGGGTCCAAGAATCCGCATCGCTTCGAGTCGTAAAGCCGGCGGCTACCGCACCGTATTCAATGCGAATGCCCGTTACGACGGTATTGGACGCAAGGTCGAGTTCTTTCGCCTCGAGTGTGGTGGATTCCGTGGTCGAGACATCCGCCTTCCAGAGGTGCCAGCCGTCGTAATCGACGAGGCGGCAATCCTCACCCAGACTTTCCTTTACTTCGTCGGACTCAAGCCAAGGATTTTCGTGCCCATCGTCAAGTGTCGCGTTTGCCGGCTCATCGACGTCTGTCGAGTCCAACGGCGTCGTGCGATACCACACGTTGCACAGACCGTTGAGGTCGCCGATGGCGACGGGGGTTTCGATTGAGACGAATCTCGCCGTATCGTCCTCGGCACACTCAAGATCATCGGTAATTGTAAACTCATCAACCCAGGTAGTTGAATTGTTTCGAGCGTCGATGGTATAGGAGAAAAGCCCATCCGTATTGGTTTGCATCGCGGCACGGTTTTTACCATCGCCGTTAGCCAACAGGCCCTTTTCGATAGGTTGGACAAGTTCCTGACGCTTGTCGACCTGCCCCTTGATCTCGATGGGCGCATCCTTCATCGCGACGGATTGGACTTCTCCCGTATCCTTTATTTCAAACGTTATCTCCTCGGCAAGGTCATAGGTCCGCGGAGACATCATTTCGCGCAACGAGTAGGTGCCGGGTGCAAGATGTTCGACGCGGTGTGGCTTGTCGGATGAGGTCCAGGAGTCTATTTCGGTTTTATCGGGACCATATAAGGTGAGCCGTGCGCCTTCTACTTCCTGCTCACCGCTTGCATCGACCTTGGAGATATCAACCTTGGTGTAATCGTCGGATACGTTAAGCCGTGCTTCTACAACGGGTGTTTTCTGGTCGGCATAAGTAAGGTCGACAATATGGGTTGTCTGATCGAGCAAGAAGCCTGCCGGCGCTTGAGTCTCGACAACCTCGTAGCGTGCGGTGCCAGATCCCAGTGGGAGGTTGTCCGCGCGTGCTTCTCCAGTTTCATCCGTCGTGACGGTAGCGACAGTCTCACCGTCGAGTGCGGCAATGCTACCGTCGGGGCGCACGATATCACCCGAGGCACGGATCTCAAAGATGGCGCCCGCGAGGCTGCTGCCGTCTACGGCATCGGTTTTAACGATCCTGATATTTCCGGTCGCGGCGCGGTCATAATACGAGGCGATTGCAACGGGCGTTAGGTTCATGTCGGCGGGTATGTTTACCTCGATTTCTTCGCTGACAAGATAGGGCTCTTTGGCCGAGGTTTCGCGTACATAATAGGTGCCCGGCACGAGCGATTCTGGCAGTGTGACGGTCCCGGTCGCGTCAGTCGTAAAGGTGTCCATTACGTTATGTGCTGGATACCAGCAAGTTTGTGAGACAGGTTCGTGATTGCTGTCGAGGAGTTGGAAGGTGAATCCGGCTAGGGGAACAGAAGCGCCTGTTTGGGCATCGCGTTTTACAATCTGGAGATGCGTCGACAGAGCGTGGTTGTCCACGATATATTGAAGCTCGGCGCCGTCGGAAATCTGATTTGCCCCGACGGTCCATTCCCCTGCACGTTTAAAACCCTCGGGGACGGTTTCCGGAACCTCACGAACCGTGTAGCCGGCACGGTCGTATGGGACGGCTCCGTGGACACCGGAGGGTCGCTTGCCTGTGCCGAACCATGCTTCGGGCTGATCTTCGGTGGAGGCAAAGCCATAGATGTTTGTGGTCAGTGTGCCAACAACCTGCTGAGAGCTGTTGCTGACAACCTCAAAGACAACACCACCCGCCGGCTGCTCCAGGCCGGATTGGTCGCTATTGCCGTAATCCTTGAATTTGGAAATCTCAAGGTTAAACGCAATGGGGATATTGGAAACGCGAGATTCGATCTCGACCACGCCTGAATCGCCGAGCTGGTCGGCTCCAACGGTATAGGTCCAGCTGTCGTTGGATGGCAGGTAGCCCTCGGGGGCTTTTGATTCGTAGATGGTAAAGGTTCCTAAGGGGACATCGGCGAGGGTGGCCCGACCGCTTTCGTCGGTCGTGAGGATTTGTGCCCATCCAGGGGTTGATTGCGACACACACGTGAACTCTGCTCCTGCGAGCGAAGCTCCCACCTGGTGGCCGGCATTCGTCGCGGCATCGAGTTTTACGATACGCAGGTTGATGGTGCCGGGCTGTTCATCAATGGCGACCCGCCCGCCGTCATTCCCCGTGGTAAAGGCAATACGATCGTGGCGGGGGACATAGCCGGCCGGCGCCTTCGTTTCAACTAGGTAGTATGCCGTGTTGGGCAGAAGTGTTGCTTGCGCTCGACCGTTGCTGTCCATCTGGACGGTGCCGACATGCGCGCCGCTGGCGCTCTCAAAAATATCGAATGTTGCCCCGTCAAACTGATAAGTATTGTTTCCGCTGGTAATGGCGGCGTTTGCAGACTGTTTTTTGAAGGAAACAGAGACTGCCGGCAGTACATAGAGCATGTCTTGACGTTTCCTGCCGCCCGATACGGCTCCTAGATAGCGCCGCGCGCGGTGCGGAGCGGCTTTGATGCTTCCTGATTTTGCGTTGTCGTGGAGCCACCGCGCAGCCGCCACGACTTCATTGTCGGCGGTAAAGTGCCCGCTCTTGGTTTTGCCCTGAGCGGTCGTGTAGGAATAGGTACCGTCGACATGGGTAGTGCCGTTGAGCATCCATACGGCAAGCTGGGTTGCGGCGCGGGCGCGATCGGGTGAAAGATGGTAACCGCCAAACGACGTGGCGGTAGGATATCCGTGACAAACGATTGCCGCAAACTCGTCGTCGAGCCACACCCAGCCTTGATCAAAGTTGAGCCATGGGCCGCCCGGCTTGGTGGGGCCGGGGCGCTCCTGGTTCATGCAGTAGGCAATCGAGGCGTCTTGAGCTTCATACTTGCCGATGAAGAAGGGCCCACAATCATCGCTAATAGTGCGGAAGCCGAGTTGGTCGTAGCCATCGACGGCAAATGCGGCTCTCGGTGCCAGGCAGCCGAAAAGCAGGAAGAGGAGCAGGAGCAGCGGACCTGTTGCGATTGCGCTGTGGACAGAGTGCGTGGGTGCGTTGGACATGGCTGCTCCTTATCCCTCGTGCGCCGCATGGGGAGGCTGCGACGCGTAGGATGAGGCTACCCCCGAGGTTCATGCGGGTAAGTACCGGAGCCTGACCAAAAGCTTGCCCAATTCCTGACAAATTGAGCTCAAATACAACAATCAAGCAAAAGCGCAGGTAGAAGATAGGGAGAACAGGAGGTCAAAGGTCCTCATCTCCACAATTGACGCGATTTTCAAACGAATCTCCACAGCTAAAACAAGCATCGCCACCCTTGTATCGAACAAGACAACCGCGTTATACTAGCCAACACACAAGCGGGCATCGCCAAGTGGTAAGGCATCAGCTTCCCAAGCTGACACTCGCGGGTTCGAGTCCCGTTGCCCGCTCCAGTAAAAAGCACAAGCACGGCAGCGTTACGTTGCCGTGCTTTTTACTACCAAGCGCCGGGACTCGAACCCGCCAGGGTGCGAGCGTTAAGCAAACGCGAAGCGTTTGTAGCGAGCAGGCGAAGGCGCCGACAGGCGCCTGAAGCCGGTGCGTATTTGCGAAGCAAATACGCGGATGTCCCGTTGCCCGCTCCATCGAGTACGGGGGACCTCGGGAACGTCGGGTCCAACCCGCTGTGCCCGTGCGTGTGCGCGGACCGGGTCTGCCGACCGCAGCCGGTGCGTATTTGCGAAGCAAATGCGCGGACGTCCCCATGCTCGCTCCAATTCCAAAATGTTAGGTTAATGCCTGCTGCCCATACTTGCACCTGCGCACGGTACAATGGTTGGGTTACGACCAACGTGCCAATAACCAAAAAGGAGCCGCTATGATCGATCGCTATACCCGCCCGGAGATGGGACACATCTTCTCCCTCGAGAACAAGTACGCCATTTGGCAGGAAATCGAGGTTCTGGCCTGCGAGGCCCAGGCGGAGCTCGGCAAGATCGGTATTTCCAAAGACGAGGCCCAGTGGATCCGCGACCATGCCAACTTTGAGAAGGCGAAGGTCGATGAGATCGAGGAAGTCACGCGCCACGACGTCATTGCCTTCCTGACCAACATGAAGGAATACATCGATGCCGATGTTCCCGAGGGCGACCCCAAGCCCAGCCGCTGGGTTCACTATGGCATGACCAGCTCGGATCTGGGCGACACGGCCCTGTGCTACCAGCTCACCCAGGCCTGCGACCTGATCATCGAGGACGTCAAGAAGCTCGGCGAGATTTGCAAGCGTCGCGCCTTCGAGGAGCGCAACACGCTCTGCGCCGGCCGCACTCATGGCATCCATGCCGAGCCGATGACCTTTGGCATGAAGTTTGGCTCTTGGGCCTGGGAGCTCAAGCGCGATCTGGACCGTCTTGAGGATGCCCGCAAGAACGTTGCCTTTGGTGCCATCTCGGGCGCTGTCGGCACGTACAGCTCCATCGAGCCGTTTGTCGAGGAATATGTCTGCGAGCACCTGGGCCTGGTTCACGACCCGCTGTCCACGCAGGTTATTAGCCGCGATCATCACGCCTACCTCGCCGGCGTTCTCGCCACCGCCGCGGCCACCTGTGAGCGCATCGCTACCGAGGTTCGCAATCTGCAGAAGACCGATACACTCGAGGCCGAGGAACCGTTCCGTAAGGGTCAAAAGGGCAGCTCCGCCATGCCGCACAAGCGCAACCCCATCACCATGGAGAAGGTCTGCGGCCTGTCGCGCGTCGTGAAGGCCAACGCGCAGGTTGCCTTCGACAACGTCGCCCTGTGGCACGAGCGTGACATTTCGCACTCCTCTGCCGAGCGCGTCGCCCAGGCCGACAGCTTCATCGCCCTCGACCACATGTTCCAGTGCCTCATTCGCGTTATCGACGGCCTGCAACTGTATCCCGCCCGCATGATGGCCAACCTCAATAAGACCCGCGGCCTCATCTTCTCTTCCAAGGTACTGCTCGCCCTCGTCGACACGGGCATCACCCGCGAGGACGCGTACGCCATTGTGCAGGAGAACGCTATGGCAACCTGGCACGAGGTACAGGATTGTGTCTCCGGCCCCACCTTTAAGGAGCGTCTCGAGGCCGACCCGCGCTGCACCGTCAGTCAGGAGAAGCTCGACGAGATCTTTGATCCGTGGGACTTCCTCACCCGTATCGACACGGTCTTTGATCGTCTGGAGCAGCTGAGCTTCGAGTAGGTTCGGGCATAACGTTAGCTTTTTAGGGCGCTTTGCTGGTAATGTGTGTTGCCGGCAAAGCGCCTCGTTGCATTTAGGGAAAGACGGGGATAATAGTCGTCTCGAATAACATTCTGAGAGGGGATCGCATGATTTCGTTTGATTACAAGCCTCAGGGCGTGTGTGCTCGCAATATTCACCTTGATCTTTCCGATGACGGCAACAAGGTGATGGGCGTTGAGTTTACCGGCGGCTGCGACGGCAATCTCAAGGCTATCTCCAAGCTGGTCGAGGGCGCTCCTGCCGATCGCGTAATCGAGGTTCTCGCCGGTAATACCTGCGGTATGAAAAAGACCTCCTGCGCCGACCAGCTTACACGCGCTATCGAGGCCGCTCGCACCGAGATCGCCTAATGGGTATCGCCGATCACATCAAGAACGGAATATCGCGTCGCGGCTTTGTACTCGGTGGGGCTGCCGCGGGCGCTGCCACGGTGCTTGCCGGATGCTCGAAAAAAACGGGCACCAGCGATGATGCCGCCGGCGAGCCGCAGGTTATCAAGGATGATTCCAAAATCATCTCGATTACGGATGAGTACGAGGCAGTCGACATCGATCTTGAGCCGGCGGCGTCGTGGACGCTGCCTCTGGGTACGCTGCTGTACTACTGCGACGGCGATTACGCCGCGGCAATGATGGCGCCCGCATCGGCACTGCACGCCAACACGCTCGGTGTGCTCAACCTGGGCGATGGCTCGCTTACCACATTAATCGAGGATCCTATCGAGGGCACGGGATATGCATTCTACGATGTCCGTGCCGGCGACGGCGTATTCGCGTGGGTTGAGATGAACTTTGCCAATTCATCGTGGAAGCTCTACGCTCAAAATCTGTCGGGCGCTTCGCTCTCTGGCGACGTGGTTGAGCTCGATCGAGGTGGCAAGGACTACGATCCGCCGCTGTTTACGGCGTTCGGGGCATCAGTCATCTGGTATAAAATGCCTTCGGCAGGCGGCAATAAAACGAGTAGTGATTCGTTTTGCTATCGTCGCTCGCTTGATGAATCCAAGGCCGAGGTAATTTGGAAATCGACGGGCCGCTTTGCATCGGCCCCGCGCGCGAGCGACGGCATTTTGACCATCTCGCCGCGTGTCCGCAACGACGAGGGCGTCTACTACGGCATAACGGCAATCGATCTGACCGACGGCAACAACACCAAACGTGCCCAGCTAGTCCTTCCCTCGTCAGTCTCGCCTTTCGAGGCCGTATATATGGGCGATACCTTCGTGTTTTCTATCGAGGCGGCCTATAGTGGCGTGGGCAGCCTGGGCAATATGGGCACATATATCGGTAATGAGGGAGGGCCGTACCTCTTCCTGTCCCGCGAGCCGCTCGCATGTGCGGCTGGCAAGAAGAATAAATACCTTGTTAAGGTACAGGCGTCGCATTTCCTGATCGACACCTCTGCCAAGACCTATGGCTCGCTGCTGTCGCCCGACCGCGCTTTGGAGTATGGCGATTATCCAGCTACGGCGGGAAAATCGGACTCATTCCTTACGTACGCCACGGTGCGCAACAGCCAGGGTATACCAGAGACGGTCACTGCACGTCTATTCTCTCTTTAAGCTTAGAGGGGTTAAAAAGGCGCCAACAGGGGAATAAACGCGTTGTAATTGTGAGTACCGCCCGCCGAGCTGCCGCGTCATAGCGGCATCCGGCGGGCTCAGGTGCGTTAAAATGGGCTTGTTCTTAGCTAATTGAGACAGGGGGGCCGTGTTATGGCTTCAGATGCAAAAAAGATTCTGCTGGTCGAGGATGAGAAGGCAATCCGTGACGCCGTCGCTGCCTATCTCGAGCGCGAAGGCTACTGGGTTGTGGGCGTCGGCGACGGCCAGTCCGCGATCGAGGAGTTCGAGAAGCATCAGTTCGACCTGGTCGTGCTCGACCTTATGCTCCCCAAGATTCCCGGCGAGCGCGTTTGCCGCACCATTCGCGATACCTCGGATGTCCCCATCATCATGCTGACGGCTAAGGGCGAGATCGAGGACCGTATTATCGGTCTTGAGCTCGGCGCCGACGACTATCTGATTAAGCCGTTCTCGCCGCGCGAGCTCGTCGCCCGCGTTCGCGCTCTGTTCCGCCGCGCCCATCAGGCCGACGAGCCCGCCGTCGAGGTACTCGACTTCGGCGATCTGGTCATCGATATCTCGGGCCACAAGATCTTGGTCGAGGGCAAGGAAGTCGATCTGACGGCTTCCGAGTTCAAGCTGCTCACCACGCTTGCCCGCCATCCCGGCCGTGTGTATAACCGCATGGAGCTGGTCGAGAAAGTGCTCGGGTATGACTTTGAGGGCTATGAGCGCACCATCGATAGCCACGTGAAGAATCTTCGCGCCAAGCTGGGCGATGATCCCAAGAAGCCCAAGTGGCTCTACACCGTCCATGGTGTCGGCTATCGCTTCGAGGCTCCGGCCAAGACCGATAAGTCGGACGAGAAATAGGGAAATCACATATGACACCTGCGCGCTTTGAAATCGGACAAAAGCACAAGCAGGAGAGCGAGGCGGGTTCCAAGGCTAGTTGGAACACGCCTCGTTCCGATTCACGGCCAACGATGAGCTATCCCTCGCGCATGGCACTTGCTTTTGCTCTGACATCGCTCATGACAGTATTGGTGCTGGTGGGCGTTGTCTCTGTTGTGTGGGGCACGGTCTTTTCGGATTACACACGCTCCAATATCGTCGAAATCGCAAATTCCGCTGCCGAGAAGTTGGCGACCTCATATGAGGAAAACGGCTCTTGGACCGCGGGAGAACTGCGCACGGTCGCAACGTCGAGTTTGGTTTCCGACGATCTGGGCATGCAGGTCGTCAATAAAAAGGGCGTGATCGTTTATGACGATTCCTGGCCCTCGGCAAGCGCCACCGCCGATGTACGCGAAAACCAGGCTACGACCGACGACACGAGCGGCAAGAGGGCATCGCATAGCCCGGTCTCGTCTGCTCCAACCGACTCCGATAGCGTTGCTAACGTCGAGATTGTAACGTCTTCCGGCGAGCATGTCGGACAGGTAAAGCTGTGGGCCATCGGCTCCGACGCTCTGCTCACCAAGGCGGACTCTGCGTTTAGGGAGAAGACCTTTAACGCCATGGCCCTCGCCGCGGTTGTTGCAATCTGCATTTCGGTCGTTATCGGATCGCTCGTGTCGCGCATGCTCACCAAGCCGATTCATCGCATCACCAGTACCGCAAAGCAAATCCGTGACGGCGACCTGTCGGCTCGCACGGGACTGCGCGGTGATGACGAGATCGATCAGCTGGGTGAGACCTTCGATGAGATGGCCACTTCGCTCGAGAAGGATATGAAACACGAGAAGCGCCTGACCTCAGACGTTGCACACGAGCTTCGCACGCCGCTTATGGCCATGCTCGCAACGGTCGAGGCCATGCAGGATGGCGTGTATCCCACCGACGATGAGCATTTGGAGACCGTTGCTTCCGAGACGCGTCGCCTGGCTCGTCTGGTGCAGCAGATGCTCGACCTATCGCGTATGGAAAACAGCACGGCTCCGCTCAATCTAGAACCGGTGGACATGGTTCCGTTCGTGCGATCGATTGTGAATGGCCAGGAGCGCCTGTTTGCCGACCGTGACCTGCGTTTGCGCTTTGCAGATGAGACGCAGGGCCACGATGACGTTGTCGAGGCAGATCCCGACATGATCACGCAATGTGTTATCAACCTCATGAGCAACGCCATGCGCTATACCCCCGAGGGCGGTTGGGTCGTGGTGTCGGTGCTCAGTGACCGCAGGCACGTCAGCATTGCCGTTTCTGATACCGGCATCGGTATTGCCAAGGACGATCTGTCGCGCATTTTCGGGCGGTTTTGGCGCGCCGATGCCAGCCGCGCCCGCGAAGCTGGCGGCCTGGGCGTCGGCCTCGCCGTGACCAAGCAGATTGTCGAGCGTCACCATGGCTACATATCCGTGGAGTCGGAGCTTGGAAAGGGTACGACTTTTACAATTCATCTGCCCCGCGAGCACACGGCAGACGCGGCATCTACTACAATGGAACACTAGCTTTTCGCTATTCGGTGAAGGAGGGGCCGCGTCCCTGCCGCTCCGAGTTTGCGAAAACATGCGGGAAAGAACCCGCATTTCTGTCGTATTTAGGTAAGGAGTGACTCACGTGACAACGATGGAGCGTCGTCCGGATTCCCGTGGCAAGGTTCGTGATATTTACGATGCCGGTGAAAACCTGCTGATGGTCGCCACCGACCGCATTTCTGCGTTCGACTTCATTCTTCCCGACGAGATTCCGTTTAAGGGAGAGGTGCTCAATCGCATCTCGGCATTCTGGTTCGATAAGTTTGCCGACATCGTCCCCAACCATCTCGTTTCCATCGACCCGGCGGATTTCCCCGAGGAGTTTGCTGAGTATCGTGACTACCTCGCTGGCCGCGCCATGCTGGTTAAGAAGGCCCAGACGATTCCTATCGAGTGCATCGTCCGCGGCTATCTGACCGGTTCGGGCAAGAAGACCTACGACGAGAACGGCACCGTCTGCGGCATCCAGCTGCCTGAGGGCCTGACCGAGGCTTCCAAGCTTCCCGAGCCGTTGTTCACGCCGTCCACGAAGGCCGAGATCGGTGACCACGACGAGAACATCTCGTTCGAGCGTTGCTGCGAGATCGTGGGCGAGGACATCGCCACGCAGATTCGTGACCTTTCCCTCAAGATCTACAAGGCCGCTGCCGAGTACGCCGCGACCCGTGGCATCATCATTGCCGACACCAAGTTCGAGTTTGGTGTTATTGATGGCAAGGTCACGCTGATCGACGAGTGCCTCACGCCTGACTCCAGCCGTTTCTGGCCTGCTGCCAGCTACGAGGAGGGCAAGATCCAGCCTAGCTACGACAAGCAATTCGTCCGCAATTGGCTCAAGGCCAACTGGGATATGACGGGGGAGACCCCGCACCTGCCCGCCGAGGTCATCGATGGCACGTCCGAGCGCTATCGCGAGGCCTTCCAGATCATCACCGGCTCCCAGTTCACAAGCATGAAGGAGAACGCATAAGTGAGTACCCGTAGCGCCACGAACAAGCGCACGCAATCCCACGAAGTTACCGGGGTTGCGCGCAAGTCTGCCGCATCTGCTAAGCCCGCCCGCCAAGCAGCGAGCTCCGTTCGCGTCGTGCCGGCTTCGTCTAAGGCACGCCGCAAAGAGCTCGAGAAGGGCGAGAACCTCGAGGGCCTCTCTAAAGAGGAGAAGCGCGCCCGCAAGGCCAAGCAGCGCGCCAAGGAGGACCGCATCTATACGGTGTCGAATATCCTCCTCAAGCAGGACGAGGACTACACCAAGCGCCGTCGCATCTGGTGGATTGTGCTCGCCATTGGCATGGTGCTCGTCGTGGCAATTTGGGCCTCGCTGTACTTCGCTCCCGCTGGCATGGTGTCCAGCCCTGTCCAGATGGTCGGCATCGTTTTGTCCTATGTCATCATCCTAGGTGACTTTATCTACGACTTCGCTCGTATTCGTCCCTTGCGCAACATGTACCGCGCGCAGGCCGAGGGCATGTCCGAGAACAAGCTCAACGCTCTTATTGAGCGCGCGGCTGCCGAGGAGGACCAGAAGGACTCCAAGAAGAAGTAGCGTTTGCATACATACTTATCGCTAAGATATAAGGCGCGTCGTTTTTGCGGCGCGCCTTTTTACTGTTCTATAGATAGATGGAGTGGCACATGATTCGAGCTGCCCTGACGGTCGAAGAGGCTCTGGAGGGCATGAAGGCCCTGGAGCCCAAGATTAAAAACTACGCGCGCCTGGTCGTCCGCAAGGGCGTAAACGTCAAGCCCGGCCAGGAGGTCGTCGTTCAGTCTCCGGTCGAGTGCGCGCCGTTTGCGCGCGTGGTGGTCGCGGAGGCCTATGCTGCCGCCGCCGGCCACGTGACGGTCATTTGGGCCGATGATGCCGTGACGAGGCTCACGTACGAGCATGTCGAGAAAAGCTATTTTGAGCAGACACCCGAGTGGAAGCGCATGCAGCTGGATTCCTTGGCCCAGGATGGTGCCTGCTTTGTCTTTATCGAAGGTGCGGATCCTGCGGCCCTCAAGGGCATCGATCCAGCCAAGCCGGCCGCGGCATCAAAGGCGAGGAATACGCAGTGCAAAGTTTTCCGCCGTGGACTGGATTACAACATCAATCCGTGGTGCATCGCCGGCGCTCCGGTCGTGGCTTGGGCGCACGAGGTGTTCCCAGGAGACGCCGATGAGGTTGCAATCTATAAACTGTGGAATGCGATTCTGCACACCGCGCGCGCCGATGGCCAGGACCCGGAGAGCGACTGGGAACTCCATGACGCCGCATTCGAAAAGAACCTGCGTTTCCTGAACGACAATCGTTTCGACTACTTGCATTACACCGCGGCAAATGGAACCGATCTGACGATTGGCATGACGAAGGGTCACGAGTGGGCCGGCGGCAAGGGCAAGACGCCCGATGGACACCCCTTCTTCCCCAACATTCCCACCGAGGAAGTCTTCACCTCGCCCGATCGCATGCGCGCCGACGGTATCGTGTACTCGGCCATGCCGCTCATCCACCACGGCAATAAAGTCGAAGATTTTTGGATTAAGTTCGAGGGCGGCCGCGTGGTGGACTACGACGCCCGCGTGGGCAAGGCAACGCTTGCGAGCATTATTGACACCGATGAAGGTGCCGCTCATCTGGGCGAGGTCGCGCTCATTTCCAAGAACACTCCGATCCGCGAAAGCGGCGTTCTGTTCTATGACACGCTCTATGACGAGAACGCTAGCTGCCATCTCGCGCTAGGTGTCGGTTTCCCCGAATGCATCGAGGGTGGGTATGACATGTCCAAGGAGGAGCTCCTGGAGCATGGCGTTAACGTCTCGAGCACGCACGTCGATTTTATGATCGGCACGGACGACATCGATATTACGGGCATTACGCCTGATGGACGTGAAGTTGTGATTTTCCAGAACGGCCAATGGAGTTGGGAATAGTCCCAGACCGTGGTACAATGCCACCCGCGGGCCGTTAGCTCAGCTGGCAGAGCAGGGGACTTTTAATCCCAAGGTCCAGGGTTCGAACCCCTGACGGCCCACCCAAAGATTGTTGAGACGGTCAACTTCGGTTGGCCGTCTTTTTTGTCGCCCTTTCATGGGTTCGAACCCGTCGGGGCGCGGAGCTGAGTAAACGCGTGAGCGTTTGCCAGCGCAGCGCGCAAGGCGCGAAAGCGCCGCAGCGGCCGCCTGCGAAGCAGGCTGAACCCCTGACGGCCCACCATAGAAAAGAAAGCGATCGACTCCGGTTGGTCGCTTTTTTGTTGCCGGTGCACGGGTTCGAACCCGTATCTATCTATATATAAGAACGCTTGGCGAACAAAACCCGCCTTTTACCGATGGGAAACAAATAACTGATGCCTTTGGAGTAAAGTAGCGCTCCAGAGATGACCGATGTCTCAATACACATAAAACAGCTGGTCATCGCCAATATCAGAAGCCAATGCTTCAGTTTTAACCTCAGTGATGCGACTGAGGGACCTATTCATTTGTGAACAAAATATGGAGTGCGCGATTCCCGCCCCCGGGGCCCCTCCGGTCTGGCAATATATCTCCTTGCCGCGCGGCCCGGTCGGACCGGATCAGCCGCGGGGCGTGCACCTTGAGAACCGGATACTGCGAGGATGGACACACCAGTT